>NZ_DLFW01000043.1 GCF_002482385.1 Dysgonomonas sp. UBA7710 | reverse complement strand
CGTTCGGGCGGCGCGCTCAATCCCGAAATAGTGACTGCCGTGGATAAGGAGTTGGAAGAGGAGAAAAAAGTGAAAAGTGAAGAACGGAAAACGAAAAATGAAGAACGGAAAGTGAAAAATGAAGAACGGAAAACGAAAAGTGAAGAATGGAAAGTGAAAAATGAAGAACGGAAAGTGAAAAGTGAAGAATTAAAAGTGAAAAATGAAGAATGGAAAGTGAGAAATGAAGAATTAAAAGTGAAAAGTGAAGAATGGAAAGTGAAAAGTGAGCAGGTAGACAAACAGGATAAAGCGGAGGAACAGCCGCCTGTTGTGCAACCGCCTGCCGCTCCGGTAGAAAAGCCCAAACCGAATCCTTATCCGTTTCTGCCGCCGGGATATACATCGAGAACGGATTGAGTTGAAAGTTGAAAAGCTGTGAGTCGAAATATGGAAATAGTGCAAAAGTTGTCAGGTTTGTCAAGTTTTAACAGGCAGTAAGTTTCAAATAAATAAGTACTGAGTTACTTACGCTATAATTACAGCTAACGGCTAAAAAGCAATTACAATATATAGTAAATTAAACAGACAGCCAACGGAGATTATACCCATATACAGAAAGAATGCGAATTATAACAATATTTAAATCAATTAAATAGAGAACTTTTATTGTATGATAGATTTTATAAATTAAATTTGTTAAATTTGCATCGACAAATTATAGATTTTAATAATAACAACACATTTATATGCACAATTGGTTTGAATGTAAGGTTAGTTACGAAAAGATGCTGGAAAACGGCATGCAGAAGAAAGTTACAGAGCCTTATCTTGTTGATGCTATGTCTTTTACTGAGGCAGAGGCACGTATTATAGAAGAAATAAAACCTTATATAACAGGTGAATTTACCATCACGGATATAAAACGCGCTAAATTATCCGAGCTGTTCTTTAACGATAATGGCGATCGTTTTTTTAAAGCCAAAGTTATGTTTATCTCTCTGGATGAAAAGAGTGGCACCGAGAAGAAAACAGCCGTGAACATGCTGGCTCAGGCTTCGGATCTGAAAGAGGCATTGAAAGTTGTGGAAAAGGGGATGGAAGGTACTTTGGCCGATTATGCCATAGCTTCTCTGAGCGAAACCACGATAATGGATGTATTCCCTTATTCTGAAGATCAGAAGAAGAAAGTAGTTCTTGTCTAAAAAATACTGAATGGGCATTTCCGAAAATATACATAGAATAAAAGACCGCTTGCCGGTAAACGTAAAACTGGTGGCTGTATCTAAATTTCACCCGGTGGATGCTATCAGGGTGGCGTATAATGCCGGTCAGCATATTTTTGGAGAAAGCCGGATGCAGGAAATAAGCCAAAAGCATTCTTTGCTGCCTCAGGATATAGAATGGCATTTTATAGGACATTTACAGACGAATAAAGTAAAGTCGATTATACCTTATACACATACAATACACAGTGTTGATAGTTGGAAATTGCTTGCCGAAATAGAGAAGTCCGCAGCCCGTATCGGGAAAAGGATTTGTTGTTTGCTGGAGATCCATATAGCACAAGAAGATGCCAAATACGGATTTACTTTTGACGAGTGCCGTAGTTTCCTGTCAGCAAACCAGTGGAGAGATTGTAAATTTGCTTATCTTGGCGGAGTAATGGGTATGGCTTCCAACGTCGAAGAGGAATCACAGATCAGAAAAGAATTTAAAAGTCTGAAATTATTCTTCGATGAAATAAAAAATGACTATTTTGCAGAGGATGATTGCTTCTCTGAAATATCAATGGGTATGTCGGGAGACTATATGATAGCAGTCGAAGAAGGGTCTACAATGATACGGGTAGGCTCGTCTATTTTTGGAGAACGCGAATATTAACACAAAATATAAAGAAAATGAATATACAGCAACTGGAATATATTATAGCAGTGGATAATCACCGCCACTTTGCTAAAGCAGCAGAGTCTTCATTTGTTACCCAGCCTACGCTGAGCATGATGATTCAGAAGTTGGAAGATGAGTTGGGTGTAAAAATATTCGACCGTAGCCAGCTGCCGGTTCAGCCTACGGTAATAGGCACGCAAATCATTAATCAGGCAAGGGTAATCGTTTCGCAGGTGAAACAGATCAAGGAGATTATTCAGGAAGAGAAAGGCGTGGTACAGGGTGTATTCAAACTGGGTATTATTCCTACCATTGCTCCTTACCTGTTGCCAAAACTGATGCAGGTGCACGACCAGAATGGTTATGACATTGTGTTGGTAATAGAAGAAACCACTACCGCTCAGATAATTGAAAAGCTGCTCAATGGGGCTTTGGATGGTGCTATACTGGCTACTCCGCTTAAAAACGAAAAGATCACGGAACATCCGATTTATTATGAACGGTTCTATGCCTATGTTTCGCCTCGTGAAACATCGTTGTATGCCAAGAAAGAACTGGAGGAGGAAGATTTGAATATCAACCGCCTGTGGTTGCTTGAAGAAGTACATTGTTTCCGCGGTCAGATATTGCGTATATGTAATATGCGTAAGCGCAAGAGTTCTCATTCTTTGTTTTCATACGAAGCGGGAAGCATCAGTACTCTGATTAATATCGTGGATAATAACAGCGGGCTGACTATAATCCCTGAAATGGCCATAGAGGAACTGAATGAAAAGCAAAGACGTAATGTACGCCCGTTAAAAGGGGTATCGCCTGTTCGTGAGGTAAGCCTTGTTACCCGTAAGGAATTCTTACGCGAACGGGTGCTCGACATTATTGTTTCCGAGATAAAACAGTCTGTACCTCAGCCGTTATTGAACCTTGAACTGAAAAAGTTTGTGGTGGATATCTAAGATTTTCTGTAAAAGTATAATTGGATAACAAAAAATATTATCTTTGTATCCGATTCGGGGAATTAGCTCATCTGGCTAGAGCGCAACGCTGGCAGTGTTGAGGTGATCGGTTCGAGTCCGATATTCTCCACAGAAGATTAAATCCCTGCATACAATGTGGGGATTTTATTTTACTTTTCTCAATTTCGACAAAACTATAATTGCAAAAACAAATAATCATAAAAACTTGTTGTTCAAATCTCCAATTCTCATTAACTCAACTTCGTTTCATATGAATATTCATCTTAGCGTTACCCAAAACGAACACAGGTAATCTTTGATTGCTTGTAGCAAAAGAGAATTGAATGTTCTTATATATCTATGTCAACAATAAAACGATAACCACGACAAACCCTGAAAAGATTACCTAATTAAAATAAGAAATGAAAAAGCCGAAACCGATCAGCTGGCAGCTAGCAGCTTTTTATTACATTTGGCCTTTGTAAATAACAACTATGAAAAAAAGGAGTGTTTTAATCGATTTAAGATATCTGGAATATCTCAACAACGGTTTCGGGCAATTGGCTTTAAATTACGGAAACTATTTTAAGGACCATCCGGAAAGAATACAGGATTTGGATATAACGCTTCTTGTTCCAAAAGAATATATCGGCAAGTTCGGAAACAATATAAAATATCTTGAATATAAACGCAATTATAAGGTATACCCTTTCTTGTTACCGCATTACGATATATGGCACAGTATAACCCAGCAAGTAAAAACTATCTCGTTGCACAGCAATACGGTAAGGATAATCAGCGTACACGACTTGAACTTCCTGTACGAAAGGAGTGCGGCTAAGGCAAAAAGGAAACTGAAAAGGCAGCAGGCGATACTGGATATTGCCGATACTATCACAGCCATATCCCGTTTTACTATCAGCGAACTGCAACAGCATATTGATCTGAAAGGGAAAACAGTTCTATTGAACTATGTAGGGGAACGTAGTATTGCAGATGATGAAGGCCTTGAGTTGGAAAGTGTAGATTCGAGCCGGAAATTCTTCTTTACAATAGGACAGGTTTTAGAGAAGAAAAACTTTCATGTATTGTTAGATATGATGAAGCTCATGCCTGCGTATAATCTGTATATAAGTGGCGATAATACGTTCGGGTATGCAAAATATATTGAAACGCGTATAGCAGAAGAGAATATCGGTAACGTTTTTCTTACAGGTGTAATCAGTGCTGCAGAAAAGGTATGGATGTACCGAAATTGTGAAGCTTTTTTGTTTCCTTCGAAATTTGAAGGATTCGGTTATCCCGTTATTGAAGCTATGCTTTTTGGTAAACCCGTCTTTTCATCGTCGTGTACAAGCCTTCCTGAAATAGGAGATAAATATGCTTTTTTCTGGGATAATTTCGATGCCGTACAAATGAAAGATATAATTGAGAGAAACCTTAACGGATTCTATGAGAATACTTCGTTTATAGAGCAGCAGACTGAATATGCGAATTCTTATACATTGGAACGGCATATGGGTTCATTTCTTGATTTGTACAGGACTGTTCCGCTCAAGAAAAGCAGGAATCCGTTCAATGCGATTTATAATTATATCAAGTTTCTGAAAAGCTGAGTATAACTTCCGGTATAAAGAAAAAAGCCGCAGAATATATCTGTGGCTTTTCCTTTATCAGCAATTCTTACTTAGAAGTTCCATTTTAGTGGTTCGAAGTATGCCTGAGGATGTAAACATGCAGGGCAGGTCTTAGGAGCCATCTTGCTCTTGATAACGAATCCGCAATTACGACATTGCCAGTCGATAGCTTCTTCGCGGGTAAATACCCCGTTGCTTTCCACGCGTGCAAGAAGCGCCTTGTAACGGTCTTCGTGTATATTCTCTACCTTGCCTATCATACGGTACATTACGGCGATTTCTTTGAAGCCTTCCTTTTCTGCTATTTCAGCAAAAGCAGGATAGTCGATAGCCCACTCTTCGTGTTCTCCGGCTGCAGCTTCTATCAGGTTTTCGGCGGTTGTTCCTATTTTTCCGGCAGGATACATCGCGGTGATTTCTACCATACCGCCTTCCAGGAATTTAAACATGCGTTTTGCATGTTCCTTTTCCTGATCTGCTGTTTCAAGAAATATAGCCGCAATTTGTTCCAGTCCTTCTTTTTTCGCCTGGCTGGCAAACATTGTGTAACGCATTCTAGCTTGAGATTCTCCCGCGAATGATTTTAACAGGCACTTTTCGGTCTCTGTACCTTTGATACTTTTTTCCATAACTTTTTGATAGTTTAAATTGATAGTTTCTACAAAATTAATAATTATTATCAATCAAAAGAAATGAAACCAAATCATTTTGTAACTTTGCGCTCTTAAAAATGTGCAATCAATAACCTGTTTTGAATAAGTAAATTAGACGCATTCTAAACTAGTTTGGTCTATATTTTGATAAATGGTTATTTATTAGTATCTTGTATATTTGCGAGCCGATTACTAATGTAAGTTAATAGTGTTTTTTGTTTTGATATGAAAAAAGATCTTCTCAAAGATTTCACGCCCCAGTTATTTATTTCACTGAAGACGTACGATAAAGGAAAATTCATAAACGACCTCATGGCAGGTCTTATTGTTGGTATTGTTGCCCTACCTCTGGCTTTGGCATTTGGTATTGCGTCGGGTGTAACTCCTGAACAGGGTATAATCACGGCTATTATTGCCGGGTTTGTCATCTCCTTTCTGGGAGGGAGCCGCGTGCAGATAGGAGGGCCGACGGGCGCTTTTATCGTTATTGTCTATGGAGTGGTACAAACGCACGGGATAAAGGGATTACTCATAGCTACTATTATCGCGGGAGTCATTCTGGTTTTACTGGGTATTTTCAAATTGGGGAAAATCATCAAGTTTATCCCGTATCCTATCATAGTCGGTTTTACCAGTGGTATTGCCGTCACCATTTTGACAACGCAGATTGCCGATATCTTCGGACTCAACTTCGGCGGAGAGAAAGTTCCCGGAGATTTTATCGGTAAATGGATAATATACATTAAGCATTTCGATACTATCAACTGGTGGAATACGATCGTAAGTATAGGCAGTATAATTATTATCGTACTTACGCCACGCATTGTAAAGAAAGTACCGGGGTCGCTTGTTGCCATTATCCTGGTTACAGCCATCGTTTATTTTATGAAAACATATTTCGGTATCAGTGCTATAGATACTATTGGCGACCGCTTCAGAATAAATGCTGAGTTACCCGATGCCGCTATTCCTGATATTAATATGGCGGCGATAACCGATTTGCTTCCTGTGGCAATAACGATTGCCTTGCTCGGCGCTATTGAGTCGTTATTGTCGGCTACAGTGGCCGACGGTGTAATAGGAGGGGAGAAACATAATTCCAATACGGAGCTTATAGCGCAAGGGGTGGCAAATATCATTACTCCTCTGTTTGGAGGTATTCCGGCTACCGGAGCCATTGCCCGCACCATGACGAATATCAATAACGGGGGACGAACACCGGTGGCGGGTATAATCCATGCCGTTGTCTTATTGCTTATTTTGCTTCTGTTGATGCCTTTGGCTCAATATATACCGATGGCCTGCCTCGCCGGAGTACTGGTTATTGTGTCATATAATATGAGTGAATGGCGTACATTCAAAGCTCTCCTGAGAAATCAGAAATCGGATGTCGCAGTATTGCTTATCACATTTTTCCTGACGGTAATATTCGACCTGACCATTGCTATCGAAGTGGGTTTATTACTGGCTGTAGTACTCTTTATGAGGCGGATCAACGAGGTAACGCATGTTTCTGTTATAAAGAACGAACTGGATTTAACAGATGAAAGCGAATTTACTCAGGATGAAGAGATACTCACCTTGCCCGACGGCGTAGAGGTCTATGAGATCGACGGTCCTTTCTTCTTCGGCATTGCCAACAAGTTTGAGGAAAGCATGCGTGTAATTGGAGATAAATCGAAGATACGTATTATACGGATGCGCAAAGTTCCGTTTATCGATTCCACAGGACTGCATAATCTGGAAAGCCTCTGCCAGAAGTCAATGAAGGACGGCATACAGGTTATTTTGTCGGGTGTAAGGCCGAAAGTACACGCCATGATAGAAACTTCAGGCATACCAGCTATGATAGGTGAAGTGAATATATGCGATAATATTAATATTGCAATAGCCCGTGCAAATGTGATTCTCAGCGAGGCGGGGGAATAGGAATAGATAGATTCTATTATGCACAAGTTCATGGTAAATAATTTGTATCTCTATAATATTCTATCCGCTGGTGCGGACTTCCAAGTCCGTGTCTTGTTGACAGTGCGAAAATGTTTGCTATGCAACACACAGACGGGACGTCTGCGCGAGCGGGCGTAGCTACCTGGATTTATTACTTGTTAAAACCTGACAAAGTTGACAACTTTTAGCTTGTTTTTCATTGTTATTTTTTAATCCACCTTTTAACTTTCTATATTCTCTTTTCAGTTTCAATTACAAAACTTGACAAACCTGACACTTTTTTTATTCTGTCAGTTTTTCCTCATAACCACTTTCTGTTACACTGAGTATCACCGGGCAGGGAAATAGGAACACTGAGAAAAAAGTAACAAAGGTGACAGGTTTCTCACATTTTCATTTTTTAAATTATTAAACCTTGAATCTTTAAATTCCTGTATCAATCTATCAAAGAGCTATAAGCCAACAGCTAAAGGCTATCGGCTATATACATAGATAAAGTATTTCCAAAAAGATGAAATCAAAGAAAGAGGATATTTCCACCGGGAAATATCCTCTTTCATAAATAAGAATGTTATCAGATTGTTGTTACTCGATACCACCTCCAAGTGCTCTGTAAAGATTTACAGATGCCTGTAGTTGTTCAAGTTTATCGCTTACCTGTCCAAGTTGTGCCTGTAGCAAACTTTGCTCTGCCTGTAATACTTCTGTATAGTTAGCCTCACCGGCTTTCAGTAACTGTTGGGTATCACCTACAGCAAGGGAAAGAGCATCTACTTGTTTAGCACGGTCCTCATTCTTGCGGAGTGAAGTTTCGTATGTGAACATAATGTTCGATACTTCCTGACTTGCGGTCAATACTGTTTGTTCGAAAGTAAGTAGTGCTTCTTCCTGTTGAGCCTTTGCTATCTTATACTGTCCTCTCAGCTGATTCCCCGCAAATATAGGCTGGGTAAGTCCACCTACGATATTAGCCAGAATATTTGTCGGTTTGAAGAACTGTGAAAGTGTATTAGATGCAAATCCAACAGAAGAAGAACTGCCTAATGTCAAAGACGGATACAGAGATCGCTGAGCTACATTCTTCATCTCGAATGCATATCTGAATCCCATCTCGGCTTGCAATACATCCGGGCGTTTTGCCAACATCTGTGCAGGGATACCTACTTGTAGTTCGGCTGGAACGGACTGGTTGTCAATGGTTGTCCTTGAAATAGATCCCGGTTTGCGTCCTAATAACAGACTAAGGGAATTCTCGAGCTGATTGATTTGCATTTGCAGATCCGGCACACTAACCTGAGTACTATAGAGCAAAGCCTCACTTTGCTTTACACCGGCACGATTGAGGAGTCCGGCCTGCATCATGGCCTGCATTGTTGCAGTACTTTCCTTTAATAATTCAATAGTCTCCAATGTAATCTTCAACTGCTCGTCGAGCGCCAGCAGCGAGTAATAGGTGGTAGCTATATTGGCAACCAGGGATGTCTGAATAAGATTACGGTAAGCATGTGTGCTAACGAGGTTAGCATACTGGGCTTTTGTCTTGCTATTCAGTTTACCCCAGATATCAGCTTCCCATTGTACTACAAAACCCAAAGCCCATTGGTCGCCGCCATTATATCCGAGTACCCTTTCTTTACCATTGCTGATACTTTTTTGAGTATGTGTAACCTGAGCACCTAAAGCAACAGTAGGGAAATATGCCGATTTGGCAATATATAGTCCGGCTTCGGCCTGTTGGATACGGTTATATGCCAGGCGCAGGTCATAGTTGTTTGTAAGGCCTTCATCTATCAATGCCTGAAGAACCGGGTCGCTGAAATATTCCCTCCAGGGGATATTTGCTATAGTAGTCGTATCCGTTGGATTTTCATCTCTGAACATCCCTGAAGCATCTACTTCCGGAGATTTATATTTGTTGGAATTCAAAACTCCGCAGGATGTGAATCCCATTGAGAGTATTACTCCCAACAGAACCGCACCTTTTATTTGTTTACTTATCATAATGTTATTGTCCTTGTTTGTTTATGAATTCGTCGTTCGAATTTATCATTCCCGATTTACTTACTTTATCCTGTAGAGACTGGAATATGATATACAGCGACGGTATAACCAATATTCCGATCATAGTACCGATAAACATACCTCCGATAGCACTGATACCGATAGAGCGGTTACCGATGGCACCTGCACCGGATGCAATAAACAGAGGGAATAGTCCCGCTATGAATGCAAACGATGTCATCAGAATAGGACGAAGACGTGCAACAGCTCCGTTTACAGCAGCTTCTATAATACTCATTCCCTGCTGACGGCGTTGCAATGCATATTCCACAATCAGAATGGCATTCTTCGCCAAGAGTCCGATAAGCATGATCATCGATATCTGGACGTAAATGTTATTCACAATACCCTGCGACACACCGAATATCATCAGGAAGATAAATACTCCGGCCAATCCGACAGGAAGTGAGAATAATACTGCCAATGGTATAATATAACTTTCATAAAGGGCGCAAAGTAGCAAGTATACGAAAATGATACAGATACCAAATATGAGGACGGTCTGGCTACCGGCATTGGCTTCTTCACGGGTCATACCACCAAATTCGTATGTATAACCATCGGGGAAGATGCTTTTATCCTGAGACATTTCTTCTATCAGGTTCAATACATCCCCGGTACTTTTTCCGTCAAGCATATTAGGTATAATGGTCATATCTATAGATGTATACATATTGAAACGACTCAATGTAGGAGGGGCATCAATATCTTCTACATGAATAAACTCTGTGATAGGAGCCATATCCCCACTTCCGGTCTTGACAAATAAACCACTCAGGTCATCCAGTTTTCTTCTGTACTCAGGAGAAGCCTGCAATACAACCCTAAATTGCTTACCATATAAGTTGAATGTTGAGATATACGAACTACCGATATAAGCCTGCAATGTCCCCATTACTTCGCTGAGACTTAATCCTGCTGCCTTAATCTTAGGTAAGTCAGCTGATATTTCTTTCTGCGGGAAGGCAGGGTTGAAGTTTGTCATAGCCATGAGTATGACATCATTTCTGCTTTGTAGTTTTTGGAGGAAGTTTTGAGCTATTTCATTAAATTTGTTAATATCCCCCCCTGTACGGTCTTGCAACTGCATATCAACCCCTGCACTCAATCCAAATCCCTGGAGGGTAGGGGTAGCCACAAAGAAGAATGTCGCATCCTTGATATGGCTTGTCTTTTCTTTCAATATGGCAGACACTTCGTTGGTTGATAGTTTACGATCATTCCATGACTCCATTTTTACAATCAAGGTACCATAAGAACTGTTCATACCGGCGGTAAAGTTAACCCCCGAGATATTAGTCACACTCTTAACACCATCAATTTCCTGTGCCATATGAACAACCTGATTTACAATAGAGTCTGTTCTCTCCAAGGATGAACCCGGAGGTAAAGTCACGAAACCGATAACACCACCACTATCTTCATTCGGAACGAAGCCGGTAGGCAGCATTTTCATCAGGCCGAATAGTATAACAGACGAAACTACTATAATAGCTACCGTAATCCAGCGATGGCCTCTTCTTCCTAAGAACTGAAGGCTCTTTTTGTACTTCTGCGTTGCACTATTGAACGTAATATTGAAATAATAATAGAACTTTTGCAGGAAACCTTTTTTCTGATGCTCTTCGTCGTGTGCTTTCAGGAACAAGGCACAAAGAGCCGGACTCAGAGTCAAGGCATTTACAGCCGAAATAAGAATGGCAATAGCCAGAGTCAGACCGAACTGCTTGAAGAATATACCGCTCGTACCGCCGATAAAGCTGACCGGAATAAATACCGCCGACATAACCAGTGTGATAGATACAATAGCCGGTGCAATTTCCTTCATAGCAGTCATGGTCGCCTTTTTAGGATCTTTTTCTCCTGCGTCGAGCTGTGCATGGACAGCCTCGACGACGACTATGGCGTCATCGACCACAATACCAATAGCAAGTACCAATGCAAACAAAGTCAGCAAGTTGATAGAGAACCCAAACACCTGTAAGAAGAAAAATGTACCTACAATGGCCACCGGTACTGCTACCGCAGGAATGATTGTAGACCTGAAGTCCTGCAAGAATACGAATACTACGATAAATACAAGGACAAAGGCTTCCAGCAATGTATGGATAACTTTCTCAATAGATGCATCCAGAAACTCACTGGAGTCCATCATATAATTAAATTTAACACCTGTAGGCAATAATTTTTCCGCGTCATTCAGTACAGCTTTCACATTATTGATTACCTCCTGGGCATTTGATCCGGCTGTCTGGTTAATCATGATAAATACAGATTCATTTCTGTCGGTCTGAGAAATAACGCTATAGTTCAAAGAGCCTAATTTGATGTCCGCAATATCTTTCAGCCTTAGGATATGTCCGTCCTGAGAACGCAGGATAATATTACCGAACTGGTCTTCTGTACGAAGTTTTCCGGTATATCTCATTGTATACTGGAAGGACTGGTCGCTATTTTGTCCCAACTCGCCGGGGGCGGCTTCTATATTCTGATCTGCTAATGCTGCACTTACTTCCTGTACGGAAATTTTGTAGGCAGCCATCACATCCGGTTTAAGCCATACACGCATAGCATAGTCCCTTGCTCCAAAAACACTGGCATTACCAACACCATATACACGTTTTATCTGAGGGAGAATATTGATATTTGCATAGTTCTGAAGAAATTCTCCGTCATAGTCAGGATTGCTTGTACTGATTGTAAGCCCCAGCAATGTACTGTTCTGTTGTTTTGCAACAGTCACCCCCAATTGAGTCACCTCTTCCGGGAGCAGAGGATTTGCACGTGCCGCAAGATTTTGCACGTTTACAGCAGCAATATCAGGATTAACCCCTTGCTTGAAATAAACTCTGATCGTAGCAGATCCACTTGTCGCAGACGATGTCATATATGTCATCCCCTCTACACCATTGATTTGTTCTTCGAGTGGAACAACCACACTATTCATTACCACATCCGCATTTGCACCGGGATAGGTAGCTGACACCTGCACTGTCGGAGGAGCGATATCGGGATACTGCTCTACTGGCAAGGTTGCCAGGCCAATAATCCCCAGTACCACAATAATGACAGAAATAACCGTAGAGAGTACAGGTCTTTCTATAAATGTTTTTAACATTAGTTCTTTATTTTATTTATTAAATAAATTGTCTTATTTTTTCACAATGATTGTTGTACTATCAGACAGAGTGGCAACTCCACCTGTTACAATACGGTCACCGCTCGAAAGGCCGTTTGTTACAACATAGCTTTTCCCGTCAGGTGTCGCAGTAACATCGATTAGTATTTGTACAGCAACAGAATCGCTGACCACTTTATAAACCAAGCGCTTATTCTGTTTTGTAAATGTGGCTGCCTGAGGTATTACTATAGCCTCTTCTACATGCTGAGGAATAGACAGGTTTCCGCTGAATCCGCTTCTCAACACTCCGTGAGGATTTGGAAATTCGGCCCTGAAGTTTGCAGATCCGGTTGATACGCTTACCGATCCGGAAATTGTTTTTATCTTACCTTTCTCTTCATATACAGTACCATCAGCCATCTTCAGGGTAACAGCAGGCAGGTTATTTATTTTTTCAGCCTGAGTTTTGCCCGGCAGGTCTGCCAACAAAGTAACGAGGTCTTTCTCATTCAATGAGAAATACGCAAATACATTTCCTGTACTTGATACTGTAGTCAGAGCATTGCTATTATTAACCAAACTACCCTGACGATAATTGATTGTCCCTACAACGCCATCTACCGGACTGGAAACATTTGTCCAGTTCATCTGTGCCTGCGCACTCGCTAGCTGAGCCTCAGTCTGAGCCAAAGTTGCTTTTGATGTAAGCAATGTGTTCTGGTAAGTATCGAGTTGTACCTGGCTTACAATACCTTGTTCGGCCAAAGGTTTGAACCTGTCGACATTTAATTGGGCTGTGCTCACCTGCGCCTTGGCACTTTCAACGGCAGCCTGTGCTGTTCTCAAAGCTTGTTCGGCTGTAGGGGAATTGATTTTAAACAAAATCTGTCCCTTTTTCACTACTGCTCCTTCATCCACATAAACAGCATCTATAAAACCATCGATACGAGGCCTGATTTCAACATCTTCCTGTCCTTTTATAGTCACTGGATAAACAGTTTCCAGTTCTGTGTCCTGCATACTTAATACCTGTGTCGGATATTCCTGAGGAGTTTTATCTCCACCTCCGAAAGGATTGGAGCTCTTGTTCCCACAAGATACCATAACCAATAGAGCCATTGCTCCGATAACAATCTTTTTCACATTCATACCTATATTTATTTAATTGTTTGATTTACTTAATCTGTCCATCTCCTGTAAAAGGATGATTAATTGTGTCCTTAATACTTCTACATCGATATTTTTAAATAGAAGTTCTTGCCCGCTTTTTACTTTGGTAATGGCCTTTTCGAAAAGTTCCTTTCCTGCTTCAGTTAGTTCTACAATGCGGGCCCTTGTATCGGTTACGCTTTCCCGTCTGCTTATTAATCCCTTTTTCTCAAGATTTCTTAATATGGTGGAAGTAGTCATAGGATCTATCTCTGTTTCCTGCGATAAAACGATTTGTGTGGCCTCTTTTTGTTGCCTCGACATATGATATATAGCACCTAATAATTCCATTTGTGATGATGTTAGCCCAAATTCATCTAATACCTTGTGTTTACCTCTTTGCCAGAATTTGGAAACACGCCATATTAGATATCCCACCTCCTCATTTGGATTCCCTAATTTGCAGTTTACTTCCATTTAATCTATTTTTTTAAATTCGGCACAAATATAGTAAGTGTACTTATAATAAGTTTATAGGATAGTAAGTAAAAATTACTTTCTTAACATTTTTTATATAAAAACATGTTGTAAAACATGTTTTGGCGAAATAAACAGAAGAGATTTTATAAAGCAGAGAGGATATAAGTCTTTTTTACAATCCTTTGCCAAAATATTTCAGTTTAATTGTTAATGTGTTATTAGTGTGAATCCTTTAGATATTTCATAACAATCTCGATTCAATATTGTTGTTTACAGAGAGCATTTATTTAGTAATTCCGCTTTAGAGGGATAAAATCGTTTGTTTGACATTATTTTCGCAAATATATCAGGCAAAAAAGCCGGATGGTAATAATCCGGCTCTCTTAGTATTCTTTAGATTCCCAAATCTTTACAGACTTGTTCTATCTTTTTCTCTGTACTGGCATCTACGGCATCGTAGTCAGCTCTGGATTTCAATTTTGCTTTAACTTCTATATAGAACTTAATTTTCGGTTCTGTACCGGAAGGACGAATGGATATTTTTGTTCCGTCTTCGGTGAAGTACTGCAATACGTTTGAAGTCGTTGGCATTTCCAATGTATATTCTTCATTGATGGCCAAATCCTGAGCTTTCAGAGTTACAAAGTCTTTGATGAGCGTCACCTTAGAGCCTGCAATCTGTTTGATTGGATTCTCCCTGAAGTTTTTCATCATAGCTTCTATTTCCTCTGCACCGCTACGTCCTTCTTTAGTTACCGAAATACCCTTTTCTTTCGAGAATCCGTATTCTACATAGATATCCTGAAGCATTTCGTATAATGTTTTTCCATTGTCCTTTGCCCATGCTGCGATTTCTCCGAAGAGCATAGCAGCCGATACGGAATCCTTATCGCGAACAAAGTCTTCGGCAAGGAAGCCATAGCTTTCTTCTCCTCCTCCTATATATTGACGCTTACCTTCAAGCTCGCGCATAATGGCAGCAATCCATTTGAATCCTGTATAGCACTCGAACATTTCCACACCGTTTTTCTCCGATACTACCTGGGTTAAGGCACTGGTTACAATTGTGCGTACAGTATATTCTTTTCCGGTAAGTTGCCCGAGTTCTCTTTTCCGGGTAATTATATAATAAATAAGGATAAGCATTGTCTGGTTTCCGTTCAGCAGGATAAACTCTCCTTTATCGTTACGGATACCTGCACCGAAGCGGTCAGCATCGGGGTCTGTCGCAAATACGAGCTCGGCATTTGTTTCCATTGCTTTTTTTACGGCAAGAGCCATCGCTGCGGGATCTTCAGGATTTGGAGATACAACAGTAGGAAAATCACCACTCAGTACGTCTTGTTCCGGGACATTGATAATGTTAGTAAATCCGGATGCTTTCAGAGCCTGAGGGATTACGGTAAATCCTGTTCCGTGCAACGGGGTATATACGATACCTATTCCGCTGTGACGTTTGATAGCATCAGGTGAGAGTAAAATGGTTTTCAACTCTTTTATATATGCTTCATCCATATTTTTACCTAATATTTCTATCAGGTTCTTGTTGCCTTTAAACTTGATATTCTCGACATTGACACGGTTTACTTCAGCAATGATATTCTTATCATGCGGAGGTATAACCTGTGCACCGTCTTCCCAGTAAGCCTTATATCCGTTATATGCTTTCGGGTTGTGCGATGCTGTTATCATAATACCGCTCTGGCAACCCAGTTTGCGAATGGCGTATGATACCTCCGGTGTAGGACGCAGGTCTTCGAACAGATATGCTTTGATTCCGTTAGCTGATAGTATGTCAGCCGATATTTCGGCGTATTTCCGGCTATTGTTACGGCAATCGTGTCCGATAACTACTTTTATCTGTTTTAGCGAAGAAAATTCTTTCAGCAGATAGTTCGTCAGGCCTTGCGTAGCTGCTCCTATAGTATATATATTAACTCTGTTGGTACCGACTCCCATAATACCGCGAAGACCTCCTGTCCCAAATTCAAGGTCTTTATAGAAAGCCTCTATCAACTCTGTTTTATCTTCTTTGTCTAATAATGCTTGCACTTCTTTTCTCGTCTCGTCATCGTATTTGTCTGATAGCCATGTTTTGGCTTTGGCTGTCACTTGCATTAGCAAATCATTACTTTCCATGCGTGTTTGTTTTATTATTTATAGTTCTATGTAATAATTAATACTACAAAAAGCAAAAGTAGCATTTTTTTGCTGTTCGGGGATAAGAAAAAGTAAGAAAATATAAGTAATTTTTTTATACAAAGTTATATCTTGTGATTTCCAAAAGATTAATTATTTAAGCGGATCGGAAGTAGAAATTGATCGTTCTGTTACAAGTAGACGAGATACAAGATACGGGTAAACAAGTTATTCTTAATTCTTAATTCTTTGTTTTTTTATTTTTATTATCTTTGGGCCAAACTCGAATAGATATGCTGCTCAGGGGTTTACTTGTTTTCTTTACTATGCTTCTTGTGCAATCCGGTGTTGTGCAGGCACAAACACATACCTATAGTACTATTATTTCCGATGAGGAGATTTACGGCTTCCTGAATTGGATGACCAATAATGATAAAAAATCCGAGATTAAATTCCTCAAGAATAACACAAAAGTATCCGTGAAAATATTGCCTTGGGATGCAGCTAACTTCATTAGTAAATATATAGGTGAGTACGATATCAGTCATCTGGAACCAGACAATAAATACCTGTTCAAAAAATCTTCCGGTCTGGATACGCTATTTACTCAGGCGGACAAAGATTATTTTTATGAACAGTTTATATCCATCAAGGATTCCGTCTGGCATAAAGGTATGTCAGGCAAAAAAATGCTCCCGGCCAAGAAAAAAGATTATACGGATGTGAATTATTATTCCGTTCCTTTGTTCTCGCGTAATAAGGAATATGTTATTATTTACAAAGTTTATACCTGCGGGTACGAATGCGCATATGGAAAATATTATCTGTATAAGTATGATATAGACAAGTGGAGGTTTCTAATGTCTGTGAATCCGTGGACTAGTTAGTTCTAAAATCATTTTCGTCCGAAATCGGCAGGGATTTCGCCCCATTCGTCCGTCTTCCATTTTATTATTTGAGTAGTATATGTATTGTCTCTGAGCCACTTCTCAGCACGTTCTATCATGTAGAATAGAGATTCATTTTCGGGCAGTCTTTCCAATTTCGTTTTGCATTTTTTCTCTTTTACCCACTTTATAGCATTAGCGCTGTCCGAATAGATAGGAATTTTAAATTTTTTCTGCTTCAGCAATGCCAGACCATGTACCAGAGCAAGGAATTCTCCTATATTATTTGTTCCTTTCTCAAACGGTCCCTGATGAAATACCTGCTCTCCGGTCTGCACGTATACGCCCCTGTATTCCAATAAACCCGGATTCCCGCTGCAAGCGGCATCCACAGACAAGCTGTTTTTTATGATTTCGGGTATGTTATGAATGGAGACTTTCTTCTTTTCTGCATTTTTTCCTATATATAGCCATGGATTATCATTATATGCTTTCTCGGCTTCCTCTTTGGTAGGGAAAGATTTATAAATAGCTCCCTCGTACCCTTCGATCTGAGCTTTTGCCTCATTCCATGACGAATACACCCCGGGAGTTACGCCATTCCATATTACATAAAAATTCTTCTTTGCCACTAATTTTGTTATTCTGGATAAACAGCTATTGATTATAGATGCAAATTAACGAAGAAAGCCGGAAAATACGAAATAATAGGATGTTTAAAGAGTATCACAATTAATTTATTCGGATTCAGAACTAAACTTAATATCTCGTTAGAATGTTATTTCTAAGTATAGATACATATACTGTTATTAACAATCTAAATGAAACACTTATGGATACCGAAGAACTGTCAAAACGCTACATGGAAAAGTATAACGAACTCGCAACGAAATTTGAAGAGTTGGAAATAAGCAATCTTGTAGATAAGCTGAATAATGCAATCTCCCGGTCGGATATGGCTAAAACAAACGAGCTCTATGATAAAGTATTGGAATGGAATGCAAAAGTAGAACAGCTTTCCGGAGCCAAAATAGCATTGGATATACAGTTTAGCTATCTCCGTTTACCTTCGCCAGCTCTATTTGGCGTAACATTCGACGGTGAAGAAAAAATCTGGAAGTTTAACACCTGATAGTAAAATAAATGATCTCTATCAATCAAATTTTTCTCGGAATAGTTGCTTTTGTGATGTGATTTAAAAATATTTTTTAACATTAAAAATAGTGTGCAATCAAATTTAAT
This sequence comes from Dysgonomonas sp. UBA7710, assembly GCF_002482385.1. GTDB lineage: Bacteria > Bacteroidota > Bacteroidia > Bacteroidales > Dysgonomonadaceae > Dysgonomonas. Next base: position 78,325 of record NZ_DLFW01000043.1, on the reverse strand, counting down.
ATCGCAATTTTGCATTGTGAACGATTGTTCACATATTTAAAATAGTTGATTAATGAAGTATAGCAGAGAATACATATTAAGACGGGCCTTCGACGTTTTCATGAACAAAGGTTATGACAGTGCATCAATATCCGTTCTGCAAGAGGAGCTGGGGATGTCTCGTGGAGCTATGTACCGGTATTTTAAAAATAAAGAAGAACTATTCTTTGCTGTTATCGACGAGTATTTTTTCAAGATATTCGACAAAATGCTTAATGGTATAAAAGGGGACATCACGGTACCCGAATTAATTGAAGCTATGCACAGGCGGCAGAAAATTGTAACCAATGCATTTATGAGAGCAGGCGTTACACATACGGTTTTCCTGAATTACACAGCTTTAATAATACAAGCCGCGAAGCATTATCCAGATTTTGTCAACCGCTTCAGATTTATCTACAGCCGTCTGCTCGGTCACTGGCGGAATGCTCTGCATAAGAGTATAGCAGTCAAGGAGGTGAGAGCCGATATTGATGTTGAAATAATGTGTATATTATTCAATAATACAGGTGTAAAGGAAACTTCAGACCAGGCTTGTGACGAATCCCATTTTGTGACAAATGTGGTAAAAGATATGGAAAGAAGAAAGGAAGTGATGGATTATTTATATTGTTTAATCAAAGCTTAATTTTTTTTATCCGGCAGTGAACTATCGTTCATTAATACAACAAAGACAAGCGTTTATTTTTTTATAACCAAATGAACAATTGTTCATAATTCAAACAACAATTTTATGAAAAAAATAATAGTTATCCTCACTCAAAAAGGAGCACTCAGCAAAGGAGTTCAAGAAAATACGACTGTAAACCTGTTTGAATTAGAAGATGACAATGTAAAAGGCGTTGAAAGTCTGAAACTGGAAAGTACCGGGAATAATTACTTTTCGTTACTGATGGCCATCAAAAAAGTCAGTCTGGTATATGCAGATACAATCAACTCCGACCTAAAAAAGATTCTGAATAAGATAGGAATCAAAACAAAATGCAAAGAAGATATACCAAACGATAGATTTATAAATCAATTTATTTTCGACTGACCAGGTAATTATCTTCAAATAATAGTAACGAATATTCAGTAAACTAAAAGTGAGGGATCATTTAGCTGATTTTTTATTTATGCGAAAAGTCTATTTATTTATTTTATTAGCAACAGTTTCTGCCTATTTGTCAGCTCAGGATGATCTGCTGTATGCTAATGATAGCATCAGGGAACAATACAATGTAGCCATGCGGGACCCCAATATATTCAAACCCAGACATTTTGAAATATCGGAAAAAGAAGCTATAAGAATGGCCGACAGGATGCCTTCATTTGCAGTATATAAAGATACATACTTTGTAACAGGGATACCACTGAATGAAGAAATTACAAATACTTCGGCCGATGCCACATTTCAGATCAGTATCAGGCAGCGTCTGACTAAGAGTGTACTTCCGTTCAAAACATTCGCTTACCTGACATATACCCAGAGATCGTTTTGGGATATATATGCCGAATCCAGTCCTTTCAGGGATACGAACTATAACCCGGGTTTGGGCTTGGGTAAATATATATTTCACGATAAGAAGCTGGTGGGAGCAATGTTTGCTCAACTGAAGCATGAATCGAACGGACGCGATGGAGAAGATTCGCGTAGCTGGAATTATTTAAGCATTTCTATGAAATATTATTTCAACGCACGCTTCAATCTATCCGGCGAATTTTGGATACCTTATGTGGATGGGGGTAATAATAAAGATCTTATCGACTATAGGGGCTTGGGTTACCTGTCGATAAATTATATAAGCGATAAACACAAATGGTGGTTATCTGCAGATTTAAATCCCAAAAGAGGGTTTGGTAATATCAATACAACACTCACGGCAAGTTTCAGGATTTCGGAAAAAGCGAACCAGTATATTTTTGCCCGTTTCTTCCATGGATATGGTGAAAGTTTGCTGGATTATGATAAATATTCGATGAATATCCGGGTGGGAATATGTATTAAACCTGATTTTTACAGTCTTTTCTAGGTTTAGTGGCTATTGCATCTTTTGGAATATAACTATGGCTGATAGCCCTGATTTCGAGGCGCAGCATTAAAAACTTTTTTTACTAAACTAAACAGTAATGAAAACTTTTAAACTTCAGGCATGGCATTTCGGATTAATGTTTATCCTATTAAGCATAGTTACAAATATTATGGGTACCTGGGCTGTAAACAGTATTCCGAATAATGTGGAAGATAGCCGTTTTGTAGACCTGAATGATAAAACTTTTGATGAAGCTGTCAGTTCGGGCACCGGATTTGTCCTTTTTTATAAAGAAAACTCAGATTTGTGTGACAAAATGGAGTATAATCTCAACCAATTACCAGTGGATGATAAAGAAAAAATTAACTACTATAAAGTAAATATTGCCGAATTCAACGCTCTGGAAGCGGAATATCGTATATCAGGGGTTCCGAGTATACTGATATTTAAAGAGGGAAAAGAGAGAGAACGGATTTTGGTAGTTATTCCGGAGTCTAATTTAAAAATCATTTACAACAGAGCTACAAAATGAAACTATGTATCAATCCTAAATATAATGGACTTTCGGAATTTATATATTCTATCCCTGAGATTTTTTCTCGGGAAGGGGAGATGATATATAATGCACGCAATACAATTAAGTTGTTCCGGATAAACGGTTTTATGGTAAATGTAAAATCTTTTAAAAGACCCATACTTATCAATCGCTTTGTGTATAAATATATCAGAAAGTCTAAGGCCGAAAGATCTTTTAACAATGCGCTATACGTTCTGGATAAGGGAACCAATACGCCCGATCCTATCGCATATATCGATATATGTAAAAACAGGTTATTGTCCGAGTCGTACTATATCTCCATACATGAGGAAGTACAGGGTACGATGAAAGAAGTATATAAACAAACAGAGGAAGAGAGCAAAGGTTTAATTCAGGCCTTTACAATGTTCACAGCCGAAATACATAAAAAGGGAATATTCCATAAAGATTATTCACCGGGAAATATCCTCTATAAAACAACCAAAGATGGCTATCAGTTTTATCTGGTGGACCTCAACCGGATGTCGTTCAGAAACATCAGTTTACTGGATAGTTGCAGAAGCTTCAAACGCATCAAAGCCAATGATAATACGCTGAATTACATTGGTGAAGAATATTCAAAAATCCGTAAATATGATGAAAAAATATGCCAAAAACTAATACATCTGTACAATCGTCGTTTTTGGAAAAAATATCTGCTGCGTCATCCCGAATGTGAAAACCAATATTGAGAATTTAAACATATAGAATATGTATATTAATGCAACCGGATATTATATCCCACCTACAAGGGTTACTAATGATTACTTCACAGAAGTGAATGGTCTTACCAGTGACTGGATTTTGCAAAGAACCGGTATACGCTCACGCTCCAGGGCTACCGAGAAAGAAACAATGAACTATATGTGTGCAGAAGCAGTAAGTAATGCTTTGCCCAAATTGCCGTACAATATCAATGACGTGGACTTGATTATATTTGCTTCATATACGCCGTCAGATACAATTGCCACAGCTGGGCATTACATACAACGGGAATACAATATATCCGAAGCCAAAGTATTTCATATTTCCTCGGCCTGTTCTTCTGCAATCAACGCCATGGAAATTATATACTCGTTTTTCTCTTCCGAAATAGCAAGTAAGGCCTTGTTGATCTGTGCCGACCGTAATTCGACATATTCGGATGATACGGATTGCATGTCGGGTCATCTGTGGGGAGATGGCGCAGTCGCATATTTCTTCTCCGACACGGCACAAACCGAAAAAGACCCTCATATTATTGATATTACAACTCAGGGATTGGGACATGTAGGCTTAGGGCCGCAAGGCGTTTTCCTTACCCCTGATAATGGCGGGCTACAAATGCCACACGGAAAAGATGTATTTATGTTTGCATGTAACTATATATCACAAAATACGAAAGAAATAGTGGAGAATAGCGGATACTCTCTCGACAGGTTAACTTATTTCATAGGCCATCAGGCCAATATGAGAATATTGAAGAATGTGACCAGACAACTCGACTTGAGTGACGATGTAATATTATCCAATATAGAAGAATTAGGCAACACAGGCTCAGCCAGCGCTTTGTTGGTGTATGCTCAGAATACTGACAGGTTCCGGTCGGGAGACTTGGTCTGTATATCGGTATTCGGTGGGGGATATTCTGCTGGCGCCTGCTTATTAACAATGCCTTAAGATACAAAAACAATAAAAAGATTTGTTATGGTTAATCAAAGAACTTTAAAAAATAGTTTTTCACTGAGTGGAAAAGGGTTGCACACCGGATTAAGTATCAACATCACGTTCAATCCTGCACCTGAAAACCATGGTTATAAAATCAGGCGTACCGATGTTTTGGGACAACCGGTAATAGATGCCTTGGCCGAAAACGTTTCGGCTACACAACGAGGTACGGTATTGTCGGCCAACGGAGTGCAGGTCAGCACTGTAGAACATGCACTAGCTGCCCTCTACGCATGCGAGATAGATAACTGCCTGATAGATGTGGATGCTCCCGAATTTCCCATCCTGGATGGAAGTTCTATTGCCTATGTAAGCAAGATAAAGGAAGTAGGTATACAACAGCAAGATGCTGTAAGAGAATATATTACATTCAAAAGAAAAAGAATCAAGGTAATGGATAAAGCCACCGGTTCTTCGATGCTCTTATTACCTGACGATTCGTTCAGTATCCAGTCGCATATTGCATTCAACTCGGCACTATTGAGACGACAGGATGCAAGCCTGAATGATTTGTCCGAATTTACAAAAGACTTTGCTTCTGCCCGAACATTTGTCTTTGTCCGTGAAATAGAACCTTTACTCCAGAATAATCTGGTTAAAGGCGGAGATTTGGACAATGCTATCGTGATATATGACAAGCCTATCGAACAAGATAGTTTCGACCATCTGGCCGATGTAATGGGAGTAAAAAGAAAGGACGCCAATAAATTAGGATATATCATGAATAAGCCGTTACTTTATCCTAATGAGCCGGCCAGACATAAACTACTTGATATAATAGGTGATATAGCATTGGTCGGTCATTTTATAAAAGGACGGATTATCGCAAATTGCCCGGGGCACAAAATCAATAATCTGTTTGCCAGAGCTATACGCGAAGCTATGAAAGAATCTAAACCAACGAAAGTTGCTATGCTTGCAGAACCGGTACACACCGGACAATTTTACTGGAATCGCCCTTAAAGAATTTTGATTATGAATAAGGTATTGGCTTTCATCACGAATAATAGTACCATATTGCTCGGCATACTAGCCGGAATAATTATAGGTTTTGTCTATTGGTTCTATTTTGCTTGTTATTGGGGTACTTATCCATTATCGGCCGAATGCTGGGTTAATTGCAGCTATGGCGCTTTATTAGGAGGATTTACTTCAAGTCTGATCGATAATAAAGAAATATGATTTATTTTATAAATTTAAACTGGTAAATTATGCTGAAAAATGACATTGGAATTAATGCAGGTATAATATGGAATTTACTGGCAGAAAAGGGTAAGTTAACCATAAGGGAAATCGGAGAATTATCCGATTTTAAAGATACTCTCATAAATATGGCACTAGGCTGGTTATCAAGAGAAAATAAGATCCGATTCTTTGATGAAAATGGTCATTTATATATTGAATTGAATCATTCTGTATCTGAAACATATTATTGATTAAATTTATTCATTATAGAAAAAGCGTTATTTATTTAAATAACGCTTTTCTTTTTTGCCATCATAGTTGAGATGCGGGAATACTAAAAAGTTCATTGGGGTGAATTTCTTTGCATTTTTACTTAAATTCCAAAAACAAATAAATAAGTTAACATGTTTATTTTAGGAAGACATACGGATATATAAATTCTATCACATCTGTGTACCATGTACCTTACCATTTTATTTTACAGGCTGCTTTTAATATAGAATAAAATAAAAGGAAAGGAAAATGAAGAAGAATATTATAATTTACTTATTGTCATTTATCGGACTATATGCATGTACCGACAATGGTGATATGGAAATGGCTCACTTCACAATCTCGGCAAGAGATATAGTAACAAATGAATTTATTGGAGGAGGAATATATAAGGTGCTCGATTACAATAATGAAGTTGTTGCCACATATACTCTCGATAAAGGTAAAACTGAGGTGACAGATCTGCCCGCAAAAAATTATACAGTAGTAGAAGTTACACCTCCCGGTGGTTATATAGGGGAAGAAAAAGAAAAGAAATATCTATACTTCAATAAAAATTCTGAAGATTTTGTTTTTCAGTATATCAACAAAAATACCAGAGCTTTACCCGAATCGATGAAGGTCAATTTTTACACTACGGAGGGTAGTCAGCTTCTTGGCGAATATAATGCTGTGCGTGTGGGTGAATATTATTGGGTAGATCAGAATTTTTACCATACGGTGAAATGGGGTAATGATTTTGAAAATATCTATCCGATTACTCAAAATGTTCTGGACAGATATGTAGAACGTATCAGGATAGCACCATCTCAATTCCAGTTACAAAACATCAATGATTTTGAAAAGAGTTATGGAAGATACTACAGCTATCCAAGCATATTATATATGAATAAGTATGGTGTAATGCGCGATCAGAACAATCAAAATATCAAAGGATGGAAGATACCTGCACCGGAAGATTACAGGCAACTATTTGCTATGTGTCCGTTCAATACTACATACGACAGTCCTCATACCCGGCTAAACGAACGGGATGTACGATTTACATTAGGAGCAAGGCCGGGAGACAATCCTTTAGCCTACGATATTGCAGATCCAGGAGGCGGATCATATAAGACATACTGGTTTGACCAAAAGAATACCACAAACAAGTATAAATTCAACCTGATGCCGGGAGGAGCCAGATTAAACGGTGATGGCCCGTGGTGTAACGGATTAGGTCCTACAAACGGTTGCTATACAGATGGCAAGAAAGGGGATATTTATCACTTGTTTTACTCTGCATATATGGCTGTACAGCTTTGGAACGATGAATTATCCGTGGGTGTGGTCATGTTACATGACTATGTGGATACCAAGGATGTCCTAAGCTATCATATGATGAATGTACGCTGGTGCAGAAGACTCAGTGATATTGAACTTGGTTACAAATTATATATAAACACAAATCAGACGGATATAAGGAAACTGGATTTGGATACACCTCCCCCAAGCGGGTATGAGGAGTTGCCTCACGGATATGTGAGGGGATTCTATGTGCAGTATATACTAAATAATCCAAATCCTACGATAACAGTAAGTAAAATAGTGGATTATGCAAGGAATGTTGAGGACAACTATGCATTTGAAAACAGAGCGAATTTAAGCGTCATCTTGTAAATAGAATTAAACACAGTTCTGATGACAGAGGCGGGTGGTCTATGATAAACCATCCGCTTTTTATTGTATCCACTGAACATAAATTACTGTGATCGTGTTTAGTATATATGTTTAATTAAATCTACTGTCAGTCATGAAAAAGAATGAAATAGTAAAGTCTCCACAGGATTTTGTAGCTTATGAAGAAGCCAGAAAAGATAAAAGCAACAGTTTTTATCCAACTATCATTAGCGAAAAAGAGGTAAAAGCAGCCCTTAATAAGATAAATCCGGATGAGGACAGTATGAAAAGCAGAGGTTAATACTAAGATTGTGCAACAAGACTCCCTGTATAGAACAAAAATGCAGGGAGTTTATTTATAAAATATATTTCAGATTTTATTATCCATTTATTATACGATTTATCAGTTAACTTATATATATTTGTTATATTCAAAAAGGCAAAAAAACTACTATGAGCAAATATAACATCTTAACGTCACTGCTATGCATCACTATTTTGTGTCTTACTACAATGGATGCATCAGCCCAAAAAAGAACTACAAACAAAAAAGAACCAGTTATAGCCAAGGTCGATTCTACCGAAATTATATTAACCCAAACCAAGGGCGCGCCCGTAGCTCCTTTCATCGATACACTATTCCTTATACATGGTGGAGTAGGGTCCTTTACTGTCGATCAGAGAGCTTCAGCTATTGAAGACAAAATACGATCGCTGGAAGAGTATCCCCTTTTTGATCCGGATTCGCTAAAACTAGTTGAGTTTAGCGACCAGATAAATATAGTATATGACGACCAGAAATACCAAAACTCCAGAATCATAATCAGCATAGATACGTTACAGGCTCAGATATACGGCAGAACAAAACTGGAATTAGCCGCTTCGTATCGCAATATTATAATAAGTGCCATTGACAAACAGCAGAGCGAAACCAGTTGGCAACGAATAGGAATGCAAGCCCTGTTCGTTATACTCATAATTGCCGGAGAATATTTCTTCCTGCGGGGATTCAGGTTCGGCTACCGGAGGCTGAAAATCTTCGTACGCAAACAGCGGCATAAGAAAGTCAAAGGACTGTTTGGCATTATCGAGGCTGAGAAAGCGGAGCAAATCATATTTGCCTTGCTCAAGATTCTACGTTTTGTATTGATCGTAGCCTCTTTATTTGTATGTACCCTATTGTTCTTCAAGATATTTCCACATACGACAGGCTTATCGGATCAACTTCTCAACTATGTTATATCACCGGTAAAAAAAGTTGCTGTCAGTATTAAGAATTATCTGCCAAATCTGTTCACAATAATAGTTATTGCCTTTATATTCAGGTTTGTAAAGAAATTTCTGCGCTCCATCACAGATAAAATATCAGATAATAAAATTACGTTCAAAGGTTTTTATCCCGATTGGGCGAAACCTACATACAATATTGTCATAGCCATACTGATGGTATTCACATTTATCCTGATATTTCCCTATCTCCCTAATTCGGACTCACAAATATTCCAGGGCGTATCTGTATTCCTGGGGCTAATGATATCACTGGGTTCCACATCCGTTATCGGGAATATCATTGCCGGGTTTGTGATCACATATATGAGGCCTTTCAAAATAGGAGACCGTGTGAAGATGGATGATACTGTGGGCAACGTGATAGAGAAAACGGCTTTGGTAACCCGTGTGAAAACAGCCAAAAATGAGGTAATCACTATACCAAATTCCAGTGTAATGAGCACAAAGACCGTCAATTATACTTTCTCCGCAAGCCAGTATGGATTGATACTCTATACAACGGTCACTATCGGCTATGATGTGCCATGGAGGCTGGTACATGAGTTATTGCTAAAAGTCGCATATAAGACTGACAACCTGAACCGGAAGCAAAAGCCTTTTATCATGCAAACAGCCTTCGAGGACTTCTATGTCGAATATCAGCTAAATGTATTCACGAAAGATGCCAATAGGATGAACGATATATATTCCGACCTTCGAAAGAATATACAGGATGTTTTCAAGGAAGCCGGTATAGAAATACTATCGCCTCATTACCGGGTTAACCGGGTTGTAAACATACATGAATTTAACGAAGATCCTCAAACTGAAGAAAAATCCGGAGAAAACTAAGTTACTTAAAAGATACAAATTTAAGACATACCGGCATATCCAGTTTTATATCTTTAAATGTATCTTCCAGTAAACCTGTATTTCCGTTTCTGAGGAATATCTGGATTATATCGCTGTCGCGGCTCGCAACAAGCAGATATTTACCGTTTGGCGTAATTGCGAAATTACGGGGATGCACTCCGGTTTCCTGATAGCCCGCCTTGGTCAGTTTCCCGTCAGCCTGATTGATTGAAAATATCGCCAGCCCGTCACCTTTCAGGCGGTTGGATGCATACAGGAATTTGCCATCGGGAGATATATGTATATCTGCACTACCTTTAGCATTGAGTGTATCTGCCTGTACGGATTGTATTTCTGTAAGATTTCCTTTTGTCCCGTCATAACTAAAGGCAATTACAGCGCCGGACAACTCATTTATAAGATAGGCATACTTGCCATTCGGGTGAAATGCAAGATGGCGCGGACCAGATTCATTCGCAACCTTAAATGATGGAGGTGTTCCCTGTTTCAGATAATCGCCTGTAGCATTTGTGTTTACATCGAATTTATGTATCTTATCTGTACCCAAATCGTCAGCGAACAGATATTTTCCATCCGGAGAAAACATTACACAGTGTATATGTGGCTTTGCCTGACGTTCCGGGTCTGCACCTTTGCCGCTAAAACTTATAACCTGCGATGCCGCATTAAGCGAGCCATCTTCTTTCACTCCAAACACGCTGAGGCTACCTCCCGAATAGTTTGCCGTAACCACATGCTTACCCGTGGCATCCACTGAAATGTAGCAAGGATCGGCTCCTTTAGTCTGTTCTGTATTCAGGTGTTTCAATTCCCCTTTATTCTTGTCGAAAGAATAAGCATTAGCGGCAGCAGTATTATCTCCTGTTTCAGTCACAGCATAAATAAATTTCTCGTCCTTGCTAACAGTCAGGTAAGACGGGTTTGCAACTTTCACCATGCTTTTATATTGAGAATATCCCGATACCGTATCGAACTGATATACATATATTCCCTCACTCTCACCTGCCGTATAGGTGCCGACAAGAAGGTACATGCTGGTTTCGTCTGATATAGATTCCATATTTATAATGTCGGCTTGATTTTCTGTCGAATTATCTGAAGCACTTTTTTTATTATTACACGACAATAGAGAAAATGCAACAGCTGTTGATAATAAAATATATTTACACATGATTTCCATATTTACTTATTCAAAAACGTTTTTACAGAACAAAAGAAAGCAAAATTTATTATATTGGCATATATTTAGTAAATAAAATTAAAGAGGTAACGGATTCCTTAAAACTTGACAAACTTGACACATTTTACATTTTTAGTAGACAGGTAAGCAAAATATGATATATAAGTTTTTTTTACTTGGTTATTCATATCTCGCATCTCATGGTTATTGCTGTTTTCTTTTGATTTTATTAACTGTATTATGTTAAAACCTGACATATCTGACAGATTTTTCACTGTTTTTATTCTGCTGTTTTTGCTTTTATTAACTATATATGGTTAAAAAGTAACAAATGTAACAACTTTTACAGTTAACAGTTAGCAATCTTCAGTTAACAATATTTTTCTCGTAACCCGTAACTGCCCGAAGGGCGCAGTAACTCATAACTGTTCGCATATATAGATAAAATTCAAAAAGAAATATTCATATATTTATCCTAAATTTGAGGGAAATATTTTGTTTTAATAGGATAAAAGGCCTATCTTTGTCGGCTGAAAAAGAAGAAATAACTTAAACTACTATAAAATGAAGAAAGATATTCATCCAGAGAATTACCGTCCGGTGGCTTTCAAAGATATGTCAAACGATGAGGTATTTATCTCACGTTCAACAATCAATGCAAAGGAAACTATCGAAATAGACGGTGTTACTTATCCGCTGGTAAAGCTTGAAATTACCAGTTCGTCCCATCCATTCTACACAGGAAAACAAAAACTTGTGGATACTGCAGGACGTGTTGATAAGTTTATGAATCGTTATGCAAAACGTACTCAGCCTAAGAAATAAGAGTACAGCATCGGTCGAAATAATTTAAAAAGCTCTAAAGTTTTACTTTAGAGCTTTTCTATTTTATTCCGGTTAGTCACTCGCCTTGTGTTTGTTTTTCATTAAGTGGATAATAATTACGGAAATATAGCAATGAATGATATAAATCAGTAGTCGATTTTTAACGTTCTATTTTTTCTACTACGCGCAATCAGAGATTGCTTGTGTTCCTTTTGCCCAAAGCCGCAAAAGGAACCAAAAACGCTTTAGCGCCCCACTTCAAAGGCCGACCCGTAACGGAAAAAAAGACGAAACGAAAAAACTCGCTCTAAAAGTTGTAAAATATGAATTGGCAGATAAGCTCAAACACGTTTTCGTTTTTTCGTCTTTTAATCCTACGGGTACCCCGTCCATGAAGCTAACGGCGCAGGCTGACGCACAATAGAGCCAGCGTATATTTTTAGTTGATGGCTTTGCCCTTACTCTGGCGTCCGCCCCCGCGCATTAGTGACGCAGGCGGGGCACCCACACGGTGCAGCCGGCGTAGAAAGGGACGGGGCGATAGCCCGTTCGTCCCTTTCAGCCGGCAAGACGGTTGTGGCTCCCTCTCCCTTTGGAGAGGGCGGGGGGTGAGGTCGAACGAGGCGCTAGCCTTTTGGTTCGTTTTGGGCAATGCCAAAAGTGAGGACAAGCCCGGGAGGGCGCGGCAGACATGAACTGAAAGATAAGAGCTTTTACAAAGCTTATATGATTAAAAAAATAGAACGTTAAAACTCAACTGCTGATTCGTATAAATACTTTATCCTACTTAAAACGCGATATTATTTCACTGCTTTTTTCAATCGGCTTATTATCTCATTACCCAATTTTGTTTTTGTGTCTATATGCGTCAATACTGCTTTTACAAAAGCGTTTTCTTCAAATACGCCACGTACTTGTTCAAAATCATCTTTCTGCTGGTTACGGTCGCCATCAAGACCGAAGCCTGTACGTGAGGACAAAGAAAATTCCTTTTTAGCATCCTCATATATCATCTTATCCAAGTCTACTACAACTGTTTTCCAACGCTCAACGATATTTTTAATATCCTGCGCTGTAATTGTTTCCAAAGATAATCTGTAATATTGCTGTATCTTATCCCACGCCCACGTCCATTCCAGTGAATAATAATCTTTGTGAAGTTGGACAAAAATAGCATTTATCTCTACTACCTGTGTTATCTTTTCCGATTCTATATCCGATATCAGCTTGTCTATTTCGGAGCGGGGAGCAAGCATACCGCCTATATCGCTCCATACACACAGCCCTACACTCGTATCGGGTTTCAAATAACTCCTTATCTCTTCGTTGCTTGTACATGGGCAATTACCCAGACGGGATATGATAGAGTTGCCCAAAAACTTATTTATAGCCATGTCATAAAGCTTTATACCTTTATTCAGCGACGAGTTTTTAATCCGGCAACCTTTATATGAGTAAAAATCGCTGGCCTCACCACATGTGTCGAGCATTTCCCTTAATATAGATATTGCCTTGAACATTTTTTGTACCGTATAAGGGCTTAACAGGTTAAAATTAATCTGGTCCAGCTTCTCCGGGTCTTTGCGCTTATCACGCTTTGGAAATTTTTGCGCATCGCGGATAGTGCCTACACTTCGCAGGTTAACTCCCGGTACTAAAACCGTTTCGTTCTTGTCTTCTATCAGATATGAAAATGGCATATTCGACGTGTCGGTATTGTGATAGTGGCGTCCCATTATCAGGGAAAACGCCCCGATACGGGATGGCCACAATATATACGAATCGCTGGTTGTTTTGCCTCCACGTTCTACAATCCCCTGATGTATCGGGCCCAACTTATACATATGATTACTCTGATTGGAACCCGAACCGGCATTCATAAATGAAAACATTCCGGCAATCAGTAGCGTCGATTTATGATGTGTAACTGTATACGGCCCTGCAAATAAGGCGCAGGCTTCTCCATTCTCACCCTGGCAATTACTGAAAAATAAAGAATCGCTGGCCGAATATGTATGGCCTAACTGGCATGCCTGGCCAATAAAACAACGGGTGAGCATGGTTCCGTCTTCTACTCGCGAACCCGAACATATGATGAAATCATTGGCCATTACACTATATCCGATATGCACAGGGTCGTGCTCATTACTGTTTATACTTCCATTTTCTAAATGGCGGGCACCTTCTATAACAGCACAGTCTCCTATACGCACATTTTTTATTGCGCCGGCATTTACGATTGTAACGTTATTACCGATGCTGCCTGTTGTTGAGGTATTTTCTCTGGCATATGCCATTATCATATCCTGCAACTTCCTGGTGAGTACCGGACGATGGCGGTAGAACGAAAGGATATATGCAAAGTGTGCGCTTAGTTTATCATATATTAAAACTTCACGTCCTCCGGTCTCATTCAGTACACTTACTTCCACACCGTTACCAAAAGAAGTTTCTCCATCTACATATAAATGGTGTATATTCTGGATCAGTACATTATTCCCTATTCTGTAATTTGCAATATAATTCTGAATATTCTCTATGAGTATATTATTGCCCAGTTCACAATTGTGAAGACAGGCGTGATGGATACCTGAATGCTTTTTTAATCCTCCCGGCAGCGAGAATTCTTCCTCAAACACACCCATTTTTATTTTACCCGAAAAATTTACATGCTTTATATAATCCGGCGTAAAATTATCTGCAACCTCTATATTATCCCAATTATCGGCAATACAGTTTTGTGTTTTTAGCACATTTATTTCCTGAGGAGTCAGAGCTCTGTAATTCATATTGTTGATTATCAGTTTTATTGTTTGTTAGTCATTCGGCTAGCTAATGAATCGTAAAAATAACAAGAAAGAAAGAAAGTGTAAGCATAAAATTCTAAAAACTAGCCGTTGTATTCCCGATGCCTCAATATTCCGGACAAAAAATAACCTCAACTATTTATAGCTGAGGTTATTTTTATTTTAAGTTTCCAATTACTTTATTCCTGATCCGGTAAGCTCACCGGAGGCATGTCTGCACTGCTATTCAATCGTTCCTGCAGATTATATTTGCGTATCAATCCTGCAATTTCCGGATCGAGCGGTGCGCGGTACGCTTTTGTCGGATCTAATTCACAAGCCTTTATTAAATGGTTGATTGCTTCATTGTCGTTACCTGAGCGAATAGAAAGTATTGCTCTCAGGTATTCGGTATTCCCCGTCTGTTGCAAATCGTTTAACAGATCCAGAGCCTTCGCGTTGTAGCCCATGCATACGAGGCATAATGCTGTATTGTAATCCGGATAGGCCTGTAATATATCGAGTGCTTTCCAGTATTCCCTGTCTTGTAAGAAACGGAGCGCCTGTGCATAATCAGGACGTACTTCGGTATTGACTGAAATTTCTTCTGTTATACCCGGACGGGTCATATTGAAGATAATATCCGCTTTATTTAACAATGGATATATTGAATCCTGAATAATTCTGAAGTCAGCCGGATAGTTTTTCTTTATATCCTGCTCACATTGGTCCGGATTTACGGCTTGTGTCAACATATCCAATATTTCAGATTTGTTAGGCATGTCTGTTCTTTTGACAATCAAACGTGCCATTGTATTCCAGTCTTCTCCACTGTAACGTGTTTTGAATATCATTGTCATATCGGCTTTGTTGCCTCCCAACGATTTGATGAAGTAATCTTTCAGTGCATTTGCACGTTTCATCGATAATTCTATATTATCGTCATATGGACCATCCAGGGCTGTAGATACCCGTATAACAACACTATCCATCAATAACTTACCCTCTCCGGTAAATGTGCGGTAAGTATTTAATACTTTATCTGCCTGTTCTTTGTTGTCCCTGTAATTTATATTGAATGAGGATTTACCTGTCGCGAATTTAGGATATACAACCATTGTATTATACACATCCCTGTGAATTGTTGTAGTCTTGGATATAAGCGTAGAATCTACCAACTGAGACAAGGATGAAATAAAATAAGACAATGTATCGGACAGAGGAGTAACAAAACTACTGCGATCTATTGCATCTATTTTTGTATTCATAGTCAAACGAAGCCTTCTCATTCCCGGAGTTACCGGATAATCCTGTTTGTATACAAAGAAGAAATCACGGTCGGTCTGTATTATAGTATCGAGGTGAGTATTCTCTTCGTATGGGAAAATAATTAACTCTCGTCTTTTCTCTTCCCGCCGTTCTTTTTTCATTTCGTTAAGGGCTATATCTTCAAACTTATACCGGCTTTGAGCTATTTCTATAGAGTCCTTAGCGGTCAGATATTGGTTTTTGATCTGATTCATTGCGCGGCCTTCCCTGTAAATATCCCTGAATCTTTCCGGAATCCTGGTCATGTCTTCACCTTCCAGCATCAATGTTTTCAGGTTTTTATCAAAGTTTTTCATATAGCGGGCATAGGCTCCGACTGTATCTTTTCCTGTGGCCCAATCGCGGAAAACCTGTTCTTTGGCACGATTCGAATATTCTTTATAAAAATCGAGACGATAATCATTTTTCTGTTCTACTACGGCCTTGCCTTTTGTCAAATCGTCGGGCTTAGGTACATTTTTCATATATTTTGCAAAAAAGCCGGTGGTATCCTTTCCTTTTGCAACCTCTTTCATTGCTTTCTCTCTTGCTTTACGCACATTCTCATAATACAGTTTTTTGTCGAATCCGGTCTGTTTGGCCGCCATTAATGCTTCTGCATCTTCCTTGCTGGTTTTCCATTCCTCGAAATCGGCCTGCCTGCTCCATTCTTTATGATATTGGTTGTAATAAAAGTTTTGCTGAAAAGCAATATCTTGCTCTACCCCTTTATAGTCGACAAAAACGCTGTCGTATTGCGATTCATCTACGATGGAATTTACATAGTCTTCGTAATCTTTATATGATTGTTTTTGCTTATTGGAGAATTCCTGTCCCTTTAGTATAATCGTTTTAAGCGGCACTACAGAGTCGTTATGCAATAATTTAGGGGACATTGTTATCCGGAAGTTAGTCGAAAGCAGCTCTTTAGGCATTCTCACCACAAAGTCCACGTTTACCCGTCCGTTTTGCTCCGGTGTAAAACGTGACTTGGCTGTAACTACCACCTCACTTAGGTGCTGTACTTGGCTTAGGTCGGGAACTTTGTCCGCATCCGGCTTAGGTTGGGTTATTGACTCTGCATTGGTGTATGTAACCTGCTCGGCGACTACAACCTGGCCTTTATCCTGTCCTTCTATATAAGGCAGTTCTATATTGGGCCGTTTAGACTGGGATTGCATAAACAGATCCTTAATCATAGCATCATCCTTTGTAACCGGAACTTTGACCTTTATAGGCGGTACATAATTAGCATACGGGTCGCGGGAGGCTCGTATCTCACGTACTGAATTGGATGTGGAACATGACAACATTAAAGTCAGCGTCACAATAAGGATAGATAACATACTAGTAAACGATAATCCGGATAATAGTTTGTAAGTTTTTTTCTCCATAAAGTTTATTTTTGGCTCAAAAAATCGAAATCGTAAAGTTTTGTAATATTTATAGTTATAGAAAAACGCTGCAAAGATAATTATTATATAGTAAATTTCTGATAACTTCGGGTTTAAATTTTGTATTAATACATATTTTTTAAGTTGTTTTTTTACAGATATATAGCTATTTAACACTTTATCAAGTATTTTAAGTACTTGGAAAAGCTCTATCCGGTATTCTTCTTTAATTATCATTTATTTACGCTACTACAGGTCACTCTGCCAGTCTTCGTTTTATGGCTATTAAGTGCATATACACATCTTCTATAACATCAAAAGTGAAACCAGATATTGTATAATTAGACTATCTCATTGCAAATTATTTATATAGAGGTAAATATAGCCCGGTAACGGTATTTACCATTTTTTTCGATTCCGAATGAAGTGCCGGATTGTCACTTTAAAATTGTATCTTTGCATCTGAAAGAAAAGAATAAGCTCATAAACAGCGTATTAAGTTTATGAAAAAATATAGAAACCTTGTATTTTACACATCTATCATAAGCCTGTTTTCGGCACTGATATATTTTATCGTCAGAGTTGGAAGGCATAATCTGGAAGCTAAACAAAACGTATACGGGCTGGCATCGACCGCTTCTGCATGGAGTGATTTTCTGCATCATCTGACCGAAGACTTCGCCGCACCTGTCGCTATATTATTATTGCAGATAGTAGTTATCCTTCTGGCTGTAAGGGTATTCGGGTGGATATGCCAGAAAATAGGACAACCGACGGTTGTAGGTGAAATTTTTGCAGGGGTAGTACTCGGTCCCTCCCTTCTTGGGCATTATTTCCCTCAGATATCCGAATTCCTTTTTCCTGTCTCCTCCTTGGAAAATATACGTTTTCTCAGCCAGATAGGTCTTATCCTGTTTATGTTTATCGTAGGCATGGAACTTAATTTGAAAACCTTAAAAAACCGGGCTAATAATGCCCTTATAATCAGCCATACCAGTATTATCGTCTGCTTTACACTAGGTGTTCTTGTTGCCTATTATTTGTTCGGAAACTTTACACACCTGAGTACGGTTTTCCTCCCGTTCGCGTTATTTATGGGTATTGCCATGAGTATTGCGGCATTTCCTGTTATGGCACGCATTATACACGAGAGAGGAATCAATAAAATGCCTTTAGGCGCCACTATAATTACATGTGCTGCAATAGACGATATTACAGCCTGGTGCTTGTTGGCTGCCGTTATAGCCGTTGTTAAGGCCGGCTCGTTTGCCAGCTCTTTGTTTATCATACTTCTGGCTCTGCTGTATATACTTGCCATGTTCAAGATTGTACGTCCTTTCCTGAAGCGGATAGCAGACCTGCAATCGTCTAACAGAAACATAAGCAAGTCGGTTATCGGTGTATTCTTCTTAATATTGTTTTTGTCAGCCTATGCCACTGAAGTAATAGGTATTCATGCACTGTTTGGTGCATTTTTGGCGGGAGTAATTATGCCGCCTAATCTTAATTTCAGGAATCTGTTTACCGAAAAGATAGAAGATGTATCATTGGTACTGTTACTGCCTTTATTCTTTGTCTTTACCGGTCTGCGCACTGAGATAGGCCTGCTCAACGAACCGGGCTTATGGATGATATGCGGGGGTATTGTCTTTCTTGCCATTTTTGGAAAAACAATGGGAAGTGCAATTGCCGCACGGTTTGTAGGCAATAATTGGAAAGATAGCCTTACCATCGGGGCACTGATGAATACGAGGGGTTTAATGGAGTTGGTGGTTCTCAATATCGGGCTCGATCTGGGCATCCTTACCCCTGAAGTTTTTGCTATGATGGTTGTGATGGCGCTGACCACCACATTTATGACCTCTCCTTTGCTTAGTCTTATAGATAAGGTATTTAAGAAAAAGCATGCGGATACAGATTTGGTTGAGGAAGATAAATACAAAATACTGGTATGGTTCCAAAGCGCTGAAATGGGACGTAAACT
Organism: Dysgonomonas sp. UBA7710; assembly: GCF_002482385.1. Classification (GTDB taxonomy): domain Bacteria; phylum Bacteroidota; class Bacteroidia; order Bacteroidales; family Dysgonomonadaceae; genus Dysgonomonas. The sequence continues at coordinate 59,254 of NZ_DLFW01000043.1, read as the reverse complement.
AATGTTTCTAGCCAATAGTTTTATAAGGAAGAAGCAAGCGACTTCGGAACTCACCATGCTTCACCTCTCGGAAGGAAACCTGCTGTATCAATATGGTATAGAGGAAGAAGAACAGGAGATGTTCAAACCGGTGGAAGAGGAGGCGCACAGTCTGCAACAAAGTTTCGTCCCTATATTCAAAGTCGTGGGCGATACCAACAACAGTGTTGCCAAGATAGCAAACAAAGGGGAATATGACTTTCTGCTGATCGGTTACCAAGGCTCTGTTTTATCAGATAATGTCTTAGGCCGTTTCCTCGGTTTCTCTAACAGGATACTTCATTTACCTAATTATTTACTTACAAAATTAGGAAACCAGAAAAAATGGAGCCGCATGCTGCTGGCACCCCTCGACGAAGGGCAACGGACCATTGTTTCCAAGAGCGATATGCCGGTTGGCATATTTGTTGATAGAGGTATAGATAAAGGACTGGTAAGTATGAGGAATATTTTTGTCGCTATACTTGACGAGGACGACATCTTTGTAGGAGATTTCATGGAACGGTTGGCCGAAAATTCTTATGTGCGGATTACCCTGTGGGATGCTATCGGACTGATGGATACCTCGATGGATTTCATAAAATCCGTTCGTGCGATTAAGGCGATAAACCCTTATCTGTTCCAGCTTTGGAACAATAATATCCCTATCGATAGTGATATTCTGAAGAAGCAGGATTTGATAATGATTAGTCTCAATAGCTGGAAGGAACTGGATAGCAGAAATCCTAAACTGATGAAAGACGCACCGTCCACTTTAGTCCTTACTAATTAATTGAAATGCAAAACAAAAGGAATAAGTATTAGATTCTAATTATCAGCCTATTACTTTTTTCTTATTATTTTAAAGAGAAAATGATGAATAGTCGCGACATAATTTCATTAAAGAAAGATATTCTTCAAAACCTGTCAAAAAGACAGTTAAAAGATGCCTTTGAGTCATTAATGAAACTGACAATAAATACACAGGACTGGAAAATCACTGAAACACTCAGCGAGTTGGAGACAAATTATAAATTTATGCTCCATTATCTCTTCGAAGGTGTTGAAGACCCTGAACGGGAAAATGTGTATCTTAACTTATTACGTTCGTTGTATGAACTGACAGATGATTCGGCCGATGAATTGCTGAAAATAGAATCGTCGAATATCTTTTATGAAAAATTTCGCGTCAATACACTAAAAGACGGTATAATTACCGATTACGCCTCTCAACTGAAAGATGTAGCCGATTCTATAGCACTGGCTGATTTACTCGAAGACGGTGAAGAAAAAACAAATAAGAAACGTGAACTGGCCGTAAAACGTGAGCGGATAGCTTCCGATATGTTCAACATGGTATTCGTTTCGCCGCGCTCCGATGCGAACGACTTTAATAACTACATTTCATTTATAAATAATTTAGATTTGCCTGTACGCGAAAAAAGCCTGTTCTTGTCGGCGATCACTCTGAGCCTGTTTCATCGTTTCGATTTCCGCAAAATACAGGTCTTAATGCAGGCCTCGGTCTCAGATAATATACAACTGAGAGCCAGAGCAATCGTGGGACTAGTCGTAGTAATGCAAATGTATGACGTACGCTGGCCGTTATATCCCGAATTACAGAATCAACTGGATACACTCTCCGAAAAGCCGGAGTTCCGGAAAGCCGTATTAAGGACTATCATACAATTGATCCGTTCCCGTGAAACAGAACAGATAACCAAAAAGATCAAGGAAGAAATACTTCCCGAGATGATGAAATTTAATAATCTGGCAGGAAGGAAACTCAATATGGATGAACTGATGGGAGGCGATACCGACTTCTCTGAAAAGAATCCCGAATGGCAAAAAGAACTGGAAGAATCCGGCCTGGGAAAAAAGCTACAGGAATATTCCAATCTGCAAATGGAAGGCGCCGACGTATTCCACTCTACATTTTCGGGATTAAAGAATTTTTCTTTCTTCTCCGATATGGGTAACTGGTTTTTACCATTTGATCCTTCTTACTCCGAATTTTCCACCTTATTTCCCGCGGAAAAGAAAAGCGCTCTGTTACAGGCTGCTGTTGTGGATTCGGGACATATGTGTAATTCCGATAAATATTCATTCTGTCTGAGTCTTTTGCAAATTCCGGCTACCCAGCGCGAAATGATGCTCGGACGTATGGGGGCCGAATCGGAAGAGATAAAACAGCTTCAAAAGGAAGCTAAAGAAATGAATCCGGCTGTTGATGAAGAGGTGGTGTCGAATCAATATATTCAGGATTTGTACCGCTTTTTCAAATTGAATCCTTACAGAAACAGTTTCTATGATATATTCAGGCTTAGCCTCAATTTTTATGATAAGAAATCGATAGCTCCGCTTATCTCAGATATAGAAGATATGAAGAAGATCGCATTGTACTGTTTTGATAAAAACAATTTCGGTGAGGCCCTGAATATCTTCAACAGGCTCATAGCTATAGATAATCAAAGCGATGATATATGGCAGAAGATTGGTTATTGCAGACAGATGATTAACGATCTGGAGGGCGCTCTCGATGCCTATCTGCAAGCTGATTTACTGAAACCCAACGACTCGTGGATAATTAAGCGTATCGCCCAATTATACCGTTCGCAGAAACTACCTGAACTATCACTCGAATATTATAAGAAAGCAGCGAAGCTGACACCCGATAATATAAATATAGAATTGAATATTGGCCATTGTTATCTGGAGCTGGATGATTACGAACAGGCGTTAAATACTTATTTCAAAGTAGAATTGCTCGATAGCAAAGGGACAAAAGCTCAGCGCCCGATTGCATGGACAGCTTTCCTGCAAAAAAAATATGATCTGGCCCAAAAATACTATACCCGGATATTGTCGGGCAAGCCGACAGTACATGACTATCTGAATGCCGGTCATGTGGAACTATGCATAGGAAACAAGAAGGAAGCTGTCGAATATTATAAGCAGGCATTATATCAGGACAATGATTTTGAATTGTTTCAGATGCTTTTCGATGCGGACAGAGGTACTCTCATTAACCATGGTGTCGACGAGAGGATATTTCCTTACTTATTCGATCAGATAAAATATAAAATGGGGTAAGTTTGAGATTAAATCTGTTAGATGATTTTTTAGCCGGTTACTTTTAATATTAAAAGAAAATAGAAAAGCCTTTGAAGAAATATTTCTTCAAAGGCTTTCAAAAATCTAACCAAAAGCTTTTATTTAAAATAAGAAGCGTCCATAAGAACAAATTCCGGCTGGTCGGCTTTGCGTATCGAAAGCATTACCGGATCCCATTGTGTAGGCCATCCTCCGAATATTGCTCCCAATCTTACTATCTTGATAGCATGAGGGCCTTTTGCCAGAGCGATGGATTTGTCACTGCGGGAGAAACGGCGGGCAGTACCATTATTATCCTTCTCATTAGAGATTAAGTATGTACCGTCGATCCATAATTCACTATCTGTATTGAAATAATATATTCCGTCTTCAGGAATATTTATATAGCCGGTCAGGATATGGGAATAGAAATCGTCGGCATACACTTCCACATAGTTTTTAACTCTGTATTTGGCATCCTGAGGTGCGGCTATCTGTTCGGTTTCAACCGGTGTTTTACCATTCAGTTCAGCAACCGTTCTTGCATACCCTTTGTAATACTCTGCTTTTAGTCCGGGTTTAGCATCTTTCTCCTTTTCTACTGCAGGAGCGAACGTTTGTTTCTCTATTGTAATAGTACGCACAGGGCTCATCTTATCGGAAAGCAGTACCGAGCGTATTTTCAGTGTCGTATTCTCAGTGAATGTCAACGGTTTTGTAAATACTTCCGATTTTAGTGTAGGTTCACTGCCGTCTGTCGTATAAACCATCCTGGCCGGTTCGGTTGTCTTGAAGTCAAGTGTCGCCTGATCTGTAAATGCTACGAAATTACACGAGAATGGCGCACTGACAGAGTCACCCCAATATTTTATCGTATAAGGGCCTTTATCCTCCGGCATAGGTATGTAGTAATCGATACCGTGCATATCGAGACGTACACGTTGGTTATCGATACGTCGTTCGAAATCCTGATAACTCTTTTTTTCTTTTGCAGACCATGTTAATTCAGACAGGGCTATAGCGCGCGGATACATATCGAGTTCCATTTCCTGTTCGGTGTAATTATATTCGTTCCACATATTCGCTTGAGCTCCAAGTATGTGGTGTCTTTTATCTTCAGCTATCATTTCGGGGATTGGTTCATAATTGTAGACCTTTTTTAATGTCAGAAGTCCGCCTATCGTTACTGTCTGAAGATTAGCATCTCCTTGATATTTATCCACATACAACCATGCTCCCGGGGTCATAATTACATCATGCCCCATGTTTGCCGAGGCAATGCCGCCTTCTTCTCCCCGCCAGCTCATTACAGTTGCGGATGGGGCGAGTCCACCTTCGAGTATCTCATCCCAACCTATCATTTTCTTATTGTGTTTCAACAGAACTTTTTCTATCCGCTGCACAAAGTAGCTTTGAAGTTTTTCCTCTGCACTGTGTTCTTTATTGCCTTTCAATCCAAGTTCCTTGATACGGGCCTGGCACTTAGGGCATTTCTCCCAGCGTATTTTCGGGCATTCATCGCCGCCTATATGAAAATATTCACTCTCAAACAAAGGAACTACTTCGGCAATCACATCTTCAAGAAACTGGAATACAGAATCGTTTCCTGCGCAGAAAACATCGTTTGCAACACCCCAGATATTACGCACTTCGATTGGTTTTCCGGTGCATGATAATTCCGGATAGGCATGCAGTGCCGCCACAGCATGGCCCGGAAGCTCTATTTCGGGTATTACCTCGATGAATCGTTCTTTGGCATAGGCTACCACTTCTTTCACTTGTTCCTGTGTATAGAAGAACGGCCCGTAGGTATTTCCTTCACCTTCGGTGCGAACGGCTCCCATTTCAGTCAGTTTAGGGTATTTCTTTATTTCGATGCGCCAACCCTGGTCTTCTGTCAGATGCCAGTGGAATTTATTGATTTTGAACATGGCCAATACATCCAGTTGCTTCTTGAGAAAGTCTACATCGGCAAAATGGCGGCATACATCGAGGTGCAACCCACGGTATTTGAAGCGGGGTTCATCTTTTACGGTTACAGCCGGAATGTTCCAAGCTATGTTTTTTACCAGAGTAGGGCTTTCTATTTCGGCCGGTAGCAATTGCATAACCGTTTGCATACCGTAGAATAATCCCTGAGGTGTTTTTGCCTGTATGTCTATGCCCTGATTAGTTATGTCTAATGTATATCCTTCGTCGTTGACATCCAGTTCAGGAGTGATACTCAGATCGATATAGCCGGAAGCTGGTTTATCTTTTACTGTTTTGATATCGTAGCCTGTCGAAGCCTTTATCTTTGCGGAAAAATAAGCAGCGACCTTATCTATATCTGCATTACCGGAGACGAAAACTATACTTTTTGAAAGTTTAAAAGTATCCTCCTTTTGTGTCAGTTCTAGCGGGATAGGAGTAATGTTTATACCTTGGTTGTAGGGTTTCTCCACAGTTGGTTCCGGGCCGTTACACGACGTTATCAGTACCATGGCTGTCAGAGAAAACAAAGGAACTAGTTTTTTCATTAGCATAATGATTTAATTTTAATTAAAGGTTCTCTATAATACATACAAATATAAGCATCGTTTAGCTTAGTTGTATTTTAAAACTGTTAATTAACATTTGAAAAGTATACCGTCTCAAATGTTAAAACCTGAGAAGGCTACCTATACAGACTCTATAAAAGCTTCAGAAAAAGATACCGATTACCTCTTTAAAAAAGTAAAAAGCAAGAATGAAAGCTACAGCCAGTTTCATTACTGTTCCGGCCATAAATCCAATGAAGGCTCCAAATCCGGCTTTAAGAGCGGGTTTCGGTTCTTTGCCGTCTATCAGTTCTCCGATGAAAGCTCCTAGAAACGGGAAAAGGATGATACCGAAGGGTTGAAGAAAGAACAGACCGAAGATAATTCCTATTGCACTACCCCAAATACCTTTCTTTCCTCCGCCGAATTTCTGGGTACCCCATACAGGAACATAAAAATCCAGTATTTGTACAATGATGACAACAATGGCCCATATGATTAGAAACCGGGTGGAAAATTCAACCTTCGATGTGAGGTGTAACAGGAAGATACCTGCATAACTGAGCGGAATACCCGGTAATACGGGCACGATACAGCCCACTATACCCGTGATAATGAGTATTGCACCTATTATGGTAAGAATGATATCGATAGCCATCCATTATATATTTCTACAAATATAGTAACTAAATAGATGTATAGGAGTCTCTTTTTTAAAATAGATCCATCAGATTATTCGTATCGGCCCAGTAAAGATGTGTATAGCCTGCGATAACATTCTTATAACGCAACAGTTTGGTATCTGTGGGTTGCCCTTTGGCTGTGTATTGTTGTACAACGCTTTGTTGCTCACTTTTTATGGAAGAATAGTGGAATTCGTGTCCTTTGAGTAATACGCCGTTATATTCGAATTGCCTGTAACCCAGTTTGAGCCTCATATTCTCCATTGTGGCTTTTTGGTCGAAAATGTTTACCATCGGGTATTCAATACCGTTTTCATCAGATATGGACGAGGAAAGGTACATCATGCCTCCACATTCGGCGAGTGCTTTACCTCCGGCTTCAACGTAATGGCGGATACTGTCCTGCATCGTCCGGTTATTACTTAGTTCGCTAAGATATAACTCCGGGTACCCTCCGGGCAGGTAAATAAAATCGGATTCAGGTAGCTGCTTGTCGTATAACGGGCTGAAATAAGACACTATACCTATCCTTTTCATGTATTCGATATTTTCATGATACATGAAGTTGAATGCTGCATCACGGGCTACGCTTATTCTTAACCCTTGTAAGGGCACATTAATTTCTTTTGTTATTCCTATATGCGGTTCTCTTCTTGCAGTAATGGACAGGAGTTTATCTATATCTATATACTTTTCTATCAGGGCAGCAGCCTTGTCCGCGAAGTCATCGAAGCGGTATTGTTCGTCGATATTCAATCCCAAATGGCGTGATGGTATTTCTATATCAGTATTCTTAGGCAGATAGCCCAATGGTTCAAGTCCTACATCGTGGCAGGCATCTTTTAAGAAATTGTAGTGACTTTCGGAAGCTACAAAATTGAATATGACGCCTGTAATATTTATCTTATCGGAGAAATTCTTGAAGCCATAGAGTAGGGCCGCCGCCGAATAGGCCATTGATTTTGCATTCAGGACTAATATGACAGGTATATCCAGTTTCTCTGCTATTTGCGCGCTGCTTCCATTCATGCGGTCGTATCCGTCGAATAGCCCCATGACACCTTCGGTGATACAGACATCTTTATCCGACGAATATTTATTATACAAATACTTTATATGGCTTTCTGACGATAAGAACAGGTCGAGATTGACAGATTCGTTTCCTGCCGCCAGGACATGATATTTCGTATCTATATAATCCGGCCCGCATTTAAAGGGTTGTACGTTCAGTCCTCTGTTCCGGAGTGCTCTTAATAAACCCAAAGTAACTGTGGTTTTACCGGAGCCGGAAGCTATCGCCGAGATAAGGAAATTGGATGTATATGTCATGATTCTTCTTTTTCTTCAGCAAAAGTATAAAATATGGGATATGAAACCCGTATCGATGTATAGAAAATAATATACTTACAAATTATTTCCTTAAATACTTTTTTCTGATATTTTAAAAAATTAACTTTGCTGCCGCTAAGGTGATGTAATCAGACATCCGTCTTTTTACATAAAAGGGAATCCGGTTAAAGTCCGGAACAGTGCCCGCTACTGTAAGCTCTTTTCAGTGAGCAGTTAACAGTCATCAGTTAACAGTTATGCAATCTGAAAACAGTTTTTGGACAATACTCAAACCACTGATTGACAGTCATCAGTCATCAGCTATCAGTTAATAATTTTTGTTAACTGTTAACTGCTCACTGTTAACTGAAGATTGGGAAGGATGTTCAAAAATGGAGTAAGTCAGGAAACCTGCCTGGTATGCATAAATTAAATATTCTCGGGGCCAAGAATATAATACTAACATTATACTTCGCATTTTAATGAGAAAAAAAGTATTGGTTACAGCCATCCTGTGCTGTATTGTAAGCATGACGTTTGCCCAAATGACCTTAAAGGGGAAAGTCGTGGATGAAAATGAGAAACCTGTTGCGGGTGCCAGTGTATGGATCGAATACACCACATTGGGAACTTCGACGGACGAGAACGGTGTGTTTAGTTTACAGAGAGTACCCGAAGGAAAACACACATTAAGAGCCTCTGCTCTCGACTACAATGGAGATAAGATTGATATTGCTTCTTTTCGGGGAGATATCTTATTCGTCTTGAAGAAATCCCCACTGAAACTCAATGAAGTAGTAGTGACCGGAACAGGTACACATAACCGGCTGAAAAATACTTCGGTGGCAATGGATATGATTACCAAAAAGGAACTGGAGAATATCAATGTTCCCACGTTCGATAATGCCATGATGGCTATCAGTCCGTCATTTGTTGTCGAACCGGGCTTCGGTATCGAAAATATTTTTGATTTCGTGGACGACAAGCCTTTCGGGGCAAATTACGCTACACTGTCTCCCGGACGGGTTTTCTCTGTGAGTTTGTCTTTAAAGTTCAGTAAATAATTAGGATATATGAAAAATATTTTAGCAACTATACTATTATATATTACAGTATTACCGATTCTTGCTCATGGTGGTGGAAATTATGAGCATTCCGATTTTTTCAAGACGATGAAGCCGGGGGATAAGGCTGCTATTCTGATGGTACATTTTGGAACTACACATGCCGATACCCGTGAGCTTACCATAGATGCAATGAATGATAAACTGAGGAAAGAATTTCCTGAAGTGGAACTGCGTGAAGCTTATACTTCGCGCATAATTATCAAACGCTTAGGCGAACGGGGCATAAACAAACAGAATCCGTTAGAGGCATTGAAACAATTACATTCAGATGGATATACTCATGTTTTGATACAGGCATCTACGATTATCGATGGAGTGGAAATGGAGTCACTGGAGAAGAATGTGAACGAAATGGAGTCTTTATTTAAAGATATACGTGTAGGTAATCCCTTGCTTTACACCCCTGAAGATTATGACAAGGTGACAGAAATACTGACAGACGATACTGACAGTAAGATAGCTTATGTCTGGGTAGGACATGGAACATACGATGCAACTACGGCCCAATATGCAATGCTTGATTATATGCTGAAAGCAAAGGGTCATAAAAATCATTTTGTAGGTACGATAGAAGGGTATCCCGCTTTCGAAGACATGCTGGCGCAGCTGAAAGCTTCGGGTCTCAAGAAAGTTGTGCTGACTCCTTTTATGTTTGTGGCTGGTGAACATGCAAAAAATGATATTGCCGAAGACTGGAAGAATGATTTGGAAGAAGAAGGATTCACAGTAGAACTACAGTTGAAAGGCTTGGGGGAAAATCCAGCGATACAGGACTTGTACATTTCCCATCTCAAATTTAAAACCGGTCACCGTAAAATAGGGATAATGAAGAAAAAAGCCATTTATGAAGTTACAGGGGAAGTAATGCATTCACATTAATAAAAAACAAAAAACAAATGAAAAAATATCTATATATAATCATCGGTACCATGATGATAGGCAATGTATTTGCCCAAAATAAAAAGATGACAGACACGATCTTCTCTATCCGGGAAGTAGAAGTTGTGGGTACTAACCTGAAAAAGAACGAAGTAGGCAAACTCAATGTACCTCTCCAATATTTGCCGCTTTCTGTAACCACAGTGTCGGCAAATACCTTGGATATGAGGGGTATTGTGAATATACAGGATGCTGTAAAGTTCTTGCCTAACACCCGTATGCGTACTACCTATGGTGCATATCAGCAATTTGAAGTTCGGGGATTCGATTTTACGCCGATAATGATAGATGGGGTGAGAGACGAACGTACTTCGATTACCAATTCAGCACCTTTACCCGATTTGTCTTCGGTAGAGTCTATCGAATTGCTCAAAGGTCCGGCTTCTGTTCTGTACGGCCATTCTACAGTTGGCGGTGTTCTTAACGTAATTAGAAAAGCGCCGACATCAAAGAATACATTGAATGCCCTGATGAGTTACGGGTCATGGGATAATAAGAGGGCTATGATTGATTTTGGAGGAAAATTTTTCGGACCGTTCAATTACAGGGCTGTCGTTAACTGGTCGGATAACGAAGGTTACAGATATACCAACGACAAACGTTTCTCCGGCTATTTCGCTTTGGGCGGACAATTGGATGCTAAGCAGGAACTGGATATACGGGCCGGTTTTAACCGTGACTGGTATGGAACGGAGATTGGCCTGCCCCAGTTTATGGCGAATGATGTTTATAATGCTGATGGTAGTAAATATTTGTCGAAAGGGGATATGCTTCCCGGCCTCAACAGGCGGTGGAGGTACAACAATGAATCAGATTTTATGATAAATAACGGCTCGAATATTTCTGTCCGCTACAGTAATAAGGTATCGGAATCATTGAAGATTGAAAACAGATTGGCCTATAATTACGATAATATAGACTACTTCAGTACCGAAACTTTGACATATCGTGAAAGTGGAGAGGATAAGCCTATATACGATCATCATTATATAAGAAAGAGTAAAGACGGATTACGTGACTCTACAGTCTATATTCAACTTGATACGGTACAGCTCACATATCCATTACGTTTTGCTTATACAGTGCATGTGATAAACGAACAGCTTGAGGCATCGGGGAAAATTGAGTTTGACAACGGTATGAAATATAATTATTTGGGAGGATACAATTTTGTTTATTTTCATCGCAATACTTATCGTGGTTATGGCGGTACAAATCCTCAAACAAACAAAACTTATCAACTTTCCGATTTAATTGACGGACCCGGTTTGAACTCTAAAGTTCCTGTTTATAATCCCCACAGTATGGGATATATGGACCCTCATTTTAGCGCGGGAACCGCGACACGTAATATTACAAATGGTGTTTATCTACAGAACTTACTGGAACTCTCGAATCAGTTTAAAGTCATGGTTTCCGGCCGTTTCGATCATTTTTTGTTTAAAACAGCTACAGCCACAATAAATCCAATATCTAAAGAACGGAAATATTCAGATCAACCTGAATTCGACAAAACTACAACTTCCGCATTTACATACAGGCTTGGCGCAGTTTATTTACCTGCTACAAATCTTTCTGTATATGGATCTTTTGCCAATTTCTTTATGCCGTACCGGGATATAGTAAGTTCTAACATTATCTATATCAATGCTGATGGTAACAGATTCGAACCCAAAGACGGAGATCAGGCATTCAAACCCCAGACGGGATATCAGGGGGAAATCGGTGTGAGATATTCTCTCCGTAACATCTTACAGGCGACAGCAAGCGCATTCTATATCCGCAAAAACAATGAGAAGAAAACATTGAAGACAGGAGTGGTCGAAGACGGAGTAACAAAAAGTGTAGTAGGAGTTGTCGGATCATCGGAATCGAAAGGCTTTGAGTTGGAACTGACCCTTACTCCTGTAGACAATGCAGCCCTGTCTTTCGGTTATGGCTATACCGATGCTACTATCCGCGATATAAAGAAGAATGAATACTTGGAAGAAGAGGTGCAAAAAGGAATGCGTCTGGCTGGAATTCCTAAAAATACATTTTTTGCGGCGGGGAACTACCGGATATCTAAAGGGGTGTTCAGCAATCTGGGTTTCAATCTGACAGTGTCATACACGGATAATGTATACAGAACAGTCGATAAAGGTGTCGTATATCCCGCATATTGGCTGACCGACCTGGGTGTTTCATATAAGCTGAAAAATGGAATACAGCTAAGGGCGAATGTCAATAATGTATTTGATGAGAAATATTATAATCAGTCTTTAGGTACACAGATGGTGCCGAGCATGCCTCGCAACTACCTGTTTACTCTGGCATACAGTCTGTAATCCGGATATGTTGAAAAATATACTATATTCTATTCACAGGATACTGGGGACAATCCTCAGTATCCTGTTCCTCGTTTGGTTCCTGTCCGGATTTGTAATGATATACCATACATTTCCAAAAGCGACCGAGCGGGATAAAAACAAGCATATGTATCCATTGCAGGGAGATATGCCGGCCCTTGATTCCATACTGGCTAATAATATCCCGAAGGATGAGGAAATATCCGCACTTTCGCTGAAATCCTATGCCGGAACTCCTTTTTTTGAAGTAAAAACATCCGATAGTATTTACCGGATTCCCGCAAGTCCGGACATGGAATTGAAAACCCCGCCGGATTATCAGGAAATTAAAGCCTATGCCCAACGTTGGTGTCAGGCGGAAATTGTCAGGGTAGATACTTTGCGGGAATTGGAGCAATGGATTCCTTTCGGGCCCTTACGAAAAGATTTTCCTATCTATAAATTCTACTTCGGAGATGAAGGGAAGTCGCAGTTATATGTTTCGTCCGTATCGGGAGACGCCTTGCAGTTTACAGACAAAGACAGCCGCTTCTGGGCATGGCTGGGCGCGATACCCCATTGGGTATATTTTACATCGCTCCGTCAGAATTCGCAGCAATGGATGGATGTTGTCATATGGCTTTCGGGAATAGGTTCCGTTATGTGTATTGCCGGGCTGATACTGGGCATCCGTTCGTATATAAAAGAATATCGCCGGAAGAAAAAGATGAAGAGCCCTTATCGGAAGTTTGCATATAAATGGCATCATATATTGGGCTTCATGTTTGGTATATTTGTTTTTACCTTCGTTTTCAGCGGCATGATGTCTCTGGCCAAAGTGCCCGGATGGATGGTAAAAGTACATGATCTATCGGCTGAGAAAAGGCTGTATTCAAAACAAAAAATAGAGTCCGGTACTTATACCTTGGATTACAGGCGTCTTTATGAGAAATATCACGGCCAGATAAAATCCATAGAATGGAGTTCTTTCGGCCAAAAGCCAATATACAAGGCTGTAATAGATGACCGTTTGCATACAATCGATGCTTCCGGTACATCTGTGCTTGCCATGCAGCTGGACGAAGCAGCTATTAAGAGCCGTATCTCATTGCTTCATAAAGAACCGGCGGTTATATCCTTAATGGACGAATACGACAACTATTATGTAGGATTGACAGATCACCTGCCTCTCCCTGTATATAAAGTACAGGTCGAAGATGCCGACAACAGTACATATTACATTAACCCGAAGAATGGGAATACACGTTATTTTAATAATAATACCAAAGTAAGACGCTGGTCTTATCAGGCTTTACATAGTTTTAAATTTAAATTTCTGGCAGAACGCCCTGTCCTTTGGAACATAGTGATGTGGACAACTATGATTGGCGGAACATTGGTTTCCCTGACGGGAGTGTGGTTAGGATTCAGGTATATAAAGAGGAAAATAAAGAGATTAAAAAAGTATATTTGTTCAAAGAAAAAAAACAATACGAATATATGTCAGTAGGAAGAATTATTGTTGCGGGGATAGGCCCGGGTTCGCGGGAGGATATTACTCCTGCCGTACTGGATGCGCTGAAGATATCGGACGTAGTTGTAGGTTATAAATATTATTTCCGGTTTGTAGAAGATATTCTCCGTCCCGGGACGCTTTGTATCGACACGGGAATGAAGAAAGAACGGGAACGGGCAGAAGAAGCTTTCCGCCATGCCGAAGAAGGGCGTACCGTTTGTGTTATCAGTTCGGGCGATTCCGGAATTTACGGAATGGCTCCTCTGGTGTACGAAATGAAAAAGGAAAAGCAAAGCGATATAGCCGTCGATGTCTTGCCGGGTATCAGTGCTTTCCAAAAGGCAGCGGCTCTACTTGGTGCACCAGTCGGACACGATTTCTGTATTATTTCCTTATCCGATCTGATGACACCGTGGGACAGGATAGAAAAGCGCATTATAGCCGCGGCCTCCGCCGATTTTGTAACGGCAGTTTATAATCCGAGGAGCAATGGCCGTTACTGGCAACTATACAGGTTGATAGAAATTTTTCTCCAGGAACGATCACCCGAAACCCCGGTCGGCTATGTACGTCAGGCGGGACGGGAGGAGCAGGAGGTGGTCGTAACCACTTTAGGGGAGTTGGACCCCGAGGAAATAGATATGTTTACCATAATTATTATCGGGAATTCCCAGTCTTATATTTTCGACAATCAGAACATTGTAACACCGAGAGGATATTATCGGGAGTCTAAAACAGATGATGTCGGTATCGGGCAGGATATAATGATCCGCAGTTTCAGAACCATAGAAAGCGAACTGAAAAAGAAGGATATTCCTTTGGATAAGAAATGGGCTTTGCTGCATGCGATACATACGACTGCCGATTTCGATATGGAGAATATACTATATACGGATGAAGGAGCTGTTGAGAAACTCCATAATCAATTTATATCGGGAAGGGTAAAAACGATTGTTACGGATGTGACTATGGTTGCCTCGGGTATTCGCAAAGGGGCATTGGAGCGTCTTGGCGTTGAGGTGAAATGTTATCTGCATGATGAGCGTGTTGCGCAACTGGCAAAAGATAAGGAGATTACCCGTACTCAGGCAGGTATCCGTCTGGCGGCGGAAGAACATCCCGATGCCTTGTATGTGTTTGGTAATGCCCCTACGGCATTGATGGAATTGTGCGAACTCATACGCAAGAAGAAAACGCATCCGGCAGGTATTATCGCTGCTCCGGTCGGTTTCGTAAATGTCCGGGAATCCAAGCATATGACCAAACCCTTTAAAGATGTGCCGAAACTGATCGTTGAAGGACGAAAAGGTGGAAGTAATCTGGCGGCGACACTGGTTAATTCCATTCTTACCTTCGATGATGCGGAGCAATTGAAACCGGGCAGGGATGTTTAACTTGATCCCCTAATCCTCCGGAGGGGGACTTGCAAATAGGGTAATAGATAATACATTAATTAGAAAATATGACGAATGAAATTCTATGTTATAGGTATTGACGATAACCAGTCTCAACATTTCTCTCCTGAAATAACAGATGTGATTAACTCGCATACTGTTTTTTCGGGTGGAATACGCCATCACGAAATAGTGAGGCCTTTCCTTCCGGAAGATTATTCGTGGATAGAGATAACTGTTCCCCTAAACAAGATTTTTGGGCAATACCGGACTTATGACGAAATCGTGGTGTTTGCTTCGGGCGATCCTCTTTTTTATGGTTTTGCCAACACCATTCGGCGGGAGTTACCGGAGGCTGAAATACTGTTGTATCCATACTTCAATTCCTTGCAACTACTGGCTCACCGCCTGTTGATGCCATATCACGATATGCATATCGTTTCGCTTACCGGACGCCCGTGGCTTCGTTTCGATGAGGCGTTAATCTGCGGATATAATAAGATAGGGGTGCTTACCGACAATAAGGAACATACACCTGCGGCTATCGCCGAACGAATGCTGTATTATGGGTATGATAATTACAAGATGTATATAGGTGAATTGTTGGGGAATAAAGAAAAGGAGAATGTAACTGCATTGGAATTATCCGATGTTACGGGAAAAACATTCTCGTTTCCCAATAATCTTATTTTGCAAAAGACATATGAACGTCCACGCCCTTTCGGCATCCCTGAAAGCGAGTTCGATTTGCTGAATGGCAGGGCTAAGATGATAACAAAAATGCCGGTGCGCCTGCTTTCACTGAGTTTGCTGGATTTGAGAAGTAAGTCGGTATTCTGGGATATCGGTTTCTGTACAGGTTCGGTATCTATTGAAGCTAAGATGCAGTTTCCTCATTTAGATGTTTTCTCTTTCGAAAAACGGGAAGAAGGACAAGAACTTATGGAAAATAACTCCCGGAAATTCGGTACGCCGGGCATAAATACCATCATAGGTGATTTTGTGGAAACGGATATTTCTGACTTTCCCCGTCCCGATGCTGTTTTTATCGGCGGGCATGGCGGACGCATGAAGGATATAATGTCGAAGGTATTTTCGGTATTAGTCCCGGGAGGAACAATAGTATTCAATTCTGTATCAGCCGAAAGCAAAGAAATATTTTTGGCAGCGGCAAAGGATAATGATTTGGTAATAAAGGAAAGCATCACTGTTGCTGTGGATGATTTTAATGCTATTGAAGTGATGAAAGCACAAGCCCCCTAAATCCCCCGAGGGGGACTTACAGAGATGGTATATGAAATTAAAAATTAAGAGTGAAATTAATAATTGCGCAAGCATCTTGTAACTTGTAACTGCCCATAGGGCGAAGTAACTCGTAACTGAAAACATATGAAATACGCTATAATACTAACATCTGAAACTAGCCTTCCTTTAGCTGAAACCATCAGGACAGAATTAGGTGAAACTAATATATACACAAAAGCCGGCTTAAAAGGAACGGATCGGATTTCTTCTATAAACGACTGTGTAAAAGACTTATTCGGCCAATCGGAGGCAATCATATTTATAGGGGCTATGGGTATTTGCGTCCGTAGCATCGCCCCTTATATCAAAGACAAGCATACCGACCCTGCCATTGTAAATGTGGACAGTACCGGGCGCTATGCGGTGTCCGTGCTTTCGGGACATGTGGGAGGTGCTAACGAACTGACAAAGAGGATCGCCAACATTACAGGCGCTGAAGCGGTTATCACTACCCAAAGCGATAATACCAACCTTTGGGCGCTGGATACAATCGGTGAAAAATATAATTGGGTAACGACTTCCAACGCAGATAATTTCAATGAACCGCTTACGGCTTATGTAAACAGAAAGCCCACCGCGCTATTGCTCGATATTGTGGACGAAGGAACTGAATTTATGGAGCGTACAGTTCCCGGGCATGTGAAGATATATTACAAGTATGAAGACATTGATTTACGGGAATATGAATTGCTGATAACAGTTTCTCCATACCTTTATCCTGATGCGGGCATAGCTGTTATCAGCTATCATCCGAAAGTACTGCATCTGGGTATCGGATGCCGCAAAGACTGTAATCCTGAGGGTATAAGCGGATATATTGCGGATACTCTGTTGCAAAAGCATATTGCTATCGCTTCCATAAGCAGTATTTCGACTATAGATATTAAAAAGGATGAGCCTCTGCTTCGTGAGTTACAATCGTATCTCGGGAATATCCCGGTACGTATATATAACGCAGAGGAACTGAAAGACATAGAAGTACCTAATCCATCGGATAAGGTGAAAGAAGTAACAACAGTTGCCGGAGTTTCCGAGTCCACAGCCATTAAAAGTTCTGACGGAGGACCTCTTATATTGGAAAAACAGAAAGGAGTACTGAGTCAGGGCAATGATTTTACTTTTGCTATTGCCGTCGGACGTATGGCAGTCCGGCAAGGACATATCGAGATAGTAGGCGCGGGGCCGGGTGACCCGGATTTGATTTCGGTGAAAGGCCGTTATTTTCTTGAAGCCGCCGATCTGATTTTATATGCAGGAAGCCTTGTTCCGGTGGAGCTTACTTATTGTGCAAAACAAGGAGCGGTTGTGCGTAGTTCCGCTTCGATGGATCTGGAAGAGCAATTTGATTTGATGAAAGAGTTTTACGATAAGGGTAAGCTGGTAGTACGTTTGCACACGGGTGACCCGTGTATTTACGGGGCTATTCAGGAGCAGATGGCTTTTTTCGATAAATATAATATGTCTTATCATATCACTCCGGGCATATCGTCATTTCTGGCTGCTGCAGCTGCTTTGGAATCACAGTTTACGATACCCGAAAAGGTGCAGACTATCATACTGACAAGAGGGGAGGGGAGGACTCCGATGCCGGAAAAAGAAAAGCTTCATTTACTGGCGCGCTCACAAAGCACGATGTGTATCTTCCTGAGTGCAACTGTCGTAGAGCAGGTACAAAAGGAACTGATGGAACATTACCCGCCCGAAACCCCGGTAGCAGCCTGTTATAAGCTCACATGGAAAGATGAGAAAATATACCGTGGGCAGTTAAAGGATCTGGCTAAGATTGTCAAAGAAAATAACCTGACGCTGACTACCATGATTGTAGTAGGTGACGCGATCGGAAACAGGGAAGGATTGTCGAAATTATATTCTCACCAGTTCAAGCATCTGTTCAGAGGATAATATTCCCATCTTCGTCTATGAGCATAATTGTCAGCTTTCCGTTTGGTAAAAGCGGAACGCACGTATCATAACATCGTTTGATAAGAAGTGTAAAAAAAACTTCCTCTTGGGTAGTAATAATATCCCATAACTGCCGGGCTAGAGTCATTTCCTGTATCGCTGCAATTGTTCTTTCGGAGCAATTACTTTCGTAAGCTAAGC
Source organism: Dysgonomonas sp. UBA7710 (assembly GCF_002482385.1). GTDB lineage: Bacteria > Bacteroidota > Bacteroidia > Bacteroidales > Dysgonomonadaceae > Dysgonomonas. Next base: position 40,901 of record NZ_DLFW01000043.1, on the reverse strand, counting down.
CGGTAAGGAACTCTTTGTTCATCACCGTTTTTTTACTGTGTGTATCCAGTGAGCCTTCGGCAAGTTTCACGGCCTTCCCGAGCATAATACCCAACGTCAGGCTTTTGAAACCGAGGTCAGACGCTATCTTTATTGTTTCGCCGATGAAATTCCCGTAATGGATAAATGCCTGTGCAGGCAGATTAGGATATCTTTGTTTCACGAAACGTTCGCTCTTTGCTCCCGAGTTAATCACTACCCGCTCGCATCCCAGGGCTTTGGCTACCTGCATTTCGCGGCGGATGGAGTTGATGAATGCTTCCGAAGAAAAGGGTTTCACTATTCCCGAAGTGCCGATAATAGATATTCCGCCTGTGATACCCAGTTTGGGATTGAATGTTTTCAGTGCGATTTCTTCTCCGTTGGTAACGGAGATAGTGACATCTACACCTGTCTTTGAATCCCCGTCCGGCAATTTGTCCTGATTATGGCGCAAGACTTTGAAGATTTCCCGCTTTATCATCATACGGGGCGTCTTGTTGATGGCCGGTTCACCAATTTCTATATCCAGTCCGGGAAGTGTTACTGTACCCACACCTTTTCCCTGTAAAAAACGGACGCCTTTATGAGTATCGCAGAGTTGTACCGTAGATACTATTTCGCATCCGTTGGTAATGTCCGGGTCATCTCCGGAATCTTTTATGACTGAACAACTGACTGTATTTTCTGAAAACCGTGTGGTAGCAATAGGAATGCGTATCCATTCGCCGTTTGGCAGTGTCAGGCCGATTTCTTCCTGTATCTCATTGGTGAGCAGGGTTGTGAGCGCCGCTTTAGCAGCAGCAGTGGCACATGTTCCTGTAGTATATCCTGTCCTTAAATCGAAGAATCCGGGTGCATATTTTTCAATTTCTTTGCGTAGTCCGTTTTCGCCATAAACGGAAATGAAAGAAGGGGATAGAGGGGGCCGTTTGACGACTAAAAAGGGTATATTCAGTTTGCGGGCAGCATCCGCTTTTTCGTTAAATCCACCGGAGTCGCCACTTTCTTTTGTTATAATTGCCTGTGGCTTTATTCTTTCGAATAAGGGAGTTTCATCCTCTCCCTGTCTGTAATATAATATTTTGTCATATGGAAAATTGTTTGCCTGTGCAATAGTGCGGGATTCTTCCCTGTCCAGAATTCTGAACCAGCAGTTGTGACGTTTCCAGTACGGTTTAAGTTTTGCTATCGTATTTACTCCTGTCAGCGCAAGCAGGTTATCTATCTTATTACTTTCGAGATAATGGATTGCATCGTTGTAAGAATCGAACCAGAGCAAATCGTCCGTATGTTCCGGATAACTGCGTTCATACCTGACTACGGGTATTTCCAATTTTGCGGACGCGGAAGCTATATTCCCGTGCAGGTTCCCGGCAAAGGGATGCGCTGCGTCTATAATAAGCTTAATGTTATTCTCCTTACAGCATGTAATCATAGACTCTTCATCGAGGCCTCCGGAGAGAAGAATAGCATACACACTCTCCACTTTCTGCAAATCGCCTTTCGTGGAATAATAATATGGTTTGGCCGCTCCATCGCACACCGATAGGGCTTTGCGTCCTTCTGTTGTTCCTCCGAATATAAGTATCATAGCCGATGTATATTGTCCAGTAATTCTTCAATGCTGGAAATTAATAAGTCCGGTTGCTCCGGTATACAAATTTTTATCCCGTTATCTGTAATATCAATGTAAGAATCGGTGTTAAACTGCCGCGAAGCCAGTATTCCATTCCGTTGCAGCGCTTTTCTGACCATTGTATATTTTTGTCCGTGCCCAAGTAGTTTTATCTGTCTGTCGGATTCATTTTCTATTCTAAACAGTCCGGTGTCCTGGTCGAAAATAATCCCTTTTCTGGCAAAGAAACTACTCAGACTGCCATCCAGGGACAGATCTTCGGGTGTCCCTGTCTTTATTCCGCTCTGCTTGTCCATCAGCCATATTTTATCAGCTATCTGGAGCGCCAGTTCCAAATCGTGAGTGGAAAGGAAAATAGTTTTATTCGTCTTGCGGGATAGTTGGTGCAGCAATTGCATGATTTCTACTTTGCTCGGGAAATCGAGAAAAGCAGTAGGCTCATCCAGAAGGATTATCGGTGTTTCCTGCGCCAGCGCTTTCGCAATCATCACTTTCTGCCGTTCCCCGTCACTCAGTGTATGAACCATCCTGTGCGCCAGATTTTCTATTTTCACCATCGCGATGGCCTTATCTACGATCTCTCTATCTTCTTTATTCAGTTTTCCCCAGAATCCTGTATATGGGCTGCGTCCCAAGCCGATAAGTTCGCGGGTGCTCATGTTTTTTATATCAAACTTTTCGGTCAGGACTACACTGGCGAGGGTAGCAAATTCCTTTTCGCTATATTCTTTTATTTCCTTTCCGCGTATATAGATACTGCCCGACAATTTGGGCTGGAAAGCCGAAAGCGTCCGCAGCAAAGTAGACTTGCCTATCCCGTTGGCTCCGAGCAAGCAGGTAAGTTCCCCGCTGAAAATGGATGAAGTTATACTTTCGGCGACAGTGATGATATTCTTTTTTGAAGAATATCCTATCGAAAGATGCTGTATATCGATTGTCTTTTGTTTCATCTTTCTATTCCGTTATCTCATTCTTACGTTTTCCGAATAATACCGATATAACTATCGGCGCACCTATGAGTGCCGTCACCGAGTTGATAGGTAATGCCCCTTCAAATCCCGGCATGCGTGCTATAAGGTTGCACAGCAGGGCAAGGGATGCCCCTGTGAGTGTGACGGCAGGCATCAGTATCCGGTGGTCGGACGAGACAAATATTGTACGGCACAGATGAGGTACGGCCAGTCCCAGAAAGACGATAGGCCCGCAATAAGCTGTGATAATAGCTGTGATGACACACGAACAGCAGATTACATACAGGCGGGCACGTTTTATATTCAGCCCTAAATTACGGGCATAACCATCGCCGAGCAGCATAAGGTTCAGTGTCTTGATAAGCAGGAATGAAAGCGGGATAAGTACGGCCATTATGAGGACAAAAGTATAGACCTGATTACCCGATACTTTCGCGAAACTGCCCAGTCCCCATATTACATATGCCCTGACATCTTCATCGTTGCTGAAAAATTTAAGGACGCCGATAATGGCGGTCGCTATATAGCCTATCATGACTCCGATGATAAGGAGTATGACATTTCCCCTTATCCGTTGCGAAATGGCTATTATGATTGCCATCACAGCCATAGCCCCGGCAATAGCCGCCACAGATACAGCCACTTCCCCGAAAAAGCCTAAAGTACTCAATGCCGTTCCGGCAATGCTTCCCGACAGAAGGATAATGAAAGCTACACCAAGGCTTGCTCCCGAACTGATACCCAGTTCGGAGGGACCGGCCAGGGGATTACGGAATACGGTCTGCATCTGCAACCCGCTTATGGATAAGCCTGCTCCCGCAACCAAAGCCGTCAGTGTCTGGGGAAAACGGGATTTCCAGATTATATTCTGCCATATCAGCGGTTCATCTCCTGTTCCGGATAATATATTCCAGATAGAACCTACGGGTATGGAGATAGTTCCCAATACAAGGTTGAGTATGAAAAACAGCAGGATAGAAACAAAGATAAGTATAAGTAAAAATATATGACGTTTCATTATTTCAATAGTTCATAATATACAGGTGTGTGTTCGGGTAACAGCTCGGGGTGGAATATCTTTATCAGGTCGGCCAGTACAACTTCCGGTTCTACAGGCGTATTTTCATAGAAGGGCTTTTCCCTGAGATTGCAATAGATAAGCTTTTTGTCTTTGTATGCTTTGAAGTCGGCGTAACGTGCGTCGCTTTGTTTCAGCGCTTCATAGCTGAATGTTCCGTTGTGGCTGTTTACCATACGCCAGTATTCGGCATTCGCGCCCTGAGAATATACAGTTTCGAAATCCACATAAAATCCGCCCGATTCATCATCGTTTTTCATAAAATAGGATGCTCCCGCATCGCGGAAGAGTTGCGCCAGATAACTGTTTCCTCCTACGACATACCAATTGCCCGAATGCAGTTCTCCGCTAAGCACCGCCGGCTTATGCGCCACCGGTCCGGCCAGTGATTTCAGTTTATTATATTTTTCTTCTATTTCATCGAATTGTTTACCGGCCTGTTCTTCCATTCCCAATAAAAGCCCTGTAAATTTTATCCATTCGGCCTGCCCCAGAGGAGACGATTCTTTATATCCTAAAAAGCTGATTAAAGGAATATCCAGATTGCGGATAGCATCATAACCTCCACGCTTGAAGGGCGAAACAAGGATAATGTCGGGATCGAGAGCCATAACCACTTCGTTGTCAAACTCGCCTTCGATACCGATTTTGCTTGTTTTCCCGGTTTTTAATTGTTCGTTTAGCTGAGGATTAAACAGGAAATGGGTGCTGGTTATCCCCGCTATTTTGTCTACAGCGTTTAATTTGATAAAATTGGAAATTTGCAGGGTGGTCATACATACCACGCTTCTTACGGGGACTTCTATAATCTGGTATCCGGCAGGTATGCCGGTTTTATCTTCCCCTCTTTTCAATAAAGCATATTGATATTTGGTATCGCTTTCGCCGGAAGGATCGTGTATATCCACCAGTTTGTAATTTCCATGTTCGGATACGGTAAAGCCTTTTGCATATTTGATATTTAAAGTATCGTGCGAGCCGGAAATATTGTTGCTGTCTTTCTTATTCGGGTTGCATGCTATGAAGCAGCCAAAAGCAAGCAGGATTATTGAACGGGTAAGGATTTTCATATTTGTTTATTTGCGGATTATAATTAGTGAAAAGTAAGGGAATTTACGATTGAGTATTTCTTCCCTATTCTGAGTATAGACTTCTTTGCCGGAGATTCCTGCATTTTCAAAATAGTGGAAAGTGATGTCCTGAATATTTTCTAATGCTTCCTTTATTACCTGTTCGCACTGGGAAGCCTTCATCAGTACAACGGTTTTGCCGGTTTTGATCTTTTCTTTCAGGCTGTTTAATGTTATGATACCCGGAATAACTTCGAGTTCTTCCTCTTGTTTCACAATATGAATGTTGGCCAGAGTGCCACAGGCTATAAACGCAGGCACGCCTGCGATGCGGCTGACCGGTATATTCTCCTGTGTAAGATATTCGCTTATGTAATAGATGGTAGAGTAGAATCCGGCATCGCCTTCGGCTGTAACAGCTATTTTATGCCCGGTTTTATACTTATCCGATATTTCTTCCGCCACTGCCTTATAACTCTCAATGGCCAGTGAACGGTCTTTGTTCATAGGTACATTGAATATGTTCAGCTTTGATTCGCCGATGCCCAATTGCAATAAGACATCCTTTGCCCGTGAGGAACTTTTTCCTCCGGGAAGGGCGGTTGACGGACAAAATATTAAATCTGCTTTTTGCAGGGCTTTCAAACCTTTCAAGGTTATCAGTTCCGGGTCTCCGGGACCGAGAGATACGAACATAACAGAATCAAACATCTTTAAGATTCATTTTATAAGAGTTAGAATCAGATGCCTTTAGTGTAGGACTAAAATAGACGAACAGGTATGTGTGTTGTCTGTAAATAGTATTTAAGCCTAAACCTCGAGCTTTCAACTAATAATGTTCCGGCAGGTTTTCTGACTTGCTCCATTTTTGAACGGCCTTCCCGACATTCAGTTAACAGTGGGCAGTTAACAGTAAACAGTCAAAAAACTGTTAACTGATAGCTGATGACTGATAACTGTCAATCAGTGGTTTGAGTATTGTCCAAAAACTGTTTTCAGATTGCATTACTGTTAACTGATGACTGTTAACTGCTCACTGAAAAGAGCTTACAGCAGCGGGTCTGTTCAGGATTTGCACCTGATTCCCTTTTAATTACTCGTCCGGCAACGCGGATCTGTAACACCAAAACTTAGTGCAAAGATATGGAAATAACTTTATAAAGATTTATATAATGTATATGAAATAACTTTATCTATGTATTTAGCCCTTAACTGATAGCTTATAGCTCTTTGATGTATTGAAGTAGAAAAAATAGGGAGGAAAAGTGGACATATAAAAAAAGAAGAAAATAGTGTCAGGTTTGTCAAGTTTTAACCTCTCTAACTTCCTCGCGGGACTGGATTGTAAAGACCTATGAATTACCACGTCTTTTAAGATGTGAATAAAAGGTTCCTTGAGACAGACTTTAGCCGGAAAGGATTTGGCTAAAGCCTATTAAAATTATCAATCCTATCCTCTATTTAAAAGTGGAGAGAATGAGGAAAAGTTGTCAGGTTTGTCAGGTTTTATATTTAATAATGTTGCCTGAAACCGATTATAATAAAGGCAGCGAGCCAATCGATTAAAATATAGTTAATTTTATAATCCTTATTGCGTTTATTTGGTAATATCGTTTAATATAGATATTTTTATGCCGTATTTGTTAATTAACTATTATGGCTAAACTTATAATTAATTCCTATGCCGATTTTGAGCAGTATGTAGGAAAAGAACTGGGAACTTCTGACTGGCTGAAGATATCTCAGGACCGTATCAACAAATTTGCAGAAGCTACGCTTGATTATCAATGGATTCATGTGGATGAGGAAAGAGCGAAGGTGGAGAGTCCTTTCAAAAGTACAATTGCGCATGGTTATCTCATGGTATCTATCCTGCCTTATCTTTGGGACCAGATAATAGAGGTGAACAATATAAAGATGCTGATAAATTACGGTATCGAAAAGCTGAAATTTAATCAGGCAGTAGTTGTCGACAGTGAAGTACGTCTGCGGGTTACTCTGGCATCGCTTGTTAACCTGAGAGGAATAGCCAAAGCCGAATTGAAAGTTGTTCTGGAAATAAAAGACTGTCCGAAGAATGCATTGGAAGAAAATGTAATATTTCTATACCACTTCAATAGTTAGCAAGAAATCTTACAGATAATATAAGGGAGGGATACTTTAAACGATATAGGGTATCCCTTCTTATGTGATAGAGTATGAGTTTTCGTTTTTTAGGCATTTTCTCCGGATGGCAGGGCTGTTAAGTTCTGATTTTTTTTACCCTCTGTGTCATGTTGAACGGAGTGAATTGAATTGAAAATCGGCGGAGCCAAAATCGCCGAAGCGAAGGCGAGGCAAACATCTCCTTAATCGAAAGAGATCCTTCGTTCCACTCAGAAACAACGTTCGGCAGAGCGAAGCGGAGCCAATGACAGCAGAAAATAACAGAACAAAGTAGAGAACTTAATAGCCCTGCCCCGGACGCGTATCCCGTCCATGAAACTAAGGGCGCAGGCTGACGCGCGGCAAGTGAAGCCTCCCCGATAATTACGCGGATAAATGTTTGATTGATTGCTTTATATTATAGTATTGTAGTTGATACAGGCCTTCACTATCGCTTTCCATTGTATACTATCTATGGGTACATCTTTTGGATGATATTTCTGATTGTATCCGGAAAGCCGTATATAGTCATCAGCCACATCGGATTTATCCAGATTCTTAATGGTGAGAAATTCTTCTCCATCGATGGTAAGATATACGATATACATTTCACCCCAATATATGTCGTTGGTGTGATTTGCTGTTCTATAACATACGATATCTCCCGGTTTAATCAATGGGTACATGCTGTCTGTTTTCACAAATCCGGCGCCATCACATGAACTTAAATTGGGTATGGATAGATATCCATGGCATTTATGCGATCCTTTATAGGAGAATATGGGTATAAACTCCAGAGGAGATTCTGCCTTGAGCAGATTTTTGTCAGAGACAGTCGCCGGGTCTATATTCATTACAGCGGCATACTGTTCCCGTACCGATTGTAGGTTGTCGTATAACCAGAATATCGACGATTTTATCATTTCACCTTCACCCGAAATAAGCCATTCCAGATTTATTTCAGGGTATGCAGCATATATTTTAGCTATTGTGTCGCCGGTTATGCCGCTTTTCTTGTCGAGAGTACCGTTAGAGACTCCAGTCTGGTTGTAGAACTTATTTTTACTAATCCCCCGTTTGTCTATAAACTGTATAATTCTGTCCTTTTGAGTTAGGTTTTTGCTCATTGAGTGTAATCGATAATGAATTATGGCTATACCTATTGAGGTATAATTGCAATATAGTTTGTAAGATTTCTAACAAAAATAACTTTAATTCTTGAAATACCAAAAAAGTTAATTTTTTTTGCTTGTGAAATAAAGATAAAGCAAAAAATGGTTAATGTAGAATTATTTCATATTATTTGCTTTTAATTGAGAAATATTTCTTTAAATTTGCGGAAATTTTAATAGGAAATCACAAAATATACAAATACGCTTCTTAGTTACTATGCAAAATAATAACTTGTATTTTAATGGGTTATCCCATGGCTAGGAATATTTCTATATGGAGAGGAGCTACATACATAATGATGCAAACGAAAATAATTTTATTCATATATGAAAACTTGCTCAAGAACACTCAGATTCACTTTATTGGGGTTTGTTACATTAGCACTTCACACAATTGATCTGCAATCGCAGGTTACAATAGGATTGGGAGAGGCGCCCGCCAAAGCAGGACTATTGCAGCTAAAAGAACAGGAACCGGATGCCGATAATGTAACATGTAAAACAGGAGGCTTTATTTTGCCTCGAGTGGCATTGGTAAATTTGAAAACCTTAGAGCCGTTTGTTAATCCGACAGAGACAGGGTATGATAGTGAGAAATCGAAAAATATAGGTCTGCTGGTTTATAATATGACTAAAACAAGTCCTTTCATTCCCGGGCTATATTTATGGGACGGGGAGAAATGGGGAATGTTGAAAGCGGCTTCGGATAGTATACCTACCAGGGATAACCCGGGTAGTGTTCCTGTAGAGACTGCTCCATCCAGTATGACAGATCCTGCCGGCTTAAAGCTTTCTAATTCTTTTATTGTTGGCTTTAATAAAACAATTGATATTCCTGTTATGAAGGCCTATGCTGTCTGGAATCAGTTGTTGAATCTGAATGAAGTCGGGTTGCAGGGAACCGTTAGCGTTGAGTTATTATGGGAAGATAAAAAAGACTTGATAAAGGAAGTTACTCTTGCATCAGGGGATAAAGGCGCAGCCTCAATGCTGAGGGTTACAACCAATAGCAATAATCTGCAGGGGAATGCGGTCGTAGCTGTGAGAATAAATGATGTAATACGCTGGAGCTGGCATATATGGGTAACGAATTATGACCCTGAAGTATTGGCCGGAGAGAAAGTGTATAATGATATAATATTCATGGACCGCAACTTAGGTGCGATAAATACGACGCCGGGCAATATCGGTTCATTAGGCTTGCTTTATCAATGGGGAAGAAAAGACCCGTTCCCCGGTTCTTCAGCTGTAGATGATAATTTAGAAATCGCACTTTATACTTTTTCCGGAGGTAATGTTGCTATAGGAAAGAGCAAAGTGAGTAATAGCCTTAATATGCCGGCTTCTATTATTAATCCATATACATTTTATTATAGTACTGAGGGTAATCAGGATTGGTATAGTAACTCGGGTACAACTAATAACTATTTGTGGAATGATACAGATAATACTAAGGGTACTTATGACCCTTGCCCGAAAGGCTGGCGTGTACCACGCAGCGGGACGGGAAGCAATTCTCCCTGGAATGGTTTAGGGGGCAGTGGCCCTGCTTTCGATAAAGGTAAGGGAGAGGAATGGCCTGTAGCGGGATATTATCCGGCGGCCGGATACCGTGACCCGGCTACCGGGAATCTGACAATGGTGGGGCTGGAAGGGTATAACTGGTCGGCAACGGCTTTTTACAGTACCGTATATAGACTGTTTTTTAAACCCTATTACATTCAGGTCGACGCAACAGATAATAGGGCTAAAGGAAGTTCGGTACGTTGCATAAAAGAATAATTCAGTATAAATATTATCTACTCTGTGTAGTTTTTTTAATTTGTCTTAAGGTTGGGATGGCATATGCGTGAGCATGTGCCTTTCTGTTTTCAGAAACAATTTTTAGCTGAAAAATAATGAGTCCTGCGAATCTCTCGACTCACAGGACCCAACCTTAACACAAACTTTACAAAACTACATATATATTATATTGTTTATTCTTATTTATCCATCCTGTATTGTGTAGGAGACAGACCTGTATGTTTCTTAAAAAATCTACTTAAAGAAGTCTGATTCGAAAAGTTGGTCTTTACGGTTATCTCCTGTATATTCAATGCCGGATTCTTTAACAGCGATTTTATCTCCATAATGCTATATTCTACGATCCAATCCTTTGCCGGCCTGCCACTAACATCTTTTACTACCGAAGTCAGATATTTGGGCGTTATATGAAGTTTCTCTGCATAGAAAGCAATCTCTCTGTTTTCTCTGAAATATTGCATTATCAGAAGAAAGAAATCGTATGTGATCTTTTCTTTCCGGCTATCAATATCCCTAATGGCATTTTTAGATAGTAGATTGTTCCTGTAATTATTATAAAGATCAAGATAGAAAAGCCTCAGCAGATTGACTATATATTCCCTCTGGAATAGATTGTCGGCCGGTTTCACCCAGCTATATATAAGATTGTAGTATTCAGAAAACCGGTATACTTCATCTTTGGATAGCTTATAGTGATACTTCCTTCTCATATGTATAAAGAATAAAGGAGAAAGGCGTGCGACTCCACTAAGAACATCGTTTATTAACAGATGCGATACCGTAAAATAATTGATCGAAAAATCAGGGCTCTTACTTTTCAACGAAACTATTTGTCCGGGGAGAATCACCATTAACTCACCTTTCGACAAACGGTGTTCGTGCATATATACATCTATTATAGCGGATCCTTCTGTACAAAGTCCTAAGATTCCTATGGGAAGATATGTCTGGGTATATGTAACGGGAAGAGCGCTCTCTCCCATACAAATATTAAAGTCATATCCAAAAGAATATACAGAGTTTTTCTTGTCCTTTGACAGAGATCTTTTTTCTCCGTACATTTTCGTCTTGTCTTCCATCTCAGTCTTGTCTCTCCTCTAATATCGGGTGCAAATATATAACATCATTCTTTACAATTTTCATCTAGTGGAAATATGGTATAACATTTAGGAAGTATGGTATCCTTTTTGTCTAAAATCTCTACAAAAGATATCCTTATTGACTCGGAATCGGCCAATCGTACTATAATTATATCCATTTTCCATCTCTATTCTTAGTGTAAGTCTCGACTGCAAATTTAGTAAAACAAGAAGAATGATATATAAATAATAGGATATATTATGAAAATAATATAGATTTTATTTAATATGGAAAACGAATGAAAAGAATTCTTATATCTATATCCTTTATATCGTAGTTCAAGTCTGTATTTCTATAAAAGCAAAAGCTTATCAGACCACCTGTCTGATAAGCTTTTTTATATAATGAATCTTAATATTCTATTTCAGATAAGTGTCGAACCAACGGAAGAACTCTCTTTGGAATAATATACCGTTTTGAGGCTGTGCTATCCAGTGGTTTTCATTAGGATATATAAGCATGCGGGCAGGAATGCCTCTCAACTTAGCAGCATTAAATGCCATCATGCCCTGGGATGCCAGTATGCGGTAATCCAGTTCCCCGTGCGTAATCATTATCGGAGTATCCCATTTCTCCACAAATTTGTGCGGAGAGTTAGCATACGAACGTTGTGCGATAGAATTGCTCCTGTCCCAGAAAGAACCTCCCAGATCCCAATTGGCGAACCACATCTCTTCTGTCTCGAGATATTGTGCTTCCACATTGAAGATACCGGCATGGGCGAGGAATGCTTTGAACCGTTTATTGTGGTTGCCCGCCAGCCAATATACGGAGAAGCCACCATAGCTTGCGCCTGTACAACCAAGTTTGTCTGCGTTCACAAAAGGCTCTTTAGCCATAGCATCTATAGCCGAAAGATAATCTTTCATATTCTGTCCGCCATAATCTTTACTGATCTGCTCCAGCCATTCCTGTCCAAAACCCGGAAGGCCTCTGCGGTTAGGGGCTACGATAATATATCCGTTTGCAGCCATCATCTGTAGATTCCAGCGATAGGACCAAAATTGGCTCACTGTACTTTGAGGTCCGCCCTGACAATATAGAAGGGCCGGATATTTCTTATTCGGGTCAAAGTTTGGCGGATAAACAATCCATGTCAGCATTTTCTTTCCATCGGTGGTGGCTATCCAACGTTCTTCTACTTTGCCCATTTTTAGCTGGCTTAGTATTTCTTTATTCTCAAAGCTCAATTCGGTAGCTTCTCCATTGGATGTATTTACCGAATATATTTCATTTGGCGCCGACAGTGAATGGCGTATTGCGATCAGTTTGTCTCCGGCTATACCGAAAGATTCATAATCGTAGTCACCTTTTGTTATCCGGTTTATTTCTTTAGTATGTACAAAAGCTTTAAACAGGTGAGTTTTAGCCTCTACGCATGATACAAAATAGATACTCTCGTTATCGTTCCAAGCCAGATAATCTGTATTATAATCAAATTTTTCGGTTACATAGATCTTCTCGTTGGTAGCCAGATTCATAACAAACATCCGGTTCTTGTCGGATTCGTATCCGTCACGCTCCATGCTTTGCCATGCAATGTATTTGCCGTCGGGAGAGAAAACAGGATTGATATCATATCCCATCATACCTTCGGTAAGATTCTTTGTTTCTTTGGTATCTATATTATAAAGATAGATGTCGGAGTTGGTAGACAAGGCGTATTCCAATCCTTTTTTCTTACGGCATGTATATGCTATCGATTTGCTATCGGGGCTCCAAGCCAACTGCTCTGTTCCTCCGAATGGAAGCATAGGGCATTCGTAAGGTTCATCACCTAATATATCTGTGCCCTCCGTCATTTTTGTACCATCATAATCGGCAACAAAGCTGTGAGGGATTTCTTCTACCCATTCCGACCAGTGTTTATACATCAGGTCATCTATAATACGTCCCGATGCCTCGGGCAGATCGGGATATTTATCGGCAGTACGTTCTCCAAACTTTATGTTTTTAATGTATAGAATTTTCTTTTCATCAGGCGAATAAGAAAAACCGTTGACACCGCCTTCTATATCGCTTATCTGCACCCGTCCACTGCCATCGGAATCCATTTCCCATATCTGCGAAGAGCCGCTTTCGCTACTAAGAAACGCTATTTTGGAGCCTCCTTTTATCCATATAGCATTATTCTCACTTTTGGCAGTTTGGGTAATCTGCTTTTTGTCCGAGCCATCGATATTCATCGTAAATAACTCCCGGTTAGTCTTGTTTTGCTCGATACTTACATAAGTAACTCCGTAAAGTACTTTTGATTTATCAGGAGAAACCTGTACATCCGAAACGCGCCCAAAACTGTAAAGTACTTCGGGGGTCATGATGCCGTTTTCTACTTTTACGGTCGCTTTGCCGATCAGGGGTGCATCTTTTTCCGTGTTTTCTATTTTTGCGGAAAACTTACCGCCACACGAAACTACTGATGCGCCGAGTAATAATGCCATAATTGATTTATTCATATAGTTTAATTAATTTTATATGTTCAAAGATATTTGTTTTTTACAATACACACAACATATAAGACTACAGACATGGGGCAAACTCACGAAAATTGGCAACTATAATTACCTGTCGTCTTTTTGCATCAATTAACTGTATAATGTTAAAACCTTACACTTCTGACACATTTTCCATTATTTTTTATCTTGTCTGTTTTTATTCATTAACTATGTATAGTTAAAAGGTAACAGATATATCAGTCAACAGTTATCAGTTAACAGCTAACAACTCGTATCTTGTATCTTGTTTACTCGTATCTCATATAACTTAAAACTTACTACTTATTCCAATACATCACCCGCTCGCGCAGACGTCCCGTCTGTGTGTTGCGTAGCAAACATTTTTGCCCTGGCAACAAGACACGACTGGAAGTCCGTGCCGGCAGGGCCGCAGGGCACAGAAATAACATTTGCCGAAGCGAAGGCGAGGCAAACTCGTAACTTTCAAAAAAAGGTAACACATGTAACAGTCTTTTCAACCTTTGTGTCCTTTGTGATTCCTTCGTGTACTTAGTGGTTGAATCTCTTTATCACAAGGGGCACAAAGAGTTACACAAAGAACACTATGTAAAAACCTGACAAACTTGACAACTTTTCCTGCTTTTTACTTTTTCCCGATCTTTAAATTGTTAAACCTTGAATCTTTAAATCCTCATATCAATCTTTGGCTCCGCCGATTTTCAATTCAAAGAACTATAAACTAACAGCTAAAGGCTATAATTATATAGATAAAGTTTTCCTCTTATGATAGATATTATAGTTAAAGTTTGGTCAATCATTTTAAATATTATATTTTTGTTGAACAATTGTTCAATGAAATAGTATGAATACAGAAGAGCTTATATTGAAAAAAACATTTGGACTCTTGTTATTAAAGGGTTTCGATGCTACTTCCATTACCGATATTCAGGTTGCTACCGGTTTGTCGAGAGGGCTTCTTTATCATTATTTCAAGAATAAGGAGGAGTTATTTATACAGGTGACGGAGAAGTTTTTCATTCAGATATTTGATTTCGATATCCGTAAGGCTAAGGATTACACAGTGACTGAATTTATTGGTTTTATGTGCGATCGCTTTTGTAATATCAGCAAGGTAATATCCGGCATCGTGGAGGAAACCGGTAGTATCAAAGATGTTTCGATGCTTAATTATTACTTTTTATTTTATCAGGTGATGCAACGGGATGCCATTTTCAGAAATAATTACAGGACAACAACCGAGAAAGAGCGTACTGGGTGGGAGTATGCTCTGAAAAATAGTATCGAAAGGAATGAAATACGGATAGATATAGATGTAGATGTTTCAGCGAACCAGTTGTTTACGCTTACGGATGGTATCTGGTTTCAGGGTATTTTTTCATCAGACGGGCAAAGTGTTATCCGGAATCTGGAAAACACTCTGAGACACTATATTACATTATTAAAATAAGGATTGTATATTTTTTTATAATTACATTGAACATTTGTTCAATGTATTAAGGAACGCTTTAATATAGATTTAATATGAGTTGGGTTTATTTATTACTGGCAAGTGCTTTCGAAGTAGGTTTTACATTTTGCATATCAAAAGCAAAAGTCGTGCCTGCGCCGCAATCCACATATTGGTATGCCGCATTCGGAGTCTGCTTGGTATTGGGAATGGGATTATTGGTAAAGGCGACTCAAACAATACCGATGGGTACGGCTTATGCCATATTTACAGGTATAGGTGCAGCCGGGACTGTGCTTCTGGGAATAATTGTGTTTAAAGAGCCAGCCAATCTGATGCGGATATTTTTTATCGTCACATTGATAGCGTCGGTAGTTGGATTAAAAGCAGTATCTCATTAATACTACAGGTATGTACTGATAGTATCCCGCAAAGAGGTTAAAGCGCAGGAAAGACCATAAGCACGCAGCGTTCCGATTATCCTGCTTTCGACTATTTATTTTGCGTCTTCGCATCTTTGCGGGAGTGAGAACCGCCTGATGCTTACCTGTTAATTTTAGACAGTTGCTATGGCCTCTTCACCAGTACTTTGTCGATACGTGCGCCGTCCATATCTACTATTTCGAAAGAGAATCCTTTCCAGGTCAATAGTTCGCCTGTTTTCGGTATATGTTCCAGCAGGTCGAGTATCAAGCCGCTAAGTGTGTTGTATTCATATTTGGAATACAGATCGCCTTTCTTGAAATAAGTAAGGAAATCATAGAATGAACATTGTCCGTCCACAAGGCAGCTTCCGTCCTGTCGTTGCACTATGTCGGGTTCTTCGTGCGGATCGAGTATTGTTCCTACCAATGCTTCCAGAATATCTTTGAGGGTGACGATACCGCGTACAATACCGAATTCGTCACAAACAAGGGCGTACTGTACATGCTTCATCTTCATCTCTTCCAAAGCACTGTAAACTTCCATATTTTCGTGGAAATAATGGACGGGACGAACTACCTGCATGATATCAAAATCAGGGTCTTCTATTTTTCCGAACATATCTTTCAGGTGAACGACACCTTCTACATGATCCAAATCTTTATGCCCTACAGGATATTTATCGAACGGATTATTATGTATAATCTCAATTATTTCCTGATTGGTCATATCGGTGTCTATCCATACTATTTCACCCCGGTAGGTCATAATAGATTCCAGATCCCTGTCACCAAGCGTGAAGACGCGCTCTACTATATCTTGTTCCACTTCCTGCACCTCCCCTCCTTCGGTTCCTTCCTGGATCATCGACTTTATCTCTTCTTCCGTCACCTTTGTGTCAGTGTTTTTAATTCCCGACAGGTTAAATATCACGGAGGTACTTTTGGAAAGGACCCATACGAAAGGAGATACAATAATGGAAAGATAGTGCATCGGACGAGCTATAAACTTGGCTATCTTTTCGGCGGCACTTAAGCCGATCCTTTTGGGAACCAGTTCACCGAAGACAATCGTAAAATAGGTAACTACAATGACAATACTAACCTTTGCGATGGTCAGTACATACTGATGCGGAATACCTGTGCTGCCCAGTACTTTGGCAAAATCATCAGCTAGTACATCTCCCGAATAAAGACCGGTCAGAATCCCTATTAATGTAATTCCGACCTGCACAGTCGACAAAAAACGGTCGGGATGATTCGCCAGATTTAGAGCGGCCTGAGCAGCCTTGTTGCCTCGTTTGGCTTCGTTACTGAGGCTTGACTTACGGGCAGATACAACTGCTATTTCCGACATTGAGAAGATACCATTCAATAGTATCAGTGCAATAATGATTGCGATTTCCATATATATTCTTTATTGATACCGTAAAGATATTGGCTATCGCTATTTTTTCCAAATTAAGAAAAAGGAATATTTGTTAATCCTCCGTTATCAAATCGTTCAGAAACTCGCTTAAAGGTTGCATCAGTTTATACATGTCTTTGATGTATGGTATCAGGTCGTCACTGAATAGCTTCTCCGTCGGGATCGGCTTATACGCATAGAAATGTTTCAGTTTCAGGTATTCGGCCGCAGGATGGTTCTTATCGAATCCATTGGGTACACGTTGCAAGGCGTCTTCGTCCCGGTAAAGATCTCCGATCTCCTTTTTGAAGCGCTTTTCGTTGAGTATTTCCTGAAACAGTTCGAAATCGTCGTATATACCCCGCCTTACTTTTTTCAATTGGTCGGGCATCAGCATATAATGTCCGCACGAAATAAAGCTTTCTTCCGGGTCGATATGCAGGTAATAGCCTGATGATTTATCCAATGCACGCGGGCGGAATACTGCGCCGAAGTGTGTTTTATATGGTGATTTATCTGCGGAAAAACGCACATCCCGGTAAATACGGAAGATACATTTCTTCGGTTCCGGTAATCCTATTTCGGGGTCGAATGTGGCTATTACCTGTATTGTCTGCCCGACCAGTTTTTCGAAGTCAGCACGTGCACGGTCATACCATTTCTTATTTTCAGTAAACCATTCGCGATAGTTGTTTTCCTTTAGTGCGGCGAGAAAATCGAGAGTATCCTTTTTCAGCATGATCTATATTGTTTCGTTTGAGAATATATGTATACGGTTTTTTATAGGATGCAAGATACTTATTTTTTACATAGCCGACTCCCGGTATTGAATCTTTTTTAGGGTAAACACGCGAAAATTGGCCGCTATAATTATCGGTTTGTTTTTTGTATTTGTTAACTGTCTGGTGTTAAAATCCGATAAATGAAGGTAGGCTCCCGACACCTTATAGGGTAGTAGTGACATCCGCCTTGCCGGGCTATTTTTACAGCCGTTTATTTATGCCGGATTGTCTAAGGGGTATCTTTCTTACATCTAACTGACAACCGAGCCATGTTATTGCAAGTAGTGTGCGAGACGTTTGTTCCGTTACCCCAGATATACAGCGCGCACGCCTGGTCCCCCGGCTGCCCCCGGCTAGACGTGACGAAAGCGGCGTCTTGGATTAGTAAGGGATGTGAACTGATACCAGTTATCAAAACGCTGAAGCCCCCCTTCAGGACAAATCGAAGTTCCCTGATTCTGGGTACCACCTGTAAATGGTTCGCCCGGACTTCTCATGGCAGCGCCAATCCGGTCATCCACATTACCGGCTTCGTACGCGTATTCAAGGGTATTGGTCTTTATCTCTTCGGTCAACTGTCTCCACTCATAATCGCTTGGCACATGCCAGTCCGGCGGGCACACACCCCGGCGTACCGGCTGGGTTGAACTTCCGGTCTCATTGACAGTCGGATACGTGACAGTTATTCCTGAACCATCCCCTGCATTGATAACGGCAGGGAAGTTATACCAGATACCGTAACGTTTGTATTTGCTCTCCCATATGGTCTGGGCTGTGGACAGGTCGTATGGATCGCTAAACGTCACAAATTGGTAATATTTGGCCTCCGGAATTGTGTTAAGCCCTTCGATATAATCCGGATAACCGTCCGCTACATTTGGTATATAGCGGAGGTTCTCAAGCATCCACTCCCCGGCAGCGCCAAAAGTGCGGTAGAGGTATTTTTCCCCGTCACGCGGATCGGTGAATTCATGGACGTCAGGAGATAAAAGGTTCGTGCCTTCTTGTCCCAGATATTTCCATTCAGTTCCCGTCCATGTATATGCTCCCTTCTGTATCATAGGACGGGGACATACATCCATATTCACATTATATACTGTCAACCCCGTATGGGCTGATAAATCCCAGATTTCCGAGGCTGCTGCGCCTATAGAGACGGGCAGGCTGTTTGCCCCTGTGGCAGCGGTGGGTTGCAGGTTAATCAGCTTGACACGGGGAAGCATTATGCCTAATGTGGAGGTTACACCGCCGTCAGCGGCGTCTTTCTGCTTGAGGTCGAGAATAGCGCCATCGAGGGGCTCCTTGCCTGCGCCGATGGTCACCTGTCCGTGCAGGCTGATTAAGGCGGAGAGCAGCAGCATAAAAATCGTAATTTCAAGCCTTTCTTGTTTCATAATTTATTGTTTAAATTTATTACCTGTGAATAAAAAGTTGTACGGCCGAAGTATAAGCCGTACAACCGGAGTTTGTGTAAATATTGGAAGTATTAGTTCCTCTTTTTCTCTCTGGCAGAATAAGGCTGATGCCCAAATTTTCAGAGGGGAAAATAGAGGAAAAGGTTGTGAAATTATTTTCGGCATCATTGAGCACATGAAAAAATATACTTTTATTTCACAAAAATATATGGCAATTTTGTAGAAATTTTGAATTTTTTGAATTAAGGTCTGAGCAGATGGCAAAATTTTCTTTTTACCCGACCAAAAGTTACATCTCTTAAATAGAAAGAGGTGCTTCATTCCTCTCAGAATGACAAGATACGGGGAACGGACAGTTTTTTTCTTAACTTAATGACATATTAAATGTATGTAAAAATAAGTTTTATTTTGTTATACAGTCTGATAATCACCGCCTTTTTCCCTTTGTAATGAAAGCATTTTCCATACATTTATCTGTTAAACGATAAAATGATGCCGCCATGGAACTATTAGAACCAAAAAGACTATTTATTCTGACTTTATCTCTCTTCGTTTTCACTGTTGCATACTCCCAGAATAAGGATGATGACCGCATATATTGGAGTGATAGGCAAAAACTGATTGTCGACGATTTCGGCATCAAAACCAGAAACCTCGAAAGTGGGGCAACTTCGGCAGATTTCGCTATCGACTATGATGTAAGCCGTTTCAACTTCGTAAGTAAGAATTTCAATAAGAATGTTCGCAACTATATGATTAAATCGACTTCTCAAATTGATACTACCGGCAACGTGCAGCAATATTTGCTTTACCAGCAAACACTTTTCAACTTGAGCGAAATATATGCCCGCGAACTGAGAAAAGCATTAAAAGAAAATCGTAAACTACTGATTTCGGGGACTAAGGTTGCCGATGAACTGAACTGGAAAGTGATGTCGGAATTTCTCGATCGCAGGAGTAAATACACACAGGAAACCAATTCGGCAAGTGATCCGGTTAAACAAAAAGAATGGGAAGACCAGATTGCCTATGAGCTGAACGAACTGAAAGATTTTGCCTATGGGAAGTAGAAATGCATAATCAGAGACGGAATAAAAAAGAAAAACATTAACGGGTTCCGCTAAACATTAAGATGTATATTGCTGTTTTATAGTAGATAAGTAACTTATTGCTCAAAAAAGACAGCTATGCATATTTTTATTACCGGGGGCACAGGGCTGATTGGTACGGCTTTGATTAAGACACTCATCAGGCAAGGGCATGATGTTATGGTTCTGAGCCGTAATCCTCTTAAAGCTGAGAAAAAACTTGATAAACAGGCGAAGTTTTGTACTTCAATACAGGCTATGAAGTCTCTCGACGGATATGATGCTGTCATAAATCTGGCGGGAGAGCCTATTATCGGGAAACGCTGGACTAAAAAGCAGAAAGAGCGTTTATGTAATAGCCGCTGGAGTATAACCCGCCGGTTGACAGAGTTGATAAAAGCCAGTGATATACCTCCTAAAGTATTTATTTCAGGTTCTGCTATCGGGTATTATGGCGCGCAGGATAACAGTATACTGACTGAGAAGTCAGGATTTAACGATGAATTTACCCATCGATTGTGCAAAAAATGGGAAGAACTGGCGTTGGCTGCTCAAAGCAACAGGACGAGGGTTTGCATATCACGTACGGGAGTCGTTCTTTCAAAGGAGGGGGGGATGTTATCCATTCTGACTCTGCCTTTTCGTCTGGGTCTGGGATGTACACTCGGTAAAGGTACCCAGTATATATCGTGGATACATATACAGGATATGGTAAATGCCATTATTTACCTGATGGATATGCCTGAAGCCCGGGGTATATTCAATCTTACAGCTCCCAATCCGGTGACAAACAAGCGTTTCTCAAATATATTGTCAGCCACTCTCTACCGGCCGCGTATATTTCGTATGCCTGCATTCATAATGAAACTTGTTATGGGCGAGGCGGCCACGATGGTGGTTGACGGGCAGCGGGCAATACCTCAGCATCTTACCGATTTGCATTATCGCTTTACTTTTGAACATCTGGATGAGGCATTGAGCGCATTATTAAAAGGGCGAAAGTATAAAAAACAACTTGTCGGGTCCGGTTCCCCAAAGGGCATAAATGGTTAATTGCCATTTATTGAATGTGCGATTTATTTCAAGCATTACATTCTGTTTTTTCCTGTTAAGATATTACATTTGTAGTCAGTTAAGTAAAAGTGAGTATCTAATGATTTAATAGATCAACAAATAGGTCTGCGACCTTAATAACTACAAATAAAGATGATATACAGTTTTGCAAACGATTATGCGGAAGGATGCCATCCTTCTATATTAGAGGCCTTGACAAAAAGTAATTATTCTCAGCAACCCGGATATGGTGATGATGAATATAGCCGTAATGCTGAAAGGATAATCAGGAAATTGACCAATAGCGATGCAGATGTGCATATGATTTCGGGAGGCACTTTAGCTAACCTTACAGTATTGGGTTCTATTCTTCGCCCTTTCGAATCGGTAGTAGCCGCCACCACAGGGCATATTTACGTCAATGAAGCCGGAGCTATAGAAGCTACGGGACACAAGGTTGAAGCTGCTCCCACAAGTAACGGGAAATTACGTCCCGAAGATATAAAACCGTTTCTGAATAAGATAAGAGGACATCATGTGGTGCGTACGAGGGTCGTATATATATCAAATTCCACAGAGCTGGGGACAGTATATACAAAACAGGAACTAACTGATTTATATATGTTCTGTAAGGCTAACGATCTTATCTTATTTATGGATGGAGCCAGATTGCCAATGGCTTTGACCGCTCCCTCTAATGATATGACTTTGGCCGATATAGCAGCACTGACCGATGTATTTTATATCGGAGGCACTAAATGCGGCGCATTGCTCGGTGAGGCGGTTGTAATAACAAATCCTGAATTGAAGAAAGATTTCAAATTTCATCTGAAGCAGCGGGGGGCACTTACCGCAAAAGGTCGGGCAATGGGAATACAATTCGATCAGCTATTGCGGGATAATTTGATCTTTAATCTGGCCGGCCATGCCAACCGTATGGCGGCAAAAATGGCCGCTGCATTCAAAGCGAAAGGATTTTCCTTACTTATTGATTCGGATACGAACCAGATATTTCCAATATTACCAAACGAATTATTAAAGCATATGCAGGATAATTACGGATGCCTGGTATGGAGTATTGTGGACGAAAAGCAAACGGCTGTAAGATTTATTACCTCATGGGCTACTCCGGAGGGTATAGTAGATGAATTTGTTGAACAGCTAAAATGAAAGGTGGATTATCCTGACTTATATAAAACGAAAAAGTCCGCAACATCACATCGCTGACTTTCCCAACCTTAACACAAACTTTACAAAACTACACAAACATAAAACCATTATAAGGGTAAAATGTTCGCTGTATACTTTGATTTAACAGTGTTAAAATATTGGGAGATTATTATTATGCTGTAAATCAGATATTCGTTTGGTAAGGCTATTTTTGTTTTTAATCTCTGTTAACATTATGTGGCGCGTTGATGGGGCAAATTTAAAAGTAAATTTTTAGACTGCTGTCGAATTTGTCCATTAATTTATAGAGGTGTTTCCCCAGAATACGTTCCTGCTCTTTTTTCGAGTTTCGTTCCATTTCGGCATAAGTTGCTGCTGTACTTTTTGTATAGGCATAATCATATTGCCGGCTATTTATCTGTATAAGTATCAATATAAAAGTAAGAGATAGGATTATTGAGTTAATTATCTTCGATTTATTCCTTAGGACTTTGAATACAGGGACAGTAAGATTAATGATAATACAACATATGATTAGCAGAAATATGTCATAATTGTTCCACCACCATATCTTTCCGTATCCTCCGGTATAGTTTTCCCCCGGCCACCAAAGCGCTATCCCTCCCCATGCCGAAGCGGGAGTAGGCAGGTCTCCGGCCAGATGTGCCCAGAAACCCAGAACAAAGGTTATGAAATAAATTGCATGGTCTTTCATAAAACCGGCAAAGTGTTTATCTGTTTTCTTTAATGATTTTCGTATAAGGTAAATGCAGAGTATAAATAATATTCCTAAAATGATACTGGCTGGCAAAGAATGGAAGAATGCATGGTGCGAATACCAGAATTTACTGCTATAAACAACCTTGCCGGTATCTGATAGCCCGAATAATTTACTAAATGTAGCATCGAAACGCGACCACATACTGATAGCATCTATATCGGGGAGTATACCGCCGATAGTACCCGTCAGTATTATTTTTACTTTTCGTAATGGTGTGGTCTTTACGAAAGTTGAAGCGCAGGTCGCTACGGCTGCTCCGGACAAGGCGTGGGTAAGTATGTCCATAGGGTGGGGTGGTTATTCGGATTGAGTTGGTGCTGATATTTTGCTTACACGGTCATTTATACTTTCTAAGAGAGCCTCTTTGTTTGCAAGCGATAAGAAACTGTTTATATAACCTAGGGGTACAGGCACTTCATCGTTACTCTCTATAATCACCGTCGAACCTGTGAATTTATTCTTTTTTATATATGCACGGCCTATATTAGCATATGATACATAGTTTTTATGCATTTGCATTTGTCCCTTCATTTCGGAGAAAAACAGACCTTCATCCGCCAGCCGGGCTATTTCTATCTTCTTGAAAAGATTGGCATAAGCTCTTATTCCAAACAACATTGTTATTATTACAAATAATAAGGAAATAAGCACAAATCCTGCTATAGATCCAATTGTACTTTCTTCTGCCGATCCGGTACGAAATGCTTTGATACCGTCTGAAATGAAAAGAAATGAAAAGATAATGAAGGCACATGTAATGAATAAAAAGATAGTACCGAAAATATAGTCCTGCCTTTTGTTCGAATAGTATATGATATCGGTTTCTCTCTTTTTCATTGACATAGGTTTGTATCTGATGATTTTTCAAATATACGATAAATTTTTACTTTATACTTTATCGGCGTATATCGTAATATGAATATAAGCTTATATATAGATATGAATAAGCGCAGATTCCATATTTTACTCTGAATTTTTTGTTGTAATTACGAAGGTTTAGATGATAAAGATTTAAATCCGGATTCTAATTCAACGAGAGAGCGCAGAACAGATCAATCAGAGATGTATATAAAAATTAATGTGATAATTTTTTTTTGCGGGAATGAAAAAAGCCTTCCGTATTTACCGGAAGGCTTCAATATTTATTCATTTGCGAAATTATTTATAATCTTTCAGTATCTCCTGTAATCTTTTGCGCGCAAAAAATATCCGGCTTTTTACTGTTCCTAGTGGTAAGTTTAATGATTTAGCTATTTCATCATATTTGAAACCTGCAAAATGCATAGAAAACGGCGTTTTATAATCGTCATTGAAAGTGTCCAGTACATTCATTATTTCATGGTATGTGAAAGAACCTTCCGGTGAGCCGAAGCCCGATTCCTGCGGCAGATTTAATTGGTATAGATTGTCTGAGTTTTCTAAAACAGTTTGAGTGCGTACGACACGACGGTAGTTGTTTATAAACAGATTGTGCATTATGGTAAAAACCCATCCTTTAAAATTGACATTATCGTAATACTTGTCTATATTACTCAAGGCTTTCAGTGTAGTTTCTTGAGTAAGATCTTTAGCTTCATCACGGTTGGTTGTCAGGGTTAATGCATAATTTAGCATGTTGCTTTGCATTAGTACCAAGTCGTGTTCCAGTGTTTGTTTGCTAGTTTTCATTACTCTTCTGGTTTTGTAAATGTTTTGTAATTTTTTCGTTTTTGATATTACAAAGATATATGTTTTTTTTTGCAATTGATTGCATCGACAACTAAAAAATATATATTTCAATTGTTAAAATATATATAAGAATAAATTATTAATAATCAATGATTAAATTGATTTATATATATGTTAACATTTGTATTGTGTTGCAGGTTTGTTGATTGCGTTAATTAACATACAGTTTCTCTCGTTGTCGTTCGTTTCTATAAAAATATGATGTATTAACTTGCAATGAGAGAACAAGGAATCGTGAATTTTTGTTCTCTTAATGCGTTTCGTTTAATAATTGTTGAAAGATAAGGTGGATGCAGCTTTATTAGAAGGTTTGATTTTAATGCCGAATAATTGTTTGAATTTTTTGTCGGGGCAACTAGGGGATAATCTGTATTAATAGTAACTTTGGTCATTTAATGTGTAAAGGAAATACTTAATCGTGAATAATTTGTCGAGATACAATAAGAAATATACAGCTATATTATTTATCTTTTCGATATGCTGGTTATTGCAGCCTGCAATCCTATTGGCACAGACTGGAGGGACTAATAATGATACAATACCGTTATATTCGGGTGATACGATACGGAAGTCTATTTATTCGCAGCAGAAGAAAAATCGAAGTTGCGTCTATGACTTTGTTTGGGGAAAACACTACAGAGAATTGTATACTATTCCCGTTTCGGTGGGGTCGTCGACGTTAAATTCCTTTTTGGGAACCCTCGAAGTAACAGGTCAGGCTCCTGAATTCCACGGGCTTTATATGGTTGATAAACGTGGGCGGAACTATCTGGTGAAGCCTTTGGGTGGTTCGTCCAGTTTTCTCCAATCTGAATTCTTTCAGGAAATGTATAATAAAAATGACTTTAAGGATACATATCTCGATAGTTTTATAGGAGATGCATATACTATCGTAAATCCATATACATTTATAGCTTCCGACTACATGGCTAAAGTTCTGGATTTGAATTCAAATAACCCGCGCCTTTATTATATTGCCCGGAATGCTACGCCGGATACTATTGTAGATGGCACGAAGATTCAGGATAAGCTTGTAAGTATAATGAATGTTCCTGATCTTGCCATAAGAAAAGATATTATAGGGACGCACGATTTGCTGAAATATATGCAGGATGACAAGTCTCATGTTGTAGACCAGGATCTTTATATCCGTGAACGTTTATTTGATATGTTGATCGGAGATTGGAACAAAACTCCTGAGAATTGGAACTGGCAGAGAAGTGTAGTGGATGATAAGATCGTGTATAAACCTATTGTGATAGATCGCAGTCATGCTTTTATGAAAGTAGATGGCTTACTGACAGGCCAAATGTTGAGTGTGCTTTCTCTCGGTTTTATATCTGACTATAAAGATCATATCAGTAACCTGAAGAAGTTTAATAAATTGGGCTTTACACTTGATGTGGCCCTGACGGCCCAAAGTGAACGGAAAAACTGGCTCAGGCAGGCGCAATATCTGAAAAACCTATTGACAGACAGTGTTGTAGATTATGCTTTTACCCGGTTGCCTAAAGAAATACAATGCGAGGAAATAAACAAGATCAAGCAAAAATTGAAAAAACGAAGAGACGATCTTGGAGAAATTGCTGTGGAGTATTATAAAGAACTGCAATTTAATCCCGTAATCACCGGTACGAATAATAATGACAGGTTTGTAATAGATAAATTTCATCGCGACAGTATACAAGTCAATATATATGATAGAAATACCGGTAAACTCGTATTCAGGCATAGGTACACGAAAAGAAACTCAAAAGAAATATGGTTGTATGGAATGAATGGAGACGATAGTTTCGAAGTGAGGGGGAATGAAAGGAATAAGATACCATTGTATGTATTGGGAGGAAGAGGAGATAACAGATACAGTATACAACCTGAAAGCAAAATAAAAGTATTCGGATATAATTCTCAGAAACAGATATTAGACTCTGTGAAAGAGGCGAAGGTGATTATTACTGATAATGATAAAATACATGATTATGATTACGAAAAGACGCGCTACAACAGTATCTCGTTCAGCCCGTGGGGGGTGTATGACTCTGACTGGGGCCTGAGCCTGGGCAGTTTTGTGACATATACCCGCTATGGTCTGAAACGTTCCCCTTTTTCGTATCAGCACCGTATAGGCTATAATTATTTGAAGGGGTTTATGTATAAAGGTATTTTCCCGATGTATGACGATCGCAAAAGTATTTATTTAGATGCTTTTGTCGGTTCTCCTACAAACTTCTCCAACTTCTTTGGATTTGGGAATAATACGGATGGGTTTAAAGATGAGAAGAAAGTATATAACCGTGTGAAGGTGGGGCAGTACTCATTAGCGCCGTCCTTTCATTATATATTGGCGAAAGATCATCAGCTCATATTGTCATCCTCATTCGAAATGTTTAAAATCAAACAGGTCGACGGCAGGTATATCAATGAATTTTACAATAACGATTATTCAATATTTGACACCCGCTACTTTGCTGATTTAAGTGTGTCGTATGAAATAGATAAGGAAATTTCCAATATTGTTCCCACTTTTACGGGATCGCTTACTGCCGGATGGAAAATGAATATACTCCATCCCGAACGAAACTTTCCATATGCAGAACTTGATCTGTCTCTGAATGTAAAACTTACAGACCGGATTACCTGGGCTACAAAGATGAAAGGGAAAGCTATATTTAACGATAAATACGAGTTTTACCAATCGGCTTCTACCGAGTTGCGGGGATATCGCGACAGCCGTTTTATCGGTCGTCAATCTTATTATCAATATTCAGATTTACGCATAGATATGGGGAAAATAAAGAATCCCTTCACTCCCCTTAAATACGGTTTATTCGCAGGATTCGATTTTGGCCGGGTGTGGTATCCGTACGAGTCTTCGAAAAAATGGCATGCATCTTATGGTGGCGGTGCATGGGTGACCATTATCAATAAAATAACCACTAAATATTCATGGTTTGGCTCGGGCGACGATTTCCGTTTTATGTTTGGCTTGGGAATGGGATTTTGATATCTTTGGGTAAATAAAGGATATAACCATGAAAACACTGGGACCAAAAGGTATAAAGTACCTGAAAATACTGCATCTTCTTCTGGCTATCATGTGGATTGGCGGAGCATTGGCAATGTCGGTTCTTGCTTTGACAGGCAAGCCTGAAACGGGTGATGACCTGTATATGTTTTCGCGCATGCTGCAAATTATAGACGATTACCTGATTATTCCCGGTGCAATGGGAAATATACTGATAGGTATCGTTTATGGTATATGGACAAAGTGGGGATTCTTCAAACATCGCTGGCTGACTGTGAAATGGATACTGACTATTGTTCAGGTCTTGTTCGGCACATTTGTATTAGGCCCCTGGATAAACGGGAATGTAGAACTTGCACAGACGCTGGGCCAGGATGTACTATCCGGTTCCGACTATTTCCACAATCTGGAGATGACACGTATATGGGGGACGGTGCAGACAACTATATTGCTTAGCTTTATTGTCATATCGGTTTTGAAGCCATGGAAAAAAAGCAGATAGGGCAAATCGGAAATCGTATTGATAATCTTAATGGACTCTGACATTTACTGTATATGTGACATAAATAATAACAAATAAATACGTTTTTGCTAAATAATCTCAACTTGTTTAGACGTAAATAGCTTTTTTTTGATTTTTTTGTCCTTTTTATTCAATTTTATGGCAAAATATGACATGCATTGTGCTGTTTGTCTATATATTTGCTGCCAGAGAGTTTGAGTAAAATACATATGAGCTTTAAGAGCATTGTAAATGGCAAAAGACGGGCCATTATGCGTGGATTAACCAGAAATATAGGTCGTTCCGCGCTTAATAAGGATGCCCATGGTATATCTAATTCTGATATTAGAAGAGTTTTAATCTCAAGGCCAAACAGCCGGTTGGGAAACCAACTGTTGATAACACCTTTGGTGCAGGAAATCTCCGGCACATTTCCCTATTGTAAGGTAGATTTGTTTGTCAGGGGAAATATCTCTTTTATTTTATTCGAGAACTATAAAAGCGTTGACCGGATAATTAAGTTGCCCAAAAAACCTTTCAGGGAATTGTTTAAATACATGAAAGTCTGGTTCTCATTGAAGAGATATAATTATGATATTGTAATAAATGTAGATAAGAATTCTTCATCCGGAAGGCTTTCCACACAATTTTCGAATGCCCGGTTTAAATTTTTCAATGATGTGGACGAAGATCTTCAGATGAAGTATGAAGATTATGGGCATATGGCGAAATTTCCGGTGTATAACTTTCGGAGTAATCTTATCCGGTTGGGATTCAACGGGATAGATATTGATAAACCGATACCCGTTTTGAACATAAAACTGAGTCCTTCCGAAATTGCTACGGGGAAAAAAATATTAGATAGTCTCGTTGATAAGGGGAAAAAGACAATCTCTATTTATACTTATGCTACAGGTGATAAATGTTACTCAAAAGATTGGTGGCTCAATGCTTATGAGAGACTTAAAGCCGAATATGGTGAAAGATATAATATTCTGGAAGTTTTACCTGTCGAGAATGTTTCACAGATAGACTTTCAGGCTCCATCATATTATAGTAGAGATCTCCGTGAGATGACCGCTCTTATTAATAATACGGAAGTCTTCATTGGCGCCGATAGTGGTATTATGCATTTGGCAAGCGCGGCACAAACTCCTGTTGTGGGATTGTTTTCTATTACAAATACGGATAAGTATAAACCTTATAATGAGGGTAGTATGGCTATAGATACCAATGCGATGGATATTGATGATATTGTGAATGCAATAGATAAAATTCTTGCGATGAAGAAATAAGCTACTTTCCTTATCGGATTAAAAACGAAGGAGCCGGAGATAATAAATTCTCCGGCTCTTTTTGTATTTATTATTGGTGCATTATCAGAAACTCCATTTCTCCGATGTTTTAGCCGCCCCCGTTTTGCTTGTTCCCCCTTTGTAATATTTCAGAGCTTCGGGGAGGTCTTTCTGTATTTGTTTGATACGAGTTTCGTCCGAAGGGTGGGTACTCATAAACTCCGGCGTACTGCTTCCGCTTTGGGACATGCGTTGCCAGAATGCAGATGCGGCACTGGGGTCATAACCGGCCATAGCCATAAATATGAGCCCGAGTTGGTCAGCTTCAAGTTCTTGCTTGCGCGAATACGGCAACAGAATTCCATATTGTGCCCCTAATCCTAATGCCGCCGCCGCTACCTGTTGTGTAACCGCGGATGTTCCTCCAAGGGCTGCCCCGACAGCCGCAGTACCATACTGCGTAGCCATCTGGTTGCTCATACGCTCGTTAGCATGTTTTGCAACGGCATGTGCAACCTCATGTCCTAAAACTACGGCCAATCCTGTTTCGTTCTGAGTGTATGGTAATATGCCTTCATACACTACGATTTTTCCGCCCGGCATACAGAATGCATTTACATCAGCACTTTTTACCAGATTAAACTCCCACGAGTAATCTTTTACCTGATCGGCGTAACCGTTATTTTTCAGATAAGTTTCTACAGCATTAGCTATATTGCGGCCTACTTTCTGTACCAGAGCCGTATTGGCTTTGTCTGTAGATATAGGAGCCGACTTTATAAATTCGTCGTATTGTTGCAGGCTAAGAGTAAGCACTTCACTGTTCGAAACCAGGTTCAATTGCTTCCGTCCCGTTACCGGAACACTTCCGCATCCTGTGAATAGCATCGTATAGCCGAGGAATAATATGAGACATTTCTTTATCATAATAGCTTGTTTAGTTTGATAGGTTAAATTATTTATTATTCTGTTCTTTCAGTAAATCCCTTATTTCTGTCAACAGGGTCTCTTCTTTAGTCGGAGCCGGAGGTGCAGCCGGTTCTTCCGCTTTTTTGGTTTGTAAAGCATTTATTCCTTTGATGGCAAAGAAAATAGCTGTTGCAATTATTACAAAGTCCAAGATAGTCTGTATAAAAGTACCATAGTTGATACTTACTGCCGGAATATCACCTACCGCATCTTTAAGCACGAATTTTAAATCTGTAAAATTTACTCCGCCTAAGATAATCCCTATTGGAGGCATTATAATATCACTTACCAGAGATGATACTATCTTTCCGAAAGCTCCACCGACAATGACACCGACAGCCATATCCACCACGTTGCCGCGCATCATGAAATTCTTCAATTCTTTTAAAACTGCCATATTCTTTTTATATGTTTTAGTTTGTTAAATACTACAATTAAAATTAAAACACAAACTTAATATATTTTGTTTAATTTAATTTTAACGGTCATTGGTTTATTTTCATCCGATATTGTATAGTCTTCTACACATATACTATCGGGCAGATTTATCATGAAAGGAATCAGGTTCGGATTTGGGGTAAAAGAGCCATGTCTGCCATGGTTAAGTATGTATCCTTCCATATGTATGGTATCGTTATGTACACTATAGTCTATGGCCAGCATATTACCCGGCAATTTCATATACATACATACAGGCGCGCTAAGTCTTACTTTTTCTATAATCTCTTTATGCTCTTCTCCGGAGAAGAATGTGTTTTCGGGATCAGAATCCAGAATATTTTCAACAGGCATATAATGATGGCTTACAAAAAACAGCCCTTTATAAAAAGAATATACAAGAAATTGATTATTGGCTAGTGCGTGTATATATATTTCTGCATCTTTATATTTTACTATTTTAGGTGGAAAGGGTAGGGATATCTGTTTATCGATATGTTCCCTTATTGCATATTCCTGTTCATGGCTGGTCTTCATTGCCAACAGCATTTTTCCGTTGGCATACTTTGATATTATGACCGGATAATGGATGCTGCCTCCTAAGATTTCTATCAATTGGTACAGGGATGGGTCATACAGAAACAGCTTTTCGAAATTGTAACCCCTGTTTATATTTATTACTTCTGTGGCCTGAGGTGATACATAGCTGTACAGGTCTGTGTCGAAAGATTGCTTGTTATATTTCAATCTCTTGTACATCTGCCATCCGCCAATAAGAATAGTGATTATCAGAACAAATAAAATAACTATCTTTATCCCCCGTTTAGTCATAGATAAGTAAAAGAATGTATTCTTACAAAGATATATGAAAGCTTTAGTATTAAGAGAATTTAAGTCTGTTTTTTGCTCTCCTGCGGGTGCTTTTTTTGCTTTGGCTTTTCTTTTAATAACAGGAGTGATGCTCTGGGCATTTTCGGGTAGTTATAATCTGATCGATGGCGGGTATGCCGATCTGAACCGTTTCTTCGGTTTGGCACCCGTGTTATTTGCAGTTCTGATTCCGGCACTGACTATGCGCCTGTTCTCCGAGGAAAAGAAAAACAAAACGCTCGATATTCTGAAAACGAGACCGGTGAAGGCTTCGGAAATATATTTCAGTAAGTTTCTGGCTACTGTTATTTTTGTATTGGTTACTCTCCTGCCTACTACCGTTTATGCCTGCTCTTTATATCAGCTTGCAAATCCTGTGGGGAATATCGATTTGGATAGCATAACGGCTTCATATATTTCTCTGATATTAATAGCTTCGGTATTTATTTCCATCGGCTTGTTCGGATCGGTGATTACAAAGAATCAGGTGGTTGCGCTCATCGTATCCGTTTTCCTTTGTTTATTTTCTTTTTATGGATTCGATCTGCTATCGGGCTTTTTTCTTTCTGGAAAAATACAGGCTTCGGTAGCTTCTTTCGGATTGGCGGGTCATTATAAGTTGATGCAGCGTGGGGCGATAGAAATCAGGGATTTGGCGGTTGTGATTAATTATCTGGTACTATTCGTTTTGTTGGCTGTTTTATGTTTGAGGCAGAATAAACCGCGGCTGCTGATTGCTTTGGCGTCGGCAGTATTGATCTTAAATATAGTATTTTTCTTTACTCCAAATTCCAGACTAGACTTCACCGCGGATAAACGTTACACATTGAACGATTATACCAAAGATATATTAGAGCGGGTGGGAGACGGGAGTTTATTAAAGGTGAATGTTTATCTGACCGGCGACTTAAATTATGGCTTTCAGCGATTAAAAGATGCTACAACAGATTTGCTTTCGGATTTTAACCGCTTTGCGGATGATAATATCGATATCAGATATATAAATCCATATGAGAGCGGCAAATCATTGGATGAAACATTTAAATCCTTTGCCTCAAAAGGAATGACCGGTATTATACTGAATGAAGTAGACCGTGAGGGGAAAGCCAGCAGGAAGATGATCTATCCTTACGCGCAGGTTACAAACGGGAGGGATACACTGGTAGTCTCTTTGCTCAAAAATGTTGCAGGCAATACGGCTGAAGAAAACTTGAATGCATCTGTTGAAAGTCTTGAATTCGAATTTATAGATGCTATACGGTTGCTAAGCCAGGAGAATCCTAAAACCATAGCTTTCATTGAAGGACATGATGAATTGTCCGGAACATATGTATATGATGCCGAAGAATTACTGTCTAAATATTATTCCGTCGATCGTGGTGAAATAGGCAATGATATACGGATACTGGACGAGTTTGCTGCGATTATTATTGCCGGCCCTCTATCAAAATATACCGAGGCCGAAAAGTATATTATCGACCAGTATATAATGAATGGGGGGAAGGTATTGTGGCTGGTAGACGGCGTGTACTATTCGCATAGGGATTTGGCCTTGACGGGACAATCGGCTACAATGAAAAACGATGTAAACCTTGACGATCTGCTATTTACCTACGGGGTGCGTATAAACCCCGATCTGATACAGGACAGGCAATGTGTATCCACATATCTGATCACGGATGAAAAGACACAGGCCGGGACACTTTTACCCAGCTTTTTTCAACCCTTGCTGATTTCGTCTCCAAACCATCCTGTAACTAAGAATATAAGGGATGTAAAAGCCGGTTTTACGAGTTCGGTAGATGTGGTAAATAATTCGCCTGCTGTGAAAAAGACCATATTGCTGACAAGTTCGGCTAATGCCCATTTGATGCAGGTACCTGAAATGATCGATTTTGATGTGGAACGTGTACAGGATATACCGGATTATTTTAATCAGCCGTTTGTGCCTGTAGCGGTGAGCCTCGAAGGTACATTCGCTTCGGCGTTTACAAACCGGTTGATCCCCGATAGCATAGAGGGAGGGGATAAAACTATAGGCCGGAGTAAGGAGACTAAGATGATAATCGTTTCGTCTTCCGATATTATCAGTAACGAAGTACAGGGACAGGGGCAAAACTCCCGGATATTGCCAATGGGATATGACCGTATGTCTCAGCAGCAATATGGTAATCGTGATTTTATCGTGAATGCCGTTAACTGGTTGACAGATGAGGACGGATTGATGGCGTTACGCACAAAGCAGCAGCGACTTTATCTGTTAAATAAGAAAGAAGCCTTTGAGAGCAGAGATATGTACATGGTGCTGAATATCGGATTGCCTGTTCTTTTTATGGCTTTCCTGATGGGAGGGATTTATTTCTACAGGAAAAGAAAGTATGAAAAGTAAGCAACTTTACTGTTGATTAAAATAGAATTGATTTATCTATAATAGTATGGCTGCTGGCCGTTAATTTATTGAAATATTGAACGGAAAGCGATAAATGAAAAAGTACAAAAAGTGTCAGGTTTGTCAGGTTTTTAGTTCTGCGGAGAGGTTATAGCAAAATCGAAAAATGGAGAAAAACTGACAGATGAAAAAAAAGTGTGAAATGTGTCAAGTTTGTCAGGTTTTTAGAAAATAGTTACGAGTTAAGAGGTGAAAATTACCTGAATGGAAAATGTGCATTCACTGTTTATTGCTAACATATATCCATCAATTCTGAAAAATAACTAATTATTTGTTTGATAAACCTATTTCTTTCTATATTTGTATATACACTTTTAGCATTAATAATGGATCATATAAAACAGCAAATAGAGGCTCTCAGAGAGGAGCTGAATAAACATAATTACGACTATTACGTTCTGTCTGCACCTACAATATCTGATTTCGAATTTGATAAGAAATTAAAGGAATTATCTGAGTTGGAAGCTTTGCATCCCGAATATTTCGATGCTAATTCCCCGACTCAGCGTGTAGGTAGTGATATAAATAAGTCATTCAGGCAGGTGACACATAAATATCCTATGCTTTCGCTGGGAAATACTTATACCGAATCCGAAGTGACGGATTTTTACAACCGTGTAAAGAAAGGGCTGAACGACGAATTTGAAATAGTATGTGAGCTCAAATATGACGGTACATCCATATCCCTGACATATATAGATGGTGAACTGACACAGGCGATAACCCGCGGTGACGGAGTACAGGGGGATGATGTGACAGCCAATGTGCGTACTATCCGCAGTATTCCATTACGTTTGCGTGGCAATGATTACCCTGCCGAATTTGAAATACGCGGTGAGATACTGATGCCCTGGTCTGTATTTGAAGATCTTAATAAAGAAAGGGCGGAGCAGGAAGAGGCGCTTTTTGCCAATCCGCGCAATGCAGGTTCCGGTACATTGAAGCAACAAGATCCCAAAAAAGTAGCTGCCCGTAAGCTCGATTCTTACCTTTATTATATGCTGGGAGAGAATCTGCCGACTGATGGGCATTATGAAAACCTGATGAAAGCCAAAGAATGGGGATTCAAAATTTCGGATGCAACAAAGAAGTGTAAGACTCTGGACGAAATATTTGCCTATATTCATTATTGGGATATCGAACGCAAAAATCTACCTGTAGCTACCGATGGAATAGTATTGAAAGTGAACTCGCTTACACAACAACGGAATCTCGGATATACCTCGAAGTTTCCACGTTGGGCAATAGCGTTCAAGTTTCAGGCCGAAAAGGCGGTGACTACCTTGGAATCTGTCTCTTATCAGGTGGGTAGGACAGGGGCTGTTACTCCTGTTGCCAACCTGAAGCCAGTAAAACTATCGGGTACGACAGTAAAGCGTGCTTCCCTCTATAATGAAGATTATATAAACCTGCTCGATTTACATATTAACGATCAGGTATATGTGGAAAAAGGCGGTGAAATCATACCCAAAATAACAGGGGTGGATATATCGAAAAGAGGAATATTCGATGAAAAGGTAGAATTTACCAAAAACTGTCCTGAATGCGGTACTCCATTGGTGAAGGACGAAGGAGAAGCTATTTATTATTGTCCGAATGAATCATCTTGTCCTCCACAAATAAAAGGAAGGATAGAACATTTCTGTACCCGTAAGGCGATGAATATAACCTGTGGCCCCGAAACTGTAGAACTCTTCTATAATGCACGCCTTATACATAATATAGCCGACCTTTATACGTTGAAATGGCAGGATGTATCCCGTCTCGAACGCTGGGCGGAAAAAAGCGCGAAGAATTTGACAGATAGTATTCAGGCTTCTGTTTC
Organism: Dysgonomonas sp. UBA7710; assembly: GCF_002482385.1. Lineage (GTDB taxonomy): Bacteria > Bacteroidota > Bacteroidia > Bacteroidales > Dysgonomonadaceae > Dysgonomonas. Next base: position 4,721 of record NZ_DLFW01000043.1, on the reverse strand, counting down.
GGTTCCATATGCGCGGGTTTTATATGCACTGGGTATCCGTTATGTAGGCGAAACCGTTGCTAAGAAGCTGGCTCTTGCATTTCCTGATATCGATGCGCTTATGGCGGCCTCGGTAGAAGAGCTGGTGCAGGTAGACGAAATAGGTGACAGGATAGCGCAAAGTATTGTCAGATATTTTGGTGAAAGCAGTAATGTGGAGGTGGTAAATAGACTAAGGGAGTTTGGCATACAATTTGAACTTAGTGAAGACATCGTTTCTCAGCGAACCGAAAAGCTGAAGGGCCTGTCAATTGTTATCAGCGGTACCTTTGAAAAACATTCACGGGACGAATATAAAGCCATGATAGAACAAAACGGAGGAAAGAACAGCGGTTCTATTTCTTCAAAAACAAATTACATACTCGGCGGTGATAATATGGGCCCGGCTAAACTGGAAAAAGCCGGAAGTCTGGGTATACCTATTATAAGTGAAGAAGTATTCCTGGAAATGATAAAGTGAAGAGTGAAAAATGCGTAAACAACTCGTATCTCGTACCTTGTATCTATAACAAACAGAAACTTATTTTTTATAAACCTAAATAAAAAAACAACCATGGAATTGAAACCAATCCAAGAAAAATTTAAATCTCTTTACGGGACTGATGGTGCAACATATACATCGCCCGGGCGTATCAACCTTATTGGAGAACATACTGACTACAATGGTGGTTTCGTACTACCCGGAGCAATAGATAAAGCTATGTATTGCGTAATTAAGCCGAATGGTACACCGGACCGTATCAGGGCATATGCTATGGACTTGTCGGAAATGGACGAATTCGGATTGGACGATATTCCAATCAAACAATGGGGTAAGTATATATTCGGTGTGTGTAAAGAAATGATTAAGCGCGGAAAGAAAGTTGAAGGATTCGACTGCGTATTTGCAGGCGATGTGCCTCTGGGCGCAGGTATGTCTTCTTCTGCTGCTTTGGAAAGCTGCTTTGGTTTTGCTATCAACGATATGTATAACTTAGGTTTCGACCGTTTCGAACTGGCATTGATAGGTCAGGCTACCGAGCACAATTATGTAGGGGTGAAATGTGGTATTATGGACCAGTTTGCTTCATGCTTTGGTAAAGAAGGTTCACTTATCCGTCTCGATTGCCGTTCTCTGGAATACGAATATGTTCCATTCAATCCGGTAGGATATCGTCTGGTATTGCTGAATACTTGTGTGGCACACGAATTGGCTTCCTCTGCTTATAACAAACGCCGTGAATCGTGCGAAAATGCGGCTTCTTATATCCGTAAATATCACCCGGAAGTAGAATTGCTTCGTGATGCTACATTGGATATGCTGAAAGAAGTGGCGAATGAAGTAAGTGCGGAAGATTATATGCGCGCTGAATTCGTAATTGAAGAAATACAACGTTTACAGGATGCCTGCGAAGCATTGAAGAAAGGCGATTACGAGACAGTGGGTAAAAAGATGTACGAAACCCATATCGGACTTAGCCGTAAATATGAGGTGAGTTGCGACGAACTTGACTTCCTGAACGATGTAGCCCGCCAATGTGGTGTGACAGGCTCTCGTGTGATGGGTGGCGGTTTTGGAGGTTGTACAATCAACCTTGTGAAGAACGAGTTGCACGATAGCTTTATCAAGCGTGCGACCGAAGCTTATGAACAAAAGTTCAAAATCAAACCTAAAGTATACGATGTCGTAATCAAAGACGGCGCAAGAAAACTTTAATAATCAGGCCGGATTTTAGTGGAAACTGGATATAAGGCCTTTGATACTAATATTTATAATTCCCCCGTTTATATTAAACGGGGGAATTTGATACACAACACACAAAGACTATACCAATAACAAAGATAATATTTTACCATATATTCGATCATATGTTTGGTTTTAAGGTTAAAAAGAAGATACATGCCGCCCTTGAGAGCAACAAACGTACACATATCTTTCATAAACTGGACGATATGAAAAAAATTCTCATACTATTTACCCGTGAAAATTGGACTGAAATCTTTCAGATCAGTCAGGATTTAAAAGAGATGGGTAAAGAGGTTGTTTTATGGACGGTTCAATCTGGAAAAGATGGAGGAGATCAGGCGTATCCACCAGAAGTGAGGGTTATTTCTCAAAAGGATGTTTCCAAATGGATGGGACTGTCTTCCCAAGTGATTGATGAATTTGAGAAGCTGCCTTACGAAACGTTGTTGGACTTAACTACAAAGAATGATAAGACATTGCTATTTCTGCTCGCAAACAATTCAGCCGAATTTTGCATTGGTATCAGGGAGCAGGATTTTAAAGTTTACGACCTTATTATTCTTAAAGAAGAAGATGCAAATCTTCTTGAAACATATAAGCAGATAAAATTTTACCTGAACAATATACGCTGAGGAATAAATTAATTCTTAATTTTGCACAAACAAAATGCAGAAAGTCTTTTTGGAAGAAAAGACAAATGTCTTGAACTATTTTTATGCCTAGAATAAATCTCAGAGGAATGGGAGTTGCATTGATAACTCCTTTTAAAGACGATGAAAGTGTAGATTACGATGCACTGCTTCGTCTTGTCGATTACCAACTGCAAAATGGTACTGATTATCTTGTGGTGCTGGGAACTACAGCCGAAACCCCTACACTCACCGAAGATGAAAAGAAACAGATTGTGGAACTGGTAGTAAGCCGTGTAAATGGTCGCATTCCTGTTATTTTGGGTGAAGGTGGTAATAATACGCGTGCCATCGTAGAAAAACTAAAGAAGAACGACTATGCAGGTATCGATGGTATTCTTTCCGTTGTGCCATACTATAATAAGCCTTCGCAGGAAGGTATCTATCAGCATTATAAGGCAATCGCAGAGGCTTCGTCCCTGCCTGTTATATCATATAATGTACCGGGCCGAACCGGAGTGAATATGACTGCAGATACAACATTGCGTCTCGCAAATGATTTTCCGAATATAGTTGCAGTGAAAGAGGCTTCGGGTAATATGAGCCAGATGGACGAAATCATCAAGCGTAAACCCGAGAATTTCGATGTTATATCGGGAGATGACGGGGTTACTTTCCCTTTGATAACTTTAGGTGCTATAGGGGTTATTTCCGTTATAGGGAACGCATTCCCTAAGGAATTTAGCCGGATGACACGCCTGGCCCTTGAGGGTGATTATAACAGTGCTCTTACGATACATCATAGCTTCAACGAATTATTCAATCTGCTTTTTGTGGATGGTAATCCGGCAGGAGTGAAATGTATGCTGAATATGATGGGATATATTGAAAATAAGCTGCGCTTGCCTCTCGTTCCAACGCGCATTACCACATATGAGCAAATAAGAAATGTTCTTATAGAGTTGAATATCAAGTGCTGATCAAGGTTTAGGTATTTTTTTGCGAAAAACTGCCTTTCAGATTTGGAGAATATATAAAACTATTTTACCTTTGCATCGCAATTAAGCAATGGCTACGTAGCTCAACTGAATAGAGCATCTGACTACGGATCAGAAGGTTGCAGGTTTGAATCCTGCCGTGGTCACACTGAAAATAAAGCACTTACAGAAGAAAGTAGGTGCTTTTCTTTTTTTGGAGAATATGGTTTTAAAGGTGGTTTTAACGCTAAAGTTAAACCAAGCGTTAAACCAGTTAAACCAATGAACGCAACAGTTAATGTAGTGTTATTCAAGTCAAAAACACTTGCTAACGAAGAACACCCCTTAATGATTCGCATTTGCAAAGACAACAAGAAGAAATACAAAAGTCTTGGCATATCAGTTCACCCTCAATATTGGGATTTTGAAAAGAACAAACCTAAACGAAACTGTCCCGATAAAGAGCAAATTCTAAAGCTAATATCAGATAAGATAAACGAGTATTCAGCGCAGATATTAGATTACAAAGCCGAAAATAAAGAATTTACATCATCTAATCTGATTGAGAAAGTTAATTCATCCACTATCAGATGCACCATAGGAGAACTTCTTGAGAAGGAAATAGAACGTTTATGCAACGAAGGCAGATTGAAGTATGCATCTACTTATAAAGAGTTAAGAACTTCTCTATTAGATTTTAATAAGCATCTTGATAGTTACTTTTCAGAAATAGACGTTGATTGGCTTAAACGTTATGAAGCCTTTTTAAGAACGAAAGGACTTGGCGATAATTCTCTTGGCATCCGTTTCAGAACGTTTAGAGCATTATACAATAAGGCTATCGGCGAGAATTTAGTTAAAGCAGATTATTACCCTTTCCGTATTTATAAGGTATCTAAGTTGCATAAAGAAACCGTTAAACGTTCCATACAGAAATCAGATGTGGAAAAGATTATAAGTTATAAGACAGATAGATCTTATACGCAATTAGCTATTGATATGTTCTATTTCTCTTATTTATCTGGGGTATCAATTTTGTCGATATGGCACACTTGAAAGCTATTCATATTGTTGATAAGCGTTTGGTATATAATCGAAAAAAAACTAAGAAACTTATTAAAATTCCATTACAGGATAAAGCTATTAAGATATTGGATAAATACAAGGATGCTGAGAACCCTTATTTATTCCCTGTATTATCTTCTTTCCACAAAACAGAGATTCAGAAAGCAAATAGAGTGAATAAAGTTTTGCATATTATAAATAAGGCTTTAAGAGATATAGGTGAAGAACTGCAATTGCCTATAAATATAACCACCTACGTAGCAAGACACAGTGAAAACTTTTTTT
>NZ_DLFW01000002.1:425237-640212 GCF_002482385.1 Dysgonomonas sp. UBA7710 | reverse complement strand
GATCCCGACAACTGGAAGAACCGACAAGAGAACAAACTTTCCGGAGAGATTGGCATTAAGAGCAAGCTCAAAAACTTATCAGACGAAGACTTGCAAAACATTATAGATGGCAAAACTGAGTGACAGAGAGATACTCATAAGAAAAGCTAAAGCGGCCATCATACTGCGAAAGCGAGAGGCCCGGAGCGATTTCTGGGCTTATTGCTTATATATGGACCCTTCGTTTTTTGCTAAGCGTCACTTCTTAAAGAAAGTCGCTGCAGCATTTATGCGTGTTTATATGGCTTTCTCTAACAATATGATTTATCGACTGGCTGTGAGTATGCCACCTTGCGCCGGAAAGTCTTACATTTCGTCACTTTTCATCAGTTGGATATTCGGCCATTCCCCCGAATAATCAGTTCTGCGTAACTGTTGTGCCGATCCATTATATAATAAACTATCATATGATACAAGGGATATTGTCCGCTCTCGCAAGTTCAGCGAGATATTCCCGGAGATCAGGCTCAAAGGAGATAAACAAACGTACATGGTTGGAGTATAGAGAGAGCAAGACAGGTGTCTTATTTCGGTGCTGGTGTTGGCGGTACTGTTATCGGGTTCGGAGCTTCCATGCTTGCAATGACTGACGACTTGTATAAATCACTCGAAGATGCTTTGTCGGACAATAACAAAGAAAAGACCTGGAACTGGAAACAAGGTACGCACGATTCGCGTATAGAGGGTAATTGCTGTTCTATCGAATCGGTACTCGTTGGAGTGCAACTGATGTTCTCGGACGCCTAGAAGAATCAAGAGAGGGTAAGTACTACGACGAGATCATCCGTATTGCGGCACTTGATGAAAACGATAAATCTTTCTGTGAAGATGTATATACGACCGAATACTATCACGAGCTACGTAAAGAAATAGAAGACAGCATCTGGATGGCTGAGTATATGCAAGAGCCTATCGAAGCTAAGGGCTTGTTATTCCCTAAATCTGAGCTCAAACGATTTAAGAGATCGGATATCGAAGGGCGTGTGCCTGATGGTAAGATCGGAGCTACCGATGTGGCCGATGAAGGTAATGACGATTTCAGTTCACCTTTTGCCAGTGTATTCGGAGACCAGCTATTTATCACTGATGTACTATTCACCAAAGATGCTGTTGAGATAACCGTTCCTCGATTGGCTCAGATGATTATCGATATTTCACCCGATCGTATGCGCATCGAATCCAATAACGACGGTAAGATATTCTCTAATGATGTCAGACGCTTAGTCAAAGAGAATGATAGTTACAACAGGTGTCTTATTGAAGCTCGTCCAACCACCAAGAACAAAGAAACCCGAATCCTTATGAAATCGGGTTGGATAAAAGCACATTGTCATTTCTTAGCTGAATCAGAGTACGAAAAAGGTTCTGATTATTGGTGGTTTATTAAATGGCTTACTTCTAAGGTGGAAACGCTCATGACGATGCACCGGATAGTATGACAATCTTAGCCGAGTTCTTTGAATCGATAGCCGGAAATATTAAAGGTAATCGGGATGTGTCGGGAATATTTAGTTGGTAGAGAAGAGAGGGAATATATAATTTTGTATATTTGAGTAAAAAAATAAATATGGAAAACTTAAAGAATGAATTAGCTGAATATTGCGACTTAATCATTAAAGAAAGGATTGAAGAGAGTGTTAATACATCAGGTGGTTTACAAGGCTTGTCTGAAAAAATTCTATTCCTAAAAAATAACGTAGAATCTCTCCAAGAAGAAATCATACCATTAATAAATAGTAAAGCGAAAGAACTCTATGAGAAGTACCAAATTGAACCTACGGATGAGACGCAAAATGAGGTTAGAAATATAATTATGCCCAAATTAAGATCTATCATAAAGTTCTAATCGTTATTATTATAATCCGAGCAATTCTGTTCGAATTTTTTTATTGCGGAAAGGAAGAGATTCGAACTCTCGATACCCTTTAGGGGTATACACGCTTTCCAGGCGTGCCTCTTCAACCACTCGAGCACCTTTCCTTTTTTTTGGTTGTAGCGGGTGCAAAGATAGAATTATTTTTTCAATCCGAACAGTTTTATTGCATTTTCTGTTGTTATTTCTCCTACTTCGTTTAAACTGAGGCCGAATATTTCAGCCAGTTTTTCTGCAACCTTTATTGTATACGACGACTCATTTCTCCTACCCCGATAAGGTACGGGAGCCAGATAAGGAGAATCGGTCTCAACGATTATTTTTGACAAATCGGTCTGCTTCAGAACAGCCGACAGAGTGGAATTCTTGAATGTAACAACTCCGTTAATTCCCAATAAAAAGTTTTCTAATCCAAGTATTTCAGTTAGCTCGTTCTCACTTCCGCCAAAACTATGGAATACCCCTCTCAACTTTTCAGGGCCTACATTCTTAATACATTCTACACACTCCAATATAGCATCGCGTGAATGTATTGCTACCGGTAAATCATATTCTATACTCCAGCGAAGCTGCTCTTCAAAGGCCTGTCTCTGTTCTTTCTCATATGTCCTATCCCAATAGAGATCCAGCCCTATTTCACCAATAGCGATATAGGAACGTTTCGAAAATTGTTGTTTAATAATTTCTAATTGAAAAAGCCAGTCCTCACCTATACTTGTAGGATGCAGCCCCATCATAGGAATGCAATAATCTGTATATCTGTCGGCTATACTATGCAGACGCACTATTGAATCCACATCTACATTTGGAAGCAGAATACTTTCTACCCCCACTTGTTTTGCTCTCAGAATCACTTCTTCGATATCGTTATCAAATTCTTCGGAATAAATATGTGAATGAGTATCAATTATTTTCACGATTTTCTTTCTCTTTTTCGTCTTTTCTCAGATAATACACAACCCCGTATTCCTTACATCTTTCTAAACGTTCTTTAGCTGGAAGATTTGCAAAAGCCGATTCTATCTGGTTCCATAACGTAGACAAGACATTATCTATATCTTCCCTTTGTTCACCAAGTACGTCCAACTGGCGTGAAGTTGTATTCTGATATGTTTTTTGATTAAAATAGGCATCCTTAAATTGCGAAAAGGCTACGTTTACCCTCGCAATAGTAGGATTGTAAATAGGAGCCCCTCCTTGCCCCAATCTGGCTTGCTCTCCCTTCATAAGACTATCTCCCCAATATAGTAATGCATCATTACTCGTTAAATCGGGTACCGTGAAATTATCCGGATCGATATTATAAAGTTGCTTCTGCTCTTTTTTTATTTCGTTACGGATAACGCACAAATTCATAACCTGTATAAAATGCGATATATACAGTCTGGCATTCTTCACCAGTTTCTGAAATTTCCTATTCGATGCAGCCTGCGTCTCAAGGCTATCACGGTAACGAAGCTGTGCATTTTCAAAATTACGCAGCATCAGTTCCATTCTGCGGATATCAAGAGATATAACACCTTGCCCGAAAAGGGAATTATGCTTTTCAATTGCTGCTTTCAACGCCTTTATTCGTGCATTATCTGTATTTGGCAAACGACGATACGGCATAGTAGTTAAGGGTTAAAATTTAAAAATTCAAGATATTCGGGACGTCAGATTTTTCGCTAATTTATGCAATTCTGTCTTTCTATCATCACTTATACTGACTTTATCCAGACAGCCTACTGCTTTCTCATAATACTCACTGATAAGATTTTCAGACTTTGTTTTCAAGTCAAGCTTATCATATATCTTAGTTACTGCTTCTATTTTTTTATTTTCCTCAAAATCCGTTTTATCTATCCATGTCAGCAACTCTTTTCTGGTCAATGGCTCGGTTAATGCCGTAATTAACAGGAATGTCTTCTTATTACAAAGTATGTCGCCGCCAATTTTCTTACCGAAACTTTCACTGTTTCCGTATACATCGAGCAAATCGTCCCTCAACTGAAATCCCAGACCGACATTTATCCCGAAATCATACAGATTGTCCGCATCTGCATCCGAAGCGCCTGCCACAATAGCTCCTTCCTTTAAGGCACAACCTAACAATACTGCTGTCTTCAGCCGTATCATTTCCAGATATTCCGGAATGGTAACATCCAACCGTTGTTCAAACTCCATATCGTATTGTTGCCCACAACATATTTCTGTTGCGGTTTCAGAAAACAGGTCCAACACACGAGGCAATTGCTCCGGTTCTGTTTTTGCTATTTCCTTATATGCCTCAATAAGCATTGCATCACCCGACAGTACGGCCGTATTATCATTCCATTTAATATGAACCGTCGGTTTACCTCTGCGCATACCGGCCCTGTCCATAAGATCGTCATGCAGAAGAGTAAAATTGTGAAATACCTCTATAGCCAGCGCTATAGGGATAACCCGTTCCACATCCTCTTTATATAAATTATATGACATAAGGGCCAAAGCAGGGCGAACCCGTTTCCCACCCAGAGAAAGGATATAAGTTATAGGGTCAAAAAGTGACTGTGGCTTATTCTTATAATTTATCCGGGTGATTCGAGCATTTACAATATCTAAAACCTCATCGAAGTTATATAGGGACTTCTTCATTGATCTGTAGTTATTTATAATTACAATTAATATTCTATGAGACGGAGAACCTTTTCTTTTATTCGAGCACTCTAGCAAAGATAGTTTATTAACAACAAAAATCAAAATATTCAAAAATAGAACATTTTAATTTGAAATTATTCCTATTTTTATAGGTCATTAACAAAAAAGTGATTTTTTCAATGAAAAACAATTTACTCCTAATCATTGTAAGTATTCTTGCAATGCAAGCTTGTGCCCAAAACAAGCAATCAACCCAAAGTGTTAAAGAAACATCCGGGAATCCGATATTTGAAGGATGGTACGCCGACCCGGAAGGTATTATTTTCGACAACCAATATTGGATTTATCCAACTTACTCCGCTCCGTACGATGAGCAGGTCTTTATGGACGCATTCTCATCTTCCGATTTGGTTAATTGGACTAAACACGAACGCATAATTGACACATCAGCCGTAAAATGGGTTAAAAGAGCTTTATGGGCTCCGGCCATAATCAAAAAGGATAACAAATATTTCCTGCTCTTTGGCGGAAATGATATTCAGAATGATAACGAATACGGAGGTATAGGAATCGCCGTTGCTGATAAACCCGAAGGCCCTTTTAAAGATTATATCGGGAAACCCCTTATCGACAAGTTCTATAATGGAGCGCAGCCTATCGACCAATTTGTCTTTAAAGATAAAGACGGTAGTTATTATATATATTATGGAGGATGGAAACATTGTAATGTTGCCAAATTAAAGGATGACTTTACCGGTATTGTCCCATTCGAAGACGGGACGATGTATAAGGAAGTAACTCCCGAAAACTATGTAGAAGGCCCGTTTATGTTTATCAAAGACGGTAAATATTATTTTATGTGGTCGGAAGGCGGATGGACCGGTCCCGATTATAGTGTGGCATACGCCATTGCCGATAGTCCGTTCGGACCATTCAAACGTATAGGTAAAATACTGCAACAAGATCCGAATATTGGCAGGGGTGCAGGACATCACTCTGTGATCCACGAACCCAAATCAGATAAATACTATATCGTATATCACCGTCGCCCGCTGACAGAAACAGATGGAAATCATCGCGTAACGTGCATAGACGAAATGCACTTTGACGAAAACGGTTATATCAAGCCCGTAGTGATTACAAATGAAGGTGTAGAAATTAACTCATTAAAATAAAAGTAAATTATGAAAAGAATGTTTTTTGCAGCAATCGCTGCCAGCCTGCTTTTTGTAGGATGTAATGAAAAAGCCCCTGTAGGAAAACTTACGGAATCAGGCTTGGATAAAAAGAACTTTGAAACGGAAGTCAATGGAAAGAAAACAGATTTGTACGTACTTACAAATCCCGGAGGAATGGAAGTTTGTATAACAAACCTCGGAGGCCGTATCGTTTCTATTATGGTTCCGGATAAAGACGGAAACAAGAAAGATGTCGTATTGGGATTCGACTCTATTCAGGATTACATCAATGTACCATCTAACTATGGTGCTATTATCGGACGTTACGGTAACCGTATCGGAAATGGTACATTCCAAATCGATGATGTAAAATATGATTTACCAAAGAATAACTTCGGACACACTCTGCATGGTGGCGACAAAGGATTCCACACCGTAATTTTCGATGCTAAACTTGCGGCCGACAATGTATTGGAACTAACCTATCTATCGAAAGACGGAGAAGAAGGCTTCCCCGGCAACCTGAATGTAAAAGTAACCTATATTCTTGGCGACGACAACGCTCTTCAGATAAAATATGAAGCCGAAACAGACAAACCGACTGTAGTGAATCTGACTAACCATTCATATTTCAATATGGATGGCGACCCAACTTCTAAAAATACAGACTGGCTGCTGACATTGCATGCAGATCAATATACTCCAATTGATTCTACATTCATGACTACCGGCGAAATCCTTACCGTAGAAGGTACACCAATGGACTTCCGCACACCGACTGCTATCGGTTCAAGAATCGACGACGCATCTTTTATTCAACTGGTAAACGGTAAAGGATACGACCACAACTGGGTATTAAATACAGGAGGTGACATCAACAAAGTTGCTGCTACATTGGAATCTCCTAAAACTGGTATCGTATTAGACGTATATACCACCGAGCCGGGAATGCAGTTCTATGCAGGTAACTTCATGGAAGGCACAGATAAAGGGAAAAAGGGAATTGTTTACCAACATCGCACAGCCGTATGTCTTGAGACTCAGAAATATCCTGATACTCCTAACAAAAAAGACTGGCCGACAACTACACTCCGTCCGGGAGAAAAATATCAGAGTGAAACAATATTCAAATTTTCTGTAAAGAAATAATCCTGATATTGCAAAAAACAAAGCGGGAGGGCATCAAAATGCTCTCCCGCTTCTCTTTACAACTATTAAGGCTAGAAGACTACTTGTAGTCTGGCTTGTATCGCATTTATATTTTCACCTGCGGCAAGAGGATTATTGTTTCCCAAAGAAACATTCGAATAATCGAGCCTGAACATTATATACTTATTCAGGTAATAATTGGCAGCAAACGTCCAGTCACTCATCCGTCCACCGTTAATCCCTGAATTTTTATCATTAAGGTCTGTATAGTTATACCTCAACGCCAATTCCAGTGATTTAGGCTTAGGAGTCCCCATTCTTGCCCACGACGAAGAATATGTATAATTACCGCCTATCGCCAGAAAGCCAATCTGGGCATATGCACCACTAGCCTTATAGGCCGGAAGATCGTCTTTTCGTTCCACATTGCTGTGGAAATACTCTGCCTGAAGATGTACCGGGCCATAAGCTCCGATCAACTCAACCGCATATTTTGCCTGAAAATCGGCATTAGTAATAGGTGCATTTAAGAATTTACGCTTTTCAACATTGGTAATCAATGAACTACTATAGCCTATTGTCTTTGGTTTCTGATTGCCATCAGCATCGTATCCGCTGGCATCAGCCTTGCGATAAGACCCGGCCAAACCAATATGAAATATCTTTCCTTCCTGACGGATAGGATTGAATACCCAACGCCCTGTCACGGCATAACCATCATCGCCTTCTACAGAGTTGCTCATCGCATCCCCATCCCCAAAAACACCGCCACCTATCCACATATATTTATTCCATCCTATATATTCCACCCCTACTTTTCTTCCCGGTGAGAAGGCAAAGGAAGTGGCATTAGCCGTGATGAACTTAATATTTGCAGAACTTTCCATATGGTCGATACCGAAAGGTTCGGCAAAGTGACCTCCACGAATATATGACGATTTTCCCAGATTGTATTGCAGGAAAATATCCTTCGGACCTATCTTCCCCCCTGCAAACCCAATATCCGCCTTTATATCGAACATCTTGTATTTTGCTTTCAGACCCAGACGAAGGTCTGTCAATGCCACGCCATTACCCAAATCGGTTTCATCGTCAAGGTACATAGCCCCATCAAAGTAGAAACGCCCCATAGGAGTAATTTTTATTGTTTCATCTCCGACCTTTACGTCTACCGACTGAGCCGACAAAGATATAAATCCCAGCAACAACGAAGCTAAAGCAACACTCAATCTACGGGTAAACATAATTATTGCTTTTTATTGGTTTTATTTGCCTTCGTTCCCCATTCCTGAGTTACATACGTATGGTTTCCTTCAGGTACGTCATTGCAATATACGATTACGGCGTTAGAATCTTTGTCCCAGTATTGTTTTACGGTCATGCCCTCCATCTTGCCGGCATGCTCTTTTTCTATTTTTACATTGTCAGGATTAACCATCAGCTTAAGGCCAACCGATTCATCCATCATTTCCATATCTCCGCGACTGTTACCTCCAACAATTATCGGACGAGCCTTGATAAATGTATGGATTGTTTCGGCTTTCCCCCAGTCCTGAGGAGTAGGCAACACCAGTTCATCTGTCGTTTTACCGTCTCTTACAGCCGATTTTACGCCGATAATGCGATCTACCGGAATACCCAGCTGCTCATTCACAAAACGTTGATACAAGTATTCGGGAGAAGCGGTCAGCACCCAGATCTCGATGCCGTATTCTTCCAGATTAGCAAGAAATTCTTTCATTTCGGGATAGAATTTACCCTGAAATTTTTCATGGTAACAATCGTTACCGATATTGGATATCTCTTCTGGGGAAAGTCCTGCGAAAAACTTCACACGTTTCTGTACGTAGGCTATACCTACATTGTCTTTTCCATGAAGCATATCGTCTACTATAGCCATTTTATCTTTTGCTTCCTTATCCGTCCTGTTACCATATGTTTTCTTTGCATATGAATAAAGAGCTTCATCGGCAAGATAGTAAGGAACCTGGCCAAACAATGTACCATCACAATCAAAGATGGCCACTTTACGTTCTTTCATTGTTATTGTAGAGTTTAAGAAACTCTCTATACGGTCGTTAGCCTCTTTCGGCCATCCCTTGATATAACGGTAAGTCTGGGCTGTGAGAGCAAACGACGAAGTAAAAAGGATCACTACCGTAAGGCATAGGGCCTTACGAAAAAAACTGTTTTTTTTCATAATAAATAAATTTAGAAAGGGTTAGTACTTGTTTTTTCTCTGATTATTCGAATTTGTATATGTTTTTGGATTTCACATTAGCAGATTAGAAGAAATGACTATTTCACCACCAGATAAAGCAATGCCGCCAGGACAGCACCGACGACAGGCCCCAGAACGGGTATCCACGAGTATGCCCAATCGCTGTCCCTTTTGCCTTTGATAGGCAATATGGCATGAGCTATACGCGGCCCCAAATCACGTGCAGGGTTTATGGCGTAACCTGTGGTTCCGCCCAATGACATACCGATGGCGACTATCAATAATGATACAGGCAAAGGCCCGGCTATTTCAGCCCCGCCGACCATCAGGATTCCGAATACAAGGGCGAACGTACCTATGACTTCGCTCATGAAATTATAGAAGTACGCTCTGATAGCAGGCCCGGTGCAAAATACTCCTTTCTTGGCATCGGGGTTTTCTTCCGCATCGAAATGCGGTTTATACATAAGGTATACAAGGCTGGCCCCCACAATTGCCCCCAGAATCTGAGCAATAATATAACCTGCGATATTGCCTTTGAAACTCCCGGCAACAGCCAGTCCGATAGTAAGTGCCGGATTCAGATGCCCTCCCGAATACGGAGATGAAATAAATGCTCCGACAAACACTGCAAATCCCCAGCCGAAAGCAATCACCCCCCATCCTGCACCGTTTCCTAATGTCTTTTTAAGGGAAACATTCGCGCACACACCAGCACCGAACAGTATAAGTATGGCTGTGCCTATAAACTCGAATAGTATGTCTTTTCCCATGGTATCGTATTATTTTAGATTTAGATTGGTCTTACATTGTGGCGGATATACCCTTATTTTATCCAGCTTTGTGCACGGTATATCGCTTCAGACCACTTTCTCTTAGCCAGATGCATATCCACTTTCGGATCAGCTTCAAATCTGGCATCTGCATGCCATTGTTTTTTCACTTCTTCAATATTTTCCCAGAAGCCGACAGCCAATCCTGCCAGATAGGCTGCGCCTAAAGCTGTAGTTTCTGTTGTTTGCGGACGAATTACCGTTTGCCCAAGTACATTTGCCTGGAATTGCATTAACAAATCATTTTTTGCAGCACCACCATCTACCCGCAGCTCTTTAAGTCCAACTCCTGCATCCAGAATCATAGCGTTAATAACATCCATCGACTGATATGCAATACCTTCAAGTGCTGCACGTGCAATATGAGCAGCAGTTGTACCCCTCGATATTCCGACAATCGTTCCGCGTGCATACTGATCCCAGTATGGAGCACCCAGACCAGTCAGGGCAGGAACAAAATACACATCACCGTTGTCAGGTACCTGCATAGCCAGCTGCTCTATTTCGGAAGAGGAACTGATTATTTTAAGGCCGTCGCGTAACCACTGAACGATAGCACCTCCCACAAATATACTTCCTTCAAGCGCATAAGTCGTTTTTCCGTCAATTTGCCATCCGATAGTTGTTACCAGATTATTTTTCGATGCTACCGGTTTTTCTCCGGTATTCATCAGGATAAAACAGCCTGTACCGTATGTGTTCTTCACCATACCGGTATCTACACACATCTGCCCGAACAGTGCAGCCTGCTGATCTCCGGCAATACCTGCAATCGGTACTTTAGACGCGAAGATTGTGGTCTTGGTATGTCCGTAAACTTCGCTCGAAGCATATACTCTCGGCATCATACTTTTAGGGATATTAAACAGCTTCAGCAAATCATCATCCCATTCCAGCGTATGAATATTGTACAGCATCGTGCGTGAAGCATTGGAAACGTCAGTGGCATGTACTTCCCCTCTGGTCAGTTGCCAGACAATCCAGGTATCTACAGTGCCGAATACCAGTTGGCCTTTCTTGGCTTTTGCTCTGGCACCTTCCACATTATCCAGTATCCACTTCACTTTTGTTGCACTGAAATACGCGTCTACAATCAATCCGGTCTTGTCTTTAATATAAGGCAGAAGTCCTTCGTTTTTCAGCTTATCGCAATATTCGGATGTCCGCCTATCCTGCCACACAATTGCATTATAGACAGGCTCTCCCGTTTCCCTGTCCCATACAATCGTTGTTTCACGCTGATTGGTGATTCCTATCGCTGCAATATTAGTACCGTTGATGCCGATTTTAGTAATTGCTTCAGCCGCTACAGCAGCCTGCGAAGCCCATATTTCATGCGGGTTGTGCTCTACCCATCCGCTTTGTGGAAATATCTGTGGAAATTCCTTTTGTGCAACAGAGCATATTTCACCCTTATGGTCAAAGACTATAGCTCTTGAACTCGTAGTTCCTGCATCGAACGATAAGATATATTTTTCCATGTAGTTGATATTGATTAGGTTAAAAAAATGTGTCTTTTTACTTATCGGGATTATACGGAACCAGCAGATAATGTTGTGCAAGTTCCACGAACTCCTGCACCTGTCCTTTCTCCCATTCCATATCCTTTCCTGTTTCTTTTGCCATTATAGAAGCTACCTCCGGTGCAATATCGATGGCTGCGCGCGCATCCAGAAATGTGGCCCGTAACCTTCGGGACAAAACATCTTCGACTGTTATAGCCATTTCCTCCCTGACAGCCCACACAACTTCCGCCCCTGTATAGTCGAAACGCGGATGAAGCTTCCGTGCCAGCTCGGGTTTCTCTTGCTGTAGCTTCTGTATTTTTTCGTAATCACTGCCATATACATAACTAAAATTCGACCTGTCAACATTTTCTTTATAGCCATGTATTTTCAAGTCCCTTGTCACACACTCTTTCTGAGGCAGGTTTCCGATTGACAAGGCTCTGTTCACTACATCTTCGGCCATGTCGCGGTATGTTGTCCACTTCCCGCCGGTGATGGTAATCAGCCCGCTATCTGATATAACTATTTTATGACTGCGCGATATTTCCTTTGTTTTCTGTCCGTCGGTTCCTTTTTTAGGTGCCGCCAATGGCCTTAATCCCGCAAATACCGAAAGGACGTCTTCTCGTTTCGGTTGTTTTGCCAGATATTGACCGGCCGTTTTAAGAATAAATTCAATCTCTTCCTCCAACGCCTGCGGCTCAAGCACGAACTCTTTCAGCGGAGTATCAGTAGTACCCAGAACTACTTTTCCATGCCATGGCACACCAAACATCACCCGTCCGTCGCTGGTCTTCGGTATCATAATTGCGGTATCTCCTCCCAAAAAGGACTTATCTACAACAAGATGTACTCCCTGACTGGGACGCACAATATTATCTTTTTCCGGAGCATCCATCTTCATCAGGTCATCGACGAATATTCCGGTCGCGTTTATTACGACTTTCGCCTGAAGCGTATATTCCTGTTTACCTAATTCGTCATATACTTTCACCCCTGCAATCTTTCCGGTTTCGTTTTTCACCAAATCCGAAACTTTTACATAATTTACGACAGTAGCGCCCTGCTCCGCGGCAGTTTGCAGGAGGTTAATGCCCATACGGGAATCATCGAACTGACCATCATGATATACTACCCCGCCTCTTAGCCCACCGGTTGCTATTTGAGGTATTTCTTTAACCACAGATTTCTTACTCATCGGCAAGGATCGGCCCAATCCGCGTTTTCCGGCCAGTATATCATAGACAGTTAGTCCGATTGTATAAAATGGCTTCTCCCACCACTTGTAATTTCCTATAATAAATCGTTGATCTTTCACCAGATGCGGGGCATTCTGCTTCATCAGTCCCCTTTCCCGCAAAGCTTCTATAACCAGACTTACATCACCTTGTGCCAAGTAACGGACACCTCCGTGTACCAGCTTTGTACTACGGCTGGATGTTGCTTTCGTAAAGTCAGCTTGTTCTACCAACGCGACCTTAAACCCACGAGAAGCAGCGTCGATTGCTGTACCAAGACCAGTAGCGCCACCTCCGACAACAACAAAATCCCAGACGATGGATCTGTCTGCCATTTGTTTTATATAATTATTTCGATTCATAACTTTTAGCTTTAATATACACAAAGATAAATATGTATTTTAAATAAACAAACAAATTCGAAACTTTTTTTAAACAACAAACCAATAATTAATATATAATTCAAAACTAAATAAAATATTTCGAAACTATAAAATCAAAAACATTCCAAGGAAACAGTATCTATCAAACAATACACAATCCAAATCTACTTCATAAAATACAAAACGAAACTAAAATCTTTCAAGTTTTTAAAGCGTTCAGTTCTTAAAAATTTTTATATCTTTGTAATCAGTAATTGTAATCTTCAATTTGAAATATGGGAAATATTGCTAAACGACACAAGTTCATACTGGAACAGTTGAAGCAGGATGGATATGTAAAGGTTCAGGAACTTAGTGAGAAATTAGAAGTCTCGGAAGTTACGATTCGTAAAGATTTAAAATATCTCGAAAGCAAAAAAATGCTTTATCGTAATCACGGAAGCGCCAGCAGCCTGAGTTCTATTATTACTGATAAGCATATAGATGTAAAAGAGAAGATGCAGATGGAGGAAAAGACCAGGATTGCCAAAGCCGCCAATAGTCTGCTTGAGCCTAACGATAAAATAATCATAGCTTCCGGCACCACTCTGCTCACTTTCGCAAATGAGATTAACGTCGATCATAACATCACCGTTATCACATCTTCGGTAAAGGTATCCCTGACCCTGTGCTACAATCCGAATATTGAAATAGTGCAATTGGGCGGCAATATGAGAAAGAACTCTGTGTCGGTCATTGGCCACTATGCCGAAAATATACTGGAAAGCCTGTCATGTAACAAGCTGTTTCTGGGCGTGGATGGTATCGACCTCGATTATGGACTGACTACCAGCGACATGAGTGAAGCCCGCATAAACCAACAAATGATAGATGCCGCACAAAAGATAATCGTACTGACCGACTCTTCGAAATTCGGCAAACGAGGCTTCTGCAAGATATGTGATATAAATAAAATACACCATATTATTACAGATACCAACGCGCCTGCTCACATCATAGATATGCTCCGCGAACGCGATATAGAAGTTACCCTCGTATAAGGATATTTACACCATCGGCATTACCCGGCATATTTCCGCGGATAACGGAATATGATCGATGCCATTGCCGCAAGCCCTATCAGCAAAGGATAATACAGATAAGGCACAATCTGCATAGGACTTACATTAGCCAATCCTGCAGCTATAAGTAATTGTGCCCCGTAAGGTATCAAGCCTTGAACAAAACAAGAGAAAGTATCCAGCAGGCTGGCGATCTTCCTATTATCCAAATCGAATTTATCGCTGATATTCTTTGCTATCGGCCCGCTTATAATCAGGGCGATGGTATTATTCGCCGTACAAAGATTGGTTAACGAAATAAGTCCGGCGATAGAAAATTCAGCGGAACGCTTCGACCGTATATTACGTGTCATCTTGCCTATCAACCAATCGACTCCCCCATTGAAGCGTATCAGTTCGAACATACCTCCCGCCATCAACGATACAATAATCAGTTCTCCCATATCCACGACGATACCCTGACTCATGGCCGCAGTCCAGTCCCATACGCCAAAACCGCCTGTTATAAGACCTATCACACCCGAAAGAATAATCCCCAAAGCCAACACGACCATCACGTTAACCCCCACCAAAGCTGTAATCAATACCGCCAGATAAGGCAGCACCTTAACCCATTCTACCTGCTCTGCCGAAACAGACGCTCCGCCTGTCAGTTCCAGCCCCTGATAGATATAGAACAGAAGCATCAGAATGACAACAGGAAATACAATGCGGATATTTACTTTAAATTTGTCCTGCATCTGACAACCCTGTGTACGTGTAGCCACAATCGTTGTATCTGATATAAAAGAAAGATTGTCCCCGAACATAGCCCCGCCAACCACAATTCCCAGCATCATAGGTAAATCGAGCCCTGCCTGAGAGGAGACTCCTACTGCAATAGGTGCTAAAGCTGCAATAGTTCCGGTAGATGTACCCATAGACATGGATATGAAACAAGCTGCAATAAAGACGCTTGCCAATATAGATTGCTCAGGCAAGAGATAGAGAAGCATATTCACTGTAGCATCTACCGCACCCATCGCCTTGGCTGTACCGGCAAATGCTCCCGCCAGAATAAAGATGACAACCATCAGCATAATGGTTTCGTTGGCTGCACCCCGGCAAAACTGGGTGATACGATTTGCCAGCTTCCCCCCTTTCGAATATAAGACCGCCACCATGGATGCCGTCATAAATGCTACCGAAACAGGCATCTGATAAAGGTCTCCTGTAAAAATAAAGGTAAGGACATACAGCAGGAAAAATACTGCCAACGGCATCAATGCCCAGCCTTTTGAATGATGCCACTTTTTATCTTGATCCATTTGTTTAATCTTTTTTAATAACCGGATGCAAAGATAATATCATTTAATTAATTACAGCCCTCTTAAAACCTTCATAATTTTAACCTACATTCACAATATAAAGTTAAAAAGTAACAGATGTAACACATTTTCCTGATTTTACCATTGTTACTTTTTCTATTCTGTTTACCTATTGAATATTCCCATTCCAATATAAGCTGCAAAAAGTAACACCTCTTATCCTTTCCGATAATCCGGTTCACATCCGTATAGTATAGATAAAATATCTTTAATATCTTCAGAGAGAAAAAATAAAAATGATTCAATCAACGTAAACAAAAAAAGGGCATAAAGACACACAATTGCTTATGCACTTTACGCCCTCAATAATATTGACTGACTAAACTCAATTCACATCACTATCCTCATTATTAAAAGCAGATACCGGAGGAATCTCTTTCCTTTCATTATCTTGTTCTTCATCCTTATACCAATTCACCTTTCGCAGAACATACATCACTATGGCAAGGGCGACAAATAATCCGACCGCGCCGAATAATAAAGCCATATTTTCCTGTTGCAGGATAATATACAAATAAGTATAAAGCACCGTAAGGAAAAGCGCCATAATCGCCGTCTGTTTCACATTGCGGAACATGGTAGTGGAATAAGCCGTTATCAGCAATGTGGTTGCCGCCCCCGAAATCAGGTAAGAAAAGCCAAAGCCAAGATGCTCCGATATTGCCAGTAACAAGGTATAGAACAACACCAACGCACAACTGACAAGCAAATATTGCACCGGGTGAATCCGCTTCTTGCTTAGTAATTCTACAAGAAAGAATACTACAAATGTGAGAACAATAAACATAATCGCATATTTCACCGAACGCATTGTCATCTGATATTTATCTACCGGATACCGTAAGTCTACACCCAAAGAAGACGTTTTGATTACATCGTTACTCCCTGTCCACATCTGCACATAGTTCCGGTTGTAGTCGAAGACATTCCAGCTGGCATCAAATCCCTCATTATTAATTACACGGTCGGCAGGCAAAAAATCCCCATTGAAAGAAACCGTACTCCACGACGACTTCAGATGAATGCGATTTTCTTTACCTATCGGAGCAAAATAAAGACCTCCGCTACCATTAAGCCCCAGATCGAAACTAAACTCATAACTCTGTACCGACGGATCGACAGGCATACCGATCGTCACACCGGAATCGATAAGTGTGTTACTTTTCACACCGGGCTGTACGGGCAACGATTTGCCATTTACATTAAATTCGATCTTATTCTTTACACCTTGCAGGTATGGAATGCCGATCAGGACAAAAGCATCCTGCCATCTCACCTGTTCCTCTTTTATATTCAGTTTCGCATAATCAGGCAGGCTAAACTTTCCACTGATTTTCATATCCGACTGGTACACCAGCGTATGGAACAATGTCCGTGCACGCTCTTCCGCAGTGATATTGCCGTCTACATGGAAATCATCCGGAAGGTAGTAAGAGTAAGCGATAAGCGGATTACCGTTTTTATCTATACCGCTCTGATAAGGCAATACGAGTACAGGACCTGTCACTTGCTGGGCTCCTCCCCACTTGCTCACAATATCGTCCTGAGCTGCCTGCTGATTCTGTTCCCTCTCTTCAATCAGGCTTCTAATCATAGTAATAGGTAGTAGCATTACCACTACAAGGACAGCGACAACAACGATTTTGACGATAAGCATGTCTACATTTGTTCCAAAGTTTGTTTTCATAAGTTCTAAGTTAATATTTAAATAAAAGTTCTTTGAATTTCAAAGTATATAAATAAAAAAATTTACGGCAAGGGATTAATTAATTTTTCAAGCGCGTCGATATGTTCTTTAAACAGCTTTCGCCCCAAGGGGGTAACCTGATAAGAAGTATTAGGTTTGCGTCCTATAAACTGTTTCCTGACTTCTATAACTTTTTCTTTTTCCAATGCTTTGAGATGGCTTGCCAGATTGCCGTCGGTAACATCAAGCAACTCCTTCATCATATTGAAGTCCACGCTGTCATTTACCATCAGCACCGACATTATCCCCAAGCGTACACGGCTGTCGAAGACCTTATTCAATCCTGATATAATATCTTTCATAATCAACCGTTTTTTACAGATTTCATGTCATATTTATAATAAATAAGGATACCATATACTATATGTAAAACACCAAATCCAAGAGTCCAGAACAGCAACCCATTATATACAAATATACCGGCCAGAAGTCCCAGTATGATTTCACAGGCACCTAAAACCTTTATATCACGATAGGTACGAGATCCGGCCGCTATCAGCGCCAATCCGTAAAAAATAAGCATAGATGGGGCAACCATTCGGATTGCATGCTGAAAAATAAGAACTATACAAAACAATCCGCCTATACACATTGGCACCGAAAAATCTTTAAGTATCTGGATTGTTACAGGCATCCATAGTTTCGAGCCGTTCTTTTGGGCTTTACGCATACAGAAGTATAATCCTGAGCCTCCTGCACAAATAAGAACAAGTACTGCAAGGATAATAAAATCATACAGCAGACTATTGGTAAATGTAAATTGCCCCGACATAATAAGATGTCCTATCAATGCGCCAATCAATGCAAATGTTCCAGCCGATATGCCCGACATTCCACTCAACGACAAGAACTTGCTCGACCGCTCCATCATGGAACGGATGTGTTTTATATCATCCAGATTTGTATCCATAACATTTCACTTTGAAACACAAAGTAAACTGTTATATTTGGGATATGCAATAAGTTGAGGTAATATTTTTTCAGGAAACAGGTAAACTAATACGAATTACTTAGCAGCCTGTCAAATGGCAAGGCTCCCATATAAAATCGGCAGGTTTGTATAGCGTAAAGTAGTTATTAAAATGGTGATATATAAAGATGTTATTCTTTCAGCAACTTATCGAGAAATTCATCGAATTCGCGATCAAACTTTTCCATCAGGTCATTGTCTATTTTCACAACATCGTCTTCACTGATAAGCAGAAGTTCTTCCATCACAACAAAGTTTTCATCGGTATAATTGACAGAAAACGGTTTAAACAAATCCAGAGAGTCAAACATATTTTCTTCATCCAAGCGTTCGGTTACCTTACGCAAGACGGAAACTATGGTTTCATCTGTTAATTCGTCGACTTTGTCTACCCAATTGAAAATAACGATCTCGGCTATCTTGTTTTCCTCATCGTCATAAAACGCTACTTCCCCACTCTCTTTATCCACTGTGATAAAGATATCGGTCAGAGAACTGCCTTTATAATCCTTTGCTAAACTGTCGATCGCCTGTTTGAATGTATCTTTTATCAGAGTAGATGTGTCTCTGTTCGCTCCTGTTCCCATATAAATGATAGATATTAAGGCCACAGACCTATTTTATTACTTTGGTAAGTAAAGCAGCGATAATGGATTATGTTTTTTATAATATATCATTAACTACTCTCTTTTGCTTACTTATGCAAAGTTAGAAAAATATTGCATTATTTCCTGCTTTCTTCTATTTCTTTTATAAAATGTAAGGAGTAATAAATCGATGATAATCAAAATAGTTCTTCGATCTATGCTTTCATATTTTTCGTACCCATGATGAGATTTATATATTGAAATCGATAATATGCTCTCCCGCATTAAGTGTATTGTGTATCTTTATCTCTGAATTCTGCTGAACAAGCGAATAGGGTACCACACTTTTTGTCAGCCAGGCATTACCCCCGATTGTGGAATCGTGGCCAACAACTGTTTTCCCCCCCAATATAGTCGCTCCGGCATAGATAACCACATTATCCTCGATGGTCGGATGCCGTTTTTCATTGGCAAGGCCTTTGGTTACAAATAATGCTCCGAGAGTAACCCCCTGATAAACTTTCACATTATTACCGATAACCGTGGTCTCCCCTATCACAATACCTGTCCCGTGGTCAATATAGAAGGCCCGTCCTATCTCCGCTCCCGGATTTATGTCTATACCCACTTTCGAATGAGCATACTCGGAAAATAACCGGGGAATAATAGGCGTATTCATCTTATAAAATTCGTGGGAAATACGATAGACGACCTGTGCGAAAAAACCGGGATAGGTAAGAATAACTTCCTCTATCGATTTGGCGGCTGGATCATTTTCAAAGTAGACAGCCGCTTCGTCATACAGCTTATCCTGAAGTTCCGGTAACCCGGATATGAATTTATCAACCATCGACTCCGCAGTTTCGCGATCCGACAATGCGGCAATGTTTTCCACCAGAATGGAGTAAAAATAATACAGTTTTTTCTCCCTCGATTTCTCCTGATCGCAGATGGGGAACAGTACTCTGTGGATCAGTGTATTGAGCGCATCTTCCAGTTCAATTCTATTGATCGGCAAGTGCTTTGACTCGGCTCTCAGTTTATTCGCAATTTCGTATATATTAGTCATAACTTTAGCTTTGAAAACAACAAATGTAATAATTAAATACAGAAAATCAGGAATTATGATTCTCCTTAATTTTTGTATGTTTTAAATCATGTATTTCTATGTGAAAAATAAAACAAAATATTACCTAAAATCGTTGTTTATTTATACATTTGTATAGTCAAGAACCGATTTAATAGTTAAATCATGAAAATAAATAACATTTTATCAGAGCTGGAGGCGAAACACCCCGGCGAGCATGAATTCCTGCAAGCTGTAAAAGAAGTGCTTGTATCAATTGAAGATGTATATAACCAGCATCCCGAGTTTGAAAAAAACCGTATTATCGAACGTCTGGTGGAACCCGACAGGATTTTCACATTCCGTGTAGCATGGGTAGACGACAAAGGCGATATTCAGGTAAACCTGGGATACCGTGTACAATTCAATAACGCTATCGGCCCTTACAAGGGAGGCTTGCGGTTCCATGCATCTGTCAACCTATCCTCACTCAAATTCTTAGGATTTGAACAAACTTTCAAAAATGCATTGACGACACTGCCTATGGGTGGCGGCAAAGGAGGTTCGGATTTCAGCCCGAGAGGTAAGTCGAATGCCGAGATTATGCGTTTCTGTCAGGCTTTCATGCTTGAACTCTGGCGCAATATAGGCCCCGATACGGATGTTCCTGCCGGAGACATCGGCGTAGGCACACGCGAAATCGGTTATTTGTATGGCATGTACAAAAAGCTGGCAAGAGAAAATACAGGGACTTTCACAGGCAAGGGACTCGAATATGGAGGTTCGCTAGTCCGTCCTGAAGCTACAGGTTTCGGTGCGCTATACTTTGTGAACGAAATGCTCAAAGCCAAAAATATAGACCTGAAAGGAAAAACCGTTGCCGTTTCGGGATTCGGCAATGTAGCATGGGGTGCCGTCACAAAAGCGACAGAACTCGGAGCTAAAGTAATTACCATTTCCGGACCTGACGGATATATTTATGACCCGGATGGCGTTAGCGGCGATAAAATAGAATACATGCTCGAACTTCGCAACAGCGGTGACGATATTGTAGCCCCATATGCTGATAAATATCCTAATTCTAAATTCTTTGCAGGTAAGAAACCATGGGAACAGAAAGTAGATATTGCTTTGCCATGCGCCATACAGAATGAACTGAATCTGAAAGATGCGGAAACATTGGTTGCCAACGGTGCTACCTGTATAGCCGAGGTATCTAATATGGGATGTACTGCCGAAGCTGTGGATTTCTTCATCGAGAAGAAAATCCTGTTTGCTCCGGGTAAGGCTGTAAATGCCGGAGGTGTTGCCACATCGGGACTGGAAATGAGCCAGAATGCGATGCATCTGCAATGGACAGAGGAGGAAGTAGATCAGAAGCTACACCAGATAATGAAAAATATACATTCTCAAAGCCTGAAATACGGAAAAGAGGATGGAGGATATATCAACTACGTGAAAGGTGCTAATGTTGCCGGGTTTATGAAGGTAGCCCGGGCAATGATTGCGCAGGGAGTTGTATAACTTAATTTAATCAATCAAGAGAAAAGCCCTTTGGACAGAGAAATCCAAAGGGCTTTTTGAATTATAAAGAGACTGGCTATATACTACAATATTTATCCGATTTTTTACACCATATATTTTTGCATATCTCAAATAATTGTCATTAACTTTGTGTTTCAAAGTAAAATATATAATCTTCCCTTTTTTATATAAAGAAATATGCTGAAAAAGATTTTTAAATGGATAAAGAGAATCGTAATATTTTTGTTTATATTCAGCATATTACAGGTTATCGTATTCAAATTTGTCCCTGTGTATTACACCCCGCTCATGATATGGAACAATGCAACACAACTCTTTTCGGGAGAGGAGGTTGTTTGCAGGCATACATGGGTTCCTCTCAATGAAATATCGAAATACCTGCCACTGGCTGTAGTAGCCTCTGAAGACAACTTATTTTTAGACCATTCGGGATTCGATTTCGATCAGATAGAAAAGGCTATGAACGAAGCCGAAAAGGGCAAGCGCCAACGGGGAGCAAGCACAATCAGCCAGCAAACGGCAAAAAACGTTTTCCTTTGGTCCGGCCGTTCCTATGTCCGCAAAGGACTCGAAGTCTACTATACATTTCTCATAGAAACCATCTGGGGCAAAGAGCGCATCATGGAGGTATATCTTAACTCCATAGAAATGGGTAAAAATATTTATGGCGCGGAAGCCGTTGCACAAGCTCACTTCAAAAAGACAGCGAAAAAACTGACTGCAGGCGAATCTGCTCTGATAGCCGCTACATTGCCCAATCCCATCCGGTTCAGCTCGGCAAAGCCGTCGCCTTATATAATAAAGCGCCAGACAAAGATACTGGATTTGATGGGAAAAGTAAATCCTGTCGATTTTGACAAGGAACCCGAGCCGAAGAAAGATGTGAAGAAAAGTACTAAAAAGAACTCTAAAAAATAGCATCGTTATGGAAACACAAACAGAAAGAAATTGGAGAAGCTAACCGGATACGTATCTTCTAAATATTGAGGTTTCTCTCAAATTTTACTGACAGGAATATATATTTCTGTCAGTAATTCACTTTCAGTAACCAGCACGGGGCTATTCAGGAATTTGCAGAAAGACATATTGTCCCTTAGCTCATATTCACTCTTCGGTATCCAATACCGGTAAATATTACAATACACCTTATCCATATACTTATATGCTCCCCGGTAAGTAAAAACCGCATACAAGCCGCCTTCTATTGTTTGCCGCCCCAACCGCCCTTTGGGTTTAATTGCACTCTCAGCGTTTATGCATGTGTATATCCTGCAATTTTGGGGACTTGTTATGGTCGAAATATCCCGGCTCAATAACAGATATTCATGATCTCTATCCGGTATCCCACTCACACCGACAATACTAATCAGTTTATCCCACGATTTGAGAAATGCATCTGACTGCTTGTAAGGATTTCCCACACGCAGGTAGAACACTTCTTTCGATGCTATTTGAGTTATTTCAGGTTCCAAAAAAAGGTTCTCCACGGGGCTATTGATCCCCACCGTAAGATCGTCGGGCTGTATGCGATACGCCGATGGTGTAATTCCATATCTCTTTTTAAAAGCTTTAGACAATGCCTGAGGACTTTGATAACCTGTTTGTTCTGCAATATCAGCCAGAGAAAAACGTGTAGTATGTAATTTAAACGCAGCCTTTTCTAATCGCAAACGCTGTACATAATCGCCGGGACTCTCATTCATCACAGCCTTAAATATCCGGTGAAAATGAAAATCAGAAATACCGGTTACCCTTGCTAAATCAGACAGGTTAATAACCCTGGACAAATTATCATTTATATAGTCTACAGCCTTATTTACCGATTTGTAATATTCCAGATGTGTAAACTGATGAGATTGCCAGCGCTTTAAACCGGGCAGTTTTACAGTTGTTTTCAAGCTCACCTCATCCAGCGTAAGAGTACGGCCATCTAGTTTTTCGGCTTCGTCATAATATTGCAAAGAATCCTTGACAAATTCATCAAAACTGAAATCATCGGTATATTTTCCATTCTGGAAGCAAAAACAACAAAAATCTTCATTCGGACTTTTATCTCCATTTGTACCAAAATGCTCTGCTGCTGCCATCGGCATACCACAGCTTTGACATATGTCGTTTCTCATATCAGACAGACTTTTTTATTCAACGCCCAAAATTTGTATTACCTTACATTACACAAAGATAATTCCAAATAAGCAGGATATATGTTTATAACTTGGTTTATTCAACTATATATCCGGATAGAGCACTCTTCAGACAAAAGTATAAGATATACTAGCATTTTCATTTGTCCATTCTTGCGAAATATGAAGGTTAGCAACAAAAATTTCAAGCAATAAAGTTAAATAAAGTTAATTAATAAGACTTTCAATAAACTCAACGTATTGATTACAAATAAAATACATATATGAATTACAAATAATATAGTATTATGTATTGCATAGTACTAATATTTATTTATATATTTGCAATACAAATAACAATGCATAGTATAATAAATGGCATAAAACAATAGTAGGTTATGAAAAAAGTTATAGAAGTTAGCATAGGAGGAATCAACTTCACAATGGAAGACGATGCCTATTACAGACTAAAAGAATACCTGAGACGTTTCGAGGAAACTATTTCCGACAAAAAAGAAGCGCGTGAAGTAATGGAAGATGTGGAAGCGCGTGTTGCCGAAATATTCCAGAAAGAAATGAAATTTTCGAATCAGGTGGTAGACATGAGGCTTGTACAAGTTGTCATTGACCACCTGGGCGAAGTGGAAACTAAAACCCAAAATGAAAATCAAAGTTCATCACAAAGCAACTACGATCCGGGAGAGGAATACACCAGGGGAAATAAAAAGTTTTATCGTGATATGGATGACAAAATGCTGGCTGGTGTATGTAGCGGAATTGCAACATATACAGGAGTAGATGTTACCATCATAAGACTAATATTTGTCGCACTGGCTTTTGCCTATGGCAGTGCCATTCTTGCTTATTTCATCCTGTGGATTGTATCACCGAGGGCCGAAACCATAGCGCAGAAGCTTGAACTAAGAGGGTACGCCCCGACAGCAGATAATATCAGAAAATTTACATCACAACGCAAATAATATACAATATGGAAACAATAAATGTAGACAACATAAAAGCCCAGATGCGCAAAGGAATACTGGAATACTGTATCCTCAGCATCCTGTCGAAAGGCGACGCTTATGTATCAGCCATTATCAACGAACTGAAAGAATCGGAAATGATCGTTGTGGAAGGAACACTTTACCCTCTGCTTACACGCCAGAAAAATCAGGGTTTGCTCAGTTATCGCTGGGAGGAATCAACACAGGGACCTCCGCGAAAATATTATACAATCACAGATAAAGGCCGTGCCGTATTAGATGAACTCGATACCGTATGGACAGATCTGGTCAGGGTTATAGACAATATCAGAAACAAATAAAACCTAAATACGATGAAACCAACTGTAAGAGTGAGCATAGGCGGATTGGCATTCAATCTTGAAGAAGATGCTTTCCATGTTCTCGACAGCTATCTGAAAGCTTTGAGAAGGCATTTCAGCGGAAATCCGGAAGCAGATGAGATTATTGCAGATATAGAGTCGCGCCTCAGCGAGTTACTGCAAATGAGAGTCAATGGAAGTGACGGCGTGGTATCGATAACCGATGCTCAGGAAATCACAAAGATAATGGGTAATCCGAAGGATTTCGATGAAACCGTATCCGGAGAAACGGAAGAAGGCATGCCTAAAAACGAACCCTACCATGATACTGAAAGCAGAGATGATTCTTATAATTTCTTTAAAAAGAAACTGTACAGGGATGAAAATAACAAGCTCATAGGCGGTGTATGTAGCGGCTTCGGTCATTATTTCAAAATCGACCCTACGGCAATACGAATCCTTTTAGCAGGCATCGTATTCCTATTCAGCTTCCTTTCGTTCAAGGTAGTAGGAACAATCATACTGGCATATATTGTACTATGGGTAGTCATGCCGGTGGCAAGGACATTCAATCAGAAATTATCCATGACCGGAGCCGACCCCTCGATTGAAAATATAGAGGATCGTTCACAGCCTTCTCCCAAGAAATATAAAGGAAGCGCTATAGGAACCATACTTAATGTATTAATAAACATTTTTGTAGGAATTATTGCCGTTGCCGTTTTTCTCACCATGCTGGGTATTATCACCACACTGGTATGGCTCTACATGGATACAGAATTATTTGGCCTGAACAATTATCTCGTCCTGCTCGGGTACAACTCAATCAATCTGAAAATAGCCTTCGTTCTGGCAACTTTAATTCCTATAGGAGCCTTATTCAGCCTGTTGCTAAAAATATTACGTCGCTCATCATTCACATCACAAACGCTGGTCAGTTTCATTATCGGACTGGTGATCTGGATAGGGGCAGTAGTATATATCAGCAACAAAAGCATCAAATTTGCCCAATTACACAAAGAGCGGGCAGAAGCGGTAGAGAATCTGCCTGTTAATACGAAATCCGACACCCTGATTATAAAGCTTGGGGATGAATACCTGACTGCAAATCCTCAACCGCAAAATCCGATTATGTTTTACAAGGGGGAAAGAATGAGGGACAGACAGGTATGTATCCTTCCATATGTAAAAGTCAGACAAGATACATCTTTGACGGATTACAAAGTGGAAATACTCAAAAAAGACTATGCCGACAACAAGATCACAGCAAAAAGAAAAGCTGAGGCATTACACCTGGATTATAATGTAACCGACTCACTGATTACCGTCAACCCGAAATGGTATAATAATAAGGATAAGTGGAACCTGGAATCATTTGAGATTATTGTTACAACTCCGAATAATAAGAAAGTGGTCATGGAAACACCCCTTAAAGAGTCCTATCATATCAATTCTATAAGATTCAACCGCTATGATTGCTTTGGTTATCATTATGATTTTGATTTTGATTGAGCTGCTCGACAAAATCCTCCGGTGAGATATTTTTTATTTCGATGATAAGCAGGATTTAGTTCCATCTGTTAAATCGGGCAAAAAGTGGAAATTTTTGTCCGATTTTCATTAAAAAAACACAACAAAATTCGAGTTTTCTCGTTTATAATATATAATTTTGTGAAATAACCTTAATTATTTGGGTTATGGAAGGTAAATATCTAGCGTACATTTTAATATCAATATTGACTCTGGGGTTTCTGCTATCGTCGTGCGACAGAGAAGACAATGCCTATACCAAAAGCATAGAAGGGCACTGGGTATATACAGAAACAAAGGCCGAAATATATGTCACTGAGCCTTCTCTAAAGAAGACAATAGAAGATTACATCAATGACAGAAACAAGGCTTATAAGGTAAGTTATGAGTTTAAAAATGATAAAACCTATTATTACTATAAAAACTATGCCGAACCACTAAAAGGCATATACAAAATAATAGATAAGAACTATTTTACAATGGATGATCTGCAAGGAGTAAAAACTCTTTCCTACAAAGACTCTGTTATTTATATAGTATCTGACATCAAAGACGAAGTAGCCCAGGAATTGAAAATAGACAAAAACAAGATACTGAAGGCCAATACCATGGATATTTTTGAACGTGGATTGTTTTCCCATTAATACCCTGAAAATATTTCCGGTTTATTACAAGATAAAAAAGGTTATAAACAGACCTCTTTTTCCTCTTCATGGTAAATACTTAAATAATTAAGTAACAATAAGACTTTTATTAAAAAATCACAAATAATATATCTGACGTAACACTTCCGTCTTTTTTACGTTAAATATATAAAGAGCATAATACACATATTACTTTTTATTTTAGATAAAAATAACACTACTAATCAGAAAGCATTTATCCGAGAGGATAGATGCTTTCACTTTTTATACATCCCCGTACAATAGTAAAAATCCGTATAATGAAATATTTGGCTCCACCGATCTTCAGTTCAAAGAGCGATTAGCTATCAGCGAATGGCTCACAGATTTATGGTATAGATAAAGTTTCTGAAATATCATTTATAGATACGATAATATCATTATTATCACATTATACATTTTTTTTAATATCTTTGTTCTGCAATATATCGGATAAGGCATGCTTATTAATTTCAGGTATGAGATATGATAAAGATAATAAACGCAACATTACAAATATTCTTAAAATCACGTTTGACTATCGCGATCCTTCTGTTTTCGGCATGTGTATCATCATGTGGGCTTTTCGATAAGGAAATTAAGCAGGACAAACATATAGCTGAATTCAGATACCGGATGAACCGGATTATGGACAGTCTGGATAATCACAAGGAACGCATAAAGGCCTTCGAGAAAATTATCGAACATATAGAGGCTGATGAAGACCTTATTACCCCCCGGAAAAAAAATATATTACTAATAGAAGGAAATACTTTCATTAGCAATGAATACCTCAGTCTGGAGAACTATAAAAAGGCAATTAAATACGCCAATATCATAATAGGGATAGACTCCACATCCCCCAAAGGATTCTATAACAGGGGTTGCATATACCAGATACTGGATGAGGACAGCTTAGCCATACTTGACTATAACAAAGCGCTAAAGCTAAACTCCGATTATTCAGATGCCTATTATAACCGCGGTATTATCTACGAAGAGTCAGGCAATTATGACAAAGCCCTGGAAGATTATAACAGAGCCATTAAACTGAATCCATCCTATATTATCGATATATATACTAACCGCGGAAATACTTATCTGGCTAAAGAAGCATATGATAAAGCCATCTCCGATTATGATAAAATATTAAGTATAGACTCCACCAATATAAAGGCATATAGCAACAGGGCCGGAGCGTATATAGTGCAAAAAGAATACGACAAGGCATTGATAGACTGCAATAAGGTCATAACCCTAGACTCTACAAATATAAATATTTACAAAAAGCGTGCATCGATCTTCGAAGCACAGAAAAAATACGGCGAGGCATTAGATGACTACGAAAAAATTCTTGCTCTTGACCCGCATAATAAGTTTGACACACACGAAACCGTAAGAAAAGCAATAAAAAAACTACGACCTCTCTCTAAGCGCAAATAATCCGGTTATTTATATCGGTAATGCCCTGTTATCTTAAAACTAAAGAGACAATCTTCCAAAATCTGGCCTCTCCCTATATTGTGAACAATCAGGGGGCGTTTACTATCTGAAGACATGCGGTCGGTAACTATTCCAATATGCGTGATACCTCCTCCCAGATCCCATGTAACTAAATGCTTTTTATATTTCATTATCAGGATAATCCATAGGAAGACTCAACCTTATTTAGTATAGAACACGGGTGCAAAGTAAGGCCTGTTCACCCATTTTCCGTTAAATGGATTCAGTTCGCGTATTACTCCGCCTTCAATTCCAATGTTTTTGGTTATTTTCACTTCTATAGTGCCTCCATAATAAGTTTGCGGATACATATTCATCAACGGCCCGGCTACTCCGTTACGATCTCCATTGACAGAATATCGTCCGTAACCGTTCAGGCGAATCCGGTCATGTAGAATAAATTTGACAGCACCATTAACACCCACATCGTTATAAGTAGCACCAAACAGATTATACTTTGCCCCGTAAGGTCCGGCCGAAACAACCAGCCAGTCGAGAGGCTGATAATTAAAATTCATTCCGACATTTCTTGTTGCCCCTACCAGAGGATATGTATTATAAGATGATGATGAAGATAACCACATCTGATCTGAAATAACCTGGCCTCCGTAAAAGCTAAAATCATTAGCGAACGGGAAACTTGTGAATGTATTGCTTTCGAGTGGAGGCCCCAGATAAACATCTAATGGGGGTAAACTTATGTCCGGCAGCTGGTACATTTCATCCTCATTTATCAGAGGATAATAAAGTGAGGCTTTTGTCTTAGCTTGATTAGTTGCATTCTGATTGTTAAGCTGCAAATAATTATCAAGCTTTTCATTCAGGTTCAGCGACTCTTTTTTCAAAGGAGGGAAACTATCTTTGGGCACTTCTGTCTGACTATACGCAGTAACTGAAATTGCCAGTAGTAATATAAAAACCAGTTTTTTCATAACCTTCCGTATTTAATTACTTTAACTGTAAAATTAATAATTTATTGTTGTTAAAAAAAGGCTATTTATTATTAAATATCATAGTACATGACAAAAAATCAGCAACCCAATCGTCGCATTGCGAGAACGGCCTTTGTTTCTAAGGCGGGCACCCAATCGGCAAGTGTAGGCGAAGAGCAAAATACGGTAGCTGCTATACAAACCGGATGATGAGCCGGTATTTATTTTGCTCCGCCGAAGCTGCGGTTTTGGGTCGCCGTGAAATGCAGCCTTGAGTTTTTGTAACTTTTTGGTCAAGCAAAAAGTTAATAAAATAATTTAATAACAAGGTATACAAAGCATTACGCAAATAATACAAAGAGAATAAGAAATTTTTACCATGTATTATGATTAAATATATGTTTTTCATATTTCCGGAAAATTCAAAAAGTGACAAAGGAAAATTTTCGCACACAAATATAAATATATCAATACATGTATATAATTTTTATTATTTTACAAATACATAAATAAGCCTTATCTTTGTAGTGTAAAAAAACATTTTACAATTTAAGATGTTTATATTCAAAAGATTTACACAATAAACAGAAAGGATCATTTTATGAAAACAACATTATACCGTGCATCTTCGAGAGGACATGCTTATCATGGATGGCTGGACACCTACCATACATTCAGTTTTGCTAATTATTACAATCCTGAACGGATCAATTTCGGTGCACTTCGTGTAGTGAACGACGATATAGTAAAAGGAGGTGAAGGCTTCGGCACACATCCCCACGACAATATGGAAATCGTATCCATACCCTTATACGGTGATCTTGAACATAAGGATAGTATGGGACATACCGAGGTTATACGCGCCGGAGAAGTACAGGTAATGAGTGCGGGAACAGGTATCACCCATAGCGAATATAATTCGAATGAGGACAAACCTGTCAATTTCTTTCAAATCTGGGTTTTCCCTGATAAGAGGAACGTAACACCACGCTACGACCAGAGGGCTTTTGACTACATACATAGCAAAAATCAGCTTGTACAGATAGTAGGGCCAAAGGATGACGCCAATAATAGAGGTTTGTGGATACACCAGAATGCCTGGTTCAATATCGGTACATTCGAAAAAGGAAAAGAGATTGAGTATAAAATAAAAGGAAAAGGCAACGGTGTTTTCGCTATGGTAGTAGAAGGTGAGTTCACAGTCGAAGGACAGAAGCTGCACCACCGCGACGGTTTTGGTATACAGGATACCGATACGGTTAAAATAACAGCCAATTCTGATAATGCACGCATCTTACTAATAGATGTGCCAATGGAATTTTAATGGTAGGTAATGTATAAGTAAGCGAGATGAATAGCCCGGAAATAAAACTCCGGGCTTTTTTTTATTTATCCTTATCCGACGCTATATAATCATCATTCAGCCTTTTTACCTTACTTGTCTTTACTTTCGCATCATGGCAATAGACCAGCGTATATCCTTTTTTTTCGGCATCAGCCAGAAACCGCTCTTTCTCAGACAATGATGTAAGCGCACAAATATCATAAGCCGAAATCCATTCCAGCGGCACATGAGCCGATGTCGGTACCAGATCGCCGGGAAAGGCATATACTCCGTCATCAGTATTGATACATACAACCAGCTGCCCTTCGCTATGTCCGTCGAAAAGTTGCAACTCAACCCCATCGCATAATAGCGTATCTTCATCTATTAAATGTAATTGCCCCGAATCGTATACAGGCAGGATATTATCTGCAAAAACAGAATCTTTCTCCAAACGGTTAGGCTTCAGGAAATTTGCCCATTGTTTACGGCTAAGCCAGTAACGTGCATTTGGAAAAGATGGGACAAGCCGTCCGCTCTCATTCTTACGGGTAGCGCCTCCGCAATGATCGAAATGAAGATGCGTAAGTACAACATCTGTTATTTCACCGGTCGTATATCCTAATTCTTTTACAGACTCGTCTGCACACTTCATATCATATGGACGGTAATAAGAGACCTTGTCGAGATGCTTATCTCCCATACCGGCGTCTATCAATATCCGGCGGTCAGCTGTGGTTGCCAATACACACCGCATAGCCAGCGGACACAGGTTATCTGCATCGACTGCATATTTTCGCAGCCATGCACGTTTAGGTATGGCTCCGAACATGGCCCCACCATCGGCCATAATGTATCCTGCTTCTATAATCTTTATATCAAACATATGCCTAAAGATATAAAAAAGAAAGAGACGGTTCTCACAACCACCTCTTCCAGACCTTAACACTAATATAAAACTAACATATACTATGATTAAAAAACAGGTAATAAAAAATCAACTAAACAATCTATCTAACACACTATGAAAAAAGTAAGAACCTGTTTTGTAGATAGAACACTGATTAAGATATCTTTGTTCAATCTTACTCTTATATATTTTATTTATTAAAGAATAAATCCTGTCTGCACACATATTTAGGCTATTTATTTAACATTCGCCATATATTATTTACCTTTGTACTGAATTCATAAAATTGAAAACTGCAATAATATCAGCACTCAATTCATAACTTATAATTCATAATTACCATACAATGCTTATAGCTAAAAAACTGAAAGAGGAAAATATAGGCGAATACCTTTTATATATGTGGCAGGTAGAAGATATGATACGTGCCAACGGACTCGATATAGACAAAATAGATGAACAGATTATATCCCGTTTCGGTCAGCCGGACCATGTAAAAAAAGAAATCAGGGAATGGTACCAAAACCTTATCGAGATGATGCGCCGGGAGAATGTTGCTGAAAAAGGGCACCTGATTATAAACAAAAATGTGATTTCGGAACTCACCGATCTGCATCTCCGCCTGTTGAAAGCACCGGGTGAAAGCGACTATTCGGCAACATATTACAAAACATTGCCATTCATTGTGGAATTGCGGTCTAAATCCCCTGACAAGACTATTCCGGAACTGGAAACATGCTTTGCAGCATTATACGGCTATTTGCTGATGAGATTACAGAAGAAGGAGATTTCAGGAGAAACGCAAGCCGCTATATCACAAATATCTTCATTCCTCCGCATCCTGTCGCAGAAATATAAGAGTGACAGGGATGGCAGTCTGGATATTTAGCAATCTAATCCTTCTGTTTTTTCTCCCATATACGCCGGCGGATCAGCGTGTCGCTGATTAAAAGCAGTAATACTACGAATGCTATAGAGATAATCAGCGGATCGAATTTCATCTCGGGCATAGTAAACGTCAAATCGATTTCTACCGGTTTCAGTTCCGGCTCGAATGCAAAACCTAATTTCCAGAAGATAAAAGCCGGAATACCGAGCATCCCCATAATGCCTCCGGCAATTGCCAAAATCGATTTAAGGCTTCTTCTTTTAGTTTGCTTTGCAGCGGCTATATGTATATGCTTCATCAAGTGGCTTTCGAAGTCTGCCGATGGTTCGTCTAATTTCACTTCCTGAAATAAACTCCTGAGCTTATCTTTTTCTTCTGCTTTCATAATCGTATGAGTTTATTTATTTCAAAGTTCATAAATTTTCTTATTCTGTGCAACTTTACTTTCACATTTGCGATGCTGTTGTTCGTTATATCACTTATCTGCTGTATGCTCTGATCGTTCAGATAAAACATCGAAATCAGCAAAGCATCGTCGGGAGGCAGCTTTTTAAGCACTATATCCAGACAATGTAATTTATCTTCAACACTTATTTCGTCAATTGTATCAGCTATCTCCGTGTCGGGCATATTGGCAAAATTATCTTCTATAGCCGTAAATTCATGTTTTCGCTTCCGCAACTCCGATATCGTTGTATTATAAGCAATGCGGTAAAGCCAGGTAGCAAATTCAGATTCTTCACGAAATTTATTCAGGGACTGAAATGCCTTGATAAATACTTCCTGCGTAATATCTTCAGCCTCTACCTTGCGGGAAACGATTTTGCTGACAATGGTAAATACCATTCTCTGATAGCGGCGTACTATATGCACGAAAGCATCAGTATGACCATCTTTGATCCGGCGTACATAATAAATGTCATCAAAATCTGCCATACCCGTATGACGCAACAAGGTTGAATAGGTTACAAATGTAAATGAAAATATTTCAGAAAAATATATTAAAGTTTATAGCCTCCATTCAAGTATAACAATTATTACCCAATATAATATTGAAATCCAACAGTAAATATTTTTTCATTTATTTTGTAACCTTTCTGTAACCCCTGCGTCAAAATGGACAAACAAACAAAAACAAAAATGTTTAACTTCTAAAAATAGAAAATTATGGAAATGATAGGAATTGTATGCGTAGTAGGCATAATCACTTATGGAGTCTACCGCTTATTCGAACTGTTTGCACGCCGCCGTGAACGTATGGCAATGATAGAAAAACTTTCGTCGGGTATAGATCCGCAGATATTAAATAATCCTCTGCATATACAGAAATACAGGGATATTATGGTTGGTTCATGGGCTATCCGCATCGGATTGCTGCTTGTGGGTGTGGGACTAGGCGTAGTGACCGCTACTGTTGTAGATCTCCTAGCTGTAGCGCCGGCTGACACCGACAGCAGAATATATCACGAGTTCAGGAATACCATATCAGTACTTTATCCTGCATGTGCAGCTGTTTTTGGTGGTATAGGGCTGGTTATAGCTTACTTTGTAGAGCAAAAGAGCGAGAAAAAATCGAAGAAAAATGATGAATAAGCTGAAAATTGAGTATCTAATGATATAATTCCAATATAACCGCTTGTTGCATTCAATCTTAACAAAGTAATAAACAGGTCTGCGACCTTAATATCTATTGACAATGAAAGATAGATTATCTCCGATATTATTCACTCTCATTATTCTGGCAATCGTTTTCGGCGCATGGTTTGCTGGAAACCGTCAGGGCTGGTTTATCCGCAAGACGTCAGATGACTTCAAAGTCTCCTTCAATAGAAATGATACCGTTATATGCATCCAATGCAAGATTCCCGGATATGGCATTACAGGTTGGAGTACAAGCAGGTACAATGATAATATACTGCATATCGACCTGAATGTATCCAGGGACTACCGGAACGATATGACATTTAAGATTGATACGGTAAACGTTCAGTATCTTGAACTTTACGGCAAAATGTATCCGGTCAAAGAACTACCTGCCTGTCAATAACATTTATAACTATATAATACTTAAAGCGCCAAACTTTGTTTACGGGCGCTTTTTTTATATAACAATTGCATTATTTTGTTAAAAAGAATAAAATAAACCGGCGCTTAGTGATAAAAATATAATTATTACGACAAATTCGTAGAAGGTGGATCGATAAGTAAAATCAATTTATATCTTAGCCACCCGGAAAAAGAACTAAAAAAACAATAAAAATCTTTGTATGAAAATCCGTATCTTGCTAATCGCCCTGTTTATCACAGGTTTTTCATTTGTTTCGGCACAAACGAATGCCCCGACTGCCAATATCGTAAATGTTCTTGTGAAAGGGCAACTGGTAGATTCCCTGACAAATGAGACAGTACCTTATGCCACAATTAAAATAACAGACAAAGGAACGACTCCCCAGCTGCTAAAAGCCGTAGCTACCGACGACAATGGAAAGTTCCAGTTGACTATGAACAAAAAAGGCGAGTATCTTTTCACGGCCGAATTTATTGGCAAAAAAACAGTTACAAAAACGATTGAGATTGGAAATGCAAAAACACTTGACCTCGGCACAATCCTTATGCCTGATGATGCCCAAGCTCTGTCAGAAGTGGTCATATCGGCTCAGAAACCATTGGTGAAGGTAGATCTGGATAAAATCACTTATAGCATGGAAGATGATCCGGAAGCTAAAACCAACAATGTATTGGATATGTTGAAGAAAGTACCTATGGTGACTGTCGACGGAGAAGAAAATATTCAGCTTAAAGGTTCTTCTAATTATAAAATATACCTCAACGGCAAACCATCGAATATGATAACAAGCAATCCGAAAGATGTGCTGCGCAGCATGCCGGCGAGCTCTATAAAGGATATAGAAGTTATCACTGATCCGGGGGCGAAATATGATGCGGAAGGCGTTGCAGGGATTATTAATATTATAACTCAGAAAAACTCTTCTATGGGTGGCTATACCGCTACATTAAACGGACGTGTAGATGATCTGGGCGGATTCGGAGGCGGCCTTTATTTGCAAATGAAATATGGGAAATTAGGATTTACAGGAGGGTATAATTATTATGAGTATAAGCGCCCATGGGGAAGCTCAAACTCATTTACAGAAGATTACACGAGCACCAATAATAAATACCTGTATCAGGACGGAGCCTCGAAAAACAATGGAAACGGCCAGTACGGAAATGGAGAGATAAGCATTGAACTGGACACTCTCAATCTCATCAATGTCGGTTTCAACCGATATTACGGGAATGGTAAATCCCAATCGGATCAAGTCGTGGAAATGCTGAATAAAGATCGTGATTCTCAATATAAATACAACAACGACAGTTATTCGAAGCAAAACTACGGAGGCACTGATATCAATGTCGATTACCAACGTACCTTTAACAAGAAAGATCAGCTACTGACCGCATCTTACAGGTTCAGCCTCAGTCCCAACGATCAGGAATCGAACAGCGATATAAATCTCATAAGCGGGACAAAACCAGCAACGGCGGTTACTAACCGTCAATATACTGATGCCGATATGAAAGAGCATACTTTCCAGGTAGACTTTGTCTCACCGTTCGGCAAAATACACAATCTTGAAGCAGGCGCTAAATATATCATACGACTCAACCAGAGTAACAGCGGCTATGATATCCTTAATGGATCAGGTCAATGGGTAAATGTGCCACAGACCTATGACGAATTCAGACACGAACAGGATATCCTTGCCGCTTATGGTGGTTATAGCGCTAAATTCCAGAAATGGGGAGTTAAAACAGGTCTGAGATACGAAGCTACTTGGTTGGACGCAAAGTTCCCCCAAAAAGACGATATGGACTTCAAAGTAGATTATTCCAATCTGGTTCCGTCTGCAACCCTTACATACCAAATAAAACCGGCGCAGAATATTCGCTTCGGATATAATATGCGTATACAGCGTCCGGGGATTTATCAACTGAATCCTTATGTAAATACAACAAATCCCAATTATATCCAGCAAGGGAACCCAGCACTGGATGCCGTAAAGAATCATAACTTCAGTTTAAATTTTGGTTCATTTAGCCAAAAGTTAAATTTCAATGCAAATCTGTCTTATGATTTCGAAGACAACGGCATTGAGAAT
Source organism: Dysgonomonas sp. UBA7710 (assembly GCF_002482385.1). Taxonomy (GTDB): domain Bacteria; phylum Bacteroidota; class Bacteroidia; order Bacteroidales; family Dysgonomonadaceae; genus Dysgonomonas. Next base: position 603,465 of record NZ_DLFW01000002.1, on the reverse strand, counting down.
ATTACTACACGCGAAGATGGAGTTTCTACAACAACCTATGAAAACATAGGCGAACGAAAAAATCTTGGTTTGTCGGCTTATGTGAATTGGAGTCCGAATGACAAGATCCGTATATACAGTAACATGTCGGGCAGGTATGTAGATATAAAATCGAACAGGACCTCTATTCTCAATGAAAAAACAAGCAATAACGGTTTTGCAGGTAATATATTCGCCGGAGGACAATACTCATTCCCTCAAAACTTTAAAGCTTATTTAAACACCGGATTTTTTAGCCGTCAAATAAACCTGCAAGGTGAAGGCCCGTCTTTCTTCTTTCACAGCATTTCCTTCTCGAAAGGATTTATGCAAGATAGATTGCAATTCCGTGCCTATGCACAAAATCCATTTAAGAAAGACAATGAGTTCAAAACTAAAACCATCACAGATACATTCCATACAGAGTCAATAATGAAGGGCAGGATGCGCCAGTTTGGAATATCGGTTTCGTTCCGTTTCGGGGAGATGAAAGCCCAGATAAAAAAAGCTCAACGAAGCATCAATAATGATGACAACATGGGCGGTGAACAAGGTAATCAGGGTGGTCAAGGCGGACAAGGCGGCGGTCAGAACTAATCAAAAATCTTAATAATACAGATCAGGGGTTCTTCAGGTTCGGAGAACCTCTTTTTATTTTATGGCAAATTATGCGAATCGAGGGTTAGAACCACATAAATTCAGTTTTTTATATTTAGCGGTGTAAATAAAAAGTAACATCTTTATATCTGACATCTCCTCAACTTTAACAACATATCTGCCATAAACGATATAAAATTAACCTGTATTTACATTACATAGTTAAAAAGTAACAGAAGTAACACATGTTTCAGCTTTTAGCTGATAGCTATTAGCCGTTAGACTTTTAGTCTTGTAACTACCCGAAGGGCGCAGTAACTTGTAACTATTAAAAAGGTAACAAAGGTAACACAAATCAATATGCCGATTGACTAATATACCAATATGTCAATGGCGCGAAGCGACTTTACAGTTAACAGTTAACAACTCGTAACCCGTAATTGCCCAAAGGGCGAAATAACTCGTAGCTATTAAAAAGGTAACAAAGGTAACAACTTTTCCAGCTTTTTTATTTTTCATTCTTCTTTCGTTTCCCCCTTCGGAGACCATGGAGCTTATTCAATACTTCAAAGAACTATAAGCTAATGGCTGATAGCTTACTCTATAGATAAAATCTTTGATAAATTATACTAAAAAAGCAGAACCAAAGCCCTGCCGAATATTTATACCTACCATTAACCCGCATTTCCCATCGTTATAGTGTACCGTATTACACGATAAAAGTATTAATTATTTGTAAAATTCAAAGTAATTTTACCGTTTTACTATAAACTTGTATGTAATAACCTAAATACGGAACGGGGGCGATAATATTCGTCCCTTTTATTTAGGTTAGGGCATACATATTCCCCGGCAGGTTCTTTATCAGGCCTTTCATTTCCAACTCCAGAAGAGTGGTAAATAATTGATAAGCCGGAATGTTCAGTTCTCTGGCCAGCTGGTCTATATGAAGTGATTCTATTGTAGCCAGCTTATCCGTAACAACCTGTTCTTCATCTGTCAGAACGACAAATAAGTCTTGCTGACGCGGCATTTTCTTCTTTTTCTGCGATTCATCGTCCCAACCCATTTGCTGAAGAAAGTATTCTGTCGATTGGAACAAATCCGCTTTATGCGAAGCTATCAGCTTATTGCATCCACGCGAATACCTGTCCGACATCCGGCCGGGCACAGCGAATATATCTTTACAGTATGAGCCGGCAATCTCAGCAGTTATCAGCGAACCTCCTTTTTCGTCCGATTCCACGACTATAACAGCATCAGCCATACCTGCCACAATACGGTTGCGGCGAACAAAGTTATAACGATCCGGTTCAGTCTTGCTCGGGAAATCGGAAAGCAGTCCTCCTTTTTCCAACATCTCTACCGCGGTTTGCCTGTGTACAGCCGGATAAATCATATCCAGACCATGCGCCAGCACTCCCACCGTGGACAGATTATATTTGAGAGCCGCCCTGTGGGCATGTATATCTATCCCATAAGCAAGTCCGCTAACAATAAGTGTATCGGGTAATACTGCGGATACTTTCTCTAAAAATGTATCGCAAAAGCTATTACCATAATTCGTTGAGTTGCGGGTACCGACAATACTTATTATCTTATCTGCATTAAAATCAGCTTTTCCTTTGAAATAAAAGAGTACCGGAGCATCAGCGCAATCTTTCAGACGATGGGGATAATACCTATCACTGATAAAGTAGGTAGAAATATCATTCTTTTCTACAAATTCCAGCTCTTTCTCCGCTTTATCCAGTACTTCGGGATTTAATATCTCCCCTACAAGTTTGGACGAAAGCCCCTGAATACTTAACAACGATTTTCTGCCCGACCTGAATATTTCTTCTTCATCACCAACTACCTGCAACAGATTACGCGCGGTAATATCCCCTACTCCCAATATTCGGGTAAGGGCAATCTGATAAAGACGTTTATCAGCAGATATACTCATTTATATTTATAATATTACAGGCTGATTTTCCAATATTATACCATCTTTCATATGAATGGTACGGTCTGTTATAGAAGCCAGGTGTTCATCGTGGGTCACAATAACGAAAGTCTGACCAAGTGTATCACGCAGTTTAAAAAACAGTTGGTGTAGTTCGTCTTTATTCTCAGTGTCAAGACTACCTGACGGCTCATCCGCAAGTATCACCGCCGGATCGTTAATCAGCGCACGCGCAACGGCTACCCGTTGTTTTTCCCCTCCCGACAGCTCATTTGGTTTATGCTCCGTACGGGACGATAAACCGAGCATATCAAGAAGTTCTTTCGCCTTGGCTTTGGCCTGCGATTCTTTTACTTTACCGATAAGAGCCGGGATCATTACATTTTCCAATGCTGTAAATTCCGGTAATAGCTGGTGAAACTGAAATACAAATCCGATATTCTTGTTACGGAAATCCGAAAGACGGGAATCATTCAGCCTGCTCAGGTTCTCATTATTAATATAAACAGTTCCGCTATCGGCTTTATCCAGTGTTCCCATGATTTGCAACAGAGTAGTTTTGCCTGCACCACTTGCTCCCACTATAGAGATTATCTCACCTTTTTCTACACGCAAGTCTATCCCTTTCAATACTTTCAGAGAGCCAAAGCTTTTAGTAATTCCTTCTACTGCAATCATTTTATCTCGAATTTGCTAATTTCCGAAACAACGTTCGGCGGAGCCAATTTGCTAATCTGCTTATTATAATCAGATGCCTATCCCGAAATAATCGAAACCGGCATCGTTCATTTCCTGTTTATTATAAATATTACGCCCGTCAAAAACAACAGGTTTATTCATCGTTTTTTTAATCACTTCCCATGTCGGCAAACGGAATTCGTTCCATTCTGTTACCATCAGTATAGCATCAGCATCAAGCGTTGCATCATAAATATCTTTTGCATACACGATAGTATCACCGAGCCTCTGATGTTTCGCTTCCTCCATCGCCACCGGATCATATGCCCTTATTTTACCTCCTGCTTTTAATATCTTATCTATCAAGACAAGAGACGGAGCTTCGCGCATATCATCTGTTTTTGGTTTAAATGCTAATCCCCATACAGCGATAGTTTTCCCTTTGATATCCCCATTGTAATATTTCATTAGTTTATCAAAAAGAATATTTTTCTGACGTTCATTCACATTTTCTACAGCTTCAAGTATTTCCATTTTATACCCGAGCTTATTAGCTGTTTTAATAATCGCTTTTACATCCTTAGGGAAACAACTGCCCCCGTATCCACAACCGGAATATAAGAATTTAGAACCGATACGGGCATCTGAACCGATACCCTTACGTACCATATTTACATCCGCGCCTACAATTTCGCAAAGATTCGCTATATCGTTCATAAAACTGATGCGCGTGGCAAGCATGGCGTTAGCTGCGTACTTAATCATCTCCGCGGAAGGAATATCTGTATAGATAATACGGTAGTTATTCAATGTGAATGGCTTATATAGTTTCTCCATCAATTTCCGCGCTTCTTCCGACTCTACACCCACAACCACCCGGTCGGGCTGCATAAAGTCTGTAATAGCGGCTCCTTCTTTCAGAAACTCGGGATTAGAAGCCACATCAAATTTCAAATCGGACAAACCTCTTTTATCCAATTCTTCCTGTATAGTCTTTTTTACCAATTTAGCTGTACCCACAGGTACAGTACTTTTGGTAACGATCACCATATATTTATTCAGATTCTCACCTACTGTACGGGCTACATCGAGTACATATTTGAGATCGGCACTACCATCTTCGTCAGGAGGTGTACCCACTGCTGAAAACACAATATCAACATCATTAATTATAGAGCTCAGGTCGGTAGTGAATTGCAAGCGTCCTGCTTTATGATTACGTTCCACCATTTCATCCAGTCCGGGTTCGAAAATAGGTATAATGCCGTTCTTCAGATTATCTATTTTCTTCTGGTCTATATCCACACAATAAACTTCTGTTCCCATTTCAGCAAAACAAGTTCCTGTAACAAGACCCACATACCCCGTACCTACAATTGCTATTTTCATTAATGATATTTTTTTACTTCTGTTTTATAAATACTTGTGATAATATACAAACTTAACCGGTTTGATTTTCTGGCACAAAGATAATATATTTTTAGTAAATCCGTACGCATAATGATTAATGTACAAATTCAATTAGCCAATCAGCTAATTTATATTATGCCCACTTGTAACTTTCCCAAAAAGGTAACAAAGGTTACTTATTTCAATTAACAGTTAGCAGTCATCAGTTAACAACTAGCACTCCATGTCTTATCTACTTGTAACTCGTAACTATTAAAAAAGTAACAAAGGTAACACTCTTTACAGTCAACAGTTATCAGTCAACAACTGGTAAGATATAAAACCTTTGCGTCTTTGCGTGAAACAAAATAAACAGGCAGCCTTTCCCGCAACTTGTAACTACCCGCAGGGCGAAGCAATCCGTAACTATTTCAAAAAAGTTACAAAAGTTACACTTTTTCCACTATTTTTTATCTGTTACTTTTTTCCCTCTCTGTAAGTCCACCTTGGGTCTGTCATCCTGAGTGGAACGAAGGATCTCTTTCGATTAAAGAGATGTTTCACTTCGTTCAACATGACAAAGAGGATATAAGAACTCCGCTCGCGCAGACGTCCTGTCTGTGTGTTGCGTAGCAAACGTTTTTGCCCTGTCAGCAAGACACGGACGGAGGCCTAATCATTTTCTCAAAGAACTACAAGTTAACTGCCAATGGCTAATAGCTACATATATAGATAAAATTTCCAAATACTGATTCACATTATCAATGAATATTCCATCAAACAGAAATAAACAAAAACAAATTAATTATCTTTGCGCGAAATCATTACCCTACATCACATACATTCGAGATGGAATACAGACTAAATAAATATATCAGCAACTCCGGATTTTGTTCCAGACGTGAAGCCGACCGCTTTATAGAAGAGGGCCGTGTGACTATCAACGGCAAACGCGCCCAAGTGGGAATGCGGGTTCTTCCGGGACAAAAAGTAAAAGTAAACGGAGAACTTATCATAAATAAAATCGAGCCGGTATACATTGCTTTCAACAAGCCGGTAGGCATCGTCAGCACTACCGATCCGCAGGAAAAAGATAATATTATCAATTTCATACGGCACGAACAACGGATATTTCCTATCGGACGACTGGATAAAGATTCCCAGGGACTAATCCTCTTAACCAATGATGGCGACATTGTAAATAAAATATTACGGGCAGGCAACAATCACAAAAAAGATTACCTTGTAAAAGTAAACCGCCCTATTACAAAAGACTTCCTTACGCGCATGGCACAGGGTGTTCCTATACTGGATCGCGTTACCCGTCGATGCGAAATTGTAGAGATAAACCCCTATATGTTCCGTATATCGCTTATACAAGGGCTGAACAGGCAAATCAGACGTATGTGTGAATATTTCGACTATGAAGTTCTTAAACTCGAACGCATACAGATAATGAATATCAAACTCGGCGATCTGGGACAGGGAAACTGGCGCAACCTGACACACGCCGAACTGGAAGGACTTTTCGATATGCTGGAAAATTCTGAAAAAACGCAGACAAACAAGGCTTCGAGCAATAAAACTTTTAATAAGGCTCTTGAAGAGTTTGATATAAAAACCGACTATAGAAAAGCCAGCATCGCTGCAAAATATGGAAAAACTAATAAAACGGATAGCACGAATAAGAAGTCTTCGAATACCTCTGCACCATCCTCCGACGAAAATGAACATAAGGCAAAACCGAAACGAAAAGGCAAACCTGCCAGCGGGTTACGCGTAGGCAAGCAAAAGGTGGCTGCCAATAAGCCTAAAGGCGGTTCAAAGCCAAAGCCTAAAGCGAAAAATCAATCCAAAAAGAAGCCTCTTAACTAGGCTTATTTTCTTTAACGATAAAATTATAAGCAGTAATTATTGTCGAATTTAGGGGCGAATATCTATTTGCCCCTAAATTCTATCGCTCCCTCAAATATTATATTGATTTTCATTTGCTATTTTATTCAAAAATTAATGACCGTTCGCCATTCATATTTATATTATTTTATAATTCTTTTCACTACCTTTGTATGCCTATTAAAAAGTCAATTTATTAACTTGAAATAAAAATATGGTTTCCTTCTTTCAAACCCCTTCCAAGAACATCATTGCTGTTCAAACAAGCTCAAGTCTTAACGCCGATTTTATCCAACGTCTCACATGGGCATTCAGTGGTGCAACCTTGCTCGAAGCAGAAAATGTTCCGGGCTTTTTTGTTGGTCCGCGCCGCGAGATGATTACCCCATGGAGCACCAATGCAGTGGAAATCACGCAAAATATGGGTATCGGCGGAATCATGCGTATAGAGGAATTTTTTCCGGTAGATACAAACGACGCGAAACACGACCCGATGCTTCAACGCATCTATGACGGACTGAATCAGGAAGTATTCAATATTTACAAGCAACCTGAACCGATCATCGAAATAGATGATATAGAAACATACAATCAGCAGGAAGGCCTTGCCCTCAGCGAGGATGAAATAGAATATCTGAACGAAGTAAGCAAAAGACTCAACAGGAAACTAACCGACAGCGAAGTATTCGGATTCTCGCAGGTAAATTCGGAACATTGCCGCCACAAGATTTTCAACGGTACATTTATCATCGACGGAGAAGAAAAAGAAAGTTCGCTTTTCAAATTAATAAAGAAAACATCGCAGGTAAACCCCAACAAGCTGGTATCGGCATACAAAGACAATGTAGCCTTCAGCCAGGGACCGGAGATAGAACAATTTGCACCGGAAAAAGGAGAAGAACCAAGCCTTTATCAGAAAAAAACAATCAAATCGGTTATCTCCCTGAAAGCCGAAACCCATAACTTCCCTACTACCGTAGAGCCTTTCAATGGTGCTGCTACCGGTTCGGGAGGTGAGATCCGTGACCGTCTGGGCGGAGGAAAGGCATCCCTGCCAATCGCAGGAACCGCCGTATATATGACATCCTACCCACGTACAAAAGCTGGGAAGGCTTGGGAAGAAACTATGCCGGAACGTCCTTGGCTATACCAGACACCGGAAGAAATACTGATAAAAGCATCGAACGGAGCATCCGATTTCGGAAACAAATTCGGACAACCGCTTATCTGCGGCTCGTTGCTTACATTCGAACATCAGGAAAATCAGAAGAAATTTGCGTACGATAAAGTAATCATGCTGGCCGGCGGTGTTGGCTTTGCGAACAAACGCGACGCGCTGAAAGGCGAACCTAAACCGGGAGAAAAAGTGGTTATCCTCGGAGGGGACAACTACCGTATCGGTATGGGTGGAGGCGCTGTATCATCTGTAGATACAGGACAATACTCAAGTGGTATAGAACTGAACGCCGTGCAACGTGCCAATCCTGAAATGCAGAAACGTACCGCGAATGTGATACGTGCATTGGCAGAATCGGATAATAATCCAGTTGTCTCTATTCACGACCACGGTGCAGGGGGACACCTGAACTGCCTTTCGGAGCTTGTAGAAGCTACCGGAGGAAAAATAGACATATCCAAACTTCCTATCGGCGACCCTACCCTTTCGTCAAAAGAAATTGTAGGTAATGAAAGTCAGGAGCGTATGGGCTTGCTTATCCCTGCCAACGCGACCGACAGAATTAAACGTATTGCCGAACGCGAACGCTCCCCGATGTATGTTGTCGGAGAAACGACTAACGATATGAAGTTTGTATTCGAGCAAGCTGACGGAAAGCGTCCTATCGACCTCAAACTGGAAGACTTCTTCGGAAAAGCGCCTAAGACAATCATGCGCGACGAAACCATTGACGAAGTTTATACAAACCCTGAATATGATATCTCCAAACTGGAAGATTATATAAAGAATGTGCTACAACTGGAAGCCGTTGCCTGCAAAGACTGGCTGACAAATAAAGTTGACCGCTCGGTTACAGGTAAAGTGGCACGCCAACAGACACAGGGAGAAATCCAGTTGCCATTGAGCGACCTTGGAGCCGTAGCCCTCGATTATAAAGGGAAGGCAGGTATAGCAACATCTATCGGCCATGCGCCGCAGGCTGCGATGGTAGACCCGGCTGCAGGTTCTGTACTGGCAATAGCCGAATCGTTGACAAACATCATTTTCGCACCGATCGAGGATGGATTGAAAGGCATTTCATTAAGTGCAAACTGGATGTGGCCTTGTAAGAATCCGGGAGAAGACGCACGTCTTTACAAAGCAGTAGAGGCTTGTTCAGAATTTGCCTGCGAACTGGGAATAAACATTCCGACAGGTAAAGACTCCTTGTCGATGACACAGAAATATGGAGATGATAAAGTATATTCACCGGGTACGGTAATTATATCGGCTGCGGGTGAAGTGAAGAATATCCGCAAGATCGTATCTCCGGTGCTGGCATATATCAAAGGTACTTATCTCTACTATATCGATTTTTCTTTCGATACGTTCAAACTCGGAGGCTCCGCATTTGCCCAGACAATGAGTAAACTCGGTGAAGAAGTGCCGACCGTGAAAGACCCTGAATATTTCAAGAATGCGTTCAATGCGGTGCAGGAACTGATAGACAGAGGGCTGATACTTGCAGGGCACGATATATCTGCCGGAGGACTTGTAACAGCCATGCTGGAAATGTGTTTTGCCAATCCGCAGGGAGGACTTGAAGCCCGCCTCGACAAACTGCATCACGCAGATCTGATCAAAGTATTATTCTCAGAAAATCCGGGTATACTTATTCAGGTGAAACATCACCACCTAGTAGAAAAAATACTGGACGATTACGGTATCGGCTTCGCCATCGTTGCCCGCCCTATCGAAGAGCGCAAATTTGTTATCCAAAAAGATGCTTTCAGTCAGGAATTCAATATAGACGAATTACGTGATGCATGGTTCGAACCGTCATATCTTCTCGACAGGAAGCAAAGTACCGAAAAACTGGCGTTGGAACGTTTCGAAAACTATAAGAAACAGCCGCTTCAATTCAAGTTCAACCCTTCGTTTACAGGTAAATTCGCTCAATACGGTATCGACCCTAACAGGACTACGCCAACAGGCCTGAAAGCTGCTGTTATACGTGAAAAAGGCACAAACAGCGAACGCGAAATGGCTTACTCCCTATATCTCGCCGGTTTCGACGTAAGGGATGTGCATATGACTGACCTGGCCTCGGGACGTGAGACACTGGAAGATATCAATTTAATCGTATTCTGCGGAGGATTCTCTAACTCGGACGTACTAGGTTCGGCAAAAGGATGGGCAGGTAGCTTCATCTACAACGATAAGGCAAAAGAAACACTTCGTAAATACTACGAGCGTAAAGACACATTGAGCCTCGGCGTATGTAACGGTTGCCAGCTGATGATGGAACTGGATCTCATCTATCCGGAACATGACAAGCATCCGAAAATGGAACATAATCGCTCACATAAATATGAATCGACTTACATAAGCGTGGATATTCCTGAAAATAAATCAGTAATGTTCGGTTCATTATCGGGAAGTAAGATTGGTATCTGGGTTGCACACGGTGAAGGACGATTCGCTATGCCGAAGGCTGAAGCCGAATATAATGTAATTGCTAAATATATATACAGTGAATATCCGGGAAATCCTAACGGTTCCGATTATGATATAGCGGGGGTTGTTTCGAAAGACGGACGTCATATAGCAATAATGCCCCATCTCGAACGCTCATTATTCCCTTGGCAATGCGGACACCATCCTTTCGAACATCGTAAAGATGATTTTACTCCTTGGATGGAGGCATTTGTAAATGCAAGAGAATGGGTGAAGAAAGTGAAAAGTGAAAAGTGAAAAGTCAGAAGATACATATATTAAACAGGCATGGGTTTACAGCCCATGCCTTTTATCCTTATAGCGATGGCTAAAAACAACGATACATCAAATTCTATCTTTACATTCCTGAAAGCGAAAGAGCAAAGGACTGACCATATTACAATGATAGTCAATAATATAATCGGAAATTATATATAAAAAAATAAAGAAGATATAAAACAATGAATAAAGCATCTATATACGAATATACAATGAAAGTGCGCGACTACGAATGCGATGCGCAAGGCATAGTTAATAATGCTAACTACCAGCATTATTACGAAGTAGTCCGCCACGAATTTCTGGAGCAACACGGGTTGAATTTTTACGAATTGCATGAGCAAGGTATAGATGCAGTAGTAGTAAGTGTTTATATACGATACAAACATTCCCTGCGCGGTGCCAATGATTTTATATGTACTGTCGATTCCATTGAAAAAGATGGCATCCGCTATATTTTCAACCAGAAAATCATTCGCCTGAAAGACAATAAAGTTTGTTCGACAGCGAGGGTGGAAACAGCCTGTATGGTAAACGGAAAAGTAGGAAAACCTGAATTATTCGATAAAACTCTCGGGCATTTGCTAACTAGCTAATCATTAAATTATGGCTTTAACTTTTGAGAACAACATGAAGGTACGTGACTACGAATGCGATTCACAAGGCGTGGTCAATAATGCTATCTATCTGCATTACTTCGAAGCTACCCGCCACGAGCTGATGGAAAAATGCGGTTTACGGTTGCGCGATCTTACCGAAGCTAATATTATCCCCGTTGTGCGGAATGCCAATATCAGCTACAAAAGTTCCCTCCGCGGCTCAGAATATTTTATTTGTACTGTCAACATAGAAAGGAAAGGTGTCAGGTATTACTTTCATCAACAAATAATCCGTGTCCCCGACAACACTTTATGCGCCAGTGCTGTTATAGAGGTAGTGTGTCTAATGGATGGCAAAGTTTCTGCACCGGATATGTTTGACAAAGCTTTTGCAGATTACATTAAATAATATACTAATTATCTAATATGCCAATGTGCCAATGGAATGATAAAGATATTATATTGGCACATTAATAATTAAAACAATGAGTTCAAAGATTACATTATACATTGCCCGTCACGGCAAGACAATGATGAATACCCTCGACAGGGTGCAGGGTTGGTGCGATTCACCGCTAACAAAAGAAGGCATAGATGTAGCCCGCTATCTGGGCTACGGACTGAGCGATATAAATTTCCGTACTGCTTATTGCAGCGACCTGCGCAGGACTGTACAGACAACCAAAATAGTTCTGGGAGCCAAAGGACAGGAAGATATTCCCGTGATCGAGCTCTCGGGATTACGCGAAGCATGCTTTGGTAGCTTCGAAGCCGATTTTAACCATCATATGTGGAACAGTGCCGCTTTATACCTCCATCATACTTCGTCAGAAAGTATGATTAAAGCGATTATGGAAAAAGAGATCAGCTACCGGGAGGTACTCGATGCCGTCAAAAAACTGGATAAAATGGGCATGGCCGAAAACTTTTCCCAGGTAGAAGCACGCACTCAGGAAAGCCTTCTCGAAATAGCAAGAAATGAGTCTCAACACGGCGATGCCAATATACTGGTCATCTCGCACGGGATGAGTATACTGGCTATGTTACTGGGACTGGGAGGAGACAAATTATTTAAGAAACCATTGGAAAATGCAGCTGTATGCAAAGTTATTTATCAGGACGGAAAGTTTACGGTGGAATCAATGGCAGACATGAGTTTTGTGGAAAAAGGTAAAAAAGAAGCGGTTACAATATCAGGACAATGAAAAAAATATATTTAATAATATTCCTCGCCTTATTTAGTATTACTCTGTTTGCGCAGAAAGAAACAGTTCCGACGTTTGCATATGACAGCACAACTAATTTCCTGGGCAAAAATGCAATAGGATATACAGGGCAGGAACTGTACCTGAAAGGACTGGATAAATCATCCCAATCTTTCGGATATAGCGGTTTTATACTGAAATACAAAAAAGACGACGACCTGCTGAACGACGAAAAGAATATATATAAACCGAACGATAATTACAATTCCCGTTACGAAGATCTGGCAGGTAAGTATTTCCATGTACTTGAAGTTATCAGGCACCCGAAAGCAAAAACAAATACTAAAGATTATAGTGACGAATTCTATCTGAAATTACAGGAACTTTCGAGTGGAGATATCATATATTATAAATATAATGCCGAAGCCGACTATACTTTTCCCTTTCTTGTAAAAGGCTTTTTCGAAAAGCAAAAAGAATTACTGACAGGGAAAGAGTATGTAATATCGGACGATATATTAAAGATGTCCCGTAATCTGGTTACAAATAAGGCTCTGGCTTTCACCACCGGACAGACATGGAAATGTACGGACGTGACAATGGACAATACAACGAATGAACTCTCATTGGTTCTGCAAAATGCAAAGGGTATAAAAACAGCTGTCCCCTACTCTTCCACACTGAAAAATGAGAGCATCAAGAAAGTATATACTGTGGCCGAAGCCTCAGCCCTGACAAGAAAATATAATGTAAATAATTTCCGCCGTATCCTGCAAAACAAAATCAGAGTTGGGATGACCAAGGAAATGACCCGCCTTGCATGGGGTGAACCGACAGAAATAAAAGAAAACGGAAATACGGAACAATGGTTTTATCCTGCCGGAAACCTGACTTTCAGAGGTGACAAAATTACAAGTACAAAATAAAATCCAATTACTTAAAACTGTATATTTGTACTTTAAATATAGATAAATGGATAAGACCCAGACAGCCCAAAAGGCATCTGTTTTTAGTATAATAGGTAATACTCTTTTAGCAGTATGTAAATGGCTGGCCGGATATTTCGGCAATTCCTATGCCCTGATCGCCGACGCTATTGAATCCACCGCCGATATATTTTCTTCCATTCTCGTTCTCTTAGGCTTAAGGTATGCCAGCAAACCTGCGGATGAAGACCACCCATACGGGCATGGGCGGATAGAGCCGCTTGTTACCTTCGCGGTTGTAGGCTTTCTTATCATTTCTGCTACAATTATCGCGATAGAAAGTATAGAAAATATACGTACGCCGCACGAAGGCCCCAAGCTATTTACATTATTTGTACTGGGAGCAATCATTATATGGAAAGAATTATCGTACCGTCTGGTAATAAGAAAAGCAAAACAAACAGGAAGCACATCTCTGAAAGCTGACGCCTGGCATCACCGTAGCGATGCTATTACTTCTGTCGCGGCTTTTATAGGAATATCCATCGCTATTTATAAAGGAGAAGGGTATGAATCAGCTGACGACTGGGCAGCATTATTCGCAGCATTTATTATCCTGTATAACAGTTACCGCATACTGAAACCTGCATGGGGAGAAATGATGGATAAAGATATGTATACGGATATGGCCAACAATATCTGCGATTTTTCAAAAACAATAGACGGAGTGGTAGATACCGAAAAATGCCATATCCGCAAAACGGGGATGTCATACTATGTAGACCTACACATTATTGTAAATAAAAATATTACTGTGAAAGAAGGACATGATATTGCCCACGAACTTAAACGCAGGCTAATAGCCCATAAACCCGAAATAGCAGATGTGCTGATACATGTAGAGCCTTCGAGATAAGCCTCCTATCCTATTACAAGAGAGGTCATACTCAGCGATCCGGCGATTACCTTATCGTTAAATATCCTAATCTGCTCATCCCTTTCCCGCAAAGCCAAAGTGTAAAGTAATGGGATATAATGCTCGGGAGTAGGAATAGCCAGACGGGCCGCATTGTGCAAACGGGTATAATCTATCAGGGAATGGAAATCTCCGTTCAATATCTTATCTTTGAACAAGTCATTCAGTTCGAAAGCCCAGTCGTAACCATATTCCGTATTGAAGTCATCCCCTTCGATGCGTACCATCCGCAGATTGTGAATCATATTTCCACTGCCTATCACCAAAACTCCTTTGCGGCGCAAAAAAGCCAGTTCCCGTCCCAGATCGTAATGATACTGCATTCCTTTGAAATGGTCGATACTCATCTGCACTACCGGAATATCCGCCATGGGATAAATGTGTTTCAATACGCTCCAGCTACCATGGTCGAGTCCCCATTCATAATCTTCTCCGATGATAACATCGTTTATCTGTCCTCTGACTAACTCAGCCAGTTCTTTCGATCCCCGGGCAGGATACTGCTGGGCAGATAATTCACGGGGAAAGCCATAGAAATCGTGTATAGTCTTAGGTTCATTCATGGCAGTAACCAAAGTTCCACGAGTTTCCCAATGGGCTGAAATACAAAGAATAGCCTGTGGTTGCGGAAGATTTTGCCCCAATCTGCCCCATGCCTGTACAAACTCGTTATCCTCAATGGCATTCATCGGCGTACCATGCCCTACAAATACAACCGGCATAGGCGGTGTATCGTGAAACTGCATGGCTTGTTTATGTAAATCTTTTAGTGTCATAAATCTATGTTATTTAAGCTAATCAGTGGATGAATTTTAACGCTCTTTTTTTTCTAACGCGCCTGCCGTCTTGTATTTGGCTAACGCCGATTTGGCTCCGCCGATTTTCAATTCGGCTTCGCTCCAATTCATTTTGCCTTGATGCAAAACGAAACAAAAAATCAAGGCTGCATCCCCCGGCGACCCAAAACCGCAGCTTCGGTAGGGCAAAATAATACGGAATCATCTTTAGCCGGATTATCAGCAGGGTATAGCAGCTACCGTATTTTGCCCTACACCTCCGCTTTACGGATTGGGTACCCCGCCTGCGGGACGAGGCCGGAATCGCGATGCGACGACAGGACAAAGGTTTTCCGGGCTTTAGCCGCACGTGCGTCAGCAGCACCGTTAGCTTTAAGTACGGGGCACCCATAGGACGAAAAAGGCGTTAAAAACAAAAACGTGTTTGAGCTTATCCGCTAATGCGTATTATATACATCCCGGAGCGAGTTTTTTTTATTTAGCCTTTGAGCCCGTTATGGGTCGGACGTTGAAGCGGGGCGCTAAAGCATTTTTGGGTCCTTTTGGGGCTTAGGCCAAAAGGAACGCAAGCAATTTTAATTGCGCGCAGTAGAAAAATCGAACAATTTTATACGACAATAATCTCTTCAACTACTTATTGGCGGAATTTATAAAATAACGGCCTTGACACTATAGTCAAAGCCGTATATAATAAAAATACCGTTTAATGTATTATTGAGCCGCTTTAGCTACAACTGTTATCTGCAATTCGATATTATCGTTTACAATATTTTCTTTCAGATTGGCAAACAAAGTCTTTGAACCATATTTCACATTCCATTGAGTACGGTCGATAGTAAACGGAACGGTAACAGCCTTATACAGTTCACCTTCTTTTGTAACTTTTGCACCGAAAGAGATATTCTTCTCTACATCTTTCAGTTTCAGATTACCGCTAACCGTATAGTTTACACTGTCGTTTGGTGTTGCCAGAGCTTCCACTTTTGTAATAGTAAAAGTACTTTCAGGATATTTTGCGACATCAAAGAAATCTTCACTTTTCAGGTGGTTTACCAGCATTTCATTCATTTTAGCTTCGGTAAGATCTTCATCTACGATCGCATTCATATCTATTACGAACGAACCCGAAGCCACTTCTTCCCCATTAACAGCAAGGCTTCCACTCTTTATACCGATTGTTCCGTGATGGGAACCCCCTACTTTAGATCCTACCCAATGTATAGATGAAGCAGAAGGGTCTACTGTCAGTTCTACTCCGGTCCCAGATGCCGCCACCTGAGCGTCAGTTCCTTCAACCTTGTTTTTAGCAGCGTTGTTGCACGATGCTACGAATATTAATGATGCGATAGCTAATAAATATGTTTTCATTCTCAATTTCCTTGTTTAATATTAATATAATTTTGTTTTAAATATGTCGCAAAGTTAAAATACTTTATTCTATTATCAAAATAGTTATATTGATACATAATCATAAAAAAATTAATAGATTTGCAGAATAAATCAATTAAATAAATATCTACAACTAAAGAGTAAACAGATTTGGCATACGACATGTTCACTCTCTAAAACTATAAATCATAATTATTATATGGTCAATCTGGAATGGTACAGAACATTCAAAGCAATTTATCAGTACGGAACACTAACGCGGGCAGCACAGGAACTGATGATATCCCAACCCAATATGAGTATCCAGCTGGCATCGCTGGAAAGCTATATCGGACAGCAATTATTTGTCAGGCTTCCCCGGAAAATGATGCCCACCGAGTATGGCAAACAGCTCTATACTCAAATTGTGGAATCGATAGATAATCTGGAGCGGGTAGAAACCGAATTTAAACGTACCGTTCTGAATAAAGCCCCAAGTATCCGTTTAGGCACACCTGCCGAAATCTTTAATGATTATCTGGCAGAACATGTAGGTAATCAGAAAGACCTGCATCTGACAGTAGAATATGGTCTTGCTGATACTCTGACCGAAAAGGTTATCAGTAACGATCTCGATATAGCTATCATCACACGGCAAAATAAATCTGCGGATAACCTTACTTACGAAGCATTATTCACCGAATCGTTTATGATTGTCTGCAACCCGGCTATAGATACGACAGATTTTGACGCCTGCATAGAAAAAAACAGTATAGAAGATATCGAAAAATGGCTCAAAGCCCAAAAATGGATTGCCTATAGTACCGATCTGGCATTAGTAAGAAGATTCTGGCGGGAGAATTTCAAAAAACGTCCTATACTGAAACTGCATGCGACCATACCGGACAATGACGGCATATTGAGGGCTGTAAGTAATAGCGATGTATTGGCGGTTTCATCTGACCTGATTGCGGGGAGAGCTCTGGAAGAGGGATTGGTAAAAATACTCTGGAAAGGAAATATACCTGCAACAAATACTCTGTATCTGGCATACAATAAGGATAAAATACAACCTCAATACGTAGAAAAAGTACGAACTTTCATAAAAACACATATTAATACCACTGAATAAACTCTATCTGCCACATGAAATATATAATAATACCCATACCATTCTTATTCACATCCTGTAATGTAAGTTCTATCGCAGGATTCGGCATAGCAGGCATCGTTGCCATGTTTGTCCTGATGTTCATACTCTTTGCCGTCATGTTTTTCCTGATTGCAAAAAGACGGAAACAGGGAGAAAAAAGCCTTGTAAAATTTAATAATGACGTCTATATTGCGCTCAACAAACTATCTTCCCCTCAGCAGAAAATAAATATGCTGAACAACCTGATCGAACGCATCAATAATGATGAGAAATATAAAAAAGATACCGAGTGGCGTAATAAAGTGCTGGTAAAAACATATATGCACCTTGCTACTATCTATTATCAGACAGGCAACGAAATGGAGACGCTCAATACATGCTCGAAAATCATAGAACTCGACCCTAAAGACGGAATGGCTTTTTATAACCGGGGATCGATTTATAGCAATATGGGTCTGTATGAAAAAGCGCTGCATGACTTTAACCGGACCATAGAATTACTGCCCGATTATGCCAGTGCCTACAATAACAGAGGACTGACACATGAAAAAATGGAGCATTATGATGAAGCACTCGCTGATTTTGATGAAGCCATAAAACTGGAGGGTTCACCCGTTGCCTGGTACAACCGAGGAAATACATATTACGAACTGTCTAATTACCGGGCAGCTTTGGAGGATTATCAGGCGGCACTGGATAATCTCGATACAGCCAATGACAGCGAAATGAAAAATGATATAGAAATCAGTATACGCGCGACAAAAGAAAAGATAGCTGATATATAAAATTAATGGAAGCATAGGTGCTATCTATACTCCAAAGTTGTCTGTTCGGTTTAAAAAGTATAATTTTGCACATCTTTTTCAGATCAGGCTTCGTATTGTCTGGAAACATCCTGTATTTTATATTTAAAATATTTAAACATCCATAATGAAAAATAATATATCCGATTTTGAAATAATGGCGCCTGTAGGGTCATACGACTCTCTCACAGCAGCCATACAAGGAGGAGCTGATTCTATATACTTCGGCATCGAAGGACTGAATATGCGTGCCAGGTCATCCAATAATTTCACAATCGACGATCTGAAACAAATAGCATCTGTCTGTAAGGAGAACGGGCTCAAAAGTTATCTTACAGTCAACACCATTATCTATGATAATGATATTTCATTGATGCGTCAGATAGTAAATGCCGCCAAAGAAGCCGAATTGTCAGCTATTATTGCGTCCGATGTATCGGTAATGATGTATGCCCGCAGTATCGGTGTGGAAGTGCACCTTTCCACCCAATTGAATATTACCAATACAGAAGCGTTGAAATTCTACGGACAATTCGCCGACGTCGTGGTGTTGGCCCGCGAACTGAATCTCGATCAGGTAGCAGCTATCTATAAAGATATTGTAGAGCAGAATATAAAGGGCCCTAACGGTGAACTCATTCGTATAGAGATGTTTTCACACGGTGCGCTCTGTATGGCTGTATCGGGTAAATGCTACCTCAGCCTGCACGAACGCGACCTGTCGGCAAACCGTGGAGCATGCAACCAGATATGCCGTCGCAGCTATATTGTAAAAGATAAGGAAACGGATATAGAGCTTGAGATAGATAACGAATATATCATGTCACCAAAAGACCTCAAAACAATCCACTTCATGAACAAGATGATGGATGCAGGTGTACGTGTATTCAAGATAGAAGGCCGTGCCCGCGGCCCTGAGTATGTCCGTACCGTAGTAGAATGCTACAAGGAAGCTATAAAAGCCTATTGTGAAGGTACGTTCACAGAAGAAAAAGTTGAGAACTGGGACGAACGGCTGGCTACGGTATTCAACCGTGGATTCTGGGATGGCTACTATCTGGGACAAAGGCTCGGTGAATGGTCCAGCAATTACGGTTCGGGTGCTACCAAACGGAAAGTGTATATTGCAAAAGGAATCAAATACTTCTCCAATCTGGGCGTGGCAGAATTCCTGATGGAAACCCAGTCGCTGAAAGTCGGAGACGAGATATTGATTACAGGACCTACCACCGGAGCTGTTTTTCAAACGGTTGAAGAGATTCGTGTCGACCTTAAATCTGTCGAAGAAACAGTTAAAGGCGAAAAATTCTCTATAAAAGTGAGTGATAAAATCCGTCCTTCGGACAAACTTTTCAAGCTCGTAAAAGTGGAACGGAAAAAGAAATTTGTAGAGAAAGTATAATAAGAAGGCTGCCCCATAAGCCAAATTGAGGCAGCCTTTATCTTTTATTCTTTACATCCTACCATATAAAAACCCGAAGTTTTAGCTCCATCTGTAGTTATTCCATATAGCTCTGTTATCTTACCATCTTCCGGTTTTATTTTACTTCTGTCAAAAAAGACTTTCCCATAACGACATTTATCCATGAATTTATTCCACGAATATTTCTTCCCGTCTATCACATACCAATAAATACGAAGATAACCCGACTTATTCCCGTCTGCTTTCTTATTGTATGACCTTGGAAAAACTGTAGTTTTGTTTTCCAAATCTCTTGTGTCACTCATCATCATTACCTCAAACTTACCCGTCGGCGGATTACCAATTCTATTTTCAGACTTGTAGCCGTTCTTATCTATATATTCATTCAGGGCCTTACTTACACTATCTCTTTGTTGATTCGTCGTTACTTGCAATGGAGGAGGTGGTGGTACATCTTGTTTTATCTGGGGAGGAGTAAACTTTATTGCTGACTTAGATACAACCTGATCCACATCAGCAGTTGCAGAGGATGAAAGTTCCTTATCCAACATTTTCACATCCGATAAATTCTCTGTACTTTCGTAATTGATGAGCGTATTTAATGGCTCATTTACTGAAGGGCGGGCAAAAGCGTATACAGTAAGTATACCTAACGGGAGCAATAATAAGAGCTTCAACCGTGCCCATTTGTTTGATTTTTCTTTTAACATCATAGTAATTCGTTTTTTAATTTTACTGTGGTTAAAGCTGTTGGCTAGAGTGTAGGAGCTTGCGCCAACGGCTTTTTTTACTAATAAGAGTTGATATTTTGTTGCATCAATACCAGATTCTAAAACACTTATATCGGCCTGATATTCATGTATATCTTTCAATTCCCTTTTCAAAAGCCACGCAGCCGGATTGAACCATTGCACAAGAACAACCAGTTCCATATAAATCAAGTCGAGGGAATGCCGGTGCCTGATATGGGCCATCTCATGCGTAATAATTTCCGAAGAATTACCGGCATAATCCGGTTCTGACAAAACAATATACCTGCGCCAGCTAAAGGGATTTATATCAGAAGAAACGACAACAAATATATGCCGATTTTGTACAATCTTACGCCCACCCCGGATAAGGCGATACATTGAATAAATCGATCTGGCCAGTATTATCAGATTAACTCCGCTACCTATCAGGTATATAAACAATAATACCGTACCAACCAGAATAGCCGGATTTTCCGGTTCGGATAAGGAAGGTAAAGCCCGTATATCATACCGGTATATCTCCATATCAGACGACTGTTCTACAGGAATGAGGGCTTCTTCTATAAGGACGAAAGGTTTCTGAATAGGACTGTATTCCCGTACATTTATTTTTATAAGAGGTAATGCAAAGCAAATCCCGGTACCAATAAGTATAACCGCGCGGTTGAAACGATGAAAAGTTTCATTAGACAAGAATGCCCTCACACAAATATAAAATAATGTGAAGCATGCAGTAACTTTCAATATGTAGAAAAGAAACTCTTCCATCGTTTTTCCGATATTTAGCTCAAAACTCTTTTACTTATTTTTAATCTGACGGATTAATTCCTGCAGTTCATCTATCGACAACTTCTCTTCTTCGATCAATGATGAAACAACACGTGTATACGAGTTGCCGAAATACTTATCTACTACATTGCTGAGTGTGCTTTTTCGGTAATCGTCTTCTGAGACCAAAGCATAGTACTGATATGTATTCCCGTAAGCCTTATAGCCTATATATCCCTTTTCCTCCAGTGTGCGCACAATCGTGGAAAGGGTATTATAATGAGGCTTTGGTTCATCTTGCAAATCGAGTAATTCACGTACAAACATCGGGCCTTTGATCCAAAAACAGGCGAGTATTTCTTCTTCCTTTTGTGTCAGTTTTTTCATGGAAATATTCTTTTGTAATAACTATATCACAAACATAACTATATTTTTTAGTAATACAACTATAAAATATAGTTACACGCCCATGATTAACAATAATTAACTATCATATAATACAGACACATAAGCATAAACAGAATTCATTCATTTAATAATCAGACAATTGCTACACACATAAATAAAAAAGACCGCTAATCAGCGGTCTTTCTCATTCTATATATAAGTATTTCTTTTATGGATTTATCAGGAACAGTACTGCCCTGTTCTTGTCATTATCAAGTTCAAACGGTTGCAATCCATCACCTTTCCAGTTAACGGAAATTCTATTCTTATTGATACCGTACTTTTCTTCTAATACCTTTGCTACAGCATTTGATCTCTCTTTTGAGAGACGCAGGTTAATCGCTGCATTACCGGTTTTCTTATCCGCATATCCTGTAACAACTACAGTAGATCCGGGATTTGCATTAAGATAATTAACAGCCAGTTCGATTTTAGCCCATTCTGCCTGGTCGATCACCCATTTATTGATTCGGAAAAATACCGGGTCCGGCAAAAAGAATGGCTTACCTTTTACGGGTGGTTCCGGAGCCGGAGTTTGCGGTAATGTTGGCTGAGTAACTTCTATTTTAGGATCTTCGGGTTGTGGAGCCGGAGGTGCAAAAATATCAGGACAATCGAAATTTTTTCTGCGTTTAGCCATATTCGACTGGCTCACACTTAATTGTTGCGTACTTCTTTTTACGACTATTACTTCCTCCCCGCTATTCAGTTGGAGAAGTACGGAATCTCTGGAAGTTTCACAATTACAAGGATCGGGGTTCGCCTTATTGCTTTGTGCACTTAAAGAAAAAGTCAATACCCAAAACAGGATTGGTAGTAATAAAAATCTCATTTTCATAATTTCATATGGTGTTAAGGTAATACCTAATTTATAGCTTTAGTGAGTTCGAAGTTTTTTCTAGGATACAAATTTATACATTATTCTCAAATTATTTTTTATTTTTTATGAAAAGATTCATTTTTAACGATAAATATGCGTATTTCAGCTTTTTAATTGGAAGATAATCCTCTTTCAATAAATTTTCGGGTCAAATAATATCTATAATGATAAAGTTATTCAACAGAAACAACAGACAGAAAAATATAAATAAAACACTACTTTTGTTACTCTTTTAAACATTGTACATTACCGGGATAATACAATCTCCGTTTTTAATTACTATTTCATATAAGAAAATAATGGAGCAAGAAACAATCATAGAAATATCAGCGGCCGTACCCCGTCTGGAGCATCTGCAATTTGAAGAAGCCGTCAATTGGCAAATCAAAAGCGGAGAGCACTGGGCTATTATAGGCCCCAATGGAAGCGGGAAAACCATATTAACTGATATCCTATTGGGAAAATACGCCCTTAAAACCGGTGAAATATTATGTAAGAACAGCAAAGGAGAAAACCTGCCTATTTCATCTGTAGCCAAAAGCGTAGCTTTCCGCGACATATACAGTATCATCGATTCTCAAAACAGTTATTACCAGCAACGATGGAATAAAGGCGACGAACAGGAAATACCATTGGTTAAAGAACTTGTATCCAAAGCCGACCCCATATGGCTGAACACATTGCTCGGGTGGTTTGGTATATCTGAATTGATGGATAAGGAAGTGAACATGTTGTCGAGTGGAGAGCTTCGTAAGTTCCTTATCGTACGCTCGTTACTATCCAAGCCCCGCATTCTTATACTCGACAATCCATTTATAGGTCTGGATGCGGCTTCGCGAACTGTTTTGAACGACTTGCTGGCACGTCTGGCAGAATTGGAAAACCTTCAGATTGTCCTGATCCTTTCCAACCCGCACGATATACCCGAGGCCATCACGCATGTGTTACCCGTATACAATAAAAAAGTACTGCCAGCCCTATCCTGTAAAAGTTTTCTCAACGATACGGATTTGAAAAACTTATTGTTTGCACAAACCGGTAGCCTGAACATCACTTCCCTGAAAAATGATTTTGACAACGAATCGTATTCCTTCGAATACGCCGCGGATATGAAAGATATACACATCCGGTATGGAGAACGTACAATACTAAAAGATCTGAACTGGCAGGTAAAACGCGGTGAAAAGTGGGCTTTACTGGGTGTTAACGGTTCAGGAAAATCAACTCTGCTAAGCCTTATCTGCGGAGATAATCCGCAAGCTTACGCAAACGACATTACCTTATTTGACAGAAAGCGGGGTACAGGAGAAAGCATTTGGGATATAAAAAGACGCATTGGTTATGTTTCTCCCGAGATGCATCTCTATTATCAGAAAAACGTAAGATGCCTCGATGTTGTAGGTTCAGGATTCTTTGATACAATAGGCCTGTACCGCAAATGTAACCCGGAACAGGAAAACCTTGCGCAGAAATGGATGGAAGCCCTCAATATCGGCCACCTCAAAGACATCTCGTTTCTCAATGTATCATCAGGAGAACAGCGCCTAGTGTTATTGGTGCGGGTATTTATAAAAAACCCTGACTTGCTGATTCTGGATGAACCGCTTCACGGGCTTGATATCGCGAATAAAAAACGTGTCAAAAAACTGATAGAAGATTTCTGTGATAAAGATAAATCCCTGATATATGTTACACATTACGAAGACGAAATACCTGATGTTGTGAACAAACGGCTAGTATTAACAAAAAACGTATAACCCCGGACTCCTCTGCATCTTCTAAACATTGCAAGCTATAAATTGTTAATATAAATAGATTAAATAAGATAATTTTATGAAAACGATATTATACTTTGCGATTCTGTCTTTACTTGTTTCAGCGTGCGGACAAAACAAGAGTAACGATATTCCGAAATCCGCGCCGGCTGTAAATGCATCCGAGTCGGAAAATGATTCCCAAAATCTGAAAAACGTGGAATTAACGGATGTAGATGGCTATTTTTCGACAAAAAGAGTCACTTCTCCCGAAGTTATGTTATTGAACGAAACAGACTTCGACAAATATTTCCACCCTGCCAAAACATTGGATAATGTGTTGACGATTATAGATTTTGATACGCAAAAGGCTGGTGCAATTATTTTACCGGAAACAAAGAATGACGTCACTATTTCGCTGGACAGTTCGTATCTGAAAGGAAGAACTCTCAATATCATATATTCAATCATGCAAGAATCTGACGAACGGTCGTTTACAATAACTCCCGTCAAAGTTTTCACGTTCGATGCAAGCCTGAATATAGATTCGGTTGCTTTCTACAATGGTGATTCCATTGTAAAGTTTGCTGTTAAATAAATATAGAACGAAAAGAAGGGGATAAGTAATTGTTGCTTATCCCCTTCTTTTATTTTATCCGGTAATCAGAATCTAACTCCGTATCCCAACATTATATTGGCATTATCTACATCCTGAAACGAATATTTAAATTCCAAGTTCAGATAACCATTATTACCTATATCGTAACTTCCTCCCGCACCGATATTCACACCGAAATCCGTACTGCTATCAGAATATCCGCCAAAAGAAAAGCGATTATTCACCATGGCAACACCAGCCAGAGGATATAATGAAAAACCGCGCTGGATAGGAAATACATAGTGTATATTTGCATTAAAATCCAATCCGGTCAAATGATTATTTGGAAAATAGAAAGTGAAATCCGGTGCCAGACGGAGATTATTTGTTATAGAATAACGTCCTTCAACGCCTAAACCGAATCTTTCATAATCCGTTTGATATCCGGCTTTAACTAATACTGATTTGGAACCGCTTTGAGAAAAAGCCCCGATAGAGAGGCCAGCCAGAACTAATACTAAGAGTAATTTTTTCATTTTGTGATAAATTAGTTTATAAATAAGTGAATCTTTATCGATTTTCTTTTATCTATAACAACAGAATTATTGATTAGGTTCATTCACCTGTATTACTTATCCTGAAAAGAATCCCTTTGTTGAACTCATTTTTTATACGATTCTATGCTCTTTGTAAAAAAATTATTACTTTTGAATTAGGATTAAAAATGTCTATTTAAAATGGTATTCAGATTTTTACTTTTATCGGATGAAGTGGAAGACTTCAAACGTGAAATTCAGATAGATGCAGATGCTACATTCTTTGATCTGCACAAAGCTATTGTCAAATCGGTCGACTACAAAGAAGGCGAAATGACTTCATTTTTCATTTGCAGCGACGATTGGGAAAAAGAACAGGAAATCACTCTTGTGGAAATGGATACAAGCCCCGAAGAAGATTCCTATACGATGGAGGCTTCCATATTAAACGACTTCCTGGAAGATGAACGCCAAAAACTGATGTATGTATTCGATTATCTGACCGAACGTGCATTCTTCATGGAACTCCGCGAAATCATCACAGGAAAGAATCTCGATGAAGCAGTGTGCACTAAATCTACCGGTAATCCGCCTGCGCAAGTCGTTGACTTCGACACAGTAGCGGCAACCTCTTCCTCTCTTGATATAGGAGAGAATTTCTATGGAGACGAAGGCTATGACATGGACGAGCTCGACGCTGAAGGTTTCGATGGTCTGGATAATGCCCCGCTACCAAGCGACGAGGAGTATTGATGAAACAGCTTATAGTTCTGCTTGGTCCTACCGGCGTAGGAAAAACAGCGCTTAGCCTCAATCTTGCAGAGCACTATCATTCGCCCATTATTTCAGCCGATTCCCGGCAATTTTTTAAAGGATTGGAAATAGGTACTGCTGCACCAACGACAGAGCAATTGTCACAAGTGCGGCATTTTCTTGTTGGCATGCTCGGTATCACAGACTATTACAGCGCCAGCGAATTTGAGCGGGATGCGTTGGATATAATAGCAGAACAGCATAAAACACACGACGTACTGGTTGCCACAGGCGGCTCCATGATGTATATCGATGCATTATGCAATGGTATAGACGACGTACCCACAATAGACGAAGGACTAAGAAAAGAGCTATATGACCTTTACGAAAAAGATGGATTAGAACCTATCCGTGCACAATTGAAAACCCTCGACCCGGATTTTTACAACATAGTAGATCTCAGAAATTACAAACGCGTAATTCATGCGCTGGAAGTATGCCTGATGACAGGAAAACCATATTCCTCCTTCCGCACCAATACAAAGAAGCCACGACCATTCAATATTGTAAAGATAGGACTGATGCGAGAACGTGAACAGCTTTACGAACGTATCAACCGACGGGTGGACGAGATGATGCTGCAAGGTCTGCTCTATGAAGCGAAACAATACTATCCGCAGCGCCAGCTCAACTCCCTGAATACAGTAGGATACAAAGAACTGTTCAAATACTTCGACGGCGAATGGACACTTGATTTTGCTATCGACAAAATTAAACAAAACAGCCGGATCTATTCCCGTAAGCAAATGACATGGTTTAAGCGGGATAAAGATATACACTGGATAAATCTGTCGGAAACGACTGAAGAAGAAGCTTTACAACGAATAATTTCTATCGCAGGTAATCATCTGTAATTTTTTCCTACCTTAGATGTATGAAACGAGGACATGCCGATTTACCCCTCCACTACGGAACTGTACCCCCTTGGTTGGCTCAACGGATGAGTCTTCTGGGCGGAGCCATTGCCGAAGCCATCGTTATCGAATACGGGCGTCCGGCATTGTTGCAGCGCCTTAGCGACCCGTTCTGGTTTCAGTCATTAGGATGTGTATTAGGTATGGACTGGCACTCGTCGGGCATAACCACCTCTGTGATGAACGCTCTGAAAAAGGCAATAAACAAACGTTCGGCCGAGCTGGGTATCTATGTTTGTGGCGGACGGGGGAAATCTTCACGGCAGACACCTGCCGAGCTTATTGAGATAGCCAATAAAACAGGTTTGGACGGGGACGAACTGGTAAGAAGCAGCAAATTATCGGCGAAAGTGGATAATACGGCTATTCAGGATGGCTATCAGCTGTATCTACATTCTTTTGTTGTAACTATTGATGGGGAATGGACTGTTATCCAGCAAGGCATGAATGGGAACAACCGTATGGCACGGCGCTACCACTGGCTTTCGTCGTCCCTTGAATCCTTTATGGAAGAGCCGCATACTTCTGTCTGCGGAAAAAATCAAGGTTTAATACTGAACCTGACGGATAAACTTGCTGCCCCGACCAAAGAAGGGATTCTGGAACTGACAAAAGAAACTCCGGATAAACTGATGAATGAGGTTTCCATCATTTTGCCGAACCATCATGACGTACAAGCCGAAGATGTGAATCTAAAACGTCTGGGAGCCGCGCTCATTCTTGCCCATGAAACAAATGTATCTGATATAGAATCACTCCTGCTACTCGAGGGTGTGGGGCCACGCACATTACAATCGCTTACTTTGGTCAGTGAAGTGATACATGGTACACCATCACGATTTTCCGACCCGGCACGCTTTTCATTTGCCCACGGAGGGAAAGACGGACATCCGTTCCCGGTTCCGACCCGGGTATATGATGAGACAATTGAAATATTCGACAAAGCTATCCATCAGGCAAAGCTGGGAGATAAAGATAAATCGGATGCGCTCAAAAACCTTTCTAAAATATCGCAGGAGATGGAGAAAGCATACTCCCCCAATAATTACTTTGACGATTTGGTACAACACGAACGGAATACCTCATACAAATATGGGGGTAAAACCGTATTCGGAGATGCCAGGAAACCAAAGGATGAAGGGACGCAGCTGAAACTGTGGGACTGACCATGAGACCCCGCTAATACAGAGCGAAGAACTATTCTTTCTTTGAAACATTCCTCATCGGCTTGTGTGTTACCGGGACAATAATCTGCATTTCATCCATCTGGCTGCCTTCAGGTATAATCTGAACAATATAAGCTTCTATAAACCCCATAATGGTGGTTGCTACGATCATACTTTACCATGCGGCAATAATTATATAAAGAATCCGGAGATGAGGGGTAAAACTCTACAAGGAGGTTTCAGAGAAAAGAAGAATTAAAAGGCAAAAGACTGAACGATACAATTTATCAGGTGTTTAACCGTTAAAAACAAATAAATTATCGTTACTTTGCACACCATAATCCACTAAATTTGTGAATGAGGCTTAAATATATCATATTATCCGTTTTGTTTTTCGTTTTTGGGTTCAGTACCGTTTACGGACAGTGGGATGCCCAGATAAGCCAATACTGGCGGATGAAGAACTTCTACAATCCTGCCTTTATCGGCGAAACGGGCAATATTGAAAGTTCGATGTTGCACCGCCGCCAGTGGGTAGGTATGACCAATGCCCCGGTTACTTCCGTAGTCTCGTTGAATATGCCCTTCAATTTCCTTGGTAAAGAGCATGGTATTGGCGCGATAGTCACAAACGAAAAAGCAGGGCTATTTTCTAACACGTATTTTCTCGGACAATATGCTTATAAGTTCAAGTTCAAGAATAATAAGATGTTGCATATCGGGTTACAGGGCGGTTTGCTTAATGTGAATTTCGATGCTGCCGGCATACATATTCCCGGCAGTAACTATCATACCCCGGGCGATCAGGACCCTGCATACCCCTCTGCTGCAGGCAGCAAAGTCATTGATGCAGGGCTGGGCATGGCATGGATCACATCCGACTATTATATAGGATTCTCGGCTACCCACCTTTGGGAACCGAAGTTCGACCTGAACGATAACAGTTCGGCATTCGTAGGACGTACCTATTATTTAATGGGAGGATACAATATTAAATTGAATAATCCGTTAATAGAATTGCAGCCTTCTGCTTTCTTTAAATCTGATGCTGTGACCTATCAGTTTGATATTACGGCAAAAATTGAATATAATGAGCTGTTCAATGGGGGAATATCTTGGAGAAAAGACGAAGGTTTTGTATTTTTGTTGGGCGTAAAAATAAGGAACATAGACGCAGGCTATTCATACGACTTATTGACATCGGATGTGTCGACAGTCAGTCATGGAAGCCATGAGTTGTTTATACGCTACAGCATTCCCTTACAAAAGAAACGGGAAGTAAAAGCGAGCAAGAGTATAAGGATATTATAGGGCCCCGCCTAGCCTCCCCGGAGGGGGAGAATATAAAATAGAATAATAAAGAGTTTCCCCTTGGGGTTAGGGGGCTTAATACAAAATTACGACAAACAATTAAAATCAAGCCTAAAAAATTAGTAGCCGAAGGCTAACATACATATATATGAAACAACTGTTTTTTGTAACTATAGCTTCACTTGTATTACTGGTTTCCTGCGGAAGATCGACAGGCGGTTCAGGCATTGGCGGTGAAGTAACCGGACAAAAAGGCTCATCATGGGCCGAACCGTCACCTTACGGTATGGTACTGGTATCAAGAGGTTCGATAGAAATGGGCCCTGCCGAAAACGATTCCCTGTGGGATATAAAAGCTAATCCGAAAGGTGTATCCGTCGATAACTTCTGGATGGACGAAACGGAGGTGACTAACTCGAAGTATCGCCAGTTTGTATATTGGGTACGGGATTCTATTATCCGTGAACGTCTGGCAGACCCGGCTTTCGGAGGTGATGAAACCTTTAAAATAACAGAAGACCGCTACGGGGAACCGGTAAAACCTTATCTGGACTGGAAAAAACCAATTCCCAAAAGGCCCTTGGAAGAGGAAGAGCGTGCTATCAACAGTGTAACAGCCATCCATCCGATAACAGGAAAAAGAGGTATAGATCCTACCCAAATGAATTTCAAATATGAATGGTTTGACTATACAGAAGCAGCCAAACGCAGAAACAGGCTGAATCCACAAGACCGGATATTAAATACGGACATAGCAGTGGACTTGAACCAGGTGGTAATGATTTCGAAAGATACAGCATATATAAATGAAGAAGGACTTCCGGTGAACGAAACGATCGTTCGCCCTTTGAGTTCACTTTTCGACTTTGTCCATACCAAGATTGTAAATATATACCCTGATACGACAGTTTGGGTGAATGATTTCAATAATGCATACAACGAGCCTTATATGAGGATGTACTTTTCTCATCCGGGCTATAATGACTACCCCGTAGTCGGCGTTTCATGGGAACAGGCCACAGCTTTTGCCGAGTGGCGTACGATGTTCTACCGTATGGGGCAGCCGAAGAATGCCCGTCCGATAGAGAACTTCCGCTTACCGACCGAAGGTGAATGGGAATTTGCTGCACGAAACGGGCGTAGCGAAAACAAATATCCGTGGGACAGAGAAGGCACAATGGATGAAAAAGCCTGTTTCATGGCTAACTTTAAACCGGGAGAGGGAAACTATACCAAAGACGGGAATCTGATACCTTCGCGTGTAGCATCATATATTCCAAACCGCTTTGGAATATATGACATGGCAGGAAACGTATCGGAATGGACATCAACATCTTATACAGAATCAGGCACAGAACTGATGAATGATATGAATCCACAATACAAATACGATGCGGCTAAAGAAGATCCATACGCTGTAAAGAAAAAAGTCGTAAAAGGCGGTTCGTGGAAAGATATAGGACGCAATATCAGAGGAGATATGAGAGAAGGTGAATTCCAGAACCAACCACGCTCTTATATCGGTTTCAGATGTGTAAGAACACAAATCGGCTTTGCAAAATCAAAGAAATAATGAAAAGAATATTCCACATAACAACAATATTGCTCTGCGTGTTCTGCCTAACCAATATGATGCAGGCGCAGAACCAGCAGGAATCGCTTCGCGACAGACTGGCCAGAAAGCAGCAGCAAGAGCAAGGAGCACAAGGTCAGAACAATGGCCCTAAGGTGCCTCAATTATCAGTTCGCGCCGAAATGATGAACGAGAATCAGACTCAGAATCTGGCAAATGCCACATGGATACGTGAAGTATACCGGTTTCTGGATCTGACTAAAGGGAAAAATGCCGCCTTACTATATCCGGTACAGTCCGTAGGACAAAAAATGAACCTGTACACAATGATTTTCAAACTGATGGCCAACGGAAGCCTTATAGGATATGACTGGAATCAGGGACAGGATTTGTTTACAGACAACCTGATTATAGATTTCGGCGATGTACTTAACCGGCTTGAAATACCGTATCAGAAAAACGGTAATGTCTATACATTCGATGAATTTAGTATTCCCAGCAATGAAGCGTTGGGTTATTACATAAAAGAAGCCTGGTATTTTGACCAGTCGAATTCAGTACTGGGTGTAAAAACAGTGGCCATATGCCCGGTCTTGTTCCGCCAACGTTATTTTGGTGATGACGATATGGAATCGTCCATATCAGCTGCAGGTTCCCGCGAACCGCAATTCTGGATACCATACGAATATGTAAGACCATATGCGGCGCGTATGCCAATTATGACTTCCGACCTGAATAATGTAATGAATAAAACCATCGATGATTATTTCAGGCTCCGACTATATGAAGGAGAGATATACAAGACAACCAATATGGAGAATAAGTTCCTGCAAGAAAAATTTACCACTCCGGAGGCATTGAAACATGCACAGGATAGTATCGAAACCCAACTGAAGCAATTTGACAAAGATTTGTGGGTTATCAACGATTCGATAAAAGCAGCGGGGGATATGAATCCTAAAAAGACAAAGGCATCCAAAGCCAGTAAACCGAAATCATCCTCATCAAATGCAACTTATTCAGCACGCGACAGAAGATGAAAGATTCTGACTAAATAAATAGAATATAAGAAAGCGGCGATCTCTTGATTGCTGCTTTTTTGTTACTCTTTCACGGAAACTTTATCTATAGAATATCGCTGATGGATTTTTTTCATCAGGAAATAGTTCCTTGACATTTTTTGAACCTGAAAACGGAGATACAGTAAAAAGTAAGAGAAAGAAAAATTTGTAAGAAGTGTTACTTTTGTTACCTTTTAACAAGTAGTAAGTTATAAGTAAAGAGATACGAGTAGACGAGGTACGAGGTACGAGTTGTTGACTGTTCACTGAAAAAAGTGTTACCTTTGTTACCCTTTTGCGCTTTAGCGTCTCTGCATGAAATACTGTTAACTGATGACTGTTGACTGCTAACTGATACATGTGTTACCTTTGTTACCTTTTAACTAAATATAGTTGAGAATATGAAATTAGAATACAGGGTCAGTAGTGAGATAAAAAGCAAATATGAACTTACAGAATTATTAATTTTTCATTCTTAATTATTAATTAGTTTCTGTTACTTTTGTTACTTTTTCATATCTGGATACAGATAAAACAAGAGAGGCTTTCCTCTCGGAAAGCCTCCTCTCTCACATTAATTATCTTAACTAATTAGTAACAGATCATTTAAAATCTGATTCCTAATTTTATCATCGGTTGTGATAAGATTGAAAAAGAGTGACTATCTGATGAAAGCAACCCCAATCCCGCCTGAGGACGGATACTGTAAGTTGAATACTGATAAGCCACCGGACGAATATCGAATCCTAAGAATAAAGCAGAATTAATAAAATAGTCCGCACCTACAACCGGAGCTACCTTCAATGCATAAGCCTCACCTACACTCGCACCCAGATAGTCCTCACTATCTTCGGCATTTGCAGATACACGGCCATAAGCATAACCGAATTCACCTCCTAGGCGCAGATGTAATTGATCCCATTTCGTTTTGAAATAATGATCCGCACCTACTGTCACCGAGAATTGAATATTATCTCTGCCAGGCACAGCATTATAGGTAGGAATATCACCGGATTCTGAGCCTGTACCGGTAACTTCATTATAAGCCGGATTGTGGCTGAAATTAAATCCTCCCGTCAATTTTAGCGCCCACTTGTCCGACACAAACCATCTGCCTTCTATATCCAATATCGGATTCTTATCGAACCATGCCGATGTAGATGCCGACAAAGTATAAGCCGGGTTGTTGGGAGCCGGAGCATCTGTCCCGATATATGACCCGACTCCAAAGTTGACAGAAACCATCCAGTCACCTTTTTTCGGAGCCACGTCACTTGAGTTTTGAGCAAAAGCCGAAAAAGCAAAGGACAGGAGCATTGTTAAACATAATATTTTCTTCATTTTAGCTTCTGTTTTTTATCAGAATGAGTTGAGGAAGGAATATTGTTTCCTCAACTCATTGCCAGATAGATTAACCTTCCAGTGTTTTTATTTGATTTTCGCGTCTATTATAGCTTTAGCAACAGCTGCTTCCTTTTTAGCTGCATCCATCTGGAGTTTTTCTTGAGCTACTTCTTCTGTCAGAGCAGCAATCTCGGCTACTTTCGTAGATATATCGTATGTAGTAGTAGCTTCCAACTCTTTGATATCTCTCTCTATGTTACTGATAGCCAATGTAGTGCTAGCAATAGCATCTTCAAGTCTTTCTATCTGCTGCTCTTTTATATCTCCTATATATGTGCCGTTAAATACAGCTGATTCAAGCGTCCAGTAGTAGTTTCTCAAAGAATTTGCTTCACGAACTTTTACATCCTTAGCATCAACAGCTGCATAATAGTCTGTTCTTGCTTTATCATAGGCAGCTTTTAACGTTGCCGGAGTAGATTCATCTTTGTAGATAGCTTTCACGGCTTCCATATCAGCAATATCTTCTGTCAAATAATTAATAGCGTTAGTAGCATCTTCCACTGCATGCTGCGCATTGTCAACCTTATTTTGGCCGTCATAGTACTTGTTGCTTTTATCGGCAAGAGTTACTGCGGCTGCGTTATCTGCAGTATCAGCAGCGGCAACAGCAGCGTCAGCAGCATCTTTCTGAGCCTGTGTAGACGAAGGGTTGTTATAAACTGTATTGCGATCTTCTATTGCTTTATCCAGAGCCTCTCTTGTTTTAACTTTGTCAGCTTCTGCTTTTCTGAAATCGGTATGTAATCCTACCAGTGCCGAAGTAGCAGCAGTAAAATCAGCTTCTGCTTTAGTCTTATCTGCTTTAGCTGTAGCCAGATTAGCTTTCATGTCTGCAAGGATTGTGTTCAATTCAGCGATTGTATACACCTTGTCGGTTCTCCAGTTGTAAGCGTTATCATAGAAATCGTACCATGTATTACTTGCATTGTTGTAAACGATCTCCGCTTGCAAACGTTTGTTTTCAAGAGCAGGGATATCAGTAAACAGCAGTATTTTTTCGTCGGCTTTTGCTTTAGCTATTTCTTTTTCGATATCTTTTATATCAGTAGTAGCTAAAAGATCCTGCCATCTCTTAAGGTCGGCTTTGTCGTTTTCGAGGCCAATGTTCATATTAGCGATATCTCTTTCCTTCAACCTGATATCATTAGCTAAAGTTTCATTTTTCCCTGCTTTATATCCGGCAAGCAACTCATTTTCTTTAGCCAATCTGATTGTCTTTTCAGACCAGACAGCTGTATGTGCATTTACTTTAGCTATCGCATCCTGATATGCAAGTACCGCAGCTTTCAATTCCGGATCTTCTACTGCGGCTTTAGCCAAAGCTTCAGCCAACTCCTGTTGCGCTGTTACAAGATTAGCTTTTTCCCGTTCCAATTCAGCCTCAGCTTTCTTGATTGCTACTTCTGTAGCTTTTTCCATTTTCTTGATCTCTTCAGCCCAATACTTTTTCTGGTATTCTGTTTCGGCTTTCCTGTACTCAATTTCTGCTTTAATTCTTTCTGCTTCCGCTTCTTTCAAAGCTTTTTCAGCTTCTGCAAGGATTTTTTCAACCTCCGCCTGTGCTCTTTTAAGCTCTGCATCAGCCTTCAGCTGGTCGGCCTTAGCGCCACGCAATTGGGTTACGCTTTGCGACTCGTTGTCATCAACGCACGATGTTGTAGAAAATACAATTCCTGCGCACGCTATAGCCAATACAGGAATATAAAACTTAAGTTTTTTCATAATAAAAAAGCTAGTTGTTAATAAATTAGTTGTTTATCAATTCAGTTATTTATGTGATAGCATATGTTGTCTCTAAATATTAAAATATATCAAAAAGATATGTTTCTACGATAATTATCTAACTTTACTTGTTTATATATACTGTGAATAGCTAAGCACTATTCATAAATACAATATTTGATTGCAAATATACAATTTTATATTGTATAAAAAAGTTTTTTTGATATTATTTTAAAATTTGTAAAAGGAAAATGAACGACAACTGGGATAGACTTGTAAAAGTCATAGAATCGACCAATCTCTCTATCAATAAATTTGCAACCTCAATAGGTCTGAAAAGATCTGAAAACTTGTACCGCATAAAAAATGGCAAGAATTCAATAAGCAAAGATCTGGCAGAACAAATTACAACAAAATATTGCAATATAAGTAAAGCGTGGTTACTTACCGGGGAAGGAACGATGTACATCAACGAATCTGAAGAAAACAGGAAATCTTCATCCAAAAAGAAAATACCATTCTATGATTCCATAATAATGGACTCGGATGAACAGACCGAAATCACTCTTCCCGAACCACTATATTATATCGAGGTGCCATCATTGGCTAATTGTGATCTTGCAGCACTCTTTGTCGGAGAATCAATGAAGCCGGAGATACCATCCGGTTCGATAGTTGCACTGAAAGAAATAAACCTGCATCTGATACTCCCGGGAGAAATGTACCTGATTGTAACAGACAAGTACACAACAATTAAATATCTAAGAACTGTGAATGAAAACAACACTCTGTTGCGGCTCATCCCACGCAATACCGAACATTATGATGAAATGCTTCTGGATAAATCTCTTATACGCCGCTTGTTTTTAGTTAAGGGTGTAATTTCTACAAAAGTGTTATAAACTTATACAAATAGAGAAAAGGCTGATCTCCAACAGTCAGCCACTACACATCCTATTTATCACAGGATAAATACTGCGCTTCTATAAACTGTAATTGACTTCTCAACATAGTAATCCGTGTCATTTTATAACCCACACTCTCAGCCTCGGAAATAGGACGTGAATAAATATACTCTATCTCCATAGGCCTCCGATAATCAAAGTCCAGCTTCATGCTGGGAGAGTATGGTGTCATATGCCGTGTCATCTCCAATATATCCCTCGCATAGCTTTCCGGTATAGAGAACCTGCCCTGACCGACAGAATTAGCTCCATGCACGACTTCGAGCATAATGCTGTAAAGTAATTCTACCATAACCGGATCACTCATTAAATTAGCGGTGGTGCTATTCATTACAACTGTCATACCATTATAAGGGATGTTCCAGATCAACTTCATCCAACGGGCCTTCTCCAGTTCGAGCACCTGTGTTCTTACACCGGATTGTATGAAATCATTACATACCTGTTCTAATATTTCGGGATTGGCACACGAATAAGAGCCAATGTTGAGATGCCCCTCATCGAAGTGCCCGATATGTCCTTCCCCTATTTTACTGGAACAGATAAAAGCAAGTCCTCCGGCAATGTTCAGTCCCGGAAAATCCTTCTGTAAATCGGCTTCCAGCCCCAGACCGTTCTGAATAAGTATAACTACCGTATCTTTATGTAGCAGAGGCGGTAAAAGTTCTTTTAGCAACTTATTATTTGTTGTTTTCAAGGCAACAAGTACGACATCACATTTCGGCATATCCGATGTTGATCTATATGCATATACAGACTTCAAATAAAAATCCCCATGGACGGAATCTACTTTTAGTCCATTATTCTTCACGTATTTATAATCGGAATGAAGCAAGAAATGAACTTCCTGTCCCGAATTAGCTAATCTACCACCATAATAACCACCTATGGCTCCGGTACCTATTACTGCATATTTAAGTGACATAAAACGATTCTCTTAAAAAATAATTTAAAATGTACGAAAACCTTACCATAAGATCAATTTTCGTCGTCTCTTTACCTATAGATAAATATATTTAGATTTCATAAATATACAAACAAAAAGCGACTATCTTCCGATAGCCGCTTCCAATTCTATAATCAAAACTTACTAGTCTTTGAATTTTGCTTTCAGGAACTCGCGGTTCATGCGGGCAATATTTGCAATAGATACGTTCTTCGGACATTGTACCTCACAAGCCTGTGTATTGGTACAGTTACCGAAGCCCAGTTCATCCATTTTACCTACCATTGCTTTCGCGCGACGTGCTGCTTCTACACGTCCCTGAGGAAGAAGTGCCAGCTGGCTTACTTTAGCCGATACAAACAACATAGCCGATCCATTCTTACAAGCGGCAACACATGCACCACAACCGATACATGATGCTGCATCCATAGCTTCGTCAGCATCTGTCTTTGGAATAGGTATAGCATTAGCATCCGGTATACCTCCGGTATTTACACTAACATAACCTCCCGCCTGCATGATTTTATCAAAAGCAGTACGGTCTACCATCAAGTCGCGGATAACAGGGAAACCTGCCGAAC
This sequence comes from Dysgonomonas sp. UBA7710, assembly GCF_002482385.1. GTDB lineage: Bacteria > Bacteroidota > Bacteroidia > Bacteroidales > Dysgonomonadaceae > Dysgonomonas. The sequence goes on along the minus strand of NZ_DLFW01000002.1, from coordinate 565,567 downwards.
GCCAAGGTTCAACCGTAATGGTTTCACCATCCTTAAATTTACGCATATGCAGCTGGCATGTTGTAATATCTTCGTCCGGTCCGTGAGGATGTCCGTTTATATAAAGGCTACACATACCACAGATACCTTCGCGGCAGTCGTGATCGAACACGACAGGCTCTTTGCCTTCGTTGATTAAGTTTTCATTCAAAATATCCAGCATCTCAAGAAAAGAACTTTCTGTAGAAATGCCTTTTAATGGATATGTCTCAAAAGCCCCTTTTTCCTGAGGACCTCTCTGACGCCAAACTTTTAATGTTATATTGATTAATTTTTCCATTTTTTTGAGTTTTTAGATACGAGATACGAGATACGAGATACAAGTTTATTGTTTTAAAGAATTTATTAAAGCTGACAACATTTTAATTATTTCGTTAAGTAAAGCATTCAGCGTTTGGTACACAATTTCTGATAAATATTCTAATTCTCTGGAAATTATCATTTGTGTTTCCAATTCCGAGGCAGAACCTAAAGCAATGTATACAAAATGTGTACATTCTTTTTTTGAACCTCTACCAAATCCTTCTGCTATATTGGAAGGTACAGAAACAGATGAACGCCTCATTTGAGAAACTAAGCCAAATAACTCTTCATTTGGAAAGGATTTAGTTTCAACATATATCTGTTTCACCAAACTGATACTCTTCTGCCAAACAATCAAATCCTTATGAGTTCCCATTTTCAAAAACTTGTCTACTCGTTTACTTGTTAACTCGTCAACTGATTTAAGCCTTGTAATTTCTTTGTTGTCTAACTACAAATTCATAGTCGAGAGGTTCTTTCACCAGCTCAGGAGCTTGCTCTTCACCTTCATATTTCCAGCAGGCAACATAAGAATAATGTTCATCATCACGCATAGCCTCACCTTCCGGTGTCTGATATTCTTCACGGAAGTGGCCTCCACAAGACTCATTACGATTCAATCCATCATATGCCATCAATAAGCCTATCTCGATAAAGTCTGCTAAACGCAATGCTTTTTCAAGCTCTGTATTCAGGCTAGTAGCTTCACCCGGGATGCGGACATTTGACCAGAATTCCTTTTTCACAGCTTTCAATTTCTCGATTGCTGCTTCCAAAGATTCCTTTGTACGGCCCATACCTACAAAATCCCACATGATAAGCCCCAGTTCCTTATGGATAGAGTCAACAGAACGTTTCCCCTTAATATTCATTAATTTGGCAACTTTCTCCTTAATCTCATTTTCTGTCTGAGCAAATTCAGGCAGATCGGTACTGAAGCGAGGAACAGAAATCTGGTCAGCCAGATAATTCTGGATTGTATATGGTAATACGAAATATCCGTCAGCCAATCCCTGCATCAGAGCAGATGCCCCCAAGCGGTTAGCTCCATGGTCGGAGAAGTTGGCTTCACCAAGTGCAAACAAACCTTTGATGGAAGTCATCAACTCATAGTCTACCCAGATACCACCCATCGTGTAGTGGATCGCCGGATAAATCATCATCGGTGTTTCGTATGGATTTTCGTCTACAATTTTGTCGTACATCTGGAACAGGTTGCCATACTTGGCTTCAACTACATCTCTACCAAGGCGGTTGATAGCATCAGAGAAATCAAGATAAACGGCCAGACCTGTAGAACCTACACCAAAGCCGGCATCGCATCTCTCTTTAGCTGCACGTGATGCAACGTCACGAGGCACAAGGTTACCGAAGGCCGGATAGCGTCTTTCCAGATAGTAATCCCTGTCTTCTTCTTTCAATTGAGTTGGCTTCAGTTTGCCTGCGCGGATAGCTTCAGCATCTTCTTTCTTTTTAGGAACCCAGATACGGCCATCGTTACGAAGCGATTCTGACATCAGAGTCAGCTTAGACTGGAATTCGCCGTGAACGGGAATACATGTCGGGTGAATCTGAGCGAAGCAAGGATTCGCAAAGTAAGCACCTTTTTTATAAGCCTGAATAGCTGCAGAACCGTTCGAACCCATTGCATTGGTAGAAAGGAAGAATGTATTACCATATCCACCTGTAGCAATAACAACTGCATGTGCTGCAAAACGCTCCAGTTTACCTGTTACAAGGTTGCGGGCAATAATACCACGGGCACGTTCTTCTCCATTGTTGTCCTTCACAAGTACAACATCGAGCATCTCATAGCGGGTATATAGTTTCACGCTGCCTTTGTGCACCTGACGGCTCAATGCAGAGTATGCACCCAGCAACAGCTGTTGTCCGGTCTGTCCTTTAGCATAGAATGTACGCGATACCTGTGCTCCACCGAAAGAACGGTTATCCAGCAAGCCTCCGTATTCGCGGGCAAAAGGAACTCCCTGAGCCACACATTGGTCGATGATACTGTTTGCAACCTCCGCAAGACGGTAAACGTTTGCTTCGCGGGCACGGTAGTCACCACCTTTGATAGTATCGTAGAAAAGACGGTAAACCGAGTCACCATCATTTTGATAATTCTTTGCAGCATTAATACCTCCCTGTGCTGCGATCGAGTGCGCACGGCGGGGAGAATCCTGAATACAGAAGTTAAGCACATTGAAGCCCATTTCTCCAAGAGAAGCGGCCGCCGATGCTCCTGCAAGGCCTGTACCTACTACAATAATGTCGAGGCGACGTTTATTAGCAGGATTCACCAATTTCTGGTGCGCCTTATAGTTGGTCCATTTTTCTGCCAATGGCCCTTCAGGTATTTTTGAATCTTTTTTTGGATCTAGTATATTACTCATATCTGTTTTTCTTTTAATCTTTAACAAAAATAATCAGCGCCTACTTAACAAAACGGACACAGTAAATGTCTTGCATAAAAGTAGATGGTTACAAAAGCAAATGCCAGACAAATAACAGTGGCAAGTACCTGACTGATCACTTTCCAGCGATTCATCCAAACCAGATTGTTCCAACCGATGGTTTGAACTGCACTCCAAAATCCGTGAGATAAATGGAACCACAATGCAACATACCAAACAAGGTATGCAACCACAACCCAGGTCTGACTGAAATAATACTTGATGAAAGCGGCTCCGTCCTGAGGAGAAACCATTTCGCCACCAAGCGCCACTTCGTGATGTCCCATCAATTCGGTAAACATCATTTTATACCAGAACTGGCTAAAGTGAAGCACCATGAAACCAATGACAATTACACCCAGGACAAACATGTTTTGTGAAGCCCACTCTACATGTTTAGGACGTACGTTTACTGCATAAGCGTCACCTCCGCGTGCTTTACGGTTTTGTAAAGTCAGAATAAGAGCGTAGATGAAGTGGATGGCAACAAGTGCACCCAAAGCAGCAGTCCCGGCCACAGCATACCAATTAGCCCCTAATAAAGCGCAGATGGTATTGTAGGCATCCTCCGAAAATACAGCCGTCACGTTCATCGAAGCGTGAAACAGCAAAAACAAGATAAGAGCGATACCAGTGATACTCATTATCAACTTCTTACCAATAGAAGATTTAAGTAACCAACTCATAAATTAAAATTGTTTTTAGTTATTTAGAATAGTTAAATTTTTAGCTGATAGTGATAGAAAATAACCATATGCAATTGCTTTTTTCTATTGTCATGCAAAAATAGATTAAATAAAGGGATTTTCAAAAGAAATGGAATGCGTTTTTGATTAAAAAGTAAAATGATTAGTTAATCCGTGAACATATTTTTTCGTATATTCTATTTTGTTCACAGCTAGGGTTTACTGTAATAATCATAATGTAAATTTTGAGTGGAAATAGTAACAGAAAGTAATTAATAACTAAGAATGAAAAATTAATAATTCCTGTAAGTTCAGATTTGCTTTTTATCTCACTACTGACACTTTATTCTAATTTCGTATTCTCAACTATATTTAGTTAAAAGGTAACAAAGGTAACACATGTATCAGTTAACAGTATTTCATGCAGAGACGCTAAAGCGCAAAAAGGTAACAAAAGTTACAGCTTTTATACATTTTAATTTTTAAACCTTAAATCTTTAAATCCTTATTCAACCTTTCAAAGAACGGTAAGCCGTTAAGCTCACTATATAGATAAACCAGAAATATAAACATAACAAAGAGGGTGTGTCAAAAGTAAAACTGTACTATCAAATTATTACCCTCTTTGCCATTCTGAATGTAATGAAGAATCTCGACCCTCCTGGCACGAGATGTTTCACTCCGTTCAACATGACAACCAACGGTCACAGGAGCGTAGCGTATGTAAATAGAAAGAAAAACTGCTTTTGACACACCCTCCTTATCTTTTCTATCTAAGCTTTTTATATATATTTCTGCGCAAGGTCATAAACCTGCCGGGCGGATTCATCCCACGAATATTTTTTTATCTGTTCCAGACCTTTAAGGCGAAGTTGCTCCCTTAAGTCCCGGTCTTTCAGCAATTGGTTTATTTTAGCTGTCATATCTTTCACATCATATGGGTCTACATATAAAGCGGCATCCCCGCTAACCTCACGCAAAGCGGGAATATCGGAGCAGATTGCAGGACAACCATAAGTCATGGATTCCAATGGCGGTAGTCCGAACCCCTCGTATAAAGACGGGTAGACGGACAGCAATGCATCCTGATACATTTTTTGGAGCTGATTGTCAGGGATATATCCCGGCAGATGCACATTCTCTCCTATCAGTTTTTTTAGATCAGGAGTATTGAATGCCTTGAAGGACATGCCGATGATATATAGCTTTACCGATTTATTGTCTATCTTATCGAATGCTTCCACCAAACGACTGAAATTTTTACGGGGGTCCATGGATGATACAGCAATTATATATTTTTCGCTGTCCGGGTCAGGCTTATAATTCAATATTTCTTCCCGTGCAGGTTTATTATGAAACGGCACATTGCTATGTATCACATGTATTTTAGCCGCATCTATCCCCAGTGTATCCACAATCTCATTTTTAGAAAACTCACTCACTGTGAGTACCGCGTGCGCTTTTTTGCCTATACGGGGCATCATAAAATGATAAAAACGGTAATAATTCTTCGAGAACCATTCGGGGTAACGCTCATGCGATACATCATGGATAGTCATTATCTGATTATCATAGGACAAGGGACCGCATCCGGTGAAACTGATAAGCAACGGGCTGCCGATACTCTTCAGATAGCGGGGCAATGAGACTTGTTCCCACAAATGAGTTTTCAGCGAACCGCACTTTACCGTTCTAAAACTGAACTTGTAATCGGGCTGTATTTCCTGCGGAATGGACACATGAAAATCCACACCCATCTCGTGCAGTTTATTACATATCTCGAATGCATAGCGGTGAACGCCTGTGGCCTTTTGAGTAAGAAATCTCCCGTTTACAACGAACATATAAGAGTCTGTTTAAATTTTATTTAGGTAACCAGTCTTTATTTTTTTCAATAAATGCATCCACAAGACTATCCACCCGCTGTGTCATTGCATCCACATTCGAAGAATTTATTTCATACTTAGGGTTAAACATATTAGTCATTATGGTATCGCCCAAAGCAGGGCTAAAATGGGTAACATCCCCATAATAGTTCAGATCTGTAATCTCATTCCTGTCGAGAAAAGAAACGACCCTTACATTGTCGTACTTCTCCACCATCCGGATAAACTTAGCCGCAAAACCAAGAAACTGGCTATAATAATCATGCTTGCGTGTATGATACCAGTACAGGGCCGAATAGGACGGGAACATAAATGTGTAATCCACATCCTTGTGTTTATCTATTTCCAGCTTGGCAATAAAGGAAGTGAGGCTATTGTCCATCCGTTCCTCCATATGTTCCACATGCTGGTATAATACACTGTTTCCTGCCAGATAGTAGTTCTTTACAAATTCGGCGCTGTAGGTCTTGGCATAGCTTTCAGTACCTATCTGGTCAATATTTGTTTTCATCTTATATACATCCGGCAGATTACCGTCTTTAATTTTAAAATACAGTTCCAACCCTAAATTTGCGGGAATATATTGTATCTGGGCTTCATAACTATACAAGTATTGTAGCTTATTCATGAAGCCGTCTTCATAAAGATAACCCGGATAACGGGATACAAACCCGGCCTGATTGAAAAACGGCATATCTACATTCATTATGATGTTTTTCACCCCCTTCTCCTGTACTATTGAATACAATAGCTCCATTTCTGCCAGATTCATTCCTCCGGAGGATAACTTCACAGGTTTCATCCCCTGATAAGTATTACGCAAAGTAGATAAATCGAAACTCTGTACCATCGACGAACCTATAAGTGCGGTATTGTATTCATAATTCTTAGCCAGTCCTCCATTTACAAAACGGGGATTCAATATATAGCGGGATTTCGGATCTACCCTGAATTGCAGAAACGGATCGACGACATAGCAAGTCAGCCCGATAATGAACAGCAAGGTGACTGCCGATATGCTGAATACCGTCAGAAAGCCTTTAGATGTATATTTCTTACCTGATATATCCATAATTTGCTAAAAATTAAAATAGATAAAAGCTCCTACTTTAGAAAAATGGATTACAGCTATCGAAAACATAATTGCCGACATTATAGCGATTTTCGGTTTCGGGTTGAATTCATTATACAAATCGATGCTGTTTTTCGGGAACAGGAATACAAAATAAGACACTATCAGAAGAATTCCGACTACAAATATCGACTGCATCATGTCCGGATAAGCCAACGTAGTATTGAATGCCAGGTGTGAGATTCCGTTAAACGAAATTACATCGGGGATGTACATCGTTTTCAGCATTATCAATGCATCATTTACTGTCAATGAACGGAACAATACCAGTGCGGAACTTACAAACAGAAATGTAAAGAAAATCCTTACCAGGTCAGGGACTTTATCCAGTTGCTTGTCAAATATCTTCTCAAATACACGGACAAGCCCGTGTAACGACCCCCATAATACAAACGTCCATGCTGCTCCGTGCCAGAGTCCGCTCACAAAGAACACCGCAAAAAGGTTGAAGCAGGTACGGGCATATCCTTTCCTGTTACCTCCGAGCGGGATGTAAATAAGGACAAACAAAGATCGCCCCAGAGTTATATGCCACCGTTTCCAGAACTCGGTAATACTTTTCGACTTATAGGGTGAATAGAAGTTCACAGGCAGGTTAATATTGAACATCTTACCCAGGCCTATCGCCATATCGGAATAACCGCTGAAATCGAAGAATAACTGGAATGTATAAGCCAGAGAACCGAGCCATGCCGCTCCGAAAGATAAAGAACCGGGGTCGAAAAAAGCATTCGAGGAAAAGATGTTCAGCGTATCGGCTACCACGGCTTTCTTGAAAAGACCAATGATAAATATGAAAAGGCCCTGTACAAAATTATCTGTATTGAAGAAACGGTTTTTGTCTTCCTGATATTGAGTCATTACATCCTGAGAAAAGACAATAGGGCCCGCTACCAACTGTGGGAAAAAGGTGATAAAAAGAACATAATCCAGTACTCCGGGCACTTTTTCCTGTTTTTTATTTACACTTATCAGGTAGGCTATCTGCTGGAAGGTAAAGAAGCTGATCCCCAGCGGTAATATGATCTGCCTGAGAACAAAATGAGTATCAAATAGGGTATTGACATTATCCACAAAGAAATTATAATACTTATAATATCCCAGTAAACAAACATTAAACAGAACTCCGGTAACAAAACAGACCTTCCTAAAAAGAAGTCTTGTCGCATTCTGCACTCCTGTTGCCATTATATAATTGACAGATATCGAAATAAGTATCAGCCATACATAAGAAATATGGTTGTATCCGTAAAAAACCAATGAAGCGAATATCAGAAGTAAATGTTGTACTTTTCGCGATACATAGCGCGATATGCCGAAATAAAGAATCAATACTACCGGCAAAAAGACAAAAGTGAATATATATGTCGAAAATATCATAAATCTGAAAAATCGCTTTACCCTATTACTTTATATGTTTTTTTACTATACCAGCTACGTTTTACAAAACATTTGCTCAGTCCTATCCAGAAGTTCATTTTAAAGCGGTTCCACGCCTTATTTCCGGATTTCACCTGAGGAAAGTAATCTGTGCCGGCCACAATATTAAAATAACGCTTCTTTTGTTCCATTCCACCTTTCAGAAACTCGATATGGTGAGTCACTGTCCTGGATTTCGGGAATACATAAAAACGCCCTTCTTTTATATTGGGTACATAAGGATAGCTATAACGAATATAACTGGGTACATGTACCGGCATATTCTCTTTTATCCACATGAATCTGACATTCGTATCTCGTAAAAAGTTTGTGATATGACACTCCGGAAAAAGCTCAAAATCAAATATTCCGGGGTTATTTTTTATATATTCCGTTTTAATAATTGCAAAGTCTGTAGCCAGGGCATAATACTTATCATACCAGTCGGCGCTGGCCCACACGGTATCTGCCTTCTCTGACAGTAGTTTCGTATATTTAGACTGAATACTATCTCCGTAAACCCATGTATCAGCCTCCAGTATCAACGTATATTTACAGTCCCCTGGGATGTACTTTACTCCTTCCATCAGTAATTGGGAGTTTCCCTTCCTATGTCCGGCATTTTCTTCGAGAATTACCAGTTTGTCTATGTGAGGAATAGATTCGGGTAAAATGTCGTAACCGTTTTTCTTTCCATTACTGACAACTATAATATAATAATCATTCTCTTTCCAGGTATCGGAGATAATCTGAAGATTGTATTTCAAATCCTCTATTCTATCGTAAACACGTATAAGGACAGCCAGCTTCATTTTGTTTATCTTGTGTGCCAGGTTTCCAGTCCTTTTTTGGTAAAGGAATACTGTTGCACTCTTCCCCCAAGGCTTTCCAAAGCTCTGGACACAGCAAACCGTGTATTACCCGGACAATAAAAAAAGACATAACCTCCGCCGCCGGCACCGGATATCTTCCCGCCCGACGAGCCTGCGCTTATGGCCGTGTTATATATCTCTTCAAACAATGGGGTCGATATACCATCTGCCATTTCCTTTTTATATGTCCACCCGCGATGCAGGATATGTCCTATTTCGTCAAGATTATTTTTAAGAACGGCTTCTTTTATTTCATATGCCTGGTTCTTTATCTGATGCATTGCCTCAATAGACTTTGACTTTTGTTCTTTGACGTTCTTCTGCTGCTTTTCTATTATATCACCCGAATTACGGCCAGTGTTGGTATAATACAGCAACATATTGTTTGACAATTCATTTATTGTCTCATTGCGGATACGCAACGGATTTACAATAACTTTATCATCAGAGTAAAACTCCATAAAGTTAAATCCCCCGAATGCCGCAGCATACTGGTCCTGCTTTCCTCCGGCTTGTTTCAGGTCGGCACGTTCGATAAGATAGGCCAGATAGGCCAGATCATATTCACCTAAAGGTAGTGTAAGCCATTCCGCATATGCCCCTAATATGGCGACGGCCAATGTTGAAGATGTTCCCAATCCCGAGCCAAAAGGAACCTCCAAAGCACATGTAAGTGTAAAAGATAACGGTTTGTGTATGAAATCTTTCACCACCCTATTGTAAATACCTTTCATCAGATCCGATTTGTCATTCAATATGGGAAGTTCCAAAGCAGCATCGAATATATATTCTTCATCATTCTGAGGTATACGGAATACAATTTTGTTATCGGCGCGTGGTTCTATATTGGCATATGCATACAAACTGATAGTAGCATTCAGTATGCAGCCCCCATACAGATCCGAATATGGAGAAACATCCGTTCCTCCACCTGCCAATCCCAGTCTGAAAGGCGCTTTACTTCTTATAATCATAGCCGGATTTTTTTATTTTGTAAAATTAACTGCAAACTTATACAGATTTTCGTAATAAGCATTTACAGCCTGATATATTTTATGTTCTTTTTTATATTTATCACCAACCAGCACAGTCAACATCTCCAGCTTATTACCAAACTCAATATCTGATTTGCTGTTGCCTACCATTATTGACCGGGCAAAATCAACCTCAGGATAATCCCGCTGAATCTGAAATGCCATACCTATATTGGGTTTCCGGTTTATAGCTGCAGAATCCAAATCGGTACAGAAGTATATATCGGTAATATAACCTCCGGCTTTTTCTATCTCATGTATCATATAGTTATGTACATGCTCAAGATCGGACAGGGACATTACATTCCGCCCCACTCCTCTTTGGTTTGTTACAACAAATATATAATCAAAAACCTGAGATAGTAACGCTATTGCCTTTAATGAATCTTTTTCGAAGACAAATTCAGATGTATTTTTCACATAATCACCTGGACGTTCCACATTGATTACGCCATCTCTGTCTAAGAAAAGATATTTGTATTTCTTCAAATTACTCATCTTTTTATTCACGTCTTCTATTTTTCAAGAAAATCCGCATTCGCTTTTTCAAAATCGGAAGGTATCCCTATATCTATAAAGTAATTATCCTGCTGATAGCCATAAATATTTATATTGCGAATATGTGACTCCATTATATCTTTTTCAAAAGAGAATTTTTCAGGTAGGGATAATTTGGAAAATAGTTTTTTTGTGACTATATATACCCCCCCGTTAATCAATCCTTCTTTTTTATATTCCTTTTCATTAAAGCATATAATACGTTTTTCATCATCCAATTCTACAGAGCCGTACCTGTCAAAATCCAGCATAGGTTTAAGGGCTACTGATATATCCGATTCCTTTGCCCTGTGGAACTCCAGTAATGATTCCGAATCTATATCAAAAAAGGTATCACCGTTTATAACAAAAGCTTCTGTCCCTTTTACTTTTTCGAATGCTAACTTTATAGCTCCACCTGTACCTAAAGGATATTGTTCTACTACATATGAAATTCCGAAAGGTCTGTTTTGAGTTCTAAGCCAGTTGATAACAATATCAGACTTATAGCCCAATGAAAGGATTATGTGATTGAATCCTTCATTAGCTGCATAATCAAATAAGTATTGTAAAAACGGTTTTCCGGCGACTTCTGCCATACATTTAGGAACATCGTTCACAACCGACTGTAAACGAGTGCCAAAACCTCCTGCCAGAATAATACACTCTTTCATTATTTTTTTATTTAAGATCTTTGACTTATTTATTATTTTTTATGTATAACTACCGTAGTTTAGTTGCTGCTGAATAATATTTTATTAAAACTTTCACTTACTCATCATATGGTTGATTCCCTATTTCTCCGCTTCTTTTCATTTTTGTAACTAACCAAAGTCCTCATTCCTATATTCCTGCTTGGTATATAGATATAGTATTTATAGAACATGAAATAAAAGAAGAATAAGTATATAATCAGATTTAAATCGACCCAACCTTTCACATTTAACCCTAAAGAGTAGATAATTATAGCTGCCGACATCAGATTTACCGCCCAATCTTTAGTTAAATAAAGCCGAGCCACCAACATAGCAAAACAATAAAAATAAATAGTGCCGGGAATCCCTATCCAAAAGAGCATACGTGAGTATCCGACATCTGTTCCAAAAAAAGACATCCTCCCGGAACCAAAAATTAGAGTATCCAGATCTTTCGGAATTAGAAACATTTGTTCCAATCCGTTAGATGAACGGGTTTCCAGTTTGCCTGTCCTTATAAAGTTGGTAAACAACTCAAATGCCCAATCGGAGAAATGAGGAAAATAAAACATAGCAAAAACATATCCGCCGGCCATCATAAAGATGGATGATATGAAAAAGATTCTCGCCTGTTTTTTTACCGACTTATTATCCCAAAAATACAATATGCCTATTACCACCAGCCCTACAGCCGCACCGATTACTGTTGTACGTGCCATAAACAAACCGATATAGAATGTAAAGACATATAGTAATATCAATGCGATAAAACCTTTATTGTTCAGTTTCAGCCTCATTAACAGATAAGAAATTACAATAAGTCCGATACCGCTTATAACACCTGCTCCAAAGAAGGCGATACCATATCCCATCAGCCGTTGGCTTCCTCCTACGTCCATTACATCTTCTGTATATTCAGCCTGCATCTGTATCGAAAAGAAGAAATCATGTATAGCCTCGCTCTGATTCATTCCAAAGGTGATTAGTGCCTGCAACCCTATAGCTGCTGCAATATACAGGAGAACTATATTAAACGAGGGTTTCTTATGTATCTTATATATAGAAAAAATAACCAGATATGCCGAGAAGAACCATGCTATCTGGCTTCTGATATAACCAAATGTATAAGGATCATTCGTATCGTTCAACCACCCGGAAGTGTAAAATATAAAAAGCATTACAAGTAAGCCGGCCATTACATATATCACTTCCCTAAATGGAAAGTTATGATAAGTGTATAGCCCCAGTCCCAAAACTCCCGATAAGAGAATAAAGGAAGAACCCCGTATGTCAAGCGCCTGCGGATATATGAAGTAAAACGTCAATATCAACGGCAGAAACATCGGTATAATCTCTTTTAACTTGGCCATATATTACCTGAATACAAGTTTGTAAATAAGCGATTTTTTATATTTGAGTTTAAAAGTACACTTTGTGTAAAGAATAGCAAAATCTCTTGATGTATAATTCTCTTCCTTATACAAAGGAGACTCTTTCAGCCTGCGCAGGACTTTCAATCCCAGACGCGAATTGGCACATAACCGGAGCCAGTGAACTGATAACATGTGCTCAAGATAGGCTGCATCACAAAATGGTTTATCCCTGTTTATCCGAATCAATGAAAGCATAAGCTCTTCACACTGAGCCAAATACTTAAAAGATGAATGTAAAGGTACACATTCTGCGACCGATGCATATATTTCCAGAAAATCATCGTCCATGGGCAGACCCAAATGCCTGCAATGAATCTTAAATACCTTTTTCTTATTATTAGTTTGTAGCTCTTCATTCAGCGACGACACCTGGTGTTGGTGAACACGATACAAAAGAAGCGGTTCCCCAATATTAGCAAGTTTTGTTTTATATATAGCCTTAGACCATAATGCATAATCTTCGACATGAAGGTACTCTGCTTCAAAGCTCAGTCCTAATTCAGTAAATACACGTTTGCGCATCATTACAGCCGGATGGCAAATACCGGATTTAAATAACAGGTAGGCTCTTAATTCCTCATTTTGCAGGGGACTATGGTGCAAATCCCGTTTCCCGGGATTCTCTGTTCTGAAAGCATAAAAAAGCGTACTGACAATATCATGTTCTTTATTTCTCTCCAGAAATGCAACCTCTTTCTCTATACGGGTAGGCAAAGCTATATCATCCGCATCCATACGGGCGATATATTCGCCTTTACAGAAACCGATTCCTTTATTCAACGTTTTTATAAGCTTCAGGTTCTCCTCATTTTCTATAATTGTTATACGCGGGTCTTTTCGGGCCAGTTCTTGCAGTATCCGGCCTGTATTATCCGTAGAACAATCATTTATGGCTACAATCTGTAAATCTGTATATGTTTGATTCAGAAGCGAGTCCATCGATTCTTCCAGATACTTTTCCACATTGTAACAAGGCATCAATACTGAAACCAGAGGCTTGTTCATTTTTTATTTGCAACGATTGCGTTAAAGACGGATTTATATCCGTCTACCATTTTTTCGATTGTAAAGTTAGCAAGATATGATTGTCTTGCATGTATTGACATGCTTTTTTTTATATTTTCATCCGAAAGGATGTATTCTATCTTCTCTGTAAACAGATTTATATCATTGTTTACAGCAAAACCGTTTTGTCCGTCGAGTACCTCAGTTATGCCACCAACCGCTGAAGCAACCACCGGGACTCCGAATGCCAAAGCTTCCAATAAAGACATAGGTAAGCCCTCGTAATTAGACGGAAGTATAAACAAATCTGCATATTTCAGGTAGGAACATGCCAGATGGGCCTCCCCTAAACAGAAAACATTGGAAGGTACATTATGTACTTCTTTTTTATTTCCAATCCACACAAATGCATATTGCGGCATTCGTTTTGCTATATCAAGGAAAAGGTCGAATTTCTTCTGTTTTGAGATACGGGATATGCACATTACGGTTTTGGAATACGATAATTGCAGTCTGTCCAGTTCTGTTGTAATCCGGTCCTTTATTTCCACCTGCTCCAGATACTGGTCCGTAACTCCATTGTATATACATTCCACATTCTTATAGATACCTTCCTCACGCATACTGTCCACATCGTATTGGCTGACCCCTATTATTTTATACGCGCTGTTTTTGAGAAAACGTTCTACAATCAGAAAACGCTTAAAAGCTTTCCGTATCGAATCGAATCCATGAACCGTATATACTGTTTTTTTACGGCTGAAAACAATACGTCCCAATACACCCATCTTCGAAGAATGAAGGTGTACGACATCAGGATTATATTTGAATCTATAATAATAAAGTTTGAGGAGCAGACCTATATCTCTTATTGATACCTCTTTGCGGTGATTGTTTAATTTTATTTTTGTAAAATTATTTCCTAAAGCGTTCCATGCTTCGCCATCGCCTCCATATAAAACAAACAGTTCGTGTTCGGAACTCAAAGTTTTAACAAGATTTGCCACAATCGTCTGCGCTCCCCCATATTCTGAAACTGTTATGATTTGGAAAATCTTCATTTAATGCTTTGCCTACAATTTGAAATTGTAAAGATAATAGGAATAATCTATTATTGAGAAAAATATTGATTTTATATATTTCCTTTAGCTTATTTTTAGATACTTAATTAACTGGTAATCATTCTTCTCCAATTAGTATATCCGAAAATAGATACCACAAAGAAGATGAAAAACAATATTCCCGACATAACATCTTGTTGTATGAATAACAATATACTAGATACTGCGTTAGCCGGTATTACGAGCAACCACTGCTCGGCCCACTTACGGGAGATCATCCACAATGCGACAATATTGAGCGATGTGGTAACGGCATCACCGATAGTAATAAAAGACTGATTGTGACTAAATTGTATCAGAATGAAATAAATCAACAACGAGATAATTATCACTCCTAAAATAACGGGAACAATGAACCGCCTCCCGACATGGGTAATAATCTCCGCTCCCGAATCTTTGTCCCTGTTACGCATGATCCATACTATCCAGCCGTAGACAGAAGCCAGAAAGAAATAGATATAAATTCCCATGCTGGCATACAACTCTGTTTTATAGAATATATAGATATAGAATGCGGCCATAACGATACTTGCAGCCCACATCCATACATTAGCTTTGTATTCCAAATACAGGAAAACCAGCCCTATAATTGCGCCGGTTATACTTACCCAGTTATTTTCTATAAAAGAAAGAATTAAATCCATCATAAAGTTACGGGTTACTTCGCCCTTTGGGCAGTTACGAGTTACAAGTTACGAGTTGCAATACACGGTTACTTGTAACTCGTAACTTGTAACTCGTAACTCGTAACTAATATTTCTATCAGAAGCGGTATCTTATTTTCCCCAGCAGGTTCGCGCCTGCCTGTGGATATAAACCACGGTCAACCGATTCGCTCCCATCTTCGAAACGGGCAGTATATACCCATGCATTCGCACTATATTTGATACTTGCCAAATTATTGATAAAGAACTGAAAATCAAATTTACCTATTTTATGGGCATCCAGTGTATATGAAGCCACCATATCGGTTATAAAATAATCTGACAAACGATTTTCGGCATTCGAGGTGTTATCATAATACATACGACCAACATACTTATTGATAAAAGACAGCGTAAAATCTTCTTTCTCGAATGGTTTAAATGTAACGCCGAGGCTACCCACCGTATTCGGAGAGAATGAAATATCAGTCGATTTATGGAATTCCGAAACTTGTCCTACCTGATTCCAGTCATTCTGATTATCATACAGATCGTAATAAACCGTATAGTTCTTTATCTTATTGCGGCTCAATGTCAGGTTCCCATCCAGGCGCAACCATTCGGTAGGGGTATAAGCCAATGATAGTTCTATACCTGTACGGTAACTGTCCGGTACATTTTCCTGCAATTTATAACCGATATCATTCAGTTTACCGGTTTGTACCAACTGGTCTTTATAATCCATATAATAGAAATTGGCGCTGAATGAAACCATTGAATTAGCATACTTATAACCCAACTCATAATCATATAGCTTTTCGGGAGCAATACTTCGCGAACCTCCGCCTTTCAGTGATTCTTTCAGGTCTGCGCGTAATGGTTCCCTGTTAGAAATCCCGAATGATCCGTAAATCTCATTATAGTTACTGAACCGGAATGAGATTCCGCCTTTCGGATTTATAAAGTTATAATAATTCTTATTGGTCAAATCCATCAGATCATCGTCCAATCCATTCATGCGATAATCTATATAGCGTTCCTGTACCTCCGCAAATAGCGACAGGTTATCTACCGGACGGTATTCCATTTTAAGAAAGGCGTTCATGTCCTGTTTTACGGCTGTATTCCGATTCCAGTTATACCCTTCCGGGATATTCTCATTATGCTTTACCCACAATAGTTTACCGTAATGCGATCCATCATAATAGCTGTACATTGCTCCGGCCGTAATGCCCAACTTACCAGCTTTATAATCCAGATTGAACCCGCCTACATAAAAGTCATTTTGCATCAGTTTACGCAATGTAAGATCCGAACTCTCATAGGTCGTCCCTCCTACAATTTGTTTACCTAGTCCGTAATCAGCAAAATCCTCATCTACTTTATAATTCTCGTAATAGCCGTAACCATTATTATAACTCAGGTTTACATTCAGTGTCAGCCTGTTTGTCAGATAACGGGTATAAATCAATTGTCCTATATTGGAATAATAGTTATCCGTTTCGTTATCATAATATTGGGTTCTGCCATTATCATCTTTATATTCTCCGGCAGGATTATAGCGCCTGTTAATTTTTATCATTTCAGGACTTATGCCTTCCCACGTAATACCCGTATGTTGGATACCATTCATATAAATAAGACGAATCAATTGTTTATCGGAATAGTGCGACAATGCCGCATATATATTCTTGTGGTCTACTTTTCCGTTCCGTATATATCCGTCACTCTTGATATATGAATAGCGGGCATCGAGCGACAGGCCATTTTTCATGATACCTGTTCCGGCTGCGCCTGTCAGCAATAAAGTATTGTATTGCCCATAGGCAGATGACAGGTCGGCATATGCTTTATTTCCCTTTCCTCCGGCTGTCTGCATCGAGATGCTGGCTCCAAAAGAGGCCGTACCGTTTGTCGAGGTACCCACTCCACGCTGCACCTGCATGCTCTGCAGTGAGTTGGACAAGTCAGGTAAATTAACCCAATACACCTCCTGACTTTCCGGATTATTTAGCGGCATACCGTTCAATGTCACATTTATACGGCTTGCATCCGTACCTCTGATACGAAGCGCCGTGTTTCCTACGGCTGTTCCGCCTTCGGTATATGAAACTACCGATGGTAAAGATTGCAATATAAAAGGAATGTTCTTTGCGGCATTATCTTTTTTAATTTCCACTTCTCCCAAATCTGAATACGAGATGGGTGCTCCCCGGCTTACCCGGGTCGCAGATACGACGACCTCCTCCAGTTTTATGAGTTTAAGGCTATCCGCCTGTTGTTGAGAATAAACAGCTCCTGCTCCACTTATTACAAAAGCAGCAAAAGCTAAAAATACCTTTTTCATTTACATACAAAATTTTTATAAGCATAAGACAATCATTATTGTTTCATACTTTGACGTTAAACAAAAAAGGGGTTTAATAAGATGATTTCCCGGAATTTAAGAATATGCACGTGCGCAATAGCATCTTCTTTCCCTACGCCGGCATTACCCGGATCAGGTTTAATGGGTGTGATCTCAGCCTGTAATTTTAAGGCACCCCTAAGATTTCGAGGCAAAGATAACCAAACCTTTTCAATAAATAAGTGTTTACCTATTATAAAATTTTTCTATAACTAGGATTTCCGATGTTACAAAACGGGATTTCTTTAGTCATATATAATATTAGATAAATTTAATTTACCTTTGTAACATAAAACTTAAAAAACATGAAGAAGAATATTTTTATTGCGATCCTCTTTTCTATTGTAGCGTTGATTTCTTTCTCGTCGTGTGAAAGCGATCGTTACGAGTGGAAGCGTGGCACACTAAATTTATCCACAGAATTTGACGAAGAACCTATATACACAGATAGTCATGGTGGGTTTAGTTTTTGGTACGATTTGCGAGCTGAAGATATTAGAGGTATAGATGCTCGTAGATTAGATATTGTCAGTGTAGAATCTTATAGTTCCGAAATTTTTCTTTTCTACGGGGAGCTATTCAGACCCGGTGATCGCATAAATATCAGATTGAAAGCCGATGGCGTAAATAACTGTGCGCTAAGAATGAGAGTAGTTGTTATGGATAATGGAAGTGTAGAAGCACTAGTAATAGATGAAGACTATTATCTACTAAAAGGCTTTATGGCCGATATGGCATATAACTTATCTCGCAGAGGGCAACTTCGATTTTACATTGAAGGCGAACTATTAGACATATTTCAACCGACCTCTTTCGACTTTGAAGCTAGAAATGATTTCGATTTCGAAATCAGATACTAATGGGCATATGTCAGAACATATCTTTATACAATCTGACTATTTCTCCGAAATACAACAAATAGATAGCTCCGACCTATCATTAAGAAATAAATATATCCGTCTGAAACGGGTGCTTGAGAGAGGCTGCAAAGATATCACCGCCGGTGAATCTTTGCAGTTTCCCTCTTTATTTTCACGCCTTGTCTTTATCGGGCAAAAATATGAACTGCCAAAATCGCTGGAATGGCAGTTGCAGAATATACGCATAAAAGCATCCTACCTGCTGCGAAACGACAAGAATCTGGTATCTCCCGGCCAGTACCAGCAGGCAAAGGAAGGCCTGGAAAATTTCCTTTTATATATCGAGGGCGAGAAACAGGATTTCAACTATGTAGAAGATACTGTTTTTGATTTTGAACCTGTGCCTCAGGATTTATCGAATAAGATACGCGTACAGGTATTGGAAATAGATACCGAAAACAAACTTCTTATCTGTCAGTCCGAAATTCTTATTGGTCAGAGCTTAAAAGTGAGATATAACGTCTCTCCCGTTAATAATATATTCAATGAAACCATTGAGCGCCTTTGGATTGGTGCGCAACTCAACCTTATTGACGTAAAAGTAGACGATGCGGGGTTCTACATCCCTAAAATGTTTGTACTGGAACCCGATTATCTGATAGATGCTTCGGCAATGGCAGAGTGTTTTCAATCTTATGGCAGTTCATACCTGCACTATTTCCGCCGTAAATTCGAGCCCAATGTAAATACTCATTACATATTATTGGGAAATCTTGCCAATTTCTTTTTGGATGAACTTATTTATGCCGGGGATGCCGATAGCCTGTCATTCGAAGAAGTATTCATGAAATCGTTCCGCTCCATGCCATTCGAATATGCGGCATGTAAAGAGATTAGTGACAATGCTGCTTTCAAAGAATTTATGACGAAAGCCCGGAGCCAGTTCGAAAACATAAAGCGTGTGGTGTTGAACGATATGCCTGCAAACGGATTCGATGTGGCATCCTGTACGCTTGAGCCATCTTTCTTTTGTGAGAAATACGGGTTTCAGGGACGGCTCGATTTACTTCAGCTATCAAATGACAAAACGGGTATAGATCGCATAATCGAACTGAAATCGGGTAAACCTCCCTATCCTCGCGAGGACGTGACCAAGATAGCACCTAATCATGAGACACAGACAGCCGTTTACCGCCTCATGATACAAAGCGTATTCGAAAAAGATACACGCCATATATACCCTACTATTCTTTATTCCTCGGCTGAAAATGCAGGAGAGAACATCCGCTTTGCTGCAATTTACCAGCGATTAGAAAAAGATATTATAAATGTACGGAATCTCATTGTTGCTACCGAGCATGATCTATATATCGGCGACATGCAATACGTAGAGAAAGTATTCCGAAATCTCTTTAATCTGGATAATTACGGACGTGTACCCCAGTTTTTTATAGACAAGTTGGCAGAGTCAGAAAAAGTAATAGATAAGGCTACCCCATTAGAGAGGGCATATTTCTATCGCTACATCAGTTTCATCACCAGAGAACTATACCTTCAAAAGACAGGGGACGAAGGCTATAATACATCAATGAGTGTATCTGCCTTATGGAATACTTCGTTTGAAGAACGGCAGGAGGCTTTAGACCTGATCGCCAATCTTGAAATAGAAGATATCGACGATTCCGGCCGGGATATGATTATCCGCTTCAAAAGGGACAAAGATGATTGTGTCAATTTCCGGGAGGGAGAAATATGTATTCTTTACCCCCGCCAGAAAAGTGAAGAATCGGTACTGACAAACCAGATACTGAAAGGCACAGTAGTAGAAATTTCCTCGTACTATGTCATTCTGCGATTCAGATATAAACAGCGAAACCACGATTTTTTCTCCCGTTACAAATATTGGGCTGTGGAGCATGACAAACTAGACCATAGCTACAATACAATGTACAAAAGCCTGTTTGCTTTTCTGTCTGCTCCTGATGACAAAAAAGAACTATTGCTTGGCTTACGAAAGCCGGCCTTATCCGCACTGTATACATTAAAGACAGACGCCACAAAAGAGGAAAAACAGGAGAACATCATAAATAAAGCCTTAGCAGCCGAAGATTACTTCCTTATTGTAGGGCCTCCGGGAACAGGTAAAACATCCATCTTTGCCCGGCAACTTATAGAGCGTTTCTCTGCCGGGAAGGATACAAATATCCTTGTAATGGCATATACCAACCGTGCCGTGGATGAATTATGCGCCTCCATCTGTCAGGCATTCGGCAAAAGTGAAGACGAGTGTGACAGATATATCCGTATAGGTGCGGAACTCTCGTGCGGTGAAGATTATCGTCATCGCCTGCTGCAAAATATCTCCCATCAGGCAGACAGTAGAAAAGAGCTGATCCAAACCATAGACCGTACCCGTATTTTTGTCGGCACCCTTGCTTCCATAACCGGAAAGCCCGAATTATTCGATCTTAAGAAGTTTCATGTTGCTATCATAGACGAGGCATCTCAAATACTGGAACCACAGATTATCGGGCTTTTACCTCTATTCGACAAGTTCATCATGATAGGAGATCATAAACAATTGTCTACAATCACTTTGCAGGATGAAAACAAATCGAAGGTAAAAGAGACCATATTAAATGACATTGAATTATCCAATTGCCGTGAATCTTTATTTGAGCGACTGTTTCACGTCTGTCAAAAACAAGGTTGGGCACATGCATATGATACTTTGACCTATCACGGACGGATGCATGAAGATATTGCGTCCCTTGTCAATGCCAACTTCTATGACAATATGCTAAATGTAGCTACTGACAGGCAATGTAAGCCTTTAATATATCAAACATACGACAGATCAGATAAATTACAAGCATTAATTGCAACAAAACGGACAGCATTCATCCCTGTCAGGCAAACAGACAACACGAACAATTCGGATAAGCTGAACAAACAGGAAGCAGATGTTGTTATTTCTTTAATAAAAGCAATACTTGAGATTTACAGAGTTAATAACATGGCTTTTGATGCCCGGAAAACCATAGGCGTGATAACTCCCTACCGTAATCAGATTGCCCTGATAAAACATAAACTGGAAGAAACAGAAATTCCGGGACTAAACAATATTATGGTAGATACCGTAGAACGCTATCAGGGTAGTCAGCGGGATATCATCATTCTTTCTTTTTGTTTCAACAAGCCATACCAATTGAGATTTTTTAGTAATCTGAACCGTGAGCGTACTGTAGACCGCAAACTGAATGTAGCCCTTACACGGGCTCGCGAACAGCTATTTATGATTGGAAATGATTATATCCTGAATCAGAACCTAATCTATAGGGAGATAGTAAATCAGTCGGTTATCAATCTATGATAACTACATTTTGTTTAAAAAAGAATAAGCAATGACCAATAAAATAAAAGAATTACGGAAAATAGTCCCTGTACCGATACATGAAGCCTTGCAGCTATTGAAAGCGAATGACGGAGATGTCGAGAAATGCGTCTATCTGTTCAAAGCCAAATCAATCAAAGAGATATGTGAACAGACGGGCTGTGACGAACAAACTGCAGCTGAATACTACGAAGCAGAGAAATTTGATATTAACAGGGCTGTATCTAATATTAAAGAAGCTATCTATGATAAAAACTATCAGCCAATCGAAGGTGTCACTAAAGAGAGTATCGGCAATATCCTGCAATGGCTACGGGTAGTTGAAGCCGAAGATTTCGGCATATCCCTCGATTATCAACTGCTGGATAAGGCATTGGTGACATTAAGCCTCATTCCCCCATTAAATGGCACCGCAACGAAAGTAAAAGCTGCTAAACAAGCTAAGGACTTGATATTTGAGGGATATACGGATGCCGATAGCCTCGAAGATTTTGTTCGCAGGCACCGAAAGCTGGATGACGATAAGGATTTCATAGAAGCGAACCGGATTGTCAGCCTTGGAATTACAGTTATCAAAGAGGAGCTTCTGAGACATGTACGAAACCTTAATTAAAAGGTCTTAAAATAAGATGCAAAGAGGCGCTGACTTTTACAATCAGCACCTCTTTTATTATAATGATCTTACTATTAAGCTTGCGCAAGTTCATGAGCCACAGCTTTCAACTTATCCTTCTCTTTATCCACTTCGAAAGATATAGTACTGCCTTCTTTGGCTGCACCCGAAAGTATCAGTTCGGCTATTTCATCCTCCACATAGTTTTGGATAGCACGTTTCAACGGACGGGCACCGAATTGAACATCGTAGCCTTTATCGGCAAGGAAATCTTTTGCCTCCTGAGTAAGTTCGATCGTATAACCAAGTTCGGCCATACGTTTATAGAATCCTTTCAGTTCTATATCGATGATCTTTTCTATAGAAGACTTGTCTAGCTGGTCGAATGTAATAATATCATCCACACGGTTCAGGAACTCAGGCGAGAACGTCTTGTTCAATGCTTTTTGAAGTACACTTCTCGAATACTCGCGGTTTGCTGCCGATTGTTTATTGAACCCGATACCTCCACCAAAATCTTTCAGCTGGCGTGTACCGACATTTGAAGTCATTATCAGTATCGTATTCTTAAAGTCTATCTTACGCCCCATGCTATCGGTCAGATGACCTTCGTCCATCACTTGCAACAAGATATTATACACATCCGGATGAGCTTTCTCTATCTCATCGAGCAACACCACAGAATATGGTTTGCGACGTACTTTCTCACTCAATAAACCTCCTTCTTCGTATCCTACATATCCCGGAGGTGCTCCGACCAGGCGTGATACGTTGAATTTCTCCATGTATTCACTCATGTCGATACGGATAAGGGCATCGGCGGAGTCGAATAATTGCTCGGCGATCATCTTGGCCAGATGGGTTTTCCCTACCCCTGTAGGCCCAAGGAACATAAATGAACCTATCGGACGGTTAGGGTCTTTAAGACCTATGCGGTTGCGCTGTATGGCTTTCACAATCTTATTTACAGCTTCATCCTGACCAACAACCGAGGCCTTCAGACTGTCCTGCATTCCTACGAGTTTAACCCCTTCCGATTCACCGATACGTTGCACAGGCACTCCCGACATCATGGAGACCACTTCGGCAACCATCTCTGCATCTACAGTCTCCGGTTTTTCCTTCAATGAAGCTTTCCATTCAGCTTCTGCCGTATCCAGTTTAGCCATCAGCTGACGTTGTGTATCGCGGAAACTGGCTGCCAGCTCATATTTCTGAGCCTTCACCGCTTCGCCTTTTTGTTCCACAACATCCTTTAGTTCCTTTTCAATATCTTCTATCTCCTTAGGAACATGTATGTTTGCGATATGCATACGGGAACCCGCTTCGTCCAGGGCATCAATAGCCTTATCCGGGAAGTTACGGTCCGTAATATATCTGTCAGTCAGTTTCACACAGGCTGCAAGTGCATCTTCCGTATATTTGACATTATGATGCTCTTCGTACCGCTCCTTGATATTATGCAATATCTGCAATGTTTCTTCAGCAGTAGTAGGATCTACCATTACTTTCTGGAAACGGCGTTCGAGTGCACCGTCTTTTTCTATATTTTTACGGTATTCGTCAAGCGTAGTTGCACCGATACATTGTATTTCTCCACGGGCCAAAGCCGGTTTCAACATATTGGCAGCATCCAGCGAACCGGTTGCCCCTCCTGCACCTACAATGGTGTGTATCTCGTCAATAAACAATATAATGTTCGGATTTTTTGACAATTCGTTTAGTATTGCTTTGATACGTTCCTCAAATTGTCCACGGTACTTAGTACCAGCCACTACGGAAGCCATATCGAGAGCAATCACTCGTTTGTCGAACAAGACACGTGACACTTTCTTCTGAGTAATACGCAAAGCCAGCCCTTCCACGATAGCTGATTTACCCACTCCGGGCTCACCTATCAGTATGGGATTGTTCTTCTTGCGGCGGCTCAATATCTGCGCTAGCCGTTCTATTTCTTTTTCACGGCCTACTATCGGGTCCAACCTGTTTTCCAGTGCGGCCTTTGTCATATCCATACCGAAGTTGTCCAGTACGGGCGTATCAGTTGCCTGACGGGGTTGTTGGGTATTCACATTCGAGCTACCGCCTACAGCTTCGTCCTCATCATCGTCGTCATCTGTGAAATCAGCTCCCATACGGGGCGATTCCTTACTGTTTTTATGTATTATATCACCCATGCTTTTAATATAGGTGAAAGCTCCGTTGTAATCCATATGATTTTCTTCCAGTAACATCGCCGTAACATTGTCGTGATCTTTCAGAATAGCAAGAAGTAAGTGTTCGGAGTCAGTTTCCTGACTTTTAGTCAAACGCGCTTCCAGTATACTCATCTTCAAAATCTTTTCAGTGCTTTTACTTAATACGATCTCACTGTTTGGGTATGCATCCTCCTGTTGCTTTAATATGTTATTATCAATACTGTCTTTTAACTCAATTAGATCTATTCCGAAATCCTTCAATGCCTGTATGGCTAATCCTTCTCCGTTGCGGAGTATTCCAAGCATCAAATGTTCGGGCGCTAGATAATTCGTTTGCAGACGTCCGGCCTCCTCACGACTATAAGTCATGATTTTGCGAACTCTTGGTGAAAAATTATTTTCCATAACCGTCTTATTTGATGTTTTATGCAAATTATGCGTATGTTACAAATATAAGATTTATTTCTAAAATGTATTTCAGATAAAATCTTAATAATCTAATTTATTATATTCAAACAAAAATGATGCCATAATGTTTACACCTGTTATGCAAATCTAAATACAATATTTCAAATTGTAAAATTTTAGAATAAATATTTGACAATATGAATATTTAATCATCACAAAAATATTACAATAATGTTAAATAAATATTTTTAATTACTTTTTGTTTGATAATATAAAAATAGTTCTCTACTTTTGTAAAGTATTTTTCATGGTATTAGATTTATGGTTAGGAGTGAAGATTGGTTGTCGTGAGACAACCATTCCTATTTTATAGGGTTTCGTTCCGCTTACCCATCTGTCTTCCAAACCGTAAAACCTAAAACCAAACAACATCTCTCTATTCTACTTTTTTATTCCGCCATTTGCCACTATTCATTTTCAACCCTGGCTCCCCCTATTGATTCAAGTCATTTATTATCAATCATCCACTCAAAAAAAGTAACAAAGGTTGCAGATATAGCAGTCAGCAGTTATCAGTTAATAGTATTTCACGCAGAGACGCTAAAGCGCAAAAAGGTAACAAAAGTAACACATATATCAGTAAACAGTCAACAATTCCTACCTCGTACCTCTTTACTTATTACTTATAACTTACCACTTGTTAAAAGGTAACACCTTTTTCACTTTCTCACCTTTTTACATCTGTTGCACTTTATTCAAAGAGCTCCGTACTATTCTTTTTAGTCTTGTATTTAAGAATCTATAGCCAAAATAGATTAATTTTCAAAAAAAGGTAACAAAGGTTACATAAAGAACAATTAATAATGAAGAATTGATAAAAGCTAATAGTTATCTATCAATTAACAGAGGCCAATTACTCATTACTTACAACTCACTATTTCTTAAAAGGTAACAAAGGTAACAGTCTTTCCGGCTTTTTAATTTTTCAGTTTTCATCCTTTCCCCTTTCATTGTCCAGAGGGGGCATCCAATACTTCAAAGAACTAACGGCTAATAGCTCAGATATTATAGATAAAGTTTTCCATAATACATTTTACGATATTTACCATAAAGCCAATATTAAGAGAAAAGACTATCTTTGCTGATTATGGAAGATACTTTCAGAACAATCGCCAAAGCATCCAAAGCAATCTATACAGAGAAGCGAAGCAAATTTATAGCTTACGCTATCCCTGTATTGTCGGCCGACGAAGTTAAAACTGAAATAGAAAAATTACGCAAAGAATACTATGACGCCCGCCATGTATGCTGGGCATATATGCTGGGTGCCGACAGGAAAGACTTCAGGGCAAATGACGACGGGGAGCCTTCCGGCACAGCAGGAAAGCCGATACTCGGACAAATAAACTCCAACGAACTGACAGATATACTTATTGCCGTAGTACGCTATTTTGGCGGAATAAAGCTGGGCACAAGCGGACTTATCGTGGCATACAGAGAAGCTGCGGCCGAAGCAATCAGAGAAGCTGAAATAATAGAAAAAACCGTAGACTGCCGCATCTCATTTAGCTTCGAATACCCTTTCATGAACGATGTAATGAAAATTGTAAAAGATCTGGAGCCAAGCATTTTAAATCAAAGCTACGAGATGGATTGCCTGATGACCCTTGAAATACGTAAAGCTAAATTTGAAGAATTGGTAAACCGGCTTAAAAAAATAGAAAGTCTGAAATTCACCGAATAAAATAGCGGCTATCAAATACTTGACAGCCACTAAATTAATACAAGAAATAATTATGATAAAATTTACACCGGTTCTTAGATTATCCCTTGAGCCATTACAGCTTTTGCGACTTTCATAAATCCGGCTATATTCGCACCTTTCACGTAGTTTACATAACCATCCGGCTCTGTACCGTATTTTACACAGTTTTCGTGAATATTAGCCATAATCCATTTCAGCTTACCATCCACTTCTTCTTCCGACCAACTAAGACGCTCCGAGTTCTGAGTCATCTCAAGACCCGACACAGATACACCTCCGGCATTGGCTGCCTTACCCGGTGCATAAAGGATTTTTGCCTTCTGAAATACAGCAATGGCTTCTGGTGTAGAGGGCATATTTGCTCCTTCCGAAACAGCAATAACGCCATTTGCCACAAGCTTCTGCGCATCTTCACCGCTAATCTCGTTTTGTGTTGCCGAAGGAAGAGCGATATCACCCTCCTCGCCCCAAGGACGGGCACCTGCTACATATTTGCATCCGTAAGTCTCGGCATATTCACTGATACGTCCTCTGTAAAGTT
Organism: Dysgonomonas sp. UBA7710; assembly: GCF_002482385.1. Lineage (GTDB taxonomy): Bacteria > Bacteroidota > Bacteroidia > Bacteroidales > Dysgonomonadaceae > Dysgonomonas. The sequence continues at coordinate 538,119 of NZ_DLFW01000002.1, read as the reverse complement.
CTTTCAACTCCTTCACATACTCCAGTTTTTCTGCCGTAATGCCATCCGGATCATAGATATAACCGCTCGAGTCTGACAATGTTACAGGTATTGCACCTAACTCGATAAGTTTTTCACAAGTATATTGCGCCACGTTACCCGAACCGGATACAAGGCATTTTTTGCCGCTTATATTTATATTTTTAGTTTTCAGCATCTCCAGAAGGAAATACACATTTCCATATCCTGTGGCTTCCGGACGAATCAAAGAACCTCCGAATGTAAGCCCTTTCCCCGTGAAAGTTCCTGTAAATTCACGGGCCAGCTTCTTATACATCCCGAACATATAACCTACTTCGCGGCCGCCCACACCTATATCTCCGGCAGGAACATCCGTATCAGGACCGATATGGCGCCATAACTCGGTTACAAAAGCCTGACAAAAACGCATAACTTCGGCGCTCGACTTACCTTTAGGATTAAAATCGGAACCTCCTTTACCTCCACCCATAGGCAGTGTAGTCAGAGAGTTTTTAAATGTTTGCTCAAATGCAAGGAATTTAAGTATCGAAGGATTTACTGATGCATGTAAACGGATACCTCCCTTATACGGGCCAATAGCATTACTATGCTGCACACGGTATCCCATATTGGTATGCGTATTTCCTTTATCATCGACCCATGTTACACGAAACGAAAAAATACGGTCCGGAATGCAGAGCCTTTCTATCAGGTTAGCTTTTTCAAATTCAGGGTGTTTGTTGTACTCTTCTTCAATGGATTCTAATACTTCATGTACTGCCTGATGGTACTCAGGCTCGTTTGGAAATCGACGTTTTAAGTCCTCTAGTACCTGTTCTACTTTCATTTTAATTTACGGATTTTGATTTATGGATGCTACAAATATAGCAAAAAAAACATCCATTTGTTAACTTATGTTTCGAAAAAGCGATAATTTATTTATTCCAATTTAAGGATCAGCATATATTTACCATATATATTGTGTCACAGATGCTTTTTAATATCGTTTTTTTCTTATTTTTGCGAATAATATAATTTAAAAAGAAATGATATATTTAATCACAGGCGGAGCCGGTTTTATCGGCTCGAATTTTGTGAAACACATGCTGACCGAATATCCCGATGCAAGACTTATCATATTTGACGCCCTCACATACGCAGGGAACCTCGGAACATTATCAGAAGAACTGGAAGACCCCAGAGTTACTTTTGTAAAAGGGGACATCTGTGACAGAAATGCAACCGAGAAAGTTTTCTCGGAACATAATATCGACTATGTCATTAATTTTGCAGCGGAAAGCCATGTCGACAGAAGCATCGAGAATCCGCAACTATTTTTACAGGTGAATATTCTGGGCACCCAGAATTTGCTGGATACTGCAAAAAAACATTGGACAACAGGCAAAGATGAGAATAACTATCCTATATGGCGCGAAGGCGTAAAATATCTGCAGGTATCTACTGACGAAGTATATGGGTCGTTAGGTGATGAGGGCTATTTTACTGAAACCACTCCCTTAGACCCGCGCTCACCATACAGTGCAGGCAAAGCCGGAGGCGACCTCATTGTGCGTGCATATGGTGAAACATATAAAATGCCTGTGAATATAACCCGTTGTTCGAACAATTACGGCCCTTACCATTTCCCCGAAAAACTGATTCCGCTTATTATACGCAACATCCTGTCAGGCAAGCAACTGCCTGTATATGGAGACGGCTGCAATGTTCGCGACTGGCTGTATGTGAAAGATCACTGCAAGGCTATAGACGCAGTTCTTCATAAAGGGCGCATTGACGAAGTTTACAATGTAGGCGGACACAATGAGAAAAAGAATATAGATATAGTAAAACTCGTTATCAGTACCATCCACGATATTATGGAAAAAGAACCCCGATACCGTGAAGTATTGAAGAAAAAGGATATAGCTGCTGACGGTAGTATAGATATAAACTGGATAAATGACAGCTTGATTTCATTCGTAAAAGACCGTCAGGGACATGACCACCGTTATGCGATAGACCCGACAAAAATATCTACAGAACTGGGCTGGTTGCCCGAGACAAGTTTCGAGACAGGCATTGTGAAAACAATATACTGGTACCTCGATAACCAGACTTGGGTAGAAGAGGTTACCTCGGGTGACTATATGAAATATTACGAACAAATGTACGGAAACCGATAATATGTGTAACAAAAGATGGAACGCTTAAAAGCAATTCTGGCCGACAAAATACTGGATATATCATCAGCAAGTGGTGATGAAGTAAAGGCGAAAATAGACAAAATGCAACGCTTCCGCGACTTTGCCTATGCCTGTCAGACCTTGATGAAAAAATATCCTGCAATAGAGGATGAGCTCATTAAGATGGTCGAAAACGGAGATTTTGACACTAAAGTTGCCTCATCACGTGTAGATACGGTTATTCGCCTGACAGACACCGAAGCGGCACAGGCGGGCAGGATTATTATACCTCAAATAACAGAACCTGCAACCGCAGAAGGCAGTTATACAGAAGCACCGATTGCCGGAGAGAATGAAGTGTCGGATTTACCGGAGAACAAAGAAGCTGAACCTCAATATACTTCTGTGGACGACATACCGATGGAAATCGTACTGCCGGAAGAAGAACAGGGACATCAACCAGAGGACATCGACTACGAAGAATTACAATCATCACCCGAAGAAGACGCAGAAAATTATGTACCTTTCGAGAATGTAAATCCCGGAGAGGAATCTGGAGAAGCAGGTATATCTTTAGAGGCAGAAGAAAATTATGAATCGGAATTATACCCTGACTCCGAAACGGAACCGGATACGATCACCGAAGCCATCATAAAATCAGAACAGAAAGAAGTCAAACCTGAAATATATGGAGAGGAAATCGAAGACGGGCCAAGTGAAGAAGAACGTGCTGCCAGACGTAAAGTCATTATCAAAAGAATTATTCAGGTGGCAGGGCTTGTGGCAATAGTGGTAGCTTTGATTTTTATTGTTAAATTTGTGATGCTGCATTGGCAAACCATACTGATTATTATCGGTGTACTGGCCGCTTTAGCCATATTATTCTTCTGGTTTAAGCGAAAGCGGTAACCGGATTATGTTGAACCAATTATTCCCGAAATGGACTATTATAGGCAATTCTCGTTAAAAAATTACAATTCATTTAAGACTGAAGCTTTGGCAAAGATATTTTGCCAGCCAAAAAATGTAGAAGAACTTCGAAGATGCCTGACAGAGCATCCATACGAACAAAAACTGATTATAGGAGGCGGTTGCAACCTCTTTTTCACAAAAGACTTTGACGGGCTTGTCATCCATCCCGAGTTAAAAGGCCTTCGCGAGATATCGGACGAAGAGGAAGAAGACGAAGACATATTCATTGAAGTAAATGCTTCTGAAGATTGGGACGAATTTGTTTCCTATTGTGTAGAACGCGGTTTTGCCGGACTCGAAAACCTTTCATTGATCCCGGGTACTGTCGGTGCCGCACCCATCCAGAATATAGGTGCATACGGAGCAGAAGTAAAGGACGTTATCCACGAAGTTGTAGCTATAAATATGGTGACAGGCGAAGCGGTATCTTTTTCCAACGCGGAATGCGAATTTGGATACAGAGACAGCATCTTTAAACGTACAAACAAGTATCTTATTATTTCAGTCGTATTCCATCTGAAACGTACTTTTGTTTATACACCGAAATACTTCGACCTGAACAAAGAACTGGAAGATATAGAAGAACCCACGATAGAGGATGTACGCAATGCTGTAATACGTGTCCGCCAACGAAAACTACCGGACGAAAAAGTATTGCCTAATGCCGGCAGCTTTTTTAAGAATCCATATATAAGCCAGGAACACGCAGAAAAGATAAAGACTGATTATCCCGAACTCCCGGCCTTTTTACAGAAAGACGGCTCGGTGAAGACATCTGCGGCTTTCCTTATCGACAAAGCCGGATATAAAAGTATAAGAATCGGTAATATAGGCACATATCCAAACCAACCGCTTATCATCGTAAATTACGGATCTTCGGATGGAAACGATATTGTGCGCTTTATGCGTGAAATACAAAGTGCCGTAAAAGACACATTCAATATAGAATTGGAACCCGAAGTAAGAATATTTTGAAAGCCATTAGCCCATAGCCATTAGCCCATAGCCATTTGTGCAAAAGCTAATAGCTAACGGCTAATAGCTAACAGCTAAACAAACAACTAATAACATGGCATCATTTATCATACAAGGCGGTTGCCGCCTCAACGGTGAAATAACTCCACAGGGAGCAAAGAACGAAGCATTACAGGTAATCTGTGCAGTATTACTCACACCCGAAGAGGTAATAATAGAAAATATCCCGGATATACTGGATGTAAACAACCTTATTGCCCTATTAGGCGAAATGGGGGTAGAAACAAAACGATTGGGTGAAGACACATGGTCGTTCAAAGCCGAAAATGTAAATATCGATTATTTACAAACACCTGAGTTCTTGAAGAAAAGTGCTTCTCTCAGAGGATCGGTCATGATTATTGGTCCTCTCGTAGCCCGCTTCGGTAAGGCTATGTTGCCAAAACCGGGAGGTGATAAGATAGGCCGTCGTCGTTTAGACACTCACTTTATAGGTATCCAGAAGTTAGGTGCCGACTTCGTATATGATGACGCCCAACAAATATATAACATCACTGCCGAAAAGCTACATGGTACATACATGCTGCTTGATGAAGCATCGGTGACAGGTACGGCAAATATACTGATGGCTGCCGTATTGGCAGAAGGAGAAACAACTATCTACAACGCTGCCTGTGAACCATATTTGCAGCAGTTGAGCAAAATGCTGAATAAGATGGGTGCTAAAATTTCGGGCGTAGGTTCCAACCTGTTAAGAATAGAAGGTGTAGAATCTCTTGGAGGAGTAAAACACCGTATTTTACCCGATATGATCGAAATAGGCAGTTTTATAGGGATGGCGGCAATGACAGGCTCGGAAATCACGATAAAGAATGTAGCATATGACGATTTGGGAATTATTCCCGACACTTTCCGCAGATTAGGTATCGAGCTGGAAAGGAAAGGCGATGATATACATATCCCTGCTCAAAAAGAATATGAAATAGATACATTCATTGACGGGTCTATACTCACTATTGCCGATGCACCGTGGCCGGGCCTGACACCCGACCTCATCAGTGTATTACTGGTAGTAGCTACACAGGCAAAAGGTAGTGTACTGATTCATCAGAAAATGTTTGAAAGCCGCCTGTTCTTCGTGGATAAACTGATAGATATGGGTGCGCAGATCATATTGTGCGACCCTCACCGGGCAACGGTTATCGGTACAGGTAAACGTCCGATGCGCTCCACAACAATGACATCACCCGATATCCGTGCAGGTATCGCGCTACTTATCGCAGCAATGTGCGCCGACGGAAAAAGTACAATCCATAATATAGAACAGATTGACCGTGGATATCAGAATATAGACGTCCGGCTTAATCAACTGGGTGCTAACATCATGCGATTAGACTAAGAAATATGATATGATATAATACTATTTTCAATTTTTACACTATGACAGAAAATGAGAAATATCTCTACGATCATTTCCTTATTAGTATAAAATCAGGATTTGAAGCATTAGAAGATATTATTAACGATGCGCTGGAGGCTATAGAAGATGAAGGCTGGGAAAGCGAAATTTCCGAAGAATGGGTTCGTGAAACATTTGAGCGGGAATACAAAAAGAATAAGGATGAGAGCAGAACATGGCAGCATCCGACCGATACGGAAAAGCTACGTGTAGTATTCGATACGCTCTGTAAGGAAAAGATAGTTGCTTTGCACAACGCCGGATACACCCAGTCTGATGCTATATATGACGTACAGGAGGTATGGAAAGATCTGGAAGACGAAGGCATTAAACCTATCGGCTACTGCTACTATCACGGACAGGATTTAGAACGTGTGATAGAAACGGGAACGCTTTGTATCGGATTCTATGGCGAAAAAGAAAAGAATGATAAAGAAGCCATCATTATTGGCAATAAAGTAGCCACAGCGCTTAAAGATGCTGGATTTACGATCGACTGGAATGGTTCTGCTTCAAAAAGAATAGAGATACAGGATTTCAAATGGCAAAACGTCTTTACATCAGATGACGATGTGGAAGAGAAATGGGGCTATGGCCGCGTTTTGCAATTGATGGAAGAATAAAAAGACTCCGATAAGTAATAATGAGAGACTGTCTCAAAAGGGGCACAGTACTATCAATGTGCTACCCTCTTTGTCTTCCTGAGTGTAACGAAGGATCTCGACCCAGAGAAACGAGATGTTTCACTCCGTTCAACATGACAAAAAGAAAGTGAAAAATACTTTTGGGACAGCCTCTTATTTTTTATCACAATTTGTCCAACAATCACAATGTAACCTCGCTATCAATAAAACAAGTAAGTAACAAAGGTAACAGATATTTCAGCTTTTAGCTGATAGCTATTAGCCGTTAGCCGAAGCTACCGCACAAGAGACTTTACAGTCAACAGTTATCAGTTAACAACTTGTACCTCGTATCTTGTCTACTTATATCTCATATAACTTTCAACTCATTACTCATTACTTATTCCAATCTTTCAAAGAGCTGGCAGCTGGCAGCTAAAGGCTATCAGCTATATACATAGATAAAATAAATTCAGAAATGTAACATTTTATTCCAACCCTAAGGTACGAAGGCTCAAATCAATTTCTCTCTCATCACCGGTATGTTTACCAGCAACATCAGAAAGCTTCACCGCCTTCAGGTAATTCGTATCTTTCTTATGTACTTTCACATCGGTGAGTTTTATTACTATATTCAGAGGTTTTACTCCTACATCGTTAGAAAAGAATGTGCCGATACCATATGTATCATGTATGCGCCCCGCCACATGATTCTTTATAGCTTTCACAGATTCCAGATTCAGAGAATCACTGAATACGAGTGTTTTTGATGTCGGGTCGATACGGTTTTTCTCATAAAACAGAATTGCCTTGTCTGCGAACACCAACGGATCGCTACTATCGTGACGTACACCGTCAAACAATTTTGCGTGTTTGAGACTGAACGAGTCAAAGAATGCATCAGTTGTATATGTGTCCGTAAGGGCGATACCCAGACTGCCGTCATATACATCTACCCATGCTTCCAGTCCTTTGATATTTGCCGAGCGGTATCCATAGATAGCCCCGTGATACATAAACCATTCATGCGGCATAGTACCAATGGGAGTGGTATTATATTTCATTGCCAGATACACATTACTTGTACCTTTGAAATATTCTCCCGAATGAGCTTTTAATGTCCCCACCACTTTATCCTGTACCTCGAAAGAGAAACGGCGGCGTGTACCGAATTCCGAATAATCGGCTTCTATTCCGCTCAATGCTTTAGCTTTTTTCACAGCTTTCCCCTCCACATCTGCGGGCGTAGCTCCGGTCATTTTGAAATATAGCTCGGATATGATAGCTAACAATGGAACTTCCCACAATACAGTACGATACCAATACCCCTCTATAATTACGCTGAGGTCTCCTCCCTCTTGTACAATAGTGACCTCTTCGGGCTTATACCTGAATCCTTCGAGAAAGTCGACAAATACAGGATCGAAGAAATAGCATTTAGTTTTTACGAATTTCTTTTCTTCCTGCGTCAGTTTCAGATCGGCCATTGCCGCCACTTCCTCCCGCATTTTTTCGGCAAAACCTTCCGGAAACTGTGTCCTTCCCCGGTTGGTAAATGCATACTTGACATACGCCCACGGATATAGTTTCTGTATGGCAAGCATCACGGAGAATTTATAAAGGTCGTTGTCGGTGAAATGTTTAATTATCATATATCCCGGATTTTTAATGAAATAACAAATATAAGTTTTTTATATAACAAAAAAACAAAAGCCGAAGTTGAATCGAAATCCAAAATCGGCTTTTATTATATAATTGAACATTTTAATCGAGCTTATGTATTACAAGTCCCGAACGGAGTTTTGGCTCAAACCAGGTCGTTTTCGGCGGCATAATATTTCCGGAATCGGCAATATCCATCAGCTGCTTCATGGTCACAGGATATAAAGCGAGCGCCAGTTTCATTTCACCGCTGTCGACACGTTTTTTCAATTCGCCTAATCCCCTGATACCTCCGACGAAATCGATACGCTTATCCGAACGCAGGTCTTTAATCCCCAGTATTTCGTCCAGGATATATTTTGACGAAATAGTCACATCCAGTACACCGATGGGGTCATTGTCGTCATAAGTACCTTCTTTAGCAGTCAGGCTGTAGCATTTACCTTCGAGGTAGATAGAAAAATTATGCAGTCCGGTAGGAGGTGTTATATCCGCACCTTTTTCTTCCACAGAGAAATGCTCTTCCAGTTTTTTTAGGAATTCGCCTGCCGATAACCCGTTCAGATCTTTTACCAGACGGTTGTAATCTATTATATTCAACTGGGTATCAGGGAAACAAACTGCCATAAAGAAGTTATATTCTTCATCCCCCTTATGATCCGGGTTCTGTTTTGCTTTTTCCGCGCCTACCAGTGCCGCGGCTGCCGAGCGGTGATGTCCGTCTGCTATGTACAGGTCAGGTATTGCGGCAAACAATTCCGTGATCCGCTGTATATCGTTCTTGTCTTTTATTACCCAGAAATGATGGCCCACACCGTCACTTGCTGTGAAATCGTATTCTGCTGTACCGGAAATGATTCTCTTTACTATATCGTCCAGTTCATTATTATCCGGATATGCAAAGAAAACAGGCTCTATATTGGCATTATTTATCCGCACGTGTTTCATACGGTCTTCTTCCTTATCCCTGCGTGTCAATTCGTGTTTTTTTATCCGGTCGTTCATGTAATCTTCCACATGGGAGCAAACAACAAGCCCATACTGCGTTTTTCCGTTCATTGTCTGGGCATACACATAGTAGTATTCTTCGGGGTCTTGCACCAGCCAGCCTTTTTCCTGAAATTTATTAAAGTTCTCCACGGCACGGTTGTAAACGTCCGGATGATGCTCATCAATTATTGTTTCAAAATCAATTTCAGGCTTAATTATGCGATATAATGACTTCTCATTACCTTCGGCTTCGAGACGGGCCTCAAGTGAACTCAGGACATCATAAGGACGGCAAACTACTTCCTTTACAATACTTTTGGGAGGTCTTATCCCCCTGAACGGTTTAATTACAGCCATGACACTCTGTTTTTTATAATAAGGTTAAACAATACTTCAAATCAGGCATTGAGTTTTCAACAATGAATACTTTCTTTTTGTCAGTTACAAATATATAAAAACAATGAAAAACGAGAGCGGTTTTATCGAATAATTGATTCTAAATATGTTGTAAAAAACATTTTGACATCACCTTCAAAATAAAGGTAAGAATAATCCTTTTAAAATATGTTGTTTTAAGATATAATTACTAATTTTGAGAGCCTTAAGGCCTCAGGCCTTTTATTGCTCCCGGCTGACAAGATAGCGATAAATCACTTGTAATCAGAAAAATATATCATTAAATATTCACTTTTATTTAAATAACGCAGAAGAATACTAATTCCTAATTTTTATAACAATGAAGAAATATAATTTTAGTGCAGGTCCTTCAATTCTTCCTCAGCAAACAATAGAGGAAACAGCGAAAGCCATACTGGATTTCAACGGGTCATCATTCTCTTTGATGGAAGTGAGCCACCGTGGGAAAGATTTCCAGGGGGTAATGGACGAAACTGTTGAGTTGTTCAAAGAACTATTGGAAGTACCCGCAGGTTATTCAGTAATCTTCCTCGGCGGAGGTGCCAGCCTCCAGTTCTGTATGATACCATACAACCTGCTGGAGAAAAAAGCTGCCTATCTGAATACAGGTACATGGGCTAGCAAAGCATTGAAAGAAGCAAAATTATTCGGTGAAGTAGTAGAAGTGGCAACATCAAAACCTGCCAACTTTACATATATTCCTAAAGATTATGTTATCCCTACCGACGCGGATTATTTCCATGTTACTACAAACAATACAATCTTTGGTACCGAATTGCATAAAGATCTGGATTCTCCTGTACCATTGGTAGCAGATATGTCTTCCGATATATTCTCCCGTCCTGTAGACATTTCCAAATATGGCTTGATATATGGTGGCGCTCAAAAAAATCTTGCTCCTGCCGGAGTAACATTTGTAATCGTAAAAGACGAACTGTTGGGAAAAGTAACCCGTCCGATACCGACAATGCTGGATTACCGCACACATATTGAGAACGGTTCTATGTTCAATACACCTCCCGTAGTACCTGTCTATGCTGCCATGCAAACATTGAGATGGCTGAAAGCTAATGGTGGTGTACCGGCTATGTACAAACGTAACCAGGAAAAAGCAGCATTGCTTTACAATGAAATCGACCGTAACCCTGTATTTAAAGGGACCTGCGCTATCGAAGACCGTTCACTGATGAACGTATGTTTCGTTCTTGCTTCGGAATATGAAGGAAATGAGGCTGCATTCCTTGAATTTGCCAAATCGAAAGGATTGTACGAACTGAAAGGACACCGCTCTGTCGGCGGCTTCCGTGCTTCCATCTACAATGCAATGCCAATTGAAGGTGTTCAGGCATTGGTAGATGCAATGAAAGAATTTGAAAAACAAATCGCAAAATAATTATTTAATGCGCCGATATGCCAATGTGCCGATGCTTAAAAAGCTAACGGCTGATGGCTGATGGCTAAAAGCTTTTTTTTAATGAAAGTATTAATAGCAACAGATAAACCTTTTGCAGCGGAAGCAGTAAACGGTATCCGCGATGTAATCGAAAAAGCAGGCTTCGAACTTGTTTTACTTGAAAAATATACTGAGAAGAAACAATTACTGGATGCTGTAGCTAATGCTGATGCGGCAATTATCCGCAGCGATATATTCGATAAAGAAGTATTGGATGCGGCTAAAAATCTGAAAATCGTTGTGCGTGCAGGTGCAGGTTTCGACAATATCGAACTGGATGCTGCCACTGCAAACAATATTTGCGTGATGAACACTCCGGGACAGAATGCAAATGCCGTAGCGGAACTGGCTCTTGGACTGGCTGTATATGCAGTGCGTAACTTCTACAACGGAACGTCCGGCACCGAACTTATGGGTAAAAAACTTGGTATCCACGCATATGGAAATGTAGGGCGTAATGTGGCGCGCGTAGCAAAAGGCTTCGGCATGGAAGTGTATGCATACGACCCGTTCCTGACTGCAGAAGCTATCGAAAAAGAGGGCGTGAAAGCGGTAGCGTCAGCCGAAGATTTATATACTACCTGCCAGTTTGTTTCATTGCATATTCCGGCAACTGCCGAGACTAAGAATTCTATCAATTATGCGCTGTTGAGTAAAATGCCGAAAAATGCATTACTTATCAATACAGCACGTAAGGAAGTTATCAATGAAGCCGAAATTGTGAAGCTGATGGAAGATCGTAAAGACTTCAAATATGTCACCGACATTATGCCGGGCAACCATGCTGAAATGGCGGAGAAATTTGCAGGACGATATTTCTCCACTCCTAAAAAAATGGGTGCGCAGACTGCCGAAGCTAATACCAATGCAGGTATAGCAGCAGCCAATCAGATCGTCGATTTCATTAAAAATGGAAATGAACGTTTCAGAGTGAATAAAAAGTAATATGCTAATAAGCTAATATAAAAACAGAAAACTCCGGTAAATTACTATCGGAGTTTTTTTAATTGGCACATCGGCATATTGACACATTAAATCATTGCTTACCCCGACATATCGTTACCCATCTTCATCAATCTCACAGGTTTAAACTGAAGGAAATAAAGTACGATACAGACTAAAAGAAAAATTCCCAGAATCAACATCCAGCCTGCAATGGTTTTTATACTGACTGTTACCGCTTGTATCTGTATCTTCTGATACAATACATTAGTCGCTATCCGTTGCGCGTCCTCAAGACTCCAGCCCTGCGATAACGCAGTATTTACAGATGCAGTAAACTGATTGCCGGCCAAGGTATTCTGCATATCCACACCTTCTGAAAGGACACTTACATTTTTTTGTTGCAGACGATACAGCCAGTTTGTAAGCACTGATGCGCCAATTGCCGGAGCAAGAGCCGAACGGGCTGTTATCATAAAAAATGCATTATATATAAGCTGTTTAGGTGAGAGTCCGTATATGCCATAAATAGCAAATGCCACAAACAGCACCAACATACCTACTCCCCTGAGAAACATCAGCAGATAAAGGTCTTCGTACAAGCCTGCAGGAGTTATCATAAAATACAGGAGCGCCAGTGAAATTGTAAAACAGGCAAAGCCCATGAAGATAAGCCAGGCCATGCGGATTTCTTTTACAAACCAATAATAACATATAATCCCTCCTACCAGAAAGCCCGGAATCATATACAAATACAGTTCATTCATATGCGTACTGTCCAGTCTCAGCACATTGGTAGTATAGGAAGATACCAATATACTGAACGATGCGTAAAACATCAGTACAAAAGAAAGGAGATATACCGTTACCGAATTACGGTTTTTCAGCACGCTCATATCCAGAAACGGCGTATCGGAAAACTGGCGGCGTAGAAAAAGCCAGCCTGTCAGCGGGATCAGTATTGTTGCTATTATGATACCGGTTGAAGAAAACCAGTCTTTCGTTTTTCCATACGTTGCCACATATACAATAGCCATAAAGCAAACCGACACAAGGAAAAAGCTCAGCCAGTCTATATCCCTGAAAGGAATACGCACCAGCCTGCGGGCAAACGACATACATACAACCACTGCAATAATGGCGACCAGCAACATCAGGATCATGAAATAGTACATATACTGCCAGTTATACAGATAAGCCAGCTCGGCTGTGAGGACTAAAGACAATTGTCCGCAGATCAATGTAATAGGATAAAATTTTGCATAGAATTCGTTACGTGTCCCGCTCGGGCTTAATGCCGGCATCAATATATTGATAGTCTCAATCATCGAAAAAGCCTTGAAATAGCCGATAAAGAAGCTGCAAACGATGATTACTTCTATGTAGTTTGTTTCGGCACATATCAGGCTGAGTAATACCTGAAATAAGAGGACCACAAGAATAATTGTTTTGGCTGTAGCCAAAGGTTTTACTTTCGGTATAACCAGATATGCAACGGCCATGCCGACCGACGATGCATAATAAGCCATGTTGATATCCTCGGATATAACACCAAGATAACTGGATATGTCTATATTGCTGCCTGTGTATGCACCGTTGACCAGTAATATAGGAATAAGTATAGTCAGGGCAACAACGACCTTGAGCCAGTTCGGGACCCAGCTTCTGAAAGGACTGATTGTCGTTGTACGTATTACCGGAATTATCATATTAGTTACGATTTACGAGCCGCTTACGCCATTATTAATTATCTATTCTTTTATCGCCTCGGTAACGACCATCATTCCCGCACGCAATTTTTGCATGTCTTCGGCCGATATATCATCAAAATCGATACGGACAGGGATACGTTGCTGTATCTTCACAAAGTTTCCGGCGGAGTTATCGGTAGGCAGCATTGAGTATTTAGCTCCCGTAGCTTCGGATATTGCCGTTATCTTACCAGTGAATGTCTTACCGCTTATAGCGTCGACCCTTATATTTACTTTCTGCCCGATGTAAATATTTTCAATCTGTTTTTCGCGGTAGTTGGCTATAATCCATTTATTGTCGTTTTTAATCAGGTTGGTTATTGTTTGTCCGGCTTGCACGAGTTGTCCGGCTTCAAGGGTACGGCGGCCTACATAACCGCTATACGGAGCAATAATTGCAGTATAAGACAGATTTAGTTTAGCCATGGCCAGATCAGCTTCGCGACGGAGGATTGTAGCCTCCACATTTCCTTGCTTTCTTGTAGCTTCGGCAGATGTCGACTTCAGAGATTCTTTTTGCCGGAGCAAAGCATTATAGTGAGCGCTTTGAGCATCATATTCACTTTTTATCTGGTCGTACTGTTGCCGGGAAACCGACTCGGCATCCAGCAGATTCTTATAACGTTTCAGGTCTTGCTCTGCTTTCCACAAACGTGCTTTTGCTTCTTCTATGTTTGCATCAGATACGGCCACATTCGTAGAAGTTGTAGCTATATTGGATGAAAGTACAGATGAAGAACTCTTTGCATCCATCAGTGCGGCTTCGGCATCCATCTCTTTTATCTTAAACTCCCTGTCATCTATTATCAATAGGGTATCTCCTGCATTTACCCACTGATGCTCGGTAAAACGTACTTCTTTTATATAACCCAATACACGTGAGTTGATAGGTGTTATATATTGCTCTATTGTTGCATCGTTTGTTATTTCGTAACGGTAGTAACGGATGAAAAAAGTCACTCCCCATGCGATACCGCCCAATGCCAGTAATATACTGATGATATTGAGTATAATATTGCGTGTGCGCTTTTTTTTCAGTTTATGATAGGCTTCTTTTTCCTCTTTTCTGTCAGCCAAGTTTGATTTATCTGTATCCATAATTAAGTAACTGAAAGGATTTAATCATATATTTTAAAACTATAACATGCTCTGGTTGTTTTACTTACCAAAGTAATAAATAGGTTTCCGACCTTACAAGTTTCCGCTAACTTTTTGTAATTGATAATAGGTGTATATCGCATTTGTTTTTGCAGCAGTAAGTTGCAGCTCCGAATTTAACTGTACTGTATTTGCATCCAGCAAATCGGTCAATATAGCCAGCTGGTTGAAATACCTGTTTTTTACTATCCGGTAGTTTTCATTCGATTGCTCTACAGATTTTCCCAATGCTTTTATTCTGTCCAGTGCTTCCTGATGTTTTACGAATGCCGATTTCACATCTGTACGGATATTTTGCCTTTGCTGTTCCTGCGCCAGTTCTTGCAGGTGTATCTGGCTTTTTGCCGCGTTGGTGGCATGTTTCCTGTCAAATAATGACGAAATATGATACGACAGATTTAGCGTCACACCCCATGCATTCAGATACAAGTCTTGTGCAGGTGAGACATTCGGAATGGGACGGGCCAGAGTATTGCTTGCCTGTAATGATAATGCAGGTAAATAATCAGCCTTTGTCAGTTTCAGGTTATTGTGTGCTAAAGCAATATTCTTTTCCATAATTTTCATATCCGGATATTGTGCGTAAGCCTGATATATATAGTCGTTTTCCTGCTGTATATCGAGCTTGGATGAGAGCAGATTCTGATCCGGTTCAAGAATTGTATTTTCGTCCATTCCCAGTATAATATCCAGTTGCTGGGAGGTAAGGGTAATATTATTCTCCGTTTCTTTATACGATAATTCATAATTTGTAAGAAGCAGTTGACTACGCAAAACATCGTTTGTGGTAATCATCCCCTCCTCCTTCATTTTCTCAATGTCCCGCAGACGGATCTGAGCTTCTTCAATATTCTTGGCATATACTTCCCGTTCTTTATATAAATTAAATAGATCGAGATATTTACCTATTAACCAGAGTTTCAGTTCCGATTTATCCTTCTGTAAAGATAATTGAGCTATCTCCTTTTCCAATTCCGCTTTCTCTATGCTGTTCTTTATCCGCCCACCCTGATATATAGGCTGAGTTGCCGCTACCTGATAATTCTGTTTCCAGTCGGGGGTGTCGGAATGTTTCAGGAATGAAAAGTCTTTATCGAGAATGGTTGGCGTACCCGTATAACCGAACAGGCCGCTGACCGAAATATCAGGTAATCGTTTATTCTTCGCCAAGCCTAGTTTATCTTCCGATACCTGTGTTTTTATCACAGATGATTGTATTGTAATGCTGTTTTGTACTCCGCGTTCAAACAGCTCGTTTACTGTAAGCCTGTATGTATTCTGTGCAATAAGCGATGATGCGTATGTTAATGTAGCCAGTAATATGTATAATGTTGTTTTCACTTAACTTTCCTTATTAATATCTGTAAATTCCCTCATATATTCTATGCATAGCTGTATATGTCCCGGATTGACATTTTCTTCCAGCTTTGCATATACATCGTCTATTATCTTCCTTATTTCGGTATGTAATATTTCCCCTTTAGCCGTTAATAGCACAAGTTTATTGCGTTTATCCGACGGATCTTCTTCACGTGAGACCAGCCCTCTTTTTTCCATATTCTTTATCAGATAGGAAAGACTCGATTTGTCTTTATATGTCAGATTTGCCAGTTCCTGTTGATTGATTTTACTATCAACTCTGTCCAAACACCTCAATATATGCAACATTTCGAATGTTACATCTATATTATGTTCTCGCATTTTCCGATGGATTATCTGACGATAGAAAGACTGAGTCTGCAATATTGTTTGTACAAATGTTTGCATCATATCACTTCAGTTTTTTCGTATGCAAAGATATAACAAAATAATTAGTTGAATGTTTAACTAATATATATTTTTATGCTTGTAATAAAATAATATTGTGTAGAGATGTTGGTGATATTTACCGATACAATGTTGAGTTTTAATGTTGGATTGTTTTCTACTACGCGCAATCAAAGATTGCTTGTGTTCCTTTTGCCCAAAGCCGCAAAAGGAACCAAAAACGCTTTAGCGCCCCGCTTCAAAGGCCGACCCGTAACGGACTAAAAGACGAAACGGAAAAACTCGCTCTAAAAGTTGTAAAATACGAATTGGCGGATAAGCTCAAACACGTTTCCGTTTTTTCGTCTTTTAATCCTACGGGTACCCCGTCCATGAAGCTAACGGCGCAGGCTGACGCACGAATAGGGGCAAAGCTCCTACACCTGATATGCGTCAGCCTCAGCGCATTAGTTACGCAGGCGGGGCACCCACACGGTGCAGCCGGCAAACTGGTTGTGGCTCCCTCTCCCTTTGGAGAGGGCGGGGGGTGAGGTCGAACGAAGCGCTAGCCTTTTGCTTACTTTTGGGCAATGCCAAAAGTGAGGACAAGCCCGGGAGGGCGCGGCAGAGAGGAGCTAAGACCCAATGTATAACTAAGGATAGGATAGGAACTATGTAGAAAACAATCCAACATTTAATTCCAACGAATAATAAATATAGAGTAATTCATCAGATTCTTCTTTACATGAAGATTAACCGTTGCTTCATCGAAAAGACACAGAAATGTCTTATCTTTGGGATAATTAATAATAAAACTTTGTGACAGAATAATCACTTCACAATCTAAAAAAATAATGAGTATGAATAAAAGACTGACAATAGCTCTGGTAGCGCACGATCACCGCAAAGCGGATATGGTAGAATGGTGTTATTACAACTCCGATTTTCTGGCAAAACATCATTTGGTATGTACCGGAACCACCGGGACCCTGATAAAAGAGGCTTTCGAGGAAAAAGGAATACATGCGGACATCACCCGCATGAACTCTGGACCGATGGGTGGAGATGCGGAGATAGCCGCTATGGTTGTCCGGCACGAAGTGGATATGGCTATTTTCCTTATCGACGACCTGAACCCGCAACCGCACGAGGCAGATATTATGATGTTGCTTCGTCAGTGCCGTGTACATAATGTGCCTATCGCATGTAACCGTTACAGCGCCGACCTGATGCTCACAAGCACATTGTGGGACAATGACGACTACACGCCTACAAGCCCGAGATACGAAAATTTCGACAGGGCCAGCTTTGATGCGAATTTCAGGAGATTAAAAGAGTGAAAATAATTAAGAATGAAAAATGAATAATTAACAATGGATTTATACTTTAATCACTAACTGTTGGTTATTAACTATTAATTATCTAATTATGAGCGACTGGAAAGACCGTCTGAATGTGGTATATTCTACCAATCCGGACTTTAAATATGAAAAAGAAGGCGAAGAGGAACAGGATACTTTGCCTAAAGAGAAGCAGGCATTACGCATTTCTCTGGATAAACGAAACCGGAAGGGAAAAGCGGTCACACTGATTACCGGATTTATCGGCACTACCGAGGACATGGAAGAGCTGGGTAAGCTGCTAAAAGTAAAATGTGGCGTGGGAGGTTCTGCCAAAGACGGTGAAATCATCATACAAGGCGATTTCAGAAACAAAATACTGGAACTCCTGCAAAAGGAAGGATATGCCAAAACACGCATTATTTGACGATGAAGTAAATCTGCATGTATATAAAGCATCGGCAGGCTCGGGTAAAACTCACCGCCTGACCGCTGAATATTTGTGCCTGTTATTTTCATCGCCCTTCGCCTACCGGCACATATTGGCTGTAACCTTTACCAATAAGGCTACGGACGAAATGAAAAGGCGCATTATTGCCGAACTGGCAAATCTGGCACTAGGCCGCGACTCCGACTACATCGGACTGTTAACCGATGAATACAGTTTCAACGAAGAGCAACTGAGAAAAGAAGCATATGATATTCTTGTACGAATCCTGCACGACTATTCAGCCTTTTCGGTAAGTACCATCGACAAGTTTTTCCAGCAAACCATGCGGGCCTTTACCCGCGAAATCGGATTAGGAGGAGGATACAACGTGGAACTGGATACTGATAAAATATTGGGCGAAGCCATCGACTCCATGCTTTACGATCTGGAAAGCAAAGATAACAAACTGCTGCTCGACTGGCTCATTCGTTTTTCGGAAGAAAAAGTAGAGAATGGCGAAACATGGAATATCCGCAACGATATACAATCCCTGTCGAAAGAGATATTCAAAGAAAGTTTCAAAACATACAGCAATCAGGTGCAGGAAAATATCTCCGATAAACAGCTGATGACAGACTATAAGGAGATGCTTTTCGCCATCATCCGGAACTTTGAAAAGACTTCACAGGAGACAGGCGAAAAAGCCCTGAATATAATGACCCGCTACGGGCTGAAACCCGAAGACTTTAAAGGAGGTTCGCGTTCTCCCTTCTTCTCATTCCTGAAATGGGCAAACGGCGCGATAGACGAGCCTACAAATACATTCCGCACAATGGCTGACGAAGTATCCGGCTGGTACACGGCAAAAACCGGAGCGGAAATCAGAAGCAAAATAGAAGACGCATATCCGGAACTGAACGTTTGCGTTTGCAATATAATAAGCCATTACGACAATTCACGTACCTATCAGACGGCATACGAAATAAATCGCTATTTCTTCACTCTTGGGATACTGGGCGATGTGGATAAAAAGATACGGGAATATGCCGCGGAAAACAACGTCATGCTGATTTCGGATACCACCGAATTGCTTAACCGCATCATAGAGGGAAATGAATCACCGTTTATCTACGAAAAGGTAGGATTGCGCATCAATAACTATATGATAGACGAGTTTCAGGATACATCAGGCATGCAATGGCAAAACTTCCTGCCTCTGGTGCGTGACAGCCTGAGCGGAGGTAATAAGAATTTCATTGTAGGGGATGTAAAACAAAGTATCTACCGCTGGCGGAACTCGGACTGGAAACTGCTGGACGAACAGCTCGACAAGGATTTTGCTAATGAGGGTATCAATCACGAAACACTCGGTACCAACTGGCGCAGTTCGTACAATGTAATAGCATTCAATAATGCCATCTTTACTATCGGTGCAAACTTGTTACAGGATACTTATAATAAGCCATTGTCGGATACCGATGATAAGCGGTTACAACCTTTTTTCTCCCGCATAACCAAAGCCTATAATGAATTATATCAGGAAATACCGGAGAGCCATAAAAGCAATGAAGGGCATGTCAAAGTAGAGTTTATAGATACCGATGAACATGTGTGGCAGGATTATGCCCTGGAACAGTTACCGGAACAAATAGAAAATCTGCAGGACAGGGGCTATAAGCTAAAAGACATCGCGATCCTCGTTCGTACGAAAAAGGAGGGTGCAGATGTGGCTAACCGCCTGCTGGAGTATAAAAGCGAACACAGGGATACAAAATACAGGTACGATATTATTTCCGATGAAGCGTTGTTTGTTGGCAACTCGAAAAGTATAAAGCTGATTATCGCCCTGCTGAAATACCTGCATAATCCACTGGATTCTTCCCTGAAGGCACTGGCTGTTTATGAATATTTCAAGTACAGCAACCAGTTAAGCGCAGAAGAAGCCTTGTTGAAATATTTTTCGTCTAAGGATGATTTACCCGAAGAGGTTAAGGACAAGCTGAACCGCATCAGGGAACTGCCTCTATATGAAATGACGGAAGAAATGTTCGAATTGTTCCGCAGCGCAATGGAAGACAACGAACAAATATACATACAATCGTTCCTCGATATGGTGCTTGATTTCACCATCCGCAACTCGTCGGACCTCGACGCATTCCTTAAATGGTGGGACGAAGCAGGTGTAAGCAAGACTATATTTACTCCCGACGGACAGGACGCTATCCGTATCATGACCATACACAAGTCGAAAGGGCTGGAATTCAAAGTAGTACTCATTCCTTTTTGCAATTGGGAGATAGACCATAAGCTGACAACTATATTGTGGTGCCATCCGCAAGCCGAACCATTCGACCGGCTGCATCTCGTACCCGTAAAGTATTCGCAGAAACTGAAAAATACAATCTTCGACTATGACTATTTCGATGAGCGCCTGCACGCGTTTATCGACAATATAAATGTGTTGTATGTGGCTTTCACCCGTGCCGAAAATGAACTGATCGTTTTTGCCCCACGCCCGAAGAAAGATGATGTAAGCAATATATCCTCCTTACTATGGACTTGTGTAAATACATCTCCTGCCCTGCTATCTGATAAGCCGACTTATATCGACTTACCCCAATACCTGGATGAAGAAAAAGGTATATTCGAAATAAATAAAACGTATTCTCCCATAAAAAAAGAAAAGAAGTCTCCTGTTGAGGAAATAAACATAGATACCTTATCCGGCACGCCGTATGACGAACGGGTAAAACTGCTATTAAAAAACAAATATTATTTTTCCGATTCGGGACAACGCGACTATGGTACCCTGATGCACGAAATAGTAAGCAAGGTACAGACTGTGGAGGATATCGAAAATGCAGTGGAAGAATATCATATTTCGGGTGATATTACCCAAGAACGAAAAGAGACAGTAATAAAACTGCTCAGGAATTATCTGTCCAATCCGGCTGTTTTGCCTTGGTATTCGGGTGAATACAAGGTATTGAACGAGGTGCAGATATTACAACCCAAAGGCACTTTCAGCCGTCCCGACCGTGTAATGATAAAAGGCAGCGAAGTAATTGTCATCGATTACAAATTCGGGGAAAAGGAGGATAAAAAATACATCCGTCAGGTAAAATATTATGTGGAACAAATAAAAAAGATGGGATATACGGATGTAAAAGGCTATATTTGTTATCTCACTCTGGCGAAGACTGTAGAAATTTGAAATAAAAAAATAGAATACAATATATATGAAGTTATTTAAATTTACTTTTATTATATATCTGGCTATCAGTCTAATATCATGTAATAATAAAAATAAAGAGAATAATGAGTCCGCACCTGCAGAACAGTGCTTCAACGATGAGGAAATCATTAATAATTTCGATCTGAATAAGAGTCTGTTGATAGACCTGATGATGGAGATTCCTTCAGCTGTCTACACAATAGAGGGAAAAGGTCAATATTCCATACTGTATGTGCCGAAAACAAATGAAGGCGTATTAAAATATAAAGACTTTGAGAAAAAGAATAATATACAATTGATTAAAGATTCGCAAGGCAACCTCTTCTATGATGACGAAACCGCGAAGAAAATAGATGAAATATTACGAAAAGATTTAGATATTGAAGACCTCTGCCTGTTTGGGCGCTATATACCGGCTCAATACCTAATTGCTGACACCTTATCATTCAAAGGTGATTATAGTGTAACCATACCATACGAAATGCTTATATACAAACGAGAAGGACAGGAATGGAATCAGTTAAAGCATGTAGTTGTATCTGACATTATGAATTATGATTATTACGAGACTCTAACTACTTATCAGAAATTGATGGAAATGAAAGAGGACTAATAATACGCTCAATACATTTCACCTTTTACTAAATCGACAAAAAGTTCCGACAACTTCTGGCTGACAACTCCGGCATACACCTTACCTTTTTCTGCTGTAGACTTCTTAGGATTTCCGATACCTGTATCTTGCGATACCTGTGCCCAATTGCGCGGAGTCCATCCTGTACCATCACGTAATGTTTGCAGTTTAAACGGAGTATAACTCCCGTCTCCCGCCAGTGACAAGTTTACAAGTTCGGGATAGTAATGCATCATTACCGAGGTTTCCATTTCTCCGGCATGGTCATCTCTCTCTTCAAAATATCCGGCCTGAGGTAATACTGCAAACCAATCACAGACCACGATCAGAAAATGAGGGTAATCGACTGCAAGGTCACGGATCATATTCTTAAAATTATTGCCGCCATGACCATTCACTATAACCAACGTATATATTCCCTGACAATCGAGAGAAGCCACAATATCTGTCAATATAGCCTTTTGGGTTTCGTACCGGGCATGCAGACAAAAAGGAAGTTCCCGTTGTCCCGGATTCTGAGCACCCAGTGGAATTGGAGGCAACACCATACCTTTTATCTTTTGTGAGTCATATGCCTTTATTACAGCATCTACTGATATACCATGTGCAAGGTAACAATCGGTGAGATATGGTAAATGATAGTTATGAGGCTCGGTTGCTCCCCACGGAAGGACAGCAAAATCATATGTTTGTCCTTTAGTATCATTATATATAGCAGTAAGGATATCGAACGAAGAATTCATACATTTAAGTTTTTAGAATGAATAAGGATAACAAAGCTAGTAAATGATAATGAATTCCAAATAATTTTATCTATAGAAATAAATCCTGGATACATATTAGGAATTTACATAAAAAAAAGAAGATACCTCTCGATATCTTCCCGTATTTCAATATTTGCCGGATATTAATTTCTTCCGCCTTTACGCCAGGTCTTGCTGTAATAACCTTCGGCCAGAGAGCTTACTATAACACCATATTTTATAGATGCATGAATAAATTTCCCCTCTCCTAAATACACGCCTACATGATTAATATATTTCTTGTTGAAGGTAGAAAAGAATACCATATCACCGGGGATAAGATCTTCTTTTTCAAGAATAGATTCCTTTACATTTTTAGCAATAGTGGTACTCACCCTGTCCAGCTGTTGCCCGAATACATTCTTATAAATAATATTGGTAAAACCGGAACAATCGACTGCCTTGCGGCTCATCCCCCCTCTTCTGTAACGTGTACCCAGCCAGTCAGCCGCTTCACGGTACAACGGAAGAAAAGATACATCCTTTATAGCAACCCCTAGCTGAGACGATAATTCCTGCATCTCTTTAATTTCTATCATGTGCTTCTGGATCGCATCCAACGATCTTGAAATACCGGCATCTGCCATCAGATTATCCGACGAAGCGAATAGAGTAGAGTAGTCTTCCAATGTCTGCTTCATCTGGGGTAAAGCAATTATATTACCATCGGTAGTTTCAACTTCTATATTACGGGCTGATTGTTCAACTTTGACCTTTTTTGTAGTGACCGCACTTGTCTTTGATTTTTTCTTACCTGTCTTTGAATGTTTTGGTGTAATCGCTGCTATTGGCATAAATCCCATCGAAAACACTAGTAACATGGTGGATATTCTCAAAAATTTCTTCTGTCCAAGCATGGCTGTTAAATTTTAAATCGGATAAAAGTAGAAAAATCAACTTAATATAAGGCTAAGTATCTGTGTTTTTTATAATTATTTAAGTACTCTTTTAACTATTTTATCCGGCCAGCCTTTTTCCATGTACGGCTATAGTAACCTTCATCAAGATGGCTTACAATCACGCCCTTTGAAGTTGATGCATGAATAAAGCATCCGTCTTTCAGGTAAATACCGACATGGTTGATCCGGTTTGAATTCTTAGATGTGGCAAAGAAAACGAGGTCGCCTGTCTTAAGATCATTTTTGGATACCTTATGCATTTTCATATCCGCCAGGTCAGATGTCGATCTTGGAATCCTCTTTCTATATACCTTCTGATACATTAGAAATGCAAATCCTGAGCAGTCAAGGCCTCTCCGTGACAATCCGGCATGACGGTATGGCACACCTAGCCATTGGGAAACTTCGGCATACAATGGCATATTCTTATCATCATCCTTATCTGTATTACTGAGAGAGATGCCTAGCTTTTTGGAAAGTTCCGCTACCTCTTTAGGGTCATACAATTGCCCGCCCGGAGTTTTTTGTGTCCCGCAGGAAGTAACAAACAGAATCAACAAGACGGATAGTATGAAATAGAGAACGAATCTTTTCATAAAATCTGGTTTACATGCTAAAGGTAAGTATTATATAACAGAAAAAGCGGCTCTTGTTTCCAAAAACCGCTTTTTAATATTAATATAAAGAGATATTAGTTAGCTTTCTTAGTTCCTTCAAAGGCCACTGCAAGATCACCGATAAATGGTATATCTGCAACGTCAATAGCTAAAACCAATTTACCATTTTCGAAAGAGCCTTTAACAGTAACGTCTACTTCCATTGGATTATCTTCAGCACCTACAAGTGCTACACTGACTTTCTCTGTTGTTTCTGTCAGAGTATATTTATCTCCGGATTTAGTAACAGGTACAGAGTTCACTGCTATTCCGGTAACACCTATTGACGTATCAGGTCCCGTTGGTATAGTCAGGGTTTCAATTGACAATTTAGCATTGTTATCATCTCCTTTCGATAAAACAATCTCGTTCGGTAAATCTTCTACTCCCATTCCAGGAATATCCAAAGTACCTTCGTAAGTAGCGGCAATCTGCTCAGCATAACCTACAACTGTAACTTTAAGAGTAGCTGTTTTTTTATCCTTATCGGTAACTGTTATAGTAGTTTCACCTGCGGCTACGCCTGATACAGTAATTACATCGCCACTTACCGAAGCGGTTGCAGTAGTTTCACTTGCTGAGTTTACTTTGTAGTCTCCATTACCCTGAGTTATTTTCACTGTTACAGTAGCACCCTGATCTACATTCACTTCACTTTTTTCCAATGACAGGTTTACCGGATCATCGTCATCGCTACTACATGCTGTAAAAGTCAGTCCTAATGAAAAGACAAACATTAATAAACATAAAAGGTTCTTGTTCATAATGAATTTATTTGGTTAATAAAATTAGTGTTCTGATATATTGATGCATTCTACAAAGCTAAAGTTGCATAAAGATATTCAACTTCGCAAAGTTTATAACACCATAACTAGATCTAGCAGCACAAAGATTAACCAAAAATAACATTCATTTACTTAAATATTCATCTATATGTTGAGCTGTTTTTCGACCCGACGCTATACTGGTTACTACTAAAGATTGTCCGCTTACACAGTCGCCTGCGCCGAATACTTTTGCTACATTTGTAGCCCGTTTGGCATCCGTAGCAACATTATGGCGGATATCATCGGTCTTTATACCAAGTTCTTTCAACAGGCCTTCCTGTATAGGATGAACGAAACCGAGAGCAAGAAACACCAGGTCCATTTTGAGGATTTCGGGCTCGCCGACTTCTTTCATAACATGTTTGCCGTTCTCGTCCTTTTCCCAAGCTACTTCTACCAATTCAACGGCTGTCAGCTTACCATCTTCACCGATGAACCGTTTGGTATTCAGTGACCAGCGCCGTTCACAACCTTCGAGATGGGATGATGATGTCTTAAGAACGACAGGAAACGGATTAGGCCATGGATTTTCTATATCCTCCAGCTTGGCCGGCTTCGGCAGAATCTCTATCTGCAATATATTCGCCGCTCCCTGACGGTTAGCCGTACCGATACAGTCAGACCCTGTATCTCCACCACCAATAACAAGAACATTCTTTCCTTTAGCATCAATAATCTGGTCTGCCGGAATTTCTTCCTTTGCAATCATCTTATTTTGAGCGGTGAGATATTCCATAGCGTAGTAGACACCTTTCAGTTCGCGCCCCTCAACCGGAAGGTTACGCGGTACCTGTGAGCCGATAGCGACACAGATAGCATCATATCCGCTCACAATATCTTTGCCTTTGATATCTTTTCCTATCTCGGTATTGACAACGAACTTTACACCCTCGGCTTCCATCAGCTTCAAGCGCCGGTCGATAATATTCTTATTCAGTTTGAAATCGGGAATACCGAAACGGAGCAAGCCTCCGATATTGGAACTCTTTTCATAAACGGTCACGTCATGCCCCTTCTGGTTCAATTGATTAGCTACTGCCAACCCCGATGGTCCCGAACCTATCACGGCAACTTTCTTTCCTGTACGGTGTGCAGGTATTTTGGGCTGAATAAATCCTTCATTGAAAGCGTGTTCCAATGCAGACGCTTCATTTTCACGAATAGTTACAGGAGCACGATGTATCGACAGCACACACGACTTTTCACAAGGGGCAGGACAAATGCGTCCTGTAAACTCAGGGAAGTCGTTTGTTTGCATCAATACTTCCGCTGCCAGCTTCCAGTTACCTTTATATATATACTCCTGCCATTCGGGCATCTTATTGCCAAGCGGGCATCCCCAATGACAAAACGGGATACCACAATCCATGCAGCGTGATGCTTGTTCACGGCGGTCTTCTGTATTTAGGGTCTGTTCTACTTCACCAAAATCGAGGATACGCTCCTGTGCCGGACGATATCCTGCGTCTTTTCTCTTTACTGTTAAAAATGCTTTTGGATTTCCCATGCTTTTAATATGCTAATTATCTAATATGCCAATATGCCAATGGAACAAGGATATAATAGTCTTTTCATTTATGAATTTGCTCATTGGCAAATTGGCACATTAGCACATTGTTTTAGTAATCGAATTCTACTTGTGCTATCTTTTTCTTTATAGCTTCCAGTTTCTCATCCTGTAACACTTTCTTGTATTCAATAGGAGTTACTTTCATGAATTTCTCTACCTCTGTATTCCAGTTGTCGAGAATATATTTTGCCAGGGGACTGTTTGTATATTCATAATGATTGGTAATCAGCTGACGAAGTTCTTTACTATCATAAGTATCTTCTATCAATGTAAGTTCGACCATCTGCATATTGCAATAATAGTCGAAGTCACCATCTACATTATATACATAAGCAACCCCGCCGCTCATACCTGCTGCGAAATTTCGTCCTGTCTTGCCAAGCACCACAGTACGACCTCCGGTCATATATTCACAACAATGGTCACCAGCCCCTTCTACAACAGCCGTTGCACCACTATTGCGCACACAGAAACGCTCCCCTACCCGTCCGTTGATATATATTTCACCGGAAGTAGCACCATACAATAAGGTATTACCGGCAATAATATTTTCTTCTGGCTTGAAAGTAGATACCGCCGGCGGAACAATAATAATCTTACCTCCCGACAAACCTTTACCTACATAGTCATTGGCATCCCCTTCGAGTTTGAATGTAATACCATGAGCAAGAAATGCTCCGAAGCTCTGTCCGGCTGCCCCTTGGAATGTACATTGGATAGTATCTGCAGGAAGTCCCGCATTACCGTACTTCTTCGCTATTTCGCCCGAAAGCATAGCACCTACCGTACGATTCGTATTTCGTATCGTATGAGTAATAACAACAGGCATAGCCTTATCAATAGCCAGACGGGAAGTTGTTATCAATTTACGATCGAGTACATCGTCCAACTTATGTTCTTGTTCTTTAACTCTATGTATGGCATTTTCTTTTGCTTCGACCGGGAAATAGATCAGGCGGGACAAATCGAGCTTTTCGACCTTCTTATTATCATGGCTCTTAATATACTTGAGTAAATCGGCACGGCCTACTATTTCATCCAACTTCTTTACTCCTAATGATGCCAGATGCTCACGAACCTCTTCGGCAAGGAAGTTGAAATAATTAATCAAATATTCGCTACGTCCTATAAATTTTTTTCTCAACTCTTCATTTTGGGTAGCAACTCCGACAGGACAGGTATTCAGGTGACACTTACGCATCATAATACATCCTAACACTATGAGTGCGCTGGTTGCAAAGCCGAATTCTTCTGCTCCGAGCATAGCAGCTACTATAATATCATGTCCGGTCTTCAACTGACCGTCTGTCTGCAAATATACCTGTCCGCGCAGATTGTTCAGAACCAAAGTCTGTTGCACCTCAGCCAAACCGATTTCCAGCGGAAGCCCGGCATGCTTGATCGAACTGGCGGGACTTGCTCCTGTACCTCCTTCGCAACCGCTGATTACAATTCGGTCGGCTTTTGCTTTCGCCACACCGGCGGCCACAGTTCCCACTCCGCTTTCAGATACCAGTTTTACACTTATCTGTGCGGCCGGGTTTACGCTTTTCAGATCGAAAATCAACTGCGCCAAATCTTCAATAGAGTATATATCGTGGTGCGGCGGCGGTGATATCAACGAGATACCCGGAATCGAGTGACGGGTCTTCGCTATAATCTGATCCACTTTAAAACCCGGAAGCTGTCCTCCCTCACCTGGTTTTGCACCCTGTGCTATCTTGATCTGGAGTTCATCTGCATTAACCAGATATTCGGTAGTTACGCCGAAACGGCCGGAAGCCACCTGTTTGATAGATGAACGGGCATTTGTTGCAAAGCGTTCGGGCAGTTCCCCACCCTCTCCGGTATTACTTTTGCCTCCGATAGCATTCATTGCCACAGCCATAGCTTCATGTGCTTCACGACTGATAGAGCCAAACGACATGGCACCTGTTACAAAACGCTTGGTAATAGCCGATACAGGTTCTACCTCCGAAATATCGATTGGTTTCTTTGCCAAATCAAAATCAAGGAAGTCGCGCAAGAAAATCTTCTCAGGTTTCTTGTCTATCGAATTTGTATATTCCCTGAATTTCTTATAGCTGCCCAAACGTGTCGACATCTGGAGGTTCATTATCGTTTCGGGATTCCATGCATGATATTCGCCATTGCGACGCCATGCATAAATACCCTGGCTCACTAATGAAGGGTCTACAAAATCTTCCTCGAATGCTTCGTAATAAGCTTCTATCGTATCGCTGGCAATATCGTTCAAGTCGACACCCTCTATTTTGGATGTTGTTCCTTTGAAGTATTTATCTATTACTGCCGAACTGATACCGACAGCCTCAAATATCTGCGCACCAATATAACTTTTCAGTGTAGAAATACCCATCTTCGACATGGTTTTCAGTAAACCTTTGTTGATGGCCTTCACATAATTTTTCATTGCTGTGTGAAAATCAAGATGTATATCCCCCTTCTTGACTAACTCTTCAATAACAGCCAGTGCCAGATAAGGATTCACAGCATTTGCGCCATAACCAAACAACAATGCGAAATGCATTACCTCACGCGGTTCGGCAGATTCCACAACTATGTCTATCTGCATGCGTTTGCGGCGCTCCACTAAATAGTGATGAACAGCAGACACAGCCAACAGACACGGGATAGCGGCATTATCAGGATTAACGCCCCTGTCGCTGAGAATGATATAATTATTACCGTTATCAACAGCCTTTTCGGCTTTCTTACACAGTTCGTCTATAGCTTTTTCCAGACCTGCGCCACCCTGTTTAGGATCGAAAAGTATTGGCAGGACTTCACATTTAAAGCCTTTGTATTGCAGGTGAATCAACAAGTCGAGTTCCCTGTTGGAAAGGAATGGATTTGACAGACCAACCATCTTTGTATGTTCCGGCATCGGCTCCAGTATATTCTTGTGCAGCGAACCGATATATCCGGCCAGCGACATCACCAACTCTTCACGAATAGGGTCGATAGGCGGATTTGTTACCTGCGCAAATAACTGACGGAAGTATGTAAACAAGCGTTGCGGCTTGTTCGACAAAACAGCCACAGGCGCATCGTTACCCATCGAGGCAGTAGGTTCTTTCCCTTCCGCTGCCATAGGTGTCAGTATCTTTTCAATATCTTCTTTATAATAGCCGAATACTTTCAGCATCTTGGTGTAGTCTTCCACATTATATTTAGGAGTCCTACCTGAAGAAATATCATCGAGTGAGATACGATTTTTTGCCAACCAATCGCGATAAGGATATGCTTTTGCCAGTTTTTCTTTTAGCTCGGCATCATATTGTATAGTACCCTCTTCGGTATCCACCATCAGCATCTTACCTGGACGAAGACGCCCCTTTTCCTTTATTTCAGATGGTTCGAACGGAAGTACTCCCATCTCTGAAGCCACTACCATAATACCACTGTGAGTCATCAGGTAGCGCGCAGGACGCAAGCCGTTGCGGTCGAGCAATCCTCCTGCATATCGTCCGTCAGAAAACAGCAATGTAGCGGGACCATCCCACGGCTCCATAAATATACTGTGATACTCATAGAAGGCTTTCAGATCGTTCGAAATAGGATTCTTATCGTTCCACGATTCAGGTACCATCATTGCCATAGCATGCGGAAGCGATTTACCGGACATCACAAGGAATTCGAGCACATTATCGAATGAAGCACTATCACTCATATGCGGCTGTACAATCGGCCACAAATCACTGATATTACCTAATAATTCCGATTTCAACACACTTTCGCGGGCTTCCATCCACAGGCGGTTGCCCTTGATTGTATTAATTTCCCCGTTATGGGCTACCATTCTGAAAGGGTGTGCCAAATCCCATGTGGGAAATGTATTAGTACTGAAACGCGAGTGTACCAGTGCAATGGCACTTGTAAGATGCGGGTTCAGCAAATCGGGAAAATAATGACGGAGCTGCTCCGACGATAACATACCTTTATATATGATTCGCTTTGTGGACAGACTGACAATATAGAACGCCTTCTTTGTCTCTAAAGAGAATATTTTTGAATTGAATATCTCTTTTTCAATCTTCTTGCGAAGAATATAGAGCCGGTGCTCCAATTCATCCTGGGACATCCCCTCTTCTCCTACTACAAATATTTGTTTTATATTCGGTTCATTCGAAAGAGCCATTTCACCCAATATATCGCTATTGACAGGTACATCACGTACTGCCAGAAGCTTTAAACCTTCCTTGTCGATATATTGTGTAAGGGTAATCATACAAGACTCCATTTCTTTTTCACCCTTAGGCAAAAAGACGAGTCCTGTTCCATAATGTCCCTTTTCGGGAACGGGAATCCCTTGTAGTAGTATAAACTCGTGTGGTATCTGCAACATAATACCGGCACCGTCTCCGGTTTTGTTGTCTGCATTTTCTGCCCCACGGTGAGTCATGTTCTCCAAAACACGGAGACCATTCTCAACGATGGCATGGGATTTAGCACCCTTCATATGAAGCACCATCCCTACCCCGCAAGCGTCATGCTCATAGGCCGGGTCATATAATCCGTGCTGTACTGCTGATTTTAAATCCTGCATAGTTATTAGTTGATATATAATTGATAGAAATTTCGATTTCTGCCCCAAACTAAGACAGATGACAAATATACAAATTTTCAACACATAAAATCTCCTTTTGTTCGAAAAAATGATTTTTTGCATAAAATGAATAGGGTTAACCTATTTTATTTAACAAAAATCTATTTAAAATTATTTTTATATTGAATTTCTGATAATATAATTGTTAATTATTACTTTTGACGTATCACTTATTAACTAAAACATAAGAATTATGAAAAAATTCCTGTCAGCAATCCTCATTACAACATTCTTATTTTCATGCGGAGGGGCACAAAAAGACACTACATCTGCGGAAAAATCAACTACAGATTCAACCGATGTTATAACCTACGCGAATGTAGAAACCAAATCTTTCGACGAATTGTTCAAAAAGATAGAACCTACCGAATTGACAGAAAATGTATTTAAGCTCGTAGGAAAAGATTATTCGGTGATTACTGCCGGCACCGATTCGCTCTACAATTCCATGACAGCAAGCTGGGGTGGCTGGGGACAACTTTTTGAAGTGCCCGTTACATGGTGCTTCCTGAACGCGAGCCGTTATACACTGGAATTTATAAAGAAAGAGCAGAACTATACCATGACTTACTTCCCCGATCAGTTCAAAGACCAGGTAATAGCATTCGGCAGCAAGAGCGGAAGGAGCTCCGACAAGATGAAAGAAACAACATTGACCTATGTGAAAACTCCATCGGGCAATATCACATACAAAGAAGCCAAGCTAATTATAGAATGTAAACTGGTGGAAATTACAGAGACCAATCCGAAAGACTTCTACTCTGAAAAAGGAAAAGAATTTGTAGAAAAAGGAAAGAAAGACGGAAATGGCAAGGAATACCATAAACTTGTATTCGGCGATATAACAGCTGTATGGATAAGAAAATAGAACGGATATAAACAAAAAGAATCCCGACCTCTTACGAAGCCGGGATTTTTCATTATAAATAAAAGCGATTATCGAATAAAAAGTAATTCCCTGTATTTAGCCAACGGCCACATTTCGTTATCCACAATCAATTCCAGTTTATCTACATGATAGCGGATCTCATCGAGATAAGGCGCTACATTATCATGATAAGCTACAGCTTTTTCACGTTCGCTCTCGATATTATTGGCTATCTTACGTGCATCTATCATTTCGTGCACCTTAGCATTTATGGCATTCACATGCGTAGAAACTTTTTCTATCAGTCGCAATTGCTCTGCTCCCAGTGTCTTATAATCATCTGATACTTCTTTCAGTTTCGATACATTTGTCAACAAGATAGACTGGTAAGAAATAGCTACCGGGATAATATGGTTCAGAGCCAAATCTCCGAGCACACGTGATTCTATCTGAATTTTCTTTGTATATGTTTCCCACTTCACTTCGTTGCGTGCATGCAGTTCCACTTCGGAAAGGATACCTGTAAATGTTTTGATACTTTGTTTCGATGTATATGCATCATAAATCACAGGAACACTGGTTTCACAATCCAATTTACGCTTCTTGGCTTCAGCTTTCCATTCATCGCTGTAGCCATTTCCGTTGAAACGGATAGGGCGTGATTCCTTGATATATTTCTTCAATACCTCATACAAAGCTTCCTCTTTAGATTTACCTTTAGCAATAAGGCCATCCACTTCTTCTTTAAACAGTCGAAGCTGCTCAGCAACAGAAGCATTCAATGCTGTCATAGCGGAAGCACAGTTTGCGGACGAACCTACCGCACGGAATTCGAAACGGTTACCTGTAAAGGCAAACGGCGATGTGCGGTTACGGTCGGTATTATCGAGCAGGATTTCAGGAATCTGACCTACACCAAGGCTGATTTGTTTCTTACTATCAACTACAATCGCGTCTTTTACTGCGCTCTTCTCAAACTTATCAAGTATATCACTTACCTGAGAACCGAGGAATACGGATATAATAGCCGGAGGCGCTTCGTTCGCACCCAAACGGTGAGCATTTGTCGCAGAAGAAATAGATGCTTTCAACAATCCGTTATTCTTATGCACTGCCGCAAGAATATTTGCCACAAAAGTAATGAAGCGCAGGTTTTCCACCTGATCTTTACCCGGAGACAGCAGGTTGATACCTGTATCGGTACTTAGCGACCAGTTATTATGTTTACCCGAACCATTGATTCCCTTGAACGGTTTTTCGTGGAATAATATACGGAATGAATGTTTACGCGCTACTTTATCCATCACTGACATCACCAGCAGGTTATGATCTACAGCCAGATTACACTCTTCATATATAGGAGCCAGCTCGAACTGATTCGGCGCAACCTCATTGTGGCGGGTCTTCACTGGAATACCCAAAGCATATGCTTCATATTCCAGTTCTTCCATAAAACGTTGTACACGCTCAGGTATAGAACCGAAATAGTGGTCTTCCAACTGTTGATTTTTAGCACTCTCGTGACTCATCAACGTTCTACCGGTCAGAGCCAGATCGGGGCGGGCCATAAAAAGATCCTCATCTACAAGGAAGTATTCTTGTTCCCAGCCCAGATTGGATTGTACTTTCTTTACGTCTTTATTAAAATAGTGAACCACTTCGGTCGCAGCCTTATCTACTGCCGCCAGTGCTTTCAGCAATGGAGTTTTATAGTCGAGTGCCTCACCTGTGTAAGAGATAAATATAGTAGGGACACACAATGTATTGCCAACAATAAATGCAGGAGAAGACGGATCCCAAGCCGAGTATCCGCGAGCTTCAAATGTATTACGAAGACCTCCCGAC
Source organism: Dysgonomonas sp. UBA7710 (assembly GCF_002482385.1). GTDB lineage: Bacteria > Bacteroidota > Bacteroidia > Bacteroidales > Dysgonomonadaceae > Dysgonomonas. Next base: position 504,054 of record NZ_DLFW01000002.1, on the reverse strand, counting down.
GGAAAACTGGACGCATCCGGTTCTTGTTGAGCCAGAAGCTTTCCTTCAAATTCTTCTATCAGGCCGCCCTGTCCATCATGTTCTACAAAAGCGTCATGTTTTTCGGCAGTTCCGTCCGTTAACGGATGAAACCAGTGTGTATAGTGAGTCACACCGTTTTCCAAAGCCCACATACGCATACCTGCAGCTACGTGCTCAGCTAGGTTACGATTTACAGATCCTCCTTTATCGATAGCATTATTCAGCGCTTTGAAAGTTTCTTTCGAAAGATATTTGGTCATAGCTTTACGATTGAAGACTTTCTCTCCATAATATTCCGATGTCTTCTTTCCCGGCTTTTGCACTTCTACCGGTTTTCTTTCCGAGGCCATCGCTACTGCTCTAAAACGTAACTTTGTCATAAACTTGTTTTTATTGAGTTATATATGATTTGATTTAAATAGAAATCTTTTTGAGACGGCTTACCGCCTCTTTTGTATTCTCTAATGTACCGAACGCCGTCAACCGCAGATACCCCTCTCCACTTGGCCCGAAACCAACACCCGGAGTACCTACGACATTCAGCTCATTGAGCAGATAGTCGAAAAATCCCCACGAAGTCATACCGTCGGGCGTTTTAACCCAAATGTAAGGAGAATTTACTCCGCCATAGACTTTCAGTCCTTGCGTACTAAGCCCTTCACGGATGATCTTAGCATTATTCAGGTAATAATCGATCGTCGCTTTCACCTGCTTTTTACCCTCAACGGAATAACAGGCTTCAGCGGCACGTTGTATAATATATGGCACACCATTGAATTTTGTCGTATGCCGTCTGTTCCACAATTTATTCAATGATACCTTTTCACCCGATTTGGTATATCCCATCAGGGCTTTAGGTACTACGGTGTATGCACAACGCGTACCGGTAAATCCGGCAGTTTTAGAGAAGCTGCGGAACTCAATAGCCACTTCCTTCGCTCCTTCTATTTCATAGATACTGTGAGGTACATTACTTTCGGTTATAAACGCTTCGTAAGCACTATCGAAAAGAATAAGTGCTTTGTTCTTTAATGCATAATCTACCCATATCTTCAATTGATCTTTTGTCAATGTCGTACCTGTCGGATTATTCGGATAACACAAATAGATGATATCCACTTTTTCGGTTGGCAATGAAGGCACGAAATCATTCTCCGCAGTACATGGAAGATATACAATCTTACTCCATTTGCCATTTTCGAGCAAATCACCCGCACGACCTGCCATCACATTGGTATCCACATAGACAGGATATACAGGATCGGTAATGGCTACAATATTATCGAGTCCGAGAATATCTCCGATATTACCCGTATCACTTTTAGAGCCGTCACTGACAAATACTTCATCTGTGGATATATCCAGTCCGCGTGTTTTATAATCGTTTTCTACAATTGTATTTACAAGAAAGTCATAACCCTGTTCCGGCCCGTACCCCCTGAAGGTAGCTGCATCGGCCATCTCATCTACGGCTTTATGCATTGCTTCTATCGAAGCCTGCGGAAGAGGTTTTGTTACATCTCCTATACCAAGACGGATAATAGATGCGTCGGGATGTGCAGTTTTGAATTCGTTTACTTTGCGTGCAATATCCGAGAAAAGATAGCTTCCCGGCAGCTTAGTATAATTTTCGTTTATTAATATCATTTTTAGTTACGAGTTACAAGTTACAAGTTACGAGCCGTATGATCGGCAAATAAATAAGTAACCAGTATTTATATTTATATTCATTTTCTAATTTGCTAATATTAACTACACTTCGTTCCGTTGAACGATGTTTCAAATCAGCTAATTTACCAGTTCACCTTCGAACACAGTAACAGCTTCACCTGTCATATATACATGGTTATTGAGAGCATCCCACTCTATTTTGAGATCACCACCCAGCAAATGTATTGTTATATCCCTGTCGCAATGGTTATTCAGCACAGCAGCCACGGCAGCAGCACATGCTCCGGTTCCGCAAGCCAGAGTCTCCCCTGCTCCACGTTCCCATACCCGCATATTTAATGTATTGCGGTCTACCACTTCGATAAATTCAGTATTGGTTTTGCGGGGAAAGACAGGATGTGTTTCAAATTTAGGTCCCAAAACAGGCAAATCCAAATCCTTGATCCCCTTCATAAACACCACAGCGTGCGGATTTCCCATAGACACACAGGATATTTTCCATATTTTACCATCTATATCCAAAGGATGATCCAATACGGGCTCTTCCGCTACCTGTACCGGGATCAGGGTAGGCGCAAGTATCGGCTCTCCCATATCCACTGTTACTTTACGCGCAATAGCATCCCCTTCCTTTAGTGTGATATATTTCACCCCGGCTTTCGTCTCCAGTGTTATTTCTTTTTTATCGGTCAGCCCGTTATCATACACATATTTACCTACGCAGCGCGAAGCATTACCGCACATCTCAGCTTCCGAGCCGTCGGAATTGAACATCTGCATTCTAAAGTCACATGTATCAGAGGGCAATATGAGTACTAACCCATCGGACCCAATACCAAAATGACGATTGCTCAGGCGAACTGCCAGTTGAGAAGGATTCTCTATTTCCTGAGTGAATCCATTCATATAAATGTAGTCATTACCGGCACCATGCATTTTGATAAATTTCAATTTTTTCATTGTCTATTTCGACCTCTTTTTGTGTATTATATTATTTCTATTTTCAAGACGCAAATTTCGTACAAATTATTCGATTTCGCAAGAATTTTGTATCATTTTTTCATTTTTAATAAAATAAAAAATCTTTTTGACTTGTTAATTTTCAAAACAACAAACATAAAGTCAGAACGCAAGACCAAATGATTTACAAATGTCACCCCTTTCTTAAATTAGACACCTTTAATCCATATTTTCACTATTTATTTGAGCAAAATATTTCTTTTAAACACCTTATAATATCCAACATTGAAATCCCCTTACACAAAGTCCATATTTCAGGATGAAATGTTAAGAAAAAATTTCCTATTCCATATAAAATACCCATCTTTGTAACTTTCAAAATCCAGATTGTAGATTTTGAAATAAAATAATAACCTAAAACAACGTGTAGCCTGCACCTTTTACAGAACGCACAGACTACCATTTTAATTATCGGATAATAACGGATAGAACCATGAGCTCTATTGTTAATTTTTTCAGAAAACCGATGTTTTCTGACAAGAGATTCCTCCTATTCATATGGATACTCTTACCTGCTATCGGCGCATTAAAAGCAAGCCGGATCCACAACAACTATCGCATATTCAAGGGCGTATTCTACCACACCCTTGAACAAACCAACCTCTATGCCCCATACCCTGCCGAGCATCACGATGTAAATCATTACGGACCTCTTTTCAGTATGGTCATAGCTCCTTTTGCCCTCTTACCGGACAGATTCGGTATATTATTCTGGGATATAGCAATGAGCCTTTGCCTCTTCATCGCAATCTACTACCTGAGCGTACCATGGAAAAAGAAATACCTATTCTATTATATCATTGTAATCCAACTATATGTTTGCGTAATGAACAGCCAGACCAACGGCCTGATAGCGGCGCTCATCATAGGGAGTCTCATAAGCATACGCAAAGAAAAAGACATATGGGCCGCATGCTTTATCGTATTCGGAACATTTATAAAGCTTTATGGAATTGTAGGACTCAGCCTCTTCTTTTTCTCCAGACACAAAGGAAAACTTATAGGATATATGGCTATGTGGGCTGCCATATTCTTCGTTCTGCCAATGATTATTTCATCACCGGAATTTATTATTCAAAGTTATCAGGACTGGTATTTCTGCCTTATAGACAAAAACATTGAGAATATCACTAATTTCTCTCAAGACATTTCGGCGATCGGACTAATAAGAAGAGTATTCAATATTCTCGATGTATCTGCATTATATATCATAGCTCCCGGGCTTATGCTATTTGCCATACAATACCTCAAACCTGAACGCTACGGACAATTAACATACCAGTTAGGAATATTGGCATCTACATTATTTTTTGTCCTGCTTTTCAGCACCGGTTCCGAATCGGAAACATACATCATAGCCATGACCGCGCTTGCCATCTGGTACAGCATACAGAAATATCCGAACAGCAAATGGGTCATCGGATTATTATTATTTACGATATTCTGGACATGGATAACCTCATCTCACATATTCCCTAAAAGGATACATGCGGGAATCTTCAAACGATACTCCCTAAAAGCTATACCAAGTTTAACCGTATGGCTTATACTGGTATACCAATTAGTCACATCACGGGGTATTATAGAACAATTTGACCCGAACGATTACACCAAAGAAGAAAGAATAAAAGAAGGTATATAAAAGAAAAGCAGAGAAATACGCTTTCTCTGCTTTTATATTTTTATGTACCACAATCATTTATTCATAAGCCTCGGAGTGCACCGCTTTTACTGCACGGCCAGATGGGTCCACCCTGTTCTTAAACGAAGCATCCCACTCCAAAGCCGTAGCCGTACTACAGGCTACTGACGGTACTGACGGCACTGTATGAGCCGCGGAAGCCGATGAAAAATGCTCTTCAAACATTGTACGATACCAATACTCTTCTTTCGACATTGGCGGATTTACAGGGAAGCGCTCTGCCGCATGCTCCATCTGGCGGTCGCTTACTTTTTTATCAGCAACCTCACGCAATGTATCTATCCAGTTATATCCTACACCGTCGGAGAATTGCTCTTTTTGCCGCCATGCAACACTGGCCGGCAGATAATCTTCGAAAGCCTTCCTGAGTATATGCTTTTCTATTTTTCCATTACCACACATTTTATCCTGAGGGTTCAGGCGCATAGCCACATCCATAAATTCCTTATCCAAAAAAGGCACACGCCCTTCTACCCCCCATGCTGCCAATGACTTGTTTGCACGCAAACAATCATATAAATGAAGCCTATCCAGCTTACGAACCGTCTCTTCATGCAATGCCTTTGCGTCCGGCGCCTTATGAAAATAGAGATAACCACCGAAAAGCTCGTCCGAACCTTCACCCGATAACACCATTTTCACGCCCATAGACTTAATAAAACGAGCCAATAAATACATCGGGGTAGACGCCCGCACAGTTGTCACATCATATGTTTCGATATGATAAATTACATCACTCAGTGCATCTATAGCTTCCTCTACCGTAAAATTAATCTCATGATGCACCGTGCCTATATACTCCGCCACCTTACGGGCAGCAATCAAATCCGGAGCATCTTTCAATCCTACAGCAAAAGAATGAAGCTGCGGCCACCATGCCTCTGTTTTATTATCATCTTCTATACGTCGCGCCGCATAACGCTTCGCTACTGCCGATATAATAGACGAATCCAGACCACCTGAGAGTAGCACCCCATAAGGAACATCCGACATCAACTGGCGATGCACAGCCGCTTCCAAAGACGCCCTCAGCTCTTCAACATCCGATTTATTATCTTTCACATTATCATACTCCATCCAGTCACGCTTATACCACTGCTTAGGAGCCGTTCCATCTTTACTGAAAATATAATGCCCGGGCAAGAACTCCTGAATATTCGGACAAACACCCTCCAGCGCCTTCAACTCACTGGCTACATAAAATTGCCCGTAATCGTCATATCCCATATACAAAGGGATAATCCCCATATGGTCGCGACCGATCAAGATTATATCTTTTTCTACATCGTAGAGCGCAAATGCAAATATCCCATTCAGATCTTCAAACAAATCAGCTCCTTTATCTTTATATAAAGCCAGGATAACTTCACAGTCGGAATGAGTAAGGAACTCATAATCAGAATACCGGCTCCTTATCTCTTTATGATTATATATTTCGCCATTAACGGCTAATACCAACTTCTTATCTTTACTATACAAGGGCTGCTTACCCGAATCAACTCCCACAATAGAAAGCCTTTCATGAGCAAGGATAGATTTACTGCCACAATATACCCCCGACCAGTCGGGACCGCGATGACGTATCTTTTTAGCCATGCGAAGCACCTGACCGCGAAGCACGTCTATATTTTGGGTTAAATCAAATACACCTACAAATCCACACATATATTTATAATTATTTTTTTTAGTTAGTTTTATATCTTGCCACAGTCCGGCAAATTTATATCATTTTATTCTTAATTCAAAATATAAAACATAAATATAACACATTTTATTTGCATTTTATTTCAAATTGTCAATACGTAATAAAAATAAAACAAATTCGTTACAACTATACAAGCACACCATTTAACTATGATAAATTCATTCCAAAAAAAATTATATATATCTTTGCAGAAACATTTTACAAAACAAATCTTTGAGCGATGAACAAAAACATCACCTTTCTTACATTGCTTGTTATTATCATTAGTACTTGCAGTTATTCATGCGGCGATGATTATGAACCCAAGCCACCTGCACCATTGGACGGCGAATGGCTCAATGAGAAGCGTGTACTAAAATCCAACGATCCTACTGTAGACGAGAGAGTAAACAGTATGTTCGTCCGGGATGCAGAATTACTCGAAATAAAAAGGATTTTTGACGTAAATGAAAGCAATCCGAATACGGGGGCCATATCCACTTTGGCTGTAAACCCGCAAAACGGCACCTATGCAAGAAATAGAAAAAGCACATATACTGCAAAAGGCGACAGTATATTTATCGTGGACGGGATACTGGGCTATATGTCGGGAACAAATATCATATCCGGCAAAAGATTAACCACTGTAACCAAGGTGGACAAACAGGCGATTAAAGCTATTATTACCGAAATAGGTGGCGATATAAATATACCGATGCTAGACGATATAGAAGGAGTATTGACTATTGTAGATTATAAGGAATAATCTCGCATAAAAAAATTTGAATATTCCACAATATTTCATTACTTTTGTCACCCGATTGCCAATAGGCTAACAAGAAACCGATGTAAACCGGTTCGCCTCAGGCACATAACCTGTAAATATAAAAACAGATGTACGTTATCGTAGACATTCAGGGACAACAAATGAAGGTTGAAGTAGACCAAAAACTGTTCGTTCACAGAATCAACGCAGAAAATGGCTCTAAAGTAGAGTTCGAAAAAGTATTATTAGTTGACAAAGATGGTGCTGTAACCGTAGGCGCTCCTACTGTAGAAGGCGCTAAAGTGGTAGTAGAAGTAATATCTCAGGCAAAAGGAGATAAAGTACTCATATTCCACAAGAAAAGGAGAAAAGGATACCGTAAATTAAACGGTCACCGTCAACAATTTTCAGAAGTTGTAGTTAAAGAAATTATTGCTTAATCAGTAAAAACAGAAGAAAATGGCACACAAGAAAGGTGTAGGTAGTTCGAAAAACGGCCGTGAATCGGAAAGTAAACGATTAGGCGTTAAAGCATTCGGCGGAGAAATCGTTAAAGCCGGAAACATTATAGTTCGTCAGAGAGGTACAACACATCACCCTGGTGAAAATGTAGGTATCGGAAAAGATCATACTTTGTTTGCATTGATTGACGGAGTAGTATCGTTCCGTAAAAAGAAAAACGACAGATCTTATGTTTCTGTACTTCCTAAGGCAGAAGCTTAAAAACATAGTTTAAACGGTATAAAGAAAGCAGATTGATCCTTCAGTCTGCTTTCTTATTTTGAATATCCTTCACAAACGCAAAGAATTACGCAGCTTCTACTCATAAGTAAGTAGTTTTGCCCATAAATTTCATTATTTTTCGGTATTGTCCCACTCCGATATATCCTGTTTCTTTGCATTGTCAAATTGGAATTAAGGTCGCAGACCTATTTATCATTTGAGCAAGTAAAACAACAAAAACAAATTATAATTCGACAATATATCATTAAATTCTAACTATTACTTAATAATTATAATTCATTTACAATATGTCTAAGATTGGAATATATTACGGCTCTACAACCGGAAACACACAAGATGTTGCAGAAGAAATTGCAAAAAAACTAAATGTAGATAAAGCTGATTTACATGACGTATCCAAAGCTGACGCGAATTATGCGGCTTATGACGTTCTATTGTTCGGATCACCTACATTAGGTCTTGGAGATTTGCAAGACGACTGGGAATACTATATCGACAAGGTGAAAGCCGCCGACCTGAGTGGTAAGAAAGTTGCTCTCTTTGGTTGCGGAGACTCTTCATCATACAGCGATACATTCGGAGATGCAGTAGGTAAAATATATGACGCGATAAAAGGCAAAGGCTGTGAATTTATCGGGCAGGTAAGTACAGAAGGTTACACATACGACAGTTCGGAAGCTGTAGTTGACGGTCAGTTTGTAGGCCTGCTAATAGACAATGACAACGAATCGAACCTGACTGATGAACGTATTGCACTTTGGACAGAAGATTTGAAAAAGGTAATTTAATAAACCAACTGATTTATGCGTGTTTTCTACCATCTCATTTATGAATACAAAAAAGGTGTCCGCGACCTGATGCTATGCACCCTCACTGCAGATACAGAAGAAAAAGTAATCTGGAAATTGGAGAAAAACGGAATCAGTTATAAAATACAACGATTAAAAAATGGCAATATAAATGTGTTCTTCGGAAAAGATGAATGCCTGAATGTGGCAAACCGGATTTGTGGCGACAAACCATTAAACCTGCTGACTCCGGAAGAAGACTTTATACTTGGCATATTACTCGGATACAGTATCAGTGAACAATGCAACCGCTACTGTAAAAAGCAAAAGGAAAAGGACAAGCACATACTTTGTTTAGCATAACTTTTCTATTGATAGTTTTTTTAGTTGATCTTAGGTCCCCGCAGACGAGATGTCAGTGGGGATTTTTTTTATCTTATCCCTAATATTTTATCTATATAGCGGAAACTTGATTTCCGCGTTCTTTTATGTATTGATCGAGCCTCCTCAATCCTCAAGGGGCAGAACTGTTAAATTCTGATTTTAATTTTAGCTGTTACCCTCTTGTCATCCTGAGGGACGAAGGATCTCTTTTATCAGAAAAGATGTTTGCCTCGCCTTCGCTTCGGCGATTTTGACTCCGTCGATTTTCAATTCAATTCACTTCGTTCAACATGACAATGAGAAAAAACAAGAACTTAACAGCCCTACCCTCAAGGGGAAGTTATTATGAGAGTAAACGTGACAAGATAAAAACTTCGAAAAGGTGTTACCTTTGTTACTTTTTAACAAGTAGTAAGTACAAAGAGGTATTTATTGCTAACTGATAACTGTTGACTGCTAACTGAAAGAAGCTGTTACTTTTGTTACCTTTTAGCAAGTAATGAGTTTTAAGTAATAAGTCAAGTTTTTTAGTTACGGGTTGGATGACGCCTTATTTTGTTTCACGCAAAGACGCTAAGGCGCAAAGTTTTTTACATCTTACCAGTTGTTGACTGATGACTGCTAACTGAAAAAGCTGTTACCTTTGTTACTTTTTAGTTACGAGTAATTAGTTACATGCTATTGACTATTGACTGTTAACTGAAAAAAGTGTCAACTTTGTCAACTTTTAAGTATTTTTGGAAATCAATAAATACTGATAAGATGACCGATCTATTTAATATACGCAGAGACTTTACCCTAAAAACGCTGGATGAAAGCGAAGTCTCACCCGACCCCATAACTATGTTCGAACGCTGGTTCAATGAAGCGATAGCTGCCGAAGCACTGGAACCTAATGCTATGAATCTGGCTACAGCAACTAATGACGGCAAACCATCTTCCCGCATTGTTTTACTAAAGCAGATAAAACCGGAAGGCTTTGTATTCTTTACCAATTATGACAGCAGGAAGGCTGTCCAAATAGCGGAAAACAACCATTGCGCCCTTAACTTTGTATGGCATGAACTGGAAAGACAGGTGAGGATTGAAGGTATTGTAGAAAAAATATCGGCAGTAGATTCCGACTCATATTTCGAAGTTCGCCCTGCAAAAAGTAAACTGGGGGCATGGGCCTCGCCTCAAAGCCGGGTAATACCCGACAGGCAGTATCTGGAGCAACTCATGGTTGACTTCGAAGCCCGTTTTGCAGGGAAAGAGATAAAACGCCCTGAAAACTGGGGGGGGTACATCGTAAAGCCAAATCTCATAGAATTCTGGCAGGGACGCAAAAGCCGTCTGCACGACAGGATGCAATATACATGGGTGGACGGGGACTGGAAGATCGAGCGTTTAGCTCCATAACATAATAATAAATATTTAAATTCGTAATCAATTAAAGTCACAGACTATATTATATCGATTCAGGAAGAAGAGCAATAAGAGTCAGACTCTTGAAATATGGTGCTAAATATTCTCTTTTAGTTAATAGATAACTATAAATGGTTAATTCCATAAACATCTTGATTAATTATTTGTTTTAAACACCGAAAAAGGTAAGATATGCCAGCTATGAAAATAGAGAAAACAAACGCGGTTAGATTACTGGACAAAGAAAAAATAGAGTATAAACTTATTCCTTACGAAGTCGACGAATCGGACCTGAGTGCCATCCATGTCGCCGAACAGCTAAATGAACCTGTAGAACAATTATTTAAAACATTGGTATTGAAAGGAGATAAATCAGGATATTTTGTCTGCATTATTCCCGGAGCAAAAGAACTGGATTTAAAAACTGCGGCAAAGGTGTCCGGCAACAAGAGCTGTGACATGATACCGATGAAAGATTTGCTGAACGTAACAGGATATATAAGAGGTGCATGTTCCCCGATAGGAATGAAGAAGAAATTTCCGACATATATAGATGTTTCATGCAAAGATCATAACTATATCTATGTAAGTGCAGGAAAAAGAGGTCTGCAAATTCAGATAAGACCGGACGATTTGATACAAGTAGTTGACATAAAGACAGAAAAAATAGCCGAATGCAATATTGCATAGACAACCAACTGAAATTCAAGCACTCATATTCTCCTAAAAAATAATAATATGTTTAGTGACATGATTTTTTTTAACATCTTTGTTATCCAAAAAGAAGAATATAAAAATAAATACGCATACCTTTGTGTTAGGATCGAATGAAAATTCCCTGGCGGAAAAGTAATGCTAAAATAATTATTATAAGGAAATGGCCAAAATCAAAGGAACAGTCGTAGTTAATGAAGAACGCTGCAAAGGCTGTAATCTATGTGTAGTTTCATGCCCTTGCGATGTTTTGGAGCTTCAGCCCCGAAATGTGAATCAGAAAGGATACCACTACGTTTTCATGAAAAATCCCGAAGCTTGTATCGGTTGTGCCAATTGTGGTTATGTATGTCCCGACGGATGTCTTACTATTTACAAGAAAAAATTTGAGTAGTATAACGAATTACCTGTCTGTGCCTGTAGGCCCGACTATCCGTGATTCGTTTTTTTAATCAATTAAAAAGCTTATGTCAGAAGAAATATTTTTAATGAAAGGCAACGAAGCCATAGCTCATGCTGCAATCAGATACGGTGCTGATGGCTACTTCGGATATCCAATAACTCCTCAATCGGAAATAATGGAAACATTAATGGCCGAGGCTCCTTGGAAAACGACAGGGATGGTTGTTCTTCAGGCTGAAAGTGAAACAGCATCTATCAATATGGTATATGGTGGCGCAGGCTGTGGAAAAGCAGTTATGACATCATCTTCCAGCCCCGGAATGAGCCTTATGCTAGAAGGGGTTTCATATATCGCCGCAGGCGAACTGCCTTGCTTGCTGGTAAACGTAATGCGCGGAGGACCGGGATTAGGTACCATACAGCCGTCACAGGCCGATTACTTTCAGGCTGTAAAAGGAGGAGGCCACGGAGATTATAAATTAATCACACTTGCTCCCAGTTCTGTACAGGAAATGGCAGATTTTGTCACCTTGGGATTCGATCTCGCTTTTAAATATCAAACTCCGGCAATGATACTTACCGATGGAGTTATCGGTCAGATGATGGAAAAAGTCAAACTCCCTGCATACACCCGCAGAAGAACTGATGCCGAAATCAGAGAGCAATGCCCATGGGCGACATTGGGCAGGCTACCCGGAAAAAAGCCTACGATAATAACCACTCTCGAACTGGATTCTAATAAAATGGAGGTAAACAATCTCCGCCTTCAGGCAAAGTACAGGAAAATTGAAAAAGAACTATGCCTGCATCAGGAAATCAATTGTGAAGATGCCGACTACATATTGGTAGCATTCGGTTCTGCGGCACGTATATGCCAGAAAGCAATGGATCTGGCACGTGCACAGGGTATAAAAGTGGGACTTATCCGTCCTATCACGCTTTGGCCGTTCCCTTCGAAAGAAATAGACAAATACGCATCCAAAATAAAAGGAATACTTACAGTAGAGATGAATGCCGGCCAAATGGTGGAAGACGTTCGTCTGGCTGTAAGCGGAAAAGTAAAAGTAGAACATTACGGTCGTCTGGGTGGTATCGTACCTACTCCAAGCGAAGTGGTAGATGCTCTGCAACGTAAGTTTGACTGCTAAAATAGTGGTTTTGTAAAAATTAAAGTTTTAAGATTATGAGTACAAATATTATAGATCCGGCTAATCTCGTATATGCAAAACCTGCATTAATGAACGATACCGAGATGCATTATTGCCCCGGCTGCTCACACGGGGTTGTACATAAATTAATTGCCGAAGTGGTGGAAGAGATGGGAATCATGGATAAAACCATTGCTATTGCACCCGTAGGTTGTGCCGTTTTCGCATACAACTATCTGGATGTAGACTGGCAGGAAGCAGCTCACGGACGAGCTCCGGCAGTGGCTACCGCCGTTAAACGTCTTAATCCTGAGAAAATGGTATTCACTTACCAGGGAGACGGAGACCTTGCTGCTATCGGTACAGCTGAAACTATACATGCTGCAAACAGAGGAGAAAATATTGCCATTATCTTTATTAACAATGGTATATACGGTATGACCGGAGGACAGATGGCTCCGACCACCCTTCTGGATATGAAAACTGCCACAACGCCCAACGGACGGGATGTTTATGAAAATGGTTACCCTCTCAAGATAACGGATTTGCTGGCACAATTACCGGGTGTATGCCTTGCAACCCGCCAAAGTGTGCATACAGCAGCAACCGTAAAAAAGGCTAAGCGCATGATTCGCAAAGCGTTCGAAAACTCTATGGAAAATAAAGGAACATCTATTGTTGAGATAGTATCAACTTGTAGTTCCGGCTGGAAAATGACGCCTCAGGCATCAAATGATTGGATGGTAGAGAATATGTTCCCTGTTTACCCTATGGGAGACTTAAAAAATATCTAAAAGAGAAGGCATGACACAAGAAGTAATAATAGCAGGTTTTGGAGGGCAGGGTGTGCTGTCGATGGGTAAGATACTGGCTTATTCGGGGCTGATGGAAGATAAGGAAGTTTCATGGTTTCCATCATATGGTCCGGAACAACGCGGTGGTACTGCTAACGTAACAGTTATACTAAGCGATAATGCTATCAGTTCGCCTATTGTAAACGAGTATGATATAGCAATTATACTTAACCAACCTTCACTCGATAAATTCGAACCTCATGTAAAACCCGGAGGGGTATTAATATATGACCCTAGCGGATTCCAGCATCCGCCAACAAGAAAGGACATATATATTTACAAAATAGAGGCAATAGACACGGCCACGTTGATGCAGAATACAAAGGCATTTAATATGATAGTATTAGGTGGCCTCCTCAAGGTGTCCCCGATGGTGCAACTTGATAATGTAATGCTGGGGCTGAAAAAATCGCTACCTGAACGTCATCACAAGTTACTGCCGATGAATGAACAAGCTATTCTGAAAGGAATGGAGATAATACAGGAGGTGCAGAAGCCTAGCTAAACAGTACGATATATAATCCCCTGAGGTGTTCCAAGGGGATTTTTTCCTCTCATATAAAAGGAAAAAGCCTCATAGATTCTCTACAAGGCTTCTTATATAATACTGATTCTTTTTATCTTCTTCTTTCCGCAGCATAGAATTTAGACTGAATATAATCCAGTTCATTCTCTATACGCTTACGTTCATTTATCAGGTCTTTCATTTCTGGGAAGTGAGCAGACAGTTGTCTCATTCCCACCTGATATATACAACCTCGATACCATCTGTTACGAATAATATCAAACATAGAAGCATTCGTCAAAACAGGAGTTACATTAGCTACTCCTACCGGTGATATCGCTCTGGCCAGATACACACTCACATCATCGAAGCGAACCCAGAATAATGGGAAATATTTGCCCTTTTCGAACAGTACCGGACAAATATGTGTCACACGTACATCACCCTTGAATGTCTTGATATCAAAATACCATCTCTCCTTTACCAGATAATGAGTTATCTTATCGGATGGGATATCTTCCCTTTTCACATTAAGAGTCTTATCACTAGCCTCTGTAAAAGGAATAGCCGCTTCTTCCAAGGTTTCTTTCCCGGTAAGTACAGGACTTAAATCTGGTTGAGCCTCGTACTTATATCCATTTATGGTATTTGTACTCAGCAAATTTATCAACAATGAGAACAAGTTGGCCCTCTGCTCTGTAGACGTCTGAGGATAAAAGAACGTCTCATTACCTTCCACATCGCTAATCTGACGGTAAATCTCCCGCGACCAGATTGTAGAAGAATAATCATTCATCGAATTTTCCATCACGGATAACTCTCTTGTAGAAATATCCGTAGCCATATCTTCTGAGGTTGAAGTAACAACCGATACTTCATCTAAGATCCTGGACCTGTTATTTGCGTAGTTTTGTGCGAAAAGCGAACTTGTAATCAGCAATCCGCCAAACATTAATGAAATGATAGATTTCATAATATGCTATTTTTGTGTTAATTAATTGATCGTTACTTGCATTGGGTTTGTTTCCTGTTCGACTCCATCAGGGCCTTTTACCTTAATGTCGCCTATGAAGAAACGTGCCCCTCTATTCATCTTCCTTATTTGTTCTATCTGACGCGGAGAGAAATTAGCACCATTTGATAATTCCGGTGTAGTATTTCCCATAGCATCAAACGAATATGTTCTGAAACTTAATACCGTAAATTGAATATCAAGAATGCCATCGTCTATTGAAGCCTTAATCCCCGGAGAATTTAGTATCAAAGCTCTGGATAGAGCACCTTTTCTAAACTTCCTCTGGTTACCATTAGCATCTTTATAATCAATATATGCTAATGCCGGAGGCAATGGACGTATTCTGAATTCTTTTCTTGCCACAGTTTGAGTTACTCCATTCACTCTCGCAGATACGGCAATTACAAATTTCTGCCCTATTTTAGATGGAGAGGGTGAAGCTACCCAGATTCCATTGCCCGACGCGCTCAATGTTCCACCATCTACAGCGCTTGCCGAGACTTCGCTAATTGGAACACCGGGAACAGATATACTAATCTGATTAGGAATACCCGAATAAAGTACATCCATCAGTAAAGGTGCAACTGTAGCCATTGGTTCCATAACTGTATATTCCTGAGTGAACTCCCGCTTCAATGGGAACCCGCTCCGGTCCAGCATCTCTATAAAACCATTGAAAGTCTGCTTTCCTGTACCTGTAGCGGCAAATTCATATAAACCTTTTTTATCTTCCGGCAACTCTTTGCCATTGACAACTATACGCGGACGCTGTGTTGTATCAACCGCGGCCATGATAATCTGTGCCGAATATGTTGTCCCACGCATTACCATGCTAGATTGAGGAACTACAAAAGCACTCAATTGATTGACCCGTAGATCTTTTACGTCAATATCCTGAACCAAACTATTCAGTACTTCTCCTTCCGCCTGCTTCACATTCACCTGCAACTCCGATAAAAAAGTTATAGCGGCAATGCTTGGCATTCTGTCGAAAGAAGCCTGTAGCCAGTTCTTTCCGTCTTTTTTCGCACGTTCGTTCGGCTGAGTAGACAAAGTCTTATTAACCACATCCTTCTTTGTTTCATCAGATATCAGGGTTAATATGCTTTCTCTGTATTCATCCAATGCTTTTTTCAGTTTATTTCCCTGTCCGCCGACGGGAGAAATCATTACTTCGGATGAAGCATTAAGATTGTCTTTCGATTTCAGATTATCAATATCGGCATTCGCTCCATCACTCTTTTTTGCAATCTCCTGTTTCAGGTATTGTATATAGTTGAAGAGCGAATCAGTTTTGCGCCTTACATCCTGCGATGTATCATACCCCTTCCGGGTTTTTTCGGGATTTGTAGCATATGCCTCGTCTATATCTGAATATATTTGTTTATTCCGGGCGGTTGTAACCTCTATGTTTTCCTGAAGGTTATCATTTACTAATACGAATCCATCGAGTACTTCTGTCGATACATTTAAAGCGAGCATAGCAATAAAAACCAGATACATCAGATTTATCATCTTCTGCCGCGTCATTTGCCCTCTACTTAATGCCATCAGTTATCTTCTTTTTAATTTTCAAATCAAGCCTAACGACCTTTACTTAAAAATTAGTTGGGTTCATATTGTTGTTATTTGTTGTCATAGCCTGTAATAAACGAGCATATACATTGTTCAACGCTTCTATATGCTTAGTCATTTTTGCAGATTCTTCTCTGAACATATAACTATCTCCGATAGCTCCGTCATATAAACCTTTCATCCGGATCAAACTATCGTTTATATATCTGACGGCCGACATTTGCTCTGTTATAGTCTGTAGCTGTGTATTAAATACATCATTCAGTCCACTTACATTCTGATTTAATGTCGCTAAGTTATCTACAAAACCTTGAGTTTCGGTAACGTGCTTATAAGCTCCCAATAGTTTTTGAGATGCTTCATTCAACGATTGTATAGTAGTAGAAAATTCTTCTAAATTTTGAGCAGTATCATTTAAACTCTGCGCATATTCAGGCGTGACACTTCTTCCTGAAGCATTCCCACTTCCTGAAGCACCTGAAGAATATGTATCCGTTGACGCTGTCTGATTTACTCCGATATTACCTCCTCCGGCACTACCAGCAGATGTCGCCCCTGAACCTGAGAAACTTCCTCCGGAGATATTTCCACCTCCTCCACCTGTAACAACGACTACCGAACCAGAACCTTCGACTTTACCTTTACCAGATTCTGCCCTTACAGCAGCTGCCTGGGGAGTTACAACTGTACCTCCGGTCACACTGCTACCAATAATCACTCCAGCATTGGCAACTGTTTCAGTAGCCGGAGTCGGAGAAATATAATCGAATGCAGAGATAAAGAAAACCACTGCCTCGGTAATCATCCCCGCCATTAGTATATAATCGGCAAAAGGAAGGTGAATAATCTTAAACATGGCCCCAATAATAACTACTGCGGCTCCCCAGCTATATAAATAGTTGAATATTATCTGACCTTTTCGGCTGGATATAAAATGTTTAATGCTTTCCTTCTTCGTCATTTTGCTTAACTATATGTAATGTTATATAAGTATAAACTTATATTTAACGGATTTATTATCTAAATCTTCCCTTTTCGTCAACACCCCAAGATCTCACACATCTGAATCCGATGAATGAACGACCTTTGTCCTGAAATTCGACCGATCTGTCTCCTGAACGTACTGTCGCATCTTTCCACGAACCACCTTTCACTATTTTACGTTTAAGGATAGCGGGGTCAGCCAATACCGCTCTGTAGCTAAAGTCAGGATTAGCCTCATCAGCCATACGGTCTACCGACTCTGTAAATGTTGTAGTAGTCCATTCTGCCACATTCCCGGCCATATCATACAAACCGAAACGGTTAGGCAGGAATGTTGCCACAGGAGATACCAAATCTTTTAAATCTTTAGACGCCCTGAAATTAGCATGAGCCAGACCATCTGTTGTGTGTGTTTGATCCGAATACCACGGATATTCCAATTCAGAACGTCCGTTTCTGGCTGCAAACTCCCACTCTGCTTCTGTAGGTAATCTATAACCTTCAAAACCTGCCTGAGTACATTTACCTTCAGCAATATAACGGTCTGTACGCCATGCACAGTATGCATCGGCAGCTTCCCAGGATACACCAACCACAGGGAAATTATCGTAGGCTTTCGTTGTAAAGTAGCTTTCTACATAACGCTCGCTTTTTGCATTGGCGAAGTCTGTCATCCAACTCATTACATCAGGATATATATTTACTATATAAGTATTCGTAAAATCGATCCGGTCACCGTGAGACATTCTTGATAATGTTTCGCGAACAATATCTCCTCTCGAATTTACATATGCTGTATCTTTCGTAACAGCAATAGCTGTAGCTTCACCTGCACGCGTTTTGCCTAAGAAAGCATAATAACTCTTAGAGTCGAACCAATCATATTTATAATTCATTGCCGATACAATCAATCCGCCTTTATCCGCATTGAAAGAGTTTCCTCCCACAACACTATTTATGGCAGCAGACTCCCTACTTGTCGGGTTTTTCCACGGAATTGGTTTATTCCAATTCAAACGTTGCCCTACAGAAATGAAAGAATTATCGCTCGGTCTTATCAATACTTTATATGTAGGATCTCCCGCATAAGCCGGATCAGCCAAACGCTCTCTGATGATGGAATCACGTACCCAATAAACAAATTCACGATATTGTTTATTCGTCACTTCTGTTTCATCCATCCAGAAAGGACTTACTGCAACCAGTTTACGTGGTATGGAGTCACCCCAAAGCGGGTCCACACCTGTACCCATCTCTATATTACCTCCCGGCACAAGTACCATTTTATCGCAGCCTCGTGCTATATTATATGGCATAACCAAACGTGTTTCAATAGCAGGATCAATATATTTCGGTTCTCCGAACTTATATGTTACCCCCATTGTAGCCTGTGCAATACCATTATTACTCAAATCGCCTTGTTGTCCATCAAATTTATCACTCACAATAATACCTCTGCCTTCGGCAAAGATTTGAAATTTTCTGGTTAAATTAAAACCCAAGTTCAAACCTAAACTACCGCCGAAGAACGTATTATTGAGTGTACCCATATGCGCAAAACGCTGATACCAACCCACACCGGCAAATGGTGACACTTCAAATCTACGATTTGGCTGATATCCCTTTAATAGGTTCAACAGATTCAACGAGACATCTCCTGTTGCACTAATATAACGCATATGCTGCATGTAGTAATTTTGGTTTTCCGCACCAAATTTTCCATCTCTTACCGGATGATATACAGGCACCCCTGTCATATCCACAGCACTATATTCATAATCAACGCCTTCTACCCATCCCATATAATCCCATTGCGGGTCTTTAGAAAGACGCATAAAGTCCTCTCCATTAGCCCCGTCTTTCCACCAGCGGGTATAAGTTCCATTCCAACCATCATTGAAACCATGCAGGCTACCGCCGGACAGTTGCAAGCGAAGGGTTATTATATTACTCATTCGCCGCCCGATTGTTAATGTGGGTGCGAAAGTTACTCTTTTATCAAGGCCTATACGGTTGCCTGGAACCCCATTATCATCTTCTCCGAAATAAACCTGCCCTCCGGCTCCTATGGAGATAAACCAAACAGGGTCTTTCTGTAAATATTCATTCCGCGTCGGGACGGAATATTGCTCAGAGTGATTTGTCTGTGCGAAGGATACCATTGATACACAGATCAATAGCAGTGAAGTTAGTAAAGTCTTTTTGTTCATATGTTTTGTATCAGTTATAATAACTATATATCAGGTTTGGCAAAGATAATACATATTTTTTAATTTAGAATTCTTTTATATATTAAATTGATAATCTTTATTCTTAATAAACATGTAAAGATAAGGCTTTTAACAAAAAAAGAGGGCCAATCATAACGACCGGCCCTCCAAATGTTATTATATATTAATGGCTAATAAGCATTAATTTTGAAGCTCTGATGTTTCATCGAATTTTTCAAATGTTGCAGCAGCAAGACGCTGATAGCCTTTGTAACGCCACATCGCATTATCCTGAGCAGCTTTATACAGATCCGACGCTTCTGTCGGATTTGATTTCTGAAGAGAAGTATAACGAACCTCACTGCCAAGATACTCTTGGAATTTAGACCAATCGGGCTCTTTACTATCCATAGTGAACGGATTCTTTCCTTCTTCCTCCAACATCGGATTATAACGCCACAAGTGCCAGTATCCGCAAGCAACAGCCGCTTTTTCTTCATCTTGAGCATGTCCCATTCCTTTACGTAATCCGTGGCTGATACAAGGTGAATATGCAATAACCAATGATGGTCCTTTATATTCTTCAGCTTCTTTAATTGCTTTCAGGCATTGTCCCTGATTAGCGCCCATTGCTACCTGAGCGACATATACATAACCATATGTAGTCGCAATCATACCAAGGTCTTTCTTACGGATCTTTTTACCTGCAGCGGCAAATTTAGCAACAGCAGCTACCGGGGTAGATTTCGAAGACTGACCTCCTGTATTGGAGTAAACTTCTGTATCAAGTACAAGAATATTTACATCTTCACCGGAAGCAATCACATGGTCCAGACCACCGAAACCTATATCGTAAGCCCAACCGTCACCTCCAAAGATCCAGATAGAGCGTTTGATAATATATTGTTTCAAAGAATAAATTTCCTTACAATACTCGCAGTTATCTTTCTCTACTTCAAGCAATGGCATTATCTGAGCATGAAGTTCTTTTGTCTTTTCAGCTTCATTTTTATTTTCTATCCATTCTTTATACAGGGCTTTCAGTTCCGGCGAGCATTTATCGCAGTCCTGAGCCTGAGTCATCAATTTCTGGATACGGTCACGCATTGTGATGTTTGCCAAAGCATATCCCAGACCAAACTCAGCATTATCTTCGAACAAAGAGTTAGCCCATGCCGGACCTTTACCTTCTTCATTCTTACGATAAGGAGTTGAAGGAGCCGAACCACCATAGATTGAAGTACAGCCTGTAGCATTGGCAATCAACATACGATCCCCAAACAATTGGGTAACAAGTTTAATATATGGAGTTTCACCACAACCGGAACATGCACCTGAGAACTCGAACAATGGAGTTGCAAACTGAGAGTTTTTCACATTCAGTTTAGTATCCACAAGGTGAGCCTTGCTGGTTACATTCTTTATCATGAAATCCCAGTTATTCTGTTCAGGGAACTGAGTACCGATCTCAACCATCTTCAGAGCTGAGTTACCCTTTTTGCCCGGACAAATATCGGCACAGTTTCCGCAACCAAGACAGTCAAGTACGTCTACCTGAATACGGAATCCCATTCCATCAAATTGTTTCCCTTGAGCCTTAAGCAATTCTACTCCTTCCGGAACTTTAGACTGCTCTGTAGCATCGAGTACGAACGGACGGATAGTAGCGTGAGGACAGACATAAGCACATTGATTACACTGTATACAGTTTTCGGCTTCCCAAACAGGAACGAAAGCTGCCACACCGCGTTTCTCGTACTCAGTTGTACCATGATCCCATGTACCGTCTTCACGGCCTACGAATACAGATACCGGAAGATCATAACCTCGCTGGGCATTAACAGGACGTACTACTTTCTTAATAAATTCAGGAGCATCATCCTCTACCGGTTTACCGACTACTATATTAGCCCATTCTGCAGGGACTTCTACCTTTTCTACTTCAACACCGCGATCTACCGCTGCATAATTCTTCTTTATTACATCTTCCCCTTTACGTCCGTATGACTTAACGATAAATTTCTTCATCTGCTCTACAGCCAGATCGTAAGGAATCACATTTGATATTTTGAAGAATGCAGATTGAAGGATTGTATTTGTACGGCCTCCAAGACCAATTTCCGTAGCAATCTTAGTTGCATTGATTATATAGAAATTGATATTGTTTACTGCGAGATATTTCTTCACATTATCAGGAAGATAGTTTCCTACATCTTCTTTATCCCATACAGAGTTGAGAAGGAACGTACCGTTTTTCTTCAAACCTTTGGTTACATCATAAAGATGAAGATAAGCCGGAACGTGACATGCTACAAAATTTGGGGTATTTACCAAATATGTGGAACGAATAGGATTGTCTCCGAAACGAAGGTGGGAAGCTGTAAAACCTCCCGACTTCTTAGAGTCGTAGGCAAAATATGCCTGACAATATTTATCCGTATTATCACCAATAATTTTTACTGTATTTTTATTTGCACCAACTGTACCATCAGAACCTAATCCGTAGAATTTAGCTTCGTATGCAGACTCATCTACCGAAACTTCTTCTTTCAACGGAAGAGATTTAAACGTCACGTCGTCCACAATACCGATTGTGAAATCGTTCTTCGGCATAGCCATTGCCAGATTTTCATAAACTGACATTATCTGAGCCGGAGTAGTATCTTTGGATGAAAGACCATAAATACCACCAACGATAGTAGGACTTTCTTCTTTTCCGTAGAAACAGTCTCTTACATCCATATACAATGGCTGTCCAAGAGAACCCGGTTCTTTTGTACGGTCAAGTACAGCGATTCTCTTAGCTGTTTTTGGTATAGCAGCCATAAATGCTTCAGCCTTGAACGGACGATATAAGTGAACTGCAACAAGACCTACCTTTTCACCTTTAGCATTCAGATAGTCTACAGTTTCTTTGATAGCTTCGGTTACTGAACCCATTGCTATAATTACGCGGTCTGCATCTTCTGCTCCGTAATAATCAAATAAGCCGTATTTGCGACCGGTTATCTTGGTTATTTCAGCAAGATACTTTTCTACGATCTCAGGCACTGCATCATAAAATTTATTTGCAGCTTCACGGGATTGGAAATAAATATCATCGTTCTGAGCCGTACCACGGGTTACCGGATTTTCAGGATTCAATGCTCTTTCGCGGAATTCCTTCAATGCTTTCTGGTCAATCAGAGGAATAAGATCGTTCTGATCCATTTCTTCTACTTTCTGTATTTCGTGAGAAGTACGGAAACCATCGAAAATATTCATAAATGGAATACGAGCCTCAAGCGTTGCCAAATGAGGAACTGCCGAAAGGTCCATAACCTCTTGCACCGAACCTGAGAAGAACATTGCAAAACCTGTCTGACGTGCAGCCATAACATCCTGATGGTCTCCAAAGATAGAAAGAGCCTGAGCAGCCAGCGCACGCGCCGAAATATGGAACACGCTCGGAAGAAGCTCCCCTGCAATTTTATACATATTAGGGATCATCAACAACAAACCTTGTGAGGCTGTATATGTGGTTGTTAAAGCACCTGCTTGCAGTGAACCGTGCAATGCACCTGCAGCACCGGCCTCAGATTGCATCTCCTGTACTTTTAGTATTTCGCCGAATATATTTTTGCGTCCGGCAGCCGCCCATTCATCAACATACTCTGCCATTGTTGATGATGGTGTGATAGGATAGATCGAAGCCACTTCGCTGAACATATATGAAATATGCGCTGCAGCCTGATTACCATCACATGTAAGGAATTTTTTTTGTTTAGCCATACCTTTTTGTAATAGTTGATTATCTTATTTAGTTTACTTTATGATTCATGGATTTGATTTATATAAACCTATACTAGATCAAATCCTTTCCTTTATTCAATATAAAAAGCCGAAGAGCCAAAGAGGAATAATATTCTTGTCACCTTTATCAAGATTACCTACAGCATAGAACATATCTGACTTATTCTTACCTCTGCTTTTCTGTCCTTCTATCTTAAATTTATATACCTTCCCTTCGCTTTCTACAACGAACATTCCACTTTTTACCCCTTTCTTGAGTTTGCTATCGCTGTGGTGTATCTGATTGTAGAAAAAGGTTTCCCGCAGGGCCTGATCCTCTATTTGGGACATCTTCAGCGGAAATATAAGATTGGTATTGTGCATATATACCAGATCCGGTTTCTTAGGAAACTCCTCTCCTTCTCTGTACAGCATATTTATAAGGCGTGCGCTACGCAAATACTCCATATAGTTAGTAACTGTCGCCCTTGAAATTTCACAATCCAGACTCAGCTGGCTTATGTTCGGTTTACCGGGTGCCGACTGAGCCAACAGATATAATAGTTTTCTCAATTTAGGCAGATAACTCAACTCTATCTGCTTAATAGACATAACATCTACTTCGAGCATCATATTCACCGTTTTCAGCAGGTTTTCTGAAAAGTTTCTTTTCTCGAGATAAAACGGATAATAGCCATGATGCATATAAGACCAAAAATTATCTAAAGGTCTTATCCGGGTACAGATTTCCTCTGTTATCCTTTCATGATCGGTCAGAATCTCATCGAGTGTATATGCCGAGAAATCTTTTTCGAACTGAATATTAAGGAATTCTCTATACGAAAATCCCCGCAGATTATATACGTTCACAATAGGTGAAAGACCTTCATCTTCGTGAAGTTTCATTACAGTAGAACCGGTAAATACGATCTTCAATTGCGGATAAAGTTCGTAACATTCTTTGAGTTCCCTTGCCCAGTCCGGATATTTATAAACCTGATCCAGTAATAAGGTTTTGCCTCCACGCTCTACAAACTCACGGGCAAAACTGGTTATAGACCTGATAGTAAAATAAAACTGGTTGAGATTTATGTAGAGACAATCTCTCCTGTTTATGTCGAAAAACTCTTTTGCGTATTGGAGTAAAAATGTAGTTTTCCCAACCCCTCTGGTACCTTTTATCCCGATTAACCGCTGAGACCAGTCAATCTGTTTCATCAACAATCTTGGGATAACACTGTCAAGGTGTTCTACTAAATATCTATGTGTACGAAAGAATGATTCCACTCTGTAATCTTAATAATCTAAATTAAAATCTGACGAAGGTACTTTTTTTTTGCGTCATTGCAAAGTCTACATAGCAATTTTAATCATTTTTTATCAAAAAACAATGGAGTTCTGCTAAAAAATAACCGTAACTTACAATAAGCGAGTACAAAGGTAATATTATAAAGATAATTTATCAAACATAGAGGATATGTATAGAAAATAGCAGGCTTAAAATCCTATTTGTAATACTTTTGGTATATATTGCTATACTCTTTAGATCCTTTAATTTGCTTTATCCATATATTGAGTGAATCTAAAAGCACAGGAGATTTTTCACTTACAGCCCAAGCTTCAATATGTGTAAAACCTATCAACGTTGAATAGTCTATCTCGGGCAAAGACTGAGCTATTTTCTCTGCACTCTTCTCATCACAAACGGCATAATCTATATCCTTAGACGCGACCAGCATAGCTAACTGTTCGGCTCCATAAGTAGGATCTTCTTTTATATAAATCGTATCCCCTATCTCGTGCGACAGATTCCTTATACGTAATATTGCAGGCGAGTTGAGAGGAACATACAACGTTTTTTTAGCCAAAGCGAGATGGCTTCGCAAAGGTTCTACTCCTTCATTAAACTCTTTCTTCCGTTGTACCAGCACCTGTCTGTTTTGGGCAACAGGTTCAGTAAAAAGGAGAGTACCCCGCAATTCGGAAGTAACTGGAATACTGCGCGCCATAACATCATACTTTCCCTGCTTAAGCCCTTCAATACTCTTATCGAGGCTAGCTTCCAATAAAATCTCTATTTTCAAGGGAATACGCTCTTTCATCAGCCGGATCAAGTCATAATTAAACCCTGCAATAGTATCTCCGGAGACAAAGTATCCGACAGAGTTATAATCTGTAACAATATGTAATACTCCGTCCTTTTTTATCTGGGCAAAGTCCTTTGGCTGCCCACCCCTCCCGAATACAAAAAACGAAATGATTATTAGTACTATGATAAATAGTATAACAGATACAAGGATTTTCTTCTTTGCCATGGTGTAATCAGTTATTGAACCGCCACGAAATACCAAGTTTTAACATCCGGGGATTTACCGGATAACGATAGAGTGTAAAAGATTGCCCATTCCCCATTCCATCCGTCAGATTATACATCATAATATAGAAACGGGTAAATTTCAAGTGCAAGTTTATATATGCCGTTGTTATCGGAAAATTACCAATCTTCTCATCCTGCTGATTATAAAACTGCATGGTGAGCGGCTCGTAACCGGGAGCATGATATTCGGTAAAGAAGTGCCCATCGACACCCATTTGTAGAGTCAATACCTTTGCTATTTTGGTCATCAGGTAGATATTAGAATATATACTGAGTTCGGGCAGAGGTATCACATTCTGATTTCCGGACTTCTGGTATACGATCTGGTTATCCCAATGAAAGATCCCTGCTTTCAGATTTTGATCCAACCGTAAAGAAACGACCTGAACATTACCGGACTCTTGCGCTGTTACTTTATTTCCATTATAGTATATATAATTCTTTATATTTTCCACTCCCCCGCTAATACGTGTTTTGGAAAAAGATAATTCCGGGAAGTTAATTTCCCCGCCTACATATACTCTGTTGGTATTACTAAAGTTGGTATTTTCACTATTCCAGTTCCAATATTTAGACGAAAAATTCTTTTGGAAGAAACTGGGACTTATACTTTTTATATACCCGTTCGCTTTTGCCGAAACTTGCTTGCCGAAGAGATTCAGCATAGTGGTAATTTCTCCTTCGAGTTTATAATCCTTCCCATCCAGAATATTAAATTCTGCCGAAGCCTTATATCTCAGATATTTTCCTTTTTCTTTTGATAATACACCTCCTATAGTCAACGCGTTCTCACTATACCTTTCATGTAATCCCGGCAGTCCTCCCGGCATTGAATATTTACGCATATCGTATTCGGCAAAGGCTGTCAGCCCGAACTTGGTCCATTTACGGAAACCTTCATTCATGGCCAGGGCAAATGTATTCTTAAATGAATAATACGACATAAAGTCATTTATATTACTCATATATTTAGGTTCCGGATCAACACTTATTCCGTCTATATTATTATAATACTGATATAGTGTATCCATCCCTGCATAATCCGACAGAAAACGACGTTTCTGATCAGTATAATGTGTTGTAAATATGACACTGGCCGGAGAAATATAATTTGCTTTCTTACGCCAGGCTTTAGTCGTATCATTTACCATATATTCTTCTTCGTCATTGCCCAGATCGTAACGATTGGTCACATATAGATGCTTACCCCGCATCTTATTCCATGTACTTTGCATCCTCACGGGAATGTCCAGCGAATTGCCTCTGAATTGAGTCTGTACTATTTCATCCGAATTCGGATTGGTAATATATAAAGGATTTGTGATTCCACCATTTTCTATATTGTTGAAATTATTATTCGCCAAGAAAGCATGCATCTTATATTTATCCCCTATATAGCTGGCATAAAAATCATAATTCATCTGCTTATTGGACAGTGAGGTATAATTCCCCCTCGAATATACATAGTCGAAGTCAAAACCAACATTCAGCTTCTTACCAAAATTCATGGAAACTTCGGTTTGCAGGCGCTGTTCAGCACTCTGTCCACCGCCGCCTGTCTGATAGCGGACATTAGAATACGGAACTTTTGTATTGAGATAATACTTATCCTGTGGATCTTTACGCCAATAGTGCATGGCATCGAGAAACACAAAGCGGGATGATTCGGGACGATCGAAAAATATCATCGATTGTGCCGGTGAACCGACATTCCCCAGATACCCCACATTGACATCGAGGCCATCGACCAGCATACTCTGATGAAAATTAACAATGGCTGTATCCATCGGTAAAAAAATCCGTTCTCCCAAACGGGGGGTAATCTTCCATCCATATATAGGTGGTACTTCTACCTTGGCAGTATCTACTGTCGTACCTGTTACCGGAAAGTTATCCGGAACCGGAGCTACCGAATCCGCTTGCTGCCTTTGAACGGGAGGGGTAGACCGGGTGGGTCTACGCCTGCTATCCTGAGCATTCAGCACGGAAAATATGGCAAAAAACAGAAACGCTGTCAGTATATATTTTTTCATCGGTGCAAACTTACACAAAAAATGAAAAATGAGAAGTTAATGTTTCTATAAAAACAGAGATTAGCGTCTATTTATTGTATCAAAATAACCAATGAATCAGATTACTCCTTTGGTAGACGGAAGTTCATAGTTGAAAATATCCCGTTTCTTTGCCATTTTGACGGCACGGGCAAAAGCTTTGAATATACCTTCTATTTTGTGATGTTCGTTTGCACCCTCCGCTTTTATATTCAAATTCATCTTTGCCGAATCGCTCAACGATTTGAAGAAATGCAGGAACATCTCGGTAGGCATATCTCCCACCCTCTCGCGATGAAACTCGGTATCCCATACCAGCCACGGACGTCCTCCGAAATCAAGAGCAACAGAACACAGGCAATCATCCATCGGCAAGTAATATCCATAGCGTTCTATTCCCCGTTTATCGCCAAAAGCCTTATAAAGCGCTTCACCCAGAGCTATTGCAGTATCCTCTATCGTATGATGTTCATCCACATTCAGGTCACCTTTTACTTTTATGGTCAAATCCATACCTGAATGCTTGCCTATCTGTTCGAGCATATGGTCAAAGAATCCAAGACCGGTAGTTATATCGCAAATGCCTTTTCCATCCAGATTCAAAGCAATATAAATATCCGTTTCTTTTGTCGTACGCTTTACTTCTGCCTTTCGCTCTCCCGCAAAAAGAAATTCACTGATAATATCCCAGTCGGTAGTCTGCAATACACAAGCATCTTGTAATCCGGCAGGAACATCCATATCATCGCGTAAGAATATAGCTTTCGCTCCTAAATTTTTTGCCAGTTCCACGTCGGTCAGACGGTCACCGATTACAAATGAATGCGTCATATCATATTCTTCATTCATATACTTACCCAATAGCCCTGTTCGGGGTTTCCGGGTAGGCGCATTGTCTTCGGGAAAACTGCGGTCGATAAGTATATCGTCGAAAGTAATCCCTTCACCCTGCAATGTTTTCAGCATCAGATTATGTGCCGGCCAGAATGTATCTTCGGAAAACGATGAGGTCCCCAGTCCATCCTGATTGGTTACCATAACAAACTCGAAATCCAGATTTTTACGGATAAAATAAAGGTTACGGATAACTTTGGGATAAAATTCCAGTTTTTCGAAGCTATCCAGTTGGTAATCTACCGGGGGTTCTATCACGATTGTTCCGTCACGGTCTATAAATAATGCTCTTTTCTTCATGTCAAATATTTCTCAAAGTCTCTATCAATATCTTATTTTCTTCATCTGTACCCACAGTAATACGCAGACAACCTGCACAGAGAGATACAGAATTACGATTACGCACAATCACGCCTTTATCGGCCAGATGCTTATATAATCCGTTTGCATCTGTAACTCTGACCAATATAAAATTAGAGTCGGTCGGATATATTTTCTCTACAAAAGGGAGTTTTAGTAATTCCTCATTCAGATAATCACGTCCTTTCAGCAAGATTTGTATCCATTCTTTCCTCAATTCCAGTTTATCCAGTTCTCCGTTCACAAAGTTCTGCGTGAGGATATTTACATTGTACGGATACTTTACCTTATTGAATAGTTTTATAATTTCCGGTGACGCAAAAGCCATCCCCAGACGGACAGCGGCTAATCCCCATGCTTTGGAAAATGTTTGCAGAACTATCAGATTCGGATATTTTTGTAAATCATTCAGCCATGTTTTTTCAGATGCAAAATCGATGTAGGCTTCATCTACGATTACAATACCGGAGAAAGAGTTCAATACTTTTTCTATTTCTCTTCTGTTCAGCAAATTACCTGTCGGGTTATTTGGAGAGCAAAGGAATATCAATTTTGTATTCTCATCAGCCTTTTCTAGTAATGTACCGGCATCAAGATCAAAATTGCTGTTCAGTAATACTTTGCGATATTCCACATCGTTTACATCGGCACACACCTGATACATACCGTATGTAGGGTCAATAGCCACAATATTATCTATACGGGGCTCGCAAAATATACGAATGACAAGGTCTATGGGTTCATCACTCCCATTGCCCAGGAAAATCTTCTCCGGCTGAATCTCTTTTACCTTCGATATTTTTTCTTTCAATGCCCATTGCAATGGGTCGGGATAACGGTTATACTTATCGTTTAATGGATTTTCATTTGCATCCAGAAAGACGGAAGCCTCTCCTTTAAACTCGTCACGGGCCGAAGAATACGCCTTCATATTCCATACATTCTTGCGGACTAATTGTTGCAGATTCATTATTTATTCAAATGTTATTTAAAATCAATGCCCTTTGCACAAATCAAGAACTTAGCACAAAGGACATTAAAACTATTATCTTCAATCAGCCTGCAAAAGCTGACCATTATAGCTCTATCTTTACTCCCAGCAATTTATAAAACTCCCTTAATATAGCGGGATGCCCCGGCCATGCAGGAGAAGTGGTCAAATTACCGTCTGTAACAGCTTCCGTTGCCGGAATATCTTTATAATTACCACCGGCCAATGTTACTTCCGGACCTACGGCTACATAACATGTTAATGTACGTCCTTTTACCACATTGGCGGCTGTCAGTATCTGAATACCGTGACAAATAGCAGCCACAGGCAAATTCTTTTCAAAGAAATAGCGTGTGTATTCTATCACCTTAGGGTCGAGACGGATATATTCAGGAGCACGCCCACCTGTGATATAAAGCCCGGCATAATCTTCCAGTTTCACACTATCGAAACTCTTTGTCAGTGTAAAATTGTGACCTCTCAATTCCACATATGTCTGGAAACCTACAAAATCGTGTATTGCTGTTGCTATCTGATCCCCGGCTTTCTTTCCCGGACATACTACATCGACATGAAAGCCAATGCTGCAAAGAGCCTGATAAGGAACCATCAATTCATAATCTTCAACAAAATCGCCTGCCAGCATCAATATTCTTTTACCCATAATACAATAGATTTAGATATTCGACAATTAATAAACTAGCCTAAATATAAGGATAATTGTTAAAATTAAACAGGTTCCGATAGTAAAAAATAATTAATCAGGCCTTTTCATATGTTGTTACCACAAATATAATCAACGGCTCATCACCGGTATTGATGATAGAATGGTAATTATCATCACCCTGTATAGATGTCACATTTCCTTTTTTCAGGTTAAATTTCCTTGTTATTTTATCCTGGCCTTCCCGTTCTATATATTCTCCTTCACCATGTACAAGCACATACAGTTCCTGCTCTTTTTTGGTTCCATGCTCATGAAATCCCGCCTGATCTCCCTTATTCAGCAGAACCATATATGTACCGATACGGTTGTTTACCAACTCCCCTTTCTCAAAGACAGAGAGCATATATACCACGCCATTTCCATCGTACATCGGGTCACGTTTTTCCACATCGATGACACCACGCTGCGGCTTACCAAAAGGAGTAAGTGTAATGTCGATATATTTCGAAACTTCGTCGATCACCTGTTGTTTTTCTTTTTCCATTTTTATTCGCTTTTCCATTTCGAAGTGAGGAATACCCACCTCCGTAAATTCTTCTCCTACTATTTTATAATCATATTTCCGATAAAAACCCACAGCAACCTTGCGTGCATGCAGCACGATTTTCTCAAACC
Organism: Dysgonomonas sp. UBA7710; assembly: GCF_002482385.1. GTDB lineage: Bacteria > Bacteroidota > Bacteroidia > Bacteroidales > Dysgonomonadaceae > Dysgonomonas. The sequence goes on along the minus strand of NZ_DLFW01000002.1, from coordinate 472,674 downwards.
CTTCCCTTTCGGCCACATATTCGGCAAAAGAAAGCATACTCGTGCCGAGTCCGTTTTTTTGCACTTCTGTGTCTACAGCCATTTGCCGCATTTTGACAACCTTATCATCAATACGGGTAAGGATACAGCAGGCGACCATCTTTTGTTTTTCTGGCAAAATAAGTCCCAGAAGCATATCATCCTTATCCATTGTGATATCTTCATCGGTAAAAGTCAGACCTAAAGGCTCTCTCAATATCTTTGCCCGAAGAATAAGCATTTCCTCATATTCCCGGCTCTTATATTTTATAATCAGGGGAGTAATCATTCTTTCAACCGTAATGTTACAGCATTTTTATGCGCATATAACTCCTCATTCTCCGCCATTACTTCTATTGCCGGACCAAGATTACGGATACCGTCTTTTGTGATTTTCTGGAAAGTGATTTTCTTGACAAAACTATCCAGGTTCACACCGCTGTAAGCTGTTGCATAACCGTTGGTAGGCAAAGTATGATTCGTTCCCGAAGCGTAATCACCTGCACTTTCAGGCGTATAATGTCCGAGAAAGACCGAACCTGCATTTATGATCTCATCGGCAATATCCATATAATCGGATGTTTCTATAATCAGATGCTCCGGCGCATATTGATTCGTCATATCTATTATTTCCCTATTGTCTCTTAACAGAATAAGTTTACTATTCTGCAAAGCCTTCTCCGCGATTTCGCGGCGGGGCAGCTCAACCAATTGCTGTTCTATTTGCTGCAATACATCTGCAATAAACGGTTCGCTCGTAGTAGTCAGTATCACCTGACTGTCGGCTCCGTGTTCCGCCTGAGATAATAAATCCGCCGCCACAAATGCCGGATTTGCCGTATCATCGGCTATTACCTGCACTTCCGATGGTCCGGCAGGCATATCTATAGCAACATCACGAAGGCTTACAAGCTGCTTAGCTGTCATTACATACTGGTTGCCGGGACCGAATATCTTATATACTTTCGGTACACTTTGGGTACCATAGGCCATGGCTCCGATGGCCTGTATCCCCCCTATCCTGAATATCTTATCTACTCCGGCTTCCTTCGCGGCAAAAAGTATTGCCGGATGTATTTTCCCTTCTTTATCCGGTGGAGAACAAAGTATTATTTCTTTACAGCCTGCAATCTTTGCAGGAACAGCAAGCATAAGCACTGTGGAAAACAAGGGCGCTGTCCCTCCCGGGATATATAAGCCGACCTTCTCTATAGCTACTGCTTTCTGCCAGCATACAACTCCCTGAGTAGTCTCGATCTTCTTACTTTCGAAAATCTGACTATGGTGAAAAGTCTTTATATTTTCTTTCGCCAACCGTATGGCCGCTTTCAACTCTTCGGAAACTAACGACTCTGAAGTTTCTATCTCCTCTCTGCTTACAGCTAATGAAGAAAGCTTTACTTTGTCGAACCTTTCTTCGTATTCTAACACGGCTTTATCACCCCGCGCTTTAATTTCATCCAGTACAGCACCGACAGTGCGATTCAATGCTGATGTATCGAATACAGGGCGGGACAAGATACCTGCCCATTGCGAACGTTCGGGATATTTTATTATCTGCATTTGTCTATCCTCCATATTCTTTCTTCAACAAACTATATATGACAATATCGGTAAATACATTATCAACGAGCAATTCGCCATCACGTTCAATTCCCTCAAATTGAAAACCCAGTTTTTCAGGTATCCGCCTGCTTTTGTGATTGTTTACAGCCACTTTTATCTGTATGCGGTTTATATCCATTTCGGTAAAAGCATATTCTACCAACTTTCTGACGGAATGTACCATAATACCTTTTCCCTGCGCATATTGAGATAGCCAGTAGCCTATTTCGATCTTTTTATTGATTGAGTCAGTATCTTTAAAGCCGACTAAGCCTACAAATTGTTCCTGAAAATAAATGGTAAACTGTTTATCAACTGTCTGTAAAACATGATTTACAAAGCTGGCGGTATCTTCCACTTCCTTTGTAGTATCTACAAAGGGTAACCACTCGCGCATATATTCACGCTCGTCATTCAACGTATTGAAAATCTTAAAAATGTCATCTACCGACAGCGGATATAAAACTATATCGTCCGAAACCTGTATCATAATATCATTTTTTCGATTGGTAACACCAGTATTCCTTCTGCGCCTAAGGACTTCAGCTTACTAATCACTTCCCAGAAACGCTTATCTTCCACTACCGATTGCACCGAACACCAGCCTTTTGTTGCCAATGGGGTTACAGTAGGACTGCGCATTCCGGGAAGAATATCAATAATTTCGCTCAATTTATCTTCGGGAGCATTCAAAAGTACATATTTTTTATCAGTTGCAGTTTGTACAGCTTCAATTCTGAATATCAATTCGTCAAGAATATCCTTTTTTTCTTGCGAAAGATTCTTCGTTGCAATCAGCAAAGCTTCAGATTGCATTACCACTTCCACTTCTTTCAACCGGTTACTGACAAGTGTTCCTCCCGAACTGACAATATCGAAAATTGCATCCGATAATCCGATACTCGGTGAAATCTCTACCGAACCGGTAATAATATGTATATCGGAATTGATCTCTTTCTCTTTCATATATTTATTCAGGATAAAAGGATAAGAAGTCGCGATTTTCTTCCCCTCAAACCATTTTATACCTTCATAATTTTCATCTTTAGGAATGGCCAGTGACAGACGGCATTTACTAAAACCCAACCGTTTAACAACCTCTGCATCCTCATTTTTTTCCATGTATTCATTCTCTCCCACCACTCCGATGTCGGCAACTCCCGTTGCTACTGCCTGAGGAATATCATCGTCGCGCAGGAAAAGTATTTCAACAGGAAACCCTTTCGCGGGCACAAGCAATGTGCGTTTAATATTATTTAGTTTTACACCTGCTTCCTGCAAAAGTTCCATCGTTTCTTCAAATAACCGACCTTTCGATTGTACAGCAATTCTTAATACCATAATATATATTTCAAGATTTAATAATTTCAAGATTTAAAGATTGTAAGTAGACAACCAATATCTGTAAACTGAAAATAAAAAAAGAGCCTACCCTAATCAGGTAAGCTCTTACTATATCTTTGCTATCATCACATCAAGATACGTTACTTACCGATTGGCAGTAATATAAAATGATGATGATTCGCTTTATTGTACATAATTATAATCTTTATGAAAACAAAAGTATATATTTTTTACAATAAAACAAACTTTATGTCAAATTATTTTCTTTGTCCTTGTCGATGCGGGTTTGCTTTTCTGCGCTCTTCGATCTTTTTTAGCATATGCTCTTTGAATTTCATATCCACTGCCCGATATTTTTCAATTTTCTGGGCAGATAATATTTCTCCAAATTTTTTATAATATTCTATCTGAAGCTCAGCCTCCCGCTTTTCCGATTCCAAATTCAATTTGGTTATCCGTTGGTAATCTTCTTCAGTTTTGTTAGGTTTTTCGTTCAACGCACGGGTTTCCCTCCGTGCATCTCTGTTTACTTCAAACTTTCTGGACATAAACTCCGATTCCAAGGGAATAAAAACCTTAGCTTCGGCATCTGTCAGCTCCAACTCTTTTATCAGGAAAGCTGCTTTTTCTTTCTTTATAGTTTCTATATCAAAACCGCCTCGCTTCAGACCCTGACCTTTTATTGAGAGTGTTGTAGACACTGCAAGAATCAATAAGACCAGAATACTTCTAAACTTCATATAACAATGTTTTTTTGGTTTAATTACTATACATCACATCCCTATATTTAGCTCTTGCCACTTCGTCCTCAAGAAACAAATAATAATCTTCTTCATCTGAGGAGGAAGCCATAGCAGAAGCTACTACAGGCTCAGGTTCGGCTGTCGTTTTTTGGTTCAGTATTCCCGTTGAAAATATGACTCCACAAAATACGGCGGCCGCTGCTGTCCAAGGCAACACCTTTCTCCACAATGGAATAATCTTCCCTTTTCCTGTTTCTTTTTCTGGAAGTTTACCCATTATTTCAGCATTAAAATTCTCGAAATAGTTTTCGGGAACCTTAAACGGACTCTTCTTTTTGTCAAAATTATCCAACATAACTACTATTCTTTAATAACTCCATCTATACTATAGACTATAATTAGATAAAAAGGTTTAATTGTCAGCAGATAAAAATTCTTCGATTTTTTTCACTGCATGGTGATATGATGCTTTCAGAGCACCAACCGAGGTTTCCAGTATATCCGACATATCTTCATACTTCATTTCATCGAAGTACTTCATATTAAAAACGATACGTTGTTTTTCAGGAAGTGTCAGTATCGCTTTTTGCAATTTAAGCTGCGCTTCGTCTCCATCAAAATATTCATCACCTTCGAGGCGTGAGATAAGAAATATATCTGCATCGTCCATCGATATATTATTTTGCGCTCGTTGTTTATTCAAAAATGTAATAGCTTCGTTAATCGCTATACGATAGAGCCAGGTCGAGAGTTTGGAATCCCCCCTGAAATTCTCGATGCTGGTCCAGACCTTAATAAAGGTATTTTGAAGGACATCATTAGCATCGTCATGACTAAGTACTATTTTACGGATCTGCCAATAAAGCACCTCACTAAACTCTTTCACAAGTTCAGAAAAGGCAACCTGTTGGGTTTTCGGGTCATGCAGCCTTTCTAGCAAGTTATTCTCTGTATCCTGTAACATTTATTCCAAAATCCTTTTTTATTGCCCGCTATCTTCCAGATCGGAATCATCTCCAAAATCGGCTTCTTCATCAATTCCGCTCTGCCCGTTTTCGAACCATTCGATAAAATTATCAACATGTGTCTTATTATTTTCCCACCATTTAAGCGATTCGGGGAAATAAGCGACACTCACGTAGCGGCAATAGGTATCGAAATGTCCCGAACCCAGAATCTCTTCATAGGTAGGTACAAAAAAATACCACAACAGACCATTCAGAGAATCGTTTTGCATCTGAGCCAATGTAAAAAAGATCAATTTAGATGATTCTACAAAAAACGTATATTGGGAAATATCGTCTGTCGCCCCTGTTTTATGCTTTTGTATAGCATCATAAAGATAGCGTCTGTCCACTCCGTCTTCGGGCGATAATTTCTCCGAACCGGAATCTATTTTTGCTGAGACTATATCAAACATCTCCCCGAATGCATCTTTCGAGCGTTCTGTATTAGGCTCCAGCAACAAGAAAAAATGGAATGCATAAAAACTTTGCACCCAGCGCCCCAAATCATTCAATGCATAGGCATAAAGCAAAAATGCACTGGAGTGGGTGGCGTCTATCTCAATTGCTTTTCGCAGATGCTGAACAGCCATACGATTATCCTTATTGTTAAAGTAGCATAGTCCCAGATTAAAATGCAGTAAATATTCATCACCACATTTCTCTAATGCCTCATTAAGGATTTTAAGGGCATCTCCCATTTTATCCTGATTAGCCAGCGCCGTACCTTTTACAATATATGCATCCATCAATAAAGGCTGAAAATTAGCTGTAATCACTTTTGTACTGTTACGAATGGCTTTATCATAATCTTTGAGCTGCAAGTATGATAAAGACATCTCATAAACAGCGGACATTGATGTCGGGTTTACCTTCAGTGCTTCTTCATAACAGGCGATTGCCTCTTTATAACGTCCTTTATCATGCAATGCCACACCCTGCCTTATCAATTTTTCGGAAGATGGTTGTGCATATATTGTTAAAGTTGTGAATAATAAGAATAATATAATTAAGCCGTTTCTCATGCAATATTTACTTTTTAAAAATACAAAAGTAAGAAAATACTCTTTAAATGTATTCTCTGTTCAGATTCTTTGACAATTTAAAAAGAAAATGGTTTAAACCGGAATAATAAAATGAATCTTATAAAATCTATTGTTTATTTATACAATAAGTGAAATTCCTATCTTATTTTTCTATCAATGATAAATAGAATCTCTCATAACAGCCGTATATCCAATTTCAATATGTCTCATTTTCCGAAACAAATAGTTACAAATTTCCATACATAAAACCTTAAAACACAAAATTATCACCAAACAACACCCGACCATAAACAGAAAGACAAACATCAGATATGCCGGATTTTAGAATAAGCTTAAATAGGAATGTAATATAAAAGACGCCATATCATAGAATTTTTTTATTATTTTTGTTAGTTCAGGGAAATAAAAAATTAACTAAAAACTTCAATTATAATGAAAAGTACCACTTTTGATATAGATATGATTCGCAAATTCTACGAATCCTACCCATCAAAGGTTGAAGAGGCCAAAAGCAAACTAAAGCGCCCTTTAACTCTGTCCGAAAAAATCCTATACGCGCATCTGTCGGAAGATGAAGCCATTAAAGATTTTGTACGCGCAACAGATTATGTGAACTTTTCACCCGACAGGGTTGCTATGCAGGACGCTACTGCGCAAATGGCCTTGTTGCAATTGATGAATTCGGGACGCACCAAAGTAGCTGTTCCATCGACTGTACACTGCGATCACCTCATACAAGCATACAAATCGGCTAAGGAAGACCTGAACACCGCCGAAGTAACAAACAAAGAAGTCTTCGACTTTCTGAGCAACGTATCCAATAAATTCGGAATCGGTTTCTGGAAACCCGGTGCAGGTATCATCCATCAGGTAGTACTCGAAAACTATGCTTTCCCCGGCGGGATGATGATCGGGACAGACTCCCACACACCAAATGCCGGAGGTCTGGGCATGGTAGCCATAGGCGTCGGTGGCGCCGATGCGGTAGATGTAATGGCGGGAATGCCCTGGGAACTGAAAATGCCGAAGATCATCGGGGTAAAACTGACCGGAAAATTGTCAGGTTGGGCTTCACCTAAAGACGTTATACTGAAACTGGCCGGTATATTGACTGTAAAAGGAGGTACAAATGCCATCATCGAGTATTTCGGCGAAGGTACAGCTTCATTGTCAGCCACGGGAAAAGGTACCATTTGCAATATGGGTGCGGAAGTAGGTGCAACCACATCCATTTTCCCATATGACGAAAAATCGTCTGAATATCTGAAAGCCACTTTCCGAAGCGATGTAGCAGAACTGGCCGATAGAATAATGGAGCATCTGCAACCTGATGCGGAGATAGCAAATAATCCTCAAAAGTATTTTGACCAGATAATTGAAATAGATTTATCGACTCTCGAACCGTATGTAAACGGGCCTTTTACACCCGATGCGGCGCATCCTATTTCTCAATTTGCCAAAGCTGTAAAAGAAAACGGTTATCCGCAAAAGATGGAAGTGGGACTAATCGGATCATGTACAAACTCTTCATACGAAGACATGTCGCGTGCGGCATCAATCGTCGCTGATGCCAAAAAGAAAAATATAAAAGTAAAAGCTCAATTTATAATCAACCCCGGTTCGGAACAGGTACGCTATACCGCCGAAAGAGATGGTATATTACCGGTCTTTGAAGAAGCGGGAGCAACCATCATGGCAAATGCCTGCGGGCCTTGTATCGGACAATGGAAAAGGGATTCGGACAACCCGGAGCGTCCCAATTCAATCGTAACATCGTTTAACCGTAACTTTGCCAAACGGAACGACGGCAATCCGAACACCCACGCTTTCGTTACATCACCGGAAATTGTTGCGGCGCTGAGTATTGCCGGAGATCTATGTTTCAATCCGATGACGGACACACTGGTAAATGAAAACGGGGAACATGTAAAACTACAAGAACCTCAGGGATATGAACTACCGCCAAACGGATACAAAAAAGATGATGACGGATTTATCGCTCCGGCAGCTGACGGTTCAAATATTGAGGTAAAAATAGCCCCCGATTCACAACGTTTACAAGAGCTGAAACCGTTCCCTGCATGGAACGGAAAAGATATTACCGCCCAGCCTCTATTAATAAAGGCAAAAGGCAAATGCACTACCGACCATATATCAATGGCTGGCCCATGGCTCCGTTTCCGCGGACATCTGGATAATATATCCGACAATATGCTGATAGGAGCAGTCAATGCATTCAATGACAAGACAAATGCCGTTCTGGACGTGGAAACCGGTGAATATATCGCTGTTCCTAAACTTGCCCGGAAATTCAAAGCGGAAGGGTTGGGATCTGTCGTAGTGGCTGAAGAAAACTACGGGGAAGGCTCATCACGTGAACATGCAGCAATGGAACCCCGGTTCCTGAATGTGAAGGCCATACTTGTAAAGTCTTTTGCCCGCATACATGAAACCAATCTCAAAAAACAAGGTATGCTCGCCCTTACCTTTATCGATAAGAATGATTATGATAAGGTACGCGAAGATGATAAAATAAGCATACTGGGACTAACCGATTTCAGGCCGGGAAAGAACCTTATCATCGAACTCACCCATAAAAACGGTGAAAAAGAATCGTTCGGGGTAGCCCATACCTATAACGATACGCAGATAGAATGGTTTAAGGCAGGCAGTGCCCTAAATTATATGAAACAATAATAACCGGAGTCTGCATGGTTTTCAATATACTTCTTTTTCCCGGTTTTGAAACACTCGATGTATTCGGGCCTGTGGAAATATTCGGTAAGGTTGAAGGTAGTACAATCAGATATTATTCTGAAACCGGAAACCTTATCCGCAATACGGACAATATTGAAATAAAAACCGATCCGGTAGAATTATTAATGCCGGAGGGACCATATATACTGCTTATACCCGGAGGAACGGGCACACGAAAGGAAATAGACAATCCGGTCTTTATAGAGAAGATAAGAACATTAGCCAGCGGCAGTCAATATACTCTTACTGTTTGCACGGGTAGTGCATTATTAGCTAAAACCGGTTTACTGGATGGCAGAAGCGCGACATCAAATAAACGTGCTTTCGGCTGGGTGGAAAGTTCCTCTGCCAAAGTAAACTGGATAAAACAGGCACGCTGGATAAAAGACGGCAAGTATTATACCTCATCGGGTGTCAGCGCCGGAATGGATATGGCTTTAGGATTTATTCGTGATATGCTGGGGACAGAAGAAGCCCGGAAGATAGCTTTCAGAATAGAATATAATTGGCAGGAAGATGAAAGTGCCGACAACTTTTGCAATCAGTAGATTAAATGAATATAGATATACAACCCATAAAGGAATCCGATTTTGAAGAGCTGGTCTCCCTTTTTCTGGAATTTGCCACCTTTGAAAAATTACCTGAAAAGATGACTAATTCGGCCGGGCAGATGCTAAAAGAAAAGGATTATTTTCACGGCTTTGTAGCGAGGGATGGGGATGGCTCCATTATCGGGTATGCGACTTACTTCTTCGCTTATTATACATGGACAGGCAAATCCCTGTACATGGATGACTTATATGTCAGGCAAACATACAGGGGAAAGGGCATAGGCACACGCCTTATCAATGCAGTGATCGCTTATGCTAAAGAAGAATGCTGTAATGGCCTGCGCTGGCAGGTTTCGGAATGGAACCATCCGGCGATAACGTTTTATAAGAGTCTGGGTGCGACAATTAATGAAGTGGAAAGAAATTGTGACTTACTATTTTAGGTCATAATTCAAACTCAAAATATAAACCATATAAAAAATATACTATGGAGAGATTACTGGATAAGGAAATAGTGGATAAAATATCGGCAACAGTGGGCGTAACGAGTAATTTCGACCCCGAGCTGTTCCAGAAAATGAATGTAAAACGCGGACTTCGCAACGAAGACCATACGGGCGTAGTTGTAGGCCTCACCAAAGTGGGCGACGTTGTGGGATATGAACGCAGCGAAGATGGCAAGCTGACACCTATCCCCGGCAAACTTATATACAGGGGAATCAGTCTCGAGGACATAGTCCGGGGTGCCCAGAAAGAAAACAGGCTGGGATTTGAAGAGGTAGTCTATCTTATCCTTTCGGGTAATATGCCAAACAAGGAGGAATTGAAAGAATTTTCGGAACTGATGAGTTGTATTATGGATCTGAAACCAAAGATTGTAATGCATATACTCGATCTCGTAGGAAATGACATTATGAATTATCTTTCCCGTTGTGTACTCGAATTATATACATTCGACGACAAGCCGGATGAAACCACCCCCGAGAACCTGATACGCCAATCGCTGAACCTCGTTGCCACTTTCCCTACCATTATCGCCTATGCACACAATGCATTAAGACACAGCAACGGTAAGTCTCTCCACATCAGACATCCGCAATCGAACCTGTCGCTTGCCGAAAACTTCCTGTATATGATGAAAGGGCACCACTATACACAGTTGGATGTAAAAATTCTCGACCTGGCGCTTATGGTACATGCCGATCACGGGGGAGGTAATAATTCCACCTTTACGGTACGTGTCACCAGTTCGACAGGTACGGATACCTATTCGGCCATCGCCGCGGGCATAGGTTCACTGAAAGGGCCTCTGCATGGAGGAGCAAACCTGAAAGTCATCGACATGATGAAGAACATTAAAACCAATGTGAAAGACTGGACAAGCGTTGAAGAAGTAGACTCCTATCTGCTGAAGATATTGAATAAAGAAGCTTATGATAAAACAGGTCTTATATATGGTATAGGACATGCCATATATACAATATCCGACCCCCGCACCATGCTACTCAAGGAAATGGCCCGCGAGCTTGCCATAGAAAAAGGACGGGAAGAAGAATATAACTTCTATAAGCTGCTGGAAGAAAGAGCTATCCTCAACTTTATGGAGAAGAAAGGAAAGAATGTCAACAAGCAGGTCTGTGCCAATGTAGACTTCTATTCGGGCTTTGTCTACGATATGATAGGCCTGCCCCAGGAAATATACACCCCATTGTTCGCGATGGCTCGTATCGTGGGCTGGTGCGCGCACCGAATCGAAGAGCTCAACTTCAAGCAAAAGCGGATCATCCGCCCAGCATACAAGAATGCCGCCGACATAAAAGAATATATACCTATTGCCGATAGAAAATGAAACAAACAGTATTAATTATTGCTGCTATATACGGAATGCTCTCAGTAATACTGGGAGCATTCGGAGCACATGCATTTAAAGACATACTCACACCGGAAAAACTTATCAGTTTCGAAACCGGAGTGCGTTATCAGATGTACCATGCCATCGTATTACTGGTTATAGGCCTGGCCCTGTCATTTACATCGCCGTTAGAAAAATGGGCTGCTATCTGTATTATTACAGGAGTCCTGCTTTTTTCTTTCAGCATTTATTTTTTATCCTTTTCCGGACATTGGGGTATAAATCTGCGTTTCTTAGGCCCGGTAACGCCTATAGGGGGATTATTCCTGATTGCAGGATGGCTGTTGTTGATCGTATTTTTTATTAAAAATAAGATTCTATGATATTTTTTTCGATTTTGATGTAACCAAATTAGAAAGGAATGCGTCATACCTATAAATAATCATTTCAAAAAGAATATTAATATGAAAACACTTTTGTACACAATCAGTATTACGTTATTAGTTCTAAGCGCCCAATCCTGTTCATTCAATTCAGTGAGAGGAAATGGAAATATAACAGAAAATGAAGTCAATATCTCGGATTACAAAGAGATCGAATTTAGTGGAGGATCAAGCATTGTCTATGAACAAAAACCAGATGCCGCACCGTATCTAAGGATAGAAACAGACGAAAATATTTTTCCTCTGCTAATTGTGGAATCCAATGATGGCATCCTCTCTATCAGAAATAAAGAAAATGTGAGCCCTACTAAATATAATATCTATACCAATTCGACAGCCTTGGCCCGTGTAAGCGCGAGCGGCTCTATCAAGCTCCACATCAAAGGAAAACTGGAAACTACCGACTTGGTTTTATCGGTTTCGGGCAGTGCAAACATCCTTGGTGACAGCATTGTAGCGCAAAGCGTGACTACAAAAGTTTCCGGCTCAGGCGATATTACAATGACCGGTAAAGCAAACCGGATAGAAAGCAGTATATCGGGTAGTGGAAAAACAAATACGATGGATATGCAAGCCGACACGGTAACATGTTCCGTATCAGGCAGCGGTAATTTCTCTGTATATGCCGAAAAGTTGCTGACCGTAAGAGTATCGGGTAGCGGTAATGTACAGTATAAAGGGAATGCGCAGGTAGACCAGGCCATATCAGGCTCAGGAAAGGTTGTTAAAGTACAGTAATAATAACTGCCCAAATAAAAAGGCCGCGAAAACAAACGATTTCACGGCCTTTAGCTTTTATATAGGAGGCTTCACATTCCTATCTGAGTCTTGATGTAATGATTCGCATCATCTTCTGTCAAAAAATACAATAAACCTTTAAACTCAAACGGGAACTTCTCTATCAACATCGGAATTAACCTTGACTCTTTCTTCTCCATCACGAAGTTTTCATGAGTGGTCGGTTCCTGTTGCTTCTCATCAACATTATTTATCCGAAACACGTTGACAGACAATATTTTCGGGTCTACCCTGTATAAAATATCCCCGACATTTAAAGTTCCATTAAATCTCATAGCAGCCCTCACTTTAAAAGATGAAACATAAGTAGTGTATTAAGTATAAGGAAGAAAGGATATAAATTGTTCATGAAAACCATTCATTTAACACTATATTTCTATGCAAACGTATTTATTTAAATACATTTTCATATTTTAAGTATTTATTTAGAATAAAATGTAGTGAACATTACCGGATATTCTTAAAAGAATTTTATCTATGTACATAGTTAAAAATTATAAGTTCTTTGAAAGACTGATTAGTAGATTTGTAAATTAGCAAATGAATGAAAAGTTGTAACCTTTGTTACCTTTTAACAGTTGCAAGTTACTTCGCCCTTTGGGCAGTTACAGGTTACGAGTTAGCTGGCGCCCTGTTTTATTTCTCGCAAAGACGCTAAGGCGCAAAGGTTTTACATCTTACCAGTTACTGACTGATAACTGTTGACTGTAAAGAGTGTTACCTTTGTTACCTTTTTGGGAATAGTTACAAGTAGACAAGGTACGAGATACAAGATACAAGTTGTTAACTGCTAACTGTTGACTGTTAACTGATATATCTGTTACTTTTGTTACCTTTTAACAAGTAATGAGTTTTAAATAATAAGTAATAAGTTGAAGAACTGCATTTCTGTTGACTGCTAACTGTTTACTGTTTACTGTAAATAGTGTTACCTTTGTTACTTTTTAAGAAAAGGTACCAGATTTAATAAAATAAATATAGTTGTAAAAGCTCGACTATTATTAACTGATAACTATAAACTTCCCCCAAAAAAAGTGATATTTTAATGTTAAAAAACAAACATTTAGAAAACGAAAAACGCACATTGCACACTTTTTGACATTTTGTGCAAAAACAAAGTTTTTTTACAATTTTAATTTCGTTGTCTTATAATTTAATAGTACCTTTGCGCGGAACTAAATAATAACTTTTTATTCAGATAAAATCATGGATATTTCACACATTGAACATTTAGGTATTGCTGTAAAAAGCATCGAAGAACAACTACCTTATTACGAGGGTGTTTTAGGTCTAAAATGTTATAACATTGAAGTTGTAGAAGACCAAAAAGTAAAAACTGCATTCTTCAAAGTGGGACAAACAAAAATTGAGCTTCTGGAGCCTACAAGCCCTGATAGCACAATTGCTAAATTTATTGAGAAAAAAGGAGAAGGCATCCATCATATCGCATTCAGCGTAGCAGACGGAGTGGCTAATGCTCTTGCCGAAATGGAATCGAAAGGCGTACAGCTGATAGACAAAGCTCCGCGCGGTGGTGCAGAAGGCCTGAATATCGCATTCCTTCATCCGAAATCAACAGGAAGCGTCCTCACCGAACTGTGTGAACATCCAAACAAATAAAGTAAGAATGACTTTACTCACCCAATGATGACGTAAGGTCATTTTTACGTTGAACAGATTAATTTATTAGAATCTAAAATATTAAAACATGAGCCAACTTGAAAAGGTAAAAGAGCTAATGGAACTTCGTGCTAAAGCCCGTCTGGGTGGTGGTCAGAAAAGAATAGACTCACAGCACGATAAAGGCAAATACACAGCGCGCGAACGTATAGCTATCCTCCTTGACGAAGGTAGTTTCGAAGAATTTGACATGTTCGTGGAACACCGCAGTACAAACTTCGGAATGGACAAACAAAAATTCCTGGGAGACGGTGTTGTAACCGGTTGCGGTACCATAGACGGCCGTCTGGTTTATATTTTCGCACAGGACTTCACTGTAATCGGTGGTTCATTGTCAGAAACTATGGCATTGAAAATATGCAAAGTAATGGATATGGCGATGAAAGTAGGTGCTCCTGTAATCGGAATCAACGACTCAGGTGGCGCACGTATTCAGGAAGGTGTAAACGCTTTGGCCGGTTATGCTGAAATATTCCAACGCAATATTCTTGCATCCGGTGTTATTCCTCAGATTTCAGGTATCTTCGGACCTTGTGCCGGTGGTGCCGTATACTCTCCGGCTCTTACCGACTTTACGCTGATGACAGAAGGTACTTCTTATATGTTCCTTACAGGACCTAAAGTGGTAAAAACTGTTACAGGTGAAGACGTTACTCAGGAAGAACTTGGAGGAGCAAGCGTACATACAACAAAATCCGGGGTTGCTCATTTCTCTGTAGCAAACGAAGACGATGGACTTGCTCTTATCCGTCACCTATATAGCTTCCTTCCTCAAAATAATATGGAAGAAGCTCCTCGCAAAGAATGTACCGACCCTATTGCCAGAATGGAAGATTCACTAAATGAAATTATCCCTGACAACCCGAACAAGCCTTACGATATGTTTGAGGTTATCGGAGCGGTAGTAGATAATGGAGAATTCCTTGAAGTACATGGCAATTATGCTAAAAACATCATTATCGGCTTTGCCCGTATGAACGGACAATCGGTAGGTGTGGTAGCAAACCAACCTAAATATCTTGCAGGGGTACTTGATATCAATGCATCACGCAAAGCTGCACGTTTCGTACGTTTCTGCGATGCTTTCAATATTCCGCTGGTAACATTGGTAGACGTTCCGGGATTCCTTCCGGGAACAGGACAAGAATACGGTGGTGTAATCACTCACGGAGCAAAACTTCTTTATGCTTACGGTGAAGCTACTGTACCTAAAGTAACTGTTACTCTTCGTAAATCTTATGGAGGTTCTCACATTGTGATGAGCTGTAAACAACTTCGCGGAGATATCAACTATGCATGGCCTACTGCCGAAATCGCAGTAATGGGTGCCGATGGTGCTGCCGAAGTATTATACGCAAAAGAAATCAAAGAGGCTGAAAATCCTGCTGAAGCACTTGCTGCTAAGAAAGCTGAATACAACAAACTATTCTGTAATCCTTTCAATGCTGCACGTTATGGATATATCGACGATGTTATCGAACCACGCAACACCCGTTTCCGTGTGATCCGTGCTTTGGAACAACTGAGAACCAAAAAGCAAGTTAATCCTGCTAAAAAGCACGACAACCTGCCTCTGTAATCTCTAAAGTGAAATTTAAAAAATTAAAGATTTAACAATTTAAACAAATACTTTGATTATTAAATCTTTAAATATTAAATTTTTAAACATCACAAAAGAAAAAATAAGATGAGCGATCAGAATATATCAAAAGAAGTATTGGCGGCGATAGCACTGGCTATATATGATGTACAGCATCAGCATGATATAGAAAGCAACGTGCTTACTATAAAACATGTATCGAAAGATTATTTGCCTTGGGCCGACAAAAGGGAGGCTATGCTTCAAATGCCAATAAGAAAATAAAATTCGGAAAAACATCATGAAACAATTCATATACAGAATCAACGGCCAGGAATATATAGTTGCCGTAAACAAAATGGAGGGTGACCTTGCAGAAGTAGCTGTAAACGGAACTAACTACAAGGTAGAGTTGGTAAACAGCGACGAGGATGTAAATTTTGTTGCCCGTCCTGCTGCTAAAGCAGCATCAGCGCCTGCAGCCGCAGCACCAAAAGCAACAGCTGCTGCCCCAAGTGCAAACAAACCTGCCGGAGGCGGTGCAGGTACAGTGAAATCACCACTACCGGGTATCGTTATCGGAGTTCAGGTAAATGTGGGCGATGAAGTGAAAAAAGGCCAGACAGTAGCTATGCTTGAAGCCATGAAAATGGAAAATGCCATACAGGCACCAGTGGATGGTAAAGTTACTGAAATATATGTAAATGCCGGAGACTCGGTACTTGAAGGCGTAGCCTTATTGGCGATAGGATAAAGAAAAATATCCCCAAATATGTAAAGAACACTGTATAATTTTATCTATACAGTGTTCTTGCTTTATTACCGGTCTTTATCCTGTAAAAGCAAGATTTGATCTTTGACATCGATGGCCATATGTTTGAGAAAAATATCTTGTAACAATGCCAGTTCTTTTTTGTAAATCGTTTTTTTCCTTTGAGCAAAATACAGCGTATTTTCTATTGGAGTGAAACCTTCCCACACAAGTTGGATATTTCCTTCTTCCAACTGCTTGCGGCATAAAAAATCCGGAATAACGGAAAAACCTTCCTTACCCGATATGCAACGTATAATCGAACTCATATTCGGAACAATATAGTTTGGCTTAAAATCGGGCCTTTTCTTAAAATTGTGTATCCAAAAATTACGGAGATGTTCCATATCTCCTGTTGTTCCAAACCAGGACTGCTTATTCAGCCAATCTTC
The DNA here is from genome assembly GCF_002482385.1 of Dysgonomonas sp. UBA7710. Lineage (GTDB taxonomy): Bacteria > Bacteroidota > Bacteroidia > Bacteroidales > Dysgonomonadaceae > Dysgonomonas. Next base: position 456,051 of record NZ_DLFW01000002.1, on the reverse strand, counting down.
AGCGATTTCGGCATTACGTGTATTTACAGCTTCCCGGAATCCGGATAAATCACTCTTACTTCCTGCTATGAGTATCAGACGTTCTTTCGAAAAAGGGGTGTACTGAATATTAAACGTTTCATCTTTTTGCGGCGAGATAACAAAATCGAGCAGGCCTTTATCCAAATCATTCAGCATATCCTGATATACCCCGAATTTAGTGATAAGATTGAAAGGCAGTTTGCTGATAAAAGGTTCGAGTACATACTGGAACGTTTCAAAGCACATCCCGATACTTATACTCGGCCTGCCTGAATCTGCATTCCTGTAAAAATGTCCTTCGGCTTCCTCCAGTTTTTTCACGGCATCCACAATGGAATTATAGAGCATATTCCCGTATTCGGTCGGCAACATCTTACGTGTCCCCCTGTCGAATAATTTGTTTCCGATATGTGCTTCCAAAGAATTCAGATGGAGGCTGACACCGGGCTGGGATATATATAGCTTGTTGGCAGCCGAGGTTAATGACCCTGTTTCATATATTGCTTTAAATGTTCTGAACCATTCAAGATTTACCATAATATCTATCATAATTATGATGCAAATATATAATTTATATTATTTTATTTATCAATAAAAAGGTTATAATTTTGTCGCAGAAATATTAAAAGTAAAAAACAATTATGAAAAAGATATTTGTAATAAACGGAGCACCAAAGTTTGCTCATTCGGGAGGAGAGTTTAACAAAACACTTACAAACTGGACAGTAGATTACTTCAAAAATAATAAAGGCTATGAAGTAAAGACTACAGATATCAATGACAGCTATAAACCTGAAGAAGAGGTAGAGAAGTTTGTATGGGCAGATGTGATTATCTACCATACTCCCATCTGGTGGTTTCAATTGCCTAACGATTTGAAAAAGTATATAGACGAGGTTTTTACCGCAGGTCACCAGAATGGCATCTATTTCAGTGACGGCAGGCGTTCGGCCAATCCAACTCGCAACTATGGCACGGGCGGCCTGTTACAGGGACGTAAATATATGCTGACAACGACATGGAATGCTCCGGTTGAAGCATTTACCCTGGAAGATGAATTCTTTAAACAGCACAGTGTAGACAAAGGAGTAATGTTCGGTTTCCACCGTATGAATGCATTTATTGGCTTGGAACCAGTGGATAGCTTCCATTTCTATGATGTAATGAAAAATTCAAATATCAAGCAGTCGGAAAAGAATTACCGGGCACATCTGGATATGGTATCCAAAGAGCTATAACATATATTATTAAGAATAATAAAGGCTCAGAATAATCCTATCATCTGAGCCTTTATTATTGCTATAATTTCATTTTAGCGGGTAAATACTCTGTACTCCCATGCTTTCAGGGTATTAGGCAATTTATCGACCTTCTTCCCTGAGAAATAGTCTACATAGTTATCCCTGTTTAAAGCGTCATTACTCTGATAGGTAACGTTCTTTCCGGACAGGTTCAGCATTACCATTATCTCTTTTCCTGCCGCTTCACGCGAATAGATTAAGATATCTTTACCAGCAGACGATGTGTAAAACCTCAGCTTACCGCCTATCTCCCCTGCACGCAATGCCGGGTGAGTATGCTTCAGTTCGTTCAACTTCTTGTAAAAAGCGGTGGTTGCATTGGCTGTCCACGACGGCACCATATCTTTCTCGAAGAAAGAAAGACGCTTCTTCAGGCCAACTTCCTGCCCTGTATATATCATTGGCATGCCATTCAGAGTATAAGTGAGTACGGCAAAAGCCTCCACTCCTTTTCCATAACGTTCAAACTCGGTACCATTCCATGAATTCTCGTCATGATTAGTAAGGAAATTCATTTTATAACCATCCGGGCACATAAGGCTATCCAATTTCTGAACGTATGCCTGAATATCTTCGGCGGTCTTAGTTCCTTTATTCACGTCGGACATCATATGCATCAACTCCCATGAATAATTGGCATCGAAAGCATGCTCCAGTAAGTCATAGTTTTCTGATTCAGCCAGCATAAATACAGGTTTGATGCTATCTAATGCAGGGCGTACACCGTTCCAGAAATCAGTAGGCACTTCATGCGCCATATCGCAGCGATAGCCGTCGATATTGAAATCTGTCACCCAATACTTCAACGCATCCGTCATTGCTGTACGCATATCCTTATTATCGTAGTTCAATTCGTAAGTATCTGTCCAGTCGTATGGGCTCTTCGGATTTCCGGCCTCATCCTTTACATACCAGTCGGGATGTTCAGACAGCCATACATTATCACCGCCTGTATGATTGGCCACCCAGTCTAGTATCACTTTAAATCCGGCTTCATGCGCTTTGTCGACAAGACGCTTGAAGTCCTCTTTTGTACCGAACTCAGGATTTACCTCCTTATAGTCCTTTACTGCGTAATAGCTACCCAAAGTTCCTTTACGGTTCTTCTCGGATATCGGATGTATCGGCATAAACCAAAGCACATCGACACCCAGTTCTTTTAGTCGTGGCAGATGTTGCTCGAAAGCAGCAAATGTGCCTTCTTTGGTATATTGTCTTACATTCACTTCGTAAATAACGGCACTCCGTGTCCAGTCGAGATGCAGTACAGTACACTCTTCCTGCGGTTCATCAATTGCTGTTTGTGGCTTTTGTTTACATGAATAGCTCATAAGGGCTATTAAAGCGACCACAAATAATAGTTTATTTCTCATAAATTATATTTTAAATGGATATTACTTTATATTCTCCGGTTGTATCTCTGCATTCTTATCTTGTACAAATGCAACAGAGATTGCAGCCAACAACATAGATACGCCTGCTACTACCAGCATAGAAACAGAACTTCCTCCCACAACATATTTCAATATCAACCCACCTGTTATACCCGCCACAATTTGCGGAATAGTTATAGTTGCATTAAATATACCCATGTACACACCCATCTTGCTGGCTGGAAGCGCAGCCGACAGGATGGCATAAGGCATTGCCAATATAGCCGCCCAGGCAATCCCCACACCGAGCATAGATACCAGCAACATATATTTATCGTCGAAAATATACATCGAAGCCAGCCCTAACGCACCCATAAGCAAAGCGAACGAATATACTTTCTTCCGTCCCAACTTATCAGCTATGCGAGCCATAAAGACAGAGAATACAACTGCAAAGATACCATATACCCCACTCAGCACGCCATTCCAGTTGCCAGCATCGTTATAAGCCTGAGACAGTGGATCTGTCGTATGCCACACATTTTCGGCTATTCCTCCAATGGAATATACCCACATCAGGAATAAGGCGAACCAGGAGAAAAACTGCACAACAGCCAATTGAAGCATTGTTTTAGGCGTGCTTTTAAGAATATCTATAAAAGACCGCTTTTGCTTTTCTTCCTCAGTGATATTATTGTATTCTTCGTATTCTTTCGGAGGATATTCTCTAACTCTGAAGCTTGTCCATAAAACTGTCAGCAGCAAAGCCGTCCCTCCTATATAGAATGACCAGATAACCGATGGGGCTACTTTTTCTCCTATCGCGGGTATATTTTGTATACCAATCCATGTCAGGATAAAAGGTAAGAAAGAGCCTACAACCGCACCTACATTTGTAAGGAAACTTTGGGTGGAGTAACCCAGGTTCCGCTGCTTGTCGTTTACCATGTCACCTACCAGAGAACGGAAAGGCTGCATAGAAACATTAAAGGCACAATCCATGAACAATAACATAAATGCTCCGAAAAATACAGGAGGCATAATAGCTGCAACAAATTCCGAATTAGGCATGAAAAACATAGCTATAGCCGAAACTATTGCTCCTCCGAGGATAAACGGAATACGCCGTCCCAACTTTGTCCATGTGCGATCGCTGGACATACCTATAATCGGTTGTACAATCAATCCTGCTATCGGGGCCGCCAGCCAGAATAAGGGCAAGTGATGAGGATCGGCTCCCAATGCCGACAATATACGGCTGGTTTGCGAACTCTGCAATGAATATCCTATTTGAATGCCTAAAAATCCGAAACTGAGGTTCCAGATCTGCCAAAAGGTAAGTGTTGGTTTTTGTTTCATGGTATATTTTAGTATGTATTAATCAATCTCCTCCTTTGGCGGGCAGTTCCCGTGTGGTTTGCCTTGCTATCAAAGAGGTCTTTATCAGTCTGTTCTTTCGCGATACATTTCCGGGGTTCTCTATTTTTTCCAACATAAGTTGCATCGCTTCCTCCCCCACTTTTTTAGGATGCTGATCCATAGTAGTAAGCATGGGATCGGTATCCTGTGATATATTGGAATTGGAAAAGCCGAAGATCGAAACCTCTTCCGGTACTTTCAAACCAAGCTTCTTTGTCGCCAGTAATATACCCGAGGCCGTATAATCGTTCATCGCCATAAATGCATCCGGTCTGTCAGGTTCCTGCAATATCTGCATTGCTCTCTCATAACCGAGCTGCTTGGTATCAGCTATACGCATCAGATTTTCATCTACGGGCAGATGGTATTTGCGCAATGCATCCAGATAACCATTTCTCCTGTTCTTGGATATTTCGAGGTGCAACGGGGCCGAAAAAAAGGCTATACGCTTACAACCTGTCTTTATCATATATTCCACAGCGGTAAATGTTCCCGAATAATCATCCACCACTACCTTATCCGTGTCGATTCCCGTACAAATACGGTCGAAAAAGATGACCGGTATATCGTTATCTATCAATTCCTGAAAATGATCGTATTTTGTAGTCATTTTCGACTGAGAGATCAACACGCCGCATACACGGGCCTTGATAAGAGTCTGTACATTCCGTATCTCTTTCTGGTAATCTTCCGACGACTGGCATACAATTACATGGTAATCCTTCTCCTCGGCGATAGTCTCCATACCGGATAATACACCGGAAAAGAAGTGGTTTGCCAATTCAGGAACGATAACCCCGATAATATTGGTATGCTGTGTTCTCAGGCTCAAAGCCAACGCATTTGGCTTATATTTATACTTTTTCGCATAATCCTGCACCAGTTTCCTTGTTTCGAGGCTTATGTCAGGATTATCTTTCAAAGCCCTCGACACGGTCGAGGGCGATATATTCAAATCTTTAGCAATATCTTTAATTGTTAACGGCCCTTTTTTCATGGTCTTCAAATTTTGCATTTACTTTGTATAAAAGTAATCAAAATTCTAATACCAAGACACTTCGAGGCTGCAATGTTAAAGACCCGTTATTTAAGTTTACAATATTTTCACTTATAACATCCTTTGCCTGACTCTTCGGCAACACTTCTTTATATGGTGAAAGATCTATCGTTTTTTCACTATCCGACCCGGACAGGAATACAACAACGGACTTCCCGTTGAATTTACGTTCATAAACATAAACACCATTGTTTGTCACAAAATGCTTTAGAGTTCCTTTTGATATAGCTTCATTTCCTTTTCTCCATTGCAATAATTTACGAAGGTAATTGAAAGCCTCGTTCTGTTGCGGCGTTCTGTTAGCCGAAACGAACAGGTCTGTCTTATCACCCTGCCATCCTCCGGGAAAATCGCGACGCAGATACCCGTCTCCCTCTCCCTTGTCGGCAGCCATTAATATTTCAGTACCATAATATATTTGCGGGATTCCACGGGTAGTCAACAGAAATGCAAGAGCCTGTTTATAACGGTTCAGATTAGAGGTTTGCTCTTCGGTCCTGTAAAAACGCGATGTATCATGATTGTCAAGGAAGATAAGTAATTCCATAGGATCGGCATAAACTATATCCTGAGCCAGATATTCATGTATGCGCGACAGGCCTTGCCCCCAATCTGTGGTTTCCTGATCGAATGCGCTGTTCATTATATCTGTAAGAGGAAAATCCATCACCGAACGCAGATAGGAATTTTTCGGATAAGCCAACTTACTGTCTTTCTGCCAATAAGCTACTCCTACATTGGTATTAAGCCATGTTTCGCCTACAATATTAAAATCGGGATATTCTTCTGTAACTTCCCTGCACCAGTCCGACATCATGTCATAATCGGCATAGGGGTGTGTATCCTGACGGATACCATCAATACCTGCATATTCTATCCACCAGATACTATTCTGGATAAGGTATTTGGCTACATGCGGATTTCGTTGGTTCAAATCGGGCATAGACTCTACAAACCAACCATCCGCGGATCTCTTAAAGTCGTATGCTGATACGTGCGGGTCGAACTGTGTAACTGTCTTATATGAAGTCTGCACATATCCGTCAGGGTAATTGAACCAGTCTTTAGATGGTCTGTCCTTAAAGAAAAAATGTTCACTGCCACAGTGGTTGAAAATCATATCCATCACCACCTTCATCCCTTTAGCGTGAACCTTATCCACTAAGTCTGCAAACTCCTGATTGGAACCGAAACGACGATCTACTTTATAATAATCCGTTGTTGCATATCCGTGATATGAACCCTCCGGCATATCATTCTCCATCACCGGATTGAACCAGATGGCGGTTACACCGAGATCGTGTATATAATCCACACGGTCACTTACTCCTTTAAAATCTCCGCCATGACGGGCATATTGTCCGTTACGGTCTATTTTGGCCTCACGCATCCCTGCAATTACATCATTCGATGTATCTCCGTTTGCAAAACGGTCTGGCATAATCAGATAAAGTACATCTGAAGCATTGAAGCCTATCCTGTCGGATGAGCCGGACTTCCGGCCTTTAATCTCATAAGGAACCACCTTCTTGTCCTTCCCCTGCTGCAATACAATATCGAACTTTTCGGGTTGAGCTCCGGATAAGTCGAAATATAATATAAGATAATTAGGGCTTTCCAGCTTTACAGTTTCTTTCAGCCTTACCGATTTTGAAGTAATACTTACGTCCGATTTAGCCACACCTTCTCCGTGTATCAATACCTGCAATTCAGGATTTTTCATCCCTGACCACCAAAAAGCAGGATCTACTGTTTTTATATCGATTGCAAAAACCGATAAGCTCAGTAAAACGAGTAATAATACTAAATAGATTTTCTTCATGTACTATATAATTTATATTTGATTTACGTCGGTTTTGCCGCTCCTACATTTTTTCAGTTATCAGTCAACAACTCGTAACTGAAAAAGGTAACAGTCTTTTTTAGTCTTTGTGTTCTTTGTGCCCCCCTTCGTGTACTTAGTGGTTAAAGCTCTTTACCACAAGGGATACAAAGGTTTACGCAAAGAACACTATATAAAAGGTAACTTTTCAGTTAACAGTAAACAGTCATCAGTCATCAGTTAACAACTTGTATCTTGTATCTCGTGTCTTGTCTACTTGTAACTATTCCCAAAAGGTAACAAAGGTAACAGTATTTACAGTCATCAGTCAACAACTCGTAAGATGTAAAACTTTGCGCCTTTGCGTCTTTGCGTGAAACAAAACAAAACGCCAGCCAACTTGTAACTTGTAACTGCCCGAAGGGTGGAGTAACTCGTAACTCTTAAAAAAGTAACAAAGGTTACAGCTTTTTCAGTCAACAACTCGTATCTTGTATCTCGTCTACTTGTACCTTCTTTCAAAAAGTAACAAAAGTAACAACCTTTCGAAATTTTTCACACTGTTACTTTTCTATCGACAACACGCTTGTTATCTGTACTCTATAGATAAAGTTATAAAAAAAAGTAACACCTGTTCAGTCATCGGTCACCAGTAAGATATTATCTAATTTTTTACTTTTCGTTTTTCACTTTTCCATTACACCTATTCCCTCCCCGATGAACCTACCATCGATTTAACCCTCCGGTTAAAATCCGTAGCTTCGAGTAATTCTTCCAGGGTAAGATGCATCCTGTACCGCCAATAGTGTTGCGATATAGCCGGAATATTTATGCGCTCATCTTCGGCAACCGGACGTTTCAGAGTGTCGTCTATCGACAGCCAGTCCTGAAGCGGCAGAATAGCAAGCATAGCCGGAGAATATAAATGATTACTTACAATTTGGGCGCACAAATCGGCTGTACATTCTTCGGGAGCAGCACCATGCTTCCATAATACCTGATTGTAATATTGCTGGGTCAGCTGCCTGTCTTCTTTCCACCACAAACGGAGAGGTGACATATCATGGGTAGATGTCGTGCAGACACTCAGGTATGGCAGATGATGCAGGTCGTTGAATAATACCTCCCGTTCTTTTGGCATCCGTTCTATCTCGAGGCTCAATATCTGAAGTTCGTTCATCACCGAAGGCACAGATTCGGGAACCATACCCAGATCTTCACCGCATACCAGCATCGAGGTCGAAGAAATAAGAGTAGGTAGCTTCGTCATTGCCTGATCGCGCCAATACTGGGAATGGCGGCGATAGAAAAATTCATTATATAACCTGTTGAATGCATCTTTGGCTCCATCGTCCAGGTCCCTGTAGGAATAGTTGTACTGGGCGGTTATACGGGGATGAAACTTATAAGGTTCACGTTTATCCCTGACAAACAGAACTTCGTTACATAAGCTGTATAAGCCATCCCGGATATAATTGGATTTCTCATCATCCCTCCCGGTAAAATGTTCCTTAATCTTGGCTTGCGTATCGAATTCTTCTTTCAGTTCGAAACGCTGCCATCCGGTAGGACGAAGGTATTTTTCAATAACCTCAGGCACATGGCTACCAAATATATTACCTAAGAAGTTTTCACGAATGTAGTGTTTCAGCATCCTGTCCTCATCGAACCAAAGACCATAAGAACGGATTTCATCGGCCGTAAGAGGTAGAGCCGGGCTAAAATACCCCAACAATCCCTGAACAGATGACAAAGGTATCTCCCAGATGCGGAAAAATCCCAGAATATGGTCGATACGGTAGGCATCGAAATAGTCTGCCATTTTGCGGAAGCGTTTCAGCCACCACCGGTAGCCATCCTTAGCCATTTCTTCCCAATTATATGTAGGAAATCCCCAGTTTTGACCGAAAAATGAAAAGTCATCAGGTGGCGCGCCCGTCTGTACATCCAGATTGAACAGATGCGGCTCTACCCATGCTTCCACGCTGTCGCGGCTGATGCCGATAGGAATATCGCCTTTGAGAACTACCTCATTCTGGTGCGCGTACTCTTTTACTTCCACTAGTTGTTTGTGTAGCAAGTACTGCGTGAAGCACGATAATTCGATATATTTTTTTGCATCTTTATCTGTTTCGGTCAATTTAATAAGTTTCTTTTTATCAAAAGCACTGTTCGTCTTCCACTTTCTGAAATTGGCGGTTTCATATTTATCCCGAAGATAAGAGAAGCAAGCGTATGGAAACAACCATTCTTCGTTCTGCTCATAAAAGGCCAGGTAGTCTTTGCTTTTTAATGTATTTGTGCCTGATTGGGTGAAAAGATCTTTTATGTAACGCCATTTCAGAGCCAGAACCCTGTCATAATCGACATTTTCCAGGGTGTTTAGTTCGCCTGCTTCTCTTTCGTATTCTTTATATAGATTTTCATCTTTTAGCGGATATGCTTTCAGCCCCAGATAGATAGGATGCAACGCATAAATGGAGATTGCATTGTATGGGTACGAATCTATCCAGGTGTATGTGATGGTAGTATCGTTGATGGGCAACACCTGTATTATTTTTTGTCCTGTTGCCACTGCCCAATCCACCATTTTCCGCAGGTCTGAAAATTCACCTATACCAAAACTGTCGTTCGAACGTAATGAAAATACGGGGATGGATACACCCGCAGCTTTCCAGTTCATCCAGCCATAAGCGTAGGCAATGGATTCCACCTTAACCATATCTTCTTTTGCCGGGGAGGCGGGCAATGGTGATAAGACACGGTTGAAACCCTCTTCCCAATGTACAATTTTCTTCGTGCTATTATCATAGATTGCAAGTTTGTATTCTAATGTGGTTTTTATTTGTGGCGCATTAATCGCTACCTGCCAACTCCCGAATCTTACCTGTGTAAGCTCCAGAGCATCTTCGGGCTTCCAATTTCCTAATGTCTCCGAAGCTCCGCAAAGTATCAGTTTCTGATTTTTCTTTACATTCACACAGGTAACATTAATAAGGATGGTCTTCTTGTAATATTTGACTTTCGCATTATCACCATGCGCAAAGAAACTTTCCGAAAAACACGATGTGTAAAGGAATTTCTGTTGGGGTACGCCCCGCCATATATCCTGCACATCGAACCGTTTATCAGTCTCTGTTCTCAACCAGTGCGGGCTTCCCCATTCGTGAGCGATTATGTTGTTTTGGTCTTTTACCAGATATTGATATTCTATATCGGTGGCATCACCGGCTTCAATCTCCAACTCCCATATGGATGGAGAAATATTTTTCATTTCTGCGGCCTTGTCCTTCTCCCAATTACCCAAAGCAGGCACTGAACCGCAAACATATACAGTCTGTCCCCAATCGGTATGGTAATCTATTTGTAGTTTTAGTCTCATGAATGATGCTTTTTATGGTTTTTAGACTTATGCGTTTTTATGCATGGCTTTGTCCTAAACAAATCTACATAATAATGAATAAGAATTTATCCGGCACCTTGCTATTTTTGTCGAAATTAACTTGCAAACGATTGCAGGGAGCATGCAAATAAGTTACAGTAGGCGAGATACAAGTTGTTAACTGTTGTCTGTTAACTGTTAACTGAAAATTCCTATCTTTGTATCAGAATTGTATACAACAATGCCGGAATTTAGAAACATAAACGAAAAAGAAAAAATATCAGCACAGCGGTTTGCCGACCTTATACTCGATATAGGGACATTCCTGCTGGCATCGGGTGCGCACTGCGGACGTCTCAGCAGCAATATAGGAAGGCTGGCCACGACATGGGAATTCGATATAAATATGAGCCCTACTTTCAACGGTCTCACAGTTACAGTGAAAGATAAGAACGACCCGTCCAATTCCGTCACCTGCTATAAAAATTCACCTCCACATAGTGTACATCTTGCTATACTGACCGCCGTATCTCACATGTCATGGAAAGTACAGGAAGAGAACCTGCCCATATCTTACGTGGAAAAGGAGTTTGCCAAGATAAAAGCCAAGTCTAACTACAAAGATATTGTTGTGGCTGTAGCTGTCGGATTTTCGTGTGGCGGCCTTTGCCTGTTCTCGGCAGGAGACGAAAAAAATGCGCTGATAGCTTTTGTTGCTGCATTTATCGGTTATCTGGTAAGAGTCTTCTTTGCCAGAAAGAAATTCAATCCGATGATATGTATATCTATTGCGGCTTTTATCACAACATTGATAGCAGGACTTGGCAGATTATACGGATTCGGGGAGCATCCCGAAGCCGCAATGGCGACCGGCGTTCTATACTTGATACCGGGTGTACCGCTGATAAATTGTGTCATAGACCTGATAGAAGGTTATCTGCCTTCAGCTCTGAACCGGGCTTTGTTCGGCGGGTTCATTCTGCTTTGTATTGCAGCAGGTATGACACTGTGTATTACTTTGTTGGGAATAGGGAATTTTTAATTAGCAGATTAGCATATTCGAAAATTAGCAAATGGAAGAACTGACAATCATAAATATATTCCGCGACTTTACCATCGCTTTCCTTGTAGGTTTCTGCTGGGCTATACTGTTCGGCTCGCCTAAACGCCTGTTGTGGGTTGCCGGGCTACTTGGCGGTATGGGACATGCTCTTCGCTTCATCCTTATACAACTCGATTTCGGGATGATAACGGCTACATTAGCCGGTTCGGTACTGATAGGGTTAATTGGTATTTTCGCAGCGCACAGGGTAGACAGCCCGCCGGTAGTATTTACAATGCCGGCCTGTATTACCATGATTCCGGGTATGTTCGCCTACAAAACGATGTTGGCCGGAATAAAGGTTACCGACCTGCCTACAGTGGAACAAAACCCGCATATACTGATAGAGATGTCTCACAACCTGATGCTTACCATGTCATTACTGTTTACATTAGCGATAGGCATCTGTATAGGAGCGCTGCTTTTCCGCAAGTCGAGCGTGAAGAATATATCGTTTAAAGATGTGATAGGAAAGGGTTAAGAAAGAACCTTTTCCCGCTTGCTTTTCTGAATGGCTTTCACTATCCAGCGCGATACAAGGAATACGACTATCTGCGTAAAGATGATAAACACCCCTGACGGAACATCCAATACCGCAGACATGAACAAGCCGACAATACACCCGAAAAATCCGATCAGGATGGAAAGAATAATCATCTTTACGAAGTTGGAAGTAAACAGGTTGGCTGTCATCTGGGGAACGGTAAGTATCGACATCAGCAGCACAATGCCTACCAAACGGATAGAAAGTACGATTGTAATGGCAATCCCCATCATCATGGCGTACTTTATCAGGTTGACCGGCAGATTACGTGTCTTTGCAAAATCGGAATCGAAAGCCGCGAACAGTATATGGCGGCCAAAGAGCAAAAAGACAATAATCAGCACTATGGACAAGATGGCCAGATAAGTTATATCCGGCTTTGTGATAGTAAGTATATTACCAAAGAGATAATCCGAAAGATTAGGTGCAAAGCCGGGTTTGAGATATATAAAGATAATCCCTATTGCCATTCCGAGCGACCAGAAAGAGCCGATTGCCGAATCTTCCCTCACTCCCTGCCTCGATGATAACCATTCGATACCGAAAGCCGACAAGATGGAAAAGATCATAGCGGCAAATATCGGATTCCACCCGAAATAGAAGCCCATGCCGATACCTCCTAGCGAAGCATGCGTTATTCCCCCGCTGATAAATACAAGCCGGCGAATAACGACATAAGAGCCTATGATACCGCAGGCTATACTGGCAAAGAAGCTCCCCAACAGGGCGTTCTGAAAAAAGGTATATGAAAGGAGGTCTATAAATTCCATTCCATTATAAGTTATCTCTGATTTATATCAAATTTGCACTCAAAAACTTACGAATCTGCTCTGCATCCTCTCCCCTTCTTTCTATATATGCTTCCAACTGGTCATCAAGTATATTACCTATATTGAAATATTTGGATTTAGGATGTGAAATGATAATACCACTCACTGAAGCATTCGGAAGCATCACTCCGTTCTCGGTCAGCTCCACTCCTATTTCTTCGGATTGTAACAAATCCCTATTCAGCAGGAAATTGACAGACTGGTCGGGTATAGACGGATAACCCACTGCCGGACGGATTCCCTGATATTTAAGGGTAAACATATCATTTACGCTTATATTCTCATCAGGAGCAAATGCCCAGTACTTCCTCCTTATTTCGGCATGCAGCCATTCGGTAGACGCTTCTGCCAGACGGTCTAAAACCGACTTGAGAAGCAGTACTTTATATTCATCGCCCTGACGTTCATACTCGCTCATCAGTTCATTTGCACCTACTCCGGCAGTAACGGTAAAGCCCCCCACATAGTCTTTCTTTCCGGAAGATTTCGGCGCAACGAAATCGCATAAAGAAAGATACTCTCTCTTGTCATTTTTTTTCTGCTGGCGAAGCATAGGAAAACGTATACCATCGATGTAAAGGGACTCGGCATCGCTATATGATTCATAGACGCCGAATACGGCATTGATATAACCGGCCTTATCATATACCAGCTGATCTAGCAACGCCTTGGCATCTTTATACAATTGCATACCCTCCGCAGCTTTTTCCCTTTCTTGTTCAGGGAAGGAACTCAGCCATGTAGCCTTGCAAGAAGGGCAATCATCGATATTTTGCACAGAGGCATAGCGCGCCGACAAATTCCATGAATGAAAGAAGAATTTCCAGTCTATATAAGGCACAATGATTTCCACCGGGATATGTTTCAATGTCTGACGTCCTTTCACCCGCGGTTCGGGAGTATTATAATCCTCCCAATTCAGTTTCATGCCCTTATCCAATACTTCGGACAATGGTAGCAGATCCGCTTTCTTATCACCCGCCGTATCACGCAATGAAGCATATTCGGTGCGTACATCTTTTATATAGTCTTCCTTTGTCTTCGGATTTATCAGCTTACCTACAGCCGCAGGCGCCTGCGAAGCATCCTTGACATATACCACCGAACCGTTATTGTATTTCGGATCTATCTTAATTGCCGTATGCAGCTTCGATGTAGTAGCCCCACCGATCATCAGCGGAATGGTAAAGCCAGCCTTTTCCATCTCATGGGCAACGATGCTCATTTCTTCCAGAGACGGAGTTATAAGGCCGCTAAGGCAAAGTATATCAGGCTGTTCTTCTTTTACTTTCTGAATAATTACTTCCGGAGGAGTCATCACCCCGAGGTCGATTACCTCATAGTTGTTGCAGGCAAGGATAATAGATACTATGTTCTTACCGATATCGTGCACATCGCCCTTTACGGTAGCGATAACCAGCTTTCCGGCCTTGTTGCTTCCTGCCGAAGATGCTTTCTGAGCCTCCAGAGTCGGTTGCAGGATAGCCACTGCACGTTTCATTGTACGGGCAGTTTTTACAACTTGCGGAAGAAACATTTTGCCGGAACCAAAAAGATCGCCTACCTTGTTCATTCCGTCCATTAATGGCTTGTCGATAATATCCACCGCCTTCGGATACACCTGAAGCGCTTCCGTCAGGTCTTCTTCCAGATAGTCGCTGATACCTTTTATCAGAGAATATTGGATACGTTCATCGAGCCGATAAGAACGCCATTCTTCCACTTTTTGCTCTGTCTGCCCTGTATTTTCGTTCTTTATCTTTTCGGCATATTCAATCAGTTCGTCCGTAGCCTCTGCCCTGCGGTTGAAGATAACATCCTCCACAAGATTTCTCAGATCGGCTGGAATATCATCATATACAACAGATTGCCCCGGATTTACGATACCCATATCCATACCCCGCTGAATAGCGTAATAAAGGAATACGGCATGCATGGCCTCACGCACATAATCATTTCCACGGAACGAGAATGAGAGATTACTTACTCCACCGCTGATTTTAGCATGCGGCAGGTTTTCTTTTATCCATGTGATCGTTTCCAGGAAATCGACTGCATAGCCGCGATGCTCTTCTATACCTGTCGCGATGGCAAGTATATTGGGGTCGAAAATAATATCCAGCGGATTGAATCCGTCATTGACCAACAGCTTATAAGCCCTTTCACAGATTTCTATCCTGCGGGCAAATGTATCGGCCTGCCCCGTTTCGTCAAAAGCCATGACAATGACCGCCGCGCCGTACGCCTTAACCAGACGTGCCTGACGAAGAAAATCTTCCTCCCCCCCCTTCAATGAAATGGAGTTTACAATCGGCTTACCCTGTACGCATTTCAGCCCGGCTTCGAGCACTTCCCATTTCGAGGAGTCTATCATTACAGGCACACGGGACACGTCCGGGTCGGATGCCATCAGATTGAGGAAAGTAGTCATTTCCTTCACTCCGTCCAGCAAACCTTCATCCATGTTCACATCCAATACCTGCGCGCCGTCTTCCACCTGCTTGTGGGCAATAGTCAACGCTTCCTCGTATTTTTCTTCCTTTATCAGACGGAGAAATTTGCGGGAACCCGCCACATTCAGGCGTTCCCCTATATTTATAAAGTTGATCTCAGGCTTCGCTTCCAGTAATTCCAGTCCCGAAAGCCACATATATTCCGGTTTGCGGGCCGGTTTATGCGGAGTCGCACCTTGTATGAGGTCTACATATTTTGCAATGTGACCGGGAGTTGTACCGCAACATCCTCCCAGAATATTTACGAGGCCTTCGTCAATATATTCTTTTATCTGGCCTGCCATTATTTCGGGTGTCTCATCATATTCCCCAAACTGGTTCGGTAATCCGGCATTGGGATAAGCCGATATAAAATTCGGCGCTATACGTCCCAGTTCTTTCAGGAATGGTTTCATATCCGATGCTCCGAATGAACAGTTAAGTCCTACAGATAAGAAATCTATATGGCTGACGGATGCTAAAAACGCTCCTACTGTTTGCCCCGACAATGTCCGCCCCCCTTTATCGGAGAGAGTGACAGAAATCATTATAGGCAGGTCTATATTGCGTTCTTTTCTTACTTCATCCGCTGCGAACAAAGCGGCTTTGGCATTCAATGTATCGAAGATAGTCTCGATAAGCAATAAATCCACGCCTCCGTCTGCAAGTCCTTCAATCTGCTCTTTGTAAGCATAATACAGATCATCGAAAGTCACCGCTCTGAATATCGGATTCTCAACTTTGGGACTCATCGAAGCCGTCTTGTTAGTCGGCCCTATAGAGCCGGCAACATAACGAGGCTTATCCGGATTGCGCCTTGTATAATCGGTGGCGGCTTTCTTTGCCAGTCTGGCCGCTTCAATATTTATCTCCTTTACCAGATCAGACATATTATAGTCTTCCATCGATATAGAGGTTGCATTGAACGTATTTGTTTCAATGATATCGGCGCCCGCTTCGAGATATTCGCGGTGGATGGCTTCTATCACATCGGGACGGGTTAGGCAAAGCAAGTCATTATTACCTTTCAGTAATGTAGTTGAACCTTCAAACCTGTCTCCGCGGAAATCTTCCTCTGTCAGTTTATAGCGTTGTATCATGGTGCCCATGGCACCGTCGAGTATAAGGATTCTATCCTTCAATATATCGTGTATTTTATTCATTTCTATTTTCAATTATTGGATATTTTGCAAAAATACGGATTGTTTATTTTTAATATTTTATCCGATTCAATGTCTTAGTTTTATCGCCAACCAAAGAGAAACATCCTATATTAAATTCTTAGTCTTATTTATCAAAAATTTTTACAGAGTTCACCCCATAATAACGCCCGCATGCATTTTGCAGCCATAAGACAGAATCCAATGGAATATCTCCGGTCTTAGGTTTTACAAACCACGAATCCGAAGCCTTGAAACGTCCGTAAACTACAACATCTTTCACACCTTTTTGTTTTTCTGCCAATATAATCCTCTCTCTTTCCGCCCATATATCATGAATCCGCCTAAAATCGTTCAGGCTCTGCCAATAAGAATAGAAAAAGACTAATGTGACCATACCTGTAATAATATATAAAGGAACTTTTAATAAGATTACAGAAAAATCAAGATTGGCATACAGCAAACCTGTAGCTGTAAACATCAGTATAAGTATAGCGAACCAAACTCTTTCCGGAAAAATGGGAGCTGCCACCATAGCCAAAATTGCGACTCCCGCTGTAACAGCAAATAACAAGGACAGGAACAATATCCTATTATCATTATCTTTTTTAAATTTAAGATATAATAACATTAATACCAGATAGATAATAGACGGTATAAGGAAATACCTTGTTGCAATCTTTAATATATTTGTAAAACGGTAAAAGTAAAACATGTAGGCCGGCTCTTCTCCGCCCGAACTCAAAGCATTCAGCTCCACTATGTTCCGTACATAGTTCCCCGGGGACAAAAGCATAAAAGCGCAACCCACAACCCCACCTAACAAACCGAACAGCATCCACTTACACATCACCTGCTTCTCTTTTCGGATAAGCAACATCAAACATATTACAAAGAATATCATTGCTACCGCCATATTCTCATTCGTCCATCCGGCAATAATTCCGAACAGGAACATCACTATCCTTTTTATCCGGCTATCTTTTAAGTTATCGTTCAGAAAAGCCGAACAATAAAAAGATATGAAAAGAAATATAAGTAATGTACCCCACAAATAATTCGCACTTCCTGTTATCCAAAAGATATTCTCCACAAGGGAAGGGACTAAAAACCAGATCATCAGGTTAATTCCCACAAACAAAGATATATTGACTTTATTATTTTTATTCGCTATGCAGTAGATAGTCAGGGCTAATGCAACATACCCGATACTATTGATAATGTCGCCTAAAAATATACCGGAGGCCAACATAAACTGCGCTATTGCATGTACAACAGATCTGCCACCCCAGTTAAAATAATGCGCATGTTGATAAGGAATAATATCTGCAAAACTTACCCGTGAACCATCTGCATTCATACTATATATCCAGTCATCCAACGTAATAGGGAAATAATAATTCAGCCCATATATACCGGCGAACAAGAATATGGAAATCAGTATAATATATTTCTGTTCCGAAAGAAACCGCCTTGCTTTCAACATTCAATAAATATTAAGAAAACCATTTACTATTGTTTCATTGCCCTGTCCATAGCCCGTTTATCGTCTTTTTCGCGCAGGCTCTGACGTTTATCATATTGCTTTTTACCTCTGGCAACAGCTATGTTCACCTTGGCAAGCCCCCGGTCGTTGAGAAAGACACGGGTGGGCACAATGGTATAGCCAGTTTCTTTGACAAGGCGTTGCATCTTCTTCAATTCTTTCTTGTTCAGAAGCAGTTTGCGGTCGCGGCGTGCCGAGTGGTTGTTGTAAGAGCCATAGAAATACTCGGCAATGTACATATTGCGTACCCACAATTCGTTTTTCTCAAATATGCAGAAAGTATCCACCAGACTGGCTTTTCCTAAACGTATCGATTTTATTTCCGTCCCGGTAAGTACAATACCGGCAGTATATGTTTCGATAAATTCATAATCGAAGCTGGCCCGCTTGTTCTTTATATTAATGTTTGGTTGATTCATATTTTTTGTTCTGATAACACATATCTTTTGTGAACCTACAAAAATAGTAAATATTAGCCTATTATATTCATTCAAGACTACATTATGTTCTTTGAAAGAATTATTAAGTTATACAAAATATTTATTGATATGCTTTGGCCTGTAAGGACGAATCTTAATACGCCCCTGCAATAGTTTTTTAGTTACGCTATATCCGGATCGAAAATTATAATCCGATAAGGCAGTTTTTTTATATCTTTACATACGAAAAAGTAACGAAATGAAGAAACTTTTATTTTTAATATTTCCCATAATGGTTGCCTTTGCCGCTTGCGGAACTGACGATGGGGTAAGTCCGATAAAAAGATGGATGGGTACAAACGACATAACCGACTTTCAGGCATATGTAGGTGCAACCGGAGGTGCAAAACCTATCACATATGCACTGGATACAATGGGTAGGACCGATAGCGCGAAAAACGCTTTTTACACGAGGAAAATGAACTCTGTATACAATGCCAACCTGTTTAAAGAGATGAGTATTTATTTCAATGAAGACAAGGTAACATATGTCGATTCTGTAGGGCTTTACAAAATAGTATCAACCTATCATTTCAAAAACGATTCCCTCTTCGTTCTGAAAAATGGAAATAAAGATCTCTTTATTGCTATGGGAAATATGGATACTTTATACAGAACAAAAGGTTATGCCCGCTACATAAGTCCTAAGACCGGAAATGATACGACCTCATATCACGATTTCCCGCTCACACCGGATATAGTCGCCAAACTTGCAGGATTCCCGGGCGCCGCTGCTATGGAAAGTGACAACGACACCATCGTATGGCTTAATGCCAAGTATATATTTAAGTAACAGAATCTGAAGAATATTTTTTAACGGTTTGTATTTTACAAGCCGTTTTTTATTTATCTCAGATTTCGATAAAAATGCGTACCTTTGCAGCAAAATTTAAAGAGTACAAGTATATTATGGGAAATTTAGTAGCTATAGTCGGTCGCCCTAATGTGGGTAAATCAACATTATTCAATCGTTTGACCGAAAGCCGGCAAGCTATTGTAGACGAAACTTCAGGGACAACCCGCGACCGCCAGTACGGAAAAGCTGAATGGGGCGGACAGGAATTCTCTCTGGTAGATACCGGAGGCTGGGTTATCAATTCGGATGACGTATTCGAAAGCGAGATAAACAAACAGGTATCCATAGCGATAGAGGAAGCAGACGTTATCCTTTTCCTTGTGGATGTAATGAACGGGCTCACCGATCTGGATTCCAGCGTAGGCAATATGCTTCGCCGTTCCAAGAAACCTATCATATTAGTATCCAATAAGGCCGACAACTTTAACCTGCACCACCAGTCAGCAGAGTTTTATGCTTTGGGATTAGGAGATCCTGTAAACATTTCCGCCATCAATGGCGGAGGAACAGGTGATTTACTTGATTTGATTATCACCAAGTTTACAAAACAAAGTGAGGAAGAGCACCTCGAAGACATTCCTCGTATAGCTATTGTCGGACGTCCGAATGCCGGAAAATCTTCTTTTGTGAATGCGCTCATGGACGAGGAACGGAATATTGTAACCAACATAGCCGGAACTACCCGCGACTCTATATATACACGTTTCGACCGGTTCAATATGGATTTTTACCTTGTAGATACGGCAGGTATCCGCAAAAAGGGAAAAGTTACCGAGGACCTCGAATACTATTCGGTTATCCGCTCCATCAAAGCGATAGAAAACTCGGACGTATGCGTACTGATGCTTGATGCCACACAAGGGATAGAAAGTCAGGATCTGAATATATTCTCCCTGATTCAGAAAAACCGGAAAGGACTTGTTGTCTGTGTAAACAAATGGGACCTGGTTGAAAACAAGGAACAGATCGTTATCAAAACCTTCGAACATGCCATACGCGAACGTCTGGCTCCTTTTACCGACTTCCCTATAATTTTTGCTTCGGCTGTAACCAAGCAAAGGGTGCTGAAGGTACTGGAAACTGCCAAAGAGGTATTTGTCCGCAGAAAAACAAAGATACCCACTCACAAACTGAATGAGGTGCTGCTTCCTATCATCGAACATACTCCACCGCCATCGAACAAAGGTAAATACATTAAAATAAAATACATCACACAGTTACCTAACACACAGGTTCCCACGTTTGTATTCTTCTGCAATCTGCCGCAATGGATCAAAGACCCTTATAAACGATTCCTGGAAAACCGTATACGGGACAACTGGGACTTGTCGGGCACACCTATAAACATTATTATCAGAGAGAAATAGAACAGGATATTTTAAAGCATAAAAAAAGGACAACCCGTCGGTTGTCCTTTTTTAATATTATGATTTTCGATCAATATGCCCATTTCAGATATACGGCACCCCATGTGAAACCGGCTCCGAATGCTGCAAGGATAATATTATCACCTTTTTTCAGCTTCGATTCCCATTCATACAGGCATACAGGGATAGTACCCGAACTTGTATTGCCATATTTCTGTATATTCACCATCACCTTATCGGCAGACAAGCCCATACGGTTCCCCACAGCTTCAATGATACGGATATTTGCCTGATGCGGAACAAGCCATGCTACATCCTCTTTCGACAAATTATTACGTTCCATTATTTCAACGGAAGCATCTGCCATACGTGATACTGCATGCTTGAACACAACCTGGCCTTCCTGATATACATAGTGCATATCATTATCTACTGTTTCGTGAGATGCGGGATGAACCGAACCTCCACCATGCATATGCAGATGTGGAATACCGACACCATCGATATGCAGCGAAGAATCCATTATACCGGCTTCCTCTGTAGTAGGTTCCAACATTACAGCTCCTGCGGCATCACCAAACAGAGGACAGGTAGTACGGTCTTTGTAATTGGTTATCGCAGTCATTTTGTCTCCAGCAACAATAACCACTTTTTTGTATTGTCCTGAGCGAATGAAATTAGATCCAATTTCCAATGCATAGATAAAACCTGAACATGCAGCCTGTATATCGAAGCCTAAAGCGTTTTTTATCCCACAAGCTTCGGCTGTCATTGCTGCTGTAGATGGAAATATAAAGTCGGGAGTAGTAGTGGCAAAAATTATAACCTCAACTTCCTCCGGCTTCGTATTTGTTTTTTCCAGCAACTCCTTCACGGCTTCGGCTCCCATAAAAGAAGTGCCAATACCCTTGCCTAATACATGACGTTCTTTGATGCCTACACGCGACATAATCCATTCGTCGGTAGTATCAACTATTTTCGCTAATTCTTCATTGGTCAGAATATCCTTGGGGATATATGCGCCAACACCGGTAATTGCGGCTCGAATCATTATTATTTTCTGGTTTTGTGAGTACTTAATAAAAAAAATGCCCTATGCAGGGCCTGGAGTTTAGTAAAATATAGATTAAACTGCCGCTCCTTTTTCTATAGCTAATTTGCCTCTGTAGTATCCGCACTCAGGACAAACTGTGTGGAATACATGCCAAGAACCACAATTAGAACATACAGCCAATGTAGGGACTACTGCTTTGTCGTGAGTTCTTCTTTTAGCCGTTCTTGATTTCGACTGTTTTCGCTTCGGATGTGCCATTTTCTTGTTTTATTTAGTTATTTTTATTTATCTGAATTAGAAAAATCAATTTTCTATTATAGTATTCAATCTTCGTCTACAGCAACGTCTTTAAGACCATCCCAACGGGAATCGGTAAATGACGGATCATCATCGTCAAGGGATATATCATCTTCCGAATCGTCGTCCGAATCATCATCCGCACTCTTAGCCCGGTGTTTATTCAACTTGGAAGACATCGCTTTATTGCATGTACCCGGAGGATGCACTTTTTTGGCCGGAAGACTTAATATGATAAACTCATATAAGAACCACGCAATATTAATCTCACCGTCTTCTTCCGGTATAATGACGATTTCGTCGCTTTCTTCTGAATATTCTTTTCCGAATTTGACGATCAGTTTGTTCTTTGTATCGACATCCATCGATATATCATCCAGACATCTGTCGCATGGAACATGAACTGTTCCGGTTATATCAAAATTCAATTCGAAAGTAACGGATGTCTTTTTCAAAGATACCACAACCTTCAAATCTCCTTTTTTAACGTCGGCTGTACCGTCGTCAATCAGAGCGAAAAAGCTTTTATCCAAGTCGTACCTGAACTCATGCTTTCCTTCCGACAAACCTCTGAGAGGTATATTATATAAGCTAAACTTTCCCACGTCCGTATATATAACTCAAAAAAGAACGGCGCAAAGGTACAAAGTTTTTTTTGAATTAAAGAATAAATAATTCAAGTTTTCAGAAATTGGCTTTATCGGGCTTTCCTCCCCTTCTTTTTGCATTTCGAAAAGAGTAAGTAATTATTTAAATTTTACCGAAAATATATCTTATAAGGCCTTTATTCTTCGACGCAGTTCTTAACGGCCGGCGTCTCTTTACCTGCATCCTTGGTAATAGGCCAGGCTGGATTCTTTGCTTCCTTGAACTCAATGAGATACCCGTATCTGGTTCCGGCTTACGACATCGTAGAGAAAATTTTCGGGTAGAAGCGCATAAAAAGAATAGAAATTGATTGATATGACAATTACATTTTCGGTTCTCCATATTATCGGATCAATATCTTTTTCATAGAAGATTCACGGACAGAAAGAATGCATGGTATAATTATTTGATAGGTTTTATTGTCTCCTTTTATCTGTTTAAGCAGTAATTTGCAAGTAGTTTCGCCCATTTTATAAGTTTGATGTGTCATAGCTGTCAAAGGTGGATCTACATAATTGGAATGTATTTCATCAGTATAACCTATCAGGGCTACATCGCCAGGTATACGCAAATTATATTCCCTGATGGCTTTCATTGCTCCAAAAGCGAGGCTATCGGTCATTCCCAAAATAGCATCAGGAGGATTGGGTAACGACAATAACTGGCATGCCCCCTGATAACCCGATTCATAGCCGATATTTTTACAAAATACCAGTTCTTTCTCGATAGGAATCTTATATTCACGGAGAGCTTGAAGATATCCATGCTTCCGTTGTTTAACAATTTCAAGATGATTTGCGCCGCCGATAAACCCGATTCTCTTCGAGCCGGTTTCAAGAAAATGCTTTGTGGCTTCCTGAGCAGACTCTATGTTGTTTGTAATTACGGATGAGAATTTTTGCGTGAGGCTGACACGATCAAAAAAAACAAGAGGCACATTCTGTTCATACAGTGCTTCAAAATGAGAATATTCGATCGTTTCCTGGGACAGGCATGCGATAATACCTTCTACACGTATGTTTATCAAATCTTCCAGGCACTGTTTTTCCAAGTTATATTGCTCATATGATGAAGTAATAATTGTGGAATAACCGTTTTTGCGGGCGATATCATTTATCCCGCTTATGATAGAGGAATAATAGTGGGTTACAATATCCGGTACTATTATTCCGATTATACGCGGGGTATTTTTCAACAAACTCATGGCAAATGGATTTGGACGGTAATTTCTTTTTTTTGCCAATAGTTTAATCTTTTCTTTCATTCCCGGGCTAATTTCCGGACTGTTCTTCAGTGCTCGTGACACTGTTGATACAGATACACCGAGTTCTATAGCCAGATCTTTTAATGATACGGGTTTTTCCATAAATATATAGCTTCAAGATTGATCAAAAATAATATAAACAATCGATTTACGCAAACCTTTGCGTTTGATTTTCCCTATTTGTATGCCACATGAAGAATATGAACTTATACTTTTGAAATAAATTATTATAATACCATGGAGTATAGAGAAATAGGGAAAACAGGGATGAAAGTATCTAACCTCGGTTTTGGAGCTTCATCTTTGGGCGGGGTTTTTCATCCCGTAAAAGAAAAGGACGCTATTGAGGCTGTGTATGCAGCTATAGATAACGGGATAAATTTCATAGATGTATCACCTTATTACGGATATCTGAAAGCTGAAATAGTTTTAGGAAAAGCATTAAAAAATATAGACCGGACAAAATATTATTTGTCGACAAAAGTTGGGCGTTATGGTGAAAACGGAATAAACCAATGGGATTATTCGGCTAAAAGAGTAAAGGAAAGTGTGTACGAAAGCATGGAACGCCTGAATGTTGATTATATTGACCTGATTAATATCCATGATATAGAGTTTGCTGATTTGGAGCAGGTATGTAAGGAAACACTTCCGACTTTAGCTAACTTAAGATCAGAGGGTGTAGTAAAGCATATTGGAATTACCAATCTAACCCTCAGCCATTTGAAGTATGTAATAGATCATGCGATACCGGGAACTGTAGAGAGTGTTTTATCATTTTGCCATTATTGCCTGAATGATGATTCTCTCGTTGATTATCTTGATTACTTTGAGTCAATGGGGGTAGGAATAGTCAATGCTTCTCCTTTCTCCATGGGCTTACTTACTGAAAAAGGTGCCCCTGATTGGCATCCTGCACCTAAAGCTCTACAGGAATTATGTAGAAAAGCAATGCTTCACTGCAAAGCAAAAGGGAAACCGATAGAACGGTTAGCTGTAAAGTATTCCACATCTAATCCGCGCATAGCAACAACTTTGTTCAGTACGGCATCTCCGAAAACTGTATTGCAGAATATAAAATGGGTAGAAGAGGAATTAGATGTGTTACTCTTGAATGAAGTCCGGTTGATTTTAAAGCCAAGATTTAGGGATACGTGGTTGAATAGTTAAAAAATTGTTGTGATGAAAGCAGTTACAATAACAGAAAGAGGCAAAACATCCTTAGTTGAAAAACAGTATCCGGAATTAAAGAAGGGAGAAGTACTGGTCAGAATAAGGTATGTTGGTTTTTGTGGTTCGGATCTGAATACATTTCTGGGCAAGAATCCAATGGTTAACCTTCCGGTAATACCCGGTCATGAAATAGGAGCTGTTGTAGAGGATATTACAGAAGATGTACCGGACAATATAAAGCCTGGGATGGCGTGTACAATAAATCCTTATTCAAGTTGTGATCATTGTTCCTCGTGCCGTAATGGCCGTCCTAATGCCTGCCGGTACAATCAGACATTGGGGGTACAGCGGGACGGCGCAATGTGTGAATATATAGCAGTTCCATGGCAAAAGGTGATTGTAGATCAAGCTATAACTCCAAAAGATTTTGTACTTGTCGAACCTATGAGTGTAGGATTCCATGCTGTTTCGCGTGCGCAGATAACCGATCTGGATATCGTATTGGTTATAGGTTGCGGTATGATTGGTATCGGAGCTGTTATACGGGCTGCTTTGCGTGGAGCGAGAGTTATAGCGATGGATGTTGACAATGATAAACTTGATCTGGTGAAAAAGTTTGGTGCAGCATACACAATTAATTCAAAGACAGAGAATGTTCATGAGTGTTTACAGAAGATAACCAATGGTACAGGACCGGATGTTATAATTGAGGCGGTAGGGGCTCCTGTCACATATCAGACTGCGGTGAACGAGGTTGCTTTTACCGGCCGGATTGTTTGTATAGGATATGCAAAGATGGAAATAGCTTTTGAAACAAAACATTTTGTTCAGAAAGAAATGGATATCCGGGGATCAAGGAATGCTATGCCGGAAGATTTTCGTTCAGTGATGGAATATATGAAACACCATGCAACAGTACCTAAAGATGAGCTCATAAGCCGTATATACAAGCCTGAAGAGGTTCAAAAAGCGCTTGAATATTGGGAGCAAAATACAGGAAAAGTATTCAGGATACTTATTGAATTTTAATATAATTATTAACTATGGAATTCAAAATAATCGACGCTCATGCGCACCTTTGGTATCAGCAGGATACAGAGGTAAATGGACAGAGAATTCAAACGCTGGAAGGCGGCAAATCCCTTTTTATGGGAGAAATACGCCAAATGGTTCCTCCGTTTATGGTTGACGGGAAAAATACAGCCGAGGTATTTCTATCAAATATGGATTATGCGCAGGTATCGGCAGCTGTAATTACCCAGGAATATATAGATGGCATACAAAATGCATATTTGGCAGATGTACAGGAAAATTATCCTGACCGTTTCTTCTGTTGTGGTATGTTCGATGTGCGTCATCACAATTTTCTCAAGCATGCCAAGAAATTGATTGGTCATGGATTTAAGGCGTTGAAGGTACCGGCTCAGCGTTTCTTTTTACCGGAAGGTAGAGTTTATCTGACTTCTGTTGAAATGATGGATATATTTAAATTGATGGAGGAATATAATGTTATATTATCTGTTGATCTGGCGGATGGGATGAAGCAGGTGCCTGAAATGAAGGAAGTAATTTCCGAATGCCCGAAACTGAAAATCGCGATAGGGCACTTTGGTATGGTAACATATAAAGACTGGCAAGAACAAATAAAGCTGGCATTGAATGATAACGTAATGATTGAATCGGGAGGTATAACATGGTTATTCAATGATGAATTTTACCCGTTTAAAGGAGCGATTGACGCTATTCGCGAGGCCGCAGATTTAGTTGGTATTGAAAAATTAATGTGGGGTTCGGATTATCCACGCACCATAACTGCCATTACCTACCGCATGTCTTATGACTTTGTATTAAAATCAACGATTCTGACCGATGAGGAAAAAGCCCTGTTTTTAGGCCAAAATGCTAAAAGCTTCTATAAATTTAAAAGCCTGATAGACCTTCCTTATATAAAAAACATGTCCGAATAGGTATATTATCCGGAACAAACAGGGAAAACACCATATAACCGCCATGAATAACAATCAGAGAAATACCTATGGAATAGCACTTGCACTTATCTTCAGCCTTTTCTTCATCTGGGCTATCAGCAGCAATCTATTACCGACAATGATACGCCAGTTAATGAAAACCTGTGAACTCAATACATTTGAAGCGTCATTCACTGAAACCGCTTATTGGCTGGCCTATTTTATATTCCCTATCCCGATAGCTATGTTTATGAAGAAATACAGCTACAAGGCCGGGATTATATTCGGCTTATGTCTGGCTGCATTGGGTGGTCTTTTGTTCTTCCCGGCTTCGATTATCAAGGAGTATTGGGCATACTTAGGGATATTCTTTATTATCGCTACTGGAATGTGTTTCCTCGAAACTGCCGCTAATCCTTATGTTACAGCCTTAGGTGATCCGAAGACGGCTCCAAGAAGACTGAACCTTGCCCAATCTTTCAACGGGCTGGGTGCTTTTATCGCTGCCATGTTCCTGAGTAAACTCGTACTTAGCGGACAAGAATATACCCGTGAGACTATTCCTGCCGATTATGCCGGCGGATGGGTAGGTTATATTCAGTTCGAGACGGACGCGATGAAACTTCCCTATCTTATTCTGGCCGGGACACTGATTGTTATAGCCATTGTATTTGTCTTTTCCCATCTGCCTAAAATCAAAGAAGGAGATCATGAAGAAGGAGAAAAGAATGATGATAAGCTCATTGACTTTAAAGTATTGAAACGATCTCACCTGCGTTGGGGAGTAATTGCCCAATTCTTTTATAATGGAGGACAGACAGCCATTAACAGTTTGTTTCTGGTCTACTGCTGCACTTATGCAGGAATGTCTGAGAGTACAGCGACTACATTCTTCGGCCTCTATATGCTGGCTTTCTTGCTCGGACGCTGGATAGGAACCATGCTGATGGTAAAGTTCAAACCGCAGAATATGCTTGTCGTATACGCTCTGGCTAATATTGCCTTATGCGGGGCGATCATGGCATTTGGCGGAATGACCGGCTTATATGCCATGCTCGGCGTGTCATTCTTTATGTCAATTATGTATCCTACACAGTTTTCTCTGGCTCTCGAGGGCTTAGGTAAAAATACTAAAAGCGGTTCGGCATTCCTTGTAATGGCCATAGTAGGAAATGCCTGCCTGCCACAACTTACGGCTTATATCATGCACCATAATGAACATATCTATCAGATAGCTTATATCATTCCGCTTATCTGCTTTGTTTTCTGTGCTTATTATGGTTGGAAAGGATATAAGGTCGTGGATTGAGAGTTAGTAACTACCTGGCGGCCCTTAACCACACAGACATGTCGCAATTACCTCTATTGTTCCATGCATAATACGGAATAAGGCTTATTTCAATATCTTTGGCCGAATTATTGACCTTACGATATAGTCTGCCATCCCATTTGTTGTCAGTAAGCAGACGGGCTTTTCCTGTCAGCATCACTACCTTACTGTTATCTATACTGATGGCTTTTGGCTTTAATTTTATATCCATAGGGATGAGGATGTCATGTATCGATACCCCTTCCGGCAAGTCGTTTCCTTCCATACAGTAAACCATCGGACCGTACATTACAGCTATTTGATTGCGGTTCTCCTCAACCATCGGATTCGATTCTATCAATCTGGCTTCGAATGGCATATCCAACTCTATGACGTCACCATTTTTCCAACTGCCGCGCACCTCTGCATAGCTTCCCGGAATCGCCTTTATATCCGTATCTTTACCATTTACCTTTATCGAAGCATTGTCACACCATTCAGGGATACGCAGGAATATGGAGTAAGGTTTCTCCGGAATCTTTTCTATTTTCAGGCTAATGTTTCCATTCCACGGATAATCGGTTGTTTGCGTAATATGAATGTCAGAACCGTCAACACCCTTTGTCTTTAATATATTGCTACCATACAGATTACAATAAATACCTTTATCGGAAGTCGCATATGCATAGCTGTTAGCTTCCGCTATGGTGCGCACTGTGTTAGGCGGACAGCAGAAACAGCTGATATATTCCTGCCTGAAATTACCCCAACGCATTTGGTAAGGAAATTCATGTGTGTGACTTAATGCGTTTGTATAGAAATACTTCTTACCATCAAGACTGATGCCCGACAGGATACTGTTATAATATGTTTGCTCCATAATATCAGCATATTTGGAATCGGCAGAAAGTTGAAGCATCCTGAAATTCCAGAGCATATTACCGATATTGGCACAGGTTTCGTTATGAGCCGTCTCTTGCGGCAACTGATATGCCCGTCCATACGATTGGTGTACTTTCTGTATGCTGTCCGGCTCGTACGCTGTTCCATCGGGAGAGGTACCGTCGTATAAAGCGCCGCAGCCGCCTGTTATATACATCTTGCGATAAGTAACATCGTCCCAGATCGGGTGCAGGCAATCCAAAAGTGTTTTATCTCCCGTTTCCAGATATACATCGGCTACACCTGCATACAGGTAGTTGGCGCGGACGGCATGTCCCATAGCTACTTTTTGCTCGCGGAACGGAATTCTGTCCTGATTATCATCGGTTCCGTTTTCTACCATCCCCCGAATGTCTATGAGGCTTTTTGATAATTCCAGATATTTCGGGTCTCCGGTTGTCCGGTACATCTCTACTACTCCCATGTAATGTGATGGACAGATTGCACTTCTCGCCAATTCGTTGGTTGCTGTTTTATAGAAATTATAAAGGAAATCGGTAGTCTTAACAGCTAAATCCAATAGCGACCTTTTGCCCGTAGCCCTGTAGTGTACACAACCTGCTGTCATCAGATGTCCCATATTATAAGTCTCGAAATGGAGTCTTTCCTCAAATCCCTTTTTCGCACCGGGATTATTCTTGTGAGCGACGATTGTGGCTGTATGGATATATCCGTCTTCACGTTGTGAGAGGCGGATTGTTTCGATGAAACGATCCATCAATTCATCCAGCTTCGGATCTTTGGTAATAGCGTAAACGGCAGCAGCGCCTTCCAGCCATTTATACATGTCGCCATCGAAAAAAGGAGGGTCTTTGTGCTCACCTTCTTTCAGTCCGGCGGCAATTTCAAAATTGCGGTAAGCATGACTCAGTTCCGGATTGTCGAATATCCGCCACATGTTGTATAGCATGGTATCTTTACATACATCGAACCGCTCGGACCAGAAGCCTTTTGTCCAAACTACATCACTCAGATCTACACTATGCATCTTTGCATAGGGACTTTTGGTCGTGTTGGTCAATCCTTTCGTCTGAGCTGATATTGTTGCAGCTAAGCAAATGGATAGAAAACATAAGGATAAACTTTTAAATTTCATTCTGTATTATATTTTTACACATATTAACTATATAATGTTAAAACTTGACAAATATGACATATTTTTCACTATTTCCACAATATACATTTCACATATATTAACCATTCTCGATTAAAAGGTAACAAAAGTAACAGATATATCAGTTAACAGTCAACAGTTAGCAGTTAACAACTTGTATCTCGTACCTTGTCTACTTGTAACTATTCCCAAAAAGGTAACAAAGGTAACAGAAATCAATGTGCCGATTAATCAATTTGCCGATGTGCCAATGTTTTTAACGAAAAATGAAAAACGAAAAATATTTTTAAACGAA
>NZ_DLFW01000002.1:365535-425134 GCF_002482385.1 Dysgonomonas sp. UBA7710 | reverse complement strand
CTAATTTACAAATTTGCTAATTATTTTTCAAAGAACTAATAGCTATCAGCTAACGGCTAACAGCTCATTATTACATAGATAAAGTTTTCAACTTCTGATACGTATCACTTATCAATTACTTCTCCTCTCAATTATAACATTTCCAATAAGACCGCTTCCAGCAAGGGTTTTATCCCTTCTCCTGTGATGGGTTCCGTTCGTCCATATTTTCTTGTTGTCATCAGGTTCCGCATTGTAATATTCATCGCCTAAAATACGGTTTGCCCATGTATTTACAACTTCGATCTCAATTGTATTTTCCCCATTTTTTACAGCACCGGAAATATCCAGCCTATATGGTTTCGTCCAGATGATACCACAAGACTTACCATTGATTCTTACCTCCGCAAGATTTGCAATTTCGTCAAATGCGATATCGAATTTATCTCCGTCGGCAACATTCAGGTTAAAGACACTCCTATAAACGGCTGTACCTGAATAATAGCGGATACTGTCATTATCATGCCTGCTCCAATCTGTCAGCGTTTCAAACGTTACAGGATTTGCCGGGCCTCTCATTTCTTTATCAAATGATACATTCCAAGTACCTGCTAACGGAATAGTATCGGTTATTTTCCGAATACTTGCTTTTCCACCTGTTGCGGATGTTGGTATCTGCAACACAATAAAGCAAGATTCGTTCGGTTCTAATACTAAATTTACATTTGTTCTTCCATCCACAACAGACCAGCTGGCACTTGTATCTGTCTTTCCGGTAACAGGATTCCACAATTCAGGAATACGCCCCGACGAACGGAGGCTAACCTCCAAATCCCGCTTCTTATCCTGCTGGTTCGAAATGAAGTAAACATCAGCCTTATCCGATTGGCGATGAGTGTAGGCAATATCTTCGGCGTAACTCTTTATTCCTTTCTCCATCACGACAAAATCACGTCCGACACCAATATCTTCAAGGGTTTCTTTGACATAAGGCAGCTTTACAAAACTGGCCGAAGCCCATTCTATTTTTTCACCCTCCTCTTTAAAATCTAACGTTTCAACAGGTAAATCCCCTATCATTATCTTAGCCCCTTGCGCGGAAAATTCTTTCAATTTCCGGGCCACAGCCTTCGACATCCTGTATTCCGGCTGCATAGGATGTTTGCCGGGGATTACCAATACAGCGTAACTCATACCGTCAGGAAGGACAATCCGTCCATTCTCTACCCTCATTCGGTTTAACAATACATCAGCATTAAAGCTGTCGTACTGATAACCTCTGAGGCAGTTCACCCAATCTTCGGATGTTGTTATATTGGCAGAATGATTTACCCCGGCAGGCATTTCCCGGGCAGGCGCGCCCACATTCGCCATGCGCCTTTTCTCCCATTCCAGTTTTTCTTCACCAAACAGCCCCGGCAAAAACGGAACAAGCCTATCCGGTAAGATAGAACGCCTAGGCAATTCCTCCCCTGTGAATACGGCAATATCTGCGACAGGCTTCCCATATTGCAATAAGGCCTGGCAACGTTGTGCATAATCTACCCATGCCCTGCCCGGTTTCCACCAAGTCTGGTCGCGTTGAAAATACAGCCCGATGCCATCGAGTGTCATACCCGGCTTACGGTCCAGCCAGGGATTCAGCGCATACACATGGTAGCTCAGACGGTTTATACCCAAAGCATAATGCCTGTCTTGCAGGGTTTTCAGCATCGCGGGATGTTCGTCGAACATCAGCCTTAACTGTGTGAATGCTTCTGCCTGTATAATATTTTTCCCGTAGATATGCGCACCTGAAATAGCGTCCAGCAGATCATTAGGCTTATCGTGAGTAGGACTTTGCAACCAATATTCATTCATCGGAATATCAGTGTTTTTATAGTGCATCATACCATCGCTAACCATAGTTGGCGAGACATTCTCGGCGCTGAATTCACAGCCTTTCGCATTGGCTTCTTCTTTCAGTACGGCATAGAATTTATCTACAACCAACTCTGAGATAGTCTGACGCACATCATACAAAATACGTTCCGACATATCTGCGCTTCCGACAGGAAATCCGGCCATTACCGGTAAATAATCATATATGTCGTATCCCCTGCGACTCTTAAATTCATCCCGAAACAGCGGGGACCAGTTCTGACTACCACATTCCCAACTATCTACATGAAAGACTTTCAATACACGCGATGCAATCTCCGTCCCTGCCGCTTCATAAGCCTTTCCAAACCATGAATTGAATTGCAGGCGGATAGCTTCGGGATTGAATTTATCGCATTCCAATCCGGCACCTCCTCCTCCGGTGGCATTGGTATGCCCCGTCGATGTATGGCCTAAACGCAGGATTGTCCATTTTCCTTCCGGAGCCTTCCAGTTCAATTTACCGTCTTTGCTGAGATATGAAGAAATGTCTATCATTTTTTTCACATCTATACATTGATTATCCGGTATCTGCAAGGCAGTAGTACGGGCGCTGACACGCCACGCATCTCCCGTTTTACCTTCATACTGATGTATGCGGGCTTCGGAAGACATCCAAATGCTTTTAAGTTTCAGATTCTGTTTCCATTTGGCCGCATCCAGATCTTCGGCTCCCGGCTCCGTTCCACTCAGATTATATTGCAGGCGGAAATATTTTGCAGTGGTGCCTGGTATAGAATGAGTCATAGGGAAATCATCGTTCTGCCATCCCTGACGGGGAGGTTCTAATTGAACGATCTTCCTATAGTTTCTCCCGTCATCGCTGGCTTCTATAGTGAGTCTTTGCGGCTGGAAACTACGCGAAGGCCCTGTAAGCTGTATGGTGCGGCAGGTAAACGGTTTCTGAAATTCAAGCTGAATCCAGCAGGGATCATCGCTTCGTAAAAGCTCCTTATTGTCTTTTTCCACCAAAAACTGAGGATCTATATCCGCGATGCTGCTTGTCACTCTCGGTTTTACTGTTTCTGTCGAAATCCCCTCTCCGTCAGGTGTAGGAAATGCATAGACAGCAATGTCTTTATAATATCCTTTATAACTTTCGGGTTGCGGCAACGCTCCATTAAATTGCTTTCCACCCTGTATATCCAATTGCGACCAAACGACTTTTTGCATAGAAAGTTCCGGTGTAATCCAGGGGCCGCCGGCCAAAGCAAATCCATCGCAAATATGGAACGCTATGTTCAATCCTATCCTGTCCGCTTCTTTGAAAGCGAAGCCTACCATCTCCCACCATAACGGGCTTAACTGTTCTACAACCGGTGTCAGATAGGGTTTTTCGGGAATTCCTCTGATTGGCATCAGATATGCTCCTTCCAGCCCGATCTCTTTCATCGCTTCCAAATCGGCCGTAATGCCCTCTTTGGTTACCGCTCCATGCATCCAGTACCAGAATGTCCATGACTTTGTTTCAGCGGAAGGCTTTTCCCACAATTGCCACAGGTTTTGAGAAAAGCAATCGCCCAAGAATAGAAATGATATGATGATAAATAAGAATATCTTTTTCATTTAATACTTATTTTGTCTCAAAAGACAGGTAAATACTTCCTTTCTGCAATCCGGTTACCCATTGGGCCTGAGAAGAAGGCCCGACCAAATCGGTGGCATTCACCTTATTGCGTACAGCCGGGATAACTTTCAATACAGAAATACCACTATCAGGGAAAGTATATAATAATACATCACGCCCGTCTCTCGGGCTATAAACTCCGAGATAATTATCATCATCAGTATTCTTCAGATTAATTATACCTTCCGAAGTATTAAATGTTGCCCATTTCCAATTACTGAAATATCCCTTAAATTCAGGATACAGGAACGATTCTCCCGGAATAGGGTCGTTGTAATCATTTTCCCAAAGACCGAATGTAGTACCATGCAGACGATTCTGCCATACACGATAAGGCCCGTCACCGAGCCACTTTTTAGACACGACCCGATCTTCCGGATAATCGAACATGATACCCATCAATTCTACAATGCCTTCATATTGGTAAGTATAATCGAGTCGGATAGTTCCATCCGGCTTAATAATCCAGCGGGCCCGACACATATTTCCGAAGTAGTCGGCAACAACCTCGATACTATCTCCTAAAGTTTTATAATTGAAGTTTGTCAACCTGCTTACTCCCGAAATATCCTCATAGATACGCTCTTTACTACGTGCCGAATTATCATCATGGTTGTAATATACATCCATCGAACGGTCGCCACGCCGGAATGCTACAAAACGAGGGCCGTTAGCGAATGAAATAGGCTTGTTGTTCTTCTTCACAGAAGCTAATGTTCCGCTTTTCTTATCGAAAGCAAGAATCGTATTTCCGGTCGCTACAAGCAGTTTTTCACCTTCTTCCTTAACTGAAACAGGCGCATTGCCCTTAGATAAGGAATAAAAATCTTCTGCTTTCTTCCATGTCCAGTCCCATGTCCAGAGCTCTTCTCCCTGTGGACCATAAGCTGTCAGAGACAATACATTCGCATCTTTCCAATTAGATGGAAGGCTTATATTTAATGTCCCCGCTGCATGAGGTACAAGATCGAAATTTTTCATCTCTCCCGACTTCACAACAGATACTTCATCATCCTTTATTGTTTTCAAAATCCATGTAAAACGGCAGTCTTTCAGATTCGTAAAATCATACCTGTTTTCTACAGTAAACGAACCTCTGAAATCGTCGGTCAGTTTTGTATTCATTATTTGCACAGGTGACCAGACCTGCTTTACTGTATAGAAACTTCCTTCCTTCTCGTGGTGAGGGCCAAGTATTCCATCAGCCCCATAATTGCCTGCATTGTCAATTCTTCCGTTCTGGTCGGTACGTATAACCCCTTCATCTGCAAACATCCAGATGAAACCTCCGGCAGTGCGGGGATGCTTACGCATCATTTCCCAGTAATCCCATAGGCCTGCTCCCGCTCCTCCGTCATACAGCCCGTGCAGAAACTCTGTCGGCATAAATATCTCAGGCTTGCGCATATATTCCTGGCTTTCGCCATAAGAACGGTAATGCATGGTTTCGAATCCGTTGAAATTCTTCTGGGGATGCAGGACTACACGTTTCTGAGGATCGAGAGTACCAAATTCTTTGACCAATTCATGATTGTGCCCTCCCTCATTTCCATTAGACCACCACGTTACGCACGGATGGTTGACATCACGTTTTATCATCTCATGTACAAGCTTTGTACCTGCGCCCGTATCATAGCTATAATGCCAGCCACCGAGTTCGACCATTACATACAAGCCCAGTTCATCACAAGCGTCCAGAAAATCAGGGTCTGACGGATAGTGCGAAAGCCGGACGGCATTCATATTCATCTCTTTTATTATTTTCACGTCATCGTAGTTTGCCTGACGGCTGAGTGTACGCCCCGTCTCAGGACGGAAACTGTGGCGGTTTACTCCACGGATATTTACTTTCTGTCCGTTTATATATATTCCGTCGCTTTCGCGTATTTCAATAGTACGGAAGCCAAAACGCTCTTTTGTCCGGTGCAACACTTTACCATCCTGCACCAATGAAAAGTTTACATAATACAGATTAGGTGTTTCGGGTGTCCAGTTTTTAATATTTTCAAATTTCCCTCTTATCACCGCTTTATCTGTTCCTTGCGACAAAGTAGTTTCAAGCGGACGGCCGATAGATTTACCATTGATATCTGTAAGTTCGGCGATTACTTTCGTATTGTTTCCCATTCCCAAACCAAGAAAAACATCGGCATAGAAACTGCCGTCGGCTTTAGCATCGATTGCTGTACGGTCGATAGACTGAGCCGGAAGAGCCTCTACAAAAACCGGACGGAAAATCCCTCCGAAATTCCAGTAATCACCGCGTCTTTCAGCCATATTTACACTCGAATTGGCAGACTCTTTACTAACAGTCACTTCCAATACATTTTCGGTATCACCAAAGAATACACGATCCGAAACATCACTTTTGAAACGGTAAAATGCACCCTGATGTAAATGCCCGCAACGACGGTCATTTATTTTTGCTTCGCAATCGGTCATCACTCCATCGAAAACGATACGGATAACGCGTCCCTCCCACTCTTTCGGAAGTTTGAATTTATATTTATACAATCCCTGTTCCTTAGCTATCCCCGGAGGATTGGCCTTTCCATAAAACGGCATACCATATTGATAAGTCCCGAATCCCTGCAACTCCCAGCACGAAGGAACCGGAATAGATGTCCACTTCCCGCTGTTATTGCCTTCTGTACAAAAGAACTCCCAATTAACAGCATCATCGAAGCCTGTGCCCGACAGGTATTGTATTCCTGTTTCTGCATTTGCTCCGGAATTGTTTCGTTGTGAAAAGCTATCTTGTGAAATTAAGAAACTGAAAATCAATAGTAGGCATAAAACTTTTTTCATATTTAGAGAGATTGTTTTTTATCGTAATGGTTCAATGATGAAATCCAGCATATAAGGTCTTTTTTCTATTGCATATTTTTTCAGTACACCCGGCCCGCAACTACTGTTTCCCAGTCCCAGCATAATAGCATCAAGCGATAAAACAACTTCCTTACGAGGTTTCAAAAGGTAAGCATGAGTAGTCCCGTCTAAATCCCCGGCTGTGAAATGCAAAGCTGAGCCTGACATACGTTCAGATATACAGGTAAAGCGAATACCTTTGCCTTCTTTATCTGTAAGCTGAATCCATCTGATATCTTCTTTATTTCCGGTTTCCTGTGGCACCGGATAAGGCACATATTGCTCTGTTACAGTAGATGTATAGATTCCTACCGGACAACTTTCTTTTCTGTCCGAATAATTCTCATATGGCCCGTGTCCATACCATTTCATATTTTCCAAATCCTGATTCAAAGACATTACCACTCCAAGACGGGGCAATTCGGGCAATGTGCCCGATGGCGTAAATGTATTACTGACATCTATCCTTCCGTCACCCCATATCGTATATACAGCTTCATGTACAAACCATCCTGCTTTCGCATGGTTTTCTGCAATAGTTTTAATCTTTACAAATTGCTCGCTTTCTCCTGTTATACCGGCAAATTTCAGTGTTCGTTTTAAACTGTCGAGACCCTGATCCTTCCAATCTTTCGCCAGCCAGTTACCAAAACCTTTATCATTATCGACAGGTGCACGATAGCCCTGAAATATAAGAGGAGATACGATCATTTCATTATTATCGTATTTCAAAGATGAAAGGATTCCCTCTTTCAGATCGAAAACCATAGAAAAAGTTTTTCCATCCATCTCAATCACACCGTTTTCTTTTACAATGGACTTAAAAGTTACGTTACTACGATTTTCCGTTTTATCTTGCCTGAGACCTAAATTTAATTGTTCGAATCCGATTTCATAACCTCTATCAGCCCATAACCGGCCTTCTTTCAAATGAAAACTTATTCTCAACCAATAGTCTGTATCCGGTTTGACGCTTATCTTTTTGAAAGGGACGGAAATATCTCCGGTCATACCGGCGGGAATATCTATACCGGTAAAAACTCCTTGCTGTAAAGTATCTCCACCAGCAATTATTTTCCAACGTATTTCATAGTCGTTCAGATTGATGAAGTGGTTCCGGTTAGTTACGGATATAATATTTTTATCACCCTTTGAAAACTCTACTTTCATTGGTTGATATACTTTTTTCACTTCATAATATTTCGGCGTAGTCTCTCTTTCTGCAAACACAATTCCATTGAAACAGAATGCTTTCAGATTAGGCTTATCACCAAAATCTCCCCCATAAGCCATAAAACGAATCCCGTTTTCATCAGTCTTATAAAGTCCCTGATCTACCCAATCCCAGATGAAGCCGCCAAGCATTCTCCTGTTCGAATATATCTCATCCCAGTATTCCTTGAAGTTTCCCAGCGCATTGCCCATCGCATGGGCATATTCGCTGGTAAGGACAGGACGGTTGTCGATAGTATCCCTTGCTATACTTAACAAACGTTCCCAGCGTGCGTTTTCCGCCCGTTCTTTATCTTCTCCTTCTGCAATATTCGGATTCAGATATTCATTCTGTACACGCGGATAAAAACGACTGATAACATCCACGGTCTTAGGGTCAGGATTACCCTGAGCTCCTTCGTAATGAATGAAACGTGTCGGGTCAAAATCTTTCAGCCATGCAGAGATAGCGGCAAAATTAGGACCGTATCCGGATTCATTACCCATCGACCAACAGATTATCGACGGATGATTTTTATCTCTCTCCGCCATACGTATAGCCCTATCCATAAAGGCAGCATGCCAGGCAGGGTCGCCAGCGAGTTTTCCACGCAGGCCGTGTTCTTCTATGTCAGCCTCATCCATTACATATAAGCCGTATCGGTCACACAGTTCATACCATTGCGGATTGTTGGGATAGTGTGCAGTACGGACAGCATTGATATTTGCCTGTTTCATCAGCTTAATATCCTGCACCATCCTTTCGTAAGAAATGGAACGGCCGGTTGCCGGATCATGCTCATGGCGGTTGACTCCCCGAAGCCTTACCGGATTGCCATTAACCAATACCTGCCCATCTTTAACTTCAACACTACGGAAGCCAACTTTACAAGATACAGTCTCTATTACCTGTCGCTTATCATCAACAAGGCTGAGAACCAATGTATAGAGATTTGGTGTTTCGGCAGTCCATTTCAAAGGATTAGAAACAGCCGTTTCCATCCATGCAAATTTGGCCGGGCCTCTCTGCGGCGTCCTGTCATTCAAAACAGCGGCTTTATTATCGGCATTGAGTACAGGAAGGGCATCTTGCTGAAGCTGTGTGCCAAACACCGGACTATTATCAGCATCGTACAGTTGCGCTTCAAGATTCCAACCTTCCAGCTTATCGCCATTGTACGATTTAATTTCCGGTTTTATCTGCAAACTCGCATCTTTATAATCTTTATCTAATATTGTGCGAACTGCAAAATCTGAGATTCTTACATCGGCAGTCGAATAAAGGAATACTTCGCGATGTATGCCACTGGTACGCCACATATCCTGATCCTCGAGATAGCTGCCATCACACCAGCGATAAACCTCTACTGCCAATTGATTCGTCCCGGCCTTTACATAATCGGTAATATCGAACTCCGCCGGCTCCATGCTTCCCTGACTATATCCTACTTTCACCCCATTTATCCAGATATAAAATGCACTCTGAACCCCTGCAAAATGAATGAATGTTCTCCTATCCTTCCAATTGGAAGGCAAAGTGAAAGAATGACGATACGAACCTACCGGATTACGCTCCCTGAATGATGTATATTCTGCTTTCGGCTCACCGGTTACCCGTGGAGGGTCTATTTTGAAAGGGTAACCCGCACTGACATATATCGGCGTGCCGTATCCCTGCATCTCCCAGTTGGAAGGAACAGGAATAGTTTTCCACGATTTATCGTTAAAATCCGTCTTGTAAAAGTCTATCGGCCGTTCTTCCGGACGGGGAACCCAGTAAAACCGCCAGTCTCCGTTAAGAGATAAGAACCAAGGGGATTTTTCCCTGTTTGCAGACAACGCCTGCTTACTATCTGCATAAGGGATGAATGTTGCCCGGGCAGGTTCCCGGTTTATTTCAAGTACGGACAGGTTTTCCCAGTCCGGCTTATCAAATTGGGCAAAAGCGGATTGAGCCGATATAACTAAAAATAATAAGGTCAATATATTTTTCATCTTACTGCATATCTAAAGCATCAAACCAAAGTCCGTCCAGATTATCCCCGCTTATAACCACCCTGTAATGCCCCGCATTGATATAAGCTCCGGTAGTGGTGCTAACCATACGCCATTTTTCAGGAGCGGAAGGAAACTGTATTTTATCTTCACGCATCACCCTGTCGTCAGAAGCCAGAATCCGGATATTCGCAATAACCGGAGTTTTACCGGTATTCATATATTTAAAACGTAAAGCATATATTCCGGCTAATCCGGGAGAAATAGTCCATGTTATAGTATGCTTACCTTTACCCCCGGCTATTACACCGTCTTTTTGGCGGTGATTTACGGCCGACCATCCGGTGCTAACTTCCGCCATTTCTGCTTCATAAGTTATTTCGGGGCGGAGATTCGGTTCCTCTATCCAATTTATCCGGGGAACAGCGATAATATAATTGTTCCCTCTGATATTTACCTGCTGATCTTTTTTATATGCCTTTTTTACAAAACCCGTATCTACTTCGGTATAAATATCAGCATCATCTGTGAGTTTGAATGATACATTTTTTGCTTTAGTATCAGATTTTATCCATTCTGCCCCATATAAAACAGGTGGAAGACTTGTAAAACCGTTACCTGTACCGAGCCATGAACTATGTTTACCGCCTTTCACATCTGTAATCAGTCCCGGTGATGGAGGTGCAGCCTTCACTGCATTATCTTTAGACGCAATGGCAATAGCAGATATTACAGCTTGCCCAGCCAAGAATCGAGGGAAAGAGATTTCCAGCATACCGTTTTTAGCATAACCTTTCACTGTTTTCTTCAAAACCTTATCGTGTCCGGCTTCCCACCAGATGTCAAGGTCTTTCAATACAGTTTCACCACTTACTGCGACATCGAATATGCGGTAGCCTTCGCAATCCATGCTGCGGTCTGTTCCCCACCATGGCTCTATGAAATAAAGTTCGACTAAATATTCGCCGTCGGGCAGAGGGAATTCGTATTTCAATTTATCACGCCCATAACGGAATGTCTGGAATAGCTCCCAGTCTTTTGTTCCCGCAACAGGGTCTTTAGTACGGCGTTGAGACGCCAGAAAACAAGGAAGGTTTCCAAAATCGTCAGTCCATGAGAGTGAACCCCAGTAACTGCCTTTTTTCTTGTGTACATCTGCCATCCACAGATTCCCGTTTCCGTCTTTAAAATCAGGGCCTCCGCAATTTACACGATAG
This sequence comes from Dysgonomonas sp. UBA7710, assembly GCF_002482385.1. Lineage (GTDB taxonomy): Bacteria > Bacteroidota > Bacteroidia > Bacteroidales > Dysgonomonadaceae > Dysgonomonas. The sequence goes on along the minus strand of NZ_DLFW01000002.1, from coordinate 414,316 downwards.
ATATAGGTATAATCATTTTCAGGTAAAGTCTGATTCTTAACATCTTTGTATAACTTACCGAAAGACGGCGACTCCGGCAAATTTTCCATTACAATATAGTCCTCGGCTACGGCGTTGCCATTTACATAACCTACGGCATACAGCACATTGTAACGGATATCCACTCCATCCCATTGGAAATGAGTTCCAATACCATTTCTTGTACGTTTGCCCAATGATAGGGATTTTACATCATTGAAAAGCTCCACTTCATCGCAATTGGAGAAAACCCTGATGCCATCTTTCTTTCCCGGTTCAGACCAACGGTGATTCCATGTATGTGAAACCAGGTAAACCATCGGCGCTTCTTCTTTCGGAACATAATTGGAGCGATACATATAATACACATCCAAAGGTTCTTCCCAGGGAGTAACCAACCCTTTATAATTGAATGGCCCGATACGGTCTATATCGCGGAAACCTTCTTCGTTTTGCACACGTCCCGGATTATCATGGGAACTGTATATCCATTGGAATTGTCCGCAAACACTATCTCTGGCCTGCTCGGCCAATCTTATTTTCATCTCCATAAGTAAAGACATACGATCTTCGCTGATAGCTCCTTTCTGGTCATAATTACCTTCTGTATGCAGATCGATACTTCTCCATGCACCGTACTCCCCGTTAAGCAACTGGTCTTTCTTGCTTAGTTCCCGATTATAGATATATGGGTTGCCGCCATACGTTCCAGACCAATTCTGAACTACATTCCAGTCAGTTCCTGTGCCACCGTTACAGGTGGTAACCAAACGTTGGGAAGGAGAAGTAGGGTCCATCTCACGGATTATCTCCATACATTCACGGGCAAAATCTTCCGGCAATATACTCTCATTCTGTAATCCCCAGAGAACTACTGAAGGACAGGAACGCCGCTCTTTTACCCATTCCCTCAGATTAGCCTTGAATGTTTCTCTGAATTCCGGAGTATCATACCATACATGAGCTGATAATTGTGTCCAGAATAATATTCCGGATTTATCCCACATTTGCTGATAAACAAGATTATGAGGCTGATGTGCATCACGGAAAGCGTTGAATCCGGCTGCTTTCATCTGGCTGACACGCGACCATATCTGTTCTTCGCTGAAAGCATGGCTCTGCCCCAACATATGCTCATATTCACAAACACCATTCAGAAAAACAGGCTTCCCATTCAAGAAGAAACGGTGATCGCCATCGGTACGGTATACCGGCCATGAAATCCAACGGAAGCCATAAGCCGTAGTCTCCTCATCTATAGCTTTACCATTTTCCTTTATTATTGTTATCAATTTATACAGATAAGGATTTTCGGTATCCCATAAAACAGGATCTGTAATGTCCTTACTTTTCTGATTGATAACTCTTATTTCATTTGCTTTCAATATTATCTTGTCCGTAACACGCTCTACCTGTATGCCATCTTTGTTTACCAGCTTCTGTATTACTTCCAGTTCACGGTCTTTATTACTGTAATTCTTCAACTCCGTATTTACATTCATTGTAAATACATTTTTACCATCAACCACCTTTGGCTCGTTATTCCAGACGTGTACACCAAATGGTTCTATCCTAGCCGTGTTAGTTACAACCAATGTTACCGGACGAAAAATTCCCATAGGCTGTGACCCTTCTGAAAATCCCCATTCGGAAGAACAACCTCCACATATCCATGGAGAATCTGAAATCATTGGCGGATGATCGGCCTGCACAGCTAAAATATTAGGCTGGTCAAACTTTACTGCATCTGTTATATCAATGGTAAAAGTAGTACGGCCACCTGAATGATACCCGACCTTCTCCCCATTGACATAAACAGTTGCATAGGTGCCGACACCCTTAAAGAAAAGGAAGTATCGTTTATCGGCACCTTCATCACTAATCCCAAACAATCTACGATACCATGAAAATCCATGCTTGTTGCCGTGTTTCAGACGGCGAATACCTTCATACTTGTCCCAATTGTGAGGGACATCAACCTTTTCCCAGTTAATATCATTGTAGCTTATATTCTGGAAACCGGTATGAGCGTCTTTATTTATATCGTCTGCCGTTGTCAGCCAGTTATCATTGAGGGAAATCTCTTTCCTGAATGTCGTTTTATCCGGCTTGGGGAAACGGATAAGGCTTCGTCCCATATCTTTGGACGTGGCCACAGCTATTCCCCGCTGATCGTCTTCGTTCACCGCACAATAGAAGTGATATGCAACGCCGTTCCATTTCACAACATAGGACTTGTGAGCAAACAGATTGTCATATTTCTCCGTCGGAATAATCAGGTCATCACCGTCCCAATCCGTCCAATTCACCAGATCGTAAGAGCATGCGAATGTATTAAACGCTTTATAAGGTCTGTCTTTGCGGAAAGCGCTGAAATAGAACATTACATATATATCTCCGATTTTCTGGATGACTCCATCACCAGTGATACCTTCTTCGTGGTTTACAATCGGATTACCCTCATAACGTTTCCAATCGATCATATTGTCGGATAAAGCAATGCCGATACGCTCTGCCTTCACATTATTATCCGGATTTACCCCTCCGGCATTGTAATACATGACAAAAGGATAACCCAGTGTTTTATTCCTATCCCAGATAACTGACGATTTATATTGTGTAATATTCTCCCACCAGCCCTTATCTTCATCCAGTGGTGATAATCTGGGCGTATCGAAACTTTGCCATTCATGTGGTTTAGTTATATCGCCGGAAGTATATGCTACTCCTTCTTTAAGAATGCCGCGCTCATAACCTCTGGTATCGCTGCCGAAATATGACATCCAGTATTTATTGCCGAATTTCTGAGCCTTATAGCTTCCACCCCACTCATAGTCTATCAAAGCCACATATCCGGCACGCTGGTTTTCGTCCCAACGTCCGCTTCCGGCTTCCGGAAAAGATAGAATACGTCCCAATGTATCCCAATGAAGCAAATCCTCGCTTTTAGCAAGCCATGTTTCATAACCCCGGCCATCTGTGCCCGATTTACCGTTATAAACAAGATAAGACATATACCATTTCCCGTTTTCACGAAAAACAGTAGGACAATCTATCTTATGATTATTATCCGACGGAGCAAGTACTAACCCGTATTTAAACGGAGTCTTTACTTCCTCATATATCTTTTTCATAATATCTTTCGGCACAGTAATCTGTGCCGAAAGACAACCTGCAAAAGAAATAAGTAATATTATAATTACTCGAAATACATTCATATTCACCTATTTACAATCCTCACCATTAATAGAATATCCAATCTATCCGGCTCGAAGGATCATTCGCGCCCAAACCGGCATTGCGAGGATTTATTTTTTGTTCCGCTCCGGTAAAGCCTAATATCATTAATGCGCCTTTACCCATATTCAACCTATGTTTTCCTGCCGGGAAAGTATATGTGTGGACATTTACTGTTGCCCGTCCCGGAATATCTATTGCGTTGGCAATCTGCACATCTCCCTGCCCGTAAGCATTAGCGCTGGCATCGGTTTCCAATGTCGGAGCCTTTGCATATTCTTTACGTTCGGTATTCAGATAGCCTACCAACAGATTAACGCCTTCCTTACATTCAAAAGATATGATAGTGCCTTCCTCAGCCTGCTTGTCCTGACTGAAACGGAATAGACGCATACTTTTCAATTCTTCAGAGAACTCACCTATAACAAAATCTTTATCGGAAAATACCTTCTCTCCTTTTTTCATCAGATAGCTCACCGGATTTCCGTCAACTGTAATATTCACCAGCTTTAAAATCTCTATCGTTTGCTTATTATCGGCTCCGTGCTTCTTTAAAAATTCTATATTCCTTTTGAGGTTTACCAGTTCCGCTTCATAATGAGGCAACAACTCTTCCCATGTTTTATTATTTCCATCATCACCGCCCGTCGGAATCCGGCGCTGGGCTGTTTGCATGCTGTTTGCATACAGGTAGGTATCTTTTGTAAAATTAACTAGTTGCTGATAATATTCCAGACTTTTTTCGACAAGAGGAATCGCTTTATCCAAATCTGTAATATCGCCCGAATGGGTGTATCTGAGAATAAGCATGGCTGCTTTTACTTTCTCAGAGAAGAAGTTCGCAAACGCCTGATAACAGTAAACGTCATTTTTCAAACGGTTAAATTCATCTTTATTTGCAGATACCTTAGGCGTAGCTTTGTCGATCGCTTCCACAGCAGCGTTACCATGCGCAACAGCTTCACCTATCAATTGTGGAGGGGTTTCTCCTACATGCGGCTGATTGTTCCACTCTTTATTCATATACTCGATAAGCAATTCACCCTCCGGCCCGCAAGACTCATGGAATCCGGGATACACCTTCCATTTGGCCGGATTTACGAGTTGGCTAAGGAACATTCCAAGTAAAAGAGTCTGCCGGTTGCCTTCCGTGATACCGAACTTACGTAATAACTTAGGCGCTATTTCCCCCGTTTGCTCATACGCTTCGAGAATATTTCGCCCTTCTTCTCCACAACCGTACATATCGCCAAGTTGCTTAGTCCAGTATTTTATTTCATCATTTCTGTCACGGTTTACATTCCATGCATAACGAGCCCACGCTTTGTACCAAATCCAGTCACGATCCATTTCACGCAAACGCGGCTCCGTTTTATCTGCCGTATAAGGCCAGTCCCAGTACGATGCCTGCGGATACAGATGCAGAGCATTTGCACCATGAATATTATGCATAGCATGAACTGTTTTCTGGATAAAGTCCGGCGAACCATAGCGGAATGGCTCCAGATTAGCTAAAATATGTACATTGGATATATGAACCGACCCCAGACTGCTCAAATCGGTATGGATCTTCGACCAAGGACCTCCGGGTTCATAAGTTGTAAGAGATTCTCCATTGTATTTATGCATTGTATAGAGGTTCTTGTATAAAGGCAGAGCAGCATCCATTACCATTTTACAATCCGTATCATGTGCTCTCAGCACCAACGGAGGTTCTTTTGTAATATTCAGTGCTTTCAACCCATCCTTCACTCCGGGTATAATCGTTTTTGTAAACCACTCCACATCATCTTCATAGGTATCCATGGCTTCTCCGAGACAAACCAGTAATCCTACATTCGGATATTTTTCAATGAATGCAGCCACCGATTTTCTTGTATAATCCGAAATAAGTGGGGTAATAGGGCGGCTTCTGTCCTGTGTTTTTATTCCGTGATGTTCAGCAAAAGGTTTCGATACCAGAATGTTGTAAAACATCTGAATAACCCATATCCCCCTTTTGTCGGCTTCTTCCGTCAGAAAAGAGAACATCTCTTCATTCTTTTTGAATGTCTCATCATCTACCTCTACCGCATAAGGATAATCTTTCAACTTTACCAATGAGGCAAACGGATGTCCGTTCCAGAGATAGAGCGAATTCATCTTATTGGCGGCAAGCATATCCAGGTATTCTACCCACAAGGCTTTATCATAGAACCAAGGGAAAGTCTCTTCTGTATAGGGATATTCATAAACAGTCCTGCCCGGCAGATAATATGGTTTCTGCACACCGATGCAGGCACCACGCAATACCATTTCAGGCTGGTCTGTCAGATTGATATCCGAAGGAATTTTCCGGACATCTTTTATCCGGCTTATAAGTTCCATACAACCATACATCGCACCGGATGCATCATTGCCTGTAATGCGAATGGATTTACCTTCCGTGCTTATAGAATAGCCTTCTTTAGTTAATGTATCGACTGTGCTTTCTTCTACATAAATTATATGATTTTCCGCTTTATTATTTTCTCCGGAGGCAGCAACTATCACTTCATAGTTTTCCGCTTCAAGAGTTGATTTTAATTTATCTACCCCGTATAGAATCCTGTTCGATGATCCTTGTGGAGAAACAATTACAACTTTTTCTTTTGAGCAGGATATTATCAGAAAAAAGAACGATAATAAAGCTAACAGATGTTTGATTTTCATTTTATCAGACTATTTTTTATTCGGTTTTAAATCCCCTGGAATTATTCAATATAGAATGTTAAATCCAATCTGTACTATTCTGTACTGTGCTGACAAAGATATATTTTTAACATGAGAGGAAAGAAGCCGTGAATATGCTATAAAACATATCCATGACTTTTAAGTGTACTTTTTACAATTTTGAGCAGTTCTAAACCCGGTTAAATAACCGGATCGAAGGCTTCTTAGAACTTTCCGCTTATTATATACTCCTTACCGGTATCAATCTTCACTTTATAATTGTCAGTAGCAATTTGTTCAATACTCCCAATATTTATTTTAGGTTTACCCGGTGAAGTGAAATAGAGATACCCCTCTCCTTCTGTTGCAGAAACCTTAATCTGCTTCTTATCCATATATACTTTTATATCTCCTTTCGGTGTTGGCACAGAGCCCTCCATCCATTTAAGGTCACCTAATACCGAACGAATACTGAATTCTTTATAGCCTTCTTTCTCAGGTTTCACCCCAAGGTAATACTTGCCCAATAAATATATAGGACTGGCTCCCCATGCATGACAAAGGCTTTTCCCAAAGGGACGCCCATACATGGCCAAATGCTCTGTACCGGTTTCATCGGGATTATACTTTTCCCAGAAAGAAGTCGCGCCCAAGTTGAGCATACCGCCCCAGTAGTCGCGAATTTCTTTCAGCACATGTCTGTATTCTCCTAACATACATAATGCTTCCAGCTCATAAAAACGCATATATGGCGTTGTTATCTTCAATGCATCCGGATTTAGCAGGACATTGTCTTTCACTGCTTTTGTTTTCTCCGCATCCAGATAATTGAACAATACGGCAAACATGTTCGTAAAAGGAGTTACCTGCTCACTCATTATCCCATTCTCGCGGTTATGAATAAAAGCATTTTTATTTGCCGACCAAAAGGAAGTGAACAGCTTCGATTTTAAGTCTGAAGCCAAAGATGCATACCGTGCTTCATTCTCGATATCTCCCATTATATCTGCACACAACGCCATTGTTTCCAGGCTTCGGCAAAACAGTAATTGCTCGAAACTGACCTCACCGCTTTTACTCATCTTAAAATCGGCCCAGTCGATAAATACCCAGTCCCCGGCTAAGCCTTCCATCATGCCGTTGCCGTTTCGACGGGATAAACAGAAATCCATCAGTGATTGCATACGCGGATAAAATTGCTTTACAAACTCCCGGTCGCCTGTATATTGCAAATAATCATATATACCTATAAACCAATAGAATGTATAATCCATAATGGTATTCATATGGCTTGTCACAGGGTCTTTTCCTCTAAGGTTCAACATGGTACGTGTAACCGAAGGGGAATCGAAGAATAGATAGTAATTCATCAGATAACTCTGATAAGCATCACCGCTCCAGATCCAACGGTCGCGTTTAATACCATCGATAAAAAACTCCCTCGAGGTAAGGTGCATCGTATAGGCAGAAATATCCCAGATACGGTTTATCAGTTCATCATCACATCTGAACTGCCCCCTGTGATCCAAAGGCAGATACTCATACAACATCGATACGGAAGAGTAAGACAAATCGCCTTCCGTTTCAATATATATGTAACGATAGGCTTTTGAATCTTCCAAAGTAAAATCATTCGCGGATGTATTATCTACATCTATCCGGTCTAATGTTTCGCAATGTGTAGTCGATAAGGCTTCCTCAGAGGACTCCCCGTAATATATATTCAGGCGGCCTTTTCCCTTCAACTGATGGAATTTCACATATCCGAAAGTCTCTTTTCCAAAATCAATGAGTTCTCCCGCTCCTTTCTTTTCAGTTCCGGCAGCAGCCATTGGTATAACTGCCAGTTTGAACTCTGACGGAGGAGTATCAGGAGAATTGAAATTCCATCGTCCGGCTTGCAGGTATGCTGTACCTGAAGATGTATCGGATGCTTTACCCGACTCGTCTATCCATTCTTTATCTTCGAAAGTTACTTTCCAACTCTCATCCGAACCAAAGGTTTGTCCTTTCACATATATGGCAGGAACATGAGCCTGATTATGCACTTTGATGTTCAGGCTATGCTTTCCTGCCGGAATGATTATCTTATCATAGGCAGGCAGAATTTTCCCATCCAGTTTTATATTATACTTTCCTTCTACATATATCTCAACTTCCTCAGCCACAGGTAAGTCTAATTTTGTAGAAAATTCTACCGCGACATAGTGGCTATCCATCTTCCAGAACGGAGGAAAGAAACCGCCCCTTTCTGTACGGCGATTCTGCATTTCATTACCGAGCCATATTTCAAAATCTCCCGGATAGTATATCCATGTGGCATCCTGAGCCGATAGGGAAAACGTAATCAAAACAAAAAATAATACAGTTAATATTCTCTTCATAGTATATTATTTTATATCCTTAATCCAAGTATATTCCGGCTTCAGCCCTGCCTTTTGCCTGATAGAGTCGGAGACCATCGGGCCGTTGTTTTCCCACGTATTGCCCGGACCATTTGCATTTTGCAGGAACTTTTCTTCGGGGCACCAGTTATCTTTTACCGTGATAAATGAACTCCCTTCATCAGTATATAGGTAGAACCAATGATTAGGATCATGTACATAAGAAGGCTTGTATATATCTTCCACCACGTTTTCGGTAATAAAAGATTTAGACTGTACCGACAGTGTATATATTCCGGCAACATCATACATATGTTTTCCGTAATGATGAATATAATTGGCATGCACCATATTATTCCGCATACAGTTCACCGTTTTTGTCCATCCCCAACCCAGGCTTATACCTGTGTAGGCTACTTCATTGATTTCGTTATGCTCGATATTAATGTCTTGTACAAAACCTGCCAGAATGCCCACGCATCCCCAGTCTTCGTTTGTCACATCCGTGATATAATTGTTGGAAACAGAAATATGAGAGCAAATTTCGCGCTGGTCAACAGGGTCGTAAGGCAGATGCGTCTCCATACCGATTTCCGAAAAACGGCCTATTTGTATACCGTTTCCGGCAATATCCCTGAATAACGAGCCATTTATTCTGGATTTCTGCACTCTATCGATAAAGTCGATTCCGCATGAGCCGAGATGTTCGAAGCGGCACTGGTCAAATTCAATATTCTGAGCCGATTGTACCATTACTGCCGCCGGAGGGCGACCTACCCAACCCTGATTTTCAATACCCTTATTGAAATTACCGGGAACTCCGGGAGGTCTCAATTTATAAGCGTCCAGCAGATACATTCCGGCCTGCAACGGTACATGTCCCATCAGTGAAGGACGTACCCAGGTCGTATAGTTAAATCTGATATTCTTAAAACAGATATGCACCACCGGACGGTCCGGTGTCCCTGTTACTTCTATAAGGGATTCCAATACCGGAACAATTGCTTCGGCTACCGGCATATCCTCTCCCTGACGGGGCATATAATATATCTTGTCCGTCTTCGTATCATGATACCATTCACCCGGTTCATCCAACAGCTCTATCGCATTTGTAAAATAGAAAGCAGAGTTAAATCCCTCTTTGACCATTGGTTGCGGCCACGGATGCTCAAATTGAATACGTGCTTCCGGATTATGAAAACGGACACCTGCCGAATCTCCCTGAACGGTAATGGATTTAACCCGAAGATTGGCGATTGCCCACATCTGGTGGATAACGAGCTCAAGGTTTTCCGATTTAGTCAGTCCTTTTACAGCAGAAGCCGGAATCCAGAGAATTTCATTCATTTTATCATTGCTTCTTATCCGGTCCATTTGTTCGAAATCGGATACATTCCGCGCTCTTACAGCCTTCTTCCCATTAATCCATAGTTGGCGGAATATCAGCCTGTTTCCATTGAAGGAAGGCACATCAGCGACCCAGTATTTGCCTTGTTTTTTCCAGCCTTCTATCCGGATACCACCGCTAAGGGCCACATTATCACCTTCAGCCGCTTCTATTATGGTCGGACTACTTTCCGTTCCCGAATCTTCAGGACGAATAAATATCGGTTCATACAGATTGTATGTACCTCCGGCCATACGGATACGCACAGGTTCGTCTTTTCCCGCTTTTAATAATCTCCGGTATTCCCTTGCCTCTCTTATTGCTCCATGCAAAGAGGCTTTCGGTTCAGATTGTGTACCGGGATTCCGGTCGTTTCCCTGCGGGGAAACATATATCTCTACTGAAAAAACTGATAAAGAAATGAAGGATAGAATCACAATATAGATTAATCTCATGGAATTTTATTTTTTGAAGTGTATTTGTCAGACTTAATGTTCACATTAATTAACTATATATAGTTAAAAGGTAACAGAAGTAACAGATATATCAGTTAACAGTCATCAGTCATCAGTTAACAATGTTATGCGTTGCCATGCTGAGCGGAGTGAAGCATCTCCTTCAAAAAGTAACAAAAGTAACAGTTAGTTCAGTAAACAGTCAACAGTCATCAGTTAACAATCAGAACTCCTTTATACTTATTACTCAATACTTACTACTTGTTAAAAGGTAACAAAAGTAACACTTGTTTCAGTAAACAGTCAACAGTCATCAGTCAACAACTTGTATCTCGTGTCTTGTCTACTTGTAACTATTTCCAAAAAGGTTACAAAGGTTACAACATCTTCACCCATTTGCTAATCAACTTTTGGCTCCGCCGATTTTCAATTCAAAGAGCTATAAGCTAATGGCTAACAGCTAATAGCTAATAGCTTATTACATAGATAAAGTTTCGAGCTATTGATTCACCTGAAATACAGATTTCAGATACCGTGCATTTGCCCCGTAGTTTTTCTTTACATTGTGGACATCCTTTGTATCGCGCGAACGTTCAACAACAAGCCAACCGCTCCACCCCATTTTGTCCAAAGTAGCTTTTACTTCTTTCATATCCAGTGCCGGGTCATTTTCGATCCAGTAACCATCGGTATTAGAGGCATGTATCTGAACAATACGGTCTTTTCCCAAGGTTTTCAGGTCGCTTATAATATTTCCTCCTCTTTTCAGGATAGAAGAGAAATTGACATAGCTACGGATCGAAGGAGAACTGATTTTATCTATCAATTTCGCTTCTTCCTTAGCCGGCAATGTCGTTTCTATACCGATGACAACACCTGCTGCCTCCGCTTTTTTAGCAACAACTTTCAGCCGTTCCAATACAACCGGGTACAGTTCGGGTTCTTTCACCAAATCGCTTTGGTTACCCATCGGCAGAAATGCGACTTTCACCCCGAGAGCCTTCATCGTTGCTATACATTCGTCTATCAGGCCTTCATAGTTCTCACGCCTGGCAAAAGATTGCCCGTAAAAAGCGGACACAGCGATGGAACTAAGTTCTATTCCTAAACGATTGCATTCCGAAATAAATAATTCCTGAAAATGTTTATCGGTAAATTTATTATCAAATGACACACGCTTGCCCAGTCCGCCCATATCCAGTTCAAGTCCGTCTGCGCCAAGCTCTTCGGCCAGTTCCATCGCTCCGACTTTCTGACGCTTGAGCATCATCCAGTCACAAACAGAAACCTTGTAACGATGATTATTTACGACCTGTATTTCTTTCGTCTCTTTTAAAGACGGCCACTTCATGTTTTCTATTTTCGATAATACCAATTTATCCGGATCTACAACTACATGCTTAATAGCTTTCCGCCTCCATGTATAAACGATGTGAACCAAGCCGTCTTTAGTCTGTATAACAGAAGGATAAGAATACTGGCTAATCGGCGAATCTTCTACCACTAATGCCGCATACCATGTTTTTCCATCTTCCGATATAGCTACATTAAGAGGAGTGCGGGCTCCTTTTCCCCGTTTAAGCGTATCGTGAGGCAAGACATGATTATAGACCAATAACTGGCGGCCGTCCTGCAAGGTTACGGCATCTGTACCCGAATTATTATTCGGCAACATTGTTCCGGCTACAGGCGTCCATGTTTTTCCATTGTCCGAAGACCATGATTCTCCGATAGTTCTTTCCTGCGTACGGCAAAGAATCTGTAATCTTCCATCTTTATAAGTCAATATGGACGGTTGTATCGTATGAAGCTCTTTTCCTTCATTGATGGGGCCTATCATCTTCCATGTTTTACCAAAATCTTTTGTAGCTTCGAAATGAACTTTCCAGCCATTTCCTTCGGTACTCGACGGGCACAATAATGTCCCGTCTTTCAGTAAAACAGGTTTATTTTTCACCGGACCCAAAAATCCTTCCGGAAGGTCACGGGGAACCGACCATGTAACACCTCCATCGTCAGAAGTAATCACCTTCCCAACCCATCCGGCCACATTGGGACCGACTTTATAATAAAGTTGTAATTCTCCGTCCGGCACCTGATATAATACGGGATTCCATGTAGCATAACGGAGTGTATCATTTATAATCCCATCAGCTACATTCTGCGGTTCTGTCCATTTATTATTGATATAGCGGCTTACCCAGATACAAACATCGGGATTACGCTCTTTTGTTCCGCCAAACCAGGAAGCAATAAGATGACCTTCTTTGGTTTCCGCTATTGTAGAAGCATGGCTTTCAGGGAATGAAGGCTTTTCACAAATAAATTCATCTGTAAGAATACCTTCTCTGAACCGGTTTTGAGCTTCTCCGTATTTACAAACAAATATATAGTCACCCGAACCGATTTCAAGATTTATGCGATTCTCTTCAACCCGGACATACTTAAGTCCTTCAACCTCTTTTACAGGTTTTCCGCTTTCGGTAATATCCTCTAATCTTGCTGCCGGTATCAGAATATTCGCCCTGCTGTTTGCCGGAATGGAAATCTTCCATGTGAAAATTCCATCTTTAAGAGTCCAGTCACTATTTACCCAGCCATATGGTGTTCTATGAGACGCTTTTGTGTAGGTAAGGTCTTCGGTTGGATTTGGCTTCATCCACAGCCATTTAAATCCCTCCCTTATCTTGTGAGACTTTATTCCGGCCAAATCTTCATACATCCATGCCAGAAGGTCTCCTAAGAGCATCACATGATTATGAGAATTCATCTTAGGGCTTGCAGTATCACCATTCCAGAGTTCCCAGATCGTAGTCGCTCCCTGTCCGACCATATATCCCCAACTAGGATAATCCTTCTGAGTAGCAATAGTATAAGCAACATCTGCACATCCCCGTTTTGTGAGTTCACGCATCAGCCACTGAGTACCGATAACACCTGTACTGATATGCAGTTTATCTGTAACTGTAATGCGGTTTATCAGGTTTTGGAAAACTCTGTCCTCATTATCTTTATCTACAATACCGAAAGCCAATGGCAGGAGATTAGATGTTACCGTATAATTACCGTATTGCCCTGTTTCCGCATTATAGAATTTCTTATTGAATCCTGCTCTTACATTTTCTGCAAGCGTCACATATTCGGCGACATCACTTTCATGGCCCGATATAACTGCAAATTCCTGTAACAATTGCAACAACTTATAAGTATATGCTGTAGCTATCAGCTGTCCGTCCGTCTTACGGGCAGGGTCCAGAGAATGGATTAGTTCTTTTGATTCAGGAGGAACGCACCAGTCTCCGTATTTATCTTTGGTCATTATATAGTCTGCATTCAGGTAATTATCCTTCATATGCATAAACCATTTTTTCATATATGGATAATGCTTCTTTATCGGTTCAGTATTACCGTATTGCTTATGGATCATGTCGGCGACAAACAGATATGTGCCCGGCCATGTCATATTATCACTATAATAGGTCATATAGTACGGAGGCGCAATATCCGACAGCTTTCCTTCCGGCGTTTGGGAATCCCTTATATCATCCAGCCATTTTATATAAAACCGTTCGTTGTCATAAACGAAACTTTCCCCGATACAACCAATAGTATGGTCGCCGAGCCACGGCTGCCTTTCGTCGCGTTGCGGACAATCAAGGGGAATGCTCTTATAATTACTGTTGATTCCCCACCATGCATTGTTATATATTTGATTCAGAATATTATTTGATGTCTCGAATGAGCCGACTGCAGCCATATCGTCATATACGACTTTCCCTTCAAAATCACTTATTGCCGGAGTTCCCGGATAACCCGTCACTTCTACGAAACGGAACCCGTGTGTAACAAAACGGGGTTCCCATTTCTCCGTACCTTCTCCTTTCATTGTGTACACATCGGTAGCTCTTGCGCTACGGAGATTTACTGTTTTCAGGCGGCCGTCTTTTTCCAGTGTTTCAGCAAAACGCAGGGTGATTTTGTCCCCTTTCTTCCCTTTTGCCTGCAAGCTAAGCCAGCCTACCATATTCTGCCCCATATCGATAACGAACGTATCTTTTGCTAAAACCGTAACAGCCTTTGGCGTCAATACTTTCATCACCTTCATATTTTCCTGCATCTGCGCAGTAATTACACCTCCCGGGGCTTTTACCAGTTCGGCATTCAGCCATTTTCGGTCATTATATCCGGCTGTGTTCCATGCTCCCAGCTCCTTATTCGCATCATATTCTTCCCCGTCAAAATCATTATTTGAACGGATAGGACCATCGGAAGTAACCTTCCACGTATCGTCACTGATGATGGTTTGCTTTGTTCCGTCACTATATTCTATTTCTATCTGGAGAAGCATTTTCGGATAGCCGAAAGTCTTTATTTTATGAGGTTTATAATTCTGACGCATATTGTAGAAACGCCCATTACCCAAGATAGTCGCAATCGCATTTTTCCCTTGTTTAATATAAGACGTCACATCAAAGGTATTGTACAAAACAGTTTTGAAATAGTCTGTTTGTCCCGGTGCTAAAGCCTGATCCCCGATCTTCTCACCATTGATATATAGCTCATAAAATCCTAATCCTGAAATATATGCCTTCGCTGATTTAACCTGCTTCTGGCTGGCAAACTCTTTACGGAAATAACGTGCAGATAAACGGGAATGCACCGTTTCACTATCCCAGGAGAATATCCTGTCCAGCCCAATCCACTTCGCAGACCAGTCGGAATCAGTTAATAAACCCACACTGAATTTAGCCGGAGAACTCCATGCTGATTCACCTTTATTTGTATAAACTTTTACTTTCCAATATATCTGGCTACGGCTTGTCAGGCCTTTACCCGTATAAGGGACAAGAGTAGATGCAGCATCTTCAATTTTTCCTGAATTCCATAAATCTGCATCTGTTTCATTGAGCTTATCTAACGAAGAGGCAGCAAGTATCCAGTATGCCTTTTGCTCTACATTTCGTTCTTTCGATTCTATCATCCACCCCAGACGAGGTGTTGCCGTACCAATTCCTTCGGGATTATTTAGCATTTCGCACCTGAGTTCCTTCACATCCACCGAAAACATCAGCAGGGAACAAAATAAGGCGGAGAATATAAATATTGTTTTTTTCATGGATTTTTTAATTTGAAAATTCAAGAATGTTGTCAACTGATTATTGTTAACTGTTAACCGTCATCAAGTTTTCTTCGACATAAGATGTATTGGCGTCCGTAATAATCAGTACCCTGTCATTACCTGCCCTGTATTTCGAATCGTGAGCAAAAACCTGTCTGCTATTACCAAATTCTCCGATATATTCCACTGAACCATTCACCGGATTGTACCACCATGCCTTTTTCTTAGCTCCCGATATTTTTGTCATATCTATCTCCACTTTGCGGTTTGTATAGTTATAGACCAGGATATAATCGTTACCACGGGTGGCAATCACTCTTTCATATTGCAATCCGTTTGTCCCCACGATTACCGACTGGTCGGGTATCCTCTCAAAGAAAGGAAACGCCAGTATCAGGTTTTTCAGGTACTTCATTTCACGACAACCCGGATCGTTTACAGCTTCCCACCATGGTTTTTCAGCACCGAATGAAGGCTGATATCCCGGACGAAGCATCTGCATCGTAGAATTATGCCCGTAAGTATGTCCGAATGAGCCTGCAAATACAGACCAATAAGCATAACGGCGAACATCTTCTGCCTGCCAGCGACGTTCATTCACATCGTGAAGCCCATGGGGAATATCTTCATAAGAAGGCTCACCATCGATTACCGGTTTCAAAGGAGAAACAGCAAGACTCCGCCCGGCAAAACGCCAGTTGTCTTCTTCTGTATTCTCTTCGATAGGATAATCTCCATCGCCATTACGCTGATTATATCTGCGATGGCCTGATTGGAACATATTGAAATCGAGCCATGGCTCATTGTTAAACCAAGTGCTGGATATCGTCCTGCCACGCGGATGGAATGTCATCAAATGATCCGGGTCTATTCCTCTTATCGTTGTTGCCAAAGTCTGCCAGACTTCCGGCTCTACATCTCCGCGGATATCACCACCAATCAGCCAGACTATATTCGGGTATTTTTTATAACGTTCCGCTAAGAACTTACCATACTTCCTAGCATCCTCAACTGTCATCTGCTTCTGTTGCACAGGCGTTCCCCAAACACAAACTATCCCGATATAGATACCGCTCTGCCGGGCACGTTCCACGATGTAATCCACATGCTGCCAATAGTTATATTCGCCTCGCTTATCTATATTCCTGAAGTCGAACCCATCAGGTAAAGCCCAGTCACCATATGCATTCATGGCAGAAACAGTATGCAGCACAGATATTTGCACCACATTGTAACCATTTCTTTTAGTGACATTCATAAAATAATCCACTTCTTCCCTATTCGACCGTGATGGCAGAAGCCAGGCCGTTTCGCCAAGCCAAAAGAAAGGAGTGCCGTTCTCATGTTGTAAGTAACGCTTATTGTCGCTTACTTTCAGCTTACCGTTATCCCAGGGCATATCCGGTTTCTTCGGCTTATCCTGAGCAGTAGATGACAAAGTGATTAGTAACAATAAGAATATCAGTATTGTATATTTTTTCATGATACAGACTTATTTCTTTGTTTTGTCTTCTGATTTTTCATGTCCGATAGCAGCCCATATAAAAGGAGCCACGGATTTAGGGTCATTCAGGATTACCGGTTCACCGATATAATATTCGAAAGACCCGTCACGATATGTCTTCTCTCCTCCCAGACCGGCAACAGCACAACAATTGGTAATAGAGTAAGTACCATTGTCTTCTTTCTTCACGAATTCTTTTACCAATCCGCTAAAACCTTTATCGGCAGCAACTTTATAATCAGCACTGATATATCCCTTATTTATAGCCGAATAGAGGAAAGTAACAAACATAGCCGAACCCGACGATTCGAGATAGTTGCCTTCGCGGTCTCCCATATTAGTTACCTGATACCATACTCCGGTCTTATCATCCTGCCACCTCACAATCCCTTCTGCCATTTTTTCTATAATAGCGATCACATACGGGCGACTTGCATGATTCTGCGGAAGAAAATCCAAGACATCGACAAGCGCCATTCCATACCAACCTATGCTCCTCGACCAGAAGTTAGGAGAGTGCCCGGTGGTTTTGTCTGCCCACCTTTGTTCGCGGCTTTCATCCCAGCCATGGTAGAATAAACCTGTTTCGGGATCGTAACTGTTTTTATCCATCAGACGAATCTGGTTCAGAATATCATCGTATATCTCAGGATGATTGAAATCTCTTGCATATTCCGCTAAAAACGGAGAAGCCATATACAAACCATCGAGCCACATCTGATGCGGATAAATCTGTTTGTGCCAGAATCCGCCTTCCGATGTTCGGGGCTGCTTTTCCATCTGAACGGCTAATGTATCTATCGCTGTTTTGTAGCGGACATCTCCGGTTGCTTTATAGAGACGGAATAATATCTTACCGGGATTGACATTGTCGATATTATATTTATCCATCCTGTATGTCTTTATTTGTCCGTCCTGCGTAATCAGGCTGTCGGCATAACCTTTGGCATAATTGTAATAGGCGCTGTCCTGTGTGTAATCGAACATATCCAGCATGGCTTTAGCTACACATCCGTGAGTATATCCCCAGCGCGGTGATTTCGCTTTTTCGATCATCCATGCCTCAGGAAAACGCGTCATTTCCGACTTGGCTATTTTAACCGACCATCTGTTGTCCTGTTCTTGTTTTTTATCCCGATTACAACCAATAAACAGCAGAACTGCAAAGATTGTGAGAACAAAATATTTCATTGTCGTTTATATATTAGGTTACTATTTAGCTCCTTTGAGAGTATACGTCTTTCCCTTTTCTGTTGAAAGGTCATACAAGCGTGTTGCCTTATCGAGATCTAATGGAGTAGCATGTAATGTCGCCTCATCAGAGATTAATGCAGGTTTCACTTTGGGAGTTTCAAACAGGATATTGGCATTCTCTCCTTTTGCCTTTTTCAGACCTGTACCTTTAAGCACAGAAGCAATACGGATGCGGCAGTTTCCTCCATAACGGGACGTAATTTTCAGATTGCTCACTTTGCCGTCTTTCCAATCCATGTCGATGACAAATCCACCTCTGGCCACCAATCCTTTTACACTACCGTCTTTCCATACATCAGGAAGTGCCGGCAAAAAGTATATGAATCCATCGTGGCTTTGCATCAGCATTTCCGCGATACCTGCCGTACAACCGAAGTTGCCATCTATCTGGAACGGAGGATGAGCATCGAACATATTGCTGTATGTACCTCCTTTTTTCTTCTCATTAGTTACCAGGTCTAACTGGTTCCTTAATAGCGTATAGGCATGATTTCCATCCAATAAGCGCGCCCATAGACAAACTTTCCAACCCATAGACCAACCCGTAGAAGGGTCTCCCCGATGGGTCAAAGAATTTTTGGCCGCCTCAAATAACTGAGGTGTATGAATAGGCGATATTTGATTACCCGGATAAAGTCCGTAAAGATGAGATACATGGCGGTGCTTATCGTCCGGTGAATCCCAGTCATACAGCCATTCCTGAAGCTGATTGTGTCGCCCGATCTGCATTGGCGGCAATTTCTCACGCTTCATTTTCAATGTATCCGCAAATGATTTATCTATACCTAACAATTCGGATGCTTTGATTACATTGGAGAATAAATCGAATACCAACTGGTTGTCCATCGTGCACCCCGCCGTAATCGTTGCTTTCCCATTACTTCCGGCATGCGTATTTTCAGGGGAATTGGATGGTGAAACAACCAGCCAGCCATGCGCAGGTTCTTCTATCAGGAAATCGTTAAAAAACATAGCGGCACCTTTCATCACCGGATATACCGACCTCAGATAATCCAGATCGCCCGTATATTCGTACCTATACCACAAATGCTGGCTTACCCATGCGCCACCTGTCGGCCACATTCCCGAAGCAGCCCTGTCGACAGGCCCGGTAATACGCCATATATCGGTATTATGATGAAGTACCCAACCTCTGGCATTATACATCAGGTCAGCTGTATGCGCACCCGTTTGGGCAACCTCACGAATCATTTGCAGCATCGGCTCATGCATCTCGGATAAGTTGGTAACTTCCGCCGGCCAGTAGTTCATTTCCACATTGATGTTACAAGTGTATTTACTGTCCCATGACGGAAGGTAACGGTCGTTCCATATTCCCTGAAGATTTGCAGGTTGCGTACCCGGCAGGGAAGATGAAATCAGCAGATAGCGTCCGAATTGGAAATAGAGAGCCGCCAGTTCAGGGTCGAATGTCTTCGCGAAGTCTCTGATACGTATATCCGTTGGCTTCTGAGATTCTGTTGTTTTCCCCAAGTCAAGAGACATACGGTTCATATATTGCTGAAAGAACGCGGTATGTTCACTTTTTGCTTTCTCGTAATCATTCGAAAAAGCTGTCCCCATATATTTCTTACATTTGGCTGTCTTATCTCCGGTTATGTCTTTATAGTTGACGAAATTGGTAGCAATAGTCACGTAAAGAATAACTTCATCTGCATTCTCCACAGATATGATATGATCCGAAACCGTATATTTCCCTCCTTTTACTTTCGGCTTCACTCTTGTCTCAAACTGCACTTTTCCACTTTGCTTTTCATGTGCAGGAGTAATACCCGTCAATACAAGCTGGTTGTCTTCGATGAATCTCTCCACTTTTTCCTGAGGTGTGGTCAGAAAAGTGTTGCAGGTGATGCTTGCCGGTTTATCTGCTGTCAGTCTTACAATTATAGCCTGGTCGGTAAAAGACGTGAACATTTCACGCTTGTATGTTATGCCATCCACCTTATATGAGACACTGGCAACAGCATCACTTATATTCAAATCGCGATAGAAGCCGGTATATCGATTATGTCCCGGAAAAGAGATGAAGAGGTCTCCCATACTCTGATAAGGCATTCCGTGATTTGTAGGCGACATTATTTTAGCCGTAGCCAAATCCTGAGCTTCTACATATTTCCCTTCGAAAATGAGATTCCGGACTTTCTCCAGAACACCTTCTTCCAGTTTATGGGCATTACTATTGGGCGAACCGGCCCAAATGGTTTCTTCATTAAGTTGTAATTGCTCGACAGAGGGATTCCCGAAGACCATAGCCCCCAGTCTGCCGTTACCTAACGGCAAAGCCCCGTTCCAATCCAAAGCCGGTTTGTCATACCAGAGCTTCATGCCTTGCCGGGCATTAGCTACTAAAGCCAGACTTATAAATAATGACAATATTATTCTTCTCAACATCAATATCTTATTAATCAATTATACCAACGTTTTTCAATACTTCCAGCAGAGCCTCTTTTCCTTTGATTGCATTTGCCGGCAGTTTTTCACCATTTTCACCAAATGTGCGCATCTGCAATTCTTTCTCAATAGTTACCTTCGACTCATCAACCATATCGTGATTTAAGCCTAAATACTTAGTAATAAAGCTATACATAGCCATACGTTTCGACAGGCCGTAATCATGCCCTTCATCTGAAAAATGCACATTCTCTATATTATCTTCTGCTCCGTAGAATCCATAGATTTTTTTAAGGTATGGAAATTCCAGTCCGGGAACAGAACTCGACCAGTCTTTCCCGTCTGTCAATGCCAATTGCGGTTTCGGTGCGAACATAGCGGCAATCTCCGCATTATTGGTACGTCCCCCGCATAGATGAGCCGGCATGCCGCTCTCGCAAGGACACCCGCCTACAAAATGCGAAGATAGCATAACAACCGGAATACTGACAGTTATACGGTCGTCGATAGCAGACATCATCATCGTCATACTACCTCCACCCGAGCCGCCGGTTATACCCACTTTGGTCGCATCTGCTTCTTTCAAAGACAGAAGATAGTCCAGAATTCCAATAGCATTGAGTGTCTGTATCGTATTGGCCGCGCTTAGGCGATGCAATGTTCCATCGAACTGAAGGAGGCTTTCTCCCCAGGCAAACAAATCCCAACTTACTGATATGGCACCCATACGAGCTTGTGTAGCGCAACGCATTTGCTGGTCTTCACGATAGCGGCCGTTTCCAAAATGCCCGTTGGGATTGAGTATCACCGGACATTTACCTTTTATTTTCGCAGGTTTATAGATTGAGCCGCACACATAAATTCCGGGAAGGGTTTCTATGGCAAAGTTCTCAACTGTATAACCATCGTATTTCCTTTTTGGTGTTAGAATAATTTTCGACTCAGGCTTTGCCGGCATTGGAGAGACTCTTAATGCTTCAGGTAAACAAGCCTTTAATTCAGCCTTACGTTTTTCCCATGATTCTTTGTCAGAATAAAGGGTTTCGAGATAGTCCAGAAATTTTTTGCCTTCCTCCTCAGTAGCACGGGCATATTCAAACTCCTTTATCTTATATTTGCCATTATCCATGACAAACTTGTAATCGAAAGGAGCCAATACGGCAATGAGGGATTCCTCCGCGCTCCACGGTTTTATTCTCCAATCGGCATATTTGAGTATCTTGCCGTCTACCATCCTGGCATCGTACTTTACCTCTATATCAAACCTGTTTTCAATGTCACGCAATACATCTATCAGCGGGCGCGAATAGGCGCTATCCGCCGTCTGCGTATTTTGAGCAAAAACACAAACGACAGACAGAACACATAGTATAAGTATATAATACCCCTTTTTCATATCTCTCAATACTATTGCATTACAATATTCGCCGACTTATTCAGTCCCGCCCCCTTATCAACAGGCATAGCCAATCGCTCCAAATAGTTATTCTTCAAAATGATATTATCAGTCAGACTTCCATCCAGTTTTATAAAAGACCGGCTACCGGTTTCAGGAAAACATCCCTGAATAAACATATCTTTCACATCGGCTACTTCCAATACAGGTTTATCCTGCAATGGTTTAGGATTATAAATATTATTGATACGCAGGTTGGAAGACTCGCTTATTTTGAACGCAGCGCCTATTTCAGTCGCGATTCTGACATTATTCAATGTTATATTCTTAGCCTTGTTTATTTCGAAACCCGTTTTTGCAGCTATATTAATATCAGTGAATGTAATGTCTGATATAGGGGCTTCTTCTATTCCCAAAACAGTACAAGCCATGTTCACATCCGAACCTGTAAGACCCGATATATGAATATTACGGAAAATCGGAGTCCGTTCTGATAAAGGCTCGGCCGGAACATTAGAATAGAACAGGTTCAGGGTTATAGCTTCCCTTGGAATATTTTTCATTACAATATTGCTCACCCGTATTTCCTCGACAATACCGCCACGGCCTCTGGTTGATTTCATGCGAATACCCCTATCCGTACCATCGAATACACAGTTAGAGATAGTCACTTTACGCACATCGCCCGACATTTCGCTCCCTATAACGACACCTCCATGTCCTGCAAGCATTACACAGTTTGTTATTGTTATGTTTTCACAAGGAGTAGCATACCGGCGTCCCTGCAAATCGCGTCCCGACTTCAATGTGATGCAATCATCCCCTACTGTTATATGGCAATTGGCGATTATCACATTTCGGCATGACGACGGGTTGATACCGTCTGTATTCGGTGCGTCCGGATTGTTTATAGTAACTCCGAGAACGCTTACATTTTCGCAAAATTCGGGGTTGATAGTCCAGAACGGGGAATTTATAATTGTTACTCCTTCCACCTTAAAACCCTTGCATTTATAAGGTTGCATCAATGGCGGACGAAAAAAACGTTTATCCAATGTACGCTTCCAGTCCGAATTTTCTTCAACTGTAAAACCGGGATTTTCTTTCTCCCACATTTGCCGGTACCCTTCCAGTTCTTTCCTAAAGGTTTCGTCTTTATACGCGCCTTCGATAGCAAATGTTCCGTACCACCACTTTTTCCCGTTTCCGTCGATGGTGCCTTCTCCTTTGATAGTAATATTCTCTTGTTCGTATGCATAAAACAAAGGGCAGAAACTCTTCATCACCACACCTTCATAACGCATTTCTACAAAAGGAATATACTCCGACATATCATCGGTAAACTTAATCGTCGCACCTGCTTCTATGTCAATAGTTATATTACTTTTCAATACAATAGGCCCTGTAAGATATGTACCTGCAGGGAAAAACAATGTACCTCCACCGTTTTGGGAAAGCTTGTCTATCGCCTTCTTAATAACAGCAGTGTTGGATACGTTGCCATCTGCCTTAGCCCCAAAGCTTTGCATATTAATAGTTTCAGCTTTGGAGGCTATGAACAGAATAAAAACAATGGTAAACAGTAGTATTTTTTTCATTCGTAAATGTTCTCTATTTTAACAGATTATCTAACTTAGCGACAGCAGACTTAACTTTCTCCTTTTCAGGGTCTTTAAATAAATTAAAAGGCTGAGCCAGAAAATCGCTGCAAATACCTTTCAATGCAAGTGCCGTTTTAATACCTTTGATATAACTGGAACCGAAACGTCCGATACCATATAACTCTTTACTCACAGCCATCATCTTATCCTGCAATTCAATAGTTTTATCCACATTCTTTTCTGCTGCTGCATTATATACATCTACAAATATCCGGGGGTAAACATTCGCACCCCCCGAAACTCCTCCGTGTGCGCCAACCAATACAACAGAAGCCATCATTTCTTCAGGGCCTACGAATAACCCGAATTCGGGATGGTCTCTGAACAATGTCAGTAATTTACAGAAATATACGCCATTGGCAGAACTATCTTTCAATCCGATTATATTCTTATGTTGCGATAACGCCAGAACGGTATCAGGTTCAATCATTGTCTTCGTATGCGAAGGCATATTATACAGATACAATGGAAGCGGGCATTTATCTGCCAGCAATTCATAGTATTCAATCAGTTCGGGCTGCCCCAAGGCAAAATAATAAGGAGGCGCGGCAACCAGAGCAGCAGCCTTATATTCAGCAGCAAACCCGGCAAGTTTTATACTTTCATACACCGAAGTATCTGTTATGCCGACAAGAACAGGCACGCGTCCATTCACAGCCAGACAAGTATGTTTGATGAGTTCTTTCTTGATATTGATACTAAGGTGCTGGGCCTCGCCGGTAGTCCCTAAAATAAAAATACCGCTTACACCTCCCGATATAAGATGCTCTACCAGATTATTAACACCTTTCACATCCAGCGTGTCAGTATCTGTTAACGGAGTTATCATTGGAGGGACAATTCCCTTTAGTTGGAAAATTGGATTATTTGAGTTCATTATATTTTCAATTTATCTTATAGAATAAATATTTAATCATCTGTTTTATTTATAGCTGTAGGCTTCAATATCGTCAATTGCAAAATAATTGCAATAAGGACAACTATGGCTAAAAGGGCAAAGTCACGCCCCATATTTCCGGCATCGGCCGATTTTCCAAGAACATTCGTTATCACGGCTCCGGCTGAAATTCCGGCTAAATTCAATAATCCATAGCCTGTTGCCCTGTAACGAGGGGAGACAAACTGACAAAGGATCGGCATATTGTTTACATCAAACATACCAAAACCAAAGCCAAAGAAAATGGCTCCGGCAACAATAATAACCAGGCTATTACCGAAAGCCAGTAATAAAAGGGCAGGCAGCGTTAAAGCTAAACCAATAACTCCCGTATAAATACGCCCTTTGATATTTTGCTGTACCCATTTATCCGATAAATACCCACCGATAAGCACGCCAACCAACGAAGCCATAGCAATAGTAATAGTAGCCATTGGCCCTGCATCTTCCATATCAATATTCAGACTGGTGGAGAATAGTGTCGGCAACCAGTTTTTAGTTGCCCAGCCCGGCAAACTCGGAGCCGAAAAGTAGAATAATATAACCCAAAAAGAGATATTACCAAACAGTATCCCCAAGCCTTTGAGCATAGCTGAGAATTCTTTCTTAATAGATTTCTTTTCTTCCGGTTTTACTGTGTATGCTTTATGTTCTTTCAAAAACAATATAAGTACAATACAATATATGATACCTGTCAGTCCGAATGTATGAAATGTCATCTGCCACGAGAAACTACCGGCCACAACAGCACCAAAGCCGCCCAATGCCTGTCCTAAGTAAACTCCCGTAGTATGAAAACCAACTGCAAGCGAACGGGTTTTTCCTTGATGATAATCAGCTATTAGTGACAATCCCGCAGGAATATAAAAGGCTTCACTTATCCCCATAACCGCACGTAAAATATACAATTGATCAAACGAAGTAGCATATCCCATCAGTAAGGTAACAGCCGACCACGTAAATAAACTTCCTACAATAAGCCATTTACGGTTCAGACGGTCTGCAATAATGCCCGATAACGGACTCATAAAAGCATATATCCATAAGAATATGGCCATTAAACGCCCAAAATTAGCTGCCGATACCAATTCCGAAATATCTTCCATCATAGCAGGACGCATGGTAGACAGCATCTGCCTGTCCATATAGTTCAGCAGAGCAACAAACCATAACATCGCTACGACCAGCCAGGGGTACGCCTTTTTGCCTTTCATGAGAATATTTCCTGGGGTTTATCTTATTTATATAAAGGGCCGTATGCTTCACAGGCTCTGTAATCGGAACCTTCTGCATCCGAGCCGAATGCAGCCCATGATGATGGACGGAATATTCTATCCTCGTCTACATTATGCATACATACAGGAATTGAAAGCATAGAGGCTAATGATATCAGGTCGGCACCAATGTGACCATAGCTTATAGCGCCATGATTAGCGCCCCAATAATTCATTACTGAATATACATCTTTAAAATGACCTTTTCCGGTAAGCCGGGGAACAAAGAATGTGCTCGGCCATGTCTTATCCGTGCGTTTATCTATTTTGTCGAATACTTCCTGCGGGAAAGTAGCTGTCACCCCTTCCGCGATCTGCAATACAGGCCCAATACCTTTCACAAGATTAATCCTGCACATAGTAACAGGCATTCCGGGTTCGGTCAGAAATTTAGAAGAATAGCCTCCTCCCCTGAAGTATTCGAGCGAAGC
Organism: Dysgonomonas sp. UBA7710; assembly: GCF_002482385.1. Lineage (GTDB taxonomy): Bacteria > Bacteroidota > Bacteroidia > Bacteroidales > Dysgonomonadaceae > Dysgonomonas. The sequence goes on along the minus strand of NZ_DLFW01000002.1, from coordinate 388,156 downwards.
AGGATACCATTTGGTAGCACCCAGCATCTTATCTACTTCTTCCTGATTTATCTTCCAGAAAGGTTTCATTACAGGCTTTCCATCTTCGCTTTGACGACCTGTACCATCCAAGGTACAAGAACCCGAGTTAATTAGGTGAATTGCGCCATCAGCCAATACTCCTTCCGGCTTCCAGCCTGTAACCCGTTGGATAGATGCCGGACTCCAGTATGTTCTGACATCGGCAAATATCTGTGCTGTATTCGTCAGTAATTTACCAAATAACATGCTTATACCATTCAAATGGTCATCTTCCGTTGCAAAAGCAAATGGCTCACGTATTCCATTCCAGTCGAAAGAAGAATTAAGGATTGCCTCCGAAAAATCTCCGTTCGGTAAAAAGTCCGTCCACTGACGCTGTCCCTGAAATCCTCCGGCAATGGCATTATGCCCCATCGCTTCTTCGGAATAGCCTATTTTATGAAGTTTATCATTACCTATCATCAGGTCTCTCATAATCAGAGTCATCTTGACAACAAATTCCCAGTCCTTATCTTTTTGTTGACGGGAACGCTTCAAATGTTCAGGATTATAATCATCACCTTCATTTACAGCACAATTTTTTATAGTCCATTCCAAGCCCTTTTTATACTCGTCTTTGTCATATATTTCGAGTTGTATACGGCGGAGAATCTCCGAAGAGTCTACAAACTCGGAACGCAAGCCTAAATATTCCTGTAAAAATTCAGGATTAACGATAGAACCCGCTATCCCCATAGATACACTTCCGATTGCCAGATAAGACTTGCCGCGCATAATAGCGACAGCCAATCCGGCTTTAGCGAAACGTAATAATTTTTCCTGCACATCTTCCGGAATAGACATATCACCCAAATCCTGCACATCATGTCCGTAAATGCCAAACGTAGGCAAGCCTTTTTGATTATGCGCTGCCAGCGCCGCTGCCAGATAAACAGCACCCGGACGTTCTGTCCCGTTAAATCCCCAGATCGCTTTCGGGATAAGCGGGTCCATATCGATAGTTTCGGAACCGTAACACCAGCATGGAGTTACCGACAAAGTCAGCCCTACATTATTCCTTTTGAACTTTTCGGCACAGTTAGCCGCTTCTTTTACACCACCAATACAGGTATCTGCAATAATACATTCAACCGGGCTTCCATCGGGATAACGAAGATTTTCAGCATAGAATCCGGCTACATTCTTAGCCATATTCATGGTTGTTCCTTCCAACGATTCTCTTATTCCTTTCCTGCGTCCGTCAATAATCGGACGTATACCAATTTTTGGATACTCATTATTCTTCATGATATTATATTTTTTAATCCACTAAGTTGAGGATTGTTTTATCTGTAAAAATGAGGTGTGGCTCTTCTTTCACGAAGAACCAGCCCAATTATATTAAATATCAGTTTATTCGCCTTTCTTCTCACCAAATTCGGTTTGTTGCAATTCAACCTCATTCAGTGTTTTTTGTTTTTCGTCCTCGGACATTTGCCGTTTATATGTACCGGAATAAATCGAGTTTTGATTTACCTGCGGCTTTTCCGAATATATCAGCCGGTGCTTGGGAGCAACACTTTCAAATTCTATTACGGCTGGAGTCGGGGCATGCTCGCCTTCGAACAAAACACGGGCATGAACTTTAATTTTTCCCGGATTCAAAGTTGAACGGATGAGTACCGGTGCAGAGCCAAATTCTACGGCTCGCGGATTTGCTCCTATTATTTCATCTCCGATTATTTCACCCTCTCCTGTCACTGTAAACAATATTTGTTCTTTTGCCAGTCTTCTCACATTTCCCTCATCATCTGTGACCTCACAAATTACAGGAATAAAATCAGATGCATTTGCAATTAAACCCTGCCCTTCATTATCAAGAGAAAGCCTCAATTTGGAGGATCTCCTCGAGGGCATTTTCTTTGTACTGCAAACCACCTTACCATCAATCAGGCCTTCTGCAACAAACGTTACTTTCTGCCATTGCTTTTCTACATATGGATAAATCCTCATTTTATTGAAATCATACACATTCTTAAATGTAACAGGAGGATTAGGCATACCATATTGCCGGCGTACCACCTTTTGTACTAAGGTATCTGTCCCATACATTATTAGCCTTACCTCGTCACAGTTAGTAAATACCGTAACATCCGGACTTGAAAATGGAGATATTTCATGCGCAATAAAGACCATCGGCCCTGTCTCCGAAAACGGGTGCTTTAACAAAGCACTTACCTGGCTCTTAAACATATAATATGAATATTTCGGCTGGCGAAAAGCATCCATTATACCGCCCCAATACGGATCGGGATGATAGCCTCTCTGATGATCGAAAGGATGCCAGAGTGCCCCTCCGATAAACTGCCTGTCTTTGGGATACATCTCATCATATGCTATTGCCAGTTGAAGAGCCTGCGTCAGAAGCGGGCCTTCTCCCCAGCTTCTTGATGCTCTGTTATTTGTATTATGAGCATACCAATCATCAACATTCTCTCCAAATTCGCGGGTAAAAATGCATTGTTTAAAATTGCCCACATCTTTTGGCCAACCATACACCACTTCATAATTATCAGCAACGCCGGCCGAATGATGATCGGCCACGCAGGCTGCACCCGGATATTCAGTTTGCGTAATCTCTCTTACTTTCAAAGAAAACTCCAATGGAAAACGAGTCTCATTTAAGACAGGCTCCCACATCAAGACAGATGTATGATTCCTGTCGCGACGAATCATATTACGTATATCGTCATAAACCAGCCCGGCAAATCGGGGGTCTTTATTCCAGTATTGCCAGCCGGGAGTTGCTACGATAACAAACATACCCAATTCGTCACACGCATCCATAAACGAAGGGTCCTGTGGATAATGGGCAACCCTGATTATACGGCAACCTGCATCCCTGAGCTTTTTTGCATCTTTCCAATGCTGGCTATTAGGCATCGCATTGCCGACATAAGCAAAATCCTGATGCCGATTCCCACCGATTAACCGTTCGGATAATTCGCCGTTAAGCCACAGACCATCTTTTCCCCTGAATTCGATTTTCCGTATGCCAATCCGGGTTATCCCTCCATCGAGAGAAGTTCCGCCGGAAGCTAAAACACGGGTGGCAACTTTATACAATGAAGGACTGTCGGGAGACCAAAGAACAGGATTGTCAACAACAATCTTCTGAGTTATCTGCTTTTCTTCTCCTTTTCGTAATGTTATTTTGTTAGACAGCTTTTTTATAACTTTACCGGAAGGGTCTATTAGTTGATTCTCTACAGTTACAGACTGATTGGATGTTAAGGTATTGGCAATATCAGTATAAATCAGAACTTCCGCTTTCTTTTTTGTTATCTCACCATATTGGACAAAAACTCCGCCTCCGGCTACTTTATCCGCTTTATTCGGGTCTGTAATATGCACTTTAGATGTAGCAATCATCCATACATCGCGGTATATACCTCCATGATATGTAAAATCCAGGGTTGTTTGTTTTTTCCCGGGAGGATAATTCTTATCGTCAGAATTATCGACAAAGACCGCAATAACGCATTTATCGCCTGTTTTTACGCCATATTGAGTCAGTTCGATACTAAAGGGTAAATATCCACCAAGATGTTCTTCTACTTTTTTACCATTGAGGTAAACTATGGATTTTCCCATTGCAGCCTCAAAGTATATATTAATCAATTTCCCCTCCAAGGAATTATCTAATGTAAAGTGCTTACGATACCATGCTATCCCCTGATAATTACGGCTTCCACTGGCCTCAGCAGGCATCAACTGAACCGTATGCGGTGTGGATACCACATCCCACCGGCTATCATCAAAGTCTATCTTTTCGGCTCCGGATATATCACCTCTAAAAAACCTCCAGCCAACATTAAAGTCATAAACTTCCCGTCCGGATTTCTCCAATGAATAAAATCCGGCAACAGAAAAATCCGGCTGATAGTTTCCCGCTGATATATTCGTATTAAAAATTAAACTGATAAATAAAATTAGGATATATGCACGTATCATGGTAAGGACACTTTAATATCGAGGTTGAGGTTAAACAATGGAGGTTCTTCTTATAAAGAACCTCTTAATATCAGTTGCGTAGGAATATAAACCTGAACTTTTTGCCTTGTTTTTATATATTCAGCCGCAATTTTGCCCATCTGCTTAAAGTTTGTAGAAATAACGCTTATTCCATTTTCAATGACCTCCAGCATAGGAGCATCATTCATTGTCACCAAGCCGACATCTCTACCTAATTCATAATTCTGCAGGCGACATGTTTTAACAATCTGAATCATATCTATATGACGAACGGCAATATAAGCAGTGCCGGGAACAATATCAAATGAATTCAAATCCCGCGTAATAATATTATAAGCAAAATTATTATCCATACAAAACTGTTCAAAATAAGGAATACAGCTCTTGGGATGCTCAGACTTGGCATTAAATACCAGACAAATCTCTTTATATTTACTGAATTTATCCAGACCTGATGTCAGACAATCATATAAAGTCGTATCAAAACCCTGGCACACATACGAAAACTTATCTTTCTTAAACTTTCCTAAGTCTACCAGCAATACTTTTGTATTATCCAAACGATCGAGGACTTCCGAGTAAACATCATTCTGAAGATTGGTTATAAGATAAAGGTCGTAACGCCCCACACTATCCTGGATTATATTATTGAATGAGCGCTTATTATAATGATGGAAATACAAATCCAGCCTATAATTCAATGGGAGATTCGCGGTCAGTTCTTTATAAAAATTCTCTTTATAAGGGCCGAATATATCAAGCAGCACAAAAATATTATTTACTGTATTAGAGACAAAATATCCTCGTGTCGGGGCTGATTCGATTATCCCTTTTTCCTTCAGATCCTGAAATGCTTTGTATACAGTATCACGTGCCAAATTATATTTTGCGCTTATTTTATTTATAGAGGGAAGCGTATCACCTTCCTTAAACTCCCCACTCGAAATAGCAGTCCGAATCGCATCTGACAACTGACGAACCTTGCTTTTATTTTGATCAAATTCTAATATCATGAATTAATTTTCGTTAAATATATCCAATATTATAACAGATAAAAACTATCCTGTTCTATCCTGATATCACAAAGGAAAGCATTTTTTTGTAATAGTACAATTTTTCAGTAACATGTTATTAAACATTTAATTATTTTTTATCGTATAGTTATTTTTTTGATACTTTTGCCAAGAACAGTACAGCACAGCACAGTTGTTGCATTTTTAATTATAAATTATGTTTAACCTCAAATAAATTAATCTATGAAAAAATTTGAATTATCTCCAGTATTCCGTAGACAAAAAACTGAGTCACATTTATAGCCTCAGGAACTAAAGACAACTTTGAATGGCACATAAAATTTATGACATATAAAACAGACAGGTTTTAAGAAATTTGTATTTCATATCGCACTTCTGTTTTCGGCACTTTATCGAATACTCCAAACTCAACTTATTCTTAATTAATAAATTTAATATATGAAAATTAAAAGCAAAATTGGACCTATCAGGAATATCCTGTATTTAATGGTGGTTCTGATGATTACATCCTGCGTGGATGGATTCAAAGATGACGAAACCTGGACGTCCAGCGTAAAAAACATTACATTAGAGTCGCCTGCAGCCGATAAAATAACCGTTAATTTTAGCGCAGATGGCTCCGAGCAGACAATTACATGGCCTCTTATTCCGGGTGCTGGCGGTTATTCCGTTTCAGTCTATAACGTGGATGATCCCGACAATCCGTATGCAATCGGTGAAGAAAATCAGGTAATAGACGGGGTATCAGCTAAATATCCGGCTACAGAAGATACTCGCTACAAAGTCATAATCAAAACTTTAGGCAATACACAGAACAACAACAAAGAAGCTGAGGTTGCCACAGAAAAAGCATATGACAATATGTTGCCGGTTACAGCAATTATTCCGAGTGGAACGAACCTTACCGAATACTTCACGGCTAATCCTATTCCTGTAAGTTCCACTGAGTTGTGTTATGAATTAGTAGCCGGTGGGTCTTATTCTATGACTGGTAATATCCTGCAAGGAATGACAGCTGTAACTATCAGAGGCGACAAAGTAGACCATGCTAAAATAGCTGTGACAGACGGTTCTTTTGTGAATGATGGCGCAGGATTCAAATTGAAGTTTTTAGATATGGACTTTTCAGGCTTTACAGGAACCTCAAGCAATGCGGTTATTCTGATGAATACAACATTCAATGCATCCGGCGTGGAATTATCGGGTGGAGGATATGTTGTCGTACCCACTACCTCGCCAATAGCCTTGCAATCATGCAAAATACAAGATATGCCGTATTATCTATTCTATGATAACGGTAAGAAATACGCCATAGGTACAATGCTAATTAAAGATTGTATTATCGGGCAAAACACAGGTACTTTCGGAAATGCATTAATACGCTTTGGCGCAGGAATGCTTAAAGACTTTACTATGATCAACAGTACTTTATACAACGAGGTAGCTCCTAGTCATTCCAGCAATCGTTTCATGCAGATTTCATCAAGTCATGCAGGTAACGTTAAACCGACCACGGAAACTTGGGCTAACGGAAGTTTAACAATTACCAACTGTACATTCTGGCAAGCAGGAAAAACCGCCCAAGCTTATAACGCGAATGGCGCAATGAGACAGGCTGGAGACAAAATAACCATTCAAAAGAATGTGTTTGTCGACAGCTATGAAAATGGAAGAATCATTAATCGTTTTCGTAGTGCAAATAGTACACCTTCCTATACAGGAGGTGAAAATACGCAATGGTATGACGGTAAACTTTTTACAGGTACCCAAGATGCCACCTCGGCCCAGCCGGATGTAAATTATTTCACTTCCGATCCACAACTGACCTACCAAGGTAATGGAATATTCAAAATGGAAGGCTCTGTTCAAATATCCGCCCGTACCGGCGATCCGCGTTGGCTACCAGCGCAATAATCTGAAAATCTATAATATGTAAATAAAAAAACAAAATATGGAGAAAAAACATTTAATCTTCAGCCTTATTTTGAGTTTCATCTTAGGCTTTGCAGTAATGCCTGTCTATGCGCAGCAAACTCAAAAAGTGAGCGGTATTGTTGTGTATGAAGACGGAGAACCTGTTATCGGGGCAGCCGTGAAAATAGAAGGAACAACGATTGGTATACTTACAGACGTCGATGGAAAATTTTCCATAACAGTTCCGGAAAAGAAACGATTGATAGTTTCCTACATTGGTTATGAGTCACAGATTATCACAAACTTCTCGAATACCCGTATCGTTTTGAAAGAGAGTGCAACAGACTTGGAAGAAGTCGTTGTTGTAGGATATGGTACTCAAAAGAAAGCTACTCTGACAGGATCGGTAGCTACCGTTAACCCGGCAGAAATAGCAGACCTTTCTACAACAAGCCTGAGTGCTGCGCTGGAAGGCATGATAACTGGTGTGAGCGTAAGCCAATCAAGCAATCGCCCAGGCGAGGCAGCCAGTATCACTATTCGCAAGAACGACCTGGCACCCGGTGCTCCTTCATCCAGTACAGGATTATTAACGCCCCTGTATGTAATTGATGATTTCATTACCTCTCAGTCTGCTTTCAATAATTTGGACCCCAGTGTGATTGAAAGTATCTCTGTTCTGAAGGATGCTGCGGCTGCTGTTTATGGAGCACGTTCAGCGCAAGGAGTTATCCTTGTAAGAACCAAACGTGGAGAAATAGGCAAACCAAAAATTACCTATAGTGGACAATTCGGTTATACAGACGAATTTTATCGCTCCAAAATGATGGATTCCTATAATTTTGGTACGACTTGGAATGCCATACGCGCAGCCGATCCCACACAAACGGGATTCGATGCTCAGAAGCACCTGTTCCAAGCCGATGAATTGGAAGCTATGAAATCGTTAAATTATGATTTATTAGACAAATACTGGAGTTCGGCTTTAGCTCAAAAACATAGCGTGACAGCGAGCGGAGGTAGCGAAAGCGCTACTTACTTCGGTAGTGTATCTTATATTACACAAGATGGTAATATGGGTAAAATAGACTATAGCCGCTGGAACTATCGTGCCGGTATGGATTTGAAAATAAATAAATGGACAAAAGCATCGCTGCAAGTATCCGGAGACTATGGTAATACAAGAAAGGCGAACAATAGAGTCGGCGGAACAAACGCTGAAAAAGATTATGTCATCTTACAGACTCGTCCTCGCTATATTCCTGAATATATTACTGATCCAAACGGGAAACAATTGCCAATTGCCGCTTACGGTATTACAAACGGACGGATCGAGCAAACGCAGGAATACGATTACAGATCCATAGAAAATTTGAATAATTTTGTGGAAAATATGCCACAAAACACGACAATCAATACATCTATAGAATACGATTTCGGATGGAGCAATATATTGAAGGGTTTGAAACTTAAAGGTACGTACTCAAAAAACATAGGTACAACAAAAGACAATGAGTACGGCTCCTCATACACGCTATATAGGTTTCCCGATGGAGTAGCTGGTCGTGGAGGTAGTGGTAATCACTTATATGTAGGAACCGACGGTTATCCGTTGGATTTTTCTAACATAACCACTGTTGCTGTGGACAACGGCAGTTATCTTCGTAGAAATCTGAGCCGGAGTGATAGCTACCAGCTTAACTTTTATGCTACATATGCGCGTAGTTTCGGTTTGCACGACGTGAGTGCCCTGTTTACCATCGAAAAATCGGAAAGTGAAAGCGAATATGTATGGGGCAACGTTACTTTACCTTATACATTTACCAACCTGCAATCGAACGGAGCAGGCGGTGACCAGACTACACAGTTTAGCAGGTCGGAAGCCGGAACTTTGTCTTATGTAGGACGTTTGAATTATATCTACGCCAGTAAATATTTGGCAGAATTCCAGATTCGATCGGATGCCAGTACCCGCCTTGCTCCTGAAAACTACTGGGGTGTATTCCCTTCTTTATCGTTAGGTTGGATTATTTCGGAAGAAGGCTGGTTTAAGAACAATGTCAACTTTGTTGATTTCCTTAAAATTCGTGGTTCTTACGGTATGTTGGGACGCGACAATGTAGCGCCGTGGGCCTGGCTGCAAACGTATGGTAGTGAAACAGTTAAAGGCCCTATATTTGGTAATAATCCTGATGTGAATGCCGGCGCACACTTCCAGATCCCGAATGCGGTACCTAACCGTAATTCGCATTGGGACAAAAGCTACAAGAGTAATTTCGGTTTAGATGCAAACTTTTTGAGAAACCGTTTGTCGGTTACTTTAGATGGATATTATGACCGTTACAGGGAGGTGTTTATGTCGATTACCAGCACCTCTGATTTTCCGGGTACGATAGGTGCTCAGGCATCAGCCTCCAATTACGGGTCGATAGATAACTACGGACTGGAACTCTCTCTGAGTTGGCGGGATAAGATAGGAAAGGACATCAAATACTGGGTGAAGCTCAATACTTCATTAAATGACAACAAAATTATTAAATACCCGTGGACGGCTGCTGCAACACGCGAACTGGATGCCCTTATGCCGGACGAACGCGCCGACCGTGGTTTATGGGGTTACAATTGTACCGGTATGTTCCGCAGCTATCAGGAAATTGCCGAGTACTTCGCTGAGTATAATCTCACTACTTATATGGGAAAAACGCAAGCGGACGTTCATCCGGGAATGCTGATCTATAAAGATGTACGCGGATCACAAAAACCAGATGGCACTTATTATGCTCCCGGCGACCCAAATGATCCGGAAGGGAACAAAATAGATAAGAATGACCGTATAAAAATATCGAATCGCAAGAGTAATCCTTATGGTTTTACGCTTAATTTTGGAGGTGAATACAAAAGTTTCTCGTTTAGCGCACAACTTGGCGCAAGTTGGGGAAGCTACAGTATGATGCCAACACAAGCCATCAGCAACAAAAGTATTGTTTCTACCGTTTCAGGTTACGATGCAATGCAATATACCAATTTACCTTCATTTTGGTCAGGCAATATGTTTGTTTACAAAGACGTTTTGGATGCACAAGGACGAGTTGTGGCTTCACAAAACCTGGATGCAAAATATCCTAATCTGCGTTTCGCTGATGTTAATTCTGTTGAATCCACTTTTTGGAAAGTAAACAATGCTAATGTTTTTCTGCGAAATATTACACTGGCCTACACATTGCCTAGTGTATGGGTAAAGAAGGTAGGTATAGAAAGCTGCCGGCTTAACGTTACCGGACAAAATATTATTGAATTTTATAATCCATATCCAGACAAATTCATGAGTCCGAATTCTCCATACAGTACATATCCTCTTTTGCGGAAAATTACTGTAGGGCTAAATGTTTCATTTTAAAAAGGTATAATATGAAAAATATAAATAAATTTATTTTCAGTGCCCTTCTGATAGTGATCTCTCTTTTGTGGGCGGGATGTAGTGATACATTTTTGGAAGAAAAAACAAATTACAGCAATCTTACTCCCGAAATCTACAATGATTATACAGGTGCTTTGAGGAGGGTTGATGATATCTATCTGCGCATGTTACCGAATGCCAATGATGGTCTTACCTATAGAAGTCCAAGTGGGGGTAAGAGCGATATCCAATCACAATCGACCGAAGAATTTACCGGCCTTTCAAATTTTGTCCATCCTGATGTAACAATTACTTCATCAAGCAATTTGACCGACTGGTTTTATGTAAGTAGTGCAACAAGCAATAGTCCTTGGGGTGAAATTCGCAATTGTAATGATGTGATAGCCGGTATCTCAGGTGGTACGTTAAGCGATGATCAGAAGAATGAATTACTGGGACAAGTCTATTTTTTCCGGGCATGGCAATATTATTTATTGGTAAAAGTATATGGCGGGGTCCCAATTATAGATAAAGTGCAGGTAACCGATGTAAGTGAAGCGCAAAACCTGACAGTACCCCGTGCAACCACCAGGGAATGTATTGATTTTATATGCTCCGATCTGGAAACAGCTTATAATATGTTACCTTACACTTGGGGAAGTTCTAATTTCGGGCGTGTTACTAAAGGAGCAGCTTATGCCTTAGCCGGTCGTGCACGCTTACTCTATGCCAGTCCGCTATTTAATCGTTCAGATAACAAAGACCGTTGGCAAGCAGCGTATGATGCCAATAAAAAAGCCATTGAGGCTCTGACGTCCGGCGGATTTGGCCTGGCTTATCTGGATGCTCCGGGAATCAATGCTGCCGGATGGTCAAAAATATTTTCCGATTACAACAGTCCGGAAGCAGTGTTTGTAACGCTCTATAACAAAGTACATGACGATGATGCGGCGAACGAAATCTATAGAAACAATCGTAGGGAACAAGGCTTGCGCCCTTCCAATGCTTCAGGCGTTACATCCAATACGGGAATGAGTGCAAATGCCCTGATGGTCGATTTATTTCCTATGGCAGATGGTAAGAGGCCGACAGAAGTAGGCCAATACAATTACAATTCCTTGAAGTTCTACGAAAATCGTGATCCGCGTTTTTATCGCACATTTGCATTTCCGGGTATGTACTGGAGATTTGAAGGCAATCCTTTGGCATGGCAGGGAACTATTCCTTCAAATGCCGTCTATAATGGTTCAAACTATGTGCTATGGAATTATTCATGGTATGGCGATGCCACTAAACAAGCCGATCCGAATATAAGCGGTTTCGGAGCTGATATGTTAGGACAAAACTATAGAGGTGTCTATATTCGCAAGCGTTCTAACGATTTTGACATGACGACTCCTACCCCTACTTGTTTATATCGCTGGCCTGCCACAGCCTCTGAAAATCGTCAGGGTGCATTTGGCGAAGGAGCTATGCCTCATATGGAAATTCGTTATGCAGAAGTGTTACTGAATTTTGCAGAAGCCGCTTGCGGTATCGGAAATTATGCAGAAGCCGTACAGGTGCTAAAAGATATTCGCAAACGTGCAGGGTATACCAATGAAACAGAAAATTATGGTTTGGATGCTTCATTATCTGGTGATCGCGGTAAATTGTTCGGAGCTATTCTATACGAACGTCAAATCGAATTTGCATACGAAGGTAAGCGATTCGATGATATGCGTCGCTGGTTACTTTGGGATGGCGGCGGTAATTTTAATAATGTAAATGGCGCACCAAGTTCGTGGACATTGACAGGATTTAACGGTAATACCTGTACATATCTGGGCGTAGAACCTTTCAACGGAAAACGTCGCGACAATATTGAACTTTGTGCTAAAGCAACTGCAACTGAAGCAAGCAACTCCGATCCTATATTAGCCAATCGTCCTGCTCCATTAGATTTGAAGAATGATCTGAGTGCCCAATTCAGTAATTTAAGTAACTTTTATGATAGTTATCTTATACGTAAAACACGTATTGGCGATGAACTAAACAAAGTCGTTACTTTTTTACCTAAATACTATTTTATCGGTCTTACAAACGGTGCGCAAACCAATAATATTACATTAAAACAAACCATTGGTTGGGGAGATGCAACACAAGGCAATGCGAATGGCACATTTGATCCATTAGCTGAATAATAGTGAAGAATAATTAATAATCTAATTGAAAGGCTTTTGTGATTTTCCGCAGAGGTCTTTCAATTAGAGAATAAAAGATCTGGTAGGTTTATATATTTTAAGACAATTAGATTCTCTCAGTAAAGAAAAGCTGTAGTTTAAAACAAAAAAAACATGAAAAAAAGATTAATCCTTGCAAGCACTGCCTTTTGCTTACTTGCATTTAATGCACAATTATTTGCCCAATACCCCAAAATCACATCAGAAGTAGCCGCCCAATCATCTGAATTACTCAGGAAAGCGGAGGAAGCTTCTAATGCTGCCTGGGAAAAAGCATTGCCAATTATAGAGAAGGAAGCAAAAGAAGGCAAACCCTATATTCCGTGGGCAGCCCGCCCGACAGACCTTCCTCAGGCTGAGATACCTGCATTTCCAGGAGCCGAAGGAGGTGGAGCATATAGTTTCGGAGGCCGCGGAGGTAAAGTGATCGTGGTAACCAGTCTCGAGGACAGTGGTCCGGGAACCCTTCGTGAGGCCTGCGAACAAGGTGGCGCCCGTATCGTTGTATTCAATGTGGCCGGTATAATCCGTTTAAAATCACCACTAATCGTACGCGCTCCGTATATTACAATTGCCGGGCAAACTGCTCCGGGCGACGGTATTTGCATAGCAGGTGAATCGCTGTGGGTTAATACTCACGACGTAGTTGTAAGACATATGCGTTTTCGCCGTGGTGAAACGTGGGTAGGACGCCGCGATGATGCATTCGGAGGAAATCCGGTTGGAAATATTATGATTGACCACTGTTCTACCAGCTGGGGACTGGATGAAAATATTTCATTCTACCGCCATATGTTCAACCCCGGAGACGGTTCCAAAGAACTAAAACTACCAACCGTAAATGTCACAATACAGAATACAATTTCGGCTCAGGCTCTGGACACATACAATCACGCATTCGGCAGCACGCTGGGGGGTGAAAACTGCACATTTATGCGCAACCTGTGGGCCAACAATGCCGGAAGAAACCCATCGGTAGGCTGGAATGGCGTTTTCAACTTTGTCAACAATGTGATTTATAACTGGGTACACCGCTCTATGGACGGTGGAGACTATACTGCTTTGTTCAACGTAATAAATAACTATTACAAACCGGGGCCTCTCACACCGAAAAACTCTCCTGTCGGCCACCGCATACTTAAACCCGAATCGGGCCGCAGCAAATTAGGTTATTATGTATTCGGCCGTGTATACGCGAACGGCAATATTGTGGAAGGCTATCCTGAAATAACAAAAGATAACTGGGCCGGAGGAATCCAGGTTCAGGAACAGGGAAATACCGACGGATATACCGCAAATATGAAATGGGACAAACCGTTCCCGATAGAAAATCCATTCCCTATCATGACTGCACAGGAGGCCTATAACTTTGTACTGGAAAATGTCGGAGCGACATTCCCTAAACGTGATATCGTCGACCAGCGTGTACTGGAACAGGTAAAAACAGGAAAAGTATATTACGCAGAAGGATTGAATCCGGATGATTTCTATCAGTTTGAACATCGCCGTCTGCCAAAAGATTCATATAAGCAAGGTATTATCACCGACATCAAACAGGTAGGGGGTTATCCTGAATATAAAGGCAAGCCTTATAAAGACAGTGATGGCGACGGTATTCCTGACGAGTGGGAAAAGAAATACGGACTGAATCCGAATGACCCAACCGATGCCGTAAAAGATATGAACGGAGACGGATATACAAATATCGAAAAATTTATCAACGGAATTGATCCTACCAAAAAAACAGATTGGACCAAACCTGAAAATAATTACGATACGCTCGCAAAGAGAAAAAGTTTATTATAATTTAAGACTCCGGATTGATGGTACATAATAAATTACAGATATATTTATGTACCGTCAATCTTTTCAATACTCAAAATACTTTTATGAAACAGACATTTTCTATTCTGCTATTTCTTTTCATCGCCATATCTCTGTTTTCTCAGAATAAGGAAGAAGAATACAACAAAGTTCTGCAACAAAGAGCTGATAAAATCGTAAAAACCCTGGGCATACGAAATCAGGAAATTTACGACAAGGTTACAGATATTATTACTAATCAATACAAAGGATTGGGAGCTATCCACGATAATTCCGAGGCACTGATAAAAACCGCAAAAAGCGACATTTCAGATAAAGAACAACGTGGAATTACCATCAAAAACATAGAAGATGAAACCGACGCTAAATTGTATAAACTACATTGTGCATACATAGGAGCATTATCAACTTATCTGACCAATGACCAGATAGAGAAGATTAAAGACGGTATGACATACGGTGTTGTAAAAGTCACCTACGATTCTTATCTCGATATGATTCCAGCCCTCAAACAAGAAGAAAAAGATCAGTTGTACGCATGGCTGGTTGAAGCAAGAGAGTATGCAATGAGCGCCTCTTCTTCCAACAAAAAACATGAATGGTTTGGCAAATATAAAGGCCGATTCAATAATTATTTATCACAAAGAGGATATAACATCCAAAAAGAACGCGAAAACTGGAACAAACGTATTGAAGAGCAGAAAAACAAATGATATTCAATCATTAAATTATATCGAATATCTTAAAACATGAAAAAATCATATTTCATAATACTTCTTCTTATTTTGGGCGGATATACTTCCGCTCAGAATAAGAAAGCGGAAAAGCCTGTTCCTCCTTTAGAACTGAAAGATGGCAGGCTTTCTTACACTCCTGACAGCTTAGGAAACCGGATTCCCGATTTCTCCTATGCCGGATATATGGCCGGAGAAATGCCTGTCCCCTACCCCGCGGCTACTATAATCATTCCTCATACGGATGGAGATGCCACAAAGATTATACAAAATGCCATTGATTACATTGGGAATAAAGAACCCGACAAGGCCGGAATCAGAGGGGTAGTTCTCCTCCAACCGGGAGCATACCATATATCAGGAAACCTGAATATCACGCGTTCAGGAACAATTCTCCGCGGAGCCGGAATGGGCGATAAAGGAACAAGCCTCATAGCCACCGGAAAAGACCGGAGAACCCTCATTCAAATCGAAGGGCAAAAAGACCTGACAAAAGACGCTGCAATAGAAATAACGGACAATTATGTACCGGTAAATTCATTGACACTAAACATCGCAACAGGACATAACCTGAAAACAGGACATAACCTGAAAACAGGAGATAAAATATTTATTCATCGCCCATCTACTACCGAATGGATAAACAAATTAGGAACAAACCACTTCGGAGGGGGAATAACCGCCCTCGGATGGAAAGCGGGAGAACAGGACTTATATTGGGACAGGACTATTATTTCCGTCGCAGGCAATAGAATAACGATAGATGCCCCGCTCACCACTGCTTTAGACAAAAAATACGGAGGCGGCTTTGTAATACCTTATACATGGAACGGACGTATAAATAATGTCGGAATAGAAAACCTATCATGCATATCCGAATATGATAAGAATAACATGAAAGATGAAGCTCATTCATGGGTAGCTATTTCGATGGAAAATATATGCGATGCATGGGTACGAAATATTACATTCCGCCATTTTGCAGGTTCTGCCGTTACCGTGCAGGAAACAGCAAAAAGAATAACAGTTGAAAATTGTAAATCGTTTGCCCCTGTTTCCGAAATCGGAGGGCAACGCCGCTATACATTCTTTACTTCCGGCCAGCAGTGTCTTTTCCAACGATTGTATTCAGAGGAGGGATACCATGACTTTGCTGTAGGATTCTGTGCTCCGGGACCCAATGCTTTTGTGCAGTGCGAATCGGAATTACCATACAGTTTCAGTGGCCCTGTGGACAGTTGGGCCTCCGGCGTATTATTCGATATAGTGAATGTAAACGGCAACGCCCTGAGCTACAAAAACAGGATGCATGAAGCACAGGGGACCGGATGGAACGCGGCAAACAGCGTATTCTGGCAATGCTCGGCATCCCTTGTTGAGTGCTTTGCACCACCAACTGCTCAAAACTGGGCATTTGGCACCTGGGCTGAATTTTCCGGTGATGGATATTGGAATGAAAGCAATAATCATATAAATCCCCGTAGTCTGTATTATCAACAACTGGAAGAAAGACTCGGCGAGTCGTATCAGAACAGGGCTAATCTTTTGCCTGTAAGTTCGGAAGCTTCGAGTTCTCCATCTGTGGCAGTAGCGGCAGAGCTTACAAAACAGGCTTATCAGGCTCCTGTCACATTAAGCGAATGGATCGACAGTGTAGTCGCAAAACAGGAATTTCCAGCGAATGATAAAGCCGTAATATTTACTTTCAAAGAAAAAATTTCAGAGAAAAAACTACCGGTTTATCCTCTAGCCATTACAAATGGCTGGCTAACCAGAAACAATAGTGTCCAAACCGGATACAAGCATAATATCCAGTGGTGGAACGGAACAGTCCAACCGGCATATCTGGCCAAATCGGCCAGTCCCCATATTACACGCTTTGTACCCGGGCGAACAGGTACAGGGCTGACCGACGACCTGGATTCCGTCGCTTCATGGATGCAAAAGAACAACATTATCGCTATCGACCATAATTATGGTTTATGGTACGACCGCCGTCGCGACGACCATGAGCGGGTACGCCGTATCAACGGGGAGGTATGGCCGCCATTCTATGAACAGCCTTTTGCCCGTAGCGGACAAAGCACGGCTTATGACGGGTTGAGCAAATATGATATCACAAAATATAATGACTGGTATTGGTCGCGGCTGCATCGGTTTGCTCAGATCGCCGATAATGACGGATTGATACTCATGCATCAGAATTATTTCCAGCACAATATTATCGAAGCCGGAGCCCACTGGGCTGACAGTCCATGGCGTCCTGCCAATAACATTAACAATACAGGGTTTCCAGAACCTGCTCCCTATGCAGGAGATAAACGTATTTTCCTGGCTGAGCAGTTTTACGATATCAGCCATCCTGTAAGACGTGTACTTCATCGTGCATATATACGGCAATGCCTCAACAATTTCAGGGGAACAAACAGCGTAATACAGTTGATAAGCGAAGAGTACACAGGGCCTATCCATTTCGTGCAATTCTGGTTGGATGTCATTGCCGAGTGGGAAACCGAAACAGGAGAAAAACAACTGATTGCACTTAGTACAACAAAAGATGTACAGGATGCCATCCTTGCCGACCCTGTCCGCTCCAAAATCGTAGACATCATAGACATACGTTACTGGTTTTACCGTAACGATGGCTCTACATATGCACCCGAAGGCGGTCTGAATCTGGCACCCCGTCAGCATGCAAGACTAGTGAAACCGGGAGGTATTGATTTTAACTCGGCATATCGGGCGGTCAGTGAATACAGACAGAAATTTCCGGACAAAGCGGTTACCTTTTATTCAAGTACTTATCCGCAACAAGCATGGGCAGTATTTATGGCACAAGGCTCTCTGGCCTGCCTGCCTAAGATAAGCGACAGCAGATTCCTCAAAGACGCATCGGCTATGAGCATTATTACCGAAATGAATACAGACGGACAATATGTATTGGGTAATCCCGCGGTAGGATATATTATATATTCCGATAATAAAACCATCTCTATCGACCTGAGCGGCACTAAGAACACTTATGACCTTTACCAAATCGACGCCAAAACAGGAGAAATGAGCAAAGACAAGCAACAAATAAAAGGAGGAAGCACAGCTAATATTCAAGCAAAAAAAGCAGTACTCTGGCTTGTCAGAAAATAACATATACGAATTACATTTATGAAAAAGGGCATTTTATTTTTATTTATCATTACAGCTTTCTTTACATCGTGTAATACGGCAAAGGAACAAAAAGAACAAGAGGTGTACATGTTCACTTCTTTCCGCGAACCTGCTACTGACGGATTAAAATTATTATATAGTTACGACGGATATAAATGGGACAGCATACCCGGTATATTCCTCAAACCGGAAGCCGGAGTTCAGAAATTGATGCGCGACCCCAGCATTGTTGCAGGGCCCGACGGTACATTTCATCTGGTATGGACTTGCAGTTGGAAAGGCGATCCGGCATTTGGCTATGCTTCATCAAAAGACTTGATAAACTGGTCGGAACAGCAACATATACCTATTATGGCATTCGATACGACTACTATAAACGTATGGGCGCCCGAACTGTTTTACGATGACGTAAACAATGACTTCATTATTGTCTGGGCTTCTACCATTCCATTCAAATTCGAAAAAGGGATGGAAGCCGAAGATAACAACCATCGCCTATACTATACCCGTACAAAAGACTTTAAGGATTTCTCAAAGGCCGAATTGCTTTACGACCCGGGATATAGTTCAATCGATGCCGTGATAGTAAAACGTGATTCCACCGACTATGTATTGGTATTCAAAGACAACACACGTCCCGAAAGAAATATGCGCATAGCTTTTGGAAAAACAGCCATTGGACCTTACGGCAACCAATCGGAGAAATTCACGGAGAACTTTACGGAAGGACCTTCTGTTGTCAAGGCCGGAGACGAATGGCTGATTTATTTCGATGCTTACAGGAAAAAATCGTATGATGCTGTTTCTACAAAAGACTTTAAAACATTTACAGATATCAATGATAAAATATCCATACCCATCGGCCATAAACACGGCACTATATTCAAAGCTCCCGAAAGTGTATTAAAAGCCCTATTGGAAAAATAAATATTTCTAATATAAAATATTACGATGACCCAAAGAATCAAAATCGCGTTAGCTATAATTGCAATAACCCTGACCGCGTCAGCACAAGACGGCGTGCATTATACAGGGAAAACATTGTCTAATGTAGATTACCACCACGGACAACTAAGCCCCGCAGTAGGGACACATAACATACAAACGTTCCGGGCAAACAGAGAATATCCTGAAAAAGCAGAAGGATTGGGATGGACATACAACCATGCTCCTATGCTCGCCTATTGGAACGGCACATTTTATCTGGAGTATCTGAACGCTCCGGTAGGCGAACACGTGCCCCCGACAAGGACAATGATACAAACATCGAAGGATGGTTATAACTGGACTACCCCCGTAACACTTTTTCCTGAGTATAAAGTGCCTGACGGATATACAAAGCCCGATTATCCGGGCGTTGCAAAAGACCTGTACGCGATCACACATCAGCGTGTAGGTTTTTTCACAGCAAAAAGCGGACGTCTTTTGGCTATCAGCTATTATGGTGTTGCTCTGGATATGAAGAATGACCCCAACGACGGCAATGGTATCGGACGTGTTATCCGCGAAATAAAGAAAGACGGGTCATTCGGGCCTATCCATTTTATCCGTTACAATCACGCATTCAATGAAAAGAATACGGATTTTCCATTTTATAAGAAAAGTAAAGATAAAGGATTTGTCGAGGCATGCGACGAACTTCTTTCCAATCCCCTGTACATGATGCAATGGATAGAAGAAGCCGACAGGAACGACCCCATCATACCTAAGATACAGGCATATAAGGCATTCAGCTATTACAGGCTGGATGACGGGCGTATTGTCGGATTATGGAAACACGCGCTTACAACCATGAGTAATGATGGTGGTAAAACATGGCCCGAATCGGCACAGCGTGCCCCCGGCTTTGTCAACAGTAATGCAAAAATCTGGGGACAAAGAACTTCGGATCAGAAATTCGCAACAGTTTATAATCCGTCCGAATTCCGTTGGCCACTGGCTGTTTCTACAAGTATGGACGGATTGGAATATACCGATCTGTATCTTGTGCACGGAGATATCACCCCTATGCGATACGGAGGCAATTACAAATCGAGAGGGCCTCAATATGTAAGGGGTATACAGGAGAACAACGGTACTCCTCCCGATGGCAATATGTGGGTAACATACAGCATGAATAAAGAAGATATGTGGGTGGCCAAAATCCGTGTGCCTGTTACCAATATGGCGACAAGCCATGCCGACGAGGTATTCGACAACATGCCTGAAGGAAAGGAACTCGATGTATGGAATATATATAGTCCGCTCCGGGCTCCGGTAAAAATAGAAAAACGTAACGATGGAAAACGCTGGCTATCGCTTAAGGATTGGGATTTATTCGATTATGCAAAGGCCGAGAGAGTAGTCCCCGAATCACAGACATTAGATGCTTCTTTTACTGTACTGCCAATGCAAAACGATAAAGGAAATCTTCAAATAGAATTTCAGAATGCGAAAGGAGAAGCCTGTACACGTATAATCTTCGACAATGATGGCCTGATGAAACTGAAAACAGGAGCCAGATACAATACATTGACTCCGTATGAAGCCAATCAGGTGTATAATATCCAGGTATCACTGAATACAACTACCCGAAGCCTGACAATGAAGATTAACGACAAGAATATTCCTACCCGTTTGTTCTTCAATCCTGTCGAATCAATAACAAGAATTGTATTCCGCACCGGGGATCTACCGTTAGACCCCACACCGAACACACCTGCCGACAGGTTTACCGATCTGCCGAACGCCGGTGAAGATGAGCCGGAAGCAGCGTATTACATCTCTTACCTGAAAACGTCGAACCCGACTAAAACGGCTGCAATATTAGATGCTGGTAACTTCAAATCCTATGTAGATTACTTCAATACAATGGAAGATGAAAATATTGTACAGGCTATTCCTGATTCTCAATCTTGGGACTGGATGAAAGCTAATATTCCATTATTCGAATGTCCGCAAAAGAATTTTGAAGAGATGTATTATTACAGATGGTGGTCGTTCAGAAAACATATCAAAGAAACCCCTGTTGGGTACGGAATAACTGAATTTTTGGTAAACAGGTCTTACGCTGATAAGTACAACCTGATTGCATGCGCGATAGGTCATCATGTATATGAAAGCCGCTGGCTCCACGACCAGAAATATACCAACCAATATATCCATGTCTGGTTCAGAGGTAACGAAGGAAAGCCGATGAATAAACTCCGTAAGTTCAGTAGCTGGACAGCCAATGCTTTATACAACAAATATCTGGTAGATGGCGACAAAAACTATTTGCTGGATATGTATCCCGACATTGAGAATGAATATTCGCAGTGGGAAGGCGACCACAGGTTACCCAGCGGGCTATACTGGCAGGGTGATGTACAGGATGGCATGGAAGAAACAATCAGCGGTGGCCGCCGTAAACAATATGCCCGCCCTACCATCAACTCTTATATGTATGGCAATGCCATTGCATTGGCCGAAATAGCAAAATTGAAAGGAGACGAAGCGGCAGTAAAAAAATATGAAGAAAAAGCTGCTGAAATAAAGAATCTTGTTCAAACGCAGTTGTGGAATACGGATAGTGTTTTCTTTGAAACATTAAGGGCCCCCGGAGAATTTGCCCAGGCACGTGAAGCAATCGGTTACATACCATGGTATTTCAATTTACCGGATGAAAAGAATGAATACGCCCAGGCCTGGAAACAAGTAACCGAACCGAAAGGATTCCTTGCTCCTTACGGGCTGACAACTGCCGAACGCCGTCACCCCCTGTTCCGTACCCACGGATGTTGTAACTGTGAATGGGATGGAGCAATCTGGCCTTTTGCCACCTCCCAGACTTTAACGGCTATGGCCAATGTCCTGAACAACTATAAGCAGGATGTGGTAAATGACAGCATCTACTTCCGTCATATGGAACTATATGTAGAAAGCCAGCATCACAGAGGCCGTCCATATATCGGCGAATATCAGGATGAAGTGACAGGCTACTGGTTGAAAGGAGATCAGGAACGCAGCCGCTATTATAACCATTCTACATTTAATGACCTTATTATATCAGGACTTATAGGATTACGCCCGCGGGCCGACCGGATTCTGGAAGTCAATCCACTCCTTCCTGATGGTAAATGGGATTGGTTCTGTCTGGACAATGTGCCTTATCATGGCAAAATCATCACGATTGTCTGGGACAGAACAGGAGAAAAATATAAGCGTGGAAAAGGATTTTATGTAATGGTAAACGGAAAGGTCGTTGCCAGAGCAGACAATCTTACGAAACTAACTTATAAAATGCAATAATAAGGATTTCAAGATTTCAGGTCTCAA
>NZ_DLFW01000002.1:281518-365513 GCF_002482385.1 Dysgonomonas sp. UBA7710 | reverse complement strand
TTGAGACCTGAAATCTTGAAATCTTGAAATATCATATATATGAAAAGACTGACTGTAAACATAGTAGCCTTACTCATTTGTTTAAATATTTTTTCAATCGGCATTTCAAACCTCACCGTAGAGATGCAGCAGGCGCCTTTGGCTATAGATACCGATAGTCCGCGGTTCGGGTGGCTGCTGACTTCCGGCGAAAAGGGTGACTGCCAGACTGCATATCAAATTACAGTGATGAACGGCAGTAATAAAGTATGGGACTCGGGAAAGGTGAAATCGAACCAGAGCCAACTGGTTCCATATAAAGGCAAAAAACCGGAAAGCGATACCCGTTATATATGGAATGTGAAAGTGTGGGATAAGAACGGGAAGATGACTGAAAGTAAATCTTCATTTTTCGAAACAGCCCCTGCATTCTCCTCATCTGAAATACAATGGATAGGCGCTATCAGCCGGGCCAAAGCAAACTTACCGATCGGTCGCCGCGACCTTCACGGGCCTTCTTTCAAAAAACCTGAATATAAAGAGATGTATGACAAGATAGATACGTTGGCTTTACGAAGTATCAATCTGCGGAAGACTTTCAATTCATATAAAAAAGTAGAAAGAGCCATCGTTCATGTATCAGGGCTTGGACATTACAATCTTTATCTGAATGGTAAACGTGTGAGCAAAGATATATTCACCCCTGTATGGAGCGATTATGACAGAACGGTTTATTATAATACCTATCAGGTAGATTCTCTTTTGCTTTCCGGTGAAAATGCTATCGGCATCACACTAGGTAATGGCTTTTATAATGCGGTAGGCAACCGCTACCGTAAATTGTGGATATCGTTCGGCCCTCCTACCCTGTTCCTAAAAATGCATGTATATTACAGTGACGGCTCGGAAGATATAATTTTATCTGACGAAACATGGAAATATTCGTTAAGCCCCATCACTTTCAACGATATATATGGCGGCGAGGACTATGATGCCCGACTGGAACAAAAAGGGTGGAACAAAAAGGGATTCGATGACAGGACATGGAAACCGGTGGTTTTACAGGAAGCTCCTAAAGGCACATTAAGAGCGCAACAAGTCACTAATGTCCGCAGGATGAAAGAATATAGCGCGGTAAAAATGACCAGAATAGATTCAAGCTATGTACTGGATATGGGGCAAAATCTTTCGGGTTATCCGTCCATCAAAGTTAAAGGAAAGGCCGGACAAACGGTAAAATTAACGGTCGGCGAACTACTGAATGAAGAAACAGGCCTTGTTTCCCAAAAGCAATCGGGCGGTCCCCATACCTATTACTACACGCTGAAAGGAGATGGTGAAGAGAACTGGCATCCTGAGTTCTCCTACTATGGATATCAATATATACAGGTAGACGGGGCAAATATATTGTCTTACAGTGACGATAAACCGACTGTCACCGACATAAAGTCCCACTTTATTTACAATTCCGTCGAAGAAAACGGCTATTTTCAATCATCGAATGAGATATTCAACAAGGCGCATGTTCTGATAAAAAACGCGGTAAAGAGTAATATGCAGGCTGTATTCACGGATTGTCCCCATCGCGAAAAATTAGGCTGGCTGGAAGAAACCCATTTAAATGGCCCCGGACTGCTCTATAACTGGAACCTCACCCAAATGTTCAACAAGGTGATGCAGGATATGGAAGACGGGCAGCAATCGAACGGACTGATACCGAATATTGTACCCGAATATGTAGTATTCGGCGACGGCCTGGAAGTATTCCGCGATTCTCCGGAATGGGGAGGCGCTTCGGTTATTATGCCATGGATGTATTATCAATTTTACGGGGACATAAGCATACTTAGCAAGTATTATAATGTGATGAAACGTTATGTAGATTATCTGACGTCCATGTCGGCAAACCATATTGTTTCCCACGGACTGGGCGACTGGTACGATTATGGCGAGCACCGCGCCGGATTCTCTAAAAACAGCCCTGTAGAGGTTTCCGCGACAGCGCATTATTTCTATGTGACTCATTTGTTTACAGAAATTGCGAAGCTAACAGGAAACAGTTCTGATGAAAAGAAATACGGTTCTCTGGCAAGTGAGATAAGGAATGCTTTCAATAACAAGTTCTTCAACAAGGATACTAAACAATATGGTTCGGGCAGCCAGTTTTGTAATGCCGTAGCCATATTTATGGATCTGGTAGAGCCGGCAAATAAGCAGGCTGTAATGAACAACCTGAAAAAAGATATTGCTCAAAGAGGAAACCGCCTGACAACCGGCGATGTAGGCAACCGTTATTTGTTTCAGGCCTTGGCCCTTAACGGAGAAAATGAGCTGATGTACCTTATGAACAACCATTATGATGCTCCCGGATATGGCTTCCAGATAAAATACGGAGTGACCACGCTGACCGAACAATGGGACCCGCGCAAAGGCGCGTCATGGAACCATTTTATGATGGGACAGATAGATGAATGGTTTTTCCGCAGTCTGGCAGGGATAGAGCCGGCGACTCCGGGCTTTCAGGAATTTACCGTACAACCTCAGCCTGTCGGCGATCTGACATGGGTAAAAGCAGGGCATAAAACCCTTTATGGCGATATTAAAGTAGAATGGGAACGGAAGGACGGCAAGTTTTACCTGACTGTACTTGTCCCTGTAAATATCAGGGCCACCATAGTTTTACCTGACGGGAAGATACAATCGGCAGGTTCGGGTGAATATAAATTTGAATGTAGCATATAAGTTAAATTGGAAACTTTATCTATATTATTAGCCGATAGCCGTTAGCTATTAGCTGATAGTTCTTTGAAGAATAATTAGCCCCCTCAATCCCCCAAGGGGGACTTACAGAGAGGAAAAAAGTAACAGATAAAAAATAGTGGAAAAAGCGTAACTTTTGTATTTTTTTAACAGTTACGAGTTACGGGTTGGCTAGCGCCCTGTTTTGTTTCACGCAAAGACGCTAAGGCGCAAAGGTTTCACATCTTACCTGTTGTTGATTGATAACTGATGACTGTTGACTGCAAATAGTGTTACCTTTGTTACCTTTTAACAAGTAATAAGTTGATAGCTATAAGAGATACGAGTAGATGAGTAAACAAGATACAAGTTGTTAACTGATGACTGCTAACTGTTCACTGTAAAAACTGTTACTTCTGTTACCTTTTAACTATATATAGTTAATTAATGTAAATATACTTATAAACTAAAAAGCTGATAAAAATAAAAATATGAAAAAACCCGCTCTACTATTATCCCTGATGCTGATATTAAGCATATCAGTTCAGGCACAGTTGAAACTACCATCCATCTTTGGCAATAATATGTTATTACAACAAAATACGAATATTAATATGTGGGGTTGGTCAGAGAAAGGGAAACCGGTAGAAGTAGATCCGTCATGGGCTGACCGGAAATATTCGGCTAAGACTGACGATTCGGGTAAATGGACTTTGCAGATACCTACTCCGGCAGCAAGTAATGATGTATATACGATTACTGTTTCGGATGGAAAAGATAGAGTTACGCTTGAGAATATATTAATTGGCGAGGTATGGCTATGCTTAGGCCAGTCTAACATGGAAATGCCGATGAAAGGCTTTAAAAATCAACCGGTAGAGGGAGGGAATAAAGCTATTTTCAAATCGAAGAATAAAAATATCCGTATTATTACAGTTAAACGTACATCCGAACTGGAACCACAGGATAATTTTATCGGAGAATGGCAGGAAGCTACCCCCGAAACAGTAAAGGAGTTCAGCGCGACAGGTTATTACTTCGGGCGCCTGTTAAACGAAACGCTGGATGTCCCGGTCGGGCTTATCCTTTCTTCATGGGGAGGTTCGTGGATCGAAAGCTGGATGAGCCGTGATATTCTCAGCCGTGAGTTTAAAGAAGTGAAGCTACCGGATAGTATGGATGATATAAAAGAGAAAAACCGGACTCCCACCACTTTATACAATGGCATGATACATCCGGTAAAAGGCTATACTATCAATGGAGCAATAATGTATCAGGGAGAGTCCAATTATGACCGGGCATCGCAATATCCCCGCCTTTTCCAAACCTTCATAAAGGAAACGCGGAAAATATGGGGACAAGGAGAATTCCCGTTCTATTATTGTCAGATAGCACCATACAATAATCCTCCCGAAAAGCACGGGGATTTTAACGCGGCCTTTTTACGTGAAGCACAATATAAATCGGCTCAGGTAATACCCAATTCGGGCATGGTAGTTCTGATGGATATAGGTGAAGAAAACTGTATTCATCCCCGTAATAAAGAGGTCGGAGGGGAACGTCTGGCAATGATGGCCCTGGCTAAGACTTATGGTATGTCGGGTTTTGCTTATGAAAGCCCGACATTTAAAGAGATGGCAATAGAAGGCGGTAAGGCTGTTTTGTCGTTCGACAATGCTCCTATGTGGCTTACTGCCTACGGAAAAGAACTGAAAAACTTTGAGATAGCAGGCGAAGACCGGGTGTTTTATCCGGCAAAGGCGGAAATCAAACGCAGCAGGATAGAAGTTTCATCCGATAAGGTTGGCAAACCGGTCGCTGTGCGTTATGGCTTTAAGGATTTTGTTGTGGGAGATTTATTCAGTACCGAAGGATTGCCTTTGTCTTCATTCAGGACAGATAACTGGGACGATATCATATAATTTATATTTGGCTCCGCCGATTTTCAAAAGAAGTAAGCTATGTGCATCCGCTTTTTTATATTACTACTTTCGGTCTTATTTTCGGTCTGTACTGCATCGGCACAGACAATTTCCGGTTACAGTGTAAAATGGAATACGCAGAGTGAAAATTCTGCCGGGAGCATGCCCTGTGGCGGCGGCGATATCGGGCTGAATGTCTGGGTAGAAAATGGAGACATACTGTTTTACATATCGCGTAGCGGAACATTCGATGAAAATAATACGCTGCTTAAACTCGGGCGCGTTCGCCTGAAACTGACACCCAATCCATTTGGGAACGAGTTCAGTCAGGAACTGAATCCGGAAGAAGGATGTGTATATATAAAAGGCCGTGACGGAAATATTACGTCTAAAGTTCATATCTGGGTAGATGTGTTCAATCCGGTTATAAATGTCGATATCTCAAATAATCAGGGGATGAAAATCGAAGCCTTCTATGAAAACTGGCGTTATCAGGACAGATGGTTACGGAAAAACGAAAGCAATCAGAATTCATATAAATGGGCTGCGCCGAAAGATCCGGTAACGAAAAAGGATAAAGTCAGGTTCGAAGGGAATAAGGTTTTATTTTACCATCAGAATCAGGGGGAAACCGTATTCGACGTCACCGTAGCACAGCAGGGATTAGATGAGGTAAAGTCCCTGATAAATAATCCGCTTCATAACCTTGTGTTTGGGGGATATATGGAAGCGAAGGGTTTTAAAGCATCTGATATATCGGAAGGTGTTTATGCAAATACCGATTTCCGGGCATGGAAACTGGAAAGTGAAAAACCCCTGAAGAATAGCAATATCAGGATAAAACTCCATACAGCCCAAACACCGGATATTACGGTGTGGAAAGCCGGATTGGAGAAACCTGTCGTTTCGGACCTGAAAGAGAATAAACAATGGTGGACTGATTTTTGGAACCGCAGTTTTATTCATATCACTTCGGATAATGACAGTAAGGCGAAAGAGGTTGCCCGGAATTATCAGCTGTTCCGTTACATGCTGGGATGCAATGCATACGGAGATTATCCCACAAAATTTAACGGCGGATTGTTTACATACGACCCGCAATATACAGACACCCTTTATCGTTTCACTCCCGATTTCAGGAAATGGGGCGGAGGAACGCATACCGCGCAGAATCAGCGTCTGGTATATTTCCCGATGCTCAGGAGCGGTGATTTTGATATGATGAAATCCCAGTTTGACTTCTACAACCGGATATTGCCTGCCGCCGAATTGAGGAGTAAGGTCTATTGGGGGCATGAAGGAGCCTGCTTCACCGAACAGATAGAAAACTTCGGCTTGCCAAATCCGAGTGAGTACGGATGGAAACGCCCTGACGGTTATGATAAAGGAATGGAGTATAACGCATGGCTTGAGTATCAGTAGGATACTGCTTTGGAATTCTGCTACATGATACTCGAACATGAGCAATATACGGGCGGGAATATCAAAGAATATCTTCCCTTAATCGAAAGTACCCTTCGTTTTTTTGATGAGCATTATCAATATCTGGCCCGGCAAAGAGGGCGAAAGGTCTTTGATGAACAGGATAAGCTAGTTTTATATCCGGGGTCGGCATGCGAAACTTACAAGATGGCTTATAATGCGTCGTCTACCATTGCTGCGTTGAAAGTCGTCACCGGGAATTTATTAAAGTCCGGATCGTTTGGAGCAGATAGTATTAAACGGGAATATTTCAACACTTTCCTGTCGAGGATACCTGAAATAAAGACACGGTATATCGGCGGGCATGAAACAATTGCCCCTGCCTGGCTTTGGGAGAGGATAAATAATACGGAGACTCCTCAATTGTATCCTGTGTTCCCCTGGGGAATATATGGCGTGGGCAAAGAGAATCTGGAGATAGCCCGCAATACATGGAGATATGACCCTGATGTTCGGAAATTCAGAAGTCATGTAGGTTGGAAACAAGATGCTGTATGGGCCGCGCGTCTTGGTCTGGTTGCCGAATCGAAAGACTTGGTGGTAAAGAAATTGCAAAGTGCCGCAACCCGTTTTCCTGCCTTCTGGGGGCCGGGGTTTGACTGGACGCCGGACCATAACTGGGGCGGCTCGGGTATGATCGCTTTGCAGGAAATGCTTTTGCAGACCGATGGGGAAAAAATCTATCTGTTGCCCGCATGGCCTAAAGAATGGGATGTTCATTTCAAATTGCATGCTCCACATAATACGACCATAGAATGTAAATTAGAGAAGGGTAAAATACAGTTGTTACAGGTTTTTCCCCGGGATAGAGAGAAAAACATTATAACACTTCTTAATTAGATACAAATTATCAATTACAAAACACAGGTTATTCATATTAGTAACAGGATTAGGGGTCATACTCCAAACTTTATCTAACTTTATGATGTTGATTTATATGAATCTCAAACTTAAGAATCATGACAAGCGCCCCTGAAAATATTCTCAGTACATCCGACATCGAAAAAATAATAGACGGTGAAGATATCGTAGATATATACAACCATAATCTGGCGGGACTGAAAAAGAATTGTATCTATGCGATGTCGTTCTGCGTTCCCCTACTGATTATAGCCATATTCTTCAATAAAATAAATTATGCCGATTATATCATGTGGGCGCTGGCTACACCTGTGATAATCATCTTCGGAAAACAATTCTTCATTAAAGCGTGGATACAAATCCGGCACTTCACGACTAATGTAGACACATTGGTGGCGCTGAGTACAGGCACAGCCTATATTGTAAGTGTGTTCAATACTTTTTATCCTTCTTTCTGGGCAGGTAAAGGACAGGAAGCGCATGTATATTTTGAAGTTTCAGCGGTGATCGTAGCATTTGTCCTGCTGGGACGGTATCTGGAGTATAAGGCAAAAAGGAATATTACTGTCGCCATCAAACAACTGATCGGATTACAGCCAAGTACAGCTACTGTATTTAAAGACGGGCAACTGGTAAAGACCCCGATAAAAGATATCCGGATAGGTGACAAAATATTTGTAAAACCGGGAGAAAGAATTGCCGTAGACGGAAAAATAATCGAAGGCAGTTCTTTTATCAACGAAAGTATGATTAATGGGGAAGCAATGCCCGTGGAGAAAGGAGAAGGAAAGAAAGTGTACGCCGGCACGGTCAACGAGGCCAACAGCTTCTATTTCGAGGCATATAAGGTAGGACGGAATACCCTGATCGGGCAAATCGTAAGAATGGTACAGGAGGGAGAAAGTAGCCGCCTACCGGTTATAAAAGCAGTGGACAGAGTTTCATCTGTATTCATTCCCATCGTAGGGATTGTCGCGATCATGACATTTTTAGCATGGTTACTCCTATCTCCCGAAGATGGCTTTACGCAGGGACTTTCATCAATGATAGCCGTGTTGATAATGGCCTGCCCGTGTGCATTGGGACTTGCAACCCCGACCGCCATCATGGCCGGAATAGATAACGGCGCGGCCAACGGCATCCTGATAAAAGGAGATGAAGCGCTCGAAAACGCCCGGAAATTAACAGCAATTGTTCTGGACAAAACAGGAACCATAACCGAGGGTATATTCCGCGTTACGGAAATGAAATGGCTGACAGAAGCCACACCTGAATTGAAAGGTATATTATATGGTATCGAATCGTATTCGGAACATCCTCTTGCCAATGCCGTAAAAACCTATATAAGAGACGACATGCGAATAAAACCCGAGATGGAAGTATCCTCATTATCGGGACGCGGACTCATGGGGCAAACCTCCACCCACAAATATTATGTGGGGACATCCAAACTTCTGGAAGAATGCAATATTGATATCCCGGATAAAGAAAGAGAATGGATAGACCGGGAAACCGAAAGGTCAAATACGATTGTCCTGTTTGCAAATGAGAGTTCTTTATTAGCCATTATCGCTATAACCGACGCCGTAAAAGAGACATCAATGAATGCTATTGGCAGAATGAGATCGTCAGGGCTAAAATTGTACATGCTCACGGGAGACAGTAAACGTTCAGCCGATATGACTGCCGGAAAAGTTGGAATAGATACGGATAATGTTATGGCCGGAGCTTTACCGGCAGGCAAAGCCGCCTTTGTAAAAGAACTGAAGACACAAGGCGAAATAGTGGCTATGACCGGAGATGGGATCAACGATGTGGGCGCATTGGCAATGGCTGATGTAAGTGTGGCTATGGGGAAAGGTAGCGACATAGCAATGGAAGTGGCGCAGGTTACAGTAATTTCATCCGACCTGAATAAACTGATACAGACCATAAACCTGTCGAAAATAACAACAGGAACGATACATCAGAATCTGTTTTGGGCTTTTATCTTCAATGCCATCGGGATACCGGTTGCGGCAGGTATATTATTTCCTGTAAACGGTTTTCTGTTAGAACCGCTGTTTGCAGGGATAGTCATGGCATTAAGTTCTGTGACTGTTATCGGTAATAGCCTCCTATTGAGAAAGAAACCAATATAAAAAGGTAAAGAATCCCTGGAATATCGGTATGCCTATAAAAATCAAGACCGCCCTTTCGAGCGGTCCTGAAATCGTAGTTGTAAAGCGTAAAACTTTCCTTAATTTGCAGATGTGCAATAGTTGGCTTGTTTTGAAGCCCACCAAAGTGGAGAAGATGTTTTATCTCCGTCTCTCAGTTGTGCTACACCTGCATTATATTTTTTCTCGTTTATTAGTTTTTCGCTTTGAGGATATACTGTCCTTTGGATATAATTTTTAGCATTGTGAATATCATCATCTGCCGGATATGTCCCCGCACCACTATCTCTGAATTCAGGGATTTCCAGTGCCGGCAAATTCAATCGTCTTTTATCATTCCATATTTGCAACGACAAGTCCGGATAAAATGCTATATATTTCTGGGTAATTATTTTTTCCAGATTCGTATCTCCTGCCCCTTGCGATTTGTTATATTTAGCCGAAGTACCCCAACTATTCCTACTTTCGGAAGTCAGATATGTAGTCGCATTATCGTCCGACAACCCCCATGTTTTAAATGACTCCCTTACTCCGGCTTCATACCACTCAAGAGCTGTTTTCCCAGTATTTACAGAAAAACGTTCTGTTGCTTCGGCAGCGAGGAAACAAGCTTCCACATATAACATAATATCGGTTTTCTTCGTATCGTTTGGTATTACATAGGTTACACTCATCGCTGAAACTTTTGATCTCATATCTCCTACCTCAACCCTGATTCCCGCTTTCAGACCTTTCCATAAATTATCAGTTGGACTAGGGTCAAAATATCGGCTACCCCTTGGATCTACTTTGGCCGGAGCTGTAGTTGCTGTACCGGAATAATCCATTCCTCCTATATTTGTCAGTGTTTTTTCCATCGATACCATCATCACTTGCCTATCACTCCATCCTACCTGATACATGTAATATGGATATTGATTCCCCCAACCCGCAGAACTACCGATTTTGGCATCGTCTCCCTGTTGCATTATCCCACCATCGGCATTAATAGCCGCTAATGCTTGTGTTTTGCACAAATCAGGAGCAATTTCAGACAGTTTAATAGCCATCCTCAATCTAAGCGTGTTGGCAAAGCGTTTCCACTTAAGTATATCTCCTTTATAAACAGGGTCTTCCCTAACCAAAGTAGGTTTTGAATCATCAAATCCTTTGACTGCATCATCTAATTCCGTGAATAAAACCGGATATAATTCATCAAGTTTCATATAATCCGGATTTGGATCATCAGGATCTAAAGAGAAAGGAGCTGGCCCAAAATAGTCAGTAAACATAGTCTGAATATAGACTCTCCATATACGTGCGATAGCCTTTGTATTCTCCCTGCCTTCATAAAGGTCAGCATCCCTGATTACTGTGTTAAGCACAGCAAGCTGGTTGTTGAAATGGTTTTTCCAATAAAGGGATTGCCAATCATCGTTAGGCGTCCAAACACGGGCGGTACTGTTTCCTCCAACATACTGGACAAAGACATCTATACCTAAAGCTTTAACGCGTTGGTGTGCGTCTGCGCCTTCGTAAGTAGCACCTTTTCTAATCTGGCTTCCTACCAACGCTCTCGAAAAGTCATATTGCTCGTCTGTACGGTCATTAGGATTCTCATTCAAGGCATCAAAACCCGTGGTACATCCTGAACCGAGTAAAATCAGGCTTAATATGAAAGATTGTAATATTATTTTTGTTTTCATGAATTCCGGCTTTAAAATGTAACATTTATATTAAATCCTAAACTACGCATAGTCGGCATTGCTCCATACTCAAAACCTTGAGCATTACCTGTAGAGAAACCAGCTTCAGGGTCAAAGCCATCTGTTTTGCTGTATATCATCCAAAGGTTCCTTCCAACAAAACTTATTTTCGCACTTTGGATAAAGGTCTTAGATAATAATTTACGTGGAAGCTTATAGCCAACGCTTAGTTCTCTCAATCTGACATTTGTGGCGTCATATATCCATGCTTCGCTTATACCGCTCAATACACCATAATATTTTTCGGCGGTTGTAGTTATATTATTAGGAGTACCATCTGCCAATACACCCGGGACAGTCATGGACTCACGTCCTGCTTCTGTCATTTTTAGAGTCCCAGCTGCTGCTCCGGATCTTATCGAGCCCATATATACATTACCTCCGTATCTCATATCTATCTGGAATGAGAAATCAAAGTCCCTATATCGCAGACTATTGGTTATCCCTGCCATCCATTTAGGATTTCCATTACCTAACTTCTTTTCGTCACTATCAATAATAGGTAAGCCGTCAGCACCTATCAATATTTGTCCGTTTTCATGCCTCATGTAGCCTTTGCCATAAAAATCGCCGTAAGAACCACCTTCTTCAGCCACTATTTTCAGCAATCCATTATAGGAAGGGTCACTCAAAACCTGCTGAGTAATACCCTCTGCCAATTCTACTATTTTATTACTGTTTTTGGAAAAATTCAGGCTGACATCCCATGTCAAGTCTTTAGACTGTACAGGCGTGCCGGTAAGTAATATTTCTATCCCCCTGTTTCTGACATTTCCGGCATTAACATACTTATATGAAAATCCGGTTGATGATGGAGTATTCATTTTCAAAATCTGATTTTTCGCTTCTTTATTATAATATGCGAAATCCAGACCTAAACGATTCTGAAAGGCCTTTAATTCCAGTCCAAGTTCATAAGAGTTGACCGTTTCATTCTTCAGATCATATAATGCTTTAGTGTCACTCTTGGTCGGGTTAAGATTCGCCACGCCATTTTCCAAAGGAAGACGCACCGTATAATAGTCATAAAGCTGATAAGGAGATGCATCATTTCCTACCTGCGCATAGGATAGTCGCAATTTACCGTAATTAAGGAAGTCGGGTAAAGAATTACTCTTTTTGAGAGTCTCGGTAAATAGCCAACTTCCGCCAACCGAAGGATAAAAATAAGACCTGTTGTCAGGATTTAAGGTAGATGACCAATCGTTGCGGGCAGTAAGGTCTAAATATAACATATTATCCCAAGCTAAAGATGCAGTAGCATAAAGGGAATTAATTTGTTTACGAGAGAGAGACTCTGTAACATCTTTATTCAACCCGTTTACAATAGAGAAAAAATTCTCAATATAGAGGCCGTTTGCCTGTGTCCAAATATTTTCCGCCCGGGCATACATTATATTCCCTCCGGCTGTTGCAACCAAACCAAGTCTGTCAGAGAGCTGTTTATTGAGAGTTATTAAAAAATCAGCATTCGATTCATAACCATTATCATCACTAAGTATATAATCCCCTGATGACTCCCAATAAGGAGTGTAGGTAGCATGTCTCATGATATATTTAGCTGTGGAAAAATCCATTCCATACCGGCCTTGTATATTCAGCCAATCTGTAATATCATATTTCAAAGATGCAAACCCGATGAAACGGTTCTTTCGATCGTTATTGGTATTATTATACGCGGCCCAATACGGATTTCTAATCAATCCTCCGTATTGATCCGTCCATGAAATCGGTTTTCCTGTCATATCTGTCTTGGTACTGGAACTCACTGTCCCTTTCGGATAGCCATACGGATTGAGGACTTTACCTTCTCCTACATATCCCTTAGTCCCATATGAAAGATCAGAGAAATGTACGGAGCGCGGCATCATTAAATAATTATTAAAGACATTATCAGGGTCACCTCCCAATTTGATCCTATTATCAGTTTTTTGTGTTACATAGGTGATCTTGGAATCCATTGAAAGTTTGTCTGTGAGCTTAGATGTAGCCCGTAGGGTAAATGATGTCTTATTGAAAGAACTATTAGGAACAATACCTTTGTTAGACATATTCATTACCCCGAGACGCATCGTATTCTTATCCGAACTACTAGTCAGTTCCAAGCTGTTAGTCCATGTAGTACCCGTTTCTATAAAATCCTTGAGATTGTTATCGTAAGGAGAATATACTATATCACGTCCTACAAAATCTTTAAATGTTTGTCCTGTCATCTTTTCTCCCCAGCTACTAGTCGCATTAGCAACATATTTATTTCCAGAACCCTGCCCATAGACATTTTGGTATTCAGGTAATTCCATAGGAGAGTCAAACGTCAAATTTGAATTGACCGATATTCCAATACCCTTCTTCCCTGCTCCGGTTTTTGTCGTAATCATGATTACACCATTTCCTGCACGGGATCCGTAAAGAGCTGCCGCCGCAGGGCCTTTCAGAACTGATATTGTTTCAATATCGTCAGGTGAAATGTCTGCCATACCCGAACCTTTATCAACAGCTCTATTCCCCCAATAATCGTCAGAGCCCCCAGTAGAACTATCAATCGGAACACCATCAACAACTACTAATGGCTGATTATTTCCTCCAATTGAGTTGTTACCACGAAGCACTATACGACTGGAACCCGCAGGACCTGTACCAGACTGTTTTACCTGCAATCCAGCTACTTTTCCCGACAATGAATTAGCAATATTTGCATCTCTGGTCTCTGTCAATTGATCACCTTTTACTTCAGACAAAGCATACCCCAAAGATTTCCGGTCACGTTTAATACCCAAGGCTGTAACGACTACTTCATCAAGTACCTTTGAGTCTTCGACAAGTGAGATTTTGATCGTTGTTTGTCCGCCAACCTCCACTTCTTTTGAGTGAAATCCCACATAGGTCACAGTTAATGTTCCATTAGGAGCAACAGACAGAGTAAAATCTCCATCAACGCCCGTCATTGTTCCGTTTGTAGTACCTTTTTCCGATACTGTAGCTCCGGCCAAAGGTTCTCCGGTAGCATCAGTAACCACACCTTTTACTGTAATCTTACTTCCTGTTTGTGAGTAAACAGCACCACTCAGCATCATGAAAAATGTAAGAAGATAAATGAAAGCATGGACATTACGCCCAAAAGGATTGATCCTTTTCCTTTTAATTTTACACATCATAGTTTTTTTTATTTAAGGGTTCAGCACATTTATATGCAAATGTATAAGAGAAAATAATACAAACACAATACAAAGTGTTAATTAACAATTTAGATATTTTAAAATTTAAACATTACACTCAAAACTATAATGGTCTAATAATATGACATTTATAAAAATAAAAGCATGTAAACAAAATAGTTAATTTGTGAAAATGTGTTATTAAACATATTCACAAAAAATATCCTCAGAGAAAAATCACCAACCAAATCTTAATTAACATTTGATAAAATCCATCTATGCCCAGATAAACATAATCCATAAGAACTACACCTAAACCAATCTTACAAACAAAACTCATCGAAAATAATTACATAAAAAAGAGTAAAACATAAAACAAAACTATAAAAAACCAAACATCATAAACAACATCTATAAAACACATCTAAAAAAAACTCTTTAAACGCAATTTGCAATCTACACTGAACAAAATGCTATATTTTTGTCCCAGTGCGCATTTAATTACCAATATCGATAAAATATATGAGTCATTTTATTCTTTTTTGACAAATAAAAAAAGTATATTTGTGTCCTGTAAAACAAAGTATGTTAAAAAGAAAATTATGAGTTCAAATCTATACGATTTTTTACCCATATTGATGCAGATAGCTTTTTCTGTCGTATTTGTCTTTGCTACAGTATTTGCATCGAATATGCTAGGGCCCAAACGTAAAAATGCACGAAAGCAGGCAAATTTCGAATGCGGCCTCGATCCGATAGGCAATGCACGTTCACCTTTCCCTATTAAGTATTTTCTGGTTGCGATACTCTTTGTTCTGTTCGATATAGAAATCGTGTTCATGTACCCTTGGGCTGTAAACTTTAAGGCTATTGGATGGGATGGTTTATTGAAAATGGGCGGATTCATTGCATTACTACTTGTAGGTTATCTGTATATAGTGAAGCGCAAAGCTTTAGAGTGGGAAAAATAACTAAAAGAAGATATATAAAGTTATAATCCAGAACCATTATCCATGATCGTTGTTATCACAAGAGAGAGGGATAAATAAGGTTTTAAGATTCTAATATAAAAGAAATATGAGCAAGTCTTCTAATATAAATGTAGTACCAGCTCCTGATGGATACACAGGGCATGGATTCTTTGCTACAAAATTCGATTATGTCATAGGCCTGGCACGAGCCAATTCATTATGGCCTCTGCCTTTTGCTACTTCTTGTTGTGGTATTGAGTTTATGGCAACAATGGCATCAACCTACGACATGGGCCGGTTCGGAGCCGAACGGAACAGTTTTTCTCCGCGTCAGGCTGATATGCTGTTAGTAATGGGAACCATATCTAAAAAGATGGCCCCCATCCTCCGTCATGTATATGAACAGATGGCCGAGCCCAAATGGGTTATCGCCGTAGGCGCTTGTGCATCCTCAGGCGGTATATTCGACACATACTCGGTACTGCAGGGTATAGATAAAGTAATCCCGGTAGACGTATACGTGCCCGGATGCCCGCCCCGCCCCGAACAAATACTGGATGGGGTAATGCAGTTACAGGAGCTCGTAAAACATGAATCTATCCATCGCAGGGGTTCGGACAGATACGATAAATTACTTGAATCATATAAATTTGAATAAATCGGCATAATGGCACTTGAAACTACAGTTATTGAAAGTAAGATAAGTGAAAAGTTCGGATCGGAGGTCCTGAACTTCAGAATGGAGCACGATATTTTTGTATTCGAAGCTACACCTGCTGTTATTAAGGACGTAATCCGTTTTATGAAAGAAGACAAAACGCTTCGCTTTAATTTCATGACTGACCTATGCGGTATACATTATCCCGACAATGATAAAGATTCCCGGTTTGCAGTAGTTTACCTGCTTCACAACTGGATAGACAATGTAAGGGTAAGAATAAAGACATACCTGAACGGAGACAAACCGGAAGTGGATACGATGGTAGAAATTTTCGCTGCCGCCAACTGGATGGAACGTGAAACATACGATTTTTACGGCATCATATTCAAAGGACATCCAAACCTGAAACGGATACTGAACGACGAAGGTATGGTTTCCTTTCCTATGCGCAAAGAGTTCCCTCTGGAAGATTCGGGCCGTACAGATAAAGACGACCGTTTCTTCGGTAGAACACCGAACAACTATGAACCTAATAAATAAAGCAAAGTAAGGAAATGTCAGACCAACTAATAAATCCCGAACATCGCTTTGCGAAAATAGTAAGAGAACAAAAGTTCGATGACGGAAGAGAGTTGAATATATTAAACTTCGGCCCTACTCACCCGTCTACCCATGGTGTATTCCAGAATATACTGCTGATGGATGGCGAACGCATTCTGGATGCAGATACTACCATCGGATACATTCATCGTGCCTTTGAAAAGATTGCGGAACGCAGGACGTTCTATCAGATCACAACACTTACCGACCGGCTCAATTATTGTTCCGCTCCCATTAATAACATGGCATGGTGGATGACAGTAGAAAAAGCGTTGGGAGTGGAAGTACCCAAGCGTGCGCAATATATGCGTGTCATAGTTATGGAACTGGCGCGTATTACAGACCATCTTATATGTAATTCTATATTAGGTGTCGATCTGGGTGCATATACTCCTTTCCTGTATGTAATGAAATACCGCGAACTCGCATATGAAATCTACGAAGAAATCTGTGGAGCCCGCCTAACCACTAATATGGGGCGTATCGGAGGTTTTGAGCGTGACTGGAGTGAGGCGGCATGGCGCAAACTGGATGAATTCCTTGAAGGCTTCCCTAAGGCATGGGGGCAACTGGAAGCGCTTTTCGTTCGCAATCGCATATTTATGGATCGTATCGTGGGGGTAGGTTCAATTTCGGCCGAAAAAGCAATGAATTACGGCTTCACTGGTCCTAATCTCCGTGCTACCGGCATCGACTATGATGTACGGGTGGCAAAACCTTACAGTTCATACGAAGATTTCGATTTCACAGTTCCTGTCGGTGAGTCGGGAGACACTTACGACCGTTGGTGTGTACGCGCTGCTGAAATAAAAGAAAGTCTGAAAATAATCCGTCAGGCTCGTGACAATATGCCTGAAGGCCTATATCATGCCGATGTACCGGATTATTATCTTCCGCCGAAAGAAGAAGTATATACCGAAATGGAAGCACTGATACAGCACTTTAAAATCGTAATGGGCGAAGTGCCTGTTCCGGTTACCGAAGTGTACCACTCGGTAGAAGGAGCAAACGGCGAATTGGGAGTGTACATAGTCACAGACGGTTCACGTGTACCATATAGGGTTCATTTCCGCAGGCCATGCTTTATTTATTATCAGGCATTTCCTGAAATGATAAAAGGCGGACTATTTTCGGATGCTGTTGCAACCCTTTCTAGTATAAATGTTATTGCCGGAGAATTAGATGCATAATCTAATATGCCAATATGAGAATGTACCAATGTGCCAATTGAATATAATAATATAAAAAAGCTAATAGCTAAAGGCTAACAGCTAACAGCTAAAAACAATGGAACAAGTAAGAGATTACAAACAAATAATAAATATGTCGGAAGAATTGATGGCACGCATCAATGAACTATTGAGCCATTATCCCGCCGACAAGAAAAAATCGGCGCTACTACCCGTCCTGCATGCAGTACAAGATGCTCACGACAACTGGCTGAGCCTCGAACTCATGGATAAGGTAGCCGAAATTTTAGAAATCACTCCTATCGAAGTGTATGAAGTTGTGACATTTTACACAATGTTCAATCAGAAACCGGTAGCAAAATATATGTTCGAGTTCTGCCGTACCGCTTGTTGTGGATTACGGGGAGGAGAAGACCTGATGGACTATACCTGCCGGAAACTCGGAGTTAAACAGGGAGAAATTACCCCCGACGGTATGTTCAGTGTTGTGGGTGTAGAGTGTCTCGGCGCATGTGGCTATGGACCTATGCTTCAATTGGGAGACAACTATCACGAAAACCTGACAAAGGATAAGATAGATACCCTCATAGAAGATTGTAAAGAAGGAAAAGTAAACCTATATTAATTGCGATGGCTAGAAAGATATTATTTGAGAAATTAGATATTCCCGGAATACAGGAATACGAGGTTTATCGCAAAAACGGCGGTTATGCATCTGTAGAAAAAGCTCTGAAAACAATGACTCCCGACGAAGTTGTTGAACAGGTGAAGACTTCAGGCATGCGTGGTCGCGGAGGAGCCGGTTTCCCTATGGGTATGAAGTGGAGCTTTATCGACAAAAAGTCGGGAAAGCCACGCCATCTGGTAGTAAACGCCGACGAATCGGAACCGGGTACATTCAAAGACCGTTTCCTGATGCATCACATTCCTCACTTGCTTATCGAAGGCGCTATTGTTTCCAGCTATGCTTTGGAAGCAAATCTCTCATATATCTATATCCGCGGAGAATACATGTGGATATTCAAGATTCTGGAAAAAGCTATAAAAGAAGCCTATGCCAACGGTTGGCTGGGTAAGAATATATTGGGTACGGGATATGACCTGGACCTCTATGTACATTGCGGTGCAGGAGCCTATATCTGCGGAGAAGAAACCGCACTGATAGAATCTCTCGAAGGTAAACGGGGTAATCCCCGTATCAAACCGCCGTTCCCTGCTGTAAGCGGACTTTGGAACGAACCTACGGTAGTAAATAACGTAGAATCTATCTCTACCGTTTCATGGATCATAAATAATGGCGGTGAAGAATATGCAAAAATCGGAGTCGGCAGATCGACCGGCACAAAACTAATGTCAGCTTCGGGACATATCAAAAATCCGGGAGTATACGAAATAGAATTGGGCATGTCCGTCGACGAGTTTTTCAATTCGGATGAATATTGTGGTGGTATGTTGGACGACCGTCCTCTCAAGGCTGTTATCCCGGGCGGATGCTCCGTACCGATTCTGCCTCCTCAATACATATTCAAAACAGCAAACGGAGAAGACCGTCTCTTATCATACGAATCTCTTTCCGATGGTGGATTTGTAACAGGTTCGTCACTGGGCTCAGGAGGATTTATCGTATATAACGATACAGCCTGTATCGTTCGCAATACTTGGAATTTTTCCCGTTTCTTCCATCACGAAAGTTGCGGACAATGTTCTCCTTGCCGCGAAGGTACAGGATGGATGGATAAAATACTTCACCGTATCGAAACCGGTTTCGGCCGCGAAGAAGACATAGACCTTCTGTGGAGCATACAAAGCAAAATAGAAGGAAATACGATATGCCCGCTGGGTGATGCCGCATCGTGGCCTGTGGCTGCTGCGATACGTCATTTCCGCGAAGAATTCGAATATCATGTCCGTTTCCCTGAAAAGATTAAGGACAGGAACCATTTTGTGAATGAACCGATGGAAAAAGTCCGTCATTTATTGAAGCCGTTAGCCAGTAGCCTTTAGCTGTTAGCAAAACGGATTGTCATTATATATATATTATTCTAAAAATGCTAATAGCTATAAGCTAAAGGCTAACAGCTAAGAAAATGAAAATTACAATAGATGGACATACAATAGAGGTTGAAGCCGGGACTACCGTCCTGCAAGCTGCACGCATGATTGGCGGAGCCAGCGTTCCTCCTACTATGTGTTATTATTCCAAACTAGAAGATTGCGGTGGTAAATGCCGCTGTTGCTTAGTGGAAATAAGCAAAGGCAGCGAGAGAGATCCCCGTCCTATGCCAAAACTTCAACCATCATGCGTTACTGCCGTACAGGATGGAATGGAAGTACTTAGTGCCGATTCGCGACGTGCATTGGAAGCCCGTCAGGCTGTTACCGAGTTTCTGTTAATCAACCATCCGCTCGACTGTCCTGTTTGCGACCAGGCCGGAGAATGTGATCTGCAAAATCTCGCATATGGCAACGGAAACTTCAAATCGCGCTATATAGAAGAAAAACGTACTTTCGAACCCGAAAATATCGGCCCGTATATACAATTGCACATGAACCGTTGTATTCTATGCTACCGCTGTGTAAAACTAGCCGACCAGCTAACTCCCGAACGTGTTCATGGTGTAGTCGGACGTGGCGATCATGCAGAGATATCCACTTATATAGAGCGGGCAATAGACAATGACTTTTCGGGAAATGTAATCGACGTATGTCCTGTAGGGGCACTGACTGATAAAACATTCCGCTTCAAATCGCGTGTATGGTTCAACAAACCGTTCAACGCGCATCGTCATTGCACCAAATGTTCGGGTAAAGTCACATTATGGATGTTCGGGGATACCGTTCAGCGTGTTACTGCACGCAAGGATGAATGGCATGAGGTAGAGGATTTCATCTGCAACGAATGCCGTTTCGAACATAAGAATGTAGAAGACTGGATTGTGGAAGGCCCTCGTAAGTTTGAGAAGCCATCTGTAATCAATGTCAATAACTATACCACTCATCTGAAAAAGGTAAAAATTGAAACCGAGGAGCTTGTACTCGAAGGCAGGGATGAAGACCGGAAGAAAATAAGTATGTCCGGTTCGCCTTATGATGAAAAGGAAAAAGAAGCTATAGAGAAAACAAAAGAAGAATGAAATAGATACAAGTAAACAAGATACGAGATACAAGTTTTTTCTTGAAACTCGTCTACTCGTTTACTTGTTAACTCGTCAACTAATAATTATGGAAGTTGCATTTATTTTAGAAAAATTAATCTTTATCGTCCTTGTATTTGCGGTAACAATGCTGTTTGCATTGTATTCCACGTATGCTGAACGAAAAGTCGCCGGATTCCTGCAAGACCGTTACGGACCTAACCGTGCGGGGCCATTTGGATTATTGCAACCTATTTGCGACGGAGCGAAACTTTTTTCGAAAGAAGAG
Source organism: Dysgonomonas sp. UBA7710 (assembly GCF_002482385.1). GTDB lineage: Bacteria > Bacteroidota > Bacteroidia > Bacteroidales > Dysgonomonadaceae > Dysgonomonas. The sequence continues at coordinate 344,626 of NZ_DLFW01000002.1, read as the reverse complement.
TTTATGCCAAACACGCCCAATAAGATACTTTTTGTTGTGGCACCTGCCATTGCGATGTCCGTATCTTTGTTAGGTGTTGCCGTAATTCCCTGGGCTGAAAAGTTCGTTATACCGGGCTATGGTGAAGTAATGGGTTACATTGGAGATGTGAATGTAGCCGTACTCTACATTGTAGCCGTATTATCCACCAGCGTTTACGGTGTGGTAATCGGTGGTTGGGCGTCTAACAACAAATATTCGCTTATGGGAAGTATCCGTGCAGGTGCCCAGATGATTTCATATGAAATAGCGATGGGATTGTCTATCATTGCCCTTGTGATGATGACCGGTTCGCTCAGCCTCGTAGAAATCTCGCAACAACAAAGCGGATGGCACGGAATGCAATGGAATGTCATCTATCAGCCTCTGACCTTTATTATCTTCCTTGTATGTTCTTTTGCAGAATGTAACCGTACACCGTTCGACCTTGCCGAGTGTGAGTCGGAGTTGGTAAACGGTCACCATACCGAATACTCATCGTTGGGTATGGGATTCTTCATGTTCTCGGAATATGCGAGTATGTTCTTCTCTTCTGCATTCATATCGGTGCTTTTCTTCGGAGGATACAACTATCCGGGTATAGACTGGGTAAACGAAAACTGGGGAGTAAATATAGCAAATGCTATTGGTGTTTTGTCTCTGTTGGCAAAAACAACATTCTTCATATTCTTCTATATGTGGGTACGCTGGACAATACCAAGATTCAGATACGACCAGCTAATGAAACTGGGATGGAAAATGTTATTCCCGCTGGCTATAGTGAATATCTTCCTTGTAGGAATTGCTATTCTGATTTTTAAATAAAAAATAAGGATTTGAGATGTCATCAATAAAAGATATATCGTTATCAGGCAAAAAAGTAGAAGTTACCGATAAAAAAATGACTTTTATCGAGAGCATTTATTTGCCTGCTATTGTGCAAGGGATGTGGATTACGATTAAACATTTCTTTAAAAAGAAAAACACGATCCAGTATCCCGAGCAGCAACGTGAATTCAGCCCTGTATATCGCGGCCAGCATGTACTGATGCGTGACGATCAGGGACGCGAACGCTGTACTGCCTGCGGACTATGCGCTCTGGCTTGCCCGGCCGAAGCTATTACAATGGTAGCTGCGGAACGTAAGAAAGGCGAGGAACATCTTTACCGGGAAGAAAAATATGCCGCTACATATGAAATCAATATGCTGCGCTGCATTTTCTGCGGACTATGCGAAGATGCCTGTCCTAAAGAAGCGATTTTCCTGACTAAATCAAAACTTTTGGTAAAGCCTAAGCTGGAAAGAGAAGATTTTATCTATGGTAAGGATAAACTGGTAATTTCAGTAGAAGATGGTAAAGCACGAAAATACGATTAGCCCCCTAATCCCCCAAGGGGGACTTAGAATGAAATAATGAAATGACGAGAAAATATAATAATATAACGCTCTCCATCGTGGTTTTACCACTCCTCCCTCTGGGGAGGTCGGGAGGGGCTTTAACTAATAATATATGATATCTGTAATTTTTTACATTCTGGCAGCCATTACACTCGGTACAGGTATTTTGACTGTAATATCAAAGAACCCTATCCACAGTGCTGTGTATATGATTATCTGTTTCTTTTCCATATCAGGACATTTTCTGTTGCTGAATGCTTTGTTTCTGGCAGTAATAAACATTGTGGTTTATGCCGGGGCGATTATGGTGTTGTTACTTTTCACCCTCATGTTGATGAACCTCAGTGAGCAACACGAACCTAAAAAGAAAGTGATTAGCCGTATAGCAGCCACTGTATCTTCTTGCCTGATGGGTATTGTACTACTGGCAGCACTAATAAAATCGGTGCCTGTGGTAGAGACATACAAGGCTGAGGGGCTGGATTACCAGTCGGTAAATATTATCGGACAGGTACTACTCGACGAATACCTTGTTCCGTTCGAGTTTGCTTCTATACTGTTGATAACAGCCATGATCGGAGCCGTATTAATTTCTAAAAAAGAGAAAAAAGCTTAAGCTATGCTGAATAATATATTAGAACAAGTAGGAATCGACAATTACATTTACCTCTGTATACTTTTGTTTACGGTGGGTGCGATTGGATTGTTGTATCGTCGGAGTACGATAGTTATGCTGATGTCGGTAGAACTGATGCTTGCAGCTGCCAATATGTTGCTTGCAGTATTTTCGGTTTACCATCAGGATACCAGCGGACAGGTGTTTGTAATTTTCTCGCTGGCAGTAGCCGCCGCCGAAGTTGCCGTAGGACTCGCTATTCTGGTAGCCATCTACAGGAATATAGGCACTATCGATATTGATGAATTAAAAAACTTAAAAGGATAAACACGGATGAACACACTATTAGTATTAATACTTCTGCTTAGCCCCTTTGTAGGTTTTTTAATCAATCTGCTCGTTGGCAAAAAATTTCTGGGACGTACAATGCCCGGAATTATCGCCACGTCGGCTGTACTTGTCAGTTTTGTTATATCGCTCGTATTTTTTCTCCGCGTACTTTCCTCCGGGGAAGTTGTACATGTAAATCTTTTTGAATGGATCGCTTTGGACGAATTCAGAACAAACCTCGCCTTCACACTGGACCAACTGTCTTTGTTGTGGCTGATGTTTGTTACAGGTATCGGTGCGCTGATCCATATCTATTCGATGGGGTATATGCACGATGACAGAAATATAGACCGGTTCTTTGCTTATCTCAACCTCTTTATCTTCTTTATGTCGGTACTCGTAGCAGGAAGCAACCTGCTGGTTATGTTTATCGGCTGGGAAGGCGTCGGACTGTGTTCTTATCTGCTGATCGGATTCTGGTCGAGAAATCAAAAATACAACGACGCGGCAAAGAAAGCCTTTATAATGAACCGTATCGGAGACTTAGGCTTCCTTATCGGTATCTTTACACTGGCTTATCTGTTCAAGACCGTGGATTACGATACATTAAAAACCGCCGTATCCACAACATCTAATCCTGAAGTTTCCACATTACTTGGCGTTGCTACTTTAGCTCTATTTGTTGGAGCAACAGGTAAAAGTGCACAGATACCTCTATATACATGGTTGCCGGATGCGATGGCAGGACCTACCCCTGTTTCCGCACTGATACATGCTGCAACAATGGTAACAGCAGGTATCTTTATGGTGACACGTCTTAACTTCCTTTTCGATCTGACACCGGATATACAGACGCTGATAGCCGTTGTGGGAGCAGTGACAGCATTGTTTGCAGCTTCAATAGCTATTGCACAGACCGATATAAAGAAAGTACTGGCATATTCCACTGTATCGCAGCTGGGACTTATGTTCCTCGCTTTGGGGCTGGGAGCATACCATGTGGCTGTATTCCATGTTATCACGCATGCTTTCTTCAAGGCCTGTCTCTTCCTTGGTTCGGGTTCGGTTATACACGCGATGGGTGGCGAACAGGACATGCGCAAGATGGGCGGACTCAGGAAAGCCATGCCTAAAACATACTATACATTCTTAGTATCTACGCTATCCATATCGGGAATACCTCTTTTTGCAGGTTTCTTCTCGAAAGATGAAATAATGCTGACGGCATTTGAACATAACAAGATACTATGGATACTCGGCGCTTTGGCATCACTGCTGACAGCCTTCTATATGTTTAGGGTACTGTACCTGACATTCTTCGGAAAATTCAGAGGTACGGAAGAACAAAAGCACCATTTGCACGAGTCTCCGAATACAATGACAATGCCATTAATCATATTAGGCCTCTTAGCTGTATTCGGCGGGGTTATCAGCCTTCCTTCTTTCCTTGGTGTTCATAGCTGGTTAAACGGATTTCTTGCTCCGATACTGCCAAGCGCAACAGCAGAACATCCGCCTCTGGATATGCAGCTGACAACAGTGATTATCTCATCTCTGATTGCATTTATAGGTCTTGGACTGGCTTACTTCAAATATATCAAGAAATCGGAAGTACCTGCCGGGGATAATAAAATTACAGGATTTGGAAAAGTGCTTTACAATAAATATTATATCGATGAAATATACAATGCATTATTCGTAAAACCACTTTATGCTCTGGCTGATCTCTTCAATAAATATATGGAACAATGGCTCAAAGGCTTCTTCAAAGGAGGAGGAGAACTAGTCGAAGCTGTTTCCCCGTACTTCAAGAAGTTGCAGAACGGAAGCCTCGGATTTTACCTGTTCTTCTTTGTGTTAGGTTTCAGTGCACTAATAATCTGTTTATTCCTTGTATAAAAATTTTTAAAGAAACATGAATATCGCTATTATATTAATCATATTATTAGTAGGTGCAATTCTTACTTATTTTTCAGGGAACAGATTTGCCTCCAAGGTTGCCATCCTGTTCAGTGTTGCAGCGGCTATATTCTCTGTTGCCCTATGTCTTAAATACGGTGCCGCAGGTACAAGCTATAGCGCGGAATGGATAAGCAATCCGAGTATATCATTCTCGCTCAAGGCAGATGGATTGGCCATCGCCATGATTCTGCTGACAACAATTTTATTACCCATCATTATACTGGCTGCGCATAACCGTGAGTTTAAAAACGAAAAGCTCTTATTCAGCCTTATCATGTTTATGGCCTTTGCCATGACAGGGGCTTTCCTGAGCAGTGACGCGCTACTATACTATGTATTCTGGGAAATGTCGCTTATCCCGATTTACTTCATCATCATATTATGGGGTAACGGAGAAATGGCCAAGCGCCGCAAGGCTGCCATGACATTCTTCCTGTTTACATTCGCCGGATCATTGTTTATGATGGCTGCAATTATATACATGTATGTAAAAACCGGAAGTTTTCAGCTGGAAGCATTTTACAACGCTAACCTGAGCAATACGGAACAGATATGGATATTCCTTGCTTTCTTCCTTGCTTATGCTATAAAAATACCTATTTTCCCATTCCATACATGGCAGGCTAATGTATACCAAAAAGCCCCGGCTGTAGGTACAATGTTGCTGGCCGGTCTGATGTCGAAAATGGGGGCATACAGCGTTATACGCTGGCAGATACCTACAACCCCTTTTGCCGCGCATGAACTAAGGACAGTTATTCTTATACTTTGTATTATCGGTGTCGTATACGGAGCTATAATGGCTCTGAGACAAGACGACCTGAAACGATTTATGGCTTATGCCTCACTTTCCCATGTAGGCTTTGTGGCAGCAGGTGCTTATGCCCTTACTTATGATGGTTTGCAGGGAGCAATAGTGCTTATCATAGCACACGGTTTCGGCATTGTAGGACTATTCTACTCAGTAGATATAATCCAGAACCGCACCAATACATTATCAATGAGTAAACTCGGAGGAATCGCTTCCCACACACCTAAATTTACGGTCGCGTTTTTCCTTGCCATATTATCTTCTATCGGTGTGCCGCTGACATTTAACTTTATCGGGGAATTTACCATCATGTATGGCCTTTATGAAGTAAATCTATGGTATGCACTGACGATAGGAACATCGTTATTCCTGGGAGCATTGTTCATGCTGCGAATGTTTCAACGTGTGATGTTGGGAGAACCTTCTGAAACTAAGTTCAGGGATTTATCCAAAACTGAAATTTTCGTATTCAGCCTGATCGTCGCTGTATTATTATTCTTCGGAGTGTATGTAAAACCAGTGACAGACCTTGTATCTTCGAGCTTAGAAGAGATTGTAATGTATATTAACAGATAAAAATTTAGTCAGATATATAATGAGTACATTGATAGCCATCTCAGGATTAGGAATTATTTGCCTGTTATTAGAGATTCTCAATTTAAGAAAGATCCTTATACCTGTCACCCTTATCGGATTGATAGCGGCATTGGGATTGACTGTTACGGAATTTTATCTGGGAGAGTCATTCCTTGGCACGGATAAATACAACATGGTAGTAACAAGCGGGTTTTCGCAAGGGTTTTCCATCTTATTCATCGTCCTTGCCATTCTCATCATAACGATGAGTCCCAAATTCTATCAGGACAAGATGGTAAAAATTGCAGACTATGTAGCCCTGAAAGTATTTATGCTCGCGGGTGCCGTAGCAATGGTTTCGTTCGGCAATTTCGCCATGTTCTTCATCGGCCTCGAAGTGCTTTCCATTGCAGCCTATGTATTGGCGGCAAGCGAACCGAAAAACCTGAAAAGCAACGAAGCGGGTATGAAATATTTCATCATGGGAGCATTTGCCTCCAGTTTCATCCTTTTTGGTATCGCTTTGGTGTACGGTGCAACAGGCTCATTCGATATAAACGAAATAGCAGTGAACTCGATGCTATCGGGAATGCCTTTATGGTTCAATATCGGTTTTATTATGGTATCGGTGGGTATGCTCTTTAAGGCATCTATCGTTCCGTTTCATTTCTGGGCACCCGATGTATATGAAGGCTCCCCTACCCTTGTTACAGCGATGATGAGTACTCTGGTAAAGGTGGCTGCGATAGGTGCTCTATACAAAATAGTAAGCATCCTTGCCGCGGGTATAACCCCGGCCTATCAGATAGCCCTGATCGTACTTTCCATACTGACAATGACCGTAGGTAACATCACTGCAATGAAACAGTCCAATATCAAGCGTATGATGGCTTATTCGGGTATCTCGCATGCAGGATTTATGATGATGACATTACTGGCTATCGGTAGTTCCGCCAATACAGTATTATATTATGCTGCAGCTTACAGTCTTGCCGGAGTAGCGGCATTTGCTGTTATACTGGGTGTATGCAGAGGTAAGGACAACGAAGATGTTTCCAACTTCTTCGGACTGATAAAACGGCAACCTGCGATGACAGCAGTAATGATATGTGCTTTCCTTTCACTGAGCGGTATCCCTGTCTTTGCCGGATTCTTTGCCAAGTTTTTTGTATTCGGGCAAATGTTGCAAACAAACCATCTGATATTGGTTATATTCGGTATCATCAACTCCGTAATAGCTGTATCATATTATCTGGGTATTGCTAATGTAATGATTACAAAAGAGCCGGAAACCACCGAACGGCTGAGAGTACCTTTCGAATATAAGGTGGTTGCTGTCGCAGCTATTGCGCTGAACTTACTATTAGGCATCTTTCCCAATCTGATTATGGGGTTGACTTTGTAAAGAACAAATAAAAAATATAAGAAAAGAGCAGGCTTGGCAGTCTGCTCTTTTTTAATAAATATTCCTATCAACGCTTCAACTTTATTCCGAAACTTTATCTATATAAAGAAGTTACAGACCTGATACTCTTTGATATATTTTGATAAAAAGAATAAAAAAGTGACAATAGAAAAACAGTATTAAATGTGTTACTTTTGTTACCTTTTATACTTTAGGAAAACAGGTAGAAAATATTCAATTATTCTTAACAAATATGTGTCGGTTATTAATTGTTATAGCTGTTACTTTTGTTACTTTTTATTTTAACCGGTAAAAAGAGCCTTATAATAAATATCTTTAATAATGCATATATTATGAATATATTGAGGCTTATAGTCTGTAATTAGCTAAATAATAATTTGTAACTTTGAGAATCTTAATTAAACGAAAAATCTAAAAAAACAAATGAAAAAAGTAAGTGTGAGCTTATTGCTCTTCTTTGTATTTTCGATAACTGTCTTTGCCCAGCAGCAGTATCGGAGACCTGTAAAACCGACAAAGAATGTCATAGTTATGATACCGGATGGAACATCTATCGGAGTTGTTTCTGCTGCACGCTGGTATCAGATTTATAATAAGCTGGGCGGTGAAAATCTTGCTATTGACCCTTATATGTGCGGAACAGTGAAAACCTTCTCGTCAAATGCTCCGATTGGAGATTCCGCCCCGACCACATCGTGCTATATGACAGGAATGCCGCAACGTACAGGCAATGTTGCGATATATCCGGTTGCCGACCCGGAAAACGATCTGATACCTGTAGATCCGGCTATGGCCTACCAACCGTTGCCTACTGTATTAGAAGCGGCTAAATATCAACAAAATAAAGCTACAGGCCTGGTGGTGACAGTGGAATTTCCGCATGCTACACCTGCTGATTGCTCGGCACATTATTATGCACGTGGCAAATATGAATATATAGCGTCCCAAATGGCATATCAGAATCTGGATGTGATGTTTGGAGGAGGAAATTCTATACTAACAGACGATATCAAACAGCATTTCAAAAATACAGGTACCACGCTGATTCAGGATGATGTCAAAGCTTTCAGGTCTTTTAATGGAAAAGAGAAAGTCTGGGCATTATTTAACGAAAGAGAACTGCCGTACGATCTGGACCGGGACCCTGAAGTAATCCCATCGTTACAGGAGATGACTCAAAAAGCATTAGACAGGCTGTCTCAGAACGAAAACGGGTTCTTCCTGATGGTAGAGGGCAGTAAAGTAGACTGGTCGGCACATGGCAATGATGCCGTGGGATGCATTACAGAGTACCTGGCCTTTGACAAAGCAGTAGCTACAGTAATGGACTTTGCAAAGAAAAACGGTGAAACAACAGTTATAGTACTTCCTGACCATGGAAACAGCGGATTCACGATCGGGCGCAGGGATCTGAAAAGTTATGATAAAGCAACCCTTGATGACTTGTTTAAGAATGTATCGAAATTCAAGAAAACAGGCGAAGGACTGGAAAGAATCTTGTTGAAATCTAAGCCGGAAGAGTTTAAAGCGATATTTAAAGAATACACCGATATCGACCTGAACGACGAAGAATTAAATCTGCTGTTGAGTTCAAAGAATTATAAAGAAGCAGATTATATGAAGGTTAGCAACAGTGTAAATATGGGTTCCAGTATTATTAATATTATGGATTCACATACTTACTTTGGCTTTACCACCGGAGGCCATACCGGAGAGGAAGTATTCCTTGCAGCCTATCATCCCAATGGGGATATACCTGTAGGTATGAATACAAATGTGGAGATCAATCAGTATCTGTGTGCTGCACTTGGGCTGAAAACATCTTTACCTGAAATGAGACAGGAAATATTTGCAAAGCATACTGATGTGTTTAAGGGTATGGACTATACAATTGATAAGTCTACTGATTTTCCTGTGCTGAAAGTAAAGAAAGGGAATGTGACTCTATCTGTTCCCGCCTTCAAATCGGTAGTGTACCTAAATAATCAGCCTATTGCACTGCCTTCAGTTGTAGTCTATATAGATAAGAATGATACATTTTATCTGCCGAAGAGTCTGGCCGCTAAGTTATAATGATATGATGGAAAAGCAAAAGGACTGAGATATTCAGTCCTTTTATTTTATCTTCCCAAACTTGCTATGTTTACAGAATTTAAGACGGTTGCCATTTTACCTTTGTGAAGATAATACCAGACTGGATTTTTACTTACAGGTTTCACTGTAGCATCCGGTTTGTAGAATGTTCTTTCTATATCGTTATCGCAGGTAAAATATTCAGCCAGATCAATAGGCTCATTACCTTTGGATGTTACAATGAACATTCTCCCACCGATAACAAAATAGCCATACGGGTTTTCGTCAGCACGGAACATATTGCACCATGAATTGTCTATCGCTGTGACGTCGAAGTAGAGTTGCCCGTCTTTCCTGGAGAATGCTATTTTTGTAGCCGGCCATAAAAACCCTTTGTTCTTCCGGAGAATCATACTATGTATATCGGAAGCTGCAAATTCAATGGCTTCGTCTTTTACTTCTATATAGGTTAGGGTAACCTTGTCTTTCTCTATTTTTGTACGGGGTGGAGTAGCGAATGTTTGTAATGAACAAAATGTAATAAGGATGAATAGTAGTTTTATCTTAGTCATAAGTAATATAAGTATATAATTAGTTCAGGTGCAAAAGTATAAAACTTTATTAGTTTTATCTATACTAAAATCAAAATGCTATAAATAGTTAATGTTTTTTTTCAAGTCAAACTATTATTTTACATTTGCGACAAGGAAATCAAATAATCATAACTTATTAAAAGTATGCGTAATATAATACAAAATATAAAAAAAATAACGCTATTCCTTTTCGGTGTCATTCTCATTATATGGGGTTATAAGGTAAATGCGGCGAATAATACCGCCAAAGCTGAAGAAGAGAAAGATAAAGCTGCCAAGGAGGTAGAGGTTCTGCCTGTCGCTGCAACTGAAAAAGAAGACGAGAAGCCCCAAACGGAACAGCCGGCAGAAGCGCAACCTAAAGAGGTGAAGAAGGAACTCCTGTGAATACTCCGGCAAAACCGAAAGCTGTATCTACTGTACCCGCTGTAAAAAAAGAAGCGGAGAAGAAAGTAGAAGTAGAGCCGAAGAAAGTAGAAGAACCAAAACAAACAGTAATAGAAAAAGCGACTCCGGAAGAAGCTTCGGGAACCGAGTAATTAATAATGGAGTTATTATACAAGGCACAGACGCGTTTCCTGTTTCATGCTCATATAAAGATTAAAATATCAGCTTTTTATGAAGACGATATTTTCGATGAGTTATATGCTGTTTTGGAGGATATAGACAAGAAGTATAACTCCTATCAGCCGGATTCATATATTGACCGGATAAATAAACATGCAGGACACTTTGTTGAGGTTGACGATGAAACGGTTAAGATATTAGAGCGGATTATTGGCTTTTCCGCTTATTTCGATGGTACATACGATATTACTATCATGCCGCTGCTTCGTCTATGGGGTTTCTACAAGGATAGACAACAAGGAATACCCTCTTCTGAGGAACTCATGGCGGCAAAGAAACGAATTGACTACCGCAGAATTGAAATAGAAGGAAACCGGGTCAGGATAGGAAGAGGCCAGGAAATTATTACAGGTTCGTTTATCAAAGCTTTTGCAGTTGATAAACTTGTGGAAAAGATGGCCAATATTGGTATTACGGATGCTATTATCAATGCAGGAGGAAGTACTATCCGGGCAATCAATAACGAATCGCATCCGGCGTGGCAGGTAATAGCAAGAAACCCGGATGATGAGCAAGAGCTTTTTAACTTGGATATCAGTAACCAGTGTTACTCAACTTCGTCTCAAGCCAAGACTTTTGTGAATATAGAAGGAAAAAAGTACGGACACATATTGAATCCTAAAACAGGATTTCCATCTACCACTAAGCAGATTGGTATAGTAAGCGATAATTGTATGCTTGGAGATATACTCTCTACTGCATTGTTTAATGAAACGGCGGAAGGATTTCTGCAAAAAGCAGATATACTGGCTCCCGATTTTAAATTCGAAGGCTTCATGATAGATGAGGATAACAGAATAACCTGTACCAAGGGTTTCGATGCCTTAACTCATCATTTATAATTCATAACTTATAATCAATATTCTGCTTATGATGCATATTTTTTCAATGAAGAGTAAGACTAAGAAGCTGAAGATTCGACCTCTCGATGATGCCCCGGTTCTTTATATTCCTTTGCTCAAATCTTACGGTAGTATGCCTGAGCCTATTGTGAATGTAGGGGACAAGGTAAAGAAATACCAATTGATAGCACAGAGCATAAATAATATGCCCGCTAATATGCATTCCCCGGTTTCGGGAATAGTGACCGATATAAAAGAAGCTTTACAGGCAGACGGCTTCATGGCGACTACCATAGTTATAAATAATGATTTTCAGGAGACAGAAACCGAACTACCGAAAGATGATACTTATTCTTACACTTCCGAACAACTAATAGAACTGATAGAAGCAGCCGGAATAGTTGGAGAAGGGGGAGCTCAATTTCCTACATCACTAAAATATAGGCTTGGGGGCCAGAAGATAAATACCTTTATTATCAACGGAACAGAATGCGAACCATACCTTACTGCCGATTATGCTTTGATGGCGGAACATACAGAAGAACTATTCAAGGGAATTGGTATAGCAAACAGAATACTTCAGGCAGATGATATTGTCATCACTATCGAAGAACAGAATAAGGAACTTCAGAAGATATTCAATCCATTACTTCAAAAAGCCGAATATAAGAACTACCGTATTGTAGTTCTCCCGAATGAATACCCTCAAGGTGGCGAACTCCAGCTTATCAGGTCGGTAACGGGTATCGAAATGCCCCGCTCTCAACGTCCCCGTGATATAGGGGTTATCGTTAGTAATGTAGGAACTATTTGTGCCATATATGACGCAGTGGTAAACCGCCATCCGGTAATTAGCCGGACAATAACCATATCGGGAGAGGAATCACGCAACGAGGGTAATTTTGAAGTTAAGATAGGTACGCCTGTCGGTCATTTTATAAGACTGTTTGGCTTGTCTGTTACAAATAAGACAGTTGTATTGGGAGGCCCTATGATGGGACGGGGTATTACCGATTGGAATGTACCAGTATCGAAAGGTTCGTCCGGAGTACTGTTCTTCCGTAAAGAGAAAATCAAGCGCAGTAATTGCATATCCTGCGGCTATTGTGTAGATGTATGCCCGATGTATCTGATGCCGATGAAGTTCGAAGAAAATTTCCGTAGGGGAAAATACTTCAATCTCGAAAAATACAGTATCAGCAGCTGTATAGAATGCGCTGCTTGCGAATATATTTGCCCGAGCAATGTACCCCTGATAGAGAGTATTAAGGAAGGGAAGATCAAATTAAAACAACTGGCAGATGCAATACGATAAAATGATATATGCTCCTTTTGTAAGGAAAGATGTAAGTACCGGCAAAATAATGACCGATGTCATTATTTCTTTACTTCCCTGTATAGCCATATCATATCTGGCTTTCGGCTTTGTCCCTTTAATGGTGATACTTGTAGCAGTAGGTAGTGCTCTGGTAACCGAATTTATCTTTTCCGCTATCTTTTTCAAACAGACAGATTCTGTAGCCGATGGCTCGGCCATTATAACGGGCATTCTGTTATCGTTTACCATCGCGCCTTTTACGCCTCTGTATATCGTCGCGTTCGGCGGAGCCATGGCGGTACTGTTCGGAAAACTTCTCTGGGGCGGGATGGGGCGCAATATATTCAATCCGGCTTTGGTCGGACGCGAATTTATGGCAATATTCTTTCCGGTGGTAATGACTTCCCGTACCATATGGTATGATAAAACAGCCGTGAATATGCCCGAACTCAATCTTATCGGAGATAAATTCTTCGATCAGCTGATATATAAAGCTTCGGGAGCCATAGGAGAATATTCTGTTCTGTTGTTAATCGCAGGAGGAATATTTCTTTTGGTACGTCGCCGGATTTCGTGGCATATACCTACAGCCTTACTGGTAGCATTCACCGTTCTACTATTGATATTCTCAGCATTCACTCCATATAGCATACAGTTTTCGTTAGGAGGTTTGTTATTGGGGGCTATCTTTATGGCTACCGATATGCCCTCCAGTGCCTCTACTAAATGTGGGAAACTCTATTATGGCGCAATGATAGGCGTTGTAGCCATTATTTGTATTCTCAATGACGTAAAATACGAATACATGTCATACTCAATTCTTCTGCTCAATGCTTTTGTCCGTCCTGTCAACTGGGTATTCCGCCCGAAGGTATGGGGTGAGAAGCTGGATGTATATACCCGTCTGTGGCAGGCATTATCCGTCACGGCTGCTATTCTGATTGCTACATTTGCTGTAATATACTTACATCATTTAGGAGCCATTATGTATTTGGTATTTATTTTTATCCTGTATTGTATCGTGCGGTTTATAGCCAAGGATATGGGGCGAAATACGATTAATAGTTAACAGCCGCAACTCCAAAAAGGGTAGGTTCCGTATTATGTACAGAATACTTAAAATATATATCTGCATTCTACGCTCAGACCAGATAAAGCAAATGTACTGCAAGAGATTTAAAAAATATTGACGTATCTTTGTTTCTTAACAAAACACTGAAAAATATAAACTCAAAATAATGGATAATAAGAAGCCCCTGATACTGATAACAAACGACGACGGGCATCAGGCAAAAGGCATAAATGAATTGATAGAAAGCGTAAAAGGATTAGGTGAAATAGTCGTAGTGGCTCCGGACGGACCCCGTTCGGGAATGTCGAGCGCAATAACTTCGTTGCAACCATTGCGGGCACATTTAATAAAGGATGAGACGGATCTGAAAATATACAGTTGTACAGGAACCCCGGTCGATTGTGTAAAGTTGGGGATAACCGAACTGGCCAAACGTAAGCCCGATATTGTCCTTTCAGGGATTAATCATGGGTCGAATGCAGCTGTTGCAGTCCTATACTCCGGTACAATGGGTGCAGCTATGGAGGGAGCCGTATTCAAGATACCTTCTGTCGGTTTTTCACTACTCGATCACGATTACCAGGCAGACTTCTCTGCCTGCCATAAATATACACGCATGCTTACAAGCCAGGTATTAAAAGATGGATTACCTTCGGGAACCTGTCTTAATGTAAATATACCAAAAGGCCATGATATAAAAGGTCTGAAAATATGCCGTCAGACGTCCGGAAAATGGACAAATGAATTTGTACTGTCGAAAGATGGTGCCAACAAACAGATATATTGGCTCACCGGAGAATTTACCAATGATGAGCCTCACGATGAAAATACTGATGAGTGGGCATTAGCTCACAATTATGTTTCGGTTGTTCCCGTAAAAGTGGATATGACAAATCACGATTATCTGGAACCGATAAGGGCTTGGGAAAACTTAGTATAAATAAGCTTTTAGCTATTAGCTTATAGCCGTTAGCTTGTCTAACTTTATTCTATAAGCTAATAGCTAAAAGCTAAAAGCTAACTTATGAAATATTTTCTTGTAGCGGGAGAAGCCTCCGGCGACCTGCACGGGTCGAATCTGATGGCGGCATTGAAAGAGCAGGACGCAAATGCAGAGTTCTGCTTTCTGGGAGGTGATCTTATGCAAGCACAGGGAGGCCGGCTGGTAAAGCATTACAGAGAAATGGCCTTTATGGGTTTTATTCCTGTATTGCTTAACCTCAGGACTATTCTGCGCAACATGAAAATGTGCAATGAGGAAATTATCAGGTTTCAGCCCGATGTACTTATACTTATAGATTATCCGGGCTTTAACCTTAAAGTAGCCAAATATATAAAGACACATACAGAGATACCTGTCTATTATTACATCTCGCCGAAAGTATGGGCATGGAAAGAATACAGGGTAAAATCGTTCAAAAAGTATGTGGATGAAATGTTGTCGATCCTTCCATTCGAAGTAAACTTCTATAAAAAGCATAACTACCGAATCCACTATGTAGGTAACCCTGTAGTGGACGCGGTGGCAAATTTCAGAGAAGTGAATAAGGATGATACCCACGATAAATTCATATCAGAGAATAAGCTGGATAATAAACCTATTATTGCGCTGTTAGCCGGAAGCCGTCAGCAGGAAATAAAAGATAACCTGCCTGCGATGCTCGAATCGATAGAAAAATTTACCGGTTACCAGCCTGTCATAGCCGGAGCACCTGCTATAGAAGCCGGTTATTATAAAAAATACATAGGGGATAAGCCCTGTAAGATAGTTTTTGGGCAAACTTACCGCTTACTTGAATACGCTGAGGCCGCGCTGGTTACATCAGGTACAGCAACATTGGAAACGGCGCTGTTCCGCGTTCCGCAGGTTGTCTGTTACGAAACTCCGATACCTCATGTAGTATATTGGGTATTTAAGAACCTGCTTCATACAAAATATATTTCGCTTGTCAATCTGATTGCGGATAAGGCAGTAGTGCAGGAGTTATTCGCCAAATTCTTTTCCATCGGGGCCATAAGGAATGAAACAGACAGATTATTAAATGACAACTCCTACCGCAATAAGATGTTATCGGAATATGATGAAATAATAAACATACTGGGTAAACCGGGAGCATCCGGACACGCAGCGAAGATTATTATAGAGAAATTGAAAAAGGGGAAATAAATTCCCCTTCTTTTCTACTCCCTATCTATTTATATTCAAGGTAACGGCGTTAATGTCACGTTCCTGAACTCGACATCTTTACCTTCGCTCTGTAAACCGATATAACCTTCTTTGATTTTATTTGTACCCTTATTCTGGAAAACGCCGTTAATATATACCGAGATTACTCCGTAGTGACAATATACATCAGCACAATTCCATTCCCCTGCAACTTTTTCCGTTGATGCCTTAGTCTTCGCGATCACAGGAAATTTAGGGCGTCCGCTTTCAGGATTCTTATATTCAGCCAGATCGGAACCGTTGAGCAATACAAAATCACCTGCGCTTCCGGCCTTTAACTGACACTCTATACCGTTTGGGAAAGGTGTCTCCGGTCTTTCTATCAATAAGAAAATCCCGCTATTTGATTCTATCCCCTGAGGCCAACGCCATTCTGCATGCAAATGATAATTGCCGTACTTCTGTTTGGTATACATATATCCAAGCGGCTCACCTGCTATATGGATCAAGCCATCCTCTACATAAAACACTTTTTCTGCCGGCACGTTATTTTTATCCAGTACAAAATTCCAGTTAGATAAATCTGTTCCGTTAAACAGCTTTTCCACTTCCTGAGCTTTCGCCTGTCCGGAGAACGACGTTAGAAACAAAAGGATCAACACTGCTACATTAAAAATCTTATTCATCGGTATTTATTTTAAAAAATCACTTATTTTATCGAAAGTTAAACGGAATTGCTTATCCACCTCATCCGCAATCTTCGGAAGCGCAGGAAACGGGTCTTCATGGATATATTTATACGGATAATCCAATGTCTCTATTCTGATCGGAATATCCCTGTCCGAACCCTGTAATGTATTAATAACCTCATATGCAGGTACAACCTCATCTTTAGCCAATGTAATAGCATAGAATTGATGACTCATTTCCCTGAAGCGATCTTCTCTGGCTATCGTTTGTGACCGATAGTTAAGCATACTTCTGAAATTATTTCCCTCGGGATGGGTATGCATATAATGGCGGAGTACTTCGTCACGTTTCATATGGCTTTCCAAATGTTCCACCACATAAGAATATAAACTTACATTGGCTTCACTGTCGAGAATAAACTTTGACACGGGTGATAGCCTGTTGAATACTGCACCTCCGCAGAATGTAGCATATTTTGAATGCGTAAAATGCCCGTCCTTATTGCTCATCATCAGTATCTCGCCAAGGAATGTACCAATAGAGTAAGAGAAGAAATCGATTGAAGCGTCTTTTTCTATTGCCGGGTGTAAGCCTTCTTTAAAGGCTTCGACAAAATCAATTACATCATAATAAGTCTGTAGGCCTGACCAAAGAAACCGTTGCGGCTTGTTATGAAGACGGGTACTGATAGCAACATTAGACAAACTGGAACAGATAACATCAGGATGCCGCTGCTTTCGCTGTTCGCTCACATGATACATCTCCCGCGAGTTGCTCCAAGTCGCAGGCGCACGGTTCATATGGAAAGCTATAGGAAACATCACTATCGATTTGCCTGTTTTCTCCGCTATATATTTTGCCCAAGGCAGGTATTTATTCCAGTATTTTTCATTAAAGCCATGAAACATAAAAATAATCCCCTTGGCCTTCTGCTCCTTCTTTGGCATTATCATATGGTAGCGGAATTTTATATTTTCCATAATCTCCGCATCCTTCTTATTCAGCATTTGCTGAATGACGTCAGGTTCATAATCTTCAGGTATACTTGGAATATACTCATAGTCGTCATTATTACCAAGTCCTCCGGGAAGGATAAAACGATAATTAGACTCGAAAGTAAAATTACGCATAACAAGATGACTATCAATTTCAATCTCGCTATCAGTATAATTCTCTATTTTTTTGAGATGATTAAAAAGATCTATATATTTCATTTTAGTTATAGGTTAATTGATTTGCCAACTGTTGACGGATTACTGTTAACTGGTTAATAGTTGATGCCCTACTCTACAAAATAAACATTTCCTGAGTTCGCAATACTCACGCTTCAATTGAATCATTGCTTGCGAATCGGCAGCATTATTTAATGGCATTTTGAGTTTCTCGAAACGTTTCGTTATTAAATTTCTCTCCGGCTTTAATATCTCAAGAAAATGAAGTGCCCGCTCACGATGTATTTCACTATCAACAGTCCTCCCATAAATAAAAAGAATCGGAGCTACCGTATTTATAAGTATAATGTCGAGAGAAGCATCTCCCAGATATTTAGTCTTTCGTTCGGATGAAACTCCGAATGCATAATGCGTCTGCCAATATTCAGAAGTATTTACATGAAACATCAACCTGATGCGTCCCACATCATCGCAGGCTGTAATTTTAGAAAATAATCCATGAGAACTCTGTAATAAAGCAGCTAACTGAGCTATCCGAATCTGAGGGAAAGCAGTCGGCCGCGTTCTTAAACTTTTGAATACATATGATTCTAACGGGTTCAGTTCGTATTTATTTTTCAGGAAAGCATATTCTTTTTGTAGTAATGAATAATAATCGTCATTTACTTTAAGATTGTCCAGCATGCCTGACTGCCCGAACAACAAGGCTTCTATCTGAATAAGGTTATCACCCTGCTTCCGGATATATTTCAAAGGCAGACTCAGCGCTAATCTTTCGAAAGAATCGGAATTTAACCCAAATCCGAAATTACGCGACAGAATTATATAAAATACATCTTCCCAAGAGTTATTATATCGCTCAAGTAGCTCCTGTATATGCTTCGACTTTCGTTCCAAACGCTCTATCAGCAAGGTATTCATCCACGAATTGAGATGGAAAGAGGGTATAGATCCTATATAATTACAACAAGGAATATCAGTATTGGAATGAATGAGAAAATCATAATTCTCCATTATATGTTTCGGATAAGTAATTTCACATTGCATTACAAGTTGCCCGGATTCATTATATACCTCACAATTAGCTTTTTCTACAATGTGGAGTATAACAGAGTTATAATTCTTATCTACATCATGTTTATGCTTTATCCATTGATCCGATGATTTATGAATTTCCACATTACCAGCCCAAATCTTATCTCCTATCTTAATCTTCGCATTAAAGAAATCGGGGCCTTCATTTGTGTTAGGCAAACCAACGTCAATCACTTCTATAGGCTGGCCTGTAGTCGTTTTCAGTTCTTTCTGAAAAAGCCTGAATTTCCATATGTAATGTAGAATATCTTCCATAATATATTAGTTAAGCCCCCTAAATCCCCCTTAGGGTACTTTAGCAAAGCCATAAATTAATATTCAATCAACTCCTCCCCCTTTCGGGGACGATGGGAGGGGCATCAAAGCCCTGTTATTCCCATTTTTTTCATCAGAAAACTTGCATTCATATTCTGGGCCACACCTTCCCTTATTTTGTATGTAAAGGACAACTGCTCATCCTTTATATCAGCCTCAAATCTGTAATTCTTTATCGCATCCGGGAATTCTTGTTCCAGATTACCCAATACGAGATCATGCGTGGCAATTATCCCGTTTCCATCGAGCGAAACCAATTGTTTCATCAGAGCAATAGAACCTTTTTGTTTATCTTCCGAATTGGTTCCTTTCAGTATTTCATCCAGAATAATAAACAATTGCTCACCCGATTGCAGACGGTCGATAATCATCTTCAGCCGTTTGAGTTCGGCAAAGAAGTAAGATTCGTTATCTGTAAGCGAATCGGAAGTCCGCAAATTTGTAACCAATTTATAAGGATAAAACTTTAGCGATGTCGCACATACAGGCGCACCCGCACATGCCAGGATTAAATTTATACCGACTGTACGCAGATAAGTACTCTTGCCGGCCATATTCGCCCCCGTCACAACTAGAAAATAAGGATGCCGGCTTATCGTCACATCGTTGCGGACACAAACGCATCTGTTAAGCATCGGGTGGCCTATATCTTTTCCTTCCAGCATAAAAGTATCTGCAACTTGCGGATATGCGTAACCAGGGTTATTATAGGCAAAGATCCCAAGAGAAACAAGGCTGTCAAACTTTGCCAGAATTTTCAGCCAGGTGATAATATTATCCTTATGATGGGTAATCCATTTCTCTATTTTTATGGAATAGATAACATTCCAGAAAAAGAAGGGATTGAGGAAAAGGAGTCCCAGAACATTCGACGATTGGTCGAGATTATTACTATACGCCTTCAACTGGTGTATAGCCAGAGACGCCGATTCTCCACTGTTTATCTTGTCCTGTATCTTATTTAATAAGAAAGATTCAAATTTTTCATTCTCTATTATTCTGAATAGTTTCGAATATGTACCGAGCGTCTCTATTTTTTTTTCAAACAGGTTCTTCTTCGCATTAATATCCTTTAGGGGAGCAAGACTCAACAAGAAGAACATTGTCCAGACCAGACCTAATACAGCATATGGAAGCTGGCCGGCAATACATAGAATAAGAACCGTAACGGA
Source organism: Dysgonomonas sp. UBA7710 (assembly GCF_002482385.1). Taxonomy (GTDB): domain Bacteria; phylum Bacteroidota; class Bacteroidia; order Bacteroidales; family Dysgonomonadaceae; genus Dysgonomonas. The sequence continues at coordinate 324,352 of NZ_DLFW01000002.1, read as the reverse complement.
AACAACAGGAGCAATATACATAAAATACCGCCAGAAACTCTTGGATAAAAGCTTTGTCTGCATAAACTGCTGTGAAAAGAAATGGATATTCAAATCTTCTGCACCTGTCATTTGCCCTACTGCCCTGAAATGGTCTAGTAATTCGGTCTTCCCTCTCAACTCTTTCAATGCTTCTTGCTGAGCCACGATTTCGTCTTTCTTCTCGAAGGGGTAAAGCAATGTATCCGCCAGCCTGTCTTTTCCGAAAGATGTCACAGTCCGATTGACTGATTGAAAAAGAGAATGATTACCAAACAAATCCAGATCTACACTGTAACTATGGTTTGCATCTGCTTTTTCGGGAGCGCCGTCGAATGCAGAAAAGTCATAATCAATCCCTTTCAGTTCGTTTTCTGCATTTTGAACAAGTAATTCGCAATACTTCTTTTGAAGAAACAGCCGGTTATGATATTTCATTAAAAAGAGATAGATCACTAAACATACTCCTATTACAGTCAGCACCACTGGTGTATCACTCCACAAAATATAACAGGTAACAATACAAACCAAGACTATGACCAACCGGAAAGTCCCTACCTGAAATATGACCCTCTTTAGTTGGGATAACGTCGCTTTCTCTTTATCGATACGATTTTTATACGAATTCTTTACTTCTTCCAATGTCATAAATGTTAGTTACATATTACAAGCTACGAATATATGAAATTCCATTTTGATATTTAGAAACCCTATCAAAACAATTCATGCAATACATCCAATGATTTCAAACCGGGAAAATCGTAAAGATGTAAGCGATAATACTCCAGCACCTTATTTATTATATTTATCCTGTCTTGGCGCGAAAAGACAAAATGGTGCATATTTTCATATGAGATACGGGCTAATAACGAAAGTGATTTACTATCCGTCCTGTTCAGAAAGTGTTTATGCAAAGGCTGATAGAGAACAAATTCGCCATTCATCATATCAAACAAGCCATTCTCTCTGTACTCTTCCAAATTAGGGTAAAAGCCTAAAAAGTGGGTGAGTTTAAGCATGAATACCAAATGAAAGTTAGAAATACTCTTATCTGTCATTTCCAAAATCTGTACCGATTGTTCCAGAAAACTAAAAAGCAGCCGGCTATCGTTCGTATCCTTCAATACCCGGGTAAGAAATTCGGAAAGGAAAAAAGCCATGGATGTCTTGCTCAAATCACCGGATATATCATACAAATACATATCGGCGCGGGCTTCACGTATCCGTTGTATATCGCGGGAAGCCTGATGCTCTACTTCCATATCGAGGATAGCAAGCGGCGAAAATAGAGATTTGGGTACTTTCGAACTCTTACCTCTGGCTTTCGACACCATATAAGTTACCCGCCCGAATGATTCTGTAAAAACCTGGGCAAGAACATATTTATCGTTATAATTGATGGTATTGAGTACCAAACCCCTTGTTTTATAAAGCACTCTGAAACAATTTTAAGGTCTCTGACATATTTATTATCTTATTCAGATTACAACAAGTAGTCAGACTCCAATAAATATAATATATCATTAAATACTTTCTTCTACTTAATGTTAACAAAAATACAAATACAAAATTGAAAATAACGGCTCTTAAAGAATAAATAACTAACTTCGTGCTATTATAGAGCAAAATCTAATTTTACAATTTTATGAGCAAAAACATTAAGAACATCCTCTTCGACTTTGGTGGTGTGATAGTAAGCCTGCACAAACAAACCGCATTAGATCGTTTTACAGCACTGGGATTCCCTAATATCAACGAATATTTGGGAGAATTCCGTCAGAAAGGGATTTTCCTCGAATACGAAGAAGGCAAAATAAACCGTGAAGATTTTGTTACTGAATTCCGCAAATTGTCGAATAATCCGAATGTCACAGCAGAACAAATAGACCATGCATGGTTAGGTTTTTTAGTCGATATACCTGATTATAAATATCAGTTGCTGAAAGACCTCCGTAAAAAATATAAAGTTTATTTACTTAGTAATACCAATCCCTCAGTAATGGGATGGGCCATGACACATGAGTTTTCGCCTGAAGGATTACCCATTAATGCTTATTTCGATAAATGTTATTTATCATATGAAATAGGATGCGCTAAACCAGACCGGGAAATTTTCGATTTCATTATAGCCGACTCCAAAATGGACCCTGCCGAAACGCTTTTCTTCGATGACGGAAAAGCAAATGTAGAGATCGGAGAAAAACTGGGATTCCAAACTTATCTGACCGATCAGGATGAAGACCTGCGAAAAGTATTTACAGATAGGGGATTATTATAAACAATAGCCACATATGTTGCTTATAGACAGAGAACATAAACTACAACACGCGCCGTTAGTAGCTACAATAGGCTTTTTCGACGGTGTACATACCGGTCACCGCTTCCTGATAAACCAGGTGAAAGAGGAGGCGGCCAAACGTGAATTACCCTCTGCCGTTATTACTTTTCCGGTACATCCACGAAAGGTTTTACAAAAAGATTATCAACCGGCATTGCTTTGCGGATTTGATGAAAAAACAGAGCGTCTGGCTTCCACCGGAATCGATTATTGTGTCTGTCTTGATTTTACAACGGAGATTTCCCAACTCTCAGCCGGAGAGTTTATGAAAGATATACTAAAAGATAAACTTTCAGTAAACACTTTAGTTATCGGATACGATCACCGCTTCGGGCATAACAGGGAAGATGGTTTTGCCGACTATAAACGCTACGGCGGTGAAATAGGGATCAACGTTATCGAAGCCCGGGAACTTCCCGGAGAAGAACATGTGAGTTCATCCCGTATCCGCAAATTACTCGCCGAAGGATATATCCGTAAGGCCGCTAAATTGCTCTCGTATAACTATACTATCTCGGGAAAGATAGTGGAAGGTTTCAAAGTGGGACGGACAATAGGCTTTCCTACGGCAAACATCCAGGTATGGGAAACATATAAAGTAATCCCGGCGTTTGGAGTATATGCAGTATATGTGCATGTAGAGGGACAAAGATATGATGGTATGCTATATATAGGCAAGCGCCCCACCCTCCACAATGGAGATAATATAAGCATAGAGGTAAATCTGTTCAACTTCGACGGAGATCTATATAATAAGGAATTAACGGCCGAATTCATTGATTTTGTACGTCCTGACGAGAAATTTATCGACATCGATACGTTAAAGAAACAAATCGGAAATGATAAGGACACGGTGATCAGTGTCATTGAAAATTATAAAAGGTTCAATTCCTGACATTTTCAGTCATAATCATACAATAAAATATAAAAAAGCAAGGCGTAACAAAAAAATAATTGGTTAAAATGCTAAATAACTGATTTTTATTTTTACATTTGCTATCGCATAAGAGTTCTTAAGTGTAGTTTAAATTTTTCTTTTCAAGTCATTTCCCTTCTTTGGTAACCTTTCTTGTCTAGTTTCTTTTAGCTTTCCTATTTATTTACATCTTCTGCATAGAGTATTTATTATTTAATTTTATTTTTTTACAATGAACATTTTTATCGCAGGGTTGAGCTACAGCATCAACGACAATGATTTGAAGGATCTATTCAGTGAATACGGAGAAATCACTTCAGCAAAAGTTATTATGGACAAAGCTACTGGCCGTTCTAAAGGTTACGGTTTTGTTGAATTAGCTGACAATGCAGCTGGCCAAAAAGCTATTGAAGAACTGAATGGTGCTGAATATGACGGAAGAACTATTTCCGTTTCTGAAGCTCGTCCTCGCACAGAAGGTGATCGTCCTCGCAGAAGTTATGACAATAACAGAGGTGGAGGCAATAATGGTGGATACAGAAGACGTGAATATTAATAGTCTCTGACAAAATACATGAGGAGCCATACTGGATAGTATGGCTCTCTTGTTTTTTACAAGAGATTCTTTTCCAGCATTACCATATCCACACAACGCTCGCCATCGTCGAATACAGGTTCCGGATAGTTGTCAACGAAGAAATTCTTTTTAACACCTGAGATCTTAAATCCATTTTTCTGATACAGGCTAAGAGGAGACAAGCTAACATCTGCGGTACCAATAATAAGTTTACTATATCCTGAATCTCTGGATATACCGGCAGCATGAACCAATAAGGCAGTACCGACACCCTGATTCCGACAGTCTTCAGCTACTGCTATATTCTTTATTTCGATTATATCAGCTTCAACCGGATATAATATATATACAGCTACTATCCTGCCCTCCTTTTCCGCAACATAGGTATAATTCCGATCCAGATATTTCCCGATGACCTCTATCGAAGGATCAGCCGAAAGAAGTAAATCGTACGGAATTTGCTCTCCGGGGTTCAGCAATCTGATTTTCATATTAATTTTTTTAGTATAAATATATGGAAATATCCTTTTAAATTTATCTATACATACAAAAAACCATCAGCCTACAATTGATGATTCACAATTATTGAAAAGAATGAAAAGAAAAAAAAGCATCTATGAGAAATTCAATGCATAAGTGTCACTTTTGTAAAGTTTTTATATAAAAAACAGTTAACAGTTTTATATAATAAAGAACAATAGGGAGAAATTCCCTTATTCCGGCCCCAAAGGCGTATAAAATACCAGAAATATGCTTTACGACATACTTTCGGCAAATTAATATTCATAAACATTTTTATACATTTACTCTAATTTAATTAACCTAATATTATGAAAAAGATTGCCCTCTTTATTCTGTTTATTTTCGTATTTCTGAATGGTTATAATTGCTATTCACAATCAAAGTACGGTAACGCCACAGTTGATGAATTGTCGATGACCTCATATCCTCAGGATACGACTGCCGCCGCCGTTATGTTATTGAAAAAAGGTGATACACGCTTCGTCTACAACAACCTATATGGCTTTCAGTTTGAATACACACTTCAGGTGAAGATAAAAATACTTAAAACCGAAGGCCTTGAGTGGTGTGACCAGGAAATCCCATATTATCAGGCGAGCAGTTCATCAAAAGAAGATATCAGAGGGTTATCCGGAACAACTTACAATCTGGAAGGAGGTAAAGTAGTGAAGACAAAATTATCCAAAGATTTCATTTTTGAAGAAGATACCGACAATAAATGGAAAGTAAGGAAATTTACAATGCCTGCTGCAAAAGTAGGATCTGTTATAGAATACAAATACACAATCGTATCTGATTTCTTTTACGATCTCCGCGATTTCAATTTTCAGTCATCTATACCGATTCTCTACACCTCATTTGACGTCATATTACCTGAGTACTTCCGGTACAACTTAAATACTCAGGGATACATCGCATTAAGGCCTAAGAAAGAGCCTGTAAATGAGACGTTCCATATCCAGTATAAAGATGACAACGGACGATCGCAAGCAACTCAGGTACGATGTTCTGCCGATCGTTATACATTTGAGGCAACCGATGTTCCCGCTATTAAGAATGAATCGTATCTATGGACAATAAACGATTATATATCGAAAGTTTCTTTTGAACTTAAAAGCATACAAATGCCATATTCCACAGTGAAAAACTATTCTTCATCGTGGAGCAATATCGATAAAGAAATTATGGAATCCAGTCTGTTCGGAGGTAATCTGAAGAAAGCGGATTTATTCAAAGACGAAATAACCAAAGGGAATGTAACCTTTGACAGAGCAAAAGAAATACAGGATATGGTCAAATACAAAGTGAAATGGAATGACCACAACGCTTTCTATCCAAAAAATCTGAAAGATGCCTTAAAGAACGGAATTGGTACAAGCGCGGACGTAAACTTCCTGTTAATAAACGCACTCCAGGCCGGAGGATTCAATGCATTCCCCGTAATATTGAGTACCAGAAGTAATGGACGCATGCCTATATCGCATCCTAGTATATCAGCATTTAACTATGTAATTACAGGCGTCAAAATAGATACTACAATGTACTTTACCGATGCCGCAGCCAAATACGGAGACTGGAACTTGCTTCCCGAAAAATGCATGGTACCACAAGCACGTATCCTGAGAACAGACTATTCCGACTGGGTGGACCTTACTGGAGTTTCGACCGGTTCAATATTAAAAACAATAAATATAACTATTAACGATTCTAAACTTGTCGGCAAATCAACCGACACACGCAAAGGTGCTGCCGCATACAATACCAAGGTCAGCTACTACAACCATAAAGATCAAAATGACTATATAGAATCGATAAGTAAGAGACTTTCCTGTGAAATAGACAGTTTCTCTATATCTAATCTGGATAACACCAGTGAGGCCTTGAAAATGAATTATATACAATCCTCGGATATTGACACGGCTGATGAATTTTTATATATCACTCCACTTACAGATAAACCATATTCCGAGAATCCATTTAAGAAAGAAACACGTGAGTATCCAATCGAATTCGACTATCTCCTCAATTTTGTACAAATAATAGATTTTATTGTACCAGAAGGATATACAGTAGAAGAGTTACCCAAAGGTGAGAGAATGCTCCTCAACGATAATGATATGAGCCTCATCTACCGGGTTGTTCAATCAGGCAGTCAAGTCCGGCTTCATTATCAGTACCAATTGAAGAAGCTACAATTCTTACCTACTGAATATGAGAGTCTACGTGATTTCTTTTCAAAATTAATAGCCAAGAATTCAGAACAGATTGTACTCAAAAAGGTATCAAGTGCAGAATAAATAAGAACCACAACCATTATGTACAGACATTTCATTCTAACTCTCTATATATTATCATCTGTAATAGCATATGCAAATGGTAATTCGACAAACCAGGCTTCCGACAGCCTCCGTGAAAATGCGGTTGCGATTGTCCAGAATTCCGATATAGTAATAATCCAGACGGATAGGAATAATGCCACATGTAAGGTGACGAAAACAATGACAATCCTCAGCAAACAAGGAGAAGGTTTTGCCCATTTTTATGCTTATAATGACAAATTTAAGGAAATGAAAGATTTTTCTGCTGTCATAAAAAATGCATCAGGTAGCATTATACGGAAAATCGGAAAGAAAGATTTGACGATATCTTCCATGTCCGACCAGATGGCAACAGATGCCTACTCTATTGTCTATGAATATAAGGTTCCCACATATCCATACACGATAGAATATACATATGAAGAAAAATGGAAGAACGGTATAATCTCATACCCCGCTTTCACACCTATTCAAAGTTATATGCAATCGCTGGTCAATGCCAGTTACAGGATAGAACTGCCTGCGGATATGAATCTGAGATATGATGCAAATTTCGATTGTAATGTTAAAGATGAAATTGTAGGTAATAAACACATATATTCATTTACCGCAAACAACCTCAAAGCGATCAACAGTGAACCTTTGGCTCCTGCGCTAAGGGATATATATCCGAGAGTATTGATTGCTCCGGCTGATTTTTGCTATGATTCCTCTTGTGGGAATATGTCGGATTGGAAGAACTATGGCATGTGGGTGTCCGGTTTACTCAAAGGACGTGATGCTTTACCAAATGATATTGTTGACAAGCTTAAATCACTTGTAAAAGATGCCAAAACGGATAGAGAAAAGGTAGAGATATTATTTAAATACCTGCAAGAGAATTCCCGGTATGTTAGTATTCAATTAGGTATCGGAGGATTTCAGCCAATAGAAGCATCAACCACAATGAAAACAGGGTTCGGAGATTGCAAAGGCTTATCAAACGAAATGAAAGCTATGCTAAATGCAATTGGTATCCCTTCAAACTATTGTGAGATATATTCCGGAAATAGGAAGTCCTTTACTAAAGGCTTTTCGAATATAAGTGAAACTAATCATGCTATTTTACTTGTACCCCTTCAGAATGACAGCTTATGGCTCGAATGTACCTCTCAAACAATACCTTTTGGCTATATCCACGATAATATAGCCGGGCATGACGCCCTTGTTGTAACTGAAAACGGAGGTAAAGTTTGTCAAGTTGCCAGGTATCAGGATAAAGACAATAAACAGGAATCAATAATAACTATTAATGTCTCCGAAGATGGGACAGCAAATGGCACCCTGGCCTTTGTTGAACATCTGCATGGATATCTTTACAATGTATTTGCCATGACATCAAAGGACAGAGAAAAAGTAATCGGATACATCAACCGAAATGTCAGATTTCCTAAAGTACAAATAGATAATATAAGGACAAACGAGGATAAGTCATCACTACCGTCCTGCGCTTTATCCGCTGACTTTATAGCTACTGATTTTGTAAATAAAACAGGTACCCGTTTATTTATCCCGGCATGCCCTCTGGAAAAAGGAAGCTATAATATGTTTTCATCCAATACGCGCATTCAGGACATTGTGATTAACAATGGGTTTTCAGAATCCGACTCCATCATTATCAATATTCCAGAATCATACACAACTGAATCTTTACCCAAGAATATATCCCTGACAACTCCCTTTGGTAAATTCGAAACAGAAGTAAAACAAGATGGGAATAAGATTATATATATTCAAAATATTGATATCTTTACAGGACGGTATGATAAATCGCAGTATAAAGAGATCAAGGCTTTCTTCTCTGAAATTACTGCTGCGACAAAAAGGAAGTTAGTATTAAGGAAATCATGATCAATAATTATAGTAAACACAAAGTATCTTAACAGGGCATCAAGACGAAGCTAAAAAGCTGAGAACTAACGCCCTCAGCTTTTTATTTTTTTCTCTATTTCTGCTATTTCGTCCCGGAATACTTTGTCTACTTCCATTTGCTCTTTCACTGTCTTACAAGCATGAAGTACTGTCGCATGATTCTTCTTGCCTATGAGAGACCCGATCTGAGCCAGAGACATTTCGGTATAACTCTTCGACAGATACATAGTCACCTGTCTGGCTTGGACTATCTGCCGCTTGCGGGAAGCAGTATGAATCAACTCACTCTTTATATTATAGAAGTCACAAACAACAGATTCTATTGCGTTGATTGTTATTTTCTTTGCTTCAATTTTCTTTATTGCCTGTCCGATGACACGTCTGGCCAAAGATAAATCTATTTCTTTATTATATACTAGGGAATGTGCCATAATAGATACGATAATACCTTCGAGATCGCGCGCATTATCTGTTACATTCTCTGCTATATAGTCCACCACATCTTCAGGTATGGACAACCCATCGTGAAGAATCTTATTTTGAAGGATCTTTGACCTCAAACCCTTATCGGGATGATCTATTTTCGTGGTCAAACCCCATCTGAAACGTGTGAGCAAACGCTCCTCTACTCCCTGAAGCTCAGCCGGAGCTTTGTCTGAAGTAAGGATAAGCTGCTTGTTATTCTGATGCAGATGATTGAATATATGGAATAGTGTATTCTGAGTACGCTCTATTCCAGCCAATTCATGTATATCATCTATGATAAGTACGTCGATACCCTGATAGAAGTTGATAAAGTCATTGGTCGTATTATAACGTCCGGCATCAGCATACTGAATTTTAAATAAGTGAGCCGACACATATAATACACGTTTCTCCGGAAACAGCTCTTTTATACGTGTCCCTATGGCATGACAGAGATGGGTTTTACCCACACCGGATGTACCATGAAGAAACAACGGATTAAAAGCCGTCTTGCCAGGATTTTTTGTTATAGTCTCACCTGCAGTCCGGGCCAGTTTATTACTTTCTCCTTCAAAAAAGTTATCAAATGTATATTTCAGATTCAACTGAGAGTCAAAATCATCCGCAACAACTTTCTGAAAAGGATTAGGTACTTTATTGGAGCTTTTAATATGTCCCTTATCAACAGGTAATGTCTTAGCGTCACCTCTATAATCTACAACTGTATTAGTTGTATTCTCCATCAATATGCGATACTGTAATATTGTATCTTTACCGATTTCGCGATGCAGAGTGGTTTTCAGTAAATCGACAAACTTATCTTCCAGATACTCATAAAAGAATTGGCTTGGTACCTGTATTGTAAATACCTTATTTTCATAGGATAAGGGTACAATAGGTAAGAACCATGTTTTGAAAGCCGCTTCAGGTATATTATCCTGAATGACCGTTAAACAATTAGCCCATAAATTTTGAGTTGAAGAAGGATTCATTTATTAGTTTAGTTATTTTTGTCTATATTACTCTCTCGATTTCGTAATGTAAATTTCATCATTTATTTCATAAAAAAAAAGTGCCCCCAAATTTGGATTTCTAGTTTTAGAAACATCTGTTTTAATTTCAATGACTTATGACGTAATTACAAAATCACCCCTATCTACATAAATAACTAACTAATAATCAATCAATTGCGTTTTTAATAGCATTTTAATTACGTTTTAACAATTTCGTAATACTGCCCGAAAAGTATAAGGGTGACACTATTAAGCAAAAAAAATATTTTTACTTATTTAGATCAATTCTAAATAGAATGGTTTAAAAGACCTTTACATTAATATAACGGGATGGATTTTGCCTTACGTCTTTAAGTAACAACGAAGCATTACTAATTGTTCCGTTAATACTATCATATAATTGACGATCATTCAATAATAATCCCAAAGAATTATCTTTAGATGTGATTTTCGTAGAAAGATATTCTATATTTTTCATCGTAGAATCTACAGACCTGAATGTGGAAGCCAAATCCATTTGATTTATCTTGCCCGACACACTGCTTAGGTCATTAGACATTTTACCCAGATTTCCGGTTATGGCAGGAACATCCTTATTTAAGGTGGTCATCATAGAATTCAGTTGTTTGGTCGATTTGGCCAGGTCGCCTGTAATCTGATTGATATCTGTCAGTGACTGGTTCAATGCAGGATTGTTCACCAGCGTCTGAAGGCCGATAAGTATCGAATCAATCTTCGGTATAAGCTGTTCTACCTGAGGCAGCATAGTACCTGCCGCATCTAGCATCCCTTTCACCCGGATACCTTTTATAGTATCTGTGGAAGAAAGGTTCTCCTTTGTATAAGGATTAGTCTCAAGCATGATTGTTGCCGAGCCCAGAACAGAAACATCCAGCGACATTTTGCTACCTTTGGGTATCTCCATGCCTTTGTCCATATTCAGGTATACAATCACACGTTTTTGATTTTTAGGATCAAGCTCCATGGAAGATACCAGACCTACCTGAAAACCATTCAGCGTAACAGGTGTAGACTGGGTTAGCCCTGACACATCGTCAAAGACGACAATATATGAATTTGATGGTTTAAAAAGATTTACCCCTTTCAGAAAACTGATGCCGTAATACAAAAGGAAAATTGCGATTACAAAGGCTATACCTATTTTTACTTCTTTCGACATTTTACTCATAACTGTTAAATATATGTAATTCTAAGGTCGCAGACCTATTTATTATTTTGCTAAGTTTAAATACAACAAATAGTTATTATTAAAAACCGTCTCCCACCCACATAGTGTTTTGCCATTACTTATTTAATACGTTCCCCGTTTTTAAATTTTACTACAAACGCATCTTTAAATTTAGCCCTGACTTGACGCTGTATTTTAATTATCTCATTATAATCTGTTGTTGAGCCATAAGTATATTTATAGCTGCTGCCATCTCTATAAAATGAAACCGGTGAAAGATCTTTAAATTCTTTTGAGTTGTCTGAGAGTTTCTTTGGCGACACCAAGAACTGTACCCGGTACTCTGTCTGATTGCTAATATTCCTTGTTGCTGCTTTCTCCGTCTTTGCTGAAGGCTCAGTCTCCTTTTTTGGGGTTTCTCCGATCTTCTTTGGAGATTGCTCTCTTTTCTTTGGTACTTCTACCATATTTTTTACTCTGGCCGATTCTTTCGCAACCGGAGTATCGACTTTCTCTACGGCATAAGTATCTTGAATGACCGCTTTGTCTTTTATGATAGCTTCGTCAACTGCAATATCATCGATTTCCTCATTTTTATCCGGAGCTGCAACATAGCGGCCTTGCTTTTTATCAAATTCCCGTTTATATTTTTTAAATCCCGAGTATATAGCGGTCGCCATCGCCCTCTGGCCCAATCGGGAAGATAAATATTTAGCTTCTGCCTGATTATTGATAAACCCGAGTTCGATAAGCACACTTGGCATACTGGTTTTTCTTAACACAAGAAATCCGGCTTGCCGCACGCCTCTATCGGTACGTTTTGCGATATTTTTAAAATCCTTTTGTACATAATCCGCAAATTGCAGGCTTTGCTCCATATATTTATTCGATATGAACTCAAATATAATGTACGACTCCGTCGAATTGGGGTCGAAGCCTTCATACTTCGATGTATAATTGTCCTCTAACAGGATAACGGAGTTTTCCCGTTTTGCTACTTCCAGGTTTTCAGCGCTACGCGCTAACCCTAATATATAAGTATCGGCACCGGAAGCATTAGTCGTCTTTGAAGCCGTTGAATTTGTATGAATGGATATAAACAAATTGGCTTTAGCTTTATTGGCTATCTGCGTCCGCTTATCCAAGTCTACAAAAACATCCGTCTTACGGGTATAAACAACTTTCACATCATTAAAGTTTGCTTCTATCAGTTCCCCCAAAGTTTTAGCTACTCCCAGATTTATATCTTTCTCCTTATATATACCCCTCACTGCTCCACCGTCCTTACCTCCATGCCCGGCATCGATAACAACGACAAACTTAGGCTCAGCAGCAATTGTGATTCCCAAGAACATGAATATATAAACAAAAAGAATAAAGAACCGTTTCATACTTACAATTTAACTGTATGAAATTTACACTAAGCTTTATTATATACAACCTCGTTTTTCAACTCTTTACCATCGAAGAAATCAAGGATATTATTCATAGTTGTGTGTGCAATATTCGACATGGCCTCCTGTGTAAAGAAAGCCTGATGAGATGTCACGATCACATTATTGAAAGACAGTAACCGGGCAAGCACATCATCAGTCATCACACTATCCGAATGGTCTTCATAGAAATAAGCCCCTTCTTCTTCATACACATCCAGACCTGCATAACCGACCTTACCACCAAGCAGCCCTTCTATCAAATGTCTGGTATGGATCAACTTTCCACGCCCGGTGTTGATAATCATTACCCCTTCTTTCATTTTAGCGATGGATTCGTCACAGATAAGATATTCAGTCTCTTTTGTTAACGGACAATGTAATGTAATAATATTGGCACTAGCATACAATTCATCCAGTGACACATACTTAACGCCTGTAGCATCAGCCCATTTTGTATCCGGATATAAGTCATAAGCCAGCACATTCATACCCAGCCCCTGAAAGAGACCTGTAGCGACTTTCCCTATCTTGCCCGTACCGATCACACCGATAGTCTTGCCATACATATCGAATCCCTGAAATCCTATCAATGAAAAGTTTCCGTCGCGTGTACGCAAAAATGCACGATGAACCTTTCTATTGAGACAAAGCATCAAAGCCAATGTATGTTCGGCAATAGCATGAGGTGAATAATCAGGAACGCGCACTACCTTTATGCCCTTTCTGGCGGCTGCTGCTATGTCTACATTATTAAACCCGGCACAACGCAATGCAATCAGTTTTACACCATAGGAATGAAGTTTAGTCACCACCTCTTCATCTACCTTTGCATTTACAAAAATACAAACAGCATCAGTCCCACTTGCCAAAAGCACATTATTCTTATCAAGATGTTCTTTATGATAGACCAGTTCGAAACCATATGCTTCGTTTGCCTTATTAAAAGTAGCCATATCATAAGGCTTTGCGTCAAAAACCGCTATTTTATATGCCATTGCTTTACCTACTATATATATTATTAATCCTTTATACCTGATTGCAAAAGTAATTAAAATAACCTTTATCCTCAAAAACTACATTGATTAGTTCTTTTTCGGCCTGTTTTTTTCATTTTATTTACATACCGTTTACCCAAAAAGGTAACAAAGGTAACAGTTTTTTCAGTAAACAGTTAGCAGTCATCAGTTCACAACTTGTATCTCGTGCCTTGCCTACTGGTATCTCATATAACTTTCAACTTACGACTTGTTAAAAAGTAACAAAGGTAACAGTATTTTCAGTTATCAGCCATCAGTCAACAACGGGTAAGATGTAAAAACTTTGCGCCTTAGTGTCTTTGCGTGAAACAAAATTGATAGGCTGCTTCCCATAGCTGGTAATTGCCCGCAGGACGAAGTAACCGGTAACTAAAAAAAGTAACAAAGGTTACAACTTTTCATTCATTTGCTAATATGCGAATTTACAAATCCGCTAATCAATACTTCAAAGAGCCAAAAGCTGACAGCTTTGTATATAGATAAACTTACCACCAACTCTTGCATTTCTCTACCCGGCCTCAAAAAAAAATACATTCAGATTGTGACCTTTCCGGGATAATAGCGACCTATATAAGACACCTCTGAGAAATCAGATTTGGTCACACACTGCTTTTCTTAAAACAAAAAAACGGAGACAAAGTTTGCCTCCGTTTTTTATTATATAAAATCTGTTTTTCCTACTTGGCGTAACTTACGGCACGGGTTTCACGGATAACTGTGATTTTTACCTGTCCCGGATAAGTCATTTCGTCCTGTATCTTTTTAGCGATATCAGCAGACAGTTTTTCTGTTTCTACATCATCTATCTTATCTGCACCTACTATTACACGCAATTCGCGTCCGGCCTGGATAGCATATGTCTTTAATACACCCGGATACGAAAGAGCTAATTGCTCCAAATCATTCAATCGTTTGATATATGCTTCTACAATTTCACGGCGTGCTCCCGGACGTGCTCCCGATATAGCATCACAAACCTGTACAATAGGCGCCAGAAGACTTGTCATCTCCACCTCATCGTGGTGAGCCCCGATAGCATTGCAAATATCCGGTTTTTCCTTATATTTCTCTGCAAGCTTCATACCTAGTAATGCATGTGGCAATTCCGGCTCATCATCAGGCACCTTGCCTATATCGTGTAACAATCCGGCTCTTTTTGCTTTCTTTACATTAAGCCCAAGCTCTGATGCCATAATAGCACACAGGTTAGCTGTCTCACGAGCGTGTTGCAACAAGTTTTGTCCGTATGATGAACGGTACTTCATTTTACCTACAAGGCGTATCAACTCAGGATGCAAACCGTGAATACCCAAATCAATAGTAGTACGCTTACCCGTTTCGATAATTTCTTCTTCGATTTGCTTCTTCACTTTAGCCACCACTTCCTCGATACGGGCAGGGTGTATACGACCGTCTGCTACCAACTGGTGTAATGCCAGACGGGCTACTTCACGTCTTACAGGGTCAAAACCTGAAAGCACTATCGCTTCCGGTGTATCGTCTACTACGATTTCAATACCTGTAGCAGCTTCCAATGCACGTATATTACGTCCTTCACGGCCAATAATACGTCCTTTTATTTCGTCAGACTCTATATGGAAAACTGTAATTGCATTTTCTATAGCTGTTTCCGTAGCAACGCGCTGTATAGACTGTATTACGATCTTCTTCGCTTCCTTATTGGCTGTCATCTTAGCCTCTTCCATTATCTCATTGATATAAGACTGGGCATGCGATTGCGCCTCATCTTTCAAAGCCTCTACAAGTTTTTCTTTTACTTCTTCGGCCGACAATCCGGAAAGAGCCTCCAGTCTTTCCACTTCTTGTTTGTGAAGTTTATCAAGATCCTGCTTTTTCTTTTCTACTATCTCCAGCTGACTTTCCAGATTAGCTTTAACGGTGTCAGCTTCGTTTTTCTTACGTTGGAGTTCTTCCTGTTTTTGGTTCAGGCTCAATTCACGTTGCTTGATTTTACTCTCTGCTGCCTGTATTTTAGAGTTCCGGGCATTGGCCTGTTTCTCAAACTCAGATTTCATTTGCAATGCCTGCTCTTTTACTTCCAGCAATTTATTTTTCTTGATTACTTCAGCTTCCTGCTCCGCTTCTTTCACCTGACGTTTAAACTTTGAATTCGCCATGAAATTCAAAGCCACCCACGCCACGACTGCTCCGGCTAGGAAAGCTATTACATAAAATAATATATCCATAATTTATTTTTCATTATTTAAAAACTCAATTTATATAAACTAAAAAACACTAATTTAAGTATGAATAATATTCTCATACTTAAAATTAGTGCTCTAGATTCTTCTCAGTACTATAATTTTATTTTACATGACCTCTCAGATAATTTTCCAATTCCTGCGTCAGTTCTTTCATCCTGGACTCAAATTCATTTGCCCGTAATTGATACTCAACCTTCTCTGCTACAGCCTGTATTGCTGTCATTGCCATATAATCGCTATTCTGCAATGAATGGGATGAATCTCCTGTAAAATAATTTTTATATTGAACTATTTTATAATCTATTTCCTCCGCAGCCTTCCTGAATACTTCTTCCTCCTGCCTTTTTATCCGGAGAGGATACCTCATATCAGCTACGCGTAGATTAATTATTAAATGCTCGTCCATAACTTTGCCTTTATTCGTTAATTTTTCAGCATGGCGATACACTTATCTACATCTCGCACTAATTTCGACAATCGCTTCTTTGCTTGTAATGTATCATCTTTATTCTCTGAGGAGAAAGATTTTACAAATTTCAGATTGTCATATTTTGTTTTCAGCTCTTCCACTTCTGATGTCAAACCTTCAATTGTCATACTTCTCTGTATCAACTCCTGTCTCAATAAGGCGTTCTCTTCTTTTAACGTATCACAGAGGTACATTAATTGCCGCATCCTTATTTCAAATTCGGCCAGAAGTTTTTCGTCATTTTCAGTCATAAAGTAGCCAAAATGCTAGACAAAAATAAATAATACCAACGAATTAACAAAATTATTACTCTTCTAAATTCATTAAAAAGAAACCGGACGTATACAAATAAAAAAAAGAGCCGCTTATGCGAAAGATAAGCGGCTCTTTTATCTGAAATTATTGTTCTGCGTTTTTACAACAAAACGACCTGCAAGTCGTCTTTTAGTTCATTGAAAGCTATTTTGCCTTCTCTTGCTAACCAGCCTAAAGCCGCATACATATCTTTTTCTGTCAATTTGCATGCTTTTTTAATGTCTTTAAGCGGTTTGCTTCCCTCTGCATCTAGGTAAGTCCAAATAATACCTGCGTTTGATCCAATTTTTTCTTTCATAATGGGTGCTTGTTAAAAAATTAAACTCGTTATTATTTCGATGACAAAAGTACATAAAATGAACCATCTATACAATTTTATATTACAAATTTTAACAGAAACACGGGATTATGACATTTTCGTTAAGCTTTCAAACTGTTTGATTATTAATTAAAATCTTGTAGATTTGTGTAAAAATGATTCCTCTTGCAATTCTTTAGCTTACATAAGAAAAAAGAATCGGACAGCGACGAGACTCTCTTGTCAAAATTTAAAGAAACGCGTAAAGCTGAATATTTCCAACAGCTTTACGAACGCTACATTCCCCTCATTTACGGTCTTTGCCTCAAGTATCTGCAAAACCCGGGGCAGTCACAGGATGCCGTAATAGATATTTACGAAAACCTGTCTCAAAAGATTCAGGACTACGAAATCAAGGTATTCAAAAACTGGCTTTATAGTGTAGTAAAGAATCATTGCTTTCATATACTGAAAGAAAATAAGAGGGAAATTATTGTTAATTTCGATTCCCAGCTTATGGAATCGGACAGTTCTTTTACTCTATTTGATGACAGCAGGGATGAAGAAAAGGAAAGCGCTCTGAATGAGTGCCTGGAGAAACTGCCGGAACCTCAACGGATAGCAGTAGAAAAGTTTTTTTACGAAGATAAATCGTATGCGGACATCGTGGATGAAACAGGCTTTCATCTCAAAAGTGTAAAGAGTTATATACAAAACGGAAAACGGAATTTAAAAATTTGTATCGAAAAAAATCTGAAAGAATGAAGTTTTTAGATTACATAAAAGGACAAAGAAAAGGTAAAGATGCCCATCGGATAGAAAAAGATTCGATGAAAGATCCGTTTTTGTACGAGGCTATAGACGGATTCGACAGCATCGACGACAACCATATCGAACGTATCAATAATATACAAAACCGGTTAAAGGCCAAATCGAAAACAAAAAACAAGGCAAACGGCAGGCAAATGTGGCAATCGGCCGCCGCCGCTATTATCATCATAATCGGCATCGGCGGATATTTTCTGACCGACTATCATAAATCGGGACTATATGCCCAACAGGCAAACGAAAATTCCATTATCGAGATCTATGTACCTGAAGCATATTATGCTGAAAATATAGTGGTGATCGCACAAAAGAATGCTGAACTGGCAAAGGCTTATAAGCCGGATATCTCCCGCTTCAAAATAGAAAGTGAAGAAAGTGCTTCGATGAGTAAAGCCGAGCAGGAAATCTTGTCGGAAGATGCCAAACGCATGAGCGAAGTGCCGATAGAAATATATGTACCTGATGATTTCGAAAGCAGAACATCCTCTCCGGAAGAAGCGAATAGCGGTAAACCCGAACCTATAGGCGGCTACGAGAAATACAATGAATACCTGAAAAAATCGCTCCGTCGACCGACCGATGACATATGCAAAGACCGTAAGGGCAAAGTAGCCATAGAATTCTCGGTCAATTCCCTGGGGCGGCCATTCTTGTTTGATGTAAAATACAGTTTGTGCGGCACGTCCGATAATGAAGCTATACGACTGATTCAATCAGGTCCGCGCTGGACTACAGGAAGTAAAGAACGGGTTACTGTAAAGGTCGAATTCTAAACATCAACTTTTCAAGATTTACTCTTCACTTTTTAATAAGTCGGGACGCAACCTTTCGGTGCGCTCTATTGCCTGATGCAACTTCCACTCATCTATCTTAGCCTGATGACCTGACAATAATATATCAGGGACTTTCCATCCTTTATATTCTGCCGGACGGGTATAGACAGGCGGAGCCAGCAGATTGTCCTGAAAAGAATCCGACAAAGCCGATTGCTCATCACCTATTGCTCCCGGAATAAGCCGTACTATGGCATCTGCCATTACAGCAGCAGCAAGTTCTCCCCCGGTAAGCACATAATCCCCTATCGATATTTCACGGGTTATCAGATGCTCACGAACACGATAATCTATACCTTTATAGTGCCCGCATAGAATGATGATATTTTCATATACCGACATCTGATTTGCGATCTTCTGATTGAAAACTTCGCCATCCGGAGATGTATATATTATTTCATCATAATTACGTTGTTGTTTCAATGCAGTTATCGCATTATCAATCGGCTCTATCTGCATTACCATACCTGCTTCGCCACCAAAGGGATAATCATCCACATTCCGGTGTTTATTGGTAGCATAATCCCGAAGATTATGAACGACTATTTTTACAAGACTCTTATCCTGTGCCCGTTTCAGTATAGAGCAGTCAACAAGCCCCATGAACATCTGAGGCAAAACACTTATGATATCTATCCGCATAAATAATGTGATAATGAGAAAATATGCCGGTGTGCCAAGGCGCGAAGCGACAAAAAGTTCTTGTTTTTTTAATTATTTTATTGGCTAATTGGCACATTAGCATATTGTCTAATTATTTTTATGGAACATACTACCATTGGCCTGTGCAGTCGGCATCACCAGTATATCCTGTATATCGACATGGGGTGGCTGGGATACTGCATAAAAAACAGCATCGGCAATATTTTCGGCTGTCAGGGCATCGTACCCGTCATATACCAAATCGGCTCTATCCTGATTTCCTTTGAAGCGAACGAGCGAGAATTCTGTATTCACTGCACCCGGACAAACTTGAGTTACCCGTATATTGTATGGCAGCATATCCATACGCATACCCTGGCTCAATGCATCTACAGCATGTTTGGTAGCACAATATACCGCTCCGTTAGGATAAACACCTTTTCCAGCAATGGAACCAAGATTAACGATATGCCCCGATTTTCGTGATACCATCCCCGGAGACACTACACGGGTCACATATAACAGCCCCTTGATGTTGGTATCTATCATCCGCTCCCAATCATCAATTACTCCCTGCTGGATAGGATCTAGTCCCACGGCAAGCCCGGCATTATTGACAAGGATATCGATTGCCTTCCATTCTTCGGGCAGACTAGTAATAGCTTTCTCTACTTCATTGTATACCCGCACATCGAAGCAAAGCGAATATACCTTCGATTCGTATTTTATTTCAATCTCCCGTTCCAGTTCTTCCAATCTATCCTTGCGGCGTCCGGTTATGATTACATCATAGCCTTCCTTTGCCAATCGCAAAGCTATTGCTCTTCCTAGTCCGGAGGTAGCTCCGGTGATTAAAGCTATTTTTCTCATGAGCTTTTATTCTGTGGTTATTTTATCCAAACGTTCAATATTTCACCCAAATATGTTTTATCCGACGCGGCTTTTGGATCGGAAGACGGCATTACTCCAGCCTTTTTACATTCGATAACCATCCATGCTTCTGTAAATACAGGCGCACCCGAAGGTGCAATAACCGGCGTAAGTCCGGAAGCCTTTATTTTATCATTAATATTTCCTTTCGTATTTTCAAATTCCTTCAATGCGTCGGCATACACCTCAGTATAAAACGATATTGTATAAGTTCCGGCATTATCTATTGCTCCTGTTGCATATTGCGCAGTATTGACATTACTCAATGCCACGGGCCGTTCCATCAATGAAGTAACACCGCCCCATGACGCAGGAACAACGGAAGGACTACTTAACGACCCTGAAAGGATTAAAGCTTTGCTGCCTTGCAGGCTCGCGGGGATCTTCCCTGTATCTACCTTTTTAAATCCGGGAATGGAAACTTCAGCAAGCGCATTAGTCGCTGTAGCCAATGCCGGAGAGATATTCTCCTGTCTGTCTGGAACACCTACCGATGCAGGAACTGCTGAAGAGACAACCCCTGTTGTAACGGTACCATTCAAATATTTATCGATAGAATTGAATATACTATTGATGCTATCAACTGTCTGTCTGCGAAATTTATCATAATACCTGTTCAGCTTATCACCTTTCTTATTCAGCGCAATTTTATCCGTTATCATTTCTTCGGCAGATAGCGGTGTTTTACTATCCGAATATTCATATTTGATATAACGCGCAGTGGCATTGCATTTACCTCCGTCTATATCCAGTATCAGCTGATAGACCATTTTAGCCTGATCCAATACAAACGCGCTCTTCTTGAACACAAGGAATTTCTCACCCTGACATGCTATATCTTTCTCTTCCGGATTAGACAACAGGACCCTGTTATCCAAATCCTTATTAAGATTAGAACCATAATTGTCATTCGCCCATTTATCCATGATATTGAATAAATCGTCATCAGATATAGGATTCTTTACCGGTATGGATTTGAAAAAAATGACTTTACCGTCAACCTCAGGTACAGCACCTGCTAAATATTTTGCATCCTCCTGGGCATAAGCCAGAACTGAGGTAATTGCACATAACGAGATTAAAAGGAATTTATTCATATTTGCCGGGTTAAATTTGTTTATTGTATAAAATTAGCATAAAATCAGAAACCGACAAACAAAGTTCCGGCCTTTTATTATTTATTAAAACCGGATTCCATTCAAAAAAGCGGGATCAACAAAATGCTGATCCCGCTTATATTGTGAACTTTACTTATATATTAAAAGTTATAGGCAATCCCCACTCCTATCATTTCTTTGAACTGAACTTTCGGACCGCCGGTAGTACCGTCTTCATTTACGATTTTTACATCATCGTCATACTTCAATGTCGTATTCACGCTTGCCGACAATACTTTATTTATTTTCATGCTAATCAGTAAATCCCAATTTACATCAACATTACCAAAAGACTTGTCATATGCCGTGAAAAAATCCAGTGTCGATATGGCTTTTACATTTTCCATCAGTGTTTTTTCGGCACGTGCTTTGAAGTAAGCTCCTAATTCCGCTTTGAACTTATCTCCGGGATCTACTCCGAATGCGCCGATACTGGAAAGGTAGTCATCTTCTACAAACGTCAGTTTTCCGGCAAGCGGTGATAAGTAAAGCGAATAGCTTGTATTGGGTCTGTACTCGAAACCTATTGATATATTGGAATAAGCCGGCGCGAAAAACTTCGATATATAATTCGTTTTATCCGGGTAATTATATCCCTTATAAAACTGGGACTTAAAATCGCCCATTATGGTATAATACCATTTATTGTTAGTAGAATACCCTAACTGAGTGGTAAAATCTATTTTATCGCTTGTTTTCTGCGTTCCCAGCGACTTGGTATTTGTCAGTCCATATTCCAAAGCGAGCGCATTCGAGAAAAGCCAGTTCCCGCTTTTGCGAACGAGAGATCCATTCAGGTAGGCTGTTCCCGCCATTGCATTCTCACCACCGGCCGACCAATTACTTACTGCGGTTTGTGAAGCATTAAGGCCTGTAACTCCTTTCAGATACCATTTCCCGTCTTCGAGTTTATCCTTATCATTCTGCGCATAAACGCCCATTGCCAATATAAAAAAGGCGACTGTAAAAAATAATTGTTTCATTCTTAATAAAAATTCAAGTTTTGTGTTTCAATTCTCATCTTAACTTTAAAACATCTCCTTCTTCAGGAACGTATTCAAAATCCTTTTTGTTCATTTTGTAAAGATTCTTGACTTTTATACCATATAATTGAGAGATACTATGCATCGACTCCCCAACCTGTACCACATGGTCGTAATAGGGTTTATCTGCTTTCGATTTCTTCTTCTCAAAATAGACTAAATCTCCCTGCTTGAGAGGAAAACCTTCCGGCACTTCATTATATTTGTACAGATCTTTGGGCTTAAATCCAAATTCAGCAGCTATGGCCTCGTATGTATCTCCATCTTCAGCCCTCACATAGATCAGATTGTGAGTTTTGTAAGGAGTATGCTTATATTCTCTTATTACTATTTGCTCTTCCTTGTCCTTGTCTTTTTCTTTTCCTCCGCCTTTTTTGTCATGCTGGTAAAGTTCATAGTCTTCGATAATCTTTATCAACTTGTTTGCATATGCTTTGTCCGTGGCATATCCGCATTGTTGCAACCCTTTAGCCCAACCCCGGTAATCAGTTATCTTCAGAGAAAAAAGCGATTTATAGCGCGGCTTCTCTGCTAAAAAACGGGAATGATCTTCATACGATTCTTCCGCTTTTTTATACTTCCTGAAACAATCATTCGGAGTATCATCTGCCTTGTATACCCGACCGCCTGTCCAATCATTATGGCATTTTATACCAAAATGGTTGTTCGAACTCTGAGTCAAAGAACTTTTACCCGCACCCGACTCCAGTAAGCCCTGAGCAAGCGTAATACTTGCCGGGATTTTATATTTTTTCATATGATCTATCGCAATACCTTTGTAGGTATCAATATAGTCGTCGTAAATTTTATATCGTTTAGCCTGGGAAAAAGCAGACACAGAAGGGAATAAGATAAGCAGAGTTAATATAATAAATTGGGATAAAGTCTTCAGACAATAAGCTTTTTTCATATATTTATGATGTTTAATTAAGGTCTCAGACCTTTTTATTACATTTGTAAGTAAAACAACGATAGAAAGTTACAATCTGTAACCGGATCGTTAAACGCTTACTTCTACTAATTAACAACATTCACTATGGAAAGTTTAAACTTAACTACAAAGATACTCGTTTATACCTTTGAAGAAGGTACTGAAAATATAAAAAAGCTTATAAATGAAGCTAAATTAGCGACAAAAAATGCATATGCCCCCTATTCAGACTTTCATGTTGGTGCAGCGGTACTCCTAGCTGATGGTGAAATCATAACAGGGAACAATCAGGAAAACGCCGCGTATCCATCGGGCTTATGTGCTGAACGGGTAGCAATATTCGCTTCCAATTCCCAAAAACCGGATACGCCTGTAGAAGCTATTGCCATAGCAGCATTTCATGATGGAGATTTCACCGATTTACCCTGTTGCCCTTGTGGTGGCTGCAGGCAGGTTATGGTAGAAGTGGAGAACCGGTTTAAAACATCCGTCAGGGTAATTATGTACGGGAAGGATAAAATTTATGAAGTAGAATCGGCAAAAGACCTGTTGCCGCTTAGCTTTGGAAAGGAATCGCTGTCTGAATAGATTGTTATTTAATTAATAATGGTGCAGGCAACTCATAATTCGGTTACTTGTATCTCGTTCATTTGTTTACTCGTTACTAAACTATTTACCAACCTGTTTTGAACGTTTTCAGCTCTTTCGTCAGTTCTTTTGCTTTTCCATCAGACACCTTATCCAACAATAACCAGAAACGCTCTCCATGATTCATTTCTTTGGTATGACAAAGTTCGTGAAGGATAACAAAATCAACGAGGTATTCCGGCAGCAACATACAATGATAAGACAGGTTTATATCTTTCTTCGAAGAACAGCTTCCCCAACGGGTACGACTCTGATTGATTTTCACATTCGAGAATGTAAAGCCATGCCGATGCGCTAATGCTTCGACCTTCTGAGGAAAAAGACGTTTGGCCTCATAGCGTAATACCTTTTCTATTAAGCCTCTTATTGAGGCCTGTACGGCAGGACTGTCATATTCCGTATCCGGCGGGCATGATATAGACAGTATTCCATCTTTCAGTTTTAAGTAGTAATTGCTTGTCGAGGTACTTTCTGATATTTTTAGTGCGAAACTAAACGTTTTAAATTCTGTCTGCGGGGTAAAGAGATATTGCTGTTTCTTATTTTCCAAAAGCTTGAACAAGCGCGGTTTCATCTCCTCTATTGTTTTCTCTATGTAAGACATGCTTACGCCCGGAGGGTACGTCAGTTGCAGGTAATCATCTTTACGACGGACAATAATCCTCCGGGCCTGTGCATTTTTCACAAGCTTTATATTGCCCAGATCTTTATCTTTAATCACCATACTTTGTACAAAAAAAGCTTAACTGTCCGGTTAAGCTTTTCTTTTTATATATCTCAATAACTTATTTTGCTTTATGATTCTCTTTTATGAAACTTTCCAAGGCGGCAGTCATTGATGGCACACCCGGAAGCGGAGCTTCGCAGTCGAGCCTCAAACCTGCATCACGGACAGCCTTTGCTGTAGATGCTCCAAAACAGCCTATGGCTATTTCCTCCTGCTTGAAATGAGGTGCATTTTTGAACAGGGATACGATTCCCGACGGACTAAAAAACACAAGCATATCATATGACAGGATTTCCTGTTCGGTAATATCATTGCTTACTGTCCTGTACATGACAGCTTTGGTATAGCTTACCTTCTTTTCGTCCAGGACTGCTGTCAGATCCTCGGTATGTACATCAGACACAGGTACGATAAATTTCTCTTTATTATGCTTGGTCAAAGCTGCTGACAAGCCATCCATTTTACCTGTGGCACTGAAAAATATTTTACGTTTTCTATAAACAATATATTTTTGCAGATACAAAGCAACTGCTTCCGAAATACAAAAATACTTCATCGTCTCAGGCATTACAATCCTAAACTCTTCGCACAAGGCAAAGAAATGGTCAATAGCGGTTTTTGCAGTGAATACAACAGCCGTGTAATCCTGTATATTTATCCGTTGTTGTCTAAATTCTTTAGCGTCTAATCCCTCTACTCTTATGAACGGTCGAAAGTCCAGCTGTATATGATATTTTTCA
Organism: Dysgonomonas sp. UBA7710; assembly: GCF_002482385.1. Classification (GTDB taxonomy): domain Bacteria; phylum Bacteroidota; class Bacteroidia; order Bacteroidales; family Dysgonomonadaceae; genus Dysgonomonas. The sequence goes on along the minus strand of NZ_DLFW01000002.1, from coordinate 298,826 downwards.
GCAATATCATAGTATGGAGATTTCTCGGTTACAGGCGCAGGCTGCGAGATCAAGACTTTCTTTACTTTTAAAGCCATAGTGTGTTAAATACGTCAATTCTATATAAATAAACCAAGCCGATCATTAGAAATATATATGGTAATATTTCAAAGGTGCAAAGGTACGCAATCAGATACAAAAAGTTAAATTTTTCCCTAATAAAAAAGATTATTATTTGGTAAAAAAGTATTAATTGAACGATTAGAAATAAAATCAACATGAAAATAATAATCTGCAAATGATAGTAATTCGAATAGATAAGCAATAATGTAGGTATAAAATAAAGCATACCCAGAATTTCTATGCCGATAATATACGTCCGCCTCCACACTCCCATCCGTTTCTTCTCATCAAAGATATATCCCAGCATAAGATACAGGACATCCTTTATCCCTAAGAATAAACCGATGAGTACTATATATGATAAAATGGAAATGAATGGTCTTTGAACAGCCTCCGACCGTGAATCGAACTCAATAAAAATATTGTAGATACAGATAGAAATCAGGACTATTGTCTGAAAAATAAGAAAATAACTATACAGATATTCCCTTACTGTTGTCTGGCGGTGTATCCTCTGACCTTTCTTTGAAGAGAACAACAGAGATACATTTTCCTTAAGAAAAGCAATTCCTCCATTGTATATATGTGCAAAGAAAATAAAACAGATCAACAGCAACCCGAATACTCCATCAGCCTGTTCTATATGAAATGGTATATGTACACCATCATGTCCGGCTCTCTCTTTCCTTACGCTTTTTTCTGTATACAGACTATAATCGGTACCGCCATCTGCCATATCGAACACTTCTCCCTGAACTGACCGGAGTCCAAAGAAGTCCTGACGGGCTGAATCGTTTAAAGCGATGCTATCCCCTACAACATCGATACGAGGTATGGAATCTTTTACCAAAATAATCCGTTAGTTATATATTGCCAAAAAGGCACAGACCCTGTATTCAGTAAATCTGCACCCTCTGATTATTCTTACTATAAGCCAAATTCTTTCTTTACAGCACCTACATAATCCAGTTTTTCCCAAGTAAACAGTTCTACTTCACGAGATACTCCTTCCGGATTGTAGCGCGATCTGAATAACTTGGTTACCACTTGCGGCTCACGTCCCATATGACCATAAGCTGCTGTTTCGGCATATATAGGATTACGCAATTTCAATCTCTGCTCGATCGCTTTCGGACGCATATCAAAGAGTTTTTCCACTTTCCGGGCTATCTCTCCATCCGTAAGATTTAAATTGCTCTTACCATACGTATTTACGTAAATATTCATCGGTTTGGCTACACCTATGGCATATGATACCTGAACCAATATTTCGGAAGATACACCTGCCGCCACCAGATTTTTCGCAATATGACGGGATGCATAAGCTGCCGATCGGTCTACTTTCGACGGGTCTTTCCCTGAAAAGGCTCCTCCACCGTGGGCTCCTTTTCCTCCATATGTATCAACTATAATTTTACGTCCCGTAAGTCCTGTATCTCCATGAGGTCCTCCGATAACAAAGCGTCCGGTAGGATTTACATGATAGGTAATATTATCATTGAATAATTTCGAAATATCCTCTCTGAACTCATACTTTTCTTTTACACGAGGTATCAGGATATTGATAACATCACTTTTTATTCTGGCCTGCATCGTAGCATCGTCACCAAATTCATCGTGCTGGGTAGAAATAACAATGGTATCTATGCGCAACGGCGTTCCATTATCATCATACTCTATCGTTACCTGAGATTTTGCATCAGGACGAAGGTAAGGCATTAACTGTAGTTCGTTCTTACGGATTGCGGCCAATTCCAATAAAAGAGCATGAGACAGGTCTAGCGCGAGAGGCATATAGTTATCCGTTTCTGATGTCGCATAACCAAACATCATACCCTGATCTCCTGCTCCCTGATCCATCGGATCAGATTTGCCATCAACACCTCTGTTTATATCGTCGGATTGTTCGTGTATGGCTGATAAAACACCACAAGATTGCGCCTCAAACTGATATTCACTTTTTGTATAACCAATACGTTCGATTACTTTACGGGCAGTCTCCGGTATATCTATATATGCCTTTGATTTAACTTCTCCGGCCAATACAACTTGTCCGGTAGTAACCAGCGTTTCACAAGCTACTTTAGAGTTTGCATCATATGCAAGAAACTCATCCAACAGAGAGTCTGAAATCTGGTCTGCAACTTTATCCGGATGCCCTTCTGAAACAGATTCAGATGTAAATAAATAACTCATTTCTATATAAGAATTTTACTGTTAAAAAAACAGGAAGGATATGTATAATGCAGTGCAGAAAATGGTTTAGCATTTTTTCATGTGGTTGCAATCAATACAAATCTATCCACTTAATTGGCTACAAAGATACAGTTTTTTCTCTACTTAATCATTTTTTTTACAAAAAATAACCCGGACTTAATCAAGCCCGGGTTACCTCAACTATATTCGGATGAATTATTTACCGTTTGCAAATTCGAATAAAGCCTTACCATTTGCATTTTCAGGGTCCAGTTCCAGAACCTTCTCTGCATATAATTTTACATTAGCTTTATCTTCTGCTTTTTTAGTTTTATCAAACTGCAGATAGTAGTAGTAGCTTAGGTAGCTGTATGCTTCTATCAATATTCTGGCGTTCTCTCCATCGTTTTTAGCCAGGATAACTTCAATTGTCTTCTCATAGTGAGGTTTAGCCAGACCTAGTTCGCTATCAGGGTCAAGTTCGAAATTTGTACGTGCTCTCTGATAAAAACCAAGATAACTATCAGGCATTCTTTCACTAACTGTAGCAAAGGCTCCGTCTGCTAACTTATAGAATTCGACAGACTTAGCTTTAGCTTCTTCTGCGCTCACATTGATAGTATCAGCTTTTGCCGCTCTACCTGCATTGGTATAATATAAACCTAGCTGATAGAAATCCTGAGCATCAATTTTTTCTCCGCCAAGTTCAGTATATTTCTTATAGAACTCTGCTGCTTCCGGATACATTTTCTCGTTTGCGCAGATAGTTGCTATCTCTTTATATATATCTACATTAGAAGGATCCAGTTCTATCAGTTTCTTATATTGTTCGATTGCTTTAGCTTTATTTCCGGTTTCACTCAAAGAACTTGCATAAGCCAGATAATCCTGCTTCAGATATTTGATCGTATCATTCGCTTTAGGCAAACTAAAGAATTTGTCTCCGGCTGATACCGCTGCTGCATAATCCTTCAAATCGCTGCTGGTATACATTGACAAACGATTCAATACAAAGTTGTTTGGTTCTTTGCTTAATCCTTCGCTAATAAGCGTTTTTGCTTCATTATACTGTTGAGTAAAATATTCTGATGCTGCATAACGGGTAATATCTTCGATTGTATAATCACCACCTTTGAAATATTCCTTATAGGCTGCAATAGCATCCGGATAGAAACCATCGCGATAAGATACGTCTGCCAGAGCTTTGTAAGCTATACTATAATTCGGATTTATTTCAATCACTTTCTTCAACATATCTGTTGCTGTTTTACGGTTGATAAACTCGTAAACTCTCGCACCTTTCATGTAGGCAAGGACACAGTTAGCATCGAAATTGATAGCCTGGTCGTATTGCATAGCTGCATCACCCGGTTTATTTTCTTTAGCTAACATATCACCTTCAAATATGTATATATATGGAGATTTTTTATCTGCCTTACGGGCATCCTGCAATTTCTCCAGAGCTTTTTCTTTCATGCCGTTATCAAGATATGCCTGAGCAATAGCAAGAATGACTGCTACGTCTTTCTTATTTTTCTTCTGAATTTCTTTCAGTTGGTCTTCAGCTGCTTTAGGATCTGATTTTAATTGCAGTTTAGCTAAGCCAACAGCACCGAGGGCAGCCTCAGGATTAGCAGCCAGGGCTTTTTCATAAAATGATTTAGCTTCGGCTGTTTTACCTTCCTGAAATGCAATTTCACCAAGATAGTAATTTGCTTCTGCCGGAGATTGGCTCAACGTTTTTTGAAAATATTCTTTCGCTAGCTTCAATTCTCCGAGGCTCAAGTAATCCGCCCCCGGGCTATTTTGCGCTAGGGCCGAAATGCTGATCATAAGGCTCAGAAAAGAGCCTAAAAAATACTTCATTTTCATCTTTCTAAGTAATATTTTTGTGATTAATGATTCTATTTTATATAGTTGCTACAGTATATCTATAAAGAAGGCCTTACACTTACTACCCGTGTTAAACCATATGCAGGGTAAAGTCCGGCCTTATACACAATACGTTGCCCTCTTTCACCCGCAGCAAAGTTAACAAAACCTGATGGCAATCCACCTCTCACATCTGAAATTATTATATACAGACTCCGGCTTAAAGGATATTTTTCTAATCCTATATAAGCCGCAAAAGGCTGATAACTGTTTCTGTCAGTGGCTTCTTCAGCCCTACTGACAGCCATCACATTGATTTTATTAATAAAACTTAAATTGGTTGTATCGGACGGATTACTGATCCAGTTCACCCCTATAATGCCTAAAGCATTCGGTGTGGACGCAACATAATCTATCACTTGCTGATTAGGTGTACGTTCAGACAAATCAATAGTTTTGGTGCTATCCGAAGCTCTGGCTTTCAAATTATTACCCAACTTACCACCACAGACAGAGTCTCTCAGGTATCTGACAGTGCTTGAATTGGGGCTATCGAATGTCACGGCGATCTCGCCTAGCGATGACTTGGGATTAAGCTCTTTCCATGTACGAACCTCCCCTGTCATTATCCGTTTTATATCTGCTACTGTTATCAGTGTATCTGTATTCGCTTTATTCACGATCAAAGCAATGGCATCCGTACCATACTTCTGCGAACGTACAACCCGGTTTCTTTCTTTTATTATCAGTCTTTCATTTGCAGTTAGTTCGCGAGCTGCTATAATAACACGCACACTGTCTTTCATGAATAAGTCGAAAGCTTGATTTTCACCGGTATAGATAGGGATAATAGTAGCATCTCTGTTCAATGCTTCGAACACATCGACTTGTTCCTGGACGATAGGTGCGAAACATTCATCAGCAACTATTGCTGCCAAGCCACTGGTCGGGGTATCGGTACGTGTAACCTTAGGTCCACTGCACGAATACAGAACCAATGATAAGATGAATAAAATAAAGCTCAACTTTTTCATAAACCTTTTTTTTAACTGTCAAAATTTATTCTTTCCAAGCTCTGTAAGCCCTGAATAAACCATATACAATAAGTAAAACTCCCCCTATGATACGAGGTACTCCAATCGGAATAATATTCTCTAATACTGTTGTAAACGACAATGCACAACCTATTCCAAAATAGAATAGAGACATAAAAAATCCATATATTTTTTTTACCGGAGTCTTGTTTTCTTCTTTCATATCTTCTATTATTGGAAAAGAAGAGAAGATGATTTTTAATTTCAAACTTCTCTTCTTTACTCAGTTTTATGTTTGTTATTTAAACATGCATTATTGTTTCAAGCGGAATACAATCGGAAGGGTAAAGTAAACCGGTACGTTCAAACCGTTTTGCTTACCAGGAATCCATTTAGGCATCGCTTTTACAACCCTTACTGCTTCTTTATCACAAGACGGGTCGATACCACGGATTACCGTTACATCTGAGATTGCTCCTGTTTTGGTAACAACGAAACGTATAGTAACACGACCTTGTATCCCTGACTCCTGAGCTACAACCGGATATTTCAGATTATCATTGATAAACCGGTGCATTTCTGTTTCACCTCCGGGGAAGCTAGGCATCTGCTCTACTGTAACGAATGGTTTTTCCTCTACAGGTTTTTCTTCCACAATTTGCTTGTGCTCTCTCAACTCTGCGATATCGATACCATGTTTGTCGTCAGTACCTTTTACGTCAGCCACCGAAATCTGGATTTTAGTTTCCTGAATTTCTTCCTGGCCTACCATTTTTTCTTCAGCTACTTCTTCATCCCTTGCAATTGTCGGCGGAACGAATTTCACTGTCGTTTTCAACGGTGGTGGCGGTGGAGCCGTTTCTTGTTTAATAATGTTCTCTTCCGGAATTTCCTGTTCTACCGGGATATTAGACATTTCATAAGCTTCGTCCATTGGTCCGCTCTGGTTCTGCGTAAGTTTTTTGATTTCACTTACCAATCCTGGTAAAGCTGAAACAAAAGCCGCGAATACACAAACGACAAGGAATGCTACGATATGTCTCTTCGAAGATGATTGACGTAGTCTGTAGGCACCATACTGTTTATTTTTCCCTTCAAAAACTACATCACACCATTCTGCGGAATTTAATCTGATATCTTTTGACATAATTTACTCCTTTTTATAATGTGATTACTTTTTTGGTGGTGCTGCCTGTGCCCCATAAGCTCCCTTAGTCTTGAGATTCTCCAGAAGAAATTGGTCTCCTTCGGTCATATCCACGATAGCATATTTGTCAATACTGCAAATCTGCATTTCATCCAGAGCATCGACAAGATTTGCATAATTGGCGTCAGCTGTAGGTTTGATAACGACAACCTGCCCGTCCTTATCGCCTTTTATCTCTTTAGATCTTGCTTGAAACTCTTCATCAGACATTCTCCTGTTAGTCACAAATTTCTCTTGTTTCAGTTCCTTCATTTTTGCCACAATGGTTTTGTTTCTGTCCAAAAGCAGCGCACGAAGTCCTTCCGGTGAAAAATCTGTTTCTTTCAAAGTTGTATAGTCTTCATAATTCGGTATACCTGTATAATAGTACACCTTATCATTTTCTCCTAGTATAAGGGTGATTGCTTTTGATTCTTTTACCTTTACTTCTTCATCTTCGTTCAGTTTCTCATTGGTAGGCATCGCGATATCCATCACCTGCGGCTTACTCAATGTGGTACAGAACATAAAGAATGTTATCAAAAGCATATTCATATCTACCATGGGGGTAAAGTCCACCCTCAGCGTCTGTTTTTTCGGTTTACCTTTTTTTTCTTCTCCCCCACCGGTCTCTATTGAAGCCATAATCTTTTCTTTTTAAAATTTTAAATTTGATTATTACAAGCCTTCCGGCATTTTCTTGAGAGTTGTAACGAGGCTATACCTGTTTTCTTTCATCGCCACCAGAATTTTCATCACTTTATCCACATCGGGATATGGTGTTGTCTGGTCTGATTTAATAGCAATCTGCATATTGTCACCACCTATTTCACGCGCATGTTTCACCCAACGTGTCAACTGATTGTTAGTACTGTCGGTTGGAACACCCATTTTTTTGATTTCTTCATCCTGCGCACTCAATGGCATGTCTAAGAAAGCAGACATTCTACTCATAGGCACACCAATGTGTGATTGTTCTATGAATGATCTTACCTGTTTATCGTTAAACGTAATACCATAGTCTTGCCCCATCAACTGTAATACCGATTTTTTGGCATTATCATCGTCCAAATTCAGAAATACCCGTCCTTGTGTGTCTATCAATATAGTTAATACATTATATTCAGAGATCTTACGTTCGGATACTGACGCCGGTGTCAAAACCTGTACCGGCTCTTTTGGCAAGAATGTTGCTGTAAGCATGAAGAATGTGAGCAAGAGTACAGTAACATCACTCATCGCGGTCATGTCGATGAACGTGCTCTGTTTTTTTACCTTAATCTTTCCCATCTTCTTGTTTTTACTTATTAGAGTAGAATTTCACAGAAATTCCACAAATTATTCCGAAAATTTTTAATTATTTAGCTAAACCTCCGTGTAGGTTAGTGTAAGTCTGGCCAATAGCAAAACCTACTTCGTCTACAGCGTTAGTCATATCTTCAACTTTTCCGGAGAAGTAAGAATAAGAAATGATCGCACAAGCACCTGTACCGATACCCATCGCAGTATTCATAAGCGCCTCAGAGATACCGATTGCTAATGCTGTTGAGTCCGGAGCTCCTTCTTGTCCCATCGCACCGAACGACTTGATCATACCAAGCACCGTTCCGAATAGCCCCATCAGCGTACCTAATGTAGAGATGGTAGCGATAACCGATAAGTTTTGTTGCAAATATGGAAGTTCCAATGTTGTAGCTTCTTCAATTTCTTTCTGAATGATCGCAGCTTTTTCGTCATTGTGCAGGTCTGTCAATTTCTCAACATCTGCATATCTGATTAAACCTGCTTTAAGAATATTGGCAACCGAACCTTTCTGCTCGTCGCAAAGCTTAGATGCCCCAGCGATATCACCGGCTTCCAGTTTAGCTTTTGCATTCATCACAAATTTAGCTGTACTTCCTTTACCACTAGCTCTGTTCAACGCGAAAAATCTTTCAACAGAAAGAGTAAGTACTGTAAGCAACAATGTGATTACGATAGGAATTACGAAACCTCCTTGAAATAGAGTCCCGAGTATGTTTCCGTTGATCGGATGTCCTTTTTCGTCGAAGTTACTGTCTGCACCGGCTACCAGATAGAAGAATAGGTGAGCTACGATAGCACATCCAATAACTACTACAAAAGCTGAAACACCTTTTGATCTAGGCTTTTTGTTCGATTGTTGTTTTTTAGTTTCCATAATGATAATAAATAATTTAAGTTTAGTGAATCAATTTTTTGTTTTATGATTGTTATACATTCAATATTTCAAACTCAAAAAAAGCTATTCAGGGCGTCAATTTTAGGTTACAAATATACTATTCCGTTTTATCTTTCAATGTATTTTGTTCCAAAATTGCACTCCGACTAACGCTTTCAGTTAAATATAACGTAAAAAATAGGTTTTTATTCTTTGAAAAAAACAACTTTATAAAAATTATTACTAATAAATTCAAAGGTCTATATATCTGTATATGTGGAGTTTCTACATCTAGATGTGTCCACTAGGTATTAAATCTGCAAAATATTCCATTATTACAGCTAACAAAAATAGAATTAAAAATGATTCTACACAATTAAAAAATATAAAAAAAGTCTTATTAAATCTATTTATCTATGCACAATTCATCATTAAGCGCTATTACAGCATCATTGTAAAATTCTCTTTTGATTACAAACTGCATATTTACCTGACGCAACGACTGCCCGAAACTTTCTACATTAATACCCCTGTCAAACAACGCTTTTGCCGCCCTATAAAGGAATCCCGGCAATGCTATATTAGTACCCATAGCACAAACCAGTGCAACCCGCTCTACAACTACCTGATAGAAATTCTGTTCTAGCTCGGCAATCAGTTCACGTGATTTATAATTATCCCAGACAATGTTAGTTATGGAGTTAGCGTTAGTCGATTTTAGTATATAACTTACTCCATACTTAGCAAATATCTGCATTATTTTAAGGTCGAAGCCTACCTCTCCTACCATCATAGGGTCATGTACTTCGATAGCCAACACTTTATTTGTACCTGAAACAATCTCCACTTTAGGTACTTCCGACACATAATCCCTTGTTATCAACGTACCGGGATGCTCCGGTTCGAATGTATTTTTTATACGTATATCTATATTCGCCAGCTCCAGCGGCTTAGCAGCCTTGGGATGAATTGCCTCCATACCGATATCAGCCAGCTGGTCAGCTATAATGTAATTCGTACGCCCTACCGGAACCGTTTTTTCGACCCCGACAATGTTAGGGTCGGCGCTCGAAAGATGGTATTCCTTATGTATAATAGCCTCATTGGCATGCACCTCTACAGCTACTTTACTGAAAGTAACTTCGGTATAGCCACGGTCGAAAGCACGCATAATACCTTCTGTTCCTTTGGTATACCCGGTGGTTATACATAAATCTTTACTAAAGTCGACTCCTTTGAATGCTCTGTGTATCCGTTCATCGATAGTAAGGGGCAGAGAGTCGTTAAACCCGCACAAATCTATAAACCGCGCCGATATACCATTATTATTGAGAATGTTAACTGAGTTCCATGCAGAATGAGCTTCTCCCAATGAAGCCAGAATCTCACGTGCAGCCAGACAAATATCATCCGCATTTACATAGCCGGATGCCATCACCTTACTTAGACTGTGCAACATGGTCTTAGCCTGCTTGATACGATATGTGATAAACTCACGGGCTTCGAGCTGGTCCAGACCTATTTCTTCAAAACCTTTATTTATCAGCAACAGGCGCTGACACAGGCTATCGAGTCCTATACTATAATCACTGTTTTCGAGAAATTGTACATAAACCCCCGGCTCACCCGTTTTTTTGTGTTCCAACAGCCAGTTAGTCACATTATTATACGCCGACACCACAAATATACGGTTATACATTTCATCGGGTGTCCTTTTCCCTACAATCACGTTTTCCAGCACATCTTTAAACTGGGACATGGAGGTTCCGCCAATTTTCTCTACTGTAAGCATTTTATTATTTAAGACTTCAACTTTTTTAAACTGCGCAAAAATAATAAAATTATCCTATTTTCTACTCATTTATAGAATATTGTCACCCCTTTGTAACAAAAATTTAATCTTTAGTGAAAATGATACACTTCACATAATATAATAAATCTGATATATTTGTAGTTATTTTAACTAAGTTAATTAACGAATATCCAGATGAAACACCTTTACATTCTTATTCTCTTAATCCTATCTTTCACCCACACGTCTGTATCTGCACAAAATTTCAAAGGCAAAATTACCGACAAATCGGGAGAACCGCTCTATGGAAGTTCCATATATATTAAGGAAGTAAATCAGGGACTGGTATGTAACGACGATGGATTTTATCAGACAAATCTCCCTGCCGGCAGCTACAATGTAGAATATAAGTGTCTCGGATTAAAAAAAGAGGAACGGAAAATACAAATAAGAGGCAACGAAACGCTAATCTTGGACATCACGCTGGAAGAAAACCCATATACACTGAAAGAAGTCACTGTCTCCAACAATGAAGACCCGGCCTATCCCATCATGCGGAAAGCCATAGAAAAGGCCCCTCTCTATGCAGGATCAATAAAAGAATATACGGCCGATGTATATATAAAAGGGAACGGAGAGATACTAAAAGTTGGCTCCCTGGTAGACAGGCTGTCGAAAAATGCGGAAGGAATTAAATTATCCGAACTGCAAAACCAGATATTTGTACAGGAATCCTTTAATGAAGTACAATTCACCTCTCCGGATAAGTACCGGCAAACCGTAAAAGCCTTTTCGAGCAGCATTCCCGACAATCTCGATGCAAAAGATGCGATGGGTGTCATACAATCGTCCCTATATATGCCCAAGGCCGGTATGTTTATATCCCCGCTAAATCCTAAAGCCTTTACTTATTACAGGTTCAGATATGAAGGGTTCTTCGACGACGGTGATGTAACAGTAAATAAAATAAAAGTGGAGCCGAAAATGAAAGACCCCGTATTATACAGCGGATATATCTATATTGCCGACAATACATGGCATATTTATTCCGCCGAGCTGACCAGTAATGTATATGGCGTAAAAGAAGAGCATACTATCGCATATCAGGAATTAGCAGAGGATGCCTTCCTTCCCGTTTCTTATCTTATAAATTCGAATATAGATATATTGGGGAATAAATTCACATTCAATTACTACGCTTCACTTAAATATAAGAATATAGAGATTAACAAAGAAATAGCAAAGGAACTTGCCGAAAAGAAAAAAACGAAGAAAAGAGATTTCGAGATAAAAAGAGACTCACTTTATAAAACAGAATCGGACAGCCTTGCCACCAAACGAGATTCGGTATATTGGGCAAGTATACGCGTGATACCGTTGGAAGAGAGGGAAATAGTAAGCTATGTAAAAAAAGATTCCATACAGCAGCATATCGATTCGGTACGCAAAGGTCATTATAATTCCAAATTCTCTTTCACGGATATTTTCAGCGGAGGAAAAATAGGGGGTGATTCTACCCGTTTCACTTTCAAATTTGATGGATTACTGCTCGGTGTGCCGGAATATAACTTCGTCGACGGATTATGGCTTGGGCAAAAATTCGATCTGACCACCAGAATCGGAAAAAATAACAGACTAAGTATATCGCCTTATATATATTACACAACTTCTCGAAAAAGAATAGTCGGAGGCGGTGATATCAATCTGCTCTACTCCCGCACGAAGATGGGCGAACTGATAATTTCCGGTGGTTCTGTCAGTGAAGACTTCAATCCTACGGGCATACACAGGTTCAATAATGCAACTAACTCCCTGATAAGGGGGAGAAACTACAACCATTTTTATCAGAATGATTACATATCTGTGTCCAATAATATCGAACTGACTCACGGACTGACGCTTATTACAGGGATTGAAACTGCAAAACGCTCGGGCTTATCAAATCATACGGATTATACATGGGGCAAGAAAAGCAGGATAACTCCCAATATGTTTTCGGGTGACCGCTTCGACAGAACAGCCTATAATATAGGAGTAGATTATATACCATATGTATATTACACACTGAACGGCGGCGTGAAAAAATACCAAAGAATTGCTTCTCCCGTATTCTTCATCAGGTATAGCGAAGCTTTCGCTTCGTGGCAGACAAACAATTCGAAATACAGGAAATTAAGGCTCGGAATATATCAGCAACTCAGGTTAAACGAATTCTCCCGTTTCGGTTATCACATCGAAGGGGGAGGATTTCTGGGCAATAAGGATAAAATGCATTTTGCCGACTTCCAGCAGTTCAATACATCGGACATAACCATCAGTCTGAGATCACCGTTCACTTCGTTTATGTTACTCGACAACTATACAGCATCGACCAACAAGCACTGGTTGAAAGGCGAATTCAATTATGACAGTAATTATTTACTACTAAAACGCCTGCCTTTTCTGCAAGGCAAAATGTTTACAGAAAGCCTTCACCTTAAAAATTTATATACCCCGGACATGAAGTTATATTCGGAAATAGGCTATTCCATTAATATAACCCGCCTCTTAAATTTCGGTACATTTGTTTCTTTCAGAAAAGCCGAATATCAGGACTTCGCAATCCGTATCATGTTCGATTTGGAAAAATCGAAGAAATTATTCAAGTAAGAACCGGAAGATATAAAAGAATTAAAAATCCCAGATTTGGACTTACCTGTATTTTATTTCTTGTAAATTTGCACTTCATAAAATTCAGCAATAAATAATGGCTTCGTTCAAATCGTGGATATCGGCACTTCGCCCCCGCACCCTGTTTCTGGCTGTTGCAACCGCTTTGTGTGGCAGTGGAATAGCATACAGCACCGGAAATTTCAGCTTTTCCGTTTGTGTACTTACTATACTGATAGCAACCATCCTCCAGTTATTATCCAATATGGCAAATGATTTGGGAGATTACCAGCATGGCACCGATACCACCGGCGAACGTGTAGGCCCCCAGCGCACAGTGCAAAGCGGAGCTATCACCCCTGGGCAGATGAAAAACGCCATTATGACAGCAATCGCCGTAGCTGCAATTGTTGGCATACTCCTTATATATATAGCACTCCAATTTATGGACTGGAGATATATCGCTCTATTCTTGATTCTGGGTGCCGCCAGCATTGTAGCAGCAATAAAATATACAGCAGGTAAAAATCCGTATGGGTATAAAGGGCTGGGCGATATATTCTCTTTTACTTTTTTTGGATTGGTATCGGTAGTAGGTACTTATTTTCTGCATACACATGTCGTGGATTTTATGCCATGGCTCCCTGCAACCGGACTGGGATTGCTAACTATCGCCGTACTCAACCTGAACAATATGCGGGATATGGAGAATGATAAGAATTCGGATAAAATAACAATTCCTGTGCGTATCGGCTTCAGGAATGCGAAGTACTATCATGCTTTCCTTACATTCGGTGCGCTAGCCTGTTTTACTGTATATTCTATTTTGTATGCAAACCATTGGTACCAATATTTGTACCTGCTGTGCTTCCTTATCTTCATCAAGTTGCTGAGGGATATATTTCGTATAAAGGAAAACCGCCTGCTCGACCCCTACCTCAAATATACATCTATGGGCACATTCGTTTTGTCCGTTTGTTTCATCATATGTATCAATCTGCAATGAAAAAGATAGGCCTCTTATCCGACACCCATAGCTGGTGGGACGACAAATACGAAAAATATTTTGCCGAATGTGACGAGATATGGCATGCAGGCGACATCGGCTCTATGGACCTTGCCCTGCGCTTCGAAGCCTTTAAACCATTCCGGGCTGTGTATGGAAATATCGACGACAGCAAGATACGGGCGGCATATCCCGAATTCCTGCGTTTTACACTCGAAGGGGTGGATGTACTGATGACACACATAGGCGGTTATCCGGGCAAGTACGACCCGCGAGCCCGTTCCGTCCTATTCGCCAACCCGCCCAAGCTGTTTATTTGCGGGCATTCGCATATATTAAAGGTGATGTTCGACAAAAGGCTGAATTGCCTGCATATAAATCCCGGGGCTGCCGGAAAATATGGATTCCATAAGGTAAGGACACTGATACGCTTTGTTCTGGATGAGGGTAATATTTCGGATCTGGAAGTAATAGAACTGAATGATTGATTGTCCTTTTCAGGAAATCTTAAAAATCAATATTCAAATGATTCGTATCATTTTACTCAATCGCTAGGCTATGTAAATTAGTATATTTGCGTACAGAACCTTAAATATTGATTTCCATGTTTCAACGATTTTATTTATTCTTGGCTATACTGGCTTTTGGATGCACGGTGTATGCACAAGAAATCAACCCCGAATTATTAAAACACCACTGGACAGCAAGCTGGATCACTTGTCCTGATACACCTCAAAAGGATTATGGTGTATTTCATTTCCGCAAACAAATTAACCTGGAGCAAATTCCCGAAAAGTTTATCATACACATTTCGGCCGATAACCGTTACAGATTGTTCGTAAACGGGCAGTCCGTATGCTTCGGCCCCGCCCGTGGCGATTTGGTAAACTGGTATTTCGAAACTGTCGATATAGCCCCTTTTTTACAAAAAGGAAATAACACAATAGCATCTATAGTCTGGAATATGGGAACATTGGCTCCTGTAGCACAAATATCCAATCAGACGGGATTCGTCATTCAGGGCAACAGTGACAAAGAACAGGCCATAAATACCGACAATACATGGAAAGTAATACAAAATGAATCTTATTCACCATGCTCAACTGATAATGGTGAACGCCTGCAAGCCTATATGGTCATCGGGCCGGGCGACCGCATAGATGCATCCAAGTATCCATGGGGATGGCAACAGGCCGGATATAACGACAAAGACTGGAACAATGCTATTGCAATAACATCACCATCTCCTTATAGTATCGGTACTGATAACCTGTGGCAACTTACCCCCCGCAACATTCCCCTGATGGAAGAAAGCATGCAGCGCATGCAGAAAATAAGAAAGACGGACGGAGTGTCTGTGACTGATAAATTCCTGCAAGGTACAAATCCGCTTAAAGTACCTGCAAATTCGAAAGTATCCATCCTCATCGATCAGGAAGTGAATACTACAGCATATCCTATACTCTCCGTTACCGGAGGTAAGGGCTCGTCCATACAGTTAACTTATACGGAAGCATTATTGGACAAGAATTTACAGAAAGGAGACCGCAATAAAATAGAAGGACTATCCGTGATTGGCAATTATGACATCTTTCTGCCTGACGGGGGAACCGACAGACAGTTCAGCACATTATGGCTGCGCACCTACCGTTATATACAGGTAGACATCACTACAGCGGACGAAGCTTTAACTATCAATGACCTGTATGCTTACTTTACAGGTTACCCATTTGCACAAAAAGCCCAATTCGCATCTGACGACAAATCGCTGCAGGATATATGGGATGTAGGTTGGCGCACGGCACGTCTTTGCGCCGGGGAAACTTATTACGACTGCCCGTATTACGAACAATTGCAATATCCGGGAGACACCCGTATCCAGGCTTTGATTTCACTTTATGTTGCAGGTGATGATCGCCTGATGCGTAAAGCGATACTCGACTTCTACAATTCCAGAGTTCCTAACGGACTGACACAGGGACGTTATCCGAGCAGCCGACTACAAGTAATACCTCCATACTCACTCTATTGGGTATCCATGATTTATGATTACTGGATGTACAGGCAGGACGATGCCTTTGTTGCACAGTTCCTCCCGGCGATAGATGCGGTTTTCGGTTGGTATGAAAGTAATATGGATAAAGAGAAAGGAATGCTGGGCCCGATGGCATGGTGGAACTTTACCGATTACACCGACAGATTCCCCAATGGAGTACCTCCGGGTGCCGACGACGGCAATTCCTCGGTTATTACATTACATCTGGCCTATACTCTCAATCAGGCAGCACAACTTTACAAGCATTTTGGAAAAGAATGCGAAGCTGACCAATATACTAATCTGGCTACAAAATTAACTAAGGCAACATATAACCTCTGCTTCGATAAAACCCGGAACGAGATGGCCGACACTCCGGAGAAAAAATCATTCAGCCAGCATGCAGGAATAATGGCAGTCCTTAGCAATACTATTCCAGATAGCGAGAAAGAAGGGATAATGAGAAAAGTTGTAGGCGACACAAGCCTGATACCTGTTACTTTTTACTACAGGTTTTATCTGACCCAGGCATTGAAAGTATCAGGACTTGGCGACCTGTATTATCCGTCTCTCGACTATTGGCGCGATATGATAAAGATAGGACTGACTACCTTTGCTGAAAAACCGGAACCGGCACGATCCGACTGTCATGCATGGAGTGCAAGCCCGCTTTATGACTATTTCGCTATCATCTGCGGTATATCTTCTGCATCTCCTAACTATAAAATGGTGAAGATAGAACCATCTCTGGGCGGACTCAAAGAAGTTTCAAGCTCTACTCCTCACCCGCAAGGAGAAATAAAAGTAGCTCTGAAAAGACAGGGGACAAAAGGTATCATCGGAACAGTGGAGATCCCTTCCGGTATTGGGGGTACATTTGTTTGGAATGGACAGACCATTCAGTTAAATGGGGGGATGCAAAAGATTGATTTAAAATAGACTCTTTCTATGGTAAGTATTATTCAGCGTAATGCCTTTAGTCAAAGCAACTATTTTTGACTAAAGGCATTTTTCATTTATAACTTTATCTATATTATTAGAGCCGGAAGCCTTTAGTTGTCAGCTTAGAGTTCTTTGAAGTCTTGAAATGGCTCTCTCCCTCAATCCCCCAATGGGGACTTACAGAGAGAGTAAAAAGTAATAAGTAAAAAAGTGTAACCTTTGTTACCTTTTGCGCCTTAGCGTCTCTGCGTGAAATATTGTTGACTGCTAACTGTTGACTGTTTACTGATATATCTGTTACCTTTGTTACCTTTT
>NZ_DLFW01000002.1:0-281364 GCF_002482385.1 Dysgonomonas sp. UBA7710 | reverse complement strand
TGTTAACTGATGACTGTTAACTGTTAACTGATATTTCTGTTACCTTTGTTACTTTTTTATTTAATCCTAATGCATGAAGGAATCGCACGGAGTTTTATAACCCTACATCATCAGTACATTAACTCCTGCAACTTTGGCAAGCCTTTTGCTGTAAATAAAATACATAATTAGACAAAGGCAGATCAAGCGATAAGGATTTGCCGTATATCTTTTTATAATAAACTGTGAATAAAATAGATACTAAAATATGAAAGAGGAATTTACCGAAAAGGAGTTTGATAACGGACAGTCTGCAGAGGCTGATAATATGACAAATAATCAGCCTGAAGAAACGGCAGAAGCAGAAACAAGTGACAATCTGACTGACTGGGAGGCCAAATATAATGAATTGAACGATTCATATTTGCGCCTGAATGCAGAATTCGATAATTACCGTAAACGTACCTTGAAGGAAAAGGCTGAATTATTGAAATCAGGCAGTGAACGCGTATTAATTGACATAATATCCGTTGTGGATGACTTTGAGCGTGCTTTGGAAAATGTATCCAAAACAGAAGATATAGAAGCAGTGAAAGAAGGAGTAGATCTGATTTACAGTAAATTTATCACCTTCCTGACAAGACACGGTGTAAAAGAAATAGAAACAATCGGGCACACTTTCGATACCGACAAACATGAAGCTATTACAACCGTTCCTGCACAGTCGGAAGATGATAAGGACAAGATTGTAGACAGTGTTCAGAGAGGATACACGCTGGATGATAAAGTTATCCGTTATCCGAAAGTAATCGTTGCAAAATAAAAAAGAAGGCATTCCAATGGCAACCACAACAAAAAGAGACTATTACGAAGTACTGGAAGTTACCAAGACCGCAACTTTCGAAGAGATAAAAAAAGCTTACCGCAAAAAAGCAATTCAGTTCCATCCCGATAAAAATCCGGGCAACAGCGAGGCTGAAGAAAAGTTTAAGGAAGCGGCAGAAGCGTATGAGATACTAAGCGACGAGCAAAAACGTGCCAAATACGACAGATACGGGCATGAAGCTCCGGGCGGATTCGGCGGACATTCGGGCGGATTCTCCATGGACGACATTTTCTCTCAGTTCGGCGATATCTTCGGAGGTCATTTTGGTGGAGGTTTTGGAGGCTTTGGAGGACAACGAGGTCCAAGGCAAAACCGTGGTTCGGATTTGCGCGTAAAAGTTAAACTGACATTAAAAGATATAGCCCAGGGGGTTGAGAAAAAAATAAAGGTAAACAAATTCGTTGCCTGCTCACATTGTAGAGGCACAGGTGCGGATGGTGGCACAGCATACGAAACCTGCCCTACCTGTAAAGGTTCGGGAGTAGTAACCCGTGTAATGAACACCATTCTGGGACAGATGCAAACACAAACGACTTGCCCTACCTGTAACGGAGAGGGTAAAAGTATTACCAAAAAGTGTAATCATTGCGCAGGAGAAGGTATTGTTCGCGAAGAAGAAGTAATCTCCATCAATATACCTGCCGGAGTTGCCGAAGGAATGCAACTCTCGATGAGTGGCAAAGGAAACGCAGCACGTCACGGTGGTATAAACGGTGACTTACTGATCCTTGTAGAAGAAGAGCAACATCCGGAACTGTTCCGAGACGACAACGATGTTGTTTATAACCTATTGCTATCCGTGTCTACTGCCGCATTAGGAGGTAATGTAGTAGTACCGACAATAGACGGAAAAGTAAAAGTGACGATAGAGCCGGGAACACAGCCCGGTAAAGTGCTTCGCCTGAAAAATAAAGGATTACCGAGCATCAACAGGTATGGCACAGGAGACCTGCTTATAAACATAAGCATATATATCCCTGAAAACCTTAGTGATAGTGAGAAATCGACATTAAGCGGACTCGAAAACTCTCCAAATTTTCAGCCTAGCAAATCAGTAAAAGAGAAGATATTCAATCATTTCAGAAAGATGTTCGATTGATAAAAAATCTGAAAGCAGTCGATAAGAGACTGCTTTTTTGTTGATAATATCCTGTAAAACTATAACTTTGAGAATCTAAATACGGGAGATCATGAAAATAAAGGAAATCTTACATACCATAGAACAACTCGCCCCGATACCATTGCAAGAAAGCTTTGATAACAGCGGTATCCAAATCGGAGATGTAAATCAGGAGGCCAAAGGTGCCGTAGTATGCATTGATGTAACTGAAGCTGTAATGGATGAAGCCATCGCTCTAGGCTGTAATCTTATTATCTCACACCACCCCCTCGCCTTCCGCAGTTTCAAATCGCTGACAGGAAAAAATTATGTAGAACGTTGTATGATAAAAGCCTGCAAGCACGATATCGTAGTCTACGCGGCACATACCAATCTGGACAATGCTGCACAGGGGATCAACCATTATCTGGCAGAAATGCTTAACCTGCAACACGTGCGGATTCTCGACCCACAAAAAGGCAAGTTACTCAAACTGGTGACTTTCGTACCTCATTCGCATGCCGAACTGGTACGCAATACTTTATTTAATGTAGGGGCAGGAAATATAGGGAATTACGATTCATGCAGTTATAATGTATCAGGAGAAGGAACTTTCAAAGCCGGAGAGAACACCAATCCCTTCACAGGAGAGATAGGAGAACTGCATACCGAGCCGGAAGTAAGAATTGAAATAATCCTTCCCATATATAAGCAATCGGAAGTAAAACGCGCACTGATAGCAGTGCACCCGTATGAAGAGCCTGCATATGATTTCTATTTATTAGAGAATACATGGTCGCAGGCAGGAAGCGGGATAGTAGGCACATTGCCCGAAGAGACAGAAGAGGAAGATTTCCTTTACCTGTTGAAAGATACATTCCACCTGAAGACAATACAGCATTCCGCCTTAAGGGGGAAGCCTGTAAGAGATATAGCCATCTGTAGCGGAAGCGGATCGTTCCTGATACCGAAAGCGATATCGTATAGTGCCGATGTATTTATTACAGGTGAGGCTAAGTATAACGATTATTATGATGTGGAAGATAAGATTCTGCTGGCAACAGTAGGACACTACGAATCCGAAATTTTCACAAAGAATATATTTTTCGATATTATCTCAAAAAAATATCCTACCTTTGCGGTATATATGTCAGGATTTGATGTAAATCCTGTGAACTATTTGTAAATGAGCGGTGATATACTCCTGCTATTTACGGATGATGTAGTAAGAGAATAGCCGGATGCTGTTTGATTACTGCATTTTTTTATGATAATCATCATCAATTATAACTTATATATTATATAAACCTATGGCTAAAAAGCAAGAAAAAGAGATCACTGTAGAGGAAAAGCTAAAGACGCTTTATGCCCTGCAACAGAAATTATCCGAAATAGATAATATAAAGATCCTTCGCGGTGAACTTCCGTTGGAAGTAGCAGACCTCGAAGATGAAATCATCGGTCTGGAAACCCGTATCAAAAAATACGAGACTGAATTGAAAGAAGCAGAGACCGCAGTTTCTTTTCAAAAGCAAAAAGCAAAAGACAGCACACTGAAGATTGAAAAATACAAAGAGCAATTGGACAATGTGCGTAATAACCGCGAATTTGACCACCTGAGCAAAGAAATCGAATTTGAAACACTGGAAATCGAATTATCAGAAAAACGCATTCGTGAATTTACTCAGGATTCCAAGAATCTGACAGAGCAGGTAGAAAAGAGCAAAACTTTCCTACAGGAGCGCTCTGCCGATCTGGGACAGAAGAAAGAAGAACTTGACAATATCGTATCCGAGACTAAACAACAGGAAGAACAACTCCGTGAAGAGGTTAAGGAAATAGAGACAGAAGTTGAACCTCGCCTGTTGCAAGCATTCAAGCGTATTCGTAAAAGTGCACGCAACGGTCTGGCTGTAGTATGTATCGAGCGTGGTGCTTGCGGAGGTTGTTTCAATAAAATACCACCTCAAAAACAAATGGATATTAAGATAGGTAAGAAAATCATCGTATGCGAATATTGCGGACGTATTATGATTGACCCTGAACTAATTGGAGCTGCGGAATAAATACAGGCTATTAAAAATAACTGATATAAACAAAAAATCGGAAAGGTTAAATGTAACTTTTCCGATTTTTTTTATCTATATATTGTGAACTTTGCTTTTTATATCGTGTTATATATTTTATAGTTCAAATTTTAAAACGGAAAACTTTTTCTCAAAACAAAAATATTATATCATTAATAATCAATATATTGAATTTAATTTTGGAAAACTTTTATTTTTGTTTAAAAAATATTGTTACAAAATTTGTTTCATCTTTCTGAATTGAGTAATATTG
This sequence comes from Dysgonomonas sp. UBA7710, assembly GCF_002482385.1. Taxonomy (GTDB): domain Bacteria; phylum Bacteroidota; class Bacteroidia; order Bacteroidales; family Dysgonomonadaceae; genus Dysgonomonas. Next base: position 277,060 of record NZ_DLFW01000002.1, on the reverse strand, counting down.
TACTGTGAAAAATATCGCAGACTTTTCGTCATAAAACAAGGACTGAAATAATCTAAAAAATATAAGACAAATGGCACAAAAGGTTTATACTTTTGATGAGGCATACAACGCCGCATTAAATTATTTTAATGGTGATGAACTCGCTGCAAAAGTATGGGTAAATAAGTATGCATTAAAAGATGCTGCAGGTAATATCTATGAGCAATCGCCTGAAGACATGCACTGGCGCTTGGCGAATGAGATTGGACGCATAGAGGCTAAATATGAAAAGGGTTTGACAAATAAAGAATTGTATGATCTCTTCGATCATTTCAAATACATCGTACCTCAGGGCAGCCCTATGACCGGTATCGGGAATGACTTTCAGATAGCTTCTTTATCAAACTGCTTTGTCATAGGCTTGAACGGCCCTTCGGACTCTTACGGAGCTATTATCCGTATCGATGAAGAGCAGGTGCAACTGATGAAACGCCGTGGAGGTGTAGGCCATGACTTGTCACATATCCGCCCAAAAGGTTCTCCTGTAAAAAACTCGGCTTTGACCTCTACCGGACTAGTGCCATTTATGGAAAGGTATTCAAACTCGACCCGTGAAGTTGCTCAGGATGGACGCCGTGGTGCCCTTATGTTGAGCGTATCAATCAAGCACCCCGATTCGGAATCGTTTATAGATGCCAAAATGACCGAAGGAAAGGTTACAGGAGCAAACGTTTCGGTAAGGATAGATGATGCTTTCATGCAGGCCGTTGTAGACGGATCTAAATATACACAGCAATATCCTATCGACTCATCGAATCCGACTACAGTAAAAGATATTCAGGCTACGGAACTTTGGAGAAAAATAGTACATAATGCATGGAAATCAGCCGAGCCGGGAGTTCTTTTCTGGGATACTATTATTAAAGAGTCTGTCCCTGACTGTTATGCAGACCTCGGATTCAAAACTATTTCGACTAATCCTTGCGGCGAAATACCTCTTTGTCCGTACGACAGTTGCCGCCTCTTAGCTATCAATCTATATTCATATGTGGTGAACCCGTTCAAAGACAATGCCTACTTCGACTTCGAACTATTTTCGAAACACGTTGGACTGGCTCAACGTATTATGGATGATATCATTGACCTCGAAACCGAAAAGATCGACAAAATATTACAGAAAATAGATGACGATCCGGAAACAGACGAAGTAAGATGGCCTGAAAGACATCTTTGGGAGAAAATCCGCACAAAAACCCTTCAGGGACGTCGTACCGGAGTAGGTATCACAGCCGAAGGTGATATGATTGCTGCTATGGGACTCCGCTATGGCACAGAAGAAGCGACTGCTTTTGCTGAAGAAGTGCACCGTGTTCTGGCTGTTGCAGCCTATCGTTCATCTGTAGAACTGGCTAAAGAGCGCGGAGCATTTGAGATATTTGATTTCAAACGTGAAAAAGAAAATCCGTTTATCAACCGTTTGGCAGAAGTTGATCCACAGCTAATCAAAGACATGGAGAAACACGGACGCCGTAATATAGCCTGCCTTACAGTTGCTCCAACCGGAACCACCAGCTTGATGACACAGTCTACATCAGGTATTGAGCCGGTATTTATGCCGGTATATAAACGTCGTCGTAAAGTAAATCCGAATGATAAGGATGTACGTGTTGACTTCGTTGACGAAAATGGCGACTCATGGGAAGAATACATCGTATTCCATCATAAGTTTGTAACATGGATGGAAAGCAAGGGCTATCCTACATCTAAAAAATATACGAATGAAGAGGTGGAGACTATGGTAGCTGAATCGCCGTATTATAAAGCAACCTCAAACGATGTTGACTGGCTGCAAAAGGTGAAAATGCAAGGCCGTATTCAAAGATGGGTCGATCACTCCATTAGTGTAACGATAAATCTTCCATCCGATGTATCGGAAGACCTTGTAAACGATTTATATATCGAAGCATGGAAAAGTGGATGTAAGGGTTGTACCGTTTACCGTGACGGTTCGCGCGCCGGAGTATTGGTTGCTGCTGACAATAAAAAACAAGCAGAAGAGAATTGTGAAGACTGCTACGAACGTCCGGAAATCCTTCAGGAGCGCCCTCGTGAACTTGCTGCTGATGTTATCAAATTCCAGAACAATAAAGAAAAATGGATTGCGTTCATCGGGTTACACAACGGACGCCCATACGAGATATTCACCGGGTTGTCGGATGATGATGAAGGTCTGATGCTACCTAAGAATATTAATCACGGAACCATTATCAAGACATTAAATGATGAAGGAAGCCGTTCTTATGACTTTCAGTTCAAGAATAAGAGAGGATACAAAACCACAATCGAGGGATTGAACGGCAAATTCAACCCTGAGTTTTGGAACTATGCCAAACTTATTTCCGGTGTACTTCGCTATGGTATGCCTATCGATCAGGTTGTGAAACTGGTACAAGGACTGGAACTGAACAGCGAAACAATCAACACATGGAAAAATGGAGTTGAACGTGCCCTCAAGAAATACCTGCCTAGCGAAACCGAAGCTAAAGGCCAGAAATGCCCTGTGTGCGGACTGGAAACTTTAGTATATCAGGAAGGCTGTATGAAATGTACAAACTGTGGTGCATCCAAATGTGGATAAGCAACTCATATGAGATATAACAAAATGCCCTGTTCTCTGAGAGAGCGGGGTATTTTTATATGACGACTCTCCAATACCTTTGAAGGATTTACTATTCGAATCTTAATGATTTAGCCGGATAGATCTTAGCTATCAGATAAGATGGCCCTATCATGGCTACGATGGAAAGGATCAATGTACCGGTATTAATCAATAAGATATATAAGATATTGATATCTACCGGCATTTCGGAGACATAGTATGTCTCAGGATCCAGCTTTATCAGGCCGAAATTCTTCTGAATCACCAATATTACAATAGCAATAACATTCCCCCAAAACATGCCCTTCAGAATGAGGAATGAGGAAACATACAGAAAAGTCTTGCGAATGCTTAGATTACGTGCACCGAGGGTTTTCAGCATACCTATCATATTAGTCCGCTCAAGGATTATAATAAGCAATCCCGATATCATGGTAAAAACTGATATAGCAAACATAAGTATAATGATAACCACGACATTCATATCCAGCAGTTCGAGCCAGTTGAATATCATCGGATTCAATTCCTTGATAGAGCGGGTAAGGAAAGTATTGTCTTTGTGGTCGCGATAGGTCATCATATCTACAAATACACGCTGTTGGATTTCATCCAGCCTATCATAGTCATTTACAAGCAATTCGATGCCACTAACCTCATCATCATCCCAGTCATTCAGCCTTTTGATAAGATTAATATCCGTTACTACAAACAGTTTATCGTAGTCTTCGAAGTTTGTACTATATATACCTGTTATGTAGAACTTGCGGAAACGGACATTCTCCCCTACGAAATAGCAAAGGAAACTGTCTCCGGTCTTCAGATTTAACCTGCTTGCAATATTCTTGGACAGAATTGCCTGATTGGCATGGGCCGTATCATCCGGATTGATTACCGTACCGGCAATCATATTTTGTTTAAAGAAATCCCAATTATAATCTGCACCGACTCCTTTCAAAACCACACCCTGAAAGGCACTATCAGTTTTAATTATACCCGGCTTTGTGGCAAAGACCTCCACATGCTTAACCCCTTCTGTACTTTCAAGCTGGCTTATCAGGTCAGGGCTGACGCATACGGGCTGCGTTTCATAAGTACTGTTATTTGCCAGGTTGGTGATTTGTATATGGGAACCAAAGCCAACAACTTTGTTGCGCACTTCTTTTTTGAAACCCACAACGATAGATAGAGCCAGTATCATAGCCGCCAAACCTATTGCCACTCCGGCAACAGCGATTTTAATGGCAGGAGATGAAGCCCGCTTCTCTCCTTTTTCTCCATTAAAATGGATACGTTTTGCTATAAATAGTTCTAAATTCAAAATCAGTTATCGGTCAACAGTTATCAGTTATCAGCAAGAACCACTTATAACTTATAACTCATAATTCATAATTAAAATAAGAATCCCTGCTCGCTTTCCCTTTTCCGTCCCAAATGCTTGTAGGCTAATTCGGTGACTTCACGCCCGCGGGGTGTACGTTTCATAAATCCTTCTTTGATAAGGAACGGCTCATAGACCTCTTCTATTGTACCACCGTCTTCACCTAAAGCCGTTGCAATAGTAGAGATACCGACAGGCCCTCCCTTAAATTTATCGATAAGGATCAGAAGAATCTTGTTATCTATCTCATCCAACCCGTATTTGTCTATATTAAGAGCTTCCAGCGAATAGGCCGCAATGGCTTTATCTATCTTGCCGGAACCTTTTACCTGCGCAAAATCACGTACCCGGCGCAACAACGCGTTCGCGATACGGGGAGTGCCCCTGCTGCGGGAAGCTATCTCTACCGCGGCTTCTTTAGAGGTAGGTACATCAAGTATATTAGCCGAACGCAGGATAATATTCGTCAGTGTCTCTATATCGTAATACTCCAGATGCATATTGATACCGAAACGGGCGCGCAATGGACTTGTAAGCAAACCGCTCCGCGTAGTGGCGCCAATAAGTGTAAACGGATTCAGATCTATTTGTATAGAGCGCGCGCTAGGACCTTTATCTATCATAATATCGATACGGTAGTCTTCCATCGCGCTATAGAGGTATTCTTCCACAACAGGCGATAAACGGTGTATCTCGTCTATAAAAAGTACGTCGTTTGGCTCAAGAGAAGTCAGTAGTCCTGCTAAATCTCCGGGTTTATCCAATACAGGGCCCGAAGTTATTTTAAACCCCACTCCCAACTCATTTGCTATGATATTCGACAGTGTGGTCTTACCTAGTCCGGGCGGACCATGCAAGAGGGTATGATCCAGTGATTCTCCCCGCATTTTGGCTGCTGTGACAAAAACCTGCAAATTCTCCACTACCTTGCTTTGTCCACTGAAACTATTAAAGGTAAGTGGGCGCAAGGCATTTTCAAACTCCTTTTCGCTGTCGTTTATATTTCCTCGGTGTATGTCGAATGTTTCTTCCATATGTTCGGATGCAAATTTACATCAATATATTTAATTTACACACACTTTTCAGTTAACAGTTAACAATCCATAGCTTGTAAAAACTTCGCGCCTTTGCGTCTTTGCGTGAAATAAAATAGAGTATCTTGTAACCCCTAACTGTTAAAAGGTAACAAAGGCAACAGATATATCAGTTAACAGTTAGCAGTCAACAATATTTCACGCAGAGACGCTAAGGCGCAAAAGGTAACAAAGGTTACACTTTTTTACTTATTACTTTTTACCCTCTCTGTAAGTCCGCATTGGGGGATTGAGGGGGCCATTTCAATATTTCAAAGAGCTAAAAGCTAACAACTAAAAACTATCAGCCATATACATAGATAAACTTTTACAAAAAAACAAAAGAGACAGATATTATTATGGGATATAACCATAATATATTTCCTTTGCAATTAATTCATTATAAATGAACAATTATGTTAGATAAATTACAGTATTGGGATGAAGAACTTTTTCTATTCCTTAATAGCAAACATGCTGACTGGCTCGACCCTATCATGCTCTTTCTCAGTTCCTACACAAACTGGTTTTTGGCCTGTCTGGCCATGTCCGCCCTTATCTACTTCAAAGCGGACGTATGGAAGAAAACAGGAGTATTCTTTTTTCTCCTATCCACCGGAGCCAGTGCGTTGCTTACAAACATAATAAAACTGATTATAGAACGGCCCCGCCCGATACATAACGAATTATGGGAGGGCACAATTCACGCAATAGAAAAGTATAGCAGTAGTTTTAGTTTCTTTTCGTCCCATTCGGCTACCACTTTTACGATGGCTGTATTTTTCCTGCTCTTCTTCCGAAAGAAAAGACTCTATGGTTATATTGCCGTTTTATGGGCAGCGGTGGTTGCATATAGCCGGATTTACGTGGCCAAACATTACCCGTTCGACGTAATGATAGGAATTATATTCGGAATAATGACAGGAATAGCGGGTTACATACTTTTCCAAAGGTTCAAAAAGAAAAAGGAACTATTAAAGCCCTAGCCACTTCCCTGCTTTCTTTCTCTCCAGAAGCGAATATACTTTCAGGCAAAAAGGAAACGCCCTGCCGATGGGATACAATAAACGGAATAAGATGGATGGATAAACATTCTTCTTCCCTTTCTCAATACCTTTTATATACTTCCTTGCAACTGTCTTCGCATCTTGCACAGGAAAGGGAAGAGGTGTACCTTCTTCACCTGTAGCCTTATCAAAAAAGGCTGTGCGGGTAGCTACGGGATAAACCGCAGTCAATTGGAGGTTATCCGCTTTCTCATACCTGTAGGTCTGTACAAAATGATGCAGCGCGGCCTTTGTAGAACAATAGAGCGAATAGGCCGGTAAGGAAACCAATCCCGCCCCAGAAATAGTACAGGCAAAAGCTACGGACCTGTTCTTACTGATAGCGACGAGTTTTTCCAATGAGTAAACCGGAGAGAATACATTCAGATCGTAGATTTTTCTGATATGCTGCCAATCGGGAGCTTCCAGCCTTTCGAGATATGCAAACCCTGCATTGGCTATAAAAATATCAATATGTCCGAATATCTGCTGTGCATAACTAAAAACCTTATCTATACCTTCTGAAGAGCTGACATCGGCAGAAAATGGATATACTACACCTTCTGCCCCGGATATATTATCTATATGACGGGCTACAGCAAGAATCTTCACTCCGTTGTAAGAAGCAAGAATATCAAGCATCTCTCGGCCTATACCGGAAGAAGCTCCTGTAAGTATGATATGTTTGCCTCTGAGGTTCATAAGGTCAGGTCCTTATTTTGTCAAAGCCTTCACCGTAAACACCCCGTACCGTACTTTGGGATATAAATGCTTTTTCATCTATGCTCTTTATCAGGCGGAACATTTCTACAGCCTCAGTTCTTTTAGCCAGTACAATAATCACTTTGGTAGGTTTCTTCGAATACCAGCCTGTGCCATCCAAGACCGTACATCCCCTATTCAATTCCTGATTTATCGCGGTAGCTATTATTTCATACTTTTCAGAAAAGATGAGCACCTGCACCGACTGCCGGAAACCATTGATAACCATATCGATGCAATACGTCATTACACCCATCACTATCAGGGCGTAAACGATCTTCTGGTAATCGTAAAATAGAAAGTATGAAGAAGAGATGATAATAAAGTCGCAAAGGAGCATCCCCCTGCCAAAAGCAATATTCTTATACTTATTTATCAGTGCCACTACAATGTCTGTCCCTCCGGTACTACCGTTAGCGCTGAAAACAAGGCCTATACCCGTTCCGCACATCATTCCCCCTATTACTCCCGACAGAAGAGGCTCATTTTTGACAATAGGTTCGGTTATGTATGTCTGGCAAAGAGTAAGCAGGAATGTAAGCACAATAACTCCATAAATGGTCTTTATCATAAACTTGAAGCCTAAAAGCTTCAAGGCTACCAATAACAGGGCACAGTTTGTGAAGAAATATGTATATTGAAGCGGTATTCCCGATGCATATTCCACAAGAAGGGCTATACCTGTAAGCCCCCCTGTAACAATCCCGACCGGTTTTATAAATCCGATAAGCCCAACTGCATAAAGCGCAAGGCCAAAGAATATAGATACATAATCTTTCCAGTAAAACTCTTTCAAATATCTTTTCGGCATAGCTTCTAAGGTCACGGACCTATTTATTATTTTATTAAGTTTAAATACAACAAGTAATTAGACTAAAAAAACATATCATAAAATGCTTTCTTCTACTTATATTTCTGAAAGCATTCACATGTCTTTATAACACAACGTTAATCATTTTCTTAGGTACAAAAATGATTTTCTTAGGAGTTTTACCCTCAAGCCATTTTTTTGCAAGTTCATGCTTCAATACGGTTTCTTCTACATCAGCCTGAACCGCGTCGGCCGGGAATTCTATATCGAAACGTACTTTACCATTGAACGCCACCCCATAACGGAACGAATCTTCGGCCAGATATTCTTCTTTAAATGCCGGCCATTCGGCATCGAAGATAGTAGTTGTGTTACCTAAAGCACGCCAAAGTTCCTCCGCAACAAACGGTGCAAATGGCGCAAGAACGACAAGAAACTCTTGTAAAACCGCTCTCTTGCTACATTTAGCGGCAGTCAGTTCATTTACACAGATCATAAAGGCGGCAACAGATGTATTGAATGAGAATGTCTCTATATCGCCCGAAACTTTCTTTATCAGCTTATGCAATGATTTTAATTCTTCCTTTGTCGGTTCCCCGTCCGTTACCACAAAATCATCTCCTTTGTAGAACAGGCTCCATGTTTTGCGCAAGAAACGGTGCACCCCGTCAATACCGTTCATATCCCAAGGTTTGGATTGCTCTAATGGCCCCAAAAACATTTCATACATGCGAAGGGTATCCGCACCATATTTTTCAGCAACATCATCCGGATTTACCACATTGTGATATCTTTTTCCCATCTTTTCAATAGTCCATCCGCATATATATTTACCATCTTCAAAGATGAACTCGGCATCTGCATACTCAGGACGCCATGCTCTGAATGCATCTATATCCAGAATATCATTACTTACAATGTTTACATCCACATGGATTTCTGTTGTTTCATACTGATCTTTCAAATTCACGGATACAAATTTATTAGTCCCGTTTATACGATATACAAGACTGCTACGTCCCTGTATCATTCCCTGATTGATAAGCTTTTTGAACGGCTCTTCTTCACACGAAACTTCTATATCATATAGGAACTTATCCCAGAAACGGCTGTATATAAGGTGGCCTGTAGCATGCTCGGTTCCCCCGATATACAAGTCGACATTGCGCCAGTATTCATCTTTTTCTTTCGATACCAATTCCGTCGGATTATACGGGTCCATATATTGCAGATAATAGGCGGACGAACCGGCAAAGCCCGGCATGGTATTCAACTCAAGCGGGAATATAGTCTTATTATCTATTTTCGATGTTTCTACCACCACATTGTTTACTGTATCCCAAGCCCATTTTGTTGCGCGTCCTAACGGTGGTTCACCCGTTTCGGTCGGCAGATACTTATCCACTTCCGGCAATTCCAAAGGCAACTTATCTATTGGAAGCATGTATGGCAAGCCGTTTTTATAATAAACAGGGAATGGTTCCCCCCAATAACGCTGACGTGAGAAAATAGCATCGCGTAAACGATAATTTACTTTTATACGTCCCAGCTTATGTTCTTTGATATATTCACGGGCTTTTTCGATAGCATCTTTTACAGTCAGGCCATCCAGGAAACCGGAATTCATCATGATACCCTCTTTGGCATCGAAACTTTCTTCCGATACATCACAACCTTCTATCAACGGAATGATAGGTAATCCAAAATGCTTCGCAAAAGCATGGTCACGGCTATCGTGTCCGGGTACTGCCATAATAGCGCCCGTTCCGTATCCGGCAAGTACATAATCCGATATCCAGATAGGAATTTCTTTGCCGTTCAGCGGATTTATAGCATATGATCCAGTAAATACGCCGGATACCTTTTTATCCATCAGGCGGTCACGTTCTGTACGGCGTTTTGTAGCCTGAATATAAGCGTCAACTTCTGCTTTTTGTTCCGGCTTTGTGACTTGAGATACATAATCGCTCTCAGGAGCAAGCACCATAAAGGTAACCCCGAAGATCGTATCGGCACGGGTGGTGAAGATGGCCACCTCCCCTAAATCCCCTCCAAAAGAGGGGACTTGGGCGTCGCAATACGATTTTATTTTCTGCAAAACTTCTTCGATATTACCAATAACTTCTTCATTAGAGAAGCGAAGAACTTCATATCCAAGACTTTTCAAAATATCGCTTCTTTGCTGGTCAGCCTGCATTTGTTCATCACTTTCATGATATTTCCCATCTACTTCTACGATTACAGATTTTTCGAAACAAACAAAATCTACAATAAAGCGGTCTATGAGATGCTGTCTTCTAAATTTATATCCGATGTTTTTATTCCGCAACATCTGCCATAAGGCATTTTCAGCCACTGTAGACTCTTTACGGTTTTTACGCGCATTATCTATATTTGTATTCCAATCCAATTTATTTGTAGTGTAATTGGGTGGTGTAGCGCTCCCCCCTCTTTTGGAGGGGGCCAGGGGGAGGTGGATCTCTGCTCCTTCGCTCCGTCCAATCCAGTTGCGCTGGGTTTCCTTGATGGATTCACTCCAGTCTATCTTGTCCAAACCATCAAGCAGGCGTTGAGCATAAGCCGATACACGCAAGCTCCACTGGCGCATCAATCGCTGTTCGACAGGATATCCGCCACGCTCCGACAATCCGTTGATGACCTCATCGTTAGCCAATACGGTACCTAAAGCCTGACACCAGTTCACTTTGGTTTCGCTGCGATACGCTATGCGGTAGTTAAGTAATATTTCTTGTTTTTTCTCGTCGGAATATGCTTTCCATTCATCCGCGGTAAATTGCAATTCTTCACTGCAAGCTATGTTCAGACCGTTCGTGCCCACTTGCTCAAAGGCAGCGATCAGTTCAGCGATCGGACGGGCCTGATCTTCATCATAGCAATAATAGCTGTTGAACATCTGGATAAATGCCCATTGCGTCCATTTATAATATCTGGGATCGCATGTCTGAATTTCACGGCTCCAGTCGAAGGAGAAGCCTATCTTATCCAGTTGTTCCCGATAGCGGTTTATATTCTGCGCTGTGGTAACAGCCGGATGCTGACCTGTCTGGATGGCATATTGCTCGGCAGGAAGCCCATAGGCATCATAGCCCATCGGATGAAGGACATTGAAGCCTTTCAAACGTTTATATCGGGAGAAAATATCAGAGGCGATATAGCCCAGTGGATGGCCGACATGCAAGCCTGCTCCTGACGGATAAGGAAACATATCGAGTACATAATATTTTGGTTTGTTCTTATCTTCCGTTACTTTGTAAGTTTTGTGGTCGATCCAATACTGGTGCCAACGTTTTTCAATCTCTTTAAAATTGTATTCCATAACCGGGTTTTTATTGCGATTTTTATTGGCGCAAAGATAGTTATTTCTTTACATTAATACGAATTAAGGACTGCGCTTTCTTGCACATGCCAATCCATTTACTATCCGGAATTATGGATACATCCTATAAAATACGGACAGTTATTATTTTCGGAATTCTTTATCTATATATCAAAGGTTCTTTGACATCTAATTACAGAATCTAAAATGATTTGGGAAAAGATAACAGATAAAAAAGAGTAAAAAGTGTCAGGTTTGTCAACTTTTCACTTATAAGCAATTTGCAGATAGATTTAGGAACTTCTATAAAAAAGAAAAGGTTGTCATCACGACAACCAATCTTCATTGTTAACCTTAAATCTAATACCATGAAAAACACAGTACAAAGATAATCGATTTTTATGTTATAAAACATGTTTTGATGTTTTTCTTTCAAAAATTAGCAATATTTAACTATACATTACTATCCGGAAGTTCTTTTTGAGCCTTAACTCCCAATTCTTTAAGCATTTCTGCCTGGCGCATCAGATTTCCATTACCTTCTTTTAACTGGGAAAAAGCTTTATCGTACGATTTTTGGGAACGCTCTATATTCTTACCTACATCCTGAAGGGTATCCACAAAGCCTGCAAATTTATCATAGAGAGCAGCGCCCCGCTTGGCAATTTCAATGGCATTACGGCTCTGATACTCCCGTTTCCACAAATCGGAAACGACCTTCAATGACGCAATCAGATTAGTCGGGCTAATCAGCAGGATACGCTTGCGGTAGGCATAATCCCAAAGAGTAGAATCGAGCTGCATTGCCAGGATATATGCAGGTTCGTTAGGAATAAACATCATTACAAAATCGAGTGACTCTACATAGTCCTGATAAGATTTCTGGCTCAGTTCGTCTATATGTTGCTTAATGGATATCACATGCTCTTTTTCCGCTACCAGCTTAATGTCGTCGGACCCTGCCTCCACATACTTGACATAAGCGCTCAGGGACACCTTTGAATCTATAATTATCTTCCGTCCTCCCGGATACACCACAACAACATCAGGTTGCATATACTTGTCCTGTGCATTTCGGACGCGGCTACCATTCTCATCCACAATGAATTCCTGGGTAAAATACTCTTCTCCTTTTTTCAGTCCGGACTTTTCAAGAATAGATTCGAGAATCATCTCACCCCAGTTTCCCTGTATTTTGTTATTACCCTTCAAGGCCTTAGTCAGATTATTGGCGTCTTCACTTATCTGATTGTTAAGGGCGACAAGTTCCCGGATACGCTCTTCCAGAGAAAAACGTTGCTTGGATTCTTTATCATAGGTTTCCTCTACTTTCACTCTAAACTCTACAAGCTTTTCATTCAGAGGCTTCAGGATAGCTTCCATATTCGACCTGTTCATATCCGTAAAGCGAAGCGTTTTCTCTTCCAGTATCTGATTGGCCAGTATCTGGAAATCCTTATTGAGTTGAGCACGGGTATTGAGAAGCTCTTCCTGTTGAAGCCGCAGCTGTTCATCCTTCGATTGTAACAAAACCCTTGTTTCGGCTATTTCGCGGATTTTCTCCATTTGCTCTTTTTGTATGGCATCTTTATCTGCCGACAAACGGTTGATCTCATTCTTCAATTCCTGTTCACGCTGCTTATTTCCTTTCTGCATAAAAAGGATAAGTACAATCGCCAATACTAGTATAATAGAGGCATAAACTAATTCCATACTGATTTGTTTTAAAGAGAGCGAAAGTTATTCAAAATATAGCCTTTAACAAAATTTGCCTCAAAAAACTTGTGAACATTTGCTTTCGAAGATATTTTTGTTGGACAAAACCAAGATGAGAATAATATATAGTAAACGTTTTCCACCAAAAGACTTCGGCGCAATTAATCTGTTCGGGTTAATTATTGTACGCGAGGACTATGGTCCACTGAGTGAGGCAGAAAAGAATCATGAACGGATTCACACCCGGCAAATGCTGGAGATGCTGATCTTTTTATTTTATCTATGCTATATACTTGAATGGCTCATCAGATTGATACAATATAAAAACAGGTTAAGAGCATATGAAAATATTTCATTCGAACGGGAAGCTTATTCCCAGATGTATGATCTATCGTATTTGAAAAGAAGAAAGCTATTTGCTTTCCGTAGTTATTATAAAAAGAAAGAATAGATATGAAACGGTTGATATACTTATTATGCATAGCCCTGATGGGGATATCATGCGTCCGGAGCCAAAACAAAATAAATAATAAAAATATGAATTACAATAAACTAACAGCCGAGGAAGAACGTGTAATTCTCCACAAAGGGACTGAAGCACCCTATACAGGTGAATATATAAATAATAAACGGAAAGGCGTATATGTCTGCAAAAGATGTAATACCCCATTATATAATTCATCAGATAAGTTCGATTCGCATTGCGGATGGCCTTCTTTCGATGACGAAATAAAAGGGGCGGTAAAACGTGTACCTGATGCTGACGGGATGCGTACCGAGATTATATGCAATAATTGCGGGGCACATCTCGGTCATGTATTCCTCAATGAGGGATTCACAGCCAAAGAAACAAGACATTGCGTTAATTCTATTTCTCTAAAATTTATCCCGGAAGAAAATAAAATGATTAAGAAGGCTTATTTCGCCTCAGGTTGTTTTTGGGGCACAGAGTATTATTTTATGAAGGCCAAAGGTGTAGCACATACATCTGTGGGCTTTATGGGGGGGCATGTAGACCACCCGAGTTATGAGCAGGTTTGCCAGAAGAATACAGGACATCTGGAGACGACCGAAGTGGAATATGACACGTCTAAAACCACTTATGAAGACTTGGTGAAGTTATTCTTCGAAACGCATGACTTTACCCAAACAAATGGCCAGGGTCCCGACATAGGTCCGCAATATCTCTCTTGCATATTCTATACGGACGAGAATGAAAAAGAAATAGCGGAGAAGTATATAGAAATACTGGAGGGTAAAGGATATAAGGTTGCCACTATGCTAAAACCACTGTCTACATTCTGGAAAGCAGAGGATTATCATCAGCAATATTATGAGCATAAGGGGACAAAGCCTTATTGCCATGTATATAAAAAAATATTCTGAAAGTAAATACCCTGTATTTTAATATTTTAAGAAATACTTTGATATTTTTCCATATAGTAAATATGGATATTAATAGCTTTAGCATTATTTTTGTCGCTTAACTGAAAAGAATAGAACTATAATATTAAACTAAACTAAATTGTTATGTTAAAGACAATCTTATCCGTTTCCGGTAAACCGGGGTTGTATAAACTTATTTCGAGTGCAAAGAATATGGTCATTGTCGAGTCATTGGTAGATGGCAAGAAAATGCCGATTCATGCACGGGACAAAGTTGTATCCCTTGGAGATATATCTATCTATACCGAAACTGATGACGCCCCGTTAAAAGGCATTCTGGCATCCATCAAACAAAAGGAAAACGGAGAGAAAGCTTCTATCAACACCAGTGCAAAACCGGAGGAATTGAAGAAATACTTTCTTGAGATACTTCCTGACTTTGACAGGGACCGTGTGTATCCAACCGATATCAAGAAGATAATAGGATGGTATAATATCCTTATTAATGCAAATATCGACTTCGAGAAAGAGGAGGAAGTAGTAGAGGAGAAAGCAGATACTGAAACCGAGACTGTAAAATAAAAAGATAAGATTTATCTTTAATTATAGAAATAATAAGACCCGGCTAATATTATAGTCCGGGTCTTATTATTTTCTGCAGATAGAGAAATGACGAGACTGTCTGTATATATAACTTAACAGACAGTCTCCTATTTATAGGAGGCATCGTTTCGCCTTTAATTATTCTATATCAGAAAAGACATAACAAAAAAAGAGAGTAGGAATCCTACTCTCTTTTTCTATATTTCTGACTCAGATTATTGAGCTACGAAAATTGCAACACGGTTCCATGCATTTTCAGCATATGGTTGTACTGTGTCACCTTTCCATTCTACAGTTACACGGTTGCTATCGATGTTGTATTTCTTAATCAACTCGTTTGCTACATTCTTAGCACGTTTTTCAGAAAGTTTTTCATTGATAGAAGGAGTACCTGTTTTCTTGTCTGCATAACCTACAACTTTAACTTTAGCGCTAGGATTATCTTGAAGATATTTAGCTGTGTTAAAGATGCTAACTTCTTGGTTCTTGTCGATATTAGCGCTACCCAGACGGAAGAACACTACGTTAGACACGAATGAACCTTTAGTTGCTTCCGGACATTTAGGGCAATCCTTAACAACTTCTTTGATAACTTCTTTCGCAGGTTGGTTACGAAGTCTGTCGTTTTCCTGACGAAGTTTGTTGATCTGACCATTCAAGTCATCGATAAGACCTTGATCCATCAATAAAGCTTCAGAGAAATCAGTTTTCTTACCTACTTTGAATACCAAGCTGGCAGAAGCAGCCACCAAACCATCATAAGAGTTTGAACCTCCGTGGTTGAAAGCTTCTTTAAGCAACATAGCAGACAAATCGATATCCAAAGCTACTCTGTTAGAGAATTTGAATTTGTTGATGATACCACCGTTGATAGTGAAGTTTCTTTGTTTTCCACCCGGGTGAGTGTTACCATCCAATTTGTAGTCCCAACCGATAGCACCACCGATACCTACATAAGGGATAAGGCTATAAACACGTTTTTCGTTGTACTTTCCTAAATAGTTAGTAACATCCCACATAACATCAGCTTCTACACCGAAATATTTGTTATGGATCATGTCAGTAGCATTGTTTTGGAAATTGTGCAAAGAACCTCCCTGGAATTTCAAACGGCCTCCAATATAAGGGTTGTACCATTTACCAACCTGAATAGTTGGAGCAACTGTAAGACGATTCAGAAAATCTGCATCTTTGTTGTTATCGCCTTGTACAAAATTAGCTCCAGCACCAAGTCCAATAAACCAATTGTCCCAAAAACCGTTACGCGCAAAAGTTGCTTTACGGCCAGCTTTTGTGCTAAATCCACTCTCTTGAGCAGAAATAGTAATAGCCGCAAAAACTAAAACTAAAAGTAAACTTACTTTTTTCATAATCAATCTTTTAAATTATAATTAAACACTATTTATTAATCTACTATATATTTATTGTACCACGAATACATCCGGTTTAAACCTTCTTTTATTTCAACCTTATGTTTCCATCCCAATGAATTCAACTTAGAGACATCTGACAATTTTCTCATAGTTCCATCAGGTTTTTCTGTATTAAACCACAGCTTTCCTGAAAAATCCACTATTTCTTTTATAATATTCGCGACATCTTTTATCGATATTTCAACTCCTGTTCCTACATTAATATGTGTATTTCGGATTTCTTTACCTTCTATAACACTAATTAAGTCTAAAAAGTTTACAGATTCCATTACAAAAACAGTAGCATCAGCCATTTCATCACTCCACAGAAATTCCCGCATTGGTTTTCCTGACCCCCATAACTCAACTTGAACATCATCACCAACTTTCTTAATACCATATTTACTCATAATATTAAGAATCTCTTTTTCTGAAGACTGTCCTGTTATACCTTCTATAGGACGTACGTCAAAATCTTTCCTTATAATATCCCAGGCATTTGCTTCGAGACACTTCCCTAAGTGAATCTTGCGAATCATAGCAGGTAGTACATGTGATGTTTCCAAATTAAAGTTATCATTCGGTCCGTACAGATTTGTAGGCATTACAGCTATAAAATTTGTATTGTACTGAATATTATAACTCTCACACATTTTCAACCCGGCGATTTTCGCTATAGCATATGGTTCGTTTGTATATTCCAAAGGGCCTGTCAGCAGAGCGTTTTCAGACATCGGCTGAAATGCTTCTTTCGGATAAATACAAGAACTGCCCAAAAATACTAATTTTTTCACATTATTTACATATGATTGATGAATAACATTATTCTGGATCATCAAATTTTCATATATAAATTGTCCGCGATATGTATTATTAGCCACTATACCTCCCACTTTAGCCGCTGCTAAAAAGACGTATTCAGGTTTTTCTTTTGTAAAAAAATCGGCAACCGCCGTTTGATTTGTCAGATCAAGTTCTGCATGGGTTTTTAATATAAAATTATTATACCCCTTTTCTTTCAGATTCCTGAGGATGGCAGAACCGACTAAGCCTCTATGTCCGGCTATATATATTTTAGCGTTTTTTTCTATCATTTATTATCCAATCTTTCTCCTTACTCAAAGTAATTCAAAATCCGATATCCTCCATTTTTCAGAAATTCTTCTTTCTTCATCAACTCAATGTCATGCTTTACCATATCCTTACAGAGAGCTCTGAGATCATAAGTTGGCTCCCATCCTAACTTAGTCCTGGCTTTAGTATTATCTCCAATTAATAATTCAACTTCTGTTGGGCGAAAATATGCAGGGTCAACTCCGACAACAGTATCTCCTATTCTTTTCTTAAAAGAAGACAGATACTCTTCACCAACTACTTTAGAAAAAGTGTCATCATTAACATTTACGATATACCCCTCTTCTGCTTCATTCTCTCCTCTAAAATCTACCTCAACCCCTAATTCCGAGAACGACATTTTTATAAAGTCACGGATTGTTGTTGTTACTCCTGTAGAAATTACATAATCATCCGGAGTATCCTGTTGAAGGATAAGGTACATTGCTTTTATATAATCTTTGGCATGCCCCCAATCCCTTTTACTGGACAAGTTCCCCATATAAACTTTCTTTTGGAGCCCTAAGGCGATGCGGGAAACGGCACGGGTAACTTTTCGCGTAACAAAAGTCTCCCCCCTCAATGGAGATTCATGATTAAATAAAATACCATTACTTGCATGCATTCCATAGGCTTCCCGATAGTTTACGGTAATCCAGTAACCATACAACTTGGCAACAGCATAAGGACTTCTTGGATAGAATGGGGTTGTTTCTTTTTGTGGCACTTCTTGTACCAATCCATATAATTCGGATGTTGATGCCTGATATATCCTCGTTTTATCAGTTAAGTTTAACAAACGAACGGCTTCTAACACACGAAGAGTACCAATACCATCCGCATTTGCTGTATATTCCGGGGTATCAAAGCTAACCTTTACATGGCTCATTGCCGCAAGGTTGTATATTTCATCTGGTTGGACATCTCCGATAATACGAGTAAGATTCATACTATCTGTCATGTCTCCGTAATGAAGAATCATATTCCGATTTTCATCATGAGGATCTTGATACAAATGATCTATACGGTCTGTATTAAACAAAGACGACCGTCTTTTAATACCATGGACTGTATACCCCTTTTTTATCAAATATTCAGATAGATATGCTCCATCCTGTCCTGTAACGCCTGTGATGAGTGCAACTTTTTTGCTCATAAAAATTACTTAATAAATACCTTATTAAGATTTACTTTTCAATAATTATTCTTTAACTCTATAAATCTAAGTCTGGTTTCCCAAACAGAACACACAAGCCACAAAGATATAGTTTTTTTAACTAATACAAATAAAAATATCTTTATTTTGGTGAAAAAACTTCATTTTTCTTCTTTCAGGCTAGTACTGAAATCAATATCTGTAATTAAAGCATAGCGTTTTATTACCGCTCCCTTCTCATCTAACAAAAAGAATGTCGGGGTACTCATTATCCCATATCTGACAAAGTTAATACCGGCAAAGCCCTTATAATCACACAGCTTATCAGAATCAGGCCATGGAAAACGCTTTACATCTCCGGCAAATACATCCTTATTGGTATCTGAGGATATAGAAACTATGCGTATGTTTTGTTCCTTTAGTTTTGGATAATCATTTATCAATCGATCAATTTGAGTATGGCAGTTCTCACAATCGGGCTGATAGAAAACTAATAGAGTCCGGCTATACCCGGCTTCTATCAACGACGGCGACAAACCATCCAAAGCCGGAGCGAGCGTTCCTTTGCGAACCTTTGCTAATGCAAATGCATCAAAGATCCTGCCTTGCGGAACAGCTATCCTGCCTGATTCTTCTATATAAGGTACTATAACATCGAATGCATCATCCCATCCGTATTGCTCGGTAATGAGAATTAAATTATTAGCGAGATGCTCAAAAACCTCTTGCGATTTTATCCGTTTCATTAGACGTACCATATCTTCGGCCATCAATTGTCGATCGGGCGTCAATTTAGTTAATCCATCTACAACATTATACCATATACCGCTGGTGTAGAGCTTATCCATATCGAGTTGATTTAACGCATACAAACGGGCATTAGCTTTTTCCATAAGGCTTCCACCCTGAGAGGCCAGCCTGTTCAATTGCTGCATATAACGGACTAATCCAATAAAAGATGAAGCATAGAGAGTTGTATCCTGAGCCGGCCGCGCTCCTTCTTGTATAACAGAATATAAATATTCATTTTCCCGGGAATTTTTGAATATATATTTTTGATCCGGGCCTTGCTCTACGCTAAAGTCTTCATGATTAACAATTATATTTAATGGTCTGACATCTTTTATCTGTAGTGATCCCATACCCTCATAATATTTTTCTTTTTCAGGTATGTTAATTATCACATCACCGGCAAAAGAAAGCATACCTTTTTGGATAGTATCCTGCTTTATACCTTTACTTAAAATAAATGTATATTCCTTATTTGACTGTTCTGGCAGCGATATACTTATTTTTTGAGCACTTAGCACAAAAGGAATTAGATAGCTTAAACACAATATAAATAGCTTTTTCTTCATTATATTTTCATAAAACCAGATCAGACAATATAAGCCCTTATTTATATTTATAATAGTGGGGAGAACAGGCGCATAACCGATTCTTTAAACTTCTCGAATCTCGATCTTTTCTCCCATTCTTCGGCGGACAACAGAGAGGATTGCTCCATGTCCCTGAAGAATATATCCTTTGCTGCATCACAAGTATTTTCATTGTATATAAACGCGTCTATTTCAAAATTATGTTCGAAACTCCGCACATCCATATTCGCTGAACCTGTTATCGTAAGGGAACCGTCAATAACCATTAGTTTCGAATGCAAAAATCCGGCTTCATAGAAAAAGACACTTACTTTTGCGTCCAGTACATCTTTAAGATACGACATAGAGGCAATATGCACGAATGTCGTATCCGAATGCCGGGGAAGCATCAACCTTACATCCACCCCACGCATCGAAGCCATCTGAAGAGCAAGCAATAATGCATCGGTGGGTACAAAATAAGGAGTTTGAATATAAATACATTCCTTAGCGGTGGATATTGCCTGCAAAATACCGAGATGTATATCTTTAAACGGACCTACCGGTCCACTGGTAACAAGTTGTATCAGGTTATCACCTTTACTTTCCAGAACAGGATAATATGTATCGGAGGCCAGAAATTCTTTACGGGAAGAGTACCAGTCTATAAGGAAAGATGTTTGTAATCCGGCTACAGCTTTTCCTTCTATCTTTATATGGCTATCTCGCCAAGTCCCGAAACTTACTCCGTTAATATATCTGTCGGCAATATTCATTCCTCCCACAAATCCTATTTTACCGTCTATAACTACAATTTTTCTGTGATTACGGTAATTTACCCGGCTGGTTAAGAACTTAAATGCTACTTTCAGGAACGGCTGAACTTCAATGCCCTGCCCCTGCATTTCCTTAAAGAAGCGACGCTTGGCCTTCCACGACCCTACATCGTCATATATAAGACGCACCTCTACTCCTTCTGCTGCTTTACGAACAAGGATATCACAGGTTTTTCGGCCTATTTCATCGTCAAGGAAAATATAGTATTGGATATGAATATGTTTCTTCGCTTTTTCCAGTTCCTCGAAGAGAGCGTAAAATTTCGCTATTCCATCCGAATAAAAGGTAACATTGCTACCACCATATAAAGGTGCGCCTTTGAGCCTGTTCAGGAGATTTACCAATCCTCTATGCTCGGCAGGCGGATTCAATGTCTCGAGCAGCTCTTTGCGACCGATAGAACGGCGATTAAGTTTCTTATACATCTTATGGGAGATAAGACGTTGTTTCCGGCTATCCTCCCCGAAGAAATAATAGATAATGAGCCCAACCAACGGTAACAACAACAGAATAAGCACCCACGAAATAGTTTTCAAAGGATTCCTGTTTTCCGAAATGACAATGATCATCGTTCCCAATGCTGTAACAACATACAGGATTTGAAAAATAAGGATCAGATTATCTGCGGCTTCCATTGATTCCATTGGCATACAAATAGCTTATAACACCAAAGTTATAATAAAATATGAGTTTTAGGCATTAACTATTTAAATTTAATCGTTATTGTCAGGGCGCAGATTCAATAATATGCAAGGTTATTTTCTATATTTCCCGTCAGCCTCCTCTTCCATCATATTCAGATATGACTTGTATCGGCTCTCGCTTATGTAATGTTTTTCTACAGCAGCCCTCACCGCACAATCGGGCTCATTGATATGGATACAATTGTGAAAACGGCAGTCTTTCGAAAACCTGAAGATATCGGGGAAGAAATGAAAAATCTCTTCCTTTTCCATATCCACCGTGCCAAAGCCTTTGATACCGGGAGTATCTATGATAAAACCTCCCTGAGATAATTCTATCATTTCGGAAAAAGTGGTCGTATGCATTCCTTTTCCATGATAACCTGATATTGCTCCCGTCTTTAGTCCCGTATCAGGAATGAGGGTATTAATAAGGGTAGATTTACCAACACCCGAGTGCCCAGAAAACAATGTTATTTTCCCTTTTATCTTTTCTTGTAAAGTTTCTATTCCATCTTTTTCTAAAGCCGAGATTCTGAGGCTCGGATAACCTATGTGGTTGTACAGGCCGATCAGAGCTTCCATGTACCCGGTTTCTTCTTCCGTATAAATATCCGTTTTATTGAATATAAGATTCACAGGAACACGGTATGCCTCTGCCGATGCAAGAAAACGGTCGATAAAAACAGTGGATGTCACCGGATGGTTAATGGTAACGATAAGAAAGCACAGGTCGATATTCGCTGCCAAAATATGGGACTGCTTCGACAAATTGGAAGATCGGCGGATAATATAATTCTTCCGGTCTCCGATTTCGGTTATCAGGGCTGTACCTTCGTTGTTTTCAACAATGCTGACCCTGTCCCCTACTGCGATAGGATTGGTACTGCGTATACCTTTAAGACGAAAGTTCCCTTTTATCTTACATTCGATATTCTTCCCGTCGTCAGTGCGAACCAGATACCAGCTACCCGTATTCTTTATTACAAGACCATTCATATACTTAATGTGCCAATGAATTAATATGCCAATGTGCCAATGATGAATAATTGCAGAACTTCATCGGCACATTGGCATATTAGATAATCAGATCATCAGCTTTATACTGTCAATATTTCTTTTTCTTTCAGAGCAAATACATCATCGATTTTCTTAATGTATTTATCGTGAAGTTTCTGCATATCATTTTCCGCATCCTTTGCCATATCTTCTGCAACTCCGTCTTTTACCGACTTTTTGATTGAATCGATAGCATCGCGGCGCGCATTACGGATACTTACTTTTGCTTCCTCTGCCTCTTGTTTGGCTTGTTTTACCAGTTGTTTACGCCGCTCTTCGGTCAAAGGAGGGATAGACAGGCGGATAATCTCCCCGTTATTATCAGGAGTAATACCCACGTCGGAGTTAAGAATAGCTTTCTCAACCTCTTTCAACATTTGTTTTTCCCATGGCTGAATAACGATGGTCCGCGCATCCGGTGTATTAATTGCCGCTACGCCGCTAAGCGGAGTAAGCGAACCATAATATTCAAGTTTTATCCCGTCGAGGATATGAGGATTTGCCTTTCCCGCACGTATACGGGATAGAGTTTCATCAAGAAACTCTACAGAAGCCTGCATTTTATCTTCTGCTTTTTTTCCGATTTGTTTTAGGTCTGTCATAATTTATTTCAAGATTTCAAGATTTCAAGATCAAAGACTTTTGTAACTCGTAACTGTCCGGCAGGGCGAAAGAATAACATTCGCCGAAACGAAAGCGAGGCAAACTTGCTACTAACTACGCATGCACATAAGTGCCTATATTCTCGCCGTTCATCAACCGCTCCAGATTACCCGGAGTATCCATATCGAAGACAACGACAGGCAGGTTATTTTCTTTACACATCACAGTAGCTGTCATATCCATCACTTTCAGCCCGCGAGAATAAACTTCGTCATATGAAATACTTTCGAATTTAACGGCTGACGGGTCTTTCTCCGGATCTGCCGTATATACACCGTCTACGCGCGTCCCCTTGAGCATAACATCGGCTTCAATTTCTATCCCACGCAACGATGAGCCTGTATCAGTGGTAAAGAACGGATTTCCCGTACCACATGATAAAATAACAACTTCGCCGTTTTCCATAGACTCTATTGCTTTCCATTTGCTGTAAATCTCACCGATAGGTTCCATTCGGATAGCGGTCAGCACTCTGGCTTTCTGGCCGATAGCGACCAAAGCCGAGCTTAACGCCAGGCTATTAATGACTGTTGCAAGCATGCCCATCTGGTCGCCTTTCACTCTGTCATAACCTTTCGAAGCCCCACTCAGTCCGCGGAATATATTTCCTCCTCCTATAACAATGCTGATTTGGACACCCATATCAGCGACAGACTTTATCTGCTCTGCATATGAGTTCAACCTGTTAACATCTATACCATATTGCTGGTCTCCCATCAGGGATTCACCACTTAACTTCAGGAGTATTCTTCCGTATTTTGCCATATTTTATTCTTTGTATATGCAAATCTAGCACAATTTACCAAATTATGCGAATCAGTAGTTATATTTTAATGTTTGTTTTTTTCAGCTACGCGCAATCGAAGATTGCTTGTATTACTTTTTTCCTAAGCAAAAAAAGTAATCAAAAATGCTTTAGCGCCGTGCGTCAGCCTTCGCGCATTAGTGACGCAGGTGGGGCACCCAATCCGTTTTGGGTCACCGAGGAGCGAAGCGCTAGCCTTTTGGTTCGTTTTGGGCAATGCCAAAATGAACATTCTGACGAAACGAAGCGTAGTCAATAAAAATAGAACAATTTTATACTACAATATCACTTCAACAACTGATTGGCATAAACTATGAAAAACAAAATCTGCTATTCGGATTTTATTCTTTCAAAACATCAGGACAAACGCACGAGATTTTATCTTTTTTGAGGAAGTTTATCTATAGTATAAAGCTGTTAGAGATTAGCTTTTTTAAATGGTATATTAACAAACAATACCCTCTTTGTAGGCTCCCCTGTGGGGCAGGGCTGTTAAGTTCTCTACTTTGTTCTGTTATTTTCTGCTGTCATCCTGAGTGAAACGAAGGATCCCGACCCTGAGAAACGAGATGTTTCACTCCGTTCAACATGACACAGAGGGTATAAAAAATTAGAACTTAACAGCCCTGCCCTGTGTGGAGGACGAGAGGGGCCAAAACCTTTAACATTATGAAATATAACGACAAAACCGCCGAACGTATCGCAGAAATGATCGAGCAAGACCTTCACGGAGTATCCGAAATCTGCAAAATATTGCAGATAAGCCGTCAAACCTTCTACGAATGGAAAAAGACTAAACCCGAATTTAAGGAAGCAGTGGAAGAAGCATTTATCCGCCGTGATGAAGCACTGGTAGCCAATGCCCGCATCGGGCTGAAACAATTACTGGAAGGGTATGTAACCAAAGAGGAGAAAATTATTTATATGGTCCATCCGGTGACGGGTGAAATGGCAGAAAAATCGCGGATTGTAAAGAAAAAATATTGCCCGCCCTGCCTGCGGGCTATAAAGATGGTATTGGAGAAGGAAGAAAAAAGGAGAGAGCAGCAGCAGTTGGAAAGCAGGGAGAAACGTCCGCTGGTTATCGAGGTACAGGACGGGGAAACCAGACGGCAACTGATGATATTAAAGGAGAACGGTTTCCGTTCGGGCGGCGCGCTCAATCCGGAGATAGTGACTGCCGTGGATAAAGAGTTGGAAGAGGAGAAAAAAGTGAAAAGTGAAGAACGAAAAACGGAAAGTGAAGAACGAAAAGTGAAAAGTGAGCAGGTAGACAAACAGGATAAAGCGGAGGAACAGTCGCCTGTTGTGCAACCGCCTGCCACTCCGGTAGAAAAACCCAAGCCGAAGAATCTTTATCCGTTTCTGCCGCCGGGATATACATCAAGAACGGATTGATTTTTAAGATACAAGTAGACGAGTAAACAAGATACGAAATACAAGTTATTAACTGATGACTGTTGACTGTAAAGTCACTTATGCGATAGCCTAAGCTAACGGCTGATAGCTATCAGCTAAAAGCTGAAATATGTGTTACCTTTTAACAGTTAGGGGTTACAAGATACTCTATTTTGTTTCACGTAAAGACGCAAAGGCGCGAAGTTTTTACAAGCTATGGATTGTTAACTAATGACTGTTAACTGTAAAAGCTGTTAACTGAAAAGTGTCAGATTTGTCAGGTTTTAACAAGTAGTAAGTTTTAAGTAATAAGTTGATAGCTATAAGAGATACGGGTAGACAAGTAAACAAGATACGAGGTGTTAACTGTTAACTGATGACTGTTAACTGAAAAGCCATTTGCCTTGTTCAAAATATGCTGATTTGATAATATTTAGCTATTTTTGTTTTCAAGAATACCTGAAATGCGAATAAAAAAAATATGAATTATGGTTATAAAAGGTTTGATTCTTCTGGTTATTACTCTTTTGTCAGGTTTGTTTATGATAGTGGCTATATTCTGGGCCATCGTAAAATGGAGTAATAAAAAAAGCCGTGACACGGGCTGCCTGTTGGCTATTCTTTTCTTTATACTTGCTGTTTTCTGCGGAGTATATCTGGTATATAAAGGGGTTAATACCGTCGTTGAGAAGGTACCCGAAATAAAAGAACAGGCCATAGAATCTATTGCCGATGCATATACAATGTATTACGGTGATTCTCCTTATATGAACAGCCTGAAAGCGATGCAGCCTGCGGATTCTATCATCCCCGAAACATATTTTACCTATGCCGGATTCAGGGATAGCTATCGTATTCCGCTGATATATCCTTATTCTATAAATGCCATAGATGATATGGAATACGGGACTCTGGATGATGAAAGCGGTATAAAAAATATAGTCAAAGAAACAAACAAGGCTAAAAATGTACTTTCCAACATCACGTTTTTTGCTTTTGATAAGAATATGCTGCTGGCAAAAACAGTATCGTATTCTAAGACTGAAATAAAATATGTCATATTCCATTTTGCGACAAAACAGGCTGAAGTATTCGATAATGAAGTGGATATGAAGAGGAAAGCGGAAGAGGCCGGTTTTGATATGACAAAATCCATGGAAAGGATGAGCACATATTATTATAACTTGTTTTGAGAATGAGTACATTTGCATCTACTTTAAAGAAACCGATATGAAAAAACTTTGGTTTATACCTATAATCCTATCAACAATAACTATGTGCAGTAACAAACCGAAAGAACCAGTGGTACTATTACAGACCAGCTATGGCAATATAAAAATCAAGCTGTACAATGAAACTCCTGTACATCGTGATAATTTTCTTAAACTGGCTGAGGAAGGTTTCTATAAAGACCTGACATTTCACCGGGTAATAAAGGATTTTATGATTCAGGGAGGAGATCCCAAAACCCGGAATATAGCCGATGGCGATACCATCCCCGAAGATAAAACAATGGGAGATACTATCCCTTCCGAAATAAAATTTCCTCTACATTATCATAAACGGGGAGCCTTGGGCGCAGCCCGCTGGGGTGACGCCGAAAACCCGACAAAAGCTTCTGATGCTTCACAGTTTTATATCGTCACCGGGGAACTTGCTTTCGACAATAAACTGAACGAACTGGAAAAAGTACGGTTCGAACGGCTGAAACAAAGTATTTATAATGGCATCCAGTCTGCCAACATGGATACAATAAAGGCTCTGTATAAGGAAGGAAACCGTTCTGCTATAACAGAATTAAGAAGTAAGATGCTCTCTGAAGCAGAAGAACAGGCAAATGCCCGGAAACCGGAAACAGTATACACCGACGAGCAGCGCGAATATTATAAAACCAGAGGAGGAGCGCCGCATCTGGATAATGCATATACCGTCTTTGGTGAAGTGATCGAAGGTATGGATGTAGTGGACAAAATACAAAATGTGAAAACAAATGAGAAGGATAAACCTCTGAAAGGTATCCTTATGAATGTCATAGTATTGGAAAAATAAAGCTGTTGGCCTTGTTGGCTTAACAACTCAACATATAGCTAAACATTGGAGATTACCTGAACATGAAAGAAAGCAAAGAGTTTATTCTTCAAAGAGATATAATCACCGAAACCGTAGGTGAAGGTGTTACCAGGCAAATACTGGGATATAATGACGAACTGATGCTGGTCAAAGTATCTTTCGAAAAAGGAAGCATTGGCGATATGCATAGCCATCCGCATGTACAATCATCATATATAGAAAGTGGCAGATTTGAAGTCACCATAGATGGGAAAAAGCAGGAACTGGTGAAGGGTGACGGCTTTTATGTGCCTTCGGGAGCAGTACACGGACTTATCTGTCAGGAAAAAGGTGCGGTCATAGATGCATTTTCTCCCGTGAGAAAAGATTTTATATAAGATAATCTACAAACTACGATAATGAACAATAAAACTGATGACAAAGCCTGGAAAGTATTAAATAGTGAATATCTTTTTCAGGAACCTTGGCTTACAGTCCGGCGCGAGCATATACAACTGCCGAACGGAAATGAAATCCCCGATTACTACCTGCTCGACTACCCTGATTGGGTAAACATTATAGCCATCACAAAGGACAAGGAATTTATTCTTGTACGCCAATACAGGCACGGACTCGGATACACGTCTATGGAATTATGCGCGGGAGTAGCTGAAAAGTATGACCCTTCCTTTGAGGTTTCTGCGCAACGGGAGTTGCTTGAAGAAACAGGATATGGTAAGGGTAACTGGACGAAATATATGGAAATATCAGTCAATCCGGGAACGCATACCAATATGACTCATTGTTTTCTTGCTACCGATGTAGAAAAGATTTCGGAGCAGAATCTGGAAGCTACCGAGGATATATCTGTACATTTGCTATCTGCAGATGAACTTGTATCGTTATTAAAAAAGGATGGTATCAAGCAGTCTGTCCAGGCTGCGCCGCTATGGAGATATATAGCTGAAAATCATTTGATTTGAAGTAATACACTTCTCCGTAATAAAAGTCGAAAGCACAAATATCGGGGTCTTCAAAATTGTCGAATCCAGAATGAAGCATTCTAAATTCGTCCCCAAATCTATACCGCACAGTGTCATGAAGAAAATCGAAGAATTGGATAGAAAACAGTTCTTCCGAATAGAGAACTTCCATATCGACCTCTTTTTATTCAGTTATTTCACAGGAGAGATTGCAATATAGGTATCCCGTATCCTTATTGTGATAACTAGATGATTATAGATGATTTACCAATTAGTAAAAACAGTGATAAATCACTATTTTACTATGGTCTTTTTTACCATATATTTACATTTCTATTCCATTAAGTAATTTAAAACATGTATTGTCGCATTATTGTATTTCAGGTTACTGAGTGTTCCAGTTATTATAATTAATACAAACCATTGTTAATCTTAAATTTAAACACATGAAATTAAAAACCAAAACAAAGAATGGAAGACAAAAAAAGTGTCTTCCCGTGAGACTCATGAAAGTTTGTTTAACATTCTTCATCACTGGTTTTATGGCTGCATGGCCTTCCGCGGTACTACCGGCCGAAGGGACAGGTCTGACTTCAGTGAAAGATGTACGTCAAAACCCGGTTACGGCCTCCGGAACCATAAAGGATTCCAGTGGTGAACCCCTGCCGGGGGTATCCATTAAAGAAAAAGGGACTACAAACGGAACGATAGCCGATACAGATGGAACGTTTTTCTTAAAAGTAACTGCCGACGCCATATTGGAAATCTCCTTCATGGGCTTTGTAAAACAGGATATTAAAGCCGGTATAGGTTTGAATATCATTCTGGAAGAACAGGACAATATCCTTGATGATGTCGTGGTTACGGCTCTCGGAATCA
Organism: Dysgonomonas sp. UBA7710; assembly: GCF_002482385.1. Classification (GTDB taxonomy): domain Bacteria; phylum Bacteroidota; class Bacteroidia; order Bacteroidales; family Dysgonomonadaceae; genus Dysgonomonas. The sequence goes on along the minus strand of NZ_DLFW01000002.1, from coordinate 247,915 downwards.
AACGTTCGGAAAAAGCTCTTGGGTATTCGGCGCAAAATATCAAAGGGGATGAATTGACAGCGGTAAAAGGAGCAAATATCGCGACCTCTCTTAGTGGAAAAATCGCTGGCGTAACCATACTCAACAAAAATGAATTCAACTCGGCGCCGGCCATACTTTTACGCGGAGAGAAGCCTTTGATCGTTATCGATGGTATCCCTTTCGAAAATACAGGTCTGGGAGAATTATCCGCCGATGATATCGAATCATTAACGGTTTTGAAGGGTGCGACAGCATCGGCTCTCTATGGAGAAAAAGGAGCTTCCGGCGCTATTATGGTAACGACTAAAAGAGGAAGTAAAGAAGGGCTTAGTGTCAATGTAAACAGCAACACCATGTTTAATCTGGGATATTTGGTTATTCCCGAGGTACAATCCTCTTATAGCAGCGGATCAGGAGGTAAATACCTGCAAGGAAAGAGTGAATACATCTGGGGTGACAAACTGGATATAGGAAGAACTGCTGTCCAGTACAATCCGCAAACTTATCAATGGGAAGAAATGCCCTTGGTATCGAAGGGGAAAGATAATTTCAAAAACTTCCTCGAAACATCTTTTATAACCAATAATAATATAAATGTCGCTTACAAAGCAAAAAATGGAAGCGTAAGAACTTCATTCACACACATCTATAATAAAGGCCAGTTTCCCGGTAACAAGATAAATAAATTCAACTATTCCGTAGCCGGGGATATGAAAGCGGGTAAGTTTTCATTAGACGCGTCCATCACCTATAACGGAAGCTACACTCCTCAATATTTAGGTTCGGGCTACAGCGGTCAGGGGTATATGTATAACCTAGTCGTATGGACAGGTACAGATTTCGACCTGCGTGAATTCAAAAATTACTGGAAGAAAGGCAAGGAAAATATAGAGCAAAACTGGCTTTACGATGCCGACTACAACAATCCATATTTATTAGCCAATGAAGTTGTCCGCTCCGAAATGGAAAATAAAGCTAACGGGCAACTAACAGCTAACTACCAATTTACCGATTGGTTAAAAGCTACAGCCAGAATCGGGTCTGACTTCTATACGGAGAAGTTTGAAGCAAAAACACCCCTTGATGTCCGGAACAGTTGGAAAGGAGCATATAGCGTGAATAACAACAGAGGATATAGTGTAACAGGTGACGGAATGCTGCTTGCCGATAAAACTTTTGCGGATTTTAATGTAGGAGGGCTTATAGGAACAGGTATAAACTATTATCACAAGGACTGGGCTTCGAGCAATACCAATGGCGGTTTGATTGTTCCGGGATTCTATTCGCTCAAGTCATCCAAAGATCTTCCCGGAACCAGCAGCTCTATACAAAAAAAACAGGTAAACAGCTTATACGGAAAAATAGATATGTCATGGAAAAGTATTCTGTTCCTCGAAGTAACAGGCCGGAATGACTGGGTTTCGACATTGGAAGAGTCCGAACGCTCGTATTTTTACCCATCTGTTTCAGGAAGTGCAATTTTATCCGAACTGATCAAATTGCCGGAATGGTTCAGCTTTCTAAAACTGAGAAGCTCCTGGACTGTAAGCAAGAAACCGGCAAGTGTGTATGCAATCAATAAAGTGTATAATATTAACCAAAATACGTGGGACGGACAAAGCTCGGCTTACTATCCTACCACCATACGGGATGTTGCTCTCCGTCCCGAAACTAAAAAAACATTCGAAGTAGGTACCATACTCCACTTCTTTAAAAACCGGTTGAAATTCGATCTGGCTTATTACAGACAATTACAATACGATATACAACGCAGCGCAACCCTTAGTTATGCTTCGGGTTTTAACAGTACACTGATTAATTACGGTGAAGAACGCGAGAAAAAGGGATGGGAATTAACTCTATCGGGAGACGTGATCGACAGTAAAAACCTGAAGTGGACCGCAACAGCCAATTGGGGACGCGACCGTTATTTCTATCATAAGATTGATGATACTTATTCGACAGACAGGCCATGGGTTGAATCCGGACAACGTTGGGACTGGTTCGAAGTATATGACTGGGAAAGGGACCCCGAAGGTAATATCATTCATAGCGGAGGTATGCCGGTCTTGAGTAAATATCCGACAAATGCAGGATTCGAACGTGCCGACTGGGTCTGGGGTTTTAACAACCATATCAGTTACAAGAACTTCACTCTCGACTTCTCTATTGACGGGCGTGTGGGAGGTAAGGCCTATAACCGTTTGGAACAGTCCATGTGGAACTCGGGAACACATCCCGGCAGTGATAACCAATGGAGATACGATGAAGTTGTTAACGGAAAAACAAACTACATAGGACAAGGTGTAAAAGTCGTTTCAGGATCGGTGAAGTATGATTCATATGGAAATATACTGGAAGACAACCGTGTTTTTGCCCCAAATGATATAGAAGTATCGTACGAAGCTTATACCAAGCAGTATCATCCGTGGAACGGCAGTACAAGAAGTCAGAACATTCAGGATCTCACATTCCTCAAACTGCGTGAAATAGCTGTCGGATATAAGATACCGAATTCTGTCCTGAGCAAGACCGGACTCAAGAATGCGCATATTTCTTTGGTAGGGCAAAACCTTTTTTTCTGGGCGAAAGAATTTAAGTACGCTGATCCTGACGGTATTTATGAAAACGGGTATAATTACGAAAAGGAAGCTCTCAATGCACCAGCTATGCGTTATGTCGGTTTTAATTTGAAGTTTGATTTTTAAAATATTAAAACAATGAAACAAGTAAAAATATATATATCTGTTATTTTATCAGTTATACTGTTAAATGCATGTTCCGACTTTGATGAAATCAATGAAAACCCTGATACACCAACAACAGTTCCCGCATCTATGCTGGCTACTTATATCGTAAAAAGTATGGTTGAAAAAGGAGGGAATAAAACCTTTATCAATGACGGAGTGCTCATTAAGCAGATTACCTGGAACGAAGGAGTGTCGGACCTGCAATATAATAATCTGGGCAGATGGGGACTGGACAATTTTACGATTATTGTAAACTGTAACGATATGGTATCGAAAACTCCTGAAAATAAACTGAAAGGATACGAGGGACTGGCTCATTTTGCCAAAGCATATACGTTGTATTATGCGTCTCTCAATTTAGGGGATATTCCATATGCCGGAGTCGGATTTGGTGAAATTGGTAATGTAAAGCCCAAATATGATATGCAAAAAGATGTTATGCTGGCGATACTCGACGATTTGGACAAGGCTTATACCTCTTTTTCGGAAGCAGAGAAAACAGCTTTCGACGGCGATATCATATTCAAAGGAGATAAAGAGAGCTGGAAGAAGGTGATTACGGCTTTTCATCTGAAGGTATTGATAAACCTTTCGAAAAAAGAAAGTGATACTGATCTCAACATTAAATCACGTTTTGCCGACATTGTTAAGAACAAATCTCTGATGCAGTCGAATAAAGATAATTTTCAGCTGACTTACAAAGATCAGTCGGGTATGCGTTATCCATTTAACGATTTAACGACCAATCAATGTAAATATGCTATGCTGTCGTCCGTTCTTGTCGATATACTGAAAAAGTATGAAGATTACCGGTTGTTCTATTTTGGTGAACCTTCGGCTGCTAAGATAAAAGAGGGCATTACGAGCGACAATTACGATGCATATATAGGGGTGGATCCTTCCATTCCTTTCGGCGAAGTATCAAAAGCTCACGGAGCTAAACTCTATTGCTCCCCTAACCTGCGTTATACATCTACCGAACATCCGGTAGGGGAACCTATGGTAAAAATAGGATATGGGGAGCAGCAATTGATTCTGGCGGAGGCTTGCCTTCGCGGATGGATTACGGGGAATGTTTCGGATTACTTTAAAGAAGGTATCAAAGCCAATATGGGTTTTGTACGCGATATTACTCCCGAAAAATATGCGCATAACCGGGTTATTACCGATACTTATATTTCATCCTATATAGATAATCCCGAACTTCAATTATCCGGAAGTTTTGATTCTAAGCTCAACAAGATAATTGAACAAAAATATGTAGCATACTTTTTACAACATGCTTATGAGGCTTACTATGATTACAGGAGAACGGGTTATCCTGTATTACCCATAAATCCCGGAACAAGTATGAATTCGACTGCGCCGGATAAAATTCCCGTCCGATACAGATATTCGGCCGATGAATATTCATATAACAGGGAAAATCTGGAAGAAGCCATCAAACGTCAGTATAATGACAATGACAATAACAATGAGTTAATGTGGATTCTTAAATAGGAATATTCCGGAGATACCGTTTGAGTAATTCAAACACTATATGGATATTCTCTCTTTTTTCCTGATTAAAAACTTTATACTTTGATTTTAGTGTGAAGAGAGAAAAAACAAATAATAAATTGGAGCAGAGATGAAGTAAGGCTGATATGCGTATTCAAATTCGCAGAAAACCGTTGAGAATTTTGTAGCCGGTTTGCAGGTGAAGATTAGATTCCTTTACAGGTCGGCACGACAACGTACCTGCTCTACATTATACAACAAGAAGCTTTGCCCGCAACCCCGGATGATTGATTGGGGATATCAGGCGGGAAACCGTTGCGACTGTCGAGAAAGAAAAAGAATAATAAATAAGCTGAATTGAAATTAAATAAAAAATAATCAAACGTTTTAATAGAAAATGAAAAAACTGTTATTGTATATATTTCTTATAGCCTGTTCATTGCAATTAAATGCCGGGACAAAGGTTAAAGGTATCAGGCATGTCGTTGTCATCGGCTGTGACGGCTTCGGTGGATATGCCTACGGAAAAGCGGATATGCCCAACCTGAAAAAACTGGCAGCAGCCGGTGCTTGGACTGCAAAAGCCAGATCGGTATTGCCGTCTTCAAGTGCCGTCAACTGGGCTTCCATATTAATGGGCGCCGGGCCTACCTTGCACGGATATACGGAATGGGGCAGCAAAACACCGGAGATACCATCCGTAGTAACCGGCAAATACGGTAAGTTCCCTTCAATCTGCACTTTGGTAAAAGAGCAGATGAAAAAAAACAAAACAGCGGCCATATTCAGCTGGGGAGGTATCGAATTCCTGCTTGAAAAGGAAACTGTGGATATAATGGTACCTACCCGCTCGAACGAAGACCTGACGGCAGATACGGCAGCCTGTATCATAAAAGCTGAAAAACCGGTGTTTACATTTATCCATTTTGACGAGCCTGACCATACGGGCCACGCGCTGGGACATGATACCCCCGAATATTATTCAGCTTTGGAAAAGGTGGATATCCGTATAGGAAAGATAATACAGGCTGTCAAGGATGCCGGGATAGAAAAAGAAACAGTAATAATGGTTGTTGCAGACCATGGAGGTATACAGAAAGGCCATGGGGGGAAATCTTTGCAGGAAGTGGAGATCCCCTTTGTTATATACGGACCGGGCATAAAGAAAGGTTATGAGATAAAAGGAGCCGTTATTGACTACGATTATGCCCCGACGATAGCGAAAATACTCGGTCTTAAATGCCCGCAGGCTTGGAGGGGAGTACCTGTGGACGAAGTATTTGACGAATAAATGCCAACCTCTGTAATTATTTTGACATGCATATATAAAAGATTGTTGTATATATTTCAGTATGTTATCCTTTGCCTCTATAAAAGGCATATTCACGACCGGATAATTTCATATTCGTTATGTTTTAGCTTTGGATGAGTAAATGTTTAGTCTTTTATCTTCTATAAGTGTACTAATCGGTGCAACACTTTAGATTTAGGGAAATAGCTTTATTGAGAATCAGTTATTTACATACTGTATATATAAAAAAGAAAAGGTTGTCATCCCGACAACCAATCTTCATTGTTAACCTTAAATCTAATACCATGAAAAACACAGTACAAAGATAATTGATTTTTATGTTATAAAACATGTTTTGATGTTTTTCTTATGTTTGTTAACTTATTTTAAGCATATTAATTATCCTTTGCTAAACAAAATGTAAATGATCTAAAACTCCGGCTTATCTTTATAGTTACGTGAGTTCGGATGTGGTACGCCAAAAACCTTCGTAGAAACACTTTCGATTTCGATCTTCCATATCCGAACATTATTTATAGATGGTATGGAATATGTAAATTTTCTTTCGGTATACTGCTGCATTATAATATCCAATGCCTTAATCTTTTCTTCATAATTCTCTTCGAAAACGACACGACCGCGACATATTACACTACTACCTTTTACCCTGTAACTACAGGCTACTTCCTTATTCTGATATGTTAATACAGGCTCTGTACAGAATGTTATGCATACATTCGGATTTTTCGCCAAAGCCTTGATACTGCCTCCCTCTTGAGCTGAATGCAGATAAATAATATCGTCCTGATATCCGAAGTTCATCGGTATGACATATGGCATGCCATCGCTATCAATCATACCGACATAACATATTTGGTTCTTTAGAATAATTTCATTTATCAGAGTACGTTCCTCAACAGTCACAGTCATCATAGCATGCCAAACTTTATTTTGAAGTAAAGATAGCAAGAATATATTTTCGGAGAAAGGAGCTTATTCCTAATTCTTCACAGACAATATATAATCACCTGCCGGAAAAGCCAGAGTATGCTTTGTCTTATGATTATAAATCTCCTTTGGTTCATATTGTTCACGGGCGAGTTTCTTTCCGTTTACTGTAATTGTTTTGTCCCGGCTTTCCGGCAAATAAACCACAGCCTCGGTTCCATGAGGTACAGAGAATTTCAGTAAAAATTCATTGACTGTGTTTACAAACCCTGATTTTATTTTGCCAGCTACGGATGGGATCGTAATGGATGCATCGGAGAACGACGCCGGATTTGGTTCTATCTTAAAGACCTTATATGCAGGCTCTAACGGATAAACGCCACAAACATATTGGGCTAACACGTTCAAAGCACCTCCACTCCATGCATGATTTACGCTGCCACCCCCATATCCGCCTGCATCCCAGCCTTCAAACAAAGTAGTATAACCCTTGTGATTCACCATATTGGAGAAACGGGTTTTGGTTCTCTCCAGAGCATACTTGCCTTCTCCCATTATAAACAAAGCCTCTATTACATACTTCTCCATATAAGGGCTTGCATAAAACTGCGTATTAAGAAGCTTTATTATATCGGGATATTTAGTCCTATCAGCAATACCGGCTATAACAGCCAGTGCCTGTACACGGTCATCTGCACTGCCTTTATAATCAGGATGTTTGTATGCCAGTCCGTTCCAGCAGGAATTATAACCATTCTTTACTCTATTCATAATAGCTTTGTATTCCTCAGCATCATCAACATATCCCAGTTCATTAGCCATTAGGGCGGCTCCTTTCAGTGCCAGGTAATGCCAGCCTGCAAAGATCAATCGGATATCCTTGCTATCGCCCCAGTCACCCCAGGTCCAACCTCCTGCACGGAAAGCCGTTAAGCCGGTATTGTCCAATGTCCATAATGAAAGATATTTTTTCACTGCAGGATAAACCTCTTTTATTGTTTCTTTGTCGCCGGTATTCATATAGTAATTCCAAAAACCATAATACCCTATACTTGCCAGCATTTGTCCGGGAAGCTCTTTATCGTAATTTCCTGCCGGAACAGGCGAAAAAAGGGTTCCATCACTTTTCTGCCACGCAGCAAGTTCTTTTATAGCTTTACTCATCAATGAATGCGTAGAAGAAGAATATGTATAGAAACTCTGCTCCATAAGCACTACTACATCTCCCCACCATTGGGCACGTTCCCTGTCCGGGCAATCGAAATATGTATCCCGCATATTTACGTAAAGTGTGCGAACTGCTTTATCCCAAAAACGCATATAAAAGGCATCGCTACACGAAAAGGTTCCTTCTATTTCTGTATTATAGCCGGTTTCCCGGTATTTTATATCATTAATTTTTACGTCTGATGGTACTGTTACATATATCTTTTGTCCATTGAGCCAACCTAAAGATTCATAGAGCTGGTCTCCTTTCTTTGTTATATATTCAGCTCTCAGGTTTATATCTCCGCCAGCTTCCGTATGATCCGTAGAAATAGAGATCAAATTGCCTCCGTCTTTATCAGAAATATCAACGATAGGTGTCATCTGCATATTGTAAGGGAGAGTAGCTACAATAGTATCATTTATTCTACCTTTTATCCGTTGCAATTTAGTCGCTTTCTTAATACCGAAATCCTTCCAGAACGGAATTGGTCTTTTTATCAGGCTATTCCAGGGAGTATCCCCCCAATTCCCCAGTTCAACGGCGTTTCCAAAGCCATATAAACTTTGACAATCAGCCGTCTGCCAATCATTAATATCCTCGCGCGCATCGAAACGGATATTTGATTCTGGCAGACGATAATTAGGAAAAGGCTCTCCCGTGTTGCCATAAGCAGGATGTATTTTGCATAACCACGAAGCATCACTTATCAAGTTCTGAGTTCCCAACTTTGCATCAAAAATGATTCCTGCTTTACCACTACTCTTATGAGAAAATCCCTCTTTGCCAAAATACCATAAAAGAATGGCTATTTTATTATCTCCGTTTTTGAGAAAAGGGGCTATATCCACTTCATCATAGTATGTGTCCCGCGGATTAGGGCCACGTTTAAGTCCTCCTTCAAAAACAACCATTTTTCCATTAATCCAAAGCCAATATTTACTATCAACGGCAATTCTGGCTATTACTGCGGCAGGTACTTTTTCAACTGATACGTCTTTACGGTAAGCAATCCATGTATTCGGTTCGTTTACTTTTTCATCTGTCGATGTTATCCATCTGGATTGGGCATTTGTAATTTGAAAGCTAGTTAAATAACAAGCAAGTAATAAGAAAATGTTAATGATATTTTTCATGTTCCATAAATTAGTGAAGCATATACAAGTTTAGTTCCGGGTTTTATCTAAGGGCATTAATTTAGAGTAACAAACGATTGATTCAAGTTATTATTTAAACCTGACTAACAGGCTTTTGTCTATTTAATTGATTATACACTTGTACAAATTTATTTATCAATTTTGTAGATTTTTTGAATTTTTGTGATTGAGGCATATTTATTGAAATAATAGGTAACAGGCTGTAATTTAAGTTAATTATGGGTGATATCTGGAATAAGAGAAGCGGGCATATTATTTACATCTCCCAACCTCTGATATCTTAGGGCATATCTGCAATACCACGGTGATAATAAAAATATTCATTTCTTTGTGGTCCTCCTTATACAGAACTCATCAATATATCTATGATATTTTTATTCTCGGAAGTATTTCTCTTTAGTACTCTTATTAATTCTTCTGTTATTACATCCATAAGACTTAATCTAAGGTATAATTGGGCAATTTTATTAGTACATCTAAATTACTATGTTTTGGTTAGACAGCAAAATTAAAATCCCAAAAATTCTGAGAAAATTAACACTCCATGCACCAGAGCCTTTGTAGACCGGAAATAAAAATCCCTCCGGTCTATAACCATAGCGGAGGGACTCATATATAAATCTATTTTATAGAATTAAAAGAATATCTCAGTTGCTGCTTTTAGAGACGCGCTTACGGTCGTTTTCATCCAGATATATCTTTCTCAAACGGATAGAATTAGGAGTAACTTCCACATATTCATCCTCCTTGATATATTCCAAAGCATCTTCCAGACTGAAAATAATGGCTGGAGCCAATCGTACCTTATCATCTGTCCCTGATGCACGCACATTTGTTAATTTCTTGGATTTTGTAAGATTCACGACCAAATCTCCATCCTTATTGTGTTCGCCGACAATTTGCCCCATATAAATATCTGTTTGAGGCTCAACGAAGAATCGTCCCCGATCTTGTAACTTATCTATAGCGTAAGCAAAAGCGTTACCCGATTCGCTGGCAATGATAGACCCGTTTGCGCGTTTTTCTATATCACCCTTCCATGGTTGGAATTCAAGAAAACGATGTGCTATAACAGCTTCTCCTGCCGATAGCGTAAGAGCTGTATTATTCAATCCTATTATACCTCTCGACGGTATGGTAAACTCAAGATAAACACGGTCTTTTTTACTGCCCATCATTGTCAGTTCACCCCGGCGGCGTGTTACCAGATCGATAATCTTACTGGAATATTCCTCCGGCAGGTTAATAGTCAATTCTTCTACCGGCTCATGCTTTATGCCGTTTATTTCTTTTATAATTACTTTTGGTTGTCCTACCTGTAACTCATACCCCTCGCGACGCATTGTCTCTATCAGGATAGACAAGTGAAGGATACCACGTCCGAATACCAGCCAGCTGTCTGCACTTGCAGTAGATTCTACGCGCAAAGCCAGATTACGGTCAAGCTCCCTCATCAGACGGTCATGTATGTGGCGTGATGTCACAAACTTACCATCCTTTCCAAAGAAAGGTGAATCATTGATCGTGAAAAGCATTGACATTGTAGGCTCATCTATATCAATAGTCGGTAACGGTTCAGGATTTTCTATGCTAGCAATCGAATCGCCAATTTCGAAACCTTCGATTCCTACCAGGGCACATATATCTCCACATTGAACTACAGGGACTTTAGTACGCCCCAGTCCTTCAAATGTATTTATTTCTTTTATCTTAGTCTTAATTATACTCCCATCCCTTTTGCAAAGAGAGACATCCATATTCTCCTTCAATTCACCGCGATGGACACGACCTACGGCTATACGTCCTACATATTTGGAGTAATCAAGCGATGTGATCAGCATTTGTGGAGTACCTTCCAAAATTTCAGGGGCAGGAATATACTTTACAATGGCATCGAGAAGCGGGGTAATATCTTCGGTGGGTTTTCGCCAATCATCAGACATCCAACCTTGCTTAGCCGAACCGTATATGGTTGGGAAATCTAACTGTTCCTCTGATGCATCCAGACTGAACATAAGGTCGAAAACCATTTCATGTACTTCGTCTGGACGGCAATTCGGCTTATCTACTTTATTGATAACCACGATAGGCTTCAGTCCCATCTGAATAGCTTTCTGCAAGACAAAACGCGTTTGCGGCATAGGTCCCTCAAACGCATCAACTAATAGCAAACAACCGTCAGCCATATTTAACACCCGTTCTACCTCACCTCCAAAGTCGGCATGTCCGGGAGTATCTATTATATTGATCTTTGTTCCTTTATAATTGATGGAAACGTTCTTGGACAAGATGGTGATTCCACGTTCACGCTCCAAGTCGTTATTGTCGAGAATAAGTTCTCCTGTTGATTGATTCCCTCTGAAAAGTTGTCCGGCAAGCAGCATCTTATCTACAAGGGTAGTCTTACCGTGGTCTACGTGCGCGATAATCGCAATATTTCTAATATTTTGCATATATATGATTTGAGGGTGCAAAGGTACTACTTTTTAATAACATACAATCAAAAAGAGCCTTAAAAGAGAAATGGCTTTTCCAATAAAACAGGATATCATTTACCTGCTATATTCAGGAGTATAACCCGGATAAGTTTTTACTATCTGTGTGTATAAACAGAAAATCACCGGGTAATTTTTTCAGAGCCTCTTCATCAAAGGTCAGGTTTCCGTTATATAATTTATGAGGGATATAGCCCAGCCTCTTAAATAAGTTTTTTATAGGCTCTTCATTTTCGCCCCATACCTCTACCTGAACAATAGGCTTAAACTCATCTATGATATTTTCCATATCGGATAAGACAATATATTCAAATCCTTCGATATCACATTTTATATAGTCAAGTCTTTCTATGGATGAAAACAACTTTGACGGAACTTTCATTTTAGCGTCAAATGTAAATTCCTGAGCCTGGATATCCCCGTCTTTCCGGGAATCATATACATGTGGTAAGCCCGTCCTTAAATATCCGACATTCGGAGAACATACCAGTGTTACATCTTTTTCTTCTTTTCCTAATGCATAGGGATACAATACAATATTCTTTCTTTTGCGGGCTTTTTCATTAAATATCTTATTGTACAAAGCAATAGGCTCCACCGAATATACCATCCCGGACTTTCCTACCCACGAAGATATCAATATAGAGTAATAGCCAAGATTAGCCCCGATGTCTATTACCACATCTCCTTCGTGAATAAGATTTCTTATATAATAATGGTATCCGTATTCCTTCTTATTCTTTAGTAATCCCCATCTGTACATCAAAAAAAATAATCTTTGTAACAGCCGTAAGTAGTTTTCAATACTCAGGTAGCGAAAGATTATTTTTTGTATGCTATTTTTCATATGTCACGCAGATTCGATTACTTACAAGACTTTATCCACAAAGCCTTTTATAATCAAAAAGGGATTAGTTATCCCATGTACCCTCTAACGATTCCGCGAGGTGAGTTTTTCACAAAATCGACGATTAATCTCATTTCGGGAGTTTCTTCAAATTCTTTCTCTATTTTGCTTATGGCATCAGAGAAGTTGAAACCCGACTGATAGATCATACGGTATATCTCTTGTATTTCGTTTATTTTCTCATTGGAGTATCCATTTCTTCTTAATCCGACCAGATTTACACCGGAATAACAAACAGGCTCACGTCCCGCAATAATATATGGAGGAATATCCTTTCCTAAACGTGTACCTCCCTGTATCATTACATGGGCTCCGATACGTGTAAACTGATGCACCAGGGTACCGCCGCTCAGGATGGCATGATGATCGACCTCCACCTCTCCGGCCAGTTGCGTTGCATTTCCAACTATTGCATAATCGTTTATCACGCAGTCGTGCGCAATATGGCTATATGCCATTAATAAACAATTGCTGCCAACTTTAGTATATCCCTTCGATGCTGTTCCACGGTTTACGGTAACACACTCTCTAATGGTAGTATTATCCCCTACAATAGCCAGGCTGTCCTCTCCTCTGAATTTGAGGTCTTGAGGAAGGCCTCCTATCACAGCTCCCGGAAATATGCGACAACTTTTCCCTACACGGGCTCCATAGCGTATATTAGCGCCGGACATGACTAACGTGCCATCTCCTATTTCTACATTTTTATCAACAAAAGCGAATGGCTCTACTACTACATTCTCTCCTAATATTGCCTCAGGATGTACATATGCCTGATGAGATATATTTGACATGATATACTAAATTAGGGTCTTAGACCTATTTTATTACTTTTGTATCTACAGCAGCTATAGTCGATTACATTCGAATAATGGTGCATTAAATACTTTATTTTACTTATTTGTTTTTTACAATTTGAGCTGTAAACTCTGCTTCCGACACAAGCTTATCGCCGATAAAAGCATATCCTTTCATATTCGCTATACCTCTGCGGATTTCAGACATCATATTGAGCCTGAAAATAAGCGTATCACCGGGTACAGCTTTACTCCTGAATTTAACATTATCTATTTTCAGGAAATAGGTAGAATATCTTTCCGGTTCATCAACCTGCGAAAGCACCAGCAATCCTCCTATCTGTGCCATAGCTTCTATCTGAAGTACTCCCGGCATAACAGGTTCCTGAGGAAAGTGACCTTGAAAAAACTGCTCGTTCACACTAAGATTCTTAATGCCGACAATATATTTCTGGCCTATTTCTATCACTTTATCCACCATTAAAAAAGGATAACGGTGAGGCAAAAGCTCTTTTATTCTGTTTATATCAAATACCGGCTCTTTGTTTGGCTCGTATACAGGTGGTTGCACTTCGTTCAGCTTAATTTGTTTACGAACTAAACGTGCCAATTTGTTATTTATTTTATGCCCCGGACGGGTTGCTATTATCCGTCCTTTTATAGGCCTGCCTATCAGAGCCATATCCCCAATGATATCGAGGAGTTTATGTCTGGCCGGTTCATTAGGATACTGGATTTGCTTGTTGTTGAGATAACCAAGTTCCGAAGCGTTCTTATGTGGCACACCCAGTAAATCGGCAAGGCTATCCAGATCCTGTTGAGATATCTGACGTTCATAAATTACTATCGCATTATCTAAGTCGCCACCCTTTATCAGTCCGGCATCGCGAAGTTTCTGTACTTCACGGACGAACACAAAAGTGCGGGCGCTCGCGATCTCTTTCGTAAAATCTTCCAGATTGTCAAGAGACGCGGATTGATTCGGTATATATTTCGATTCGAATTCTATAAATGAGTTTATACAGAAACGGTCGTCCGGCAACAAAGTCAACTTCGAGCCTGTTTCCTCGTCTACTACTTCCATTTTCTGACGAACAACAAAATAATCTCTTTCTTCAGTTTGCTCTACTGTCCCTACGCCATATATTGCCTGAACATATTGTATGGAGCTTCCATCCAGAATCGGAAATTCAGGAGCATTTACTTCAATAAGACAATTATCTATTCTCAAAGCGTACAAAGCAGCCATAGCATGCTCTATAGTGCTTATCTGCACCCCGTCTTTTACGAGTACTGTTCCACGTTGAGTATTACCAACATTTTCGGCCAGAGCGTCTATTACAGGCTGATTTTCCAGATCTACTCTTTTAATTTTGTATCCGTGGTTCTCAGGAGCCGGATTAAATGTTATCGTAATTGGTAGTCCTGTATGTAAACCTTTTCCCTGTAAAGTGAAACTGCCTTTCAGCGTATGTTGCTTGCTCATTATTAATTAATAAATGGTTCTTATTTGTTTTGGTTAGATTTCAATTCTTCTACTTCCTTCTGTAGCTGGGCCAATTGACGATACATATCGGGCAACTTAGGAAATACCACACTCGATTTAAAGAAATTCTTGACAGGTATGGCCGGAGATCCTAAGATTTTTGAATCCGCTTCAATATTGCTTATAATTCCGGATTGGGCACCCACACTGGAATTATCTCCGATAGTAATATGTCCTCCGAGTCCTACTTGTCCTCCAAAGACACAATGCTTCCCTATTTTTGTAGAGCCGGATACACCGACCTGGGCAGCCATTACCGTATTTTCGCCTATTTCCACATTGTGGGCTATCTGGATAAGGTTATCCAGCTTAACGCCTCTGTGTATTACAGTAGCATCCATAACGGCACGGTCGATAGTTGTATTTGCCCCTATCTCAACATCATCTTCGATGATTACAATACCCATCTGCGGGATCTTCTTATAGATTCCATCTTCAGGGGCAAAACCAAAGCCATCGCTACCGATTACAGCTCCTGCATGAATTATACAATCATTACCGATGGTACATCCCGGATACACCTTTGCGCCGGGGTATATGATAGTATTGTCCCCGATAGTAACATTTTCTCCAATGTATACCTGAGGATATATTTTAGTGTTATTTCCTATTTCTACATTTTCTGCAATATAAGCAAATGCACCCACGTATATATTCTCTCCGTATTTAACATCCGGAGCTATATATGACATGCCCTCTATCCCTGTTTTCTGAGGTTTCGTTTTTTCTACCATATCTAACAGGATTGCCAACGCCGCATATGCATTAAAACAACGGATAAGAGTCGCCTTAACAGGCTGATCGGCTACAAAGTCATTATTTACCAAGACAATGCTGGCATCTGTACTATATATATAGTGCGTATATTTGGGATTCGCTAGAAAAGTCAGCGTTCCCGGTTTACCGTCTTCTATTCTGGAAAAATTATTCACCACAACTGAAGAATCACCTTCAATTGTACCATTTAATACTGTAGCAATTTGCTCTGCAGTGAAGGATATTTGCATAAATAAATATTCAAAAGTATTTGGCGTCCCTTTAAGAGATGCGAAATAAATAATAATTTTCCAAATATATGACTTTTATACTTAAAAAAACAGTTGGTGAAGGTGAAATATTATATATTTATTCTATCTTTCCATAAAAACTTATGCTCTGCCGATTCGTATCCTGCACAGTCAGAGTGGCATATCCGGTATTCCCGATTTGTAATGTGAGCGTATATCTTTTCGCATTATCCCGCGGTTTTATCACGACCTCCCACGTATCTTTTTTTCCTTCGGTCAGCTTATATTCAAAATCTGTACAGACAAACTTTATACCTCCTTCATCCGTCGACATCGGAGCCACATATGCCCGGCCAAAATAAGGCAAAAATGAATCTACCGTATCTTTGGAAACACTTAACGAATATGAGTAATTAAGATTTATCGATTTGCCGGATGTAGGCAGAGCTGTAGTAGGAACAAATTTATAATTCTGACTTTCTACTTTATCCGTAATCTGTGATATAGTTTCTTGTTTAGACAGGCTTTCTCCCGATCTACAACTAATCATGAATAATGCAATGAGTGCAGTTGTTATGAGTGTTTTCATGCTGAAATTCCTCCTTTATTAGTTTATGTTTAAATTTGCGAATCCAATTCACTAAATAGAAACGTGTAAAAGATTACAAATGTTTTATTTATAAGGATAAAAAAGGTAAAAAACACACAAGAATATAAAAAAACATCGAAACATAAAAGAGAATAACACTTCCTCTTTTCTCGGCCAAAGCGAAAAAATGTGATAGCAAAAAGGCTCCGGCAACTAAAGCTATAAATAAATATACAATAAAATCAATATTCAGAAAGAGATAGGCCAATATGCAAATCACGGCTGTATAAGTGAGCAGCCTCAGATAAGCCCGTATTCTTATCTTATCCTTATGGCGATTGATATAGTTATCGCTCACGATCACGGCTAATAATATGATAGAAAAGCCAAGAATAATCCAGTTTCCTACATTTAATTGATAGAATGAGAAATCTGCCAGTTGCTGCATATTCACAGATACGAAAGGTATCAGGAATGTATCCAGACTATCGGTCAGGAAATAATAGGAAAATGCCGGAAAGTATAATATAAATATACCAAGAAAAGACGCTAACAGTGATTTGAAATTAAAGCAGCGCATTATCCCCAGAACAACCCACAGGACAGGCAGGCATACCAGTAGTGCAGGCGTAAACAGGCTGCCCAGAGCCAGTATAAAACTTACCCTGAATGCGTATATTTGTTTACTCGTACTGTTATAAGCCCCAAATAGTATATATATTATAACAAGAAAAAGCATCGTACTTATACATTCGGCAGACATCAGCATAAACCGGGGATGGCAACTGAATAATAAGATAACAACAGCCGGCAGCAATACGGTTTTTCTACGGATAAATACATATGTTGTATTTATATTTGCCGCCAAAATAGCCATACCTGCAATAAACAGGCTGCTGCATATAAAAGAAACCAGATGATTAGTAAATATCGTTGATAAAGGCTTCCACAGATAACCGTTTGCCGACCCGCTATGGACAAAATCAAAATATAGAAAATAGACAAGGCGGATGATAATAGCAAATACGATGGAAAAAATAAGCATTCCATTCCCCTCTGCAACATTCCTTTTATATGATTTGGGTACTGTCGCCATTTATTTTAAGTCAAAACCTATATCTTTTCTATAATATTTTTTGTCGAAAGCTACTTTCTCAGCATTGTTGTATGATTTAGCCAGTGCCTCATCTTTCGTATCCCCATATGAACTGACGGCAATAACCCGTCCGCCACTGGTCAGTACTTTATCACCTGCTGATTTTGTCCCTGCATGAAAGAGGATACTATCCGAAACAGATTCTAACCCTGTCATTTCTTTGTTCTTCTCATAATCTCCGGGATATCCGCCCGAAACAAGCATAACTGTGACAGCATAACGACTGTCTATCTCCAGTGTCTTTTCTCCGAGTGTGTTTGTAGCCACGCCTTCCAGCAATGATACAAAATCCGATTTGATGCGTAACATCACGGCTTCCGTCTCAGGATCTCCCATACGCACATTGTATTCAATGACCACCGGTTCGCCTTTTACTTCTATTAGTCCGAGAAATATGAACCCTTTGTAAACGATATTATCCTTCTTCAATCCCTCAACCGTAGGGATGACAATACGCTCTTCAACCTTCTTCATAAAAACGTCGTCGGCAAAAGAAACAGGAGAAACTGCACCCATACCACCTGTATTCAATCCGGTATCTCCTTCTCCAATACGTTTGTAATCTTTAGCCACAGGGAGTATCTTGTATGAATCTCCATCTGTAAGAACAAATACCGAACATTCTATACCCGACAGGAATTCTTCGATAACAACCGTTTTACTGGCCTCACCGAACATACCTCCAAGCATTTCTTTCAGTTCCTTCTTAGCTTCACCCAGATCATTGAGAATAAGAACACCTTTGCCGGCGGCCAGCCCGTCAGCTTTCAGTACATAAGGAGCTTCCAGTTCTTCCAGAAAAGAATAAGCTTCATCGAGCTGCTCCAATGTAAAACTCCAGTAGCGGGCGGTAGGGATATTGTGGCGCATCATAAACTGCTTTCCGAAATCCTTACTACCTTCGAGTTTAGCGCCTTCTTCCGAAGGGCCGATTACAGGGATGTGCCTGATCCCGGCATCGCTTACAAAGTAATCATAGATCCCGCGCACCAAAGGTTCTTCCGGTCCTACCACAACCATATCTATATTATTATCCAACACGAACTGCTTTATTGCCGGGAAATCGGTAATAGACATATCTACATTTTTTGCAATCAGATGTGTGCCCGCATTACCGGGTGCTACATACAGATTGTCGACTTTTGTACTTTGTACTATCTTCCATGCAAGTGCATTTTCGCGTCCTCCGCTCCCTAACAATAAAATGTTCATAGTTGTTATTAATAAGTGGTATCTCAAAACTTTGGACTGCAAAGATACATGATTATTTTCTTAACAGAATAATCAGAAATAATTATTGTAAATTTGCACGCTGAAAAATTAAGGAAAAACTAGTAGCTAAGATATATGCAAGAGGAAAAAGGAATATTTAAAAGAGCCGAATTACTACTCGGTGATGCATTGATGAACCAGATTGCCGATACCCGGATTATATTATTCGGAATAGGCGGAGTCGGTAGCTGGTGTGCCGAAAGTCTCATACGCACCGGAGTAAAGCACCTAACGATAGTAGATTCGGATTTTGTCTGTGAAACGAATATCAACCGCCAGCTAATGGCCACGACCAAAACCGTAGGACTAAGAAAAGTAGATGTACTGAAAGCCCGCCTGCTCGACATAAATCCCGATGCTGAAATAACAACAATCGCGGGAGTATACAGTGAGGAAACTTCGCCCTCCTTCGATCTTGAAAGCTATGATTATATTATCGACGCCATAGACAGTCTCAAACACAAAGTAAACTTAATACTGACCGCCACCCGTACCAGAGCTAAAGTCTTTTCGTCGATGGGAGCCGCCCTGAAAATGGACCCTTCCCGCATAAAAACTGCTGAATTCTGGAAAGTGAAGGGCTGCCCGTTGGCTGCCGCCATCCGACGGAAGATGAAACAAAGTGGAAAGCCTTCTAAAAAAGTAATGTGCGTTTATAGTGATGAAGTTCTCGACAATAAAGGGTTGAAATATGAGAATGACGAATCGAAAAGTTCTCAGTTACTTAAACAGAATAACCCCAGTGTAAAAGCACAGACAAATGGTACATTGGTACACATAACGGCTATATTCGGGTTTACGCTTGCCGGATTGATAATAAAAGATATTTGCAAAGATTAAAGCTGTCTTCAGTTTTATTTTGCATTTTTGTATTAACAAATTAAACAATATAAAAATTATGAACGAGCTGAATATCAATTACGAAGGAATATCGTCAACCAAAAAGATCGCGAATATAGTCACAGGTGTATATCTAGCTGCTTTTACGCTGTATTTTACAGTTACAGAAGGAATTGCAGGCCGATTCGGGCTGTTCTTCTTTTGCGCTATCATCGGGTTTATACTGGCGGCTATATTAATTTTAAGCAATACTGTGTGGTTACAGGGTTCAATTCTAAAGATTGATACCGGTTCCATTATATCCGCTTTACCCAAACAAAGTAAAGTGACAATTGACTGGACGAGTGTAAGCCGTGTAAATATCGGTATGAGCTATATCGTTTTTCTGATAAACGGGGAGAAAAAACAAAGAAGGCTCGACCTTGTTACACTCCGGTATGAAGATGTACTGGCCACTAAAGCTAAAATAGTGGAAATATGCGAATACAAAAATATCCCATATCAGAATGATTAATTGAAATTAAATTTATCTATATAAAGAGCCTTTAGCTTTTAGCTCTTTGGAGTATTGATATGAGGATTTAGAGATTGAGAAAAAGTGTCAAGTTTGTAAAGTTTTTGAAAAAAGTTGCGAGTAAACAAGATACGAAAAACAAGTTGTTAACTGCTCGCCGACGGGATGCTTCGCTTCTCTCTATATGACAAGCCGCGATATTGTTAATTGTTAACTGCTAACTGTTTACTGTTAACTGAAAAGTTGTCAGATATGTCAGATTTTAACAAGTAGTAAGTTGAGAAAGTTGTATTTCTGTTCACTGAAAGATATCCGCTTCCGCTTTTTTCTTTCCGAGAAAAAAATGTAGTTTTGTATTGTCCAAAATTTAAGACGTTCTGTCTTGAATCTTTTGTAACCGATAAAACAGCTAACGCGTGAAAACAGAACATGAAGAGAAGGTGACCGGGCTACCTGAAAATGCCTTCCGAGAACTGAAATCCGGCGAAGAATACAGACCGGTAATGTCTCCCGACAAACAGTATAAAGAAGTAACTCCATGGTCGGTACTATGGGGGTTGGTAATGGCTGTACTCTTTAGTGCCGCCGCTGCTTACCTCGGCCTGAAGGTGGGACAGGTCTTTGAAGCAGCTATCCCGATAGCGATTATTGCTGTGGGGTTGTCGACAGCTACCAAGAGAAAGAATGCTCTGGGTGAAAATATAATTATCCAATCCATTGGAGCCAGCAGTGGGGTTATTGTGGCAGGTGCGATATTTACGCTTCCGGCTTTATACATACTGCAATCCAAATACCCCGAAATTAGTGTCGACTTTTTTCAGGTATTCCTTAGTTCCTTACTGGGTGGTATACTGGGTATTCTCTTCCTGATTCCGTTCCGTAAATATTTTGTATCCGATATGCATGGAAAATATCCTTTCCCCGAAGCTACAGCAACTACACAGGTGCTTGTATCGGGTGAAAAAGGTGGCAGTCAGGCCAAACCGCTTATATTCGCCGGAATTATCGGTGGTGTTTACGATTTTGTCATTGCCACATTCGGCGCATGGTCAGAAACATTCACGACGCGTGTTTTACCTTTTGGCGAAGAAATTGCCGATAAAGCCAAAGTGGTCTTCAAAGTAAATATAGGCGCCGCCGTTTTAGGGCTGGGCTATATAATAGGATTAAAATACGCCGCAATAATCTGTGCCGGTTCTGCATTAGTATGGTTCGTTATCGTTCCGCTTCTTCCGTTCCTGGGAGATACTATGCTGACGACTTTGAATCCTACCTTTGCAGGAGTTATTTCTACTATGACGCCGGAAGCAATATTTACTACTTTTGCGCGCCATATTGGTATCGGTGGTATTGCAATGGCCGGAGTTATCGGTATTATAAAATCGTGGGGAATTATAAAGAGCGCCGTCGGTCTGGCATCCAAAGAGCTTAAAGGAGGAGCATCCGAGACAAAACAGATAGACAAACGCACACAACGAGACCTGCCGATGAAAATTATCTCTATCGGTATCATTATTGCGCTGATTGTGACATTCCTTTTCTTCTATTTCGGAGTGATTCACAATCTATTGTATGCAATAGTAGGTATTCTTGTTGTTGCCATTATAGCTTTCTTGTTTACCACGGTTGCTGCTAACGCGATCGCGATTGTAGGCACAAATCCGGTTTCGGGTATGACGTTGATGACTCTTATCTTGGCCTCAGTGGTTATGGTAGCGGTAGGATTGAAAGGAACATCGGGTATGGTTGCCGCTCTTATTATAGGGGGTGTGGTTTGTACCGCGTTGTCTATGGCCGGAGGTTTCATTACCGACCTGAAAATAGGTTACTGGCTGGGATCAACACCCGCGAAGCAACAGTCATGGAAGTTTTTAGGCACACTGGTTTCCGCAGCAACAGTAGGCGGTGTAATACTGATATTGAATAAAACATATGGATTTACAGGAGCTAATGCTCTGGTAGCACCGCAGGCTAATGCCATGGCTGCAGTTATAGAGCCGCTGATGATGGGAGCCGGGGCACCGTGGGTATTATACGCCGTAGGTGCTTTGATCGCCATTTTACTCACTTTATTACGGGTACCTGCTCTGGCATTTGCTTTGGGGATGTTTATTCCGATGGAACTGAACGCTCCTCTCTTAATCGGTGGCGCAGTCAACTGGTACGTTGGCAGCCGTAGTAAGGATGAAGCCCTGAATGCCGCACGGCTGGAGAAAGGTACATTATTAGCCTCCGGATTTATAGCGGGAGGTGCATTGATGGGTGTAGTCAGCGCTGCTATGCGTTTCGGAGGAGTGAATCTGGTTAATGAAGAATGGTTGGCAAACAGCGGTTCCGAATTACTGGCTCTGGCTATGTATCTGGTTATAATCGGTTATCTGGGATATTCTTCCATGAAGGCAAAGAAAGAAATGTTGTAATAATCTGTATTCTTAAATATAGGGAAAAGGATGGGGCAATTGTTCCATCCTTTTCTTTTATTAAAACAAAGCCGTTATGTTTTGTAGAAAACTTTATCTATGTTATAGATTATCTATAAATAAGCATTCTTTGACTTTCTGGAGAAACTTATTTGTTTCTGTTTGCAATTAAATGGAATTTGACAAAAAAAATTATCAGACAAACCAAACTATTCGTCGATAAAATTATCCCATCTGTCGAACATTCTTGCCGGATTCTTTGAATGGTAGTAATATTGAATGCTTAAATAAACCTATCGAAGTATGAGGATTAGTAAATTCGTTTTTAGTTTATTCTGTAGTATATGTTTGTTTATCGTTTCATCATGCAGCGATAGTACGGACGATATTATTACTGATGAAGATGGGGTTGACGATAATACTGAAGTTGTTATTGATGACGATTTTGAGACCAACTCCCGGGATTCTGTGTTTTCGAATGCAGTAACTATTACCTTTTCTGATAATACAGCTATAATTACGAACCCATATGAAAATGATGGAGTAAGTATTACCCAAAGCAATGGCAATGTGGTTGTTACCTCTACAAATCTGGTAACAGAAATTAATTACGTCTTGTCAGGGAGCATACAAAGCGGTTCATTTAAGATTTATAGCGATTATAAATTCGGACTTATGATGAACGGGGTGGATATTACCAGTGGCGATGGCCCTGCTCTCAATGTTCAATCCGGGAAAAAAGTGACTGTAACTCTCGTAAACGGAACAAACAGCAGACTTATCGACAGTAGTACTTATACGGCTTACGCTGATGAAGATATGAAAGGTACATTCTTTAGTGAAGGACAATTGAACTTCGAAGGAGAAGGAAGCCTGCTTGTTTATGGAAGATATAAACATGCTATTTGCAGTGATGATTATATAAGAGTGAAAACAGGAAATATCACAATAGCCACGGCCGTCAGTGATGGTATCCACGCCAAAGATTATTTCCGTATGGATGGCGGAACCCTGAATATTAAAGCTTTAAGCGATGGCATCGATTGCGACGAAGGATATATTCGGATAGATGCCGGAGATATTACAATAAACAGTAGTGATGATGGCATTGTAGCTTCATATGAAGATGCCGATACGACCATCGATCCATATATAACTATCGGTAATGCGACCATA
Organism: Dysgonomonas sp. UBA7710; assembly: GCF_002482385.1. Taxonomy (GTDB): domain Bacteria; phylum Bacteroidota; class Bacteroidia; order Bacteroidales; family Dysgonomonadaceae; genus Dysgonomonas. The sequence goes on along the minus strand of NZ_DLFW01000002.1, from coordinate 224,322 downwards.
AATATTACTACCACAGGCCAAAAGGCTCAGGGTATAAAAAGTGACTTAGGCTCTTTATCGGTTACTGCCGGAACAATCAACATAACCACTAAAGGGACTGCTGCCAAGGCCTTCAAGACAGGGGGCGATATGAACATAAGCGGAGGCAATATGACATTGATTACAACCGGAGATGCTTTTTATGATACGGATGATAAAGATATATCATCTGCGGCAGGTATAAAGTGTGACGGCAATCTGACCATTGATAAAGGAACAATCACTATAGAAAGTTCCGGCGCAGGAGGGAAAGGTATCAGTGTAGACGGCGAACTTGTCGTTAATGGAGGAACTATAAAGGTCACAACAACAGGAGGCCAGTTTAAATACGGTTCGGACGATACTGCCGCCAAAGCTATAAAAAGCGATGGAAACCTGACTGTCAATAGTGGAAACATCACGATCAAGACCTCCGGCGTGGAAGCTGAAGGACTGGAAAGTAAAAAGACCCTGACTATCAATGACGGCACAATAGAGATAGAGGCATATGATGACTGTATCAATGCATCCAATCACATAGGAATCAATGGCGGAAATATATACTGTTATAGTGAAAGTAATGACGGGATCGACTCTAACGGTACATTGACCGTTACGGGGGGAGTTGTCGTTTCGTCGGGTACAAAATCTCCCGAAGAGGGTTTCGACTGTGATAACAACACGTTCAAGATTACTGGCGGAATACTTGTAGGTACCGGCGGGGCAACCAGCAACCCAACAGCGAGTGTCAGTACCCAACGGTCGGTTGTTTATGGAACCACAGGTACAGCCAACCAGATTATACATATAGAATCTGCGGACGGAAAGAGTGTACTGACTTATAAAATACCACGTACATATTCACCGCTGACGCTATTGTTCAGTAGCCCCGATCTGGCAGCAAATACAAGTTACACCATATATACAGGCGGAAGCGTTTCGGGCGGAAGCGATTTCCACGGACTATATACAGGAACGACATATACAAAAGGTACGGCAGCTACGACTTTTACAACAAGTTCTATGCTGACAACTATCGGAACATCTTCAGGAGGGCCGGGAGGACGGCCCTGATTAATACGTTTTTTAGGTTAATTGTAGAGAGCTATTCCGGGATGGAATGGCTCTTTATCTTTTTCAGATAACTTTATCTATATATAAAAACAGTACTATATACTGATTTCCGGAGAGAATTATTACTGAGATTAATCTAAAATGATAATTTGTATATATCGGATTTTAATAATATACTTGTATAAGAATAAACCGTTTATAAAATTTAGCTGTATGAAACAAGCTATTTGTTATATCTTGATTTTATTGACTGCCACATCCTGCAGTTCTACTTACTTCTTTTCTACATTGAATACGAATAATGAATATGTAGAAAAAGTAGACAACGGAGATTTTCTTCTTGAAACGGATAGTTTATGGATTGCCTATTGTTTCAAGGGAGAAAGCGCTCCCATACAGATTACGGTTTTCAACAAGCTGTCTGTTCCGTTGTATGTAGATTGGCTACGCTCTGCTCTTATATTGGATGGCACAGCATATTCATATGCCAAAGACAAACTTAATTTCTCAGGAAATGCTGAAGTATTCATGGATAATTACAATCTTTCGCCTGATAAGACATACAGTTTTGCAGACGGAAGTTTTGCCGGAGATATAGAATCGCCTCAAAATATCAGTTTCATACCTCCCAAGACCATGATTAGCTATATTCCGTTAAGGCTGAATATGAATTTCGATAAATTGGACAAGAAGCTTTATCGAAATTCTTATCTGGGAGATAAAGACAGTAATGCTATAAAAGTAAAGAGGATAGATTACTCCGAATCTGACAGCCCATTACACTTCGAAAGTTATCTGACTGTTTATGCCCGGCCTGAACATCCTATGACATTCCAGCAAAGCTTCTATATGTCGAATTTAATTAAAACCCAGTCTATAAAGCCATCTAACCTTCCGGGAGATATGGCTGAGAGAGGAGATTTCTTTTATATAGAAAAACCTGCTAACAATACTTTCTGGGAGATACTGTTGGGCACAACCCTCGTTGTTGGAGCAGTCGCAATTGAAGTTGCTGTTGACGCAAATACCAGATATTAGAAAATCACCCCTCCAACAGTTTAACAGCATCAATGTAGCGGGCTATTCCCCGCGCCACTTGCTTAGCTTCACGCATAGCTAAAACAACAGTCTGTGGCGTATGCACGACATCCCCTCCGGCAAAGACTCCTTTACGGGTGGTCATACCGTATGGATGTTCTTTAGTTATTACATAGCCGCTATCATTCACTTCAATACCCAAGGATGTAGACACTATACGGTTGGCTGGCTTTGAGCCGATAGCAATGAAAACACGTTCCATAGGCATTATCTTTTCCCCTTTTGGAGTTTCAACACGGATAGCTTTTAATGTATTATTCTCACCAATACACTCCACAGTTCTGCTCTCCCATAAGAACTTCACACCCTCTTCCACCGCTTCGTTATATTCGGTCTTTAGCGCAGGCAATTCATCTTCTGTCTTGCGATAAATGATATTTACCGAATTCGCTCCCATCCTCAAGGCCGTGCGGGCAGCATCCATAGCTACATTTCCGGCGCCGATAATCGCCACATTCTCTCCCTCTACCAAAGGAACTGCATTTCTGCTTATATCGCCGTTATTATATAGATTGACCATCCTGAGAAAATAAGAAGACTGCAATACCTTATACAGATTAATTCCGGGGATATTCAGTCTATTGGGGACAGAGGTTCCCGAGCCTATAAAAACAGCATCAAATTCATGTGACAGCATTTCATCGACAGTCATTTTTTCTCCAACAAGGAAGTCATTTATGAAAGTAACACCTAAAGCCTCTATTTTCTTGATCTCTCTTCGAACAATATCCTTAGGGAGCCGGTATTCCGGTATGCCATACATCAATACTCCTCCGGGTTCCTTTTGTCCTTCAAACACAACTACATTAAATCCTTCCCGGGCCAGGTCTCCGGCAACAGTCAGTCCTGCCGGTCCGGAACCTATCACTGCCACTTTCCCTCTTGTCTTGGGTTTCAAACGCTCTTTTATGAGATTCATGTCACTGTCGAAGTCTGCGATAAACCGCTCCAATTTGCCTACTCTTACGGGATTGTCTTTTTTATTAAGGATACAATGACCTTCGCATTGTTTCTCATGAGGACATACCCTCCCGCATATAGCCGGAAGATTGCTCTTCTCATTTATTATTTGCATTGCCGCACCAATATTTCCCATTGACAGCTGATTCACAAAACCCGGAATATTATGTTCTATAGGGCAACCCTGTATGCATAACGGATTTTTACAGTTAAGGCATCGTTTGGCCTCATCAATAGCTTCCTTAGCTGTATAACTTACATTTATTTCAGCAAATTTATTACTTCTCATTTTCTCTTATATTATCAATTTAATCTATTTTGCAATATATACATTACAAATATATATACTTTTTTGTCATGCATAGATTGCAAAATAAACTTTTTTTTTAAAAAAAAGGAATAATAAAAGAGAATTACGGAGATAGAATTTTACTTATTAAAAAGTAAAATCCGGAATCAGTCATTCCTACATCCTTCATCCTTTCTATACAGATAATTTTTTTAGAAAAAAATAATAAATGAGAGTGGTAAAGTTGGTAAAATATTAATTTCAAGGCTTAAATCGGTCAACTTAACTAAGGCCTACATCGAAAAAAGGTTAAACAAAGTTAACAAACATAAGAAAAACACCAAAACATGTTTTATAACATAAAAATCGATTATCTTTGTACTGTGTTTTTCATGGTATTAGATTTAAGGTTAACAATGAAGATTGGTTGTCGGGATGACAACCTTTTCTTTTTTATGGAAGTTCCTTTCTGAAAATACTGAAATTCACGCTTCCATATACTCTCTTTTCCTCAAATAATGGTAACCCGGAAAAATCATAATCTTTCGGATGCTCCAGTATAAATATGCCTCCCGGCTTTATTAAATCCTTTTCAAACACAATACGCGGAACATCCAAAAAGTTTTTCATATCATAAGGAGGGTCTGCAAAAATAAGATCGAATTGCTCCCTGCATCTTTCCAAATAACTGAAAACATCCATTTTAAGCAATAACAATTCTGATTTTATCTTCAATTCCTCTTTTGTTTTTTCGACGAATGATGCGTGGTTGAAGTTTTTTTCAACACATGTGACCTGCGGGCATCCTCTCGATACCAATTCGAAACTTATCCCTCCTGTCCCTCCGAATAAATCGAGAGCAATGGTATCTTCCCAATCTACCGTATTATTCAGCACATTAAAAAGATTCTCTTTTGCAAAGTCCGTCGTAGGCCGCGCTTTAAAACTCTTAGGCGGGTCGAATCTACGCCCCTTATATTTTCCGCTGATGATTCTCATAATGCTAATGCCAATAAATCGAGTGGAGCCTTTTGAGCATCCTCATTCCATAAATATATTTCGCTTGGAGCATTTATCCTTTCTATATTCTTAATATACTCCTGTAGCCGGATAACAACCAGTTCGTCAGGTTTCCCGCTGATATATATATAATCTTCCTGTTGATTAAAACCACAATTTTCCCATAATTTAAGAATATAATATACCTGATTGGCTGCCGGTTCGTTTTCATAAGTCAAACAATGGACAAGCTTTGAGCCTGAAAAACAAATAATATCCATAAAGTTACCGTGAAAATTCAAATACACCCTCGACCTTAAGTTTATTACTCCCCCCCTGCCCTCTAATAGATTAATAAGCAGATTGGAATGATGAAAAAAGTGAGGATTCCATAAATTACGCGAAAGAAACTCAAAAATATCTTTCTCTACATTAAACAAGCTTATAACATCCTGTTTTTCAATCAATCCTGACATCAATTGTCCGGCTTCCTGATTATGTGTAAAATTATATAATCGATCTTTCTCCTTTATGTTGAAATAAGATGCAGGAACCAGTTCATAGTCAGGAGAAACAATAATAACATTTGACTGTTTAAATTCCTGAGTAAGAAAATTCAGATCAAAAATAATCCGCTGAATATTACCTAATAATTCATCATTAGCCGAAAATGTAGTTTCACGAAGACAATATCCTTTCCCATTCTCCGGATCGGAAATAGAAAACATAAATTCATCCGTTTTTATACGGATGGATAAAACGTATTTTTCTGACTGTCCAAGATCTATATTTTCCGGTAAAAACATATTTTAATTTTATATTGCAAAGTAAACAGAATAATATTCATTCATACATATTACCCAATACTTATTACTCTTTCTCCAATCTATAGATAAATCTTTTTATAAAGATTGATATATTTCCCTGATTTAATATGTACAAAGTTAGAAAAAGAAATTTTTATCCACTATTTTTGAACTTCAATTCACTTAACCCTCCATTATGATCAATAGATTCTTTCTGGATAAGATAAAGCAGAATTTTCCATTCGAACCTACTTCCGAACAAGCTACCGCTTTGGTAAAGATCGTGGATTTTCTTTTTTTACAAAAAGAAGAATCTTTATTCTTATTGAGAGGTTACGCGGGTACGGGTAAATCTTCCCTTTTAGGAGCATTGGTAAAAACAATGACCGAATTTAAGCAAAAAACCGTCTTACTCGCCCCTACGGGACGTGCAGCCAAAGTTTTCTCCTCATACTCCAGCCACCCTGCATTCACTATTCATAAGAAAATATACCGCCAACAAAAGTATTCCGGTGACTTCGGCAGTTTCGGAATAATGGACAATCTGCATAAAGATACTTTATTTATTGTCGATGAAGCTTCTATGATAAGCAACAATGGGCTTGATTCATCCGTTTTCGGTACGGGGCGATTACTCGATGATCTGATTCATTACATTTATTCGGGAGAAAATTGCCGGTTATTATTGATTGGCGACTCTGCCCAGCTACCGCCTGTAGGAGAAGACGGCAGCCCGGCATTACAAACCGATGTACTTACCGGATACGGACTGGAAGTGCGTGAAGCTATGTTATCACAAATCGTCCGTCAGGCCGAAAGTTCCGGTATATTATATAATGCTACCAATATCCGGAATGCGCTTAACAAAGGGAAAACAGAAGCTTATCCTAAGCTAAAGCTAAAAAAGTTCACAGACATTGTCCGTATATCGGGGGAAGACCTTATAGATGAAATATCGGCGGCCTATGATCGTGACGGATTGGAGAATACTATGATTATTTCCCGTTCTAATAAACGTTCCAACATCTACAATCAAGGTGTAAGAAACCGCATACTCTACCGGGAAGAAGAACTCTCTGCTGGCGATATGCTGATGATTACCAAGAACAATTACTTCTGGACTGAGAACACTGAAGGCATAGACTTTCTTGCCAATGGCGAAATAGTAGAAGTATTGCGTGTCCGCGGCGAACAGGAGTTGTATGGTTTCCGTTTCCGGGATGTATTGGTAAAGAGCATTGATTACGATATAGAACTGGAGCTAAAAATACTGATGGATACGCTTCATTCCGATGTGGCAGGACTTACACGCGAACGTTCCGAAGAACTATTCGTGAATGTAATGGAAGACTATGCCGATATATCTACCCGTGCAGGCAAGATGAAGAAGCTGAAAGTAGATCCCTATTATAATGCGGTACAGGTTAAATTTGCTTACGCCGTAACCTGTCATAAAGCTCAAGGGGGAGAATGGTCTAATGTATTTCTCGACTTAGGCTATATCTCGGAAGAGCATCTTGGTGTAAACTTTTACCGGTGGCTATATACTGCAATTACCCGGGCCAGCGCAAAATTATATCTGGTTAATCTGCCCGATGAATTTGTATAGGATAAAATGATATGAGTAGCCATTTATAGCAAATTTCAGCCAGCGAAAGGTAATTTCCGGTCAATCTTAATCACTCATATTCATTTGTGCACAGATGGCTTCTATTCTTCAAAATATATGCATTATATTTGAAACGTCCGGAACATTTATCCGTTCCTATCTGAAGAAATCCAATTTATATATTATGAAGAAAACAGAACCATTATTGCTTTCCATTATCCTTTTTCTAATACAGTCTATCTGTATTAATATATCAGCTCAGAACCCCAATACATATCAGAATCCGGTAATCAATACCAGCTTACCCGATCCTACTATCATCAAGACTAAAGATGGTAGCTTTTACTTATATGCAACCGAAAATACCCGCAATATACCTATCTACAAGTCAGATAATCTCACCGACTGGACATTCACCGGCACTGCCTTTACAAATGATACCCGCCCTAATTTCGAACCGAAAGGCGGATTATGGGCACCCGATATCAACTACATCAAAGGGAAATATGTCCTATACTATTCCATGTCGGTATGGGGCGGCGAATGGACATGCGGCATCGGTGTTGCCGTATCCGATAAACCGGAAGGGCCGTTCCTCGATAAAGGAAAGCTTTTCCAAAGTAAGGATATAGACGTCCAGAACTCCATCGACCAGTTCTATATAGAAGACAAAGGCAAGAAATACCTTTTCTGGGGCAGCTTCAGAGGTATTTATGCCATTGAACTTGACAAGGATGGCCTCAACCTGAAACCGGACGCCACCAAAAAGCGGATAGCGGGAACTGCTTTCGAAGGAACATATATTTACAAGAAAGGAAAGTACTATTATATGTTCGCGTCCATTGGCAGTTGTTGCGAAGGAATAAAGAGTACCTATCAACTTGTTGTAGGACGATCCAAATCTCTATTTGGCCCATATGTGGATAAATCGGGAAAAGACATGATGGACAACGGATATTCAGTTGTCATAGGCTCCAATTCCCGGTTCGTAGGCAATGGCCATTGTTCCGAGATAGTACAGGACAAGAAAGGAAACGACTGGATTTTCTATCATGGAGTAGATGTGGAAAATCCTAAAGGCCGTGTATTATTGCTGGACCAGGTAAAATGGGATAAAGAAGGATGGCCATATATAGAAGGTGGCAGTCCATCACTATCTGCCGACAAGCCTGTATTTTAAAAGAGAAGCTCCTTTAGAAAAGGGATCTGTCACTTAAAATTGGTCTTTATATAGTCTGTCATCTCAAAGTCTTTCTTCATTTCCGGTTTACCGATCTGCTGTACTTCCGTATGAATCATAAGTGGCTGCCTGCCAGCCACATATTTTTCCAGGAAGCTGTCTATTTCCTGTAAGTTGGAAGTCATCGGACTCTCTGATATTTCGTGCGCCGCATTTTTCACATCAAAGAAATAATAAGGCGAAGCTATCTTATTTAGCTGTCCTGCAATATATTTCGATCCGTAAAAGCCGTAGTTATAGAGCTCTATCTTATCATAAGGTACATTACTATCGGCATCGCCATGGAATAACTGTATCGGAGCCGGAGGCGTCTGCCACTGCAACTCCCCGTCGATACTGAATATTGCGCCGGCAAAAGAGATAATCCCGGCATAATTAAACCCAACAGGAAGTTTCCCTGTTACTTTTGCCCGGGTACAGATAGCATATTCGCCGTGTAAAACAGATACGGCACCTGCGCTGGAACCATTGGCAACAATCATATCCTTATCAATATTCCAATCTCCGGCATTATCCACTACAAAAGCCGTGGCATCGAAGAGGTCTTCCACTGCCATAGATATACTTTTATTAAGAGCGGCTACGATACGCATCGGGTCCTGGGTATTCAGGCTCTTCATTCCCAGCCTGTAATCAATAGAAACTACGGTAAAGCCTTTATTCGCCAAATGATTGAAATACCCAATGTAATTCTTATTATCACGAACCCCTCCGACAAAACCTCCTCCAAACATAAAAACAATGCATGGCTTTTCTTTTTCCGGCCCGGGCAAATCATATTTATCGAGACGAAGGGTGTCTGTCCCTTTTATGGAATAGATATATGTCTCCTTCCTTAGCGGGTCATTTGCTCTAATAGTAATACTTAGTAATAATAAAGCCGACAAAATGGATATAAGGCTCTTTCTCATAAGGCTGACTAATGTGTTATTTTATACAGTAACTCTTTTAGCAATTCCCCATCGGGCGTAGATACATTATCCACCCCTTTGCATTTAGCGTCGTATGTTCTCAGCAGGCTAAGTATCTCCATACATTTAAAAGCATTGTAGTTGCGTATTGCCGCAACATAATCTTTTGCCTGATATGGATTCCTGAATCCCAGTTCGGCGGCGATACCCTGCTCTGTTTTATTCTTTGCCCAGTAGCATATCATCAGGTTGCTGAAGAAGTTGAAAAGAACTACCAATGTCACAATCAAAGGATTGTTCTTGGGATTCTTTTCAAAATAATCCGCTATCTGGTTTACTTTGAACGTATTCTTTTCTATAACAGCCTTTAGCAACTCGAAGTTGTTAAAATCCTTACTTATACCAATATTCTCTTCTATCAGATTAGGAGTAACCTGTGTCTGGCCTCCCGGTATGGCAATCAGCAACTTCGCTATCTCATTTGTCAGTTTGCTCAGATCGTTTCCCAGATAATCGGATAGCATCTGTGCCGATTTCGCATCTATAGCCAGCCCTTTTTGTTGCATGTAAGAAGAAATGAAGGCCGGTATTTTATATTCCGGTATCTTCTTCGACTCGAACACTATACCGTTCTTATCTATTTCCGCATACAGCTTCTTACGTTTATCCAGCGTCCCGTTCTTGTAGTTGAGTACAAGGACGGTTGTATGAAGCGGATTCTTTGCATAAACCTCCAGTTCCTCTATTTTAGTCAGATTTTGAGCTTCTTTTATAACAATCAACTGATAATCGGACATCATCGGAAAACTACGCGCCATAGTAATAACAGAAGCCACATCGGTCTCCATTCCATAGCGGATAGTTTGGTTAAAGTCCTTTTCTTCCTCGGGCAGTACCGTACTTACCAGCATATCTGTTATCTCGTCGATGTAATACGGCTCGTCACCCATCAATAAGTAAACAGGCTTAAATTTACGGGCTTTTATATCGGCTATAATTTGCTCAAAAGTCATAGTCCTTATTCAAATTTCAGGTGTTTAACGGTTTGCCCGTTGTTTATCAGTGTTGTAAGAGATTCTATGCCTATAAGGACATGTTCATCCACAAAACTTTTAGTGACCAGGCTGTCACTTTTTTCAGTTTTCACACCATCCGAAATCATTGGCTGGTCAGATACCAACAGCAACGCTCCGGTCGGAATCTGGTTAGCAAACCCGCAGGTAAACAATGTCGCCGTTTCCATATCCACAGCCATTGTACGAATCCGCCTTAGATAGTCTTTGAATACATCGTCATATTCCCACACCCGGCGATTGGTGGTATATACTGTCCCCGTCCAGTAATCGCGGTTGTGATTACGGATAGTGGACGATACCGACCTCAACAGGCTGAAAGCGGGTAAAGACGGCACTTCGGGCGGAAAATAATCGTTCGATGTCCCTTCTCCCCGGATAGCCGCGATGGGCAATATATAATCTCCCAGATTGTTATGTTTCTTTATCCCTCCGCATTTGCCTAAAAACAATACGGCTTCGGGCTCAACGGCACTTAGTAAGTCCATTATGGTGGCCGCATTGGCGCTTCCCATACCAAAATTAATAATGGTAATACCATTAGCCGATGCATTCGGCATATTGCCGTCGAGCCCTACAATAGGCACGTTGAAATGACCGGCAAACACCTCTACATACTTTGCAAAATTGGTTAGTAATATATGTTTGGTAAACTGTTCTAACGGCCTTTTGGTATACCTTGGAAGCCAATTGTCTACAATTTCTTGTTTTGTTTTCATATTAACTTTACTTTTGTTTTAAGATACAACAAGTATCTTTTATTTTTTGTTGTACAGGATTAACAAAGGTAACAAATGTTGGATTTAAATCTGCCCCCTTTCAATATAAATGTAAAAAAAACGGACGGAAGACTTAGCGTTTTCGACAGGCTACGTCGTAAGTTTGTGACACTTACACCTGAAGAATGGGTACGCCAGCACTTCATTAATTACCTGATAACGGAGAAGGGGTATCCGCAGGCCTTAATAGCTAACGAGATACAAATCAACCTGAACAATCAGAAACGCAGGTGTGATTCCATCGTTTACGATAAAACTATTTCCCCTCTGGTCATAGTCGAATATAAATCACCGGATGTGGAAATCACTCAGGCTGTTTTCGACCAGATAGTAAGATACAACATCGTACTGAAAGTAAAATACCTGATTGTATCCAACGGGCTTAGCCATTACTGTTGCCGGATGGATTACAGCACACAAACATTCGAATATCTTGCCGATATACCAACATATACAGAATTATAGCTTTCCGGAAAATTACATATTTTAACCATATATAGTTAAAAAGTAACAAAGGTAACAGAAATATCAGTTAACAGTTAGCAGTAAACAGTATTTCACGCAGAGACGCTAAGGCGCAAAAGGTTACAAAGGTTACAGGTTTTATAGCTATTTCGCCCCTACAGTTTCCCAAAAAGTAACAAAGGTTACACCTTTTCATTCATTTGCTAATTTACCAATCTGCCAATCAATCTTTCAAAGAACTCACAAAACATATAGATAAATATATCCGGCAAATACGCGCAATTACACCACAAAAAAGGCTTCTCATACGAGAAGCCTTCACATATCTTAATTATATTTAGTCCGAGATTATTCAGCAGGAGGTGTCGCCGGCTGCTCTGTAGCAGGTGCAGGTGCACTATTGCTTGGTATAGCAGGCAGTGTTGTCGACATATCAGGAGCACCTGTATTAACAGGAGCAGGAGCGCCTACTTCCGGTTGAAGAGTAGTTGTCGCTTTCGGTCTAATCATAACACAAACGATACTCATCACCATGATGAAACCAGCTAGTCCCCAAGTTGCTTTTTCAAGGAAATCGGTAGTTTTACGAACACCCATAATGGCGTTTGATGATGAGAAACCTGATGAAAGGCCACCACCTTTAGAATTTTGAACAAGAACTATCAGTACTAAGGCAATCGCTGCAATTACAATTAATACAGTAATAAGTGTAATCATTTTGTATCTTTAAATTTCGAATTTATAATCAGTTTTTCCAAAAAACTCAATTGGTCTGCAAAGTAAATATTTTTTTTCGGATAATTCAAGCTTAAGTGTTTAATAATTTTGTATGCTTTCTCATACTTCTTCTGTTTTATATAGATTTTCGCCAATGTCTCGGTAAAAAATACATCTTCGTCCAGTTCATCATCTTTTTCTTCGGCTTTTTCCACATCATCCGATAGGGGCTCGTCGTCTCCGCTTATTTGTATGCGGATACCTCCTTCCATCTCCGAACGGGTAATAAATGTATCTATGATGTTCTGATGTTTCAGACCTGAAGATTCTTCCTGAACCGGAATATCTTCATCCGGCACAGAAGTCACCTGCATATAAGTAAAATAATCTGTAGTAGCGAGACTTGAATGCGAAATGCTATACTCCAGATCAGCATCCGTATCATTATTTCCTTTCAATTCAAAAAAAGCATTCAATAACAGACTGGTTTTATCTTCACTCACCTCATTTTTTCCCGTCTGACGGAAAAACGAGTCGTACTCATCGCTCAAAATATAATAAAATAAAGCCTTGCGGTCGTTTACGAAAATACTGAACTTACCAAGTTCTTCCTGAAAATTTTCAGGCTCGAATAGATACACTGACTTCAGATAAGTAAATATACCCGTCTGTGAATATGGATATTCTTCAATAAAAGCCTTTAGGGGCTGTATATCCTCTTGCGAAGGATTTACGCCTTTTCCGGTCAGTTTATAGAATTGTTGAATATCCACTTTTATTAAATTAATTAGCTAATATGCCGATATGCCAATGTGTAATATATAAATAATGACCTATTTATCGCTTCGCGCCAATTAGCATATTTCCTCATTGACATATTGGCACATTGTTTTTACCAATTAGACATTGTCGCGTTAAAAATCTGGTCTACAATATCTTTCGTCAACTCGTCAATTAATCCGTCCTGTACATCGGTAAGCATCAGGCTACTGGAGAAATCACGGTAAGCGGTAATAGTTTCCTCTTTATCTTCATTCGGATTTTTATTGTTCCTGAAGCGCATCTTCACTCCTAATGTCAAACGGGTTTCGGCGGAGAAGTTATCTTCCTTTACAGACAAAGGTGTCAATTCATATGTAACAATCTCCCCTTCAATCTCAAGCGATGGATTGATAGAGGTGAATTGCAGTTTCGTATTACGGGTAAATACGTCCTTCATTCGCTCGTTGAATACCTGGGTCAATGGAGGATATACATAAGGGGCCTGATTCTGGAAATCGCGTATATCGATCGTAGGTGTCTCGGCGTAATTGATAGATGCCCCATTGAATTTATAAGACACCGTACAGCCGGCAAACAATACGATAAAGAATAGTGATAATAATATTATCTTTTTCATAAATTTTCCAGATTATATTCTTTTATTTTTCTATACAATGTACGTTCCGATATTTTTAGATCCTGAGCTGCATTTTTACGTTTTCCATTATGCCGCTCAAGGGCTTTTATAATCATATCTTTCTCTACATCCTGTAATGATAGTGTCTCTTCCTCATATTCAGGTGCATCGATCACATCGGCATCGGCAATCGTAGATGCAGGTATTATCGTATGACCGTCATCTTTAATAGGCAAAGCGGATGCTCTGTCCGCCTGATTTACAACCATTGGCGTAAGGGGCTTCTCACTGCTGTTTACTACAGGAGAAGATATAATGTCTCCGGGCTTCATATTTCCGGCTACGATATCATGAACTATCTTCTTGAGCTCATTCATATCTTTCTTCATATCGAACAATACCTGATATAATATTTCACGCTCGTTATTGAAATTCTTCTGTTCACCGGCGCTTATTATTCCTACAGGTATAAGTCCGACCTCATTAGCCGGAAGATATAATTTCAGTATATCAGGAGTTATATCCCTCGTCTGCTCAATTATCGAAATCTGTTCTGTAATATTCTTTAACTGGCGGATATTGCCGGGCCAGTAATATTCTTTTAGCATCTGCCTTGCAGAATCGGTCAGCACGATCGGAGGCATACTGTACTTTTCGGCACAATCGCTTGCAAACTTTCTGAATAATAACGGTATATCATCTTTCCGGTCCCTAAGTGCCGGAATACGGATAGGTACCGTGTTAAGGCGATAGTATAAATCTTCACGAAAACGTCCGTTGCGGGTAGCGGTCACCATATCCAGATTGGTAGCGGCAACAACACGTACATCGGTTTTCTCAACTTTCGACGAACCTACTTTTATAAATTCGCCTGTTTCCAGTACACGTAATAAGCGCGCCTGAGTAGACAAAGGCAGCTCCCCTACCTCATCGAGAAACAGAGTACCTCCGTTAGCTACTTCGAAATATCCTTTTCGCTCGCCTGTCGCCCCCGTAAAAGATCCTTTTTCGTGTCCGAAGAGTTCGGAATCGATTGTTCCTTCGGGAATAGAGCCGCAATTGACTGCGATATATGTCCCGTGTTTACGATGGCTGAACTGATGAATAATCTGAGGAAAATTCTCTTTCCCCACCCCGCTCTCCCCGGTCACCAATACCGACATATCGGTAGGAGCCACCTGGAGGGCAATATCTATAGCCCGGTTCAGGTCGGGACTATTCCCGATGATACCGAAGCGTTGCTTTACTTGTTGAATGTCCGGTTTTGCCATTATAATTACAAGTTAATAGATTATATATCATAAGTATCCAACACATTAGTCCATAAATACGGCTAATAGTTGCCTGCTATCAACTGTTAAACAGTAAATAAAACCTGACAAAATTACATATTAATTCCCATTTTGTCAGTCTTTTTTAGTGAAGATTTGCAAAGAATAAAAATTAGAAGCCATATCCATAAGGCATATTCCAAATTGGTTTCCCGAAAAAATAATAGCCTGATTAACGAACGTGAAAAAAGATAAACAATTCTTATCTTTTTAATGTTCTTATTTAAAAGTATTCGCTTTGAACTAAAGGTTTCTTTATCTTTGTGTACATTCGAGAAAACAAGCTGCTTATATATCATATAATATATATTTAAATATGGAATTATCCACCTTGCTATCCCCTATCAATATCACATTAGCAATTCTTATTACGGCATCCATTTTCTTTATGCAGGGAAAGGTCCGCTCCGATCTCGTAGCTATATGTGCCCTACTGGCATTGGTTCTTTTCGGAATACTGGATACATCGGAAGCATTAGCCGGATTTTCGAATCCTGTCGTCATAATGATGATCGGACTCTTCATTGTAGGCGCCGGAATCTTCCGTACAGGACTGGCCAAGGTAATCAGTAGTAAAATATTGCAGACAGCCGGAAGCAGCGAAAATAAACTTTTCATACTGGTAATGCTCGTTACCGCATCCATCGGCGCATTTGTAAGCAATACCGGAACTGTAGCTGTAATGATGCCTATCATTGTCAGCATGGCTACTAGTGCCAATATCAGCCCCCGGAGATATCTTATGCCACTAGCCTTTGCCAGTAGTATGGGTATGTTTACACTAATCAGTACACCTCCCAATCTGGTAATTAACAATGCTTTGGTAGAAGCGGGATATAAAGCGTTATCGTTCTTTTCTTTTGCTCCTATCGGCTTTGTCGCACTAAGTGTCGGAATCGTCATCCTGTTTTTCCTCAGTAAATTACTTATTTCCAAGAGCGATGCGTCCACTGCAAAAAAGAAACAGGGTAAATCGCTGGTTGAACTGGCCATGGAGTATGAACTGCAAAACCAGTCATACAGGATAGAAGTAAAAAATGACACTCCATTATCCAATAAAACCCTCGCCGAACTAAGAATAGCAACACATTACAACGTCAGCATTAGTAAGATTGTACGAAAAACCGGTAATTCCAGATTCAGAAAGAATGTAATAGAAGAAGTTGCCGGCCCTAAATCGACAATACAGAAAGGTGATATATTGTATTGTCATGGAAGTCTGGAAGATATAGAGAGATTCGTTTCCGAAAATCATCTGCATCTGGAGGAGACAAACGGTGATTATCCCTTTGCCGGTTTTCAGGAATCAGGTATTGCCGAGATATTTATCATGCCTAATTCCAAACTTATAAACCGGACAATCTCGGAGATTCAGTTCAGGGAGGAATATAATGTAAATGTACTGGGTATCCAGCGACAGAACGAGTATCGCATGCATGATATAAAGGATGCGAAATTGCATTCCGGCGACGCGTTATTAATACAAGGTACATGGAAAGACCTCGCAAACCTCGATGACAGGCAGGACGACCTCGTACTAGTGGGACAGCCCCTGAAAGAAGCAGCAAAGGTAACACTGGACCAGAAAGCTCCTATCGCTGCCGGTATTATGATACTGATGGTGATAGCCATGGTATTTGAGCTTGTACCGTCTGTGATAGCAATCTTACTAGCGGCAGTGGCAATGGTGGTTACCGGATGCCTGCGTAATGTGGAGGAAGCTTATACGAGTATCAACTGGGAGAGTGTGGTTCTAATCGGAGCCATGTTGCCCATGGCTACAGCATTTCAAAACACAGGAGTAGATACATTGATTTCCGGCGGACTGGTTAGTAAACTGGGTGACTTCGGCCCTTATGCCTTGTTAGCGGGGATATACTTCTGTACATCATTACTCACCATGTTTATAAGCAATACGGCAACAGCCGTACTGTTCACCCCGATAGCCCTTAAAGCTGCTATTGGCATGGGAATCAGTCCTTATCCGTTCTTATTTGCTGTGGCTGTGGCTGCCAGCATGTGTTTTGCTTCGCCATTCTCAACTCCTCCAAATGCATTGGTGATGAGCGCCGGACGTTATACCTTTATGGATTATATAAAGGTGGGATTACCTCTACAATTAATTATGGGAATAGTGATGATACTGGTATTGCCACTATTGTTCCCGTTCTGATAAAGTAATCGGAGTTTAAGATTCCAACAGTTTAATTATTTGTTGAAGATAGTGGGCATCTGTTTCATCGAAGTGATTCAGATGCTCACTGTCTATATCGAGTACCGCGATGACTTCATCATTCCGGAATAAGGGCACTACTATTTCGGATTGGGAAGCGGCATCGCAGGCAATATGCCCGGGAAACTGATTTACATCTTCAACTATCACTGTTCTCTTTTCCTTCCATGCTGTCCCGCAGACTCCTTTACCGTATCCAATACGGGTACAGGCTATTGTTCCCTGGAATGGCCCGAGAACAAGTTCGTCCCTTTTCACGATATAAAAGCCTACCCAGAAGAAGCCGAAAGTCATCTTCAATGCTGCTGATATATTGGCAAAATTGGCAATGGCGTCGGTCTCTCCTTCTATTAATGCTTTTAGTTGGGGGAGAAGGGATTGGTAGGTTTCTTCTTTGGAAGAGGTGGGGGTGAGGTGGAGAGTGTGGGACATAAAAAATTTAATTATATAGTTTTATCTACATTTATACATTTCGTTATAGTACTTCTCGTATTCTCCGGAAGTTATATTATCCATCCATTGCTGATTATCCAAATACCATTGAACTGTCTTTTCAATCCCTTCTTCGAACTGTAACGACGGCTCCCATCCCAATTCATTTTTCAACTTTGAAGAATCAATAGCATAACGAAGATCATGTCCGGCCCTGTCTGTGACATAAGTTATCAAATATTGGGATGTACCATCTGGATTACCTAATAATTTATCTACTGTTTTGATAATAACTTTAATTAAATCTATATTTTTCCATTCGTTGAATCCTCCGATATTGTATGTATCAGCAACCTTACCATTGTGAAAAATTGTATCAATTGCACGTGCATGATCAACTACATAAAGCCAGTCTCTGACATTTTCTCCTTTACCATATACAGGAAGTGGTTTTCCTTGACGAATATTATTGATAAACAGAGGTATCAATTTCTCGGGGAACTGGTATGGTCCGTAATTATTCGAGCAATTAGTTACAATTACAGGCATACCATAAGTATCATGATATGCTCTTACAAAATGATCGGAAGAAGCTTTACTTGCTGAATAAGGAGAATGAGGATCGTATTTGGTTGTCTCAGTAAAGTACGTTCCATCAAAGTCTAAACTGCCATACACTTCATCGGTTGAGATATGATAGAAAAGTTTATCTTTCCAATTTTCATCCCAATATAGTCTGGCTACCTGAAGCAGAGATAAAGTTCCCATCACATTAGTTTGAGCAAAAGTGAATGGATCTTTGATGCTACGGTCAACATGACTTTCAGCCGCCAGATGAATTATATTGTCGACTTTATAAGTTTCAAGAATATCTTTCATTCTTTCAAAGTCACAGATATCCGCCTTAACAAAAGTATAGTTAGAAGCTCCCTCTATATCTTTAAGATTTTCCAGATTTCCCGCATAAGTCAGTTTATCGAGATTAATGATATGATATTCGGGATATTTATTTACAAATAATCTTACAACATGAGATCCTATAAACCCGGCTCCCCCTGTGATTAGTATATTCTTTTTAAAATTCATTTATTTGTGCTTTTAATTCTTTTATACATTGTATCAAGGACTCTTCCCAATACGGAATCTTTATACCAAATGTTTCTTTAACTTTAGTTTTATCTAAAACAGAAAAACTAGGACGTTTGACTTTACTCGGAAATTCATCACTATGACAAGGCTGAATATCACAGATATTCCCCGAAAGATCACATATTTTTTTTGCAAAATCATACCAAGAACATACGCCTTCATTACTAAAATGATAAATACCTTGTTTATGATGCATATCATCTTCAATTATTTTATATATAAAAGATGCCAGATCTGCGGCACAGGTAGGAGTTCCAACCTGATCAAACACAACATTCAGAATATCTCGTTCTGAAGTCAGTCGTTGCATTGTTTTCACAAAGTTGCTACCATATTGGGAATAGAGCCATGACGTGCGAAGTATTAAATATTTACAATCGACCTCTTGTATACTCAATTCTCCTGCTAATTTAGTCTTTCCATATACCCCGATCGGGTTCGTTTCGCAAGTTTCCTGATAAGGGATACAAGACTCTCCGTTAAATACATAATCTGTAGATACATGAATCAGGGTAACTCCGGTCTCTTTAGCAATGATAGCAAGATTTCTTACAGCCTTATTATTTATAAGATCTGACATATTATAATCATCTTCTGCCTTATCTACATTGGTATATGCCGCGCAATTGACTATAACACTTAGTTTTTCTTCCATTGCCAGCTGACGAATAGCATCTAAATCTGTAATATCTAATTCTGCAACATCTGTAAAAATATAGCGATTATGACTATCTCCTGTTATCCGGCGAATCTCATTACCGAGCTGCCCATTAGCACCTGTGATCAGTATATTCATCATTAGTATAAATTTTCTTTATAATCAAATAGCCATTCAGCTTCTTTCAATAGTTTATTTTGTTTATCTTTTTCGGATAAAATAACTTCATCCTTAGATATTCTCCAATCAATACTTAGCTCCGGATCGTCCCAAGCAATAGCGCCTTCACTTTGTGGTGCATAATAATTATCACATTTATACTGAAAAATAACGTTTTCGCTCAACACAACAAAGCCATGAGCAAATCCACGCGGAACGAATAATTGTAGATGGTTTTCTTCTGATAACTCAACAGAAACATAATGTCTAAAAGTGGGGGAATTTTTCCGGATATCAACAGCAATATCAAGAACTTTCCCTTTTATAACCCGGACTAATTTACTTTGAGCATAGGGTGGCTTCTGAAAATGTAATCCTCGTAGGACGCCAAAAGTAGATTTACTCTCATTATCTTGGACAAAGGTAGTTTTACAGACTTTTTCTTCGAATATCTGCTGACTGAAAGATTCAAAGAAATAACCTCGTGCATCTTCAAAAATACGAGGTTCGATAATAACAACCTCTTCAATATCTGTTCTGATTATGTTCATTTTTTCTCGTTAGCTAGTTTATTTAAGTATTGCCCATATTGATTTTTAATCATCGGCTTTGCTATTTCCAACAATTTTTCTTCTGATATCCACTTTTGATTAAACGCAATCGCCTCCAGACAAGCTATTTTTAAGCCCTGACGTTTTTCTATTACCTCAACAAAAGTAGAGGCTTCACTCAATGAATCATACGTTCCTGTATCCAACCAGGCAAACCCACGCCCAAGTGTCTGAACTTTTAGTTCCTTATCAGAAAGAAACTGCTGATTTACTGTTGTTATCTCCAGTTCTCCTCTTTTAGACGGCTTTATATTTTTTGCGATTTCAACAACCTTATTAGGATAAAAATATAAACCAACGACAGCATAGTGCGACTTTGGCACATCTGGCTTTTCCTCTATTGAAAGGCAATTACCATCCCTATCAAATTCGGCAACCCCATAACGCTCAGGATCACTAACCCAATACCCAAAGATAGTGGCCTTGTCTTCATTGTCAGCATTATGTACAGCTTCTTTAAGCATCGCAGTAAATCCCTGACCATGAAATATATTGTCACCTAATACAAGGCAAACAGGATCGTCTCCGATAAAATTTTCACCAATAATAAAAGCCTGAGCTAAGCCATCGGGGGAAGGCTGTACCGCATATTCTAACCTTATCCCATAATCGGAACCATCTCCTAACAGTCGTTGGAAAGACGGCAGATCATCAGGAGTTGAGATTATCAATATATCTCTGATTCCTGCAAGCATCAATACGGAAATCGGGTAATAAACCATCGGTTTATCGTATACAGGCAACAATTGTTTGCTTACTCCTTTAGTAATAGGATAAAGACGAGTACCGGAGCCTCCGGCTAGGACTATTCCTTTCATTTTTAGTATTTATTTCTTCTAGGATTTAACCCATTCTTTAAAAAAAATTTGCACATGCTTTGAATGTGAATTAGAGTTTTTTTGTTTATTTTAGAGCTTGCCCTTAAATGATTATGAATCATCTGTGAAGCAGGCACATATATAACAGGCATATTTTTTAACCAAGAAGAAAGACATAAATCTTCATCTTCCATATATAAAAAATATCTTTCATCAAAACCTTTAAGTTGATTAAAAAAATCTCTCGACATAAACATTGCAGCGCCTATTGCCCAATCAACATCCTGTATTTTAGTTATATCCAGATCTTTTTGAAGATATTTGTCTATATATTTATTCTTACAACTGTCATTCCCTTTGGACAGAATACGTGAAAATAATATTTTAATAGAAATAAAGGATCTTACGGAGTATTGAATGGACATATCTGGATTTAACAATTTAGGAACTAATATTCCTGTTTCGGGATATAGATTCATATAGTTGAACAAGGATTCTATACTGTCCTTTAGTATCACTATATCGGGATTAATAATTGCAATATATTTTCCCTTAGCATGAGAGACACCATAATTATTATTCTCACCAAATCCTTTAATCGTCGTATTTTCATATATTCTAACCATAGGATAATTAGCTCTTATATATTCTATAGTGCCATCTGAAGAACAATTGTCAATATATATCATCTCAAATGGTATAGCAAGCGAATTATCTTTAAACAATGATAAGAGTAACCCTTTTAAATAGGATAGATGATTCATACCAACAGTTATTATGGATACAGCAGGAATTTCTATACTCTGTAAATTATTCATTTATAATCTTTGCTATGAACTCTTCAATATTATTATAATAAGTTTCTTTTGAGAACGTATTTTGAGCGTATGATAAAGCTTTTTGCCTGATATTATTGTAATTATCATTGGATAATAACTCTGACAAAGCAATTGAGAAATTATCTTTATCAGAAAAAAGATATCCTGTTTCTCCGCTTGTGACGAGTGCCGTAGTACCGGCATTATCATATCCAATTACAGGAACACCTCTTAACATTGCTTCTATAGTAACTAAGCCAAAAGCCTCGGCTTCCGAAAAGACCAGAAGAATATCTATTTCATCATATATTTTGTTTGTATCATGAATAAAACCATGAAAGATAATATTATCTTTTAAATTGAGATTTTCAACTATTTTCAAAAGATGCTTTTTATAAGCTCCTTTTTTATCTCCTATCAAATGTAATTTTGCTTGTGGGTAATATGGTAATATTATATCATTAAAATACTCAACTGCCATATGTTGTCTCTTACCAGGACTAAATACCCCAATTATTCCGAAATTAATAATCTTTGATAAGTGTTTATCTTTGATATTTACATTAGGGATTTCTAATCCATTGGCAATAACTGTATAGTTAGTTTTAGGGAAAATGGAAAAAACATGCTTCATAACAGAAGCTGATACAAAAATTACAGCGTCACTTTTTTCTAAATATTTTTCTTTACATTTTCTTGTACCCAAAAATAAAGCTTTATGATCTAGTGACATGAATTCATGAACATGGGATATATGTTTTATTTTTAGAATCTTTGCAGCCCAGATTCCAATATTTTCAGCAGAAGTATTAGAATATATTATATCAGGCTTAAATTTATTTATTTTATATATAATATATGGGAATACAATTATATTAAGCATTACTAATAATGGATATATTAAATATTGGGGCATAAGTTTAATATACATAAACTGAGGAAAGCAAGGTATAACGGTATAATTTATATTCTCTTTTTTCAATATTTCCGCTAAACCTTTCTTCGTAGGAAGAAGAACAGATATATCATGACCTTTTCCTATTAATCCTTTGATTAATGTCAATAAGACTTGATTTGCCCCATATAATTGCCCATTATGAGCTATAAATTGGATTCTCATTTTAATCTACAAAAGTATGTATTATATCCACAATATACTATCTCGCCCATAAAATATTAATTCTTATTTATTAGTGACATAAAAGACGTAAGTATCTTATCTTTGTTCAAATATCTTTCAGCATATTTTCGGGCATTTTTTTTAATTTGAGTTGTGTCTCTCAATAAAGCTATATTTATAGCTTCTTTTAACGCTTGTTCTGATTCTGGTTCACACAATATACCCATATCATGATTTCTTATATCCTCATATAAGGAGGATCCCAATACAGCTGTCACAATTGCACATCCACCTGCTGATAAAATCCCTGTTAACTTACTGGGCATAACTAAATCTGACGCATCCTTTTTCTGTAAAACTAAATGAATATCTGCAGTAGCCAATAGGGTTGGCAATTTCTCATATGGCTGTAATGGATAAAACTTCATATTACTAAGTCCCTTTTCTCTAGCCATATTTTCTAAATTATCTTTTTCGGCTCCTGCCCCAACCATTATAAAATGAACATCAGATCTATATTTATATTGTCCAGCAACATTTATCAATAAATCTAAACCTTGTTTCTTTCCCATATTTCCAGAATACAAGATAACGGTATCATTTATAGGAATATTAAATTGGTTTCTTAAAGATTGATCTTTTGGTATAGGTTTTATAAAATCAGTATCTACCCAATTAGGGAGCATTATAATCTTGCTCTCTCCTATTCCTTTTTTGATTATCCGTTCTTTCATACCTAAAGTTAATGTGGATATAAAGTCACTTTTTCTTAGAAGAAATTTCTCTAGCTTAAACATAATATTTAATGCTTCTTGATTAGATAGCATCTCTAAATTCTTAGCAGCATCTATCTGTAAATCTTGAACATGTGTAATTAAGACAGTCTTCTTAAATATAGAATAAATATAAGAGAAAAATCCTATATAAAACGGAGGATTAATTGTTATTACTAAATCAAATCTTTTCTTGAACAATGCAGGAAGCCAACGAAAGGAACTACTCCACAAAAAAGAAAATTCATGTAATATTCTTTTTTTCGAATTTATTCTTTTGGGCACGTAAAAAGGACAACGATAAATCTTCACATTATCAATGACTTCTTTATACCATAATTTGCCTCTGTATTGCTTATGAATTTCCCATTCTGGATAATACGGCATCGCTGTAAAAACACTTACATCATGCCCTTGCTGTGCAAACCAAGAGGCCATTTCTCCTGTATATTTACCAATGCCTGTAAGCTCTGGATAATAGTTTATTCCATAGATTAGAATCCGCATCAATTTTTTATCCATTTTATAGTACGTTTAACACCTTCAGCCCTTTCTACTGGTAAGTTAGGTGCTATTTCCCTAATTGGTTCAAGATTATGTATATTATCAGTAGTCATATTTTGAAGGCGAAAACTCGTCATTGGAAATTTTACACCAAAGAGTTTAACAAAATCACCAAACAATCCTCCACATTTGAACAAAAAATATGGTATCCTTGAAATTTTAAATCCAGCTTCAGAAGCAATTTCGTTCGCCCATTCTGTTATATTATAAGGAATATAATCACCTAAATAAAAGACTTTCTTATTTACAATTTCCTCATTAGCCATCAATATTGACTCAATCTGATAGATAGTATTATCTATATATCCATATGTTTTAGAACAAGCCTTATCTCCCATATGAAAATATTTTCGACTTAATACTATATTAAAGAATAAATTATATGGTTCTCCAAAATATGGTCCCCAAATAGAGGTAGGCCTAATAATAGACCAACAATATTCCGGATCACTTTCTTTAATAATTTTTTCGGTCAATACTTTACTTTCTCCGTATACTGTATGAGGATGATAATCATTATCTCCATCAGGTATATATCCAGGATTACACACATACATAGAAGAAGTAAAAATTACTCTTTTTAGAGTCTCTACTTTTTTTAACACCTTTATCAGATTCTCGACTCCTAAGATATTAGCATTATAATCCTCTAATGTTTTTCCATTCAAATCAGTTCGTGCTGCCAGATGAATTACATAATCAGGAGTAAAATCCAATATAGCCGACTCTAACTCATAATAATTGCATATATCTATTTTTCTAAAAAAAGGTATGTGTTCAGTTTTCTTTGGCTCGAACATATCAAGACTCAGAATTGTACTACCCTTTTTCAAGAAATTATCAATAAGATTGGTCCCAATAAAGCCTGAACCTCCTGTAATAATGATTTTACTCATTGTTTGCTATTTGATTTATAAAATTCTCAATATTGATACAAAAATTCTTGTCGCTAAATAATAATTGCGCTCTTTCAAATGCATTTTCTCTTATATTATTATATTTAACTGGTGACTGCAATTGTTTTACGGCATCAATAAAACTATCAATATCTTTGAATAAATATCCGGAATTTTCATTTCCTATTAATTCTAATGTTCCTGCGCTATCATATCCAATTACAGGAATCTTTCGCAGCATTGCTTCAAGTGTTACCAAACCGAAACCTTCAGATTTTGAAAACATCAATAAAATATCTATATCTCGATATATTTTCTCAATATCTTTTTCAAAACCATGAAAAATAATATCCGAATCAAGGCCTAATCCTTTCACCAAATTTATCAAGTGAGTTTTGTATGCTCCTTCTTTGTCACCATACAGATGTAATTTTGACTGCGGATAAATTTCTTTTATTTTTTTAAAATATTTAATTGCAATATCCTGTCTCTTGCCACGAGAGAATATACCCACAATCCCATAATTAACCGGAGGAGCATTAAATTTAGGTATGTTATCATATTGGACTTTTGGCATAGATAATCCATTGTATATTATCCTATGTTTCCCCTGCAAATATCCTCCCCCTAGTATATGTGATGCAACAGCTTTCGTAACAAAAATAAGGCCATCACTTTTGTCTAAAAACTTTGCCTTTAGCTTCTGTCCTCCCATGAATAATGCACCATGATCTATGGACATAAACTCATGAACATGTGTAATATGTTTTTTACCCAATAATTTGGCAACTAATATTCCGATATTTTCAGCAGAGGTGTTTGAGTATATCAGATCCGGGTCTTGTTTTTTTATATGATAATATATCCTTGGAAAATTTACTATATTTATCAATAAAAGTAATGGGTATGCAATAAATTTTATAGTCTTTTTGAAATACAAAAATGATGAATAATAAAAAATAACTTCATATTTTATATCCTCTTTTTCTAATTCATGAACTAAGTCTCCATTAGATGGCACTAAAATAGATATGTCATAGCCTTCTGACTTTAAATATTTCAACAAGTCTAAAAGAATCTTATTTGCACCATATAATTTGCTATAATTGGTTATAAACTGAATTTTCATCTTATTTATTTTTTGATATAAAGCTATATTCTTTCATAAAATATGAAAGAAATACAGCAATAATAATATTCATAGGAAACATTTCCACTATGATTATAGATACACCAGATGTTATTGATATAAGAAATATCAAGACAAAAGGGATATCAATCTTCTTTCTTACAAATAAATATAATAGTAGATATAATATAGCACTAATAAACAAAAAGAAAAAGATAACCCCATAATTTGTCAGAACAGAAGTATATAAGGAATCAGCAATATATGCATTAGATTGAATTCCAAAACTGGACATCAAATTAATAGCTGTATTGGTCGCCAGCCCAAAATTTGTAGATATAGGCTCTGCTGAATCCACAATTTCTTGCAGTATCTGTATTCTTGTCCCCCCAGAAACGGCTGATGACCCTTCTCCCCGTCCAGTCAAGAAATCCAAATTAGTCACAACTAAGAATAGAAACAAAACGGCTATAATAGATAATATTCCCTTATGCTTACTCTTTAAGTACCAAGGCATAAATATCAATAAAAACAATAACATCACTCCGGTAGAAGACATGGATAGAAATACAGACAAGATAGCTATTACTAAGCCTAAAAGCCGTATTTTACCTTCCTGAAAATACCGGATAACATAGAAACAAAAAGCGGCGAACGTACCGCTTGCGCTTGGATGTACAAAGATGCCTGGAAGTCTTCCTGGAAACCCAAAAATGTTCAGGCCCTTACGTGGAGGGAAGAATAGCATTTCCAGAAGTTGTACTGCCGCATGCAATATCAGTAAACAAAAGAGTATCTTTGTTACTTTTTTTAATAAATCAATATCAACAACATCGTATAAAAGGATTAGCAAAAAAAAAGGTATAGCCCAGCGAACGCCCGCCATTGCTATTTGTAATCCATTTAATGAATATGAAAAAGCAAAGCATATTATTGTAAATGAAAATAGCAATAACAAGCAAATATAATAATTATGAGGATGTTTATATCTGAACGAGAATATAGTACACATAAGCAATAAAAATATCATTAAGATATCTTTGGGTAGTTTTATGAAAAACATATCAAAAGACAATCCAAGACCTAAATATTCAAAGATCTCAGAAAGACAAAAAAGAGGTGTCAGTATAAACAGCAATAAAATTACCTTTTGTATTTTAGCTTTCATTAAAGATCATCCTTTCATTTTTTTTCTATTGTTCCATGTAATTCTTTTGCTTCATATATATACATATCTTTTGTCTTATTCAGGCGCCTAATCAATAGCTTGTGAGATATATAATGAGGTAAAGATGCAACAATTAATGCGCGTATCCTGTTTCTTAAGAACAATTTATAATACGCCAGCCCTTGAATACCATTTATTTTACATTCTTCTTTAAGTACCCGAAGACGATTTATTGAAGACAAACCTTCCTCAGCTTCATATATCGAAATACACATAGATAGATAATAAAACTGATATCCGGATTCAAATATTTTATAAAAAAGATTATAATCGGCACATACCCGATAAGAACAGTCAAATGGATGGAGAACTAGTATATTTCGACGGACAAAGCTAGATTGATGGCAAAATGCCATCCTCTTTTTTAGCATTTCGAGAGGGAAAGCTTTAATTACAAAATTTCCATAAGAGAAGCATTGTACGGTATCACCATAAATGACGGCACAGTTATCTTTAATCTGGCTATCAATAAAGATATCTTGAAGAACAGTATTATTGAAAAAGCAATCTCCGGCATTCATAAAATTGACCCACTCCCCCGTCGCCTTCTCAATTCCCTTATTCATTGCATCATAGATCCCTTTATCAGGCTCACTCACCCAATATGTAATTCTATACTGATATTTTTTAATTATATCGACTGTTCCATCAGTACTACCACCGTCGATAATAATGTATTCAATATTTTCATATTCTTGACTTATAACTGATAATATAGTTTTTTCAATATCTGAGATACCATTATATACTATAGTTATAATACTCACTATTGATTTATTATCTAATTTTTTATCCATACTGGGGAGAGTTTACCTCGTTAATAAATAACTAAAAACATAGAACCTAAAAAATCGCATAACTTATAGTAGACTATTTTTTTATTAGTAGTTTCTTTTTTATGAAATTAAATAAACTAGACCAAATACTATTCACGGCATAGAACCCAAGATAATTAAAAAGAGATAATACTTTCTTGTTTGTCTTTAAATAAGGTTCTCCTGTGGAACCGGACAAACTATAGATATATGGATAAGGATTAAAACTCCGTACTTTTTCTTTAATAAGAACATCATAATAGATAATTTCCAAATATTTACCGACAGAATCATTTACATTTATATACTCTTTAATCAATTTTTCTTTAAAAAATCTAACTTGTACCTTAAAGAAAAAAGTTCCGACATATAGAGCTTTAAAGCCTAACCGGTAAAAATAATTCTCATCTTTAGAACTATTCTTCAGTATATCATTAATGTTTTCAATAAAAAGTCGTCCTGTCACTTTATAAAAACAGACTGAGTCATCCTGTAGATATTTGCTATGATTAATTGCATATTCAATACACTCTCCATCACCAAAACCTTTTCCCTGTCTATTTATACTGCTTACATTACCTAAGAAGAAAATAAATTCAATTTGCTTTCCATATTCGTCAGCTAAATTCTGACATTCTTCCACAGAAAAATCAGACTTTGTATTTTCACAAAAAATTATAGTATCGAAATCAGATTCTTTGATATACCTTTTTATGGTATTAAGATATTGATTACGCCTATCCTCTATATTGACTATTTTGGTCATAACCGGAGATGCCAGTTTCGCATTAATACTTCCTGTAAGCAACAATATCCTCATATATTATTTTAGATTAAATCTTATTATTTTAAAATGGTCTCTTTTATATCCTCTACAGTGGATATTGATTTGTATAAATCATCAATTTTTACTTTGTTAAAATCTATACTATTAAAATCTTGTTGTAAAAGGAATTCAATCACCTCATCTCTAAATCTTTTCCTTAATACTCTAACAGGGTTTCCAACGGCTATTGAATATGGAGGTATATCTTTCGCAACAACGGATCCAGCCCCAATAACAGATCCTTTGCCAATTTTTACACCAGACAGAATGATCGTATAAAGGCCGATCCAAACATCATCTTCGATAATAATAGGTCCTTTTGATATCGCCTCTGCGTCCTGAATATTAAATTTTTTCACTTTAAAAGGATAAGTAGAGAATGTATCTAATCTATGATTACCGCCTAATATGAATTTGACCTCATCAGCTATAGAACAATAACTTCCTATTTTTAAGCCTTCATTGGCTACTCCCCAACTTGAAACGGTGAGATTTCCATAAGTTTCTCGTCCAACTTGAATAAGCTCTGTAGAACATAAACTATTCAGTGTAGTAAAATTATGTCTATTTAATAGACGCCATTTCCTATTATTTCTGAATATCTTCAATCTATTATAGATCTTCTCAATCATGGTTTATAAAATTAACATTTTTCTCAAAGTTCAATAAAATCTCTCTATACTTGTCCTCACCGATACCTAATACATAGTTTAATAGTAAGTTTACTTCTTGTTGAAATTCTGAAAGGGGCTGGGCTTTTAGCCGATCAAGAATTTCTAACATTTGATTTTTTGATGTGAAAATATCATTTAATCCATACATTTTGTCAAAGACTCCATTATCGTAACGTAAGCAAGGAATTCCTTTAGCTAACACCTCATAATATGCACTTGTATTAACAGCAATAGAAAAATCGAATAACTCATTATCGGCCAATGACATTAAAGTTTGACCATTCTCAATGATTGTTAGATTACTGGCATTAGATACCCGTTTTTTATATCTTTCAATATCCAAAGAGGGGTGCAACTTCAAAAAGAATTCTATTTCTCTAATTTCTCCACATATATTTAATAGTTCGAGATTTGCATTATCATAGATATGTCTAGAGCAAAGCACCAAGCATTTGCGATAAGCATTATTAACCTTAAGATTTATACACTCTGAAGTTTTAGGATATCCTGCTACTAATAATCTTTCCGATGAAATTCCGAATCTATGATATTCATCAACTGTGTATTTTCCCCAACATAAGAGGATGTCTGACTGAAAATTCTCATAACACAAGGCATCAATAGATATATCCTTCTCCAATAAAAAAGTTACTCCATGTTGTAAAGAATATGTTTTAATATTCTTATTGGATAAATATTGAGTAAACAGATTCTCTAAAGGATGAACTCCACTAAATGCTAAGTATTTGGATATATTTGTAAGGTCAACTTTCTGCATATCCTCAATTATATTGGCATAGTGTACAAATCGCGCGGATATTATCATTTTTTGAATAAAACTAAAATTCGTATATTTTAATCTCTTCAATACATCTTTTGTACATTTAAAAATTAAGTTAGGATAAACTCTAATAATTCTATTATATTCCTTTAGGTCATTTATTGATATTTGCTTCTCCAATTTTTCAATAACATTTTGATACAATTCAGTGTGATCATTTCTGTTATATACTCCCATTGTAGACAAAATTGGTCTTTCTGTCTTTATTTTTTTTAAATTCAGAGAAATAAAAAAATAAAATATTCTCTTAAAAGAAAATGATTTCTTATCATTCACAAAAGTCCAAAGTTCAATAGCCATCACCCTATTTAGATTGATGCCTTTATATTGAATATTCAGTTGATCTTTGAGCTGTTTATATTTTTGAAATTTATTATTCATTTTTTTTATTAATAAAGAATAACCATGGTAATTGATAAATTTTCATTGCAAATATAGCGACAAAGAAAAATGTGAGGAAAGATACAACAGCAGATGCTATTGCAACACCGGTAGAATCAATCCACTTAATAAATAAATATGACATCGCAATCTGTAACATACTCAACAGAAACGTTATTGTTCCTAAAAGTTTTGTCCTGAATGTATGATGAAAGTAACATACAAACATTAAGTATCCCCCATAGAAAAATTGCCCGATCATTACATAGGGTAAAAACTTAATGGAATCTGAATATGATATATCATATACATATTTTATAATAAACCAAGATATCCAATATGCAAAGAAAACCAAAACTAATGCTAATATTACGATACTATATGTCAATTTTACTAATTTAACCTTATCTTTCTCCATACCAATATTATTTTTATTATCATCAAAATATGTCAGCTTCTTATATAAGTATGGAGCATAAGCGTTATTAAAGGCAAGAAGCACCATAGTCACAATACTTCCTAATGTCATTGCAACTGAATATAACCCGTTCTCGGTGAGGCTACACATATCAGTCAATAATATTTTATCCACACCGCTTTTCAACCAGAAAGAAAGTGCATGAGGCACCAAGGGTAATGCAAAAAATAATGCATGCGTCATATACTTCTTTGATACCGATAACTCCAAAAATCCCCTTATTTTTAATACATAAAGACTTACTAACCCAAAAACCACAGCAGAAATCAAATAACTGTAAACCCTACCTTGCCATCCCATTAGAAGGACTATCACCAGCAAAATAGTTGATAAAGCACTAAATATAGATTGAGAAATTTGATATTTTCCAAATGATAAAGGTCTTTCCTCACACCGCCACAAAACTAGATTAACATAAGTCAACGAACTGAACCACACCACAATAAGACTAACCAACTGGTATAACAAGGATAACTGCAATGAACCATATATCAAACCGTTAAATATAATCAAAAGAACCGAAACAACTACTGTAATAGCCGTATTAAGTATGATTATATTAGAAACATATAATCGCAGTTCATCTTTATTCAATTTATAGTACATGACAGGTAGTGCAGCTACGGTGCAACTATAACAAAAGACAGATAATATCTGGATTATTACGTTAAAATTTGTAATCACCCCATAATCTTCCGGCAACAGATAATGAGTCAAGAAAGGTAGCAACAGGAACGGAATTGCCTTATTTAAGGCATCTGTAACTATATAAATAGATGTATTTTTAAAAAGAGAAGATTTATATATTCTTTGTAACGACATCATTATCTCAAAGATCTAATTTTAAAAAAACTATATCCGATGCATGTAAATTCAACTTTCTTCTATCTTCCGAGTAAGTCATATAAAGGCCATTGTCAAATTGGCTGACGCTAAAGTAGTGAAATCCATATTCATTCTGGATGGTAAACTTGGTAACTAAATCCAAAGAGGAAAGATTTACTTCACTTATTGTTGCAGAATTCCGAGGGATTACGCCCCATCCGAAGTTAATAGGATTATTTATATTATAAATAGTATATAAGCGATTATTGAAGAAAAATATTTCGGGGCGAGAGCCAATACTTTTTGGAATTTCGATTAAATCAGTCCATCGATTGTATAACATCTCATATTTTCCAATAAAACATTTATTATATGCAGAACGCGCAACATAATAAATAACATCATCAACGATCTCTATTTGAGATTCTATGTCAAGAATATCCTTCGGTTGGATTGTTACCACATCCCAAACAATTCCATCTGAAGATTTAAGGAGTATACCTCTTGATGTCCCTGAATATGGCGTAAGTGCCATATATGTATATCCTTTATACTCTATAAAACGGGTTATGATTAGATGGGTTATTCCCTTACCCTGATAACCAAAATCTTTAAGACATTGAGCAACACCATCATCATCTAAATTATAAACTTGTTCCTTCCCATCCACGTTATTATATCTCAACTTCGAAATTTGCAATTCTTCTTTAAACTGCAACTTATTCTTATCAAACTCCCGATAAACAATACTAGTTTTTCCATTGATTAAAGCCTGAAAATAAACTTGTATATTAGTTTCATTAACCCGTAAATTTGGGTCATATAGAGCCCTATTTCCTATCCTGATGTCTTTAAATATAGAATTTGCCTTTATGATAGGCCAACGCAAAAGGGAATCCTTATATTTCTTTCTTATATTTAGTCTGCATAAGACAGGATATATTGTTGTATGAAGGGGATTTTCAATAGATTGGGTTTCGTCACAATAATAAGATATCCAAAAAGTTCCATCATTTAAGAATCTATCGCTGTATAAAAGGGAGCAATGAGCGAGTTTTTCTTTGGTTGTATCAGAAACTACTATACCAACCTGATCGGATATATTAGATACATTAATAATATTTAAATCATCTTCTTTTGTACAAGATAATAAAAATAATACAAGAAAACAATAAATATACCTATTCATTAAAAGCGTTTGATTTATATTCTTGAAAATTACAAACAAATATTCTCATTATATTTTGTTAAATGCTTATATTCTTCTATTAATTCATATCTAGTATTCTTTCAACAGCCAGGATATCTTCCGGATTATCAACTGCAATGGTTGACCCTGTAGTTTCAACCATTTTAATAGGGATATTGAGATCAAAAAAACGAAGTATTTCTATATCTTCAAATTGCTCATAATATGCCTTTTCTGTCTCACTTCCAAAAGCTTTTAATTCTTCGTAACTAAAAGCATAAATACAAACTTGCTTTTTATAAATCGGCTTTATACTCAAGGACTCAGACTTTATACCTGGAATTGCCAATCTGGACATATAAATAAGATTTTTATCCTTATCGGTTAAAACTTTCGGTATATTAATATTTTTAGGATCTTCATCATCCAATACTGAACACATTCCATTTATGACATAGTTGGGATATTTGAGCTTTTCATTAACTATAGACTTTATATCATCCGGGTTTAGCAAAGGCTCATCTCCTTGTATATTCACATATATATCGGCTTCTATCTGCTGAGCAAAATCCCATAACCTATCAGTCCCGGTTAGACATGACTCCGACGTCATTATCACATTAAATCCAAATGAAGTTACACTATCAAAAATGCGTTGATCATCTGTTGCTACATAAGTATTCTCTATACCCAAAGCTTTTGCGGTTAATTCTGCAACATAGATAATCATAGGTTTACCATTAATTAATGCTAAAGGTTTACCTGGAAAACGAGATGATTTATACCGGGCGGGAATCACTCCTATTATTTTTTTCATAAAATTAGATTTTTTGATAAATAGATTCTACAATCAAGTCTGTATATAATGATGGTGTTAATGAAGTTAATTTTATGTTACAAGTTTCAGTAAAAACGTTAAATAAATATTCATTCTCATTAGATAATTCTCTTTCTCTTTGAGTCAATCCGTTCGGATAACCATCATAACCTACTATATAAATATTCTTAGGCGTCATTTGTAAAGCCACTTCCAAGGCTAAAGATGTACAAGAATCTTTGTATAAGTCTGTAAATGTTATAGATTCCAGTTCAAAGGTTCGATCCTCTACACTCAAAGGTACATCTGTGCCCATTATACGGGGATAAGGTGGTAAAACACACTTTCTTATAGAACTTATATCGCAATTAAATATTTTTTTTAAACGTTCTCCTTCACTTCCAACCAAACAAAAATATTGTGGTGCTTCTATATTTTTATAATATAGTGCATTCCTGGATGTCGCATGTATAATTGCTATATTTGGTCTTGTCTTAATAAATTGAATGATTCCATCTAAATGTTCGACTGAGCCACTTCCACCTCCAATTATCAGGACATCAGAATAGGCTATATCCTTAAAAATAGGATACTTCTTATTATCAATCTGACACTCTTTCTTATTATCCAAAGCCCTTATTATACTATTAAACGAATAAATTCTATTTCCAACCCATTCCATTACTTCCTTTTGGGGTATAGAATTTGCTCCTGAAATCATATAAGGCAGATTTGTTCCCCATCTGTATCTTTCATGTAATGGACCAAATGTCGTTATCAAAGAACCCATCACATTGAAATCAACAGTGAGGTTATAATATTTCGATAAATAGGTTAATAATAGCTCTGTTTTAAGATTACCGGCACCCCTTCCCATTCCTAAAATAGTAGAATCTACAAAATCAACCCCTTTTTCTATTGCAGTCAACGTATTTACCAATGCCAATTCTAAATTATTATGCCCATGAAAACCCAATGGAATATCAATTCTTGCTTTTATTCGATCTATAGATTCTGCAACTTCTACTGGTGTTATTCCTCCAAAAGAATCAACCATACATAAAAGGTCAATAGTATCTCGATTTAAATTAAAAAGATTGCTATAAAAATTTTCTATCTGTCCCCATCTAGACATATACATTACATTAAAACCAACCTCGTATCCTTGCAATTTTATCGCTTCTGCTAGTTTTACTGCTCTTTCAATATTTACCGGGTCAACAGCAATTCTTATCATGTCAACTAAGCCTTTTATAGGTTCCGTTAGATGAAAAAGATCTCCAAGTTTTGTATCTTTTTCGTTTAACATTATAGCTAGTTTCTTTTGACTTTTAGATCTTAACCTCTCCAGTTCGTAAATTGGAGAATATGCATATTTTCCCAAATAGGATTTTGAGATATTATTTCTGTAACCAACTTCTAAATAATCAATAGGCAATATATTTGCCGCGTGTATATATTGATCAACTAAAGAATTTTCAAAATCCCAATTAGTATAATATCCCCCATCCCGCAAAGTGCAATCTAATATATTAATCATGTTTTCAGTTTATTAAAAAACGTTTCATATCCTCTCTCAGCACCCAAACAATAGCACTAATAGTACCAATAAATATAAATCCCACCAAAATTATCTTCTTCGACGGTTTCGACGGAAACAAAGGCTCCACCGCCGGCTGTATCACTGTAAACACCGGAGTAGTATCCTGCACTTTTACTTTAGCCAGTTGCAATTGTTGAGCCATCTGATTGTAGACTGTATATGCTAAACTAGCTTCATTTTGAAGCCTTTCCTGAGTTGTCCTATATTTGGCAGATACAACATTCATATTCCCATCGATATATGCGGCCAGAGTTGCTTGTGTCTTATAATAATCAGCTTTAGATTCCTCGTATAACTTTTCTGAATATGCTAAATCTTTCCTTGCTTTCTGAGTTCGGTAATCAATTATATAAGACTGAAGATAAGACGTTATCGTATCGGCTAAATATGCTGAAATCTCAGGGCTTTGCATCATTACCTCAATTGTCGTTACTCCTGTCTTTTTATCTGAACCTATAATAATCCTATCAGCCAAATTACTTAATACCCCTTGATCTTCTTCGGAAATGAAACGACTATTAGATTTATTTCCATCATTTAAACCTTTCTTTTCCGATGCAAATAATCCCTTCAGTAATCCGGGCGCCTTTAGGATATAACCCCACCATGCCGCAGATTGATAATCACTCATATAGCTATACAAAGTCATATCAATATTCTTCTTTGAATCAGTTACCTTTATATCCAGCAGGCCTCTTAAAAAAGGAGTGGAATTAATAACGCTAGGATATAATTCCGGAGAAGCTAAAGCATCCTCTCCAACAGCACTATTCAGATTTATCCCAGCCAATGCAGCTAATGATCCCATATTTCCGGATGTTGTAGATTTAGATTCCGGAGTTAAAATTACCGTCGTTGTATATTCCTTCGGAATACTAAATGCAACTATAAGCCCTATAAATAATCCAACACCTAAGGCCTTTAATATAAACGTCTTATTTACCCATATCTTATTGGCTAATGCCAGCAGATCAATTTCTTTCTCCTCTGCTATATTGTTTTGCTTCTCTTCCATCCCTTATTTAGTCAATGCATTAATCAATAAAGCCACAACCGAGGCCATCGAAGTTATACTTGTACCAATGCTGATCGTTTCTGCCAAAGTCATTTTTTGTTTCTGCTCTTTAGATGGGACTATTATCTCACAACCCGGTTGAATCGCATCTCGACTCGAACCTTTAACCTTTGCTACCGTGCCATTCATATAAACAATATAAGCCCTTTTCTTCTGAGCTATATCATTATAGCCTCCCGCCTGATTAATATAGTATGAAACCTTTTCACCTTTTTTATATAATATAGTATTCGGATACATGACAGCTCCATTAATCTTCACAGTGTTATCGTATTCCGGTATCAGCAGCATATCTCCGGGCTGTAATACCAAGTCATATTCAGATCTCGGATTTGCAATTGCTTTATCTAACTCAATTCCTATAGTATAATACTTATCAATTTCCATTAAATCGCTGGATATAGAATCTTTTGCCCCGCTTTCAGAAAGCATTTTTAACGATTTTCTCTGGTTTTCAATCTCTCTCTGGGACTTTTCCCTCACCAATTTCGCACCCCGAGAATAAGCATGCGGTGTCAGATCTCCTGCTCGTTTTATCACATCCGAAAGCCTCTCGGTCTTCTCTTTAAGAGCATATGTTCCGGGAAATAATACTTCACCCTGAAGCTCAATATTACGCTGTTCAATATACCCCGGACTTCTACGCACATATACCTGGTCATAAGGCTTCAACGTAAAATTAGAAATACCATCCGCAATTAAACCATCTTTTATGCTAAAGGTAAATGTCTCTGCAATTATAGACTGACTTTCTGTACTCATCGGGTCTACAATCCTACGGGCAACATCAACTTTAGCTGTAGAAGCAGAGCCTAACAATCCTCCCGCCTTGATTATTAAATCTTCGATAGTTGTATTATCTGCATAATTATACGAACCGGGTGAAACCACATTTCCATAAATTGCAAAATCTCCTAAGTCGGAAACAACATCTTTTGTCGGAATAAACAGAATATCATTCTTTCTCAAAGCTATATCACTAATACTACCTGTAAGAAGTGAATTCAGATTAATTGAAATATTTTCAATCGTCAGGTCATCCTTTTCTCTTGTTAATATCGCCCTATATTGAAATGCATTATCTCTCAAGCCGCCCGCCATCTCTATCAGGTTCTTTACCGTCTTTATATCTTTCCCTATTTCATAATAACCAGGTCTGTAAGCTGCTCCTTGAATTTCAACTCTATTTTCATACAAGTTTAATCCTGAACGAACTTCTATCTGATCCCCGTCATCCAATATAAAATTGACATAGTTTGCAGAAGTCAGGGTAAATACTTTATCATAAGCCCCTGTTTTACGTACCAGACTGATTTCGTCTCTATAGGCATCTCCAGTGAATCCTCCCGAATATTTAATCAGATCGGCTAAAGTTTCCTGAGCAGTCACCTCATAATACATCGGGCGTTTTACCTTCCCTGATATTTCCACTAATGAAATATACGGAGGAACAATAATTATATCTCCGTCGCTTAAACGTATGTCACTACTGGAATCTCCATCCAACAAATATTTATATATATCTACTGTTTTTATTAATTTCCCTTTACGATATAACTGTATTGATCTCAAAGTCCCTATATCATTTATACCTCCGGCATTATACAATGCATGGAAAACCGATGATAATGATGATACAGAATATGTACCGGGAGCAATCACCTCTCCCATTATATTTATTTGGATAGTACGAATTTGTCCTAATGTTAATTTAATTTGGGAAGACCCTTCATAATCTCCTATTCCTGAATAGAGTCCTGCAAATTTCTGTTGAACATAATTATTTGCTTCTTTAATTGTCATCCCATTCAGAAAAACCGGTCCTAATCTATCTACAGTAATATTTCCCTCTGGAGATATCGTTTGTCTGACAGAAGTTTGAGATGCTCCCCAAATATCAATTACAACCTCATCTCCAGGCCCCAGCTTATAATCCTCCGGAGTAGGAATATTGACATTAGGCGTAAATGAAAGATTTTTTTGATTAAATATATTTTTTCCAAATATATCTAATTTATTTTTCGTCACAGATTGATCTAACGTATCAGCTAAAGTTTTCGCAGTCAATACAGACTCTGTCTTATTAGTTCTTAATACACTCTCAGTCTTATTATTAGAGGATGTTGAGACCGACTGGCTTTGTTGATTTACCTGATTTTTTACCCTCTCCACCTGCGCTTGAGTCACTCCTCTTTTTAACAATTCCGCACCTATTGCTTGTTGAGATGTACCTTTATCCATTTCCGTTTTCACAAAACTAAGCACCTGCTCATCTGACATTTGCGCAAACAGCAAACTAGTAGAAATTAGGAAGGCAAAGAAATAAAGAATAAGTCTTTTCATATATCTGAGTTAATTTGTCCGGGAATTTATGATTCTCTAATTGAATTATAATAACCTATTACTGTTTTTTTATTTTGTATAAGGTAATCATCTGCCAACAACCGCAGAGGTATTCTATCTTCATTTAATAAATACATAAAACACAGAAAGCCAAAGAGTTGCAATAGCCTCATCAACTATACTACCCTCTTGTTTTTTTCGCGTTACAAATGTAGACATTTTTTAGCTGAAAGCAAGCGTATTATCAATAAACATTTTGCTTTTTGCCCAGCTATCTTAAATACAATTAATGATAAAATAGTTATTCTTTATTTAAATATCCGAATAACTCTTCTTCTACAATACAACATATTATATGTCCTACAAGTATATGTGATTCTTGTATTCGTGGAGTCTCATCAGAAGGAATTTTTATACATATATCACAAATGTCCACAACACGACCGCCTCCTTTTCCTGTAAATACAATTGTCTTAACGCCTTTCTCCCGGCATGCTATCAAGGCCTTATATATATTCTCGGAATTACCAGAAGTAGTGATTCCAATAAAAACATCCCCAACCTGAGCATGAGCCTGCACCTGACGTTCAAACAACCGGTCAAATCCATAATCGTTACCTATAGCCGTCAGAATAGACGTATCTGTAGATAAAGCGATAGAAGGTATGCCGGGTCTGTCGAAATAGAATCGGCTTACAAATTCCCCTGCAATATGCTGGGCATCAGCAGCACTTCCGCCATTGCCCGCCAATAAGGTTTTAAATCCACTGCGATATGCATCTGTAACCATTTCGGCGGCATCCTGAATATTCTTCAATAAAGCAGCATCTGTTAATATTGCTTCTTTTACAGAAATTGAATTCTCAATTTGATTTTTAATTATACTTTCAGTATCCATATTCCTTTTTTGCACAAAATTAATGCTTTTATATCAAACTACACTTTTTTACGAATGGTCTTTCCCTTAAACCTTATCATCAACTATAAATACTAAAAAATCCTTTACACTTTGAGCATAACCACAATGCCATAAATTGAAAAATAAAATTCCTTTTTTACTATAAAATTATTCTGCTTATGATTATATTTGCATTATGGAAAAAACAATATTCAAATACTTAGAATTTTCACTTCCTATACACAATTGTGTTATTATACCCGATTTTGGCGGCTTCATATTAAATATGGAACCGGCTGGATTCTTATCCAACGGCGAAATAAAACCGCCTAAACACAGTATTGTTTTCAATCCGGAACTAAATCATAATGATGGCATTATTGCATCATATATAACAAAAGATGAGAAGATATCCTATAACGCTGCATGCAAAAAGATAAAAGAGTTTGTGACAGCAACTAAAATGAACCTGAAAGACGGCAGAACAGTTCCGTTTGGTAACCTTGGTTCATTCACAACTGATAATGAGGGAAACATTCTTTTCGCACAGAACAGGTCGATTATACATCCCGGTCTATTTGGGTTATGCCCTACAAGCATAAAACAACTGTCCGAAATAGATAAAATAATTGTAAGAAATAAAAGGAATCTGTCCTTAAAGTATACAATTGGGGCTGTAGCTGCCGGTGTAGCTGCAATTACACTTTTTATGACACCTGTTAATATCAAAGACAGCAATAATAAAACTTCTCAAAAAGCTGATTTTATATCAACAATTACAAGTTCGTTATCACACTATCAAGATAAAGGAATTGAAGATTTGAGCAATCAGACATACAATACGGAACAAGCCGGCAACACGACAGAAGAGAGTTCTGCCAAACCTAAATCCGGCCGTATTTATTATATTATTGTCGGAGGAGAAGACACAATGGATAGAGCTAATAATCTGCTCTCCAAAATTAAGAATAATGGATTTAACAATGCAAACATTGTAGAAGGAGACGACAGATACAGGATATATATATCTTCGTTTGAAGATAAGACTCAGGCCGAATCATTCCTTGACACTTTCAGGAAGGAGAATCCCAAATTTGAAACGGCATGGCTTTATTCCAAAAGAAATAACTAAACTCATCATATAACAGAAAGCAAAAAGTCCGGAAACCCCGGACTTTTCTTATTTTAATATTATCTTTTTATTCCTTCTCTCCATATGCTAAATCGCCGGCATCTCCCAATCCCGGGATAATATATGCATACTCATTCAATTCGGGATCTATCGCTGCCGCCCAGATAGTAGTTCTATCCTTCGGAAAATTCCGCTCACAATATTCTATCGCCTGTTTACTTGCTATAATAGTTGCAATATGAATATGCTTAGGCTGTCCCTTCGTCAACAACGCCTGGTATGACAAATCCATGCTCCCGCCTGTCGCTAACATCGGGTCCGTGAGAATTAATATTTTATCCTCAATCCGGGGGGATGCTATATATTCAATATGCACATGAAAGCTCTGATGATTTTCCCGGTATTTCCTGTACGCTGAAACGAATGCATTCTCTGCCTGATCGAAACAGTTCAGAAAGCCGTGATGATATACCAATCCGGCACGCAAGATAGTTCCTATTACAATAGGATCGGAGGGAACATTTGTAACCGAAGTACCTAATGGAGTCACAGTTTCTAAAGGAAAATAGTTCAATGTCTTACTTATCTCATAAGCCATAATCTCCCCTATCCTTTCTATATTACGCCTGAAGCGCATACTGTCTTTTTGGATGTCTACATCGCGCAGTTCACTGACAAAACGATTCAATACAGTGTTTTGTTCCGATAAATTTATTGTTTTCATTATTATATTTTGAGCCAAATTTAATTGTTTTCTTTCAATTTCACAGAATTGATAATAAAAATTTATCTATTCCATATATCCCAGGCTGCCAAAGCCTGCAATTTGAGCATCTCCGCACCGTTTTTCACTTTAGCACCTCTTTCTTTTCCCAGTCTCAGAAATTTCGTTTCGGCAGGATTATAGACCAGATCATACAACAAGCAATCCGGAGTCAGGTACTGATAGGGGATATCCGGCGCTTCATCTACATTGGGGAATGTACCTAGTGGCGATGCATTCACAATTACCGTATATTCATTAAATATATCTTTATCCAAATCCTGATATTGCAATTGTCCTGCTTTGGGTGTACGGGAAACATAAGTAAAATCCAAGCCGAGGTTTTTCAACCCTCCGGCTACTGCTTTGGATGCTCCACCTGTTCCCAGAATCAATGCTTTTTTATGAATATCTTTATTGATAAGGGGAGCAATAGAATTCCGGAAACCTATAATATCTGAATTATACCCTATCAGCTTGACCCCCGATTGGTCTTTTACGACTTTTATCACATTTACCGCACCGAGCTCTCTGGTCTGAGGATCCAGATCGTCTAAATATTGAATCACCTTTTCCTTATAGGGAATAGTTACATTCAATCCCCTGAGATTCGGATGTGAACTTATAATATCCGGGAATAAGGAAATTTCAGGAATTTCAAATTTCACATATTCTGCATCAATACTTTCCTTCGAAAATTTCTCTGTAAAAAATCGGGG
The DNA here is from genome assembly GCF_002482385.1 of Dysgonomonas sp. UBA7710. Taxonomy (GTDB): domain Bacteria; phylum Bacteroidota; class Bacteroidia; order Bacteroidales; family Dysgonomonadaceae; genus Dysgonomonas. Next base: position 181,587 of record NZ_DLFW01000002.1, on the reverse strand, counting down.
AGAAAAAGACTGAGCTAAAGGGTTCCCCACAATTCCATATAAATCCATAATATCAATAAATTTAATTTTAAGGGATGAGAAGGTATAAAAAAATAGGATAATACCAACTGGCAATTATCCTATTTCTATATCTTTAAATCTTCTATTTAGCTGCTTCGGGTTTGTAGCGGCTATTGAGGAGTTGTATCACATCTTTTGTTATATCATATGAATCTTTCGCCAACAGGATATTGTCTAATCCTGTATTACTAAAGATCACCTGATAATTAGCCTTTTTATTATAATCTTTCAGGCAAACGCGAACCGAATCGGTTATCTCCGCATTTACTTTAGCCTGTTTTTTCATATAATCTTCTCTCAACCGTTCTGCTGTAGCATGAAGGTCAGCCTCCATCTTCTGTATACGTACCTGTTCCTGCTGAGCACGTTCCTGACTTAAAAATACATTGTTATCGATTTTCTTACGGAAATCGGCTACCTCATTTTCAAATTGACGTTGTTTGTTGTTCAATGTTGCATTAGAACTGTTATATTCTTTCATCAACACTTCATTTGCATCTTTGGCGTAATTGTAATTGATAAGTAAAGAGTCAACATTGACGTAAGCTATAGGCAAAACGCCTGTAGAATCACCTTCTGCAAATTTCAGGGATGCAGATCCACCTTCTGTGCTTTTCTTATTAGATGTAAAAAATAAAATAAACAATACGATTATTGCAACTGCAAGTACACCGTTAATAACATAAGAGATATTCTTCATTTATTTAAATGCATTAGTTAATCCTTTTTTAAACAGAAAATCCGTGGGTACGGGACTCATTTCCATACCTGTTTTTGAGAACGATTTGGCAAAGATATATCTTTATGTTAAAACAACGCTATATTGAAACCTTTAAAAGATGTAAAAAAATTGCTTTTTATATGTTATCTATCTAATTTTAGATGTTATTACTAAATAGAGTAGTCATCTACTAAAAAATTTAACGGAATATGACAATAAAAGATTTAAAGCCGAGCGCAGTATGGAACTATTTTTATGAAATAAGCCAAATCCCGCGTCCATCAAAAAAAGAAGGTAAAATAATAGCTTATCTGCTCGATTTTGCAAAAAAGCATAATCTTGAGGTAAAAAAAGATGATGCCGGAAATGTGCTTATCACCAAGCCTGCGACTAAAGGCAAAGAAAATCTTCCGACTGTAATACTTCAGGGACATGTAGATATGGTATGTGAAAAAAACAGCGGTACTGTCCATGATTTTGACAACGACCCGATAGAGACTGTTGTAGAAAACAACTGGCTAAAGGCTAAAGGTACAACTCTGGGTGCGGATAATGGCATCGGAGTAGCAGCAGCTTTGGCTATACTTTCATCGGATACAATAGAACACGGAAAATTGGAATGCCTGTTCACAGTGGATGAAGAAACAGGTCTGACAGGTGCTTATGCATTAAGTAAAGATTTTCTGAAAGGGGATATTCTTATCAATCTGGATACAGAAGAAGAAGGTGAAGTATATATAGGATGCGCAGGGGGGAAGATAACCACCGCCACATTTACATACAAGCCGGAAAACATTCCTTCAAACTATTTCTGGTTTAAAGCTCAGGTAAAAGGGTTGAACGGAGGGCACTCCGGTTCGGAAATCCATAAAGGGCTGGGTAATGCAAACAAAATACTAAACCGTTACCTATGGACACTCAGCAGGCAATATGACCTGTCCCTTGCCGAATTTAACGGAGGAAACCTGCATAACGCCATTGCCCGCGAAGCATATGCCATAGCAGGAGTGCCTTACAATAAAAAGGAAGAGGTAATCGTGGCATTGAATACTCTGGCTCCGGAAATCGAAGCTGAGTTGAAAAGCATAGATCCGAACCTGAAAATGACTGTGGAATCCACCGATATTCCGTCTTTTGTTATAGATAAGGACACAACAAACAACTTGTTGAACGCACTATATGCTTGCCCTCATGGCGTACTGGGTATGAGCTTTGAAATACCCGACCTGGTGGAAACATCTACAAATCTGGCTTCGGTGAAAATGAAAGAGGGAAATACAATCCTGATAACTACAAGCCAGAGAAGTTCTACCAATTCATTGAAGGATGATGCAGGAAATATAGTCAACGCCGTATTCACACTGGCGAAAGCAGATGTGGCACACTCGGCTGGATATCCGGGATGGAGACCCAATCCGGATTCCAGGGTATTAGGCGTAGCAAAAGACGCCTATAAGAAGTTATTTGACAAAGAGCCAGAGATAATGGCAATCCATGCCGGTCTCGAATGCGGGCTATTTCTTGAAAAATATCCGCATCTGGATATGATTTCGTGCGGACCGACAATCCGGAATGCTCATTCACCGGAAGAACAGGTAGAAATTCCCTCCGTTGAAAAATGGTGGGTTTTCTTACTGGAAATATTGAAAAACATTCCAGCTAAATAATATATCAGATACGAGTACAAGTTACGAGTACCTGCCGGCATAGGATAAGATAAAGCCTCTTATAAGGACTTTGATGTATGCCGGTAGACTTGTAGCTTGTATTAAATATATGGTAGTTTATATAGTATATTCGTAATAAAAAAACTGTTAGACTTTATATATAACAAATATATTTATCTATATGATAAGATATTGTCATATAGCTTTTTGAAAGATTGAACCGGCCCCCTCAATCCCCCAAGGGGGACTTACAATGAAGGTAAAAAGTAATAAGTAAAAAAGTGTAACCTTTGTTACCTTTTTTAAGAGTTACAAGTTACTGCGCCCTGCGGGCAGTTACGAGTTACGAGTTGGCAGACTGTTTACTGCTTACTGTTTACTGAAACAAGTGTAACCTTTGTTACCTCTTAACAAGTAGTAAGTTTTAAGTAATAAGTGGTAAGTCAAGTCTTTTAAGTTACGAGCTGACGACTGCTAACTGTTTACTGTTAACTGATATTTCTGTTACCTTTGTTACCTTTTAGGAATTACAAAACTAGTTATCAACGAAATAGAGATAAAAAGATGGATAAAATGAAAATAGACATATGGTCGGATATAGCCTGCCCGTATTGCTACATAGGAAAACGAAAATTAGAGATGGCTTTGAGCCGTTTCCCGCACAAAGACAATATAGAACTTGTCTGGCACAGCTATGAATTAGACCCCGGACTTCCAAAAGAAGCTCTGGAATCGAAAATCTACGGATATTTCGCGGATAAATATCAGATAAGCGTAAATGAAGCTCATGAAACAATGATAAATACGGCTAAACTGGCAAAAGAAGTCGGATTAAATTATGATTACGACAATCTTATCGTAGCTAATACGTCCAATGCCCTCCGTCTGGTGAAGCTGGCAAATGAATCGGAACTGGCAACCGAAGCCGAAGAGGCGCTTTTCGATGCCTATTTTGTGAAAGGAGAAGACATAAGCGACAACAGCATTCTGGTGAAATTGGGGACACAAATAGGACTGACAGAAAAATCCATTGTGGAAATGCTGGACAGCGACAAATATCTGGACAAGATAAAAGAGGATATCGAATATAGCGAAAACGAGCTTAATCTCGAATATATCCCTTTCTATGTATTCAACAACAAGCAAATAGTACAGGGCTCTATTCCTGTTGAAGATTATCTGGAGGTGCTGACCAAAGCATATGCCGAATGGGAACAAAACGGCATATCTACCGGAAAAGGAGAAATCATAAGCGGGCAATCCTGTTCTATAGACGGCGTTTGCAGTTGAATCGCAAACCACCCGGTGACTTTGGCAAAGGGAAATGTCTTCCATAAAAATGAAAATAGGTTGATAGTGGAATAATAAGGACCCTATGAAATTCGTTATAATGGTTGTAAAAATAATATCCACCGAATTTACTTTCTGGTTCGGCGAATATATATAAGAAAGAAGAAGAATATGTGGAAATACTACGCTCTTTTATCAGCCATATTTGCTGCGCTCACAGCCATTTTAGCCAAAGTTGGCGTAAAAGATATCAATGGAAATCTGGCTACTGCTGTCCGAACATCAGTTGTACTCTTCTTAGCTTGGGGCATTGTCTTTTTCAGCGGCCATCTGAAAGATGTAAAGGAATTAAGTAAAGTCAACCTTGTTTTTTTGATTTTGTCGGGATTAGCCACAGGACTTTCATGGATATTTTATTTTAAGGCTCTGGAGACAGGCGATGTATCGAAAGTTGCGCCGATTGATAAATTGAGCATCGTTTTTGTAATGATATTGGCATTTATTTTCCTGAAAGAACCAATAGATATAAAAACTATTGCTGGCGGAACATTGATACTCGCCGGGACAATAGTGCTAATCTGGTAGTAAAATTATGTTTAATTACATCAATAGAAAAGTGATATGGCATTGAAAGAAGAATTTGAGCGGCAAGGAAATTGGCTTTTCCGCTATAGGGGTGTATTACCCATTATTATCCTGTTTATAGGTGCATACTTATATTTGCAAACGGAAATATACCCCGAAACATTTATATTCGAAGGAACTCTTTACGAAGTATATTACGAGGCTGTATGTCTGGTTATAAGCCTATTAGGGTTAGGCATCCGGATTTATACTGTAGGATATACACCGGAAAATACGTCGGGCAGGAACACTGCCAACGGGCAAGTTGCGGATACACTCAATACCACCGGCGTGTATTCTGTTGTAAGACATCCGCTTTATCTGGGAAATTTCTTAATGTGGTTAGGAGTATGCCTGCTGACCGGCAACCTGTGGTTTATTATTGCCTTTTGCCTTCTATACTGGGTTTACTACGAAAGGATCATGTTTGCGGAAGAACAATTCCTGAGCAGGAAATTCGGAACAGTTTACAGTGAATGGGCAGACAAAACTCCGGCTTTTTTACCGGACTTCGGACTGTTTATAAAACCTTTATTGTCGTTTAGCTGGAAAAAAGTATTGAAAAAAGAGAAGAACGGGTTACTCGCCTTGTTTCTGATATTCTGTGCTTTCGATTTGTCCGGAGAATGGGTGGAACATCAGAATTCCTATAATTACTTTCTCATTATAGCGTGCCTGATAAGTATAATCTCTTATTGCGTATTGAAGTATTTGAAAAAGAAAACCGGAGTTTTAAATGAAGCTGGCCGATAGAATATATCTTTTACATTCATCTGAAATTTGGTATGGCGAGATAAAAATGACAGAGTACTGGAATCATTAATTATGAGTTATAAAATAACGGGAACTAATTGTAAATTAAAGAAACTGCTTTATCTGTTGTTTCCTTTGAAAAGGCTGATAAGGGGGATTATTCTATTCTCCGTTTTCCTTTCGATATTCAGTTCCTGTCAAGATGGAGATGATTTTTCGGATGACAAGAGCCTGATCCTCTCATTCTCGAGCGATACAATCAGATTCGATACCGTATTTACTACTATCGGCTCAGCAACCCGCCAGTTTAAAATATACAATAAGAACAGCAGATCGCTCGTGATAGGCTCAGTAGAATTGATGAACCCGGCAAAAAGCGGATTCAGAATGAATATCGACGGAGAAAAAGGGACGAAACTCTCAAATGTAGAAATACTGAAAAAGGACAGTCTTTTTGGATTTATAGAAGTTATTGTGAATCCTACGAATAATGAAAATCCGCTGTTAATACGCGATTCTATCAGATTCGAAACAAACGGAAATATCCAGTACCTGCAACTGGAAGCTGTAGGACAGGATGTCTATATATGGAAAGGCGGACGGATTACCCAAGACTCTGTAATTACAGGCAAAAAACCGCTTCTTGTATATGATTCCATCGTGATCGACAAAGGGGTTACGGCTACAATGGCTGAAGGCACCAAAGTCTTTTTGAGGAATAATGCCTCTATCCGGATACACGGTACGCTGATAGCCAGCGGGACAATAGAAAAGCCTGTCATTTTCAGGGGAGACCGCTTTGATAAGATCGAAGCGGATATACCTTACGACAATGTTCCGGGACAATGGGACGGCGTGTATTTCTATTCCGAAAGTTACAACAACCAACTCGAAAATATAAATATACGAAATGCCACAAAAGGTATAACATTCTATGCATCAGACATACAATATAAAAAAGCGACCTTATTGAACGTAATTGTACAAAACACATTGGAATACGGGATATCGGCTACAAACAGTAATATTGACGGGGGAAACTGCCTGCTTGTCAACTCGAAAGGCGCCGTACTTAATCTCAATGGAGGAAAATATTCATTCCTGCATTGTACTATCGCCAATTATTTCAGATGGTCGGCAAGGACGATAGAAAGTCTGGTAATAAGCAACAGTAAGGAGATGCCGTTAGTTCAATGTGATTTTATGAACTCTATCGTTTACGGTTCATTGAACAGAGAATTCTTAATGAATAGAAACGCTGATGCAGTCTACAATCATCAGTTCATAAACTGCCTGATAAAAGGCACGGAGATTTCAGACTCACACTTTGAAAATATAATATGGAATAAAGATCCTCTATTCAAAGACTTAAATACGGAAGGTATCTATTCATACAACTTTGAGTTACAGGAATCATCTCCGGCCATAGATAAAGCCGATAAAACATATTCAATGAGCTTGCCTTTCGACTTGCGGGGTAAATCCCGTCAGGATTCCCCCGATATTGGTTGTTATGAGCGGGTTAAGTAAACGTTGGAAGATATTACAGGGCATTATACTGCTACTGATAATCAGCATACAGGCAAATGCCCAGGAAAGTTTCCGTATCATGTTCTACAATGTAGAGAACATGTACGATATAAAAGACAATCCGGAAACAAACGATGACGATCTCACTCCAAACGGTCAATTGCGCTGGACAAGCTACCGGTATTGGAAAAAGCTAAATGATATAAGTACGGTTATATCATCTGCCGGTGACGGTAAATACCCGCCTGCACTAGTCGGCATATGCGAAGTAGAAAACGACTCTGTACTGTTCGACCTTACCAAAAGAGCCGGATTAAGGGAGCATAAGTATGAATATATAATCACCAACTCCAAAGACAACAGAGGTTCGAACACTGCCCTGCTCTATCAAAGGGACCGGATAAAGATAATAAGTAAAAGGTCTTATACTCCTACCTTGCAATCGGACCCACTGAAAACAACACGGGACATACTTCATGTTACAGGGAAAGTCATCAATGATGAAATACTGGATATATTCGTTTGCCACTTCCCTTCACGCCGTGAAGGGATCAAAAGGACAAGACCCGACCGCATCCGGTGTGCAGAACTATTGAAACAGAAGGCCGACAGCCTTTTCCGCATACGAAAGAAAGCGAATATCATTATTATGGGCGACTTCAATGACTATCCTAATGATATAAGTCTAACAGAGAGCCTTGGTGCGCGTAGCATCAAATCCCGGGTTTCGGATAAAAACTTATATAATATGTTTTATCATTATTCTGACAAGACAAATACAGGCTCCTATAAATACAAAGGGAAATGGAATTTTATAGACCAGTTTATTATAAGCGGGAACCTGCTAAACCTTTCTTCCAAGATTTCGATAAAAGGAAAAGAGGCACATGTTTACTCCGAACCTTTCCTTTTGCATGACGATAATAAAAAATATGGCGGGCAAAAGCCGTTCCGTACTTATTCAGGATTTAAATATCTGGGCGGGTACAGCGACCACCTCCCTATTTATATGGATTTGATTATTAAAGACTAAAGAAATGAAACACGCCATACTGGTAACAGCATATAAGAATCCGCAGCAGTTAAATGAACTGGCAGACTTTTTTAATGAAGACTATTCATTCTATATCCATATAGATAAGAAAAGCCGGATTACCGATTCAGAGATCAAAACATTAGAATCGAAGCCTGCCGTTAAGCTCATATCCCGGGAATACAGAGTCAACTGGGGTAGTGTCGACCACCTCAAAGCTATCCTTCTTTTATCGAAGGAATGCGCGAAAGACAAAAGCATAGATTACGTCCACCTGATTACAGGACAGGATTTTCCTGTGAAGTCGCCGCAACAGATATCCGATTATCTGAAAGAAAATTATGGAACGGAGTTTCTTTCGGCCAGACCTCTACCTATTAAAACATGGATAGAAGGAGGATTTAACCGGGTTATATATTATAATATATATGAAGTCTTTAATGCAAAAAGCTGGCAACGTTTTTTTATCAAAGCATTTGTGCAGATGCAAAAGATGGTGGGATATAAGAGGGAGTTGCCATCCGAATTAAACAGCCTCTATGGAGGTTCAACCTATTGGACTCTGACACTTCCGGCAGTTGAATACTTCCTCGACTTTCTCGATAAGTATCCGAATGTTCTCGAAACTTATAAATATACATTTTGTGCCGAAGAAATCTTATTGCATTCCATCCTGATGAACTCTCCTTTCAAAGAAAAGATAGCAAAAAAGAACCTGAGATTCATGCTGTGGGAAAACCGGGACGGAGTATATCCGGCCAATCTGGACGAAAGGGATTTCGAAGACATTATCCGTTCAGATGCGTTCTTTGCGAGAAAATTTGACTATCCTGTCTCCGGAAAGCTGCGAGACAGATTAATAAGATATTTATCAGGATCTAATAGCGATTAGAATCCTCCAGGGCCTCCCGTATATTGCCGAAAACAGCCGCCAACAGGAAGCGCACCTGCTTAAGCCCGTCTTCGTCAATTCCCGCCAAAGCAGCATCCATGGTCTGATACACTGCTTTATTGGCCTTGTCTTTTATTGATTTACCAAGATCAGTGAGAAATATATAATTGGAGCGCCGGTCTGTAGTGGAAGCATTACGGTAGACAAGATTTTGCTTGGCAAGGTTATCGATCAGGCGGGTCATACTCGGCTTATCTTTAAATGTGGAGTTACATAAGGTCTGCTGAGTGACACCATCTTCACGCCAAAGAAAAGCTAATACCGTCCATTGTTCGGGTGTAATATCGAGTCCCTCTTTACGAAGGTTGCGATACATCATCCGGTTAATTGCCATCGACACTTTTCCGTTGATGATAGGGAAGATAAGATCCTGATCTCCATCTAAACTGAGTATTTCTTCATTTTTCATTGACGGTTCCTCTTATATTGCATACAAATGTAAGATAAGAAGTCCGCTTATCAAAGATTTTTTAAAGCTTTAGCATTTGTTATATAAATAAAAAGCTCTATCTTTGCACCTCATTTGCAAAAATGACATGTTTAATTTATAATTATTTAATTTATGAACAATTACGAAACCGTTTTCATTTTGACTCCCGTTTTGTCTGATGTACAGATGAAGGAAGCGGTAGAAAAATTCAAAACTATTTTGACCAATGAAGGGGCGAAAATAGTAAATGAAGAAAACTGGGGACTTCGCAAACTGGCTTATCCGATCCAGAAGAAATCCACCGGTTTTTATGCGATGTTAGAATTTGAAGCTGATCCGGCTGTTATCGCTAAACTAGAAATCAACTTCCGCCGCGACGAACGTGTTATCCGCTTCCTGACTTTCCGCCAGGATAAGTTTGCACACCAGTACGCAGAAAAGAGAAGAAATCTAAAATCACCTAAAAAAGAAGAAGTAAAGGAGAACTAAATTATGGCACAGCAATCAGAAATCAGATATTTGACTCCGCCTTCAGTTGACGTCAAGAAAAAGAAGTACTGCCGTTTCAAAAAGAACGGCATCAAGTATATTGACTACAAAGACCCTGAGTTTTTGAAGAAATTCCTTAACGAACAGGGAAAAATCCTTCCTCGCCGTATTACCGGAACATCTCTGAAATTCCAACGTCGTGTTGCACAAGCTGTAAAAAGAGCTCGTCACTTAGCTTTGCTTCCTTACGTTACAGACTTAATGAAATAATAAAAAGGAGGAAAAAGAAATGCAAGTTATATTAAAAGAAGACATCCTTAACTTAGGATATAAAGATGAAATCGTAACTGTAAAAGACGGTTATGGACGTAATTACCTTATACCTCAAGGTAAAGCTGTGATAGCATCAGAGTCTGCAAAGAAAGTTTTGGCTGAAAACATGAAGCAACGCGCTCACAAACTTGAGAAAATCAAGAAAGACGCTGAAGCTTTGGCTGCCAAACTTGACGGCGTGTCACTTACTATCGGAGCAAAAACAAGCTCTACCGGTACTATCTTCGGTTCGGTAACTAATATTCAAATAGCTGAGGCTCTTGAGAAATTAGGATACAACGTAGATCGTAAGGTAATCATTATCAAAGATGCCGTAAAAGAAATAGGTACTTACAAAGCAACAGCCAAGCTTCACAAGGAAGTTTCTGTAGAAATTCCTTTCGAAGTAATTTCTGAATAAGATAAGATACCGCTAAATATAGGAAAGAGAGTTGTCTATTAACAACTCTCTTTCTATTTTTACCAAACCTTAACAAAAAATAAAAGATAAATATTATCTTTACATCCTTACTATTATAAATAAATACAACTTATGAAAAATTTAACAAAAACTACCCTTAGCATCATTGCTATTGTATTCATTTCAACACTCTTTATCCAATGTAAAGATGCTGCAGTTACTAAATTCATGGAATTGGAAGCCGAACAGATGAACAAGCAATGTCCAATGAATATGGGCAATGGTCTGACCCTAACTAAGTGTTCTATCGAAGAAGACAAAACAATCAAAATGCATATATCTGTACCAGAAGAGATCGCAAGCCAATTAACTATAAACGATGAGCTGAAAGCTGCATTTACTCAAGGCATTAAAGCTCAGCCTCAATTAGATAAAATAAAAGAATTTGGGATAACCTACGCATACGCTTTTTATGATGCAAATGAAAAATTATTGGGAGAAGTAAAGATTACTCCAGACGATTATAAATAAGCAAAAAGAAATATCAGAAAAATGTCCAAAACTTAAATTAGTTTTGGACATTTTTTGTATAAATAAGTGCAATATACTTATTTTCAATTATCTATATAAAACAATTAATAATCTGAAAAGAACGATATAAAGAATTTAAACAAGCAGTTTCAAATAAAATTTATTACTTTTTATGAGTAAATTCCACTCGCATTAAAATATTGACATTTAAAATATAAGAACAAAATAAATAGATAATATTTATAAAACATTTTACACATATAAATTATTGATAACCAATATTGACTATCAATCTACTGAATAATATAACATTCTATTTTAACTTAACATCATAAAAAAGTATTAACTTCGTGTGATTTAAAAGATTAATTATCAAAATCTTTTAAGAGACTAAATAACAGATAGGATTTGATGATATATTCTATAATCATAACTAACTATTGTTGTTTTACTTACCGAAGTAATAAATAGGTCTGCGGCCTTAACTTGTTTATATTATAAAAATCAAAAATAGAACTAATATGAAAATCGGATTTGTAGGATTAGGAAAAATGGGCGGTAAAATGGTAGAGCGCCTGTTAAATCATGGACACGAAGTAGTTGCTTACAACTTAACCCAAAAAGAAATAGATGAAGTAGCTGCAAAAGGAGCTATACCGGCTTCCAGCCTGAAAGACCTTGTTAATAAATTGGATGGACGCAAATTAGTATGGTTAATGGTTCCTGCAGGTAAGCCTGTGGACGGAAACATTGCCGAGCTGCTTACGTTACTTAAACCAAACGATATAATTGTAGATGGCGGTAATAGTTACTGGAGAGAGACTGTAGAACGTGGAAAGAAAGTAAAAGAACACGGAATTCATTACCTCGATTGTGGTACAAGTGGCGGCGTATGGGGACTTCAGAACGGATACTGCCTGATGTACGGCGGTGATAAGGAAGCCTGTGATTTTGCCGAACCTGTCTTTAAAAGCCTTGCTCCTGAAAACGGCTACATGCGCTGTGGCGAAAGCGGCTCCGGTCATATGGTGAAAATGGTACACAATGGTATCGAATATGGCATGATGCAGGCATACGCAGAAGGATTTGAGATAATGAAAAATTCGCCATACAATGTAGACTTAGAAAAAGTTTCCCGTGTATGGATGCAGGGTTCGGTTGTTCGCTCCTGGTTGCTGGAACTGATCGGCAATGCACTTGAAGGAAACGAGAATCTGGACGGCATCAAAGATTATGTAGCCGATAGCGGCGAAGGCCGCTGGACAGTACAGACAGCGATGGATTTTGATGTACCGGCACACGTCATTACAGCTTCACTCTTTACCCGTTTCGAATCGAGACAGGAATCGTCTTATGCAATGAAACTACTAGCAGCCATGAGAAATCAGTTTGGCGGCCACGAAATAAAAAAAGACTAACTTAGTTACTTCGCCCTACGGGCAGTTACAAGTTACGAGTTGCAAGTCGGACACACAATAAGTCGCTTCTACAAACTCGTAACTTGTAACTCGTAACTCGTAACTAAAATACGATGAAACCAAAAATTATAAAAGATCAGGCACTGGTCATATTCGGTGCATCAGGAGATCTTACATACAGGAAACTGGTTCCTGCCATATTCGATTTGCATAAACAAAATTCACTTCCTAAAAACTTTGCAGTATTGGGAGTGGCACGCAGTCCTTTTACGGATGATTCTTTCCGTGAAAAGATGAAGGATGGTATTAAGCAATTCGCTACGGCTAAGGACGTTTCTGAAGAAGAATTAAATACATTCTGCCAGAAACTTCATTATCTGTCTATCAATACAGATGACGGTAAAGAATACTCGAAGTTGAAAGACCGTTTAGACCTGTTGGACAAAGAAGAAAATACTGCGGGAAATTATATTTTCTATTTATCTACTCCGCCCGCACTTTATCCTCTTATTCCTAAATTCCTGGCAGATCAGGGATTAAACAAAGAAGATGATAATTTCAGACGGATTATTATAGAAAAGCCTTTCGGTACAGATTTGAAATCTGCCATTTCACTAAATGCTTCTTTACGCGAAGATTACGATGAAGAGCAGATATACCGCATCGACCATTATCTGGGCAAGGAAACTGTACAGAATATGCTCGTTACCCGTTTTGCAAATGGTATCTATGAACCCTTGTGGAACAGGAATTATATTCATCATGTCGAAATCACGGCTGCCGAAAGTATTGGCGTGGAAAATCGCGGAGGATATTACGATCATTCAGGTGCATTACGCGACATGGTACAAAATCACCTGTTGCAATTAGTAGCCCTTGTTGCGATGGAGCCTCCGATGTCTATAGACTCGGTTTCGATACGGAACGAAAAGCTGAAAGTATTTCAGGCTTTCCGCCCTATGTCAAATGACGATTTGTTCAAAAATGTCATTCGCGGACAATATACTGCTGCCAACATAAAAGGTAAATACGCCAAAGGCTACCGGGAAGAAAAAGATGTGGACAAGGACTCACGCACCGAAACCTATGTGGCTATGAAGCTGTTTATTGACAACTGGCGCTGGGGAGATGTACCTTTTTATATCCGCACCGGAAAACGTTTACCGACACGGGTATCGGAAGTAGTTATACATTTCAAGCCGGCTCCGCAACGATTGTTTCCGGAAACTACGGACCTGAACAATGACGACAACCAACTGGTAATAAGAATTCAGCCGGATGAAGGCATTCTGCTGAAAACGAAGATGAAAGTGCCGGGAAGCGGTTATCAGGTAAAGAATGTGAATATGGATTTCCATTACTCACAACTGCAAGACACCTATCTGCCCGAAGCATACGAACGTCTGCTGCTCGACTGTATGGTAGGCGATTCTACGTTATATATCCGGGGCGATGCCTTGGAAGCCACATGGAAATTTGTGCAACCCCTGCTCGATTTTTGGGAGAAGAATCCGGATGCGCCGCTACATGGTTATCCTGCCGGCTCATGGGGACCTAATTGTGCCGATGACCTGATTGAAGAAAAAAATCTGACATGGAGATATCCTTGTAAGAATCTGTCTGACGATGGTATATATTGCGAACTATGATAAAAGAAGAGATTAAAGTTTATGAAGATCCTAAGGCTTTAAGCAAAGGATTCACCGAGTTTGTACTAAAGTTGCTGGATGTATATCCGCACATCAACCTGGCCCTGTCGGGGGGAACCACGCCTAAAGTCATTTTCGACTATTGGGCCGAAAACTGTAAAGAGTCTATCGACTGGAACCGTATCTCATTTTTCTGGGGGGATGAACGTTGCGTACCACCGGAGAATGTGATGAATAATTTCGGGATGACAAAAGACCACTTGTTCGACAAGGTGCCCGGCATTCCGAATAACAACATCTACCGTATACACGGAGAGAACGAACCGGAAGAAGAAGCGTTATGGTACGGCACAGTTCTGAAATCGAAACTAATGCAAAAGCAGGACATGCCGAGCTTCGAGATAGTTATGCTTGGACTGGGTGATGACGGGCATACCGTATCTATTTTTCCTAACCAGATCGAACTATGGGACAGTAAAGATATCTGTGTTATCGGAGAGCATCCTGAAACAGGTATGCAGCGGGTAACTATCAGCGGTAAAGTGGTGAACAACTCACAGCATGTCGTATTCCTTGCTACAGGAAAGAACAAGGCTGAAAAAGTCAGAGACATAATAAAGAACAAGAAAGAATACCTGAATAAATACCCTGCGGCGAAAGTAAATCCGAAAAGGGGCTATTTGTATTGGTTTTTAGATGCAGAGGCGGCGAGCCTTCTGTAGTAACGTATAGGAATAAAAAAGGATGGTTGTACAACCATCCTTTTTCATCTTATCTTGTCTGTTCTATAAACAGCCTTAGTCTATCTATATAGTCTCTGTTATTCGATAACCGGGGAACTTTATTCTGCCCGCCCAGTTTTCCTATCGATTTCAGCCACTCATTAAATGTTCCTTTTGGCAAACTTCTTACAATCGGTAAACCTAAGGAAAGATTATAGGAACGCTTGGCTTCATAGTCCGAGTTTACCCTCTTCAGGTTATCATCCAAAGATTTGACAAACTTATCCAAATCGTCAGGCCCGACGGAAAACTCGATAAACCACTCATGAGCACCGGTATTTTCGTCTCCAAAATAAACGGGAGCGGCTGTATATTCTGTTATCTGTGCACCGGTATCTTTACAAGCTTCGGATAAAGCCCTTTCGGCATTATCTATAATGACCTCCTCACCGAAAGCATTGATAAAGTTCTTCGTACGGCCTGTTATCCGGAACAGATAGGGACTGGTAGAAGTAAATTCGATAGTATCGCCTATCATATAGCGCCAAAGTCCGCCATTAGTAGAGATAAGGAGTGCATAATTCTGCCCGGTTTCCACTTCGTCCAATGTCAGTGTCTTGGGATTCTCACTATCCCATTCACTCATCGGTACAAATTCGTAGTAGATACCGCTATCCAGCATCAGGAGCATATCTTTCGATTTATCTGAGAACTGTACTCCGAAGAATCCTTCCGAAGCATTATACGTTTCCCAATAACGCATCTCAGGCTTTTGTATGATCTTCTTATATTGCTCTTCGAATGGGGTAAAACTGACTCCCCCGTGAAAAAAGACTTCCAGATTAGGCCAGATATCAGTCAGTTCGCGTCCTGTATCAGCCTTTATCTTTCTCAAAAGGACAAGCAGCCATGAAGGTACGCCCATAAATGCCCTGATATCATTCTTCACTGCATAGTCCGCTAATGCCTGCAATTTCACTTCCCAATCGGGTAAAAGCGAGATACTCTCAGGTGTGCGGCTTCTCTTAGCCCAGAAATACAGATTCTTAATCAAGATGGCGGATATATCCCCGGTAAAGATCCCGTCCCCTATGTTATTTATCTGCTTACTCCCTCCCAGAACTAATGTCTTTCCCAAAAAGAATCCGGCCTTATGATTCGCCTGCCCATATATAGCGAGCATCTGCTCTCCACATTTGTAGTGACCTTTTGTCAGGGATTCCTGAGTTACCGGAATGTATTTGCTCTTATCCTCGGTAGTACCGGACGACATGGCAAACCATTTTACAGGTTTGTTCCACAACACGTTCTGTTGTTTATCTATCAGTATCTTATCAAGATACGGGCGTAAATCTTCGTAATGGAAAACAGGAACCTGCTTTCTGAAATCGTCCTTATTCTTAATTGAGGAAAAGTTGTATTGCCGGCCTATTGATGTTTGAGCTCCGTTACGAAGCAGATAGGATAGTATTTTTTCCTGGGTACAGATTGGTCTGTTGATGAATCCGGCAACCTCTTTATATTTGAAGTCCAGATATTTATGAGCAATATTGGTAATCATCCGATTTTGCTTATTCGTCGTAGCTTTTCTTCGTCTATTATCTTGATTTTTCGACCGTCGAGCGTAATTATATGCTCATCAACAAATGTAGACAGTGTCCTGATGGCATTTGAGGTTGTCATATTCGACAAATTGGCAAGGTCCTCACGAGACAGATAGATACTGATAGTAGCACCGTCTTCTTCCAGTCCGTAGTTTTCAATAAGGAAGATTAGTGATTCTGCCAAACGTCCCCGGATATGTTTCTGGGTAAGATTAACGACTCTCTCATCTGCAATTCCCAGATCTGTCGACAACTCACGGATAAAGAACATACCTAATTTGGGGTTTACAGAAACTATCTCTTCAATAATCTGCATCGATATAAAACAGATAGTGGAAGCTTCAAAAGCCGAAGCAGCTGTTACATACGGCTGATTTGCAAAATAGGCCCGGTAACCGAAATACTGGGTTGGACGTATCATTCTGATTATCTGGCTACGTCCACCTACCCCATCTTTATATATCTTGACTTTGCCTTTACACAGACACATCAACTCCTGAGGCGCTTCTTCTTCTCTGTAGATTACCTCATTCTTCTTATAGTCAAGAATCTTCGCGTTTGCCGAAATTAAGTCACGTTCCTTATTATTCAACAAATCCCAAATCTCCGGGATACATTCCGATATACTTACAACATTGCTGCTATCTGCTACCATAGAGAAAAGCTTGATATATAAATAAAGTCAGGTTCAATAATTAACTTAAAAACAAAGTTAGTATTTTTTTATATAAAACATGTTACAAAACATATTTTTAACGCATTATGCCTTATTTTTATAAAAAGGGCTTTGAGATTAATTATTATTTCTCTTTGAATATTACAATAATAAGACTATTTTTGCACCACCAAAAAAGAGAGCTGTGAAAGCTAACTTTTTCTTATACATTTGAATAAACTTGTAATAATTTAAAATAGACCCGTTAAGATGAATGTATCTCTAACAAATGTTGATAGTGTAAACGCTATTCTACAGATCAGTGTTGCCAAAGCTGACTATCAGGAAAAACTTGACAGCGCACTGAAAACTTTCCGCAAAAAAGCAAATGTACCGGGATTCCGTCCGGGAACCGTGCCTGTAGGTATGGTAAAAAAAATGTATGGTAAATCCATAATGGCCGAAGAAATAAACAAAATAGTAGGTGAAAGCCTATATAACTATATTCAGGAGAACAAATTGAATGTGCTTGGTGAACCGCTTCCTAACGAAGAAAAACAACAGGCAATCGATTTTGCAACAGAAGGCGACTATGATTTCTATTTCGATATCGCCCTTGCTCCTGAAATTAAACTGTCGCTGACCAAGAAAGATAAAGTAACTTACTACAAAATCGATGTAAACGAAGAGCTTGTTGACAAGCAAATCGAATCTTACAAAGCAAACTATGGTAAGTACGATAAGATCGAAGATGGCGCAATTGCAACCGACCTTATCAGAGGTACTATCTCTGAACTGGAAGATGGGAAAGTAAAAGAAGGCGGCATCAATGTAGAAGCCGGCGTAGTAATGCCATCTTACATGAAAGATGCCGACGAACAAGCCAAATTTGTAGGTGCAAAAGCCGGAGATGTAATCACATTCAATCCGGGCAAAGCATATGAAGGAAACGAAACGGAAATAGCTTCATTACTTCACATCGAAAAAGATGCAGTAGAGGCCATCGCTCCTGAATTTAAATTCGAAATCACCGAAATCACCCGTTACAAAGAAGCTGAATTAGATAAAGATCTGTTCGACAAAGTATTCGGCGCAGATACAGTAAAAGATGCAGCTGAGTTCAAGGCTAAAGTAAAAGAAACTATCGAAGACCAGTTTGCTCCGGATAGTGATTACAAATTCCTCTTGGATGCAAAAGAACTGCTGGAGAAAAAAGTCGGAGACCTTCAATTTCCGGATGCTTTCCTGAAAAGATGGCTGCTAGCATCAGGTGAAGAAAGAACTGCAGAATCTATTGAAGCTGATTATCCGAAAATCGTTGCCGACCTGAAATTCCACCTTATTAAGGAACAAATCGCAAAAGATTACGATATCAAGATTGAAAATGAAGATATGAAAACTATTGCGATGCAGGCAGCAAGAGCACAATTCGCTCAATATGGCATGATGAACCTGCCGGACGAAATGGTTGAAAATTATGCGAATGACATGTTGAAAAACAAAGACAATGCCCGCAACCTGCTCGAACGCGCAATGGAGAACAAGATAATCGATGCATTGAAAACAAAATTAGGTATAGAAGAAAAATCCATTTCACTGGATGACTTCCGCAAATTCTTCGAAAAAGAAGATGACAAACAGGAAGAAGCTTAAACCTGAATGAAATTATATAGCGGGCAGAAGAATAATTACTCTTTCTGCCCGTTTTCCGTGAAATAATAGAAGAAATACAGTGAATAATATCTTAGCTTTTCAATTTTTTATTTATAACTTTGTTTATAAGAAATGGGGCTGAATATTAGCCTCTTTTTTGTGCCGGTTACAATGGCATGATAATTGTTTATAAGACTTATAGTATTTAATTATTCACTTATTGAAAGGAAAATGTTATGAACAATGAATTTAAGAAATATGCTACCAAGCATTTAGGACTGAACGGACTTGCTCTAGATAAATATGTAGATATTACAAGCAGCTATATTTCACCCACTATCATAGAAGAACGTCAGCTGAATGTGGCACAAATGGATGTATTTTCCCGTCTGATGATGGACCGGATCATCTTTTTAGGCACTCAGATAGACGATTATACCGCTAATGTAATCCAGGCACAGCTGCTTTATCTTGATTCCGCCGATTCCGGTAAAGATATATCTATCTACATCAATTCTCCCGGCGGTTCTGTTTATGCAGGATACGGTATCTATGACACCATGCAGTTTATAAACAGCAATGTCTCTACCATCTGTACAGGTATTGCAGCGTCTATGGCAGCCGTACTACTTGTAGCAGGAGAAAAAGGCAAACGTTTTGCACTGAAACATTCACGCGTAATGATTCACCAACCACTAGGAGGCGCACAAGGACAGGCATCCGATATTGAAATCACTGCCCGTGAGATAGGTAAAATAAAAAAAGAACTATACACCATTATAGCCGATCACTCAGGACAACCATTCGACAGGGTTGAAAAAGATTCTGACCGTGATTATTGGATGACCTCGGCCGAAGCCAAAGATTATGGTATGGTAGACGAAGTTTTAACAAGAAATAAGTAATAGTAAGTAATGGGTTCAGATAAAGCTTAGAACCCACTACTTATAATTCAATTTATGGCAAAAAAAGAAATAAACCAATGCAGTTTTTGCGGACGAAGCGATAAGGATGTGAACATGCTTATATCCGGTTTGTCCGCAGATATCTGCGACAGTTGCGCCGAACAGGCCTACCAAATCGTAAAAGAAAGCATCGAAGCTAAACAAAAATCTTCGATAGGCATTGATAAGACACAACTCCCTGACCCCAAAAAGATAAAAGAATACCTCGATGGATATATTATCGGACAAGATAACGCCAAACGCTATCTGGCTGTTGCCGTTTATAATCACTACAAACGGATATTACAGGAAAAGAACGATGATATAGAAATAGAAAAATCGAATATTATCCTTGTAGGCCCTACCGGCACCGGAAAGACACTTCTGGCCCGTACAATAGCAAAGATGCTGCATGTACCTTTCGCCATTGTAGACGCAACCGTACTTACCGAAGCCGGATATGTAGGAGAAGACATAGAAAGTATCCTTACACGGCTACTTCAGGCTTCGGACTATGATGTAGCATCAGCCGAGAGAGGAATCGTATTCATTGACGAGATAGATAAGATAGCACGTAAAAGCGACAACCCATCCATTACCCGTGATGTAAGTGGTGAAGGAGTACAACAAGGACTACTAAAATTATTGGAAGGGTCAATCGTAAATGTACCGCCACAAGGAGGCCGTAAGCACCCTGACCAAAAAATGATCGCTGTCGACACCAAAAACATTCTCTTTATTTGCGGAGGAGCGTTTGACGGTATAGAACGGAAAATTGCCCAACGCCTGAATACTAAAGTAGTAGGATATGCCTCTTCTCTGAAAAATGCAGAAGTAGACAGAGAAAACCTGTTGCAATATGTAGCTCCTCAGGATTTAAAATCTTACGGACTGATTCCCGAAATTATCGGACGTCTACCAATACTGACATATCTGGATGCATTGGACCGGAGTGCTTTGCGCAGAATTCTTACCGAGCCTAAAAACTCTATAATAAAACAATATATCAAGCTCTTCAAGATGGATGACGTAGATCTCACATTCGACGAAGATGTATACGAATTTATTGTAGACAAGGCTATAGAATACAAATTAGGAGCAAGAGGATTGCGCTCCATTGTAGAAAATATAATGATGGACGCAATGTTTACCATACCATCTACAAAACAAACGCAATTACACATCACTAAAGACTATGCCGAAGAACAACTCGCGAAGTCGCAAATGATAAAACTCAAAAATTCACAATAAAGTTTGTTTTTTTCATAAAAAATAGCCTATTTTAAGTTGGAGATTTAAAATTAGGACTTTATCTTCGTATAACATAATAGCCTATTTTTTTACAAATATGCCTGACCGAAACGATAAACTGACCGTTGCTTTAAAAAAGCATTTTGGCTTTGATAAATTCAAAGGAAACCAAGAGGCAATCATCCAGAATCTTCTGGACGAGAAGGATACTTTTGTCCTGATGCCTACAGGGGGAGGGAAGTCGCTTTGCTACCAGTTGCCGGCCCTGTTGATGGAGGGAACGGCCGTTATCATATCACCGCTTATAGCGCTGATGAAGAATCAGGTAGATGCTATGCGCAATTTCAGCGAGGAAGATGGAGTTGCCCATTTCATCAATTCATCACTAAACAAAGCTGCCATAGAACAGGTGAAAGGCGATATCCTTTCAGGTAAAACCAAGTTACTGTATGTAGCGCCCGAATCCTTGACAAAAGAAGAAAACATAGATTTTCTCCGGCAAATAAAGATTTCGTTTTACGCTATAGATGAAGCACACTGTATATCGGAATGGGGACATGATTTCCGTCCGGAATACAGGCGGATACGTCCTATAGTTACCGAGATAGGTAAACATCCGATCATCGCGCTCACAGCGACAGCTACTCCAAAAGTACAACTCGACATCCAGAAGAATCTGGGAATGGTCGAAGCCGATGTTTTCAAAGCCTCATTCAACAGAGAAAATCTTTTCTATGAAGTGCGTTCCAAAACGAACAATGTAGACAAGGATATTATAAAATATATCAAATCGCAGGGACATAAATCGGGTATTATATATTGCCTGAGCCGCAAGAAAGTAGAAGAATTTGCAGAAATACTGCAAACAAATAATATCAATGCATTACCATATCACGCAGGATTGGATGCAAATACGCGCTCTGCAAATCAGGATGCATTCCTGATGGAACAGGTCGATGTTATCGTAGCGACTATTGCCTTCGGGATGGGGATAGACAAGCCGGATGTAAGGTATGTAATACATTACGACATGCCAAAGAGCCTTGAAGGATATTATCAGGAAACAGGCCGTGCCGGACGAGACGGAGGCGAAGGAAAATGCATTGCCTTCTACTCCTTTAAAGACTTACAGAAACTAGAGAAGTTCATGCAGGGAAAACCTGTTGCCGAACAAGAAATAGGAAAACAACTGCTCCTTGAAACAGCGGCATACGCAGAGACTGCATTATGCAGAAAAAAGGTGCTCCTTCATTATTTCGGTGAAGAATATAAAGTGAGAAATTGTGGAAATTGTGACAATTGTGTAAATCCAAAAAAACAGGTGGAAGCTAAAGATTTATTATTAACAGCTCTGGAAGCTGTAGTTGCGTTAAAAGAAAAATTCAAGACGGATTATGTTATCAATATCCTCAGAGGTAAAGAAACATCCGAAATTGAAACATACGAGCATCAGGATCTGGAAGTGTTCGGTTCCGGAGATGATGCCGATGAAGATACATGGAATGCAGTGATTCGTCAGGCCATTATCGCAGGATATTTTGATAAGGATATCGAAAATTACGGGCTATTAAAGATTACAAAAAAAGGAAAAGACTTCCTTAAAAAGCCTGTATCTTTCAAAATCACAACTGCCGATGAAGAAGATCTGGAAGACGATGACAACATAGACGATGTAGTAGTGAAAGGCGGTGGCGGTGGTTCGGCCGTAGACCCGGTATTATTTTCCATAATGAAGGACCTTCGCAAAAAAATGGCTAAGAACAATAACGTTCCGCCATATGTGATTTTCCAGGACCCTTCATTGGAAGCGATGGCAACCATCTATCCTATCACAATGGAGGAATTACAGAATATTCCGGGTGTAGGTGCGGGTAAGGCTAAAAGATACGGAGCCGAATTCCTGCAAATTATAAAGAAACATGTTGAAGAAAACGAGATTGAACGTCCTGAAGATTTACGTGTAAGAACCGTAGCCAACAAGTCTAAACTAAAGGTTGCCATCGTACAGGCCATCGACAGAAAAGTAGCCTTGGACGATCTGGCGGAATCGAAAGGAATTGATTTTACAGAATTGCTCAATGAAGTTGAAGCAATTGTATATTCAGGCACCAAAATCAATATTGATTATTTCTTGCGTGAGGTAATCGACGAAGATCATCTGGATGATATTTTTCAATATTTCCAGGAAGCCGAATCGGACGATCTGGAAGAAGCAATCAACGAGTTAGGTGAATATTCAGAAGATGAAATCCGTTTGGTCCGTATCAAATTCATATCTGATATGGCAAACTAGAATAATGAAGAAAAAAGCAATCTTTCCGGGAACATTCGATCCCTTTACGATAGGGCATCATTCATTGGTAAAACGGTCTCTCGAATTAGTCGATGAGATCGTTATTGCCATTGGGAAGAATGATGCAAAAAAAAGCTATTTCTCTCTCGAACACCGCATCGAGATGATACGCTCACTCTATAAAAACGAGTCTCGCATTTCCGTAGAAACTTATGATAGCCTGACCGTAGATTTTGCTAAAGCAGTTGAAGCCCATTTTATAGTAAGAGGTATACGCTCGGTAAATGACTTCGAATACGAAAAAACAATTGCCGATATGAACCGGAAGATTTCAGGAATCGAAACTTTTATACTTTTCACTGAACCAGAACTCACACATATTAGTTCTACCATAGTACGCGAGTTATTAAGATTCGGACATGATGTCAGCGAATTTATACCCGAAGGCATGAATCTGAAAACCTGGCAATAGATCTGAATTACACAGAACAATATTCGTATTTTGCAGAAACATAAATATAATCAAGATAAATATATATGAAAAGAGTTATTATCGCGGCTCTGTGCTTTCTTACCATTGTAGCTTCTGCCTCTGCCCAGTTCAAAATGAGTGAAGGGTCTAAAAAAGTAGCGACAACAATGGCAATTATCGAAAATCTGTATGTAGATGATGTAAATGACCAAAAGCTTGCTGAAGATGCTATTAAATCACTTCTGGAGAAGCTGGACCCTCACTCTACCTACATCAGCACAGATGAAGTACAAGATATGAATGAACCTCTTGAGGGTAACTTCGACGGAATCGGAATCTCGTTCAACATGTTAACCGATACGCTTTACGTCATCGAAGCATTACCCGGAGGCCCTTCTGAAAAAGCCGGATTGATGGCCGGGGATAAAATTCTCTATGTAAATGATACGCTTATAGCAGGAGTAAAAAGGTCGACAAAATATGTCATGTCGCGTCTCAAAGGCCCCAAAGGAACAAAAGTGGATATAAAGGTTCTGCGCCGCGGCGTGCCGGAACTGCTGGAATTCAAAATAACCCGCGCAAAAATACCTGTATATAGCATAGATGCTTCCTATATGGTAGATAATAATACGGGGTATATACGCATCATTCGCTTCGGGGCTACAACAACAAAAGAATTTCAGGATGCTTTAGCAAAATTAAAAAAGGAAGGGATGAAAAACCTCATACTCGACCTTGAAGGTAATGGCGGGGGATATATGGCTCCTGCAATCGACCTGTCAGACGAGTTTCTCAGTAAAGGTAAACTTATTGTTTACACAGAGGGATTGCGTCAACCGAGAAGGGATGAAGTATCGACTGAAAAAGGAAATTTCGAAGATGGAAAAGTGGTAATTATGATTAATGAAGGCTCGGCCTCAGCGAGTGAAATTTTGTCAGGTGCAGTTCAGGATTGGGACAGAGGTGTAATTGTTGGCCGCCGCAGCTTCGGCAAAGGACTTGTACAAAGACAAATCCCGCTCCCTGACGAATCAATGATAAGGTTGACTGTAGCCCGTTACTATACTCCGACAGGACGTTCTATACAAAAGCCATACACAAGCGGAGATCTTACATCCTATAATATGGACGTAATAGAAAGATATAATAAAGGGGAAATGATGCACGCCGACAGTATCCACTTTCCTGACTCGCTAAAATACACAACCCTGATGAATCACAGGACTGTATATGGTGGCGGAGGTATTATGCCGGACTACTTTGT
Organism: Dysgonomonas sp. UBA7710; assembly: GCF_002482385.1. Taxonomy (GTDB): domain Bacteria; phylum Bacteroidota; class Bacteroidia; order Bacteroidales; family Dysgonomonadaceae; genus Dysgonomonas. The sequence continues at coordinate 156,849 of NZ_DLFW01000002.1, read as the reverse complement.
TCCACTGGACACGACAAATTATACACCCTATTTCAGAAATATTGCAAACAGGGGACTTATCTATAAAGTTGCGTATAGTGAAGTAGATAATCATCGTAAAGATATTCTGGATGAATATCCTACAAAAGAAGCTTTTCTGAAGAAATATATTGTTCCGCAAAGCCTGTTGGAGAAGATTGTAGCTGCCGGAGAAGAAGAGAAAATTACATATAACGAGGATGAATTCAATAAAGCTTCAGACTTAATCAGAATGCAGCTGAAAATGCTTCTGGCGCGGGATGTGTATGATACGGAAACATCTCTCAAAATATATAACGGGTATAGTGAGACATTCAAAAAGGCCTATGAGATTATACACAATGACAATCTGTATAATAGCTTGCTTAAAGGAAAGAACTAATACTCTATAATAGTTACAGAAAAGGGTTGCATCTATTATGATGCAACCCTTTTTATTTATGACATTCAAATATCGAACTTATCTATTGCTTGTTTCAGGTAAAAGCCGGACTGGAGTTTCTTACTCATTTCAATAACATTCCGTTTCATCTCATTATAATATCCGGGAGTCACGGACGAAAGAATACCATTTATCTCGGTTAGGGAATCAATCGCCATCCCTATTTTATTTTCTTCTACAAAAGGGGCTAATGCCGCCTGTCTCCATATAATTACAGGCAAATGGCTTTTGATATAGAACGATACCTTATGTGGAGTATTATATTTGAGATAAGCGCCGAAACTTCCGGAGCATTCATTCATCGAATCACCATCCCAAACAAGACCGAAATCGTCATTATTTGTAAGAATAAAAGTATCGCTATCGATATATCCTCTGCAATGGAAATCATCAGTATCGGCAATATCGAATCTATCACCATAGATGTTTAATACAAAGTTTCTTGGATAAGAGATAAATTCATATAAAAATGCATTTTTTCTCCGGTTCAAAGCCCCGGCATAGCAAATTGCATATGGATAATTATCTTCTGATCTGAACTCAGGTTTACGTTCTTCTTTAGATAAAAAATGCCATACTCCCAGTGCATCGATCTCAGCTTTTACATTATTAGCGATTAGCCAATCTTTCATTTTCTGATTTGTTGCAATAATATAATCCGAGTTATTTAAACGGCCGATTTCCTGTGCCACAGATATTTTTTTTCGTCGGAAGGAGCCTAAATCGTGTATCAGAGAAATTACTTTAGTGTGTTTCAGATGAGCGATTTTGCACAACAATATATAATATTTCTTTGTAGGATACTGAATAAAAAGAATTCCATTGAAGGGCATTAATATGAGTCCTTTAATGGTTCCAGCCAGATTGCGTATAAAATCAGTTACCTTACTTTGGCTAAGGCTTTGCTTTAATCCAATATTCCGATAACCAAAATCATCTAAGAGAGCCTCAGTGTCTGTACGGGCATCATTCCCGGCTGAGACCCCTTTGTAGTTTCGTGAAATATAAACTAATTTCCTTTTATTCATTCTCTAAATACTCTATGACTCTTATCTCAGAGAATATGCATATTCCCTAGGATAAAGGTAAGATATATTTTTATAACCCGAAAAGAATGCCTAAAAAGTCTGAACCAGTAACCTGTACAGAAAGTTTGAATACTTAATGGAGTAGAAAAAACTTAGGTTAGTCTTTTATTTCTTCATACTTTACATATTCCCCCTCATCTTTAGAGAATATCTTTTTATTTGACCCCGAAGATGTATGTTCCGACCGACCGGATGAAGAAGTTTTATTATTAGAAGTATATCTATTATTGGACGCATATCCGCTATGTGATGTGGAAGGTTTTCCAAAAATAAAAGACGACACTCCTCTAACCACTGATAGCAGGACCATCACTCCGAATATAATTATAGCAAATATTAGAAAAAGCAGAAATGTCATTTTATATAAATTATTAGTTAAGGTCGCAGACCTATTTATTACTCTGGTAAGCAAAAGAAACAAGAACGCGTTATGATTCGATAATATACTATCAAATACTTTCTTTCATCTGCTACCTTGACAAATATAATACACTGATATTAAATAAAACTATGAAACAACCTGTTAGTTCAATTGTTTCAATTTATTTAACATGAGTTTATTGTCTTAAACAATAATCAAAGAAGGACTGTATGAGTTTCGGACAGAACTGTATGCTGGAACAATATACTACAACCAATAAGAATAAGAATGATCCCTCCGGCTATATTTATACGCAGATTACATTTTTGCCCTGCCTTACAGCCAAATATAATCCCGAACGAAGACATCATAAAAGTTACTACACCAATAATTAACGCGGGAAGCAGTATCTGTACATTAACCAAAGACAAAGATAATCCCACAGCTGTGGCATCTATACTGGTGGCTATCGCCAAACCAAACATAACTTTAAAACTAAGCGGATTGAATGGGGTACTTTCCTCGTCTTTCAGACTGGCAACTATTACCCTGACTCCCAGAAAACATAAAATACCAAATGCCAGCCAATGATCGAACTGTTCTATATAACGTGCAAATGTGGACCCCACAAACCATCCGAAAACAGTAAGGCTCATCTGTATAAAAGCCAGCATACCTGCTATTTTGAGAACATTGATTGTTTTATGATTTCCTATAACAGCCCCACTCGTAAGAGCAACAACTAAACTATCCATTGAAAGGCCTACCGCCAACGCAACAATCTGAATCATATCCATTCGGTTATATCAGACAAGGGCTTACGTTTCTTTTCTGGGGATATACTTTTATCCTTATCGATGTAGCCAAGCGGAAATATGACAATAGGTTCGAGGTTAGGGGATAAGTTCAGTACCTCTGTCAATACATCAGGTTTAAAATTACATACCCAGCATGTACCTAAACCGATCTCCGCTGCTGCAAGGCAAATATGTTCTGCTGCAATAGCAGCATCTACATCTCCGAAATCTTTGTTGTCCGATCCTGTCCTTTTCCACGACACGGAAGAGTCTTTACACACTACAATATGTACCGGAGCGGATTTAAACCACTCTCTGTTGTATGACTCCTGTATGCAGGATATCACGGATTGATTACGGATAACGAAAAATTTCCATGGCTGATTATTACAGGCAGAAGGTGCCAACCTTGCACATTCGAGAATGTAATTGATCTTATCTTCCTCTACAGCCTGAGAAAGATAAGCCCTGACCGAATAGCGACTTTCGATGAGTTCTTTTAGTTTCATTAGTGATCTTATAGTTGCAAAAAATGCCGGTATTCTTACATCGGCATTTTAGATTTATAGTTCTTCTGTTATCTTATAATCGTTCCTGACAGTCGAATTTCGGGAGACAATTTCACCTAAAAATCCGGCGAGGAATAATTGCGTACCCAATAACATCATAGTCAGGGCAATATAAAAATACGGGGAATTTGTAACCAACGGATGTGGAATACCATTACTGATGGCGTATAACTTATTCGCGCCAACAATAATTACGGCTATAAAGCCCAACAGGAACATAACTGTTCCCCACAGTCCGAAAAAATGCATCGGTTTACGTCCGAATACGGAAAGGAACCAAAGTGTAAGCAAATCCAGATAACCGTTTACGAAGCGGCTAAGACCTACAAATTTACTCTTACCGTATTTACGGGCCTGATGATGCACAGCTTTCTCCCCTATTTTATTAAATCCGGCTATCTTAGCCAGATAAGGAATATAACGATGCATATCGTTGTATACTTCTATACTTTTCACGACTTCTTTCCGGTACGATTTCAATCCGCAATTAAAGTCATGCAACTTCACTCCCGATACTTTACGGGCAGTCGCATTGAATAATTTGGTAGGCAGAGTCTTTGACAACGGGTCGTAACGCTTCTTTTTCCAGCCCGATACCAAATCATAGCCATCCTCCTTTATCATTTTATATAGTGAGGGAACCTCGTCCGGACTATCCTGCATATCAGCATCCATAGTGATAACAACATCTCCCTCCGCTTTATGAAATGCACAATGAAGTGCGGGAGACTTGCCATAATTACGTCTGAAACGTATCGCTTTTATTTCCGGAGAAGTTTTCTTCAGGGCACTTATAACATCCCATGACCGATCGGTACTACCATCATCTACAAAGATTACTTCATATGAATACCCGTTCTCATCCATTACCCGCTTTATCCACGCGTAAAGTTCCGGAAGAGATTCTTCTTCATTCAGTAACGGTATTACAACAGATATGTCCATCGGAATAATATATAATTAATCAGAGGCTTAAGGCCTATTATTATTCATATTACTTGTACTATTTACAAGAAAGCTCATAAGAAAACCCAGAACTACCCCCAATATCACATTACCAATAAATCCGGAGATAATATATAATGGTTTTCCTGTAACAATATAAAGGTATATTTCTTTCTGATCCGGCTGAAGATTGGGCATTTTATCTACCATTGCTATAAAAGGTGCGGTCATCTTCATAAAAAATCCGGGGTCAATAAATTTATAATGAGCGTACATAATCACAGCTTCGAAAAAGGAGGCAAAGAAACAGATCAGTACAACGAAAAAGACACACGACCATATACCCTTCGGCTTATCCGGTTCTGAAGCTTTATATTTAAAAGTAAAAATATATATAAGCAGGAATGTGCCGACATTCAATAAATAGAATATATAAATAAACACATGATCTGAAAATCCGGCGCCTATCTTAAACATATATTTAAACATCCAGAACAGCCCCAGAATAGCGCCATAATGCATGGCATATCTGAGTAACGACGTTCCTCTCTCCTTTATATCCGTACTATCGATCATTGTGCTACAAATGTAAGAAAATTGTTTAAAACAAATAAGTGTAAATCGGAGGATTTACACTTATTTGTTTTATCAGTTTGCGGTCTTTTCTTCTTTTACTGTCAAATCCAGCGGCTCTTTTACTTTCTCTTTTAGCAAAGCTATATCCAGAACCTGCTTTATATCATCCACATAGTGGAAAGTTAATCCTTTCAGATAAAGCGGCTTAATTTCATCGATATCTTTCTTATTTTCTTTACAAAGAATTATATCTTTTATTCCGGCACGTTTGGCTGCCAGTATCTTTTCGCGGATACCTCCTACAGGCAATACTTTGCCTCGTAAAGTAATTTCTCCTGTCATAGCAAGATTTGCTTTCACCCTACGTTGGGTAAAGGCCGAAGCTAAAGACGTTACCATAGTGATACCGGCCGACGGACCATCTTTTGGAATAGCTCCTTCCGGTACATGGACATGAACATTCCAGTTATCAAAAACCTTTTCGTCGATACCGAAATGCTGGGAATGGGAATGAAGATACTCCAGTGCCAATACGGCAGATTCTTTCATCACATCACCCAGATTTCCGGTAAGAGTGAGCTTTCCACCTTTACCTTTACTCAAGGATGTCTCAATAAAGAGTATTTCACCTCCAACCGATGTCCAGGCGAGGCCTGTAACCACTCCGGCATAACCATTACCCTGATACTGATCCCGGGTATATTCTATAGCACCGAGGTATTCGTGTAAATCTTCAGGTTCGATAATCTTCTTGTATTCTTCTTCCGAAGCTACCTTACGGGCAACTTTACGCATCACTTTGGCTATCTTCTTATCCAGTTCGCGTACTCCGGATTCACGTGTATAGTTCTCAACGATTTTCTCTATTGTCTTTTTCGGAATATCAATTACATCCTTAGCCAAACCGTGATTTTCCATTTGTTTGGGAATCAGGTGACGGCGGGCTATCTCTACTTTTTCTTCAATGATATAACCACTTACATCAATTAATTCCATACGGTCGAGCAACGGTTGGGAAATAGTAGACAGGTTATTGGCCGTAGCAATAAACATTACTTTCGACAGATCATAATCTATATTCAGATAATTGTCATGGAAAGCAGAATTCTGCTCCGGATCGAGTACTTCAAGCAAAGCAGAAGAAGGGTCCCCTTTAAAATCGCTTCCGATCTTATCCACTTCATCCAAGACAAACACGGGGTTTGACGAACCGGCCTTCAATATATTCTGAATAATACGCCCCGGCATAGCTCCGATATATGTACGACGGTGACCGCGTATTTCCGATTCATCGTGCAATCCACCGAACGAAACACGCACGTAATTACGGTTCAGGGCTTTTGCGATAGATTTACCCAATGATGTCTTACCTACTCCGGGAGGTCCGTAAAGACAAATTATCGGCGATTTCAGATCTCCTTTTAGCTTCAATACTGCCAGGTGCTCGATTATACGCTCCTTTACCTTCTCCAGACCGAAATGATCCTGATCAAGTACTTTCTGCGCATTTTTAAGATTGAAATTGTCTTTCGTATATTCGCCCCAAGGCAAATCGAGCAATGTTTCTATATATGTGAATTGAGTAGAATAATCAGGTGACTGTGGATGTAGACGTTCCAATTTACTCATTTCCTTTTCGAATGTCTGAGCAGCTTCTTTGTTCCACTTCTTCTTTTGCCCGCGTTGTCTGAATTCGTCCAGATCGACCTGTTGAGGATTTCCTCCGAGCTCATCCTGAATAGTCTTGATTTGCTGTTGCAAGAAATATTCTTTTTGCTGCTGATTCAGTTCCTCACGTGTCTTCATCTGAATATTGAGCTTCATCTCCATCATCTGAGTCTCACGATTGAGAATTACAAGCAAGCGGTAAGCACGCTCCTTATCGTCGTCAATATCCAGCAAACTTTGTTTTTCCGTTCCGGATACCGGCAAGTTGGCACAACAATAGTTTACCAAAAGCGGAGATACCACATCCGACTTCAGGCGTTGTATAAATTCTTTCGGTGGTTCGCCATACATACGCAGCATCTGTATTGTCATATCCCTTATAGAGTCTAACAATGCTTTATATTCTGTATCGTTTTTAAGGACAGCTACAGTTTCACGTATTTCATAATGCCCTTTAAGAAAAGGTTCGGTTTGCGTCAGTTCTGTCAGCCGGAAACGTTTTTTCCCTTGAAAAATGACAGTTACATTTTCGTCGTCCGGCAACTCTATCACACGTATAATTTCGCCGATCACACCCATAGAGTATAAGTCGGCAATTTCCGGATCATCATTTTCTGCGTCCTTTTGGCAGACTAATCCGACATATTTTCCTTTCAGGCGGTTTACGCTCTTTATAAGTTTCAACGATTTTTTACGGGCAACTGCAATCGGCATGCTCGTTCCCGGAAAAATCACCGTATTACGAAGAGGTAAAATAGGTAATTCTTCTTTCAGGTCTTTCTCGTTTATATAGCAGTCCCCATCATCGAAGTCGTTGGCTATGATTGAAATAACCTGTTCATTACTTTCGTTTAGATGAAGAAAATCTCTCTTTTTATTAGACATATTATCCTTTTATTTAAATTGGATTTACCCCCTCCTCTGCAAGGGGCTGTAAAAATACAGAATTATAATTAACTTTGTTTTAATATATAACAAAATTTGTGCCATAATGGATTTCAACATTTGGCTTTGCAGTATTTCAAGATAAAAGCAGACAAAACATGCCAAATCCCTATTTCAAGTTTAAACGATTCACTGTATACCACGACTTATGTGCCATGAAAGTAGGTACGGACGGGGTATTGCTTGGTGCATGGATAAATATTACAGAGGCAGAGAAAGCTCTCGACATAGGCACAGGAACAGGCCTGATAGCCTTAATGCTTGCTCAAAGGAAAGACAGCCTTCGCATAGATGCTATCGATATCGACCACAATGCAATAGAGCAGACAAAAGAAAATATAAAACATTCACCCTTCTCCGGTCAAATACAGGCTTTCGAATCTTCTTTACAGCATTTCAGGGAGTCCGGACAACAATATGACCTAATCGTTTCTAATCCACCATTCTTTATTCAATCATTAAAATCACCACATAAAGAACGGACATTAGCCCGCCATACCGACAGCTTATCTCTGGAAGAATTACTAGGGATTTCCTCTGTCTTATTAACAAGCAAAGGAAAGCTGTCTATTATATATCCCTTTGATTATAAAGGAACTCTATCCTCTTTATCTAAAAAGCTCGGGCTGTATCCGTCGCGCATCACGAACGTATATCCTACTCCGGTATCCTTACCTAAACGGGTCCTGATCGAATTTTCAAAAACAGAACTCCCGTTAATCGAAACCAACTTGATTATTGAAAAAGAAAGGCATGTATATTCTGATGAATTTATAAGACTGGTTAAGAATTTTTATCTGAAGATGTAACCTATAATAAGCAGGTTATATCTCTTACACAATCTTATGCTGCCATTTGGCATATTTCAGATACAAGAATGAGAACAACAGCAAGCCTCCCCAATATACGTATTCCACCGTCCAGCACACCGCTACTGATGCCGATTTATATATCACTATCCAATACATATAAAGGACATATGACACCAATGTTATTATTTCGAGTTGCAAAGCGGCACGTGTATTCCCCGTACCCGAAATTGAATTAAATATCACAGTACTCAAACTACAAATAGGCAAAGCAAATACTACAACCAGCAAAGGTGTAACCGACTCGGGTATCAATGATATATCTTCGTGCGAGGCTATTAATGATATCCAGAATTCAGCACCAAGGCCAGTCACCAACATTACAATAAGAATAACTCCGAGACTAAGCGAGCAAATTCTTTTGATAAGAGGTATTACATCTTTTATCTTGCCTGCACCCATCGTATTACCAACAAGCGTATTCGCCGTCGTTGCAAAAGCATTCATCGGGATAAAGAAAAGCATATAGAAACTACGGACAATATTTGTGACAGCCAATGCCCGTGAAGAATGCTGCTCCATCGCCATAAAGAATATGAACCATGTAGACATGGAAATTAAATACTGAACCATCGTAAAAGATGAAATATTCAGGATACTCTTTACAATAGAGAATCTGAATCGCATTTTCATAAACCCGTATTTCTTGAGGTCTACTGTCTTCAATGTATATATTACAAAGAAGAGCACCGATGCTATTTCAGATATCACGGCAGCAATACCGGCCCCTTCTATTCCAAGTTCGGGGAAACCAAATTTACCGAATATAAGAACGTAGTCTCCTATAAAGTTGACCACAGCCATTACTACCGCATTCATTGTCAGCACAGGCGTACGGGCTATACCGACATAGAAAGCCCGGAACATAACATTTATGGAAGCAAAGAAAAAGCCATATATACGCCACGAGAGGTAAGAATGCACAGCCTCATAAACCTTTTCCGATTCCATGAAACGGGGAAGGACATATTCGCTCAGGAGGGAAGACCCAACAAAGAGTATTAAAGCTATAAGTTCCAGAAAAATCATACCCTGAATGACAATACTCCCAATCTTGTTATAATTCTTCTCTCCATTACGGCGACTTATCATGATCTGGCCTCCGATACTGAATCCGAAGCAAAGCGTAAAAAAGGCGATATAGTAGATACCGGCCAATCCGGACGCACTTTGCTCAACCTCTCCTACTCTTCCAAGAAAAATAGTAGCTGTAATCTGAACAATATTCTGAGCAAGCAAGCCTAACATAATAGGCAAACTTACTTTCCATATATCTTTGTATGAATACATAATCCGGGCCGATAGCTATTAGCACATAGCTATTAGCATCTTTAAAATGTCAGTTTTATTTAATTAGTTTGTTTGTTTTTGTATCGGGAAATGCAACCCATGGCTTGAAAGTCTTAGCTTCCTCAAAATCCATGTATGCATATGACATGATGATAACAATATCTCCGGGCTGAACCTTTCGGGCAGCTGCGCCATTCAGACAGATAGCCCCCGAGCCTCGCTTTCCCTTTATAATATAAGTCTCAAGACGCTCACCGTTATTATTATTTACAATCTGAACTTTCTCACCTTCAATCAGGTTTACAGCATCCATCAGATCTTCATCTATCGTGATACTTCCTATATAATTCAAGTTGGCTTCGGTTACAGTAACACGATGTAACTTCGATTTTACAACCTCTATAATCATTTTTCGTTCCCTTAATTTTGGCTATCCGCCTTATATATAATATTATCTATCAATCGCACTTCGCCACAAAATATAGCAATGCAACCCACTATATAATCACTATCCTTCCAATCTGCTACCGACTGTAAAGTATAGCCATCCACAATTTCGTAATATTCAACTTTCAGTTCGGTAAAAGAGTCCAGTGTAGTTGTTACCGCCTTTATCACCTCCTCTACAGAACTAGTTTTCATCCACTCCTTACTTTCCGCCAGAACCTTGGATATATTCACTGCAACCTCTTTCTGAGTAGCAGTCAATCGTTCGTTACGGCTGCTTAGAGCAAGTCCGCTGACTTCCCTAACAATAGGCATCGGGACGATATTTATATCCAACTTCAGCTGTTTCACCATCTCACGTATGATAGCCAGTTGCTGAAAATCTTTTTCCCCGAAATATGCCCTGTCCGGCTTCACTATATCGAACAGGCGGCTTACCACCTGGGCAACTCCGTTAAAATGGCCCGGACGATGCTCGCCCTCCATCACTTTATCAAGTTGTCCGAAATCGAATTGACGGGTATCCGGCTCCGGATAAACCTCATCTACAGAGGGAGCAAAAATTACACCAACCCCCACCGATTTCAGATATTCACAGTCCCGTTCCAGATTTCTCGGATATTTTTTAAGATCTTCCTTATTATTAAACTGGGTAGGGTTTACAAAGATGCTCACAATGCAAACATCGTTGTCGGCAATACATTTTTTCACAAGGGAGAGATGCCCCTCGTGCAAAGCCCCCATAGTGGGAACCAAACCAATCGTTTTACCTTCCGAACGCAAGGCTGTAACTTTGTTACGCACACCCTGAGTTGTTTTAATCAAATCCATTTATTTACATCAATAAAAACGGATACAAAGCAAGTAAATATTTATGGATTGGCGAAACAATCCTGTATTTTTGTTCTGTAATTTAACGTATAAAACAGATCAAAACACAACTCATCCCCCGTAAAAAGAGAGAATTCAATATTTTGTGAAGCAAAGTTTGCAAAAAAGAAGATTTTTTTTTATTATCTTTGTACTCTCAATCGAATTCAGAAGAGAGTAAATTAAATGGGTACAAAAAAAGTTTTATACATCACACAGGAGATAACGCCTTATCTTCCTGATTCACCAATTGCGACAAATTGTAGATACTTACCTCAAGCTATACAAGAAAAAGGACAGGAAATCAGGACATTTATGCCTAAATTCGGAAATATAAATGAAAGACGGAATCAGCTTCATGAAGTAATACGGCTTTCGGGCATGAATCTTATCATCGATGATACCGATCATCCCCTAATCATCAAGGTGGCGTCTATACAGGCTGCCCGGATGCAAATCTATTTCATAGATAACGACGACTATTTTAAGCGTAAGCATACAATAGCCGACGATAAGGATGTAGAATTCAGCGATAATGATGAACGCAGCATTTTCTATGTAAGAGGCGTGCTGGAAACAATAAAAAAACTGCGTTGGATACCTGATGTAATAGATTGTCACGGATGGATGACAGCACTGACAGGGCTATACATAAAAACAGCCTACGCAGACGATCCTTGCTTCAAGAACTCGAAAATTGTATATTCTTTATACAATGATGACTTTAAACAACCATTCAGCAATAAATTCATTGACAAGCTAAAATTTGACGGAATAAAAGATAAAGACGTGGAAGCATTAAAAGGTGTTGTAGATTACGAAACACTTTCTAACTTTGCCGTAAAATATGCAGATGGTGTTATACAAAGTGAAGAAAATGTGAACAATAACGTACTCGATAACATAAATAAATCAGAAAAAAAATTCCTGCCTTATCCGGGCAATTTAGACGTTTCTGTAGATGCCATCAATAATTTTTACGAGAATCTTTAAAGTATCTAAAATAAATATAGAAAAATGCTGTTTTATTTCTTGAGAACAGCATTTTTTTGGATATTTGAACCCCAAATTGAATTTAACAATAGTTTGAATGAAAATTAAAACATTATTGATTCTGGCGATCACTCTTTCCACGATAACATTTGTGGCTTGTGATGACGACCTGACCTCTCTCGGTAGCAGTATACAACCAGGCGGTGACGATATATTCGTAGGATCCGACACCCTTAACCTCACTGCCGTAACCCGTTCGTTTAACGATTCAGTATATGCGCGCACTGTGTACGGCTTACTTGGAGAATATACCGATCCTGTATTCGGAAAGATAAAATCCGATTACTTATGTGAGTTCTACTGTGCAGAAAATTCAGCATTTGCGGATCCGAATAAAATGGGCATAACCATTGATTCAGTCAGGTTGAACACAGAGTTCACATATTTTACAGGAGACACTGTATCGCCTATGGGATTATCAGTATACGAAGTAACAAAATCGCTGAAAGCATTCTTCTTCACAAGCATAGATCCTGAGAATTACTGCGACATGCAAAAATTACTGGGACAAAGCATTTTCTCTATACAGGATGTACCCGACACTGTCATCAGCAGTACCAGAATCAGAACTATTTCGACTAATCTCAATTTGGAATTAGGTAAGCGTTTTTATGAAAAATGGAAAACGGATAGCACTACTTTCAAAAACTCCAACGCCCTGAAAGAATTCTTCAAAGGCGTATATGTAACTACTAATTTCGGTTCTGGAAGTATTATCAATGTAGACTATACAGAATTTGACATCCATTATACATATCAGATTAAAAACGCGGCAAATACAGCCGACTCTGCCGTAGCCGGTATATTCAGGCTTCCGGTTACACCTGAAGTTATACAGATGAATCATGTGAAAAACTCACCTCCGGCTGATATGAATATCCTAGACAACAAATTGGAAAAGCCTATCAATAACGAATGGCCTACCAAAACATATATGAGTACTCCTGCCGGACTGTATACGGAAGTAACGATTCCATTGGATGCTATCGTGAACGCAGCTGTCGCAGGTGCAGGTAAAGATGCTGTTATCAATGCTGCTAACTTTAAAATACTGGGAAATACAGAAAAGGAAGCAGAATCGGGTCTGAGCAGACCTTCGGATGTTCTGTTTATAAACAAAGACTCATTACCGAATTTCTTCTTTAACAGAAAATTACACGATGCGCAAACCAGCTTTGTAACCACCCGTTCCTCGACCAACAATTCATATGACTTTGGGAATCTGGCGAGTGTCATCAATCACTATGCAAAATATTACAAGGAGAAGGGGGTATCGCCTCTTCCCGACTTGAAATATCTTATTATTCCGGTATCAGCTACATATACGCAAACGACAAACTCGAGCGGATATACTGTCAATGTGATAACGGATCTGTACAATCAGATGTTTCCGACATCGGCCATATTAAGAACAGAGCCGAAGGATATGAAAATGTCTATTATATACAGTAAATACTAATAGTACGAAACAGATAACATAATATAACCGTGTCTGCAAAACAGATAAGAAATACAGCTAAAGCACTGCTCTTATTATATATAGGATACTTTAGCTGTGTTTCTTATTTTATTCATACACACGTCTACAACGGGGTTATATATGTGCATTCCCACCCCTATAATAAGTTTGCAAAAGATGCAGACGACAGCCAGACACCACCTTTCGAAACCCATCATCATACATCGGCGGGCTTCTTTACTTTCAATCAGTTATCAAACCTTGCCTCATTCGAAGCATTAGAGAATAATAATATAGGCGAAATAATTCAGCCTGTACAAATTGTTACATATAAACAACTCTCTCCACAAATAGTTACACCTCCTGTTGTAGCTTACTTCAGTCTCAGGGCACCACCTAGATTATCGTAATTCTTAATAACAATATTTCTTCGATTCAAGAAACATAATTTAGGATTGATACACTTCTGTATTCAATCCCAATCTTGTATAAACATACGGTCGATCTATTCTCGATAAAATTTCGGAAAAGATTAAAATAGAGGTGTAAACAATAACTGTTTACCCCGAATTTATAACCTAAGGCTACAGACCTATTTATTTCAAATGCAATAAGTAGCTAGCTTAAAAAATGTATTATCAACACTATCTTTCACTTATATCGATAATCTGTAGCGGCATTTTTTATTCATGCAGCCGGATTATCGACTCTAAATAATTCAATATGAAAAAGATTATACTCTTATCATTCTATATATTTTATGTTGTTGGGATTATAGCTCAACAGACAAACAGATCATCTCTCAAAGGCCATGTACTGGACGGACAGACAGATGAACATTTACCGGGTGTAACAATCTCAATAGAAGGCACCCAAATAACTACGGTAACAGATGAATCGGGACATTTCTCCATAGAAGATATTCCGGCAGGAACGTACATCGTAGCGACACAGTATATTGGATATTCACCGCTGAAACAAGGAGTCACAATAGAGAAAAACTCTGTCAAAAACATTTCCCTTTATATAGAACCCGAAAATCAATTGCTCGGCGAAATAATGATTACAGCTTCTGCCCGAAGTCTCAACAGGCAAATGTCGCCCATAGTTGTAAACCAGCTGACAACCAAGACATTTGAAGCGACCAATTCCAATTCTCTTTCGCAAGGGTTGAACTATATGCCGGGACTGAGAGTAGAAACAAACTGCCAGAATTGCGGAACACAGGAAGTACGGATTAACGGACTAGAGGGACAATATTCTCAGATGTTAATTGACGGACAACCTGTATTCAGTTCATTATCTACAATGTATGGACTGGAACAATTACCGGCCAACATGATAGAACAGGTCGAAGTTGTGCGTGGGGGAGGCTCTGTGCTATATGGAGCTAATGCAATCGGCGGAGTTATAAATATTATAACAAAAGAACCCGAAAAAAATTCATATCAGGCAAAATATAATATGTCACTCATAGATGGAAAATCGGTGGATAATATCCTCTCCCTCAATTCATCTTTTGTAGACCGCTCTAAGAAGTCGGGTATATCCCTGTTTGCAAATATGCGTAACCGCAACCCCTGGGACGCTAATGGAGACGGTTTTTCGGAGATAGGAAAGAACAGGGCTTCATCTATCGGTTTCCGTTCTTTCTCCAAACCGAACTTACATGATAAGTTTACACTGGAGTATCATTATATTTCCGAATATCGCCGTGGCGGGGACAATATGAGCCGTCCCCCCCATGAAGCACTGATTGCCGAAACAACTGATTACAGGATACATTCGGGTAGCGCCGGATATACTCATTCAAGCGAAGACAACAAAAAGAAGCTTACTATCAACCTGTCAGCCCAAAAGACCGGACGGGATAGCTACTATGGGGGAGGATACGACCCTGATGGATATGGAAATACTTCGGAACTGGCATTGACCGGCACAGTCCGTTATGAAATAAATATGGATAAATTCCTCTTTATGCCGGCTAAGTTCACAGCCGGATTCACTCAGGAATATACAAACCTCCACGACACGATACATAGCCGCAATGTGAAGCAAATAAAAAACATAAGCAGCCTCTACGTTCAGAATGAATGGAGAGACGACAACCTGACTTTCATTGTCGGTCTGCGGGGAGATAAACACAATAAGCTGGACAATATCAATATCATTCCCAGAAGCAGCATCCGTTACCGTATTGGAGAAAATACCAATCTGAGAGCAGCGTATTCGATGGGGTACCGTGCCCCTGAGATCATTGCCTCGGATCTGGATATACCCGTTATAGGAGGTAGTGCAACCATTACCCAACTGGGAGAAAACCTGAAAAGGGAATATTCGAACTCCGTAAACGGAGGTATTGATTTCAGCCTTTACAACGAAAAGATATATTCCTATTTTCTTCTGGAAGGATTTTATACCAAAATAAACAGGGTATTCATTGTCGAAGAAACAGGAACAGATGCTGCCGGAAATACAATAATGACGCGGCGGAACGGTGATGGGGCATATGTATACGGATTGAATCTGGAAAGCACCATACAACCAATAAACTGGCTCGAGTTGCAAGGTGGCTTCACTTGGCAGAAAAGCCGGTATACAGAACCTGTAAGCTGGTCGGGAGAAGACTATGTAGCACCCGTAAAAAGAATGCTGCGTTCGCCGGATACATACGGATTCCTTTCTGCAACAGCGACTCCGAAGAAGAGTTATGCCATATCCCTGTCAGGAGTATATACAGGCTCTATGCTCACACCCCACTTTGCCGGAGCAGAGGGTGTAACAAGGGATGAAACGGTAAAGACAAAGAGTTTCTTTGATACAACAATCAAATTATCTTACTTCTTCAATATCAACTCAACAAATAAAATCGAGATCAACGGAGGGATACAGAACATGTTTAACCAGATACAGAAAGATTATGACAGAGGACCAAACAGGGACTCGGAATATATCTACGGGCCGTCACTGCCCCGCACATTCTTTATCGGACTGAAAATTAGCTCCATATAATTAACATAGACAAGCCGTTAGATTAAAAATGCTTAACGGCTTGCCTGCTTTTAGTCATTTATGTGATATTTTCTAAGATTTTGATACTATCTTTGTGCCATAGCGTAGTCAGATCGGCGGGAAATATAGCTTTCGTACATTACTTTACAAGGGCGAAACGACTGACATAAAAGGTAGTTAATGGTATATATCATTATAAAAGGTTTGTTTATCGGATTCTTATCTTCAGCTCCTATGGGGCCTGTGGGTATGCTTTGTATACAGCGCACCCTGAATGAAGGCAGGAAAAACGGTTTAATAACGGGTTTAGGTGCTGTAGTCGGCGATATGCTGATAGCATTGTTAGCCATCATTGCCGCTTTGGGATTGGGTTTCAGTACGGAATTTATCCAACAGCACGAAGGCCCTCTCAAAGTCGTAGGCAGTATTATCCTCATTGTTTTCGGATATATCGTATTTAACAAAAACCCATCGAAAAGTCTCACGAAACTAAAAGAGAAATCGGTTTCTACCTGGACAGTGTTCATTTCTTCTCTTATCCTTACCGTTTCCAACATTGCCACCTTATTCCTTTATATAGCACTCTTTGCCCGGTTTAATGTTATTGATGCCGATAAACCTTTCGGTTATGACCTCATAACGATTCTGTTTATTGGAATAGGAGCATTTCTGTGGTGGCTGCTGGTCACTTACTTCGTAAATAAACTCCGCAGCCGCTTCAATCCGAGAGGATTACAGATATTTAACCGAATAATAGGACTGTTACTCATCGGATTAGGTGTTGCCGGTATCATTACCGGAACCCTGATAGGTATAGATTTTTTCTAATCACGCCCTTTCAGGAAGATTTTTATTCCATAGTGGCGTGTCATTAATTCTTCCGAAAATGGATCTTCGCCGTGAATATATGTACTTCCTTCATATCTTTCAAATTCACAAGAAGTAACGCCTTTCCGTTTGGCCTCTTCTATTTTAATTTCCCTTTCTTCCGTTATATTCCTGAAGGCATTAATATCTTTAGCCGCCAGATAGAACGTGAAAATAAAGCTGACGAATCCTATTGTTATGACCGACAAACGTAACTGACGCAGGAATTTCTGACTGAAATCGAGATTACAATATAAAATCCCCGCCCCGACAATAAGAAAAGTGACAACACCGAACAACGCCCTGCGGGGAAAAGTAGGCGAAAATAACATAGCATATACCGCAGCTATAGCAGCTATGGAATAGATAATACTCAGTTTCAATTTATCGTTTCTCTCTCCTCCGGGAAAACGATAGTATAATATATATATCAGCAGACAACTCAAGATTAATGTACCTGAATAAAAGAAAAATGTAAGTGTACTGTTGAATAGCCTGTAGGCAATGACAGAGAAGCCAAAAGCAGACTCTCCTGCCCTCTCGAAATTACCGGGAGCCAGAATCAAAACCACGTAACCTATAATGCCACCCAGCAATCCCCAAACAGCCCATACGGGTATTTTCCATTTACGCGACCTGTAATAGATAAAGAAAAAAACTATAATAAGGATCATCGCGCCTGCTGTATTCTCATTGGTCCATCCGGCGATAATACCGAAAAGAAAAAGCCCTGTCGATGCCAGTATCTTCCCTGCAACGTTTAATTCGCCCCCTTTATAAAAACGGTATGGAAGCAGAAATAAAAGAATAATGAACGTACACCATAGATAATTAGCCGAACCCGTAAGCCATAGCACTGTATCACCAAATACAGGTTGCATAAACCAGATGGCTAAGTTGATGAATATGAACAGGGATAAACTTCCCTTACCTCGTCCTGTAACATGAAAATAGATAAGAAGAGCATAGCCCAGATACACCAATGTGTTCAATACATCGGCAAAATAAGCAGGCAATAATAACAGTGCCTGTGCTATAAAATGCGCTACGCTGCGTCCTCCCCACTGATAATAGTGATTAATCTGGGACTGGACAATATCTCCTACAGACGCGACACGTATGTTTTCTCCATAGATAAACAGATAGGCAAAATCATCGGATATAAGCGGGGTAAGTATATTCAGAAAGAGTAAAGCAGAAAGGCAGAAAAGAACTGTCAGAGTCCACAGGAATGACTTTTTCAGCTTGCTATCGCTTATCCTGTCAATCACATGCTCTGCCTTAATATATATACCTTTTAGTGAGGTAAGAGTACGTTCAAATGTATTTGATTGTATATTCATCTGTTACACGTTATATCTATGCAAAAGTAGTATAAAAAACAAAAGCTGCAAGCTTTGCGGCTTGAGCCATTAGCACATTGTCACATCAGGGCATTGTTAAAACTGCTAATTTGTTTATTGATTTACTTTTCGGGACAAACGCACCAAATTTAATCTTTTTGAAGAAGTTTATCTATGTATATAGCTGATAACTTTTAGCTGTTGGCTGATCGTTCTTTGAAAAAATGTAGTAAGTGAAAAGTGAAAAACGAATTGAAAATCGGCGGAGCCAAAAGTGAAGTGCCAAAAGTAGAAAATGATAAAGACTGTTACCTTTGTTACCTTTTGAAGAAAGGTACAAGTAGACAAGATACGAGATACGAGTTGTTGACTGATGACTGTTAACTGTTGACTGAAATAGGTGTTACTTTTGTTACCTTTTTTTGAGATACGAGTAGACAGGACACGAGATACGAGTTGTTTACTGCTAACTGTTGACTGTTAACTGTAAATAGTGTTACCTTTGTTACTTTTTAACTATATACAGTTAAAAAACACAAATATAGCAGATGCCAATTTTCGCATGTTTGCCTTGGTCACTTTCAGATAAAGAAGAATATATCCGGAATATTTCTTAAATTAGTACTCTATACGTTCAATGAAAAACGAAAAGCAGAGTTAGAGCCTCTGCTGCATAGGATACTAAAACCAAATAATTATGGATAAAATAAAATGGGGTATAATTGGTGCGGGTGACGTCTGTGAAAAGAAAAGCGGCCCTGCCTTTTACAAAACAGAACATTCTGAACTCGCTGCCGTAATGCGCCGGGATGAAAACAAAGTAAAAGATTTTGCCGCCCGTCATGGCGTGAGTAAATATTATACAGATGCAGAGCAATTAATAAATGACGCCGATGTAAATATGATATATGTAGCCACCCCGCCCGCATCACATAAGGAATACGCCATCAAAGCCCTGAAGGCGGGAAAACCTGTATATGTGGAAAAACCGATGGCTATGAGCTATGCCGAATGTATGGAAATAGTGGATGCTGCTAAAAATGCGAACCAGAAACTATTCGTAGCTTTTTACCGTCGTGCCCTACCCTATTTCCTGAAAGTAAAAGAATTGATAGACAATAACAGAATCGGAAAAATTCTGACTGCCGAGGTAAAGTATTTCCGCCCGGCCAGTGAATCCGATATGGATATCCGGAATCAAACATGGCGTGTGAACAGGGAGATTGCAGGAGACGGCTATTTCTTCGACCTGGCTCCGCATACGCTCGATATACTCGATTTCCTGCTCGGTGAGATAGAAGAAGCTAAAGGATATACACAGACTCTCGGAGGTTATTATTCCGTTTCGGACACTATATCTGCGATCATGCAGTTCAAATCAGGAGTAACAGGTACAGGGCAGTGGTGTTTCGTTTCATCCGAACAGGCGCGGCAGGATACAATCATAATCAACGGAACTGAGGGATATATCCGCTTCAATACATTCGACTTCCGTCCCATTTGCCTGACTACGACAAAAGGAACCGAACTATTCGAAACCGAACATCCCGAACATATCCAGCAGCCGCTTATTCAAACCATTGTCGATGAATTGCGGGGTGCAGGAACTTGTCCGTCTACGGGGATATCAGGCGCAAGGACGTCAAGGGTGATGGATATGATAGCTAAAAAAATATAAAAGGAAGATATTTATCTTAACCGGTTTCTTTCGAACACAACCCTCGAGCATGTCCAGTATATAAGGACACTGAATAAGCAAAGCCCGGAAGCAACGAGATACAAAGTCTCGAATGAAAAGAAGCCTGTAATATATCCGCCTAATAACATGCCTATTGCCAGCCCGAGATCGAAACCGATAAGGTACGTGGAATTGGCTGTTCCCCGCTGACTGTTTTCGGCAAGGTTGATATACAGCGTCTGTAAAGCCGGAAACATCATCCCGAAACCGACACCGATAAACAGCCCCGATATACAGAATGCATAAATATTGTGTATAGTGGCAAAAGCGAAGAATGCAATAGCCACAATGGCCATTGCCGATACATTCACCTCATGTATTTTGCCTCTGTCTACCAGCTTACCCGCGAATACCCGAGATGTGATGATACCACCCGCCCAGAACAGAAAAAAGATACCGGCATTAAATATCCCGATCTGTTTCCCGTATTGCGCTACAAAAGGGCCTATTGTACCCCAGGCAAAACACGGCAGCAACTGATTGAGGAATATAGGCCAGCCTTTCAGTAGGAAAAAACGGTCCAGCGAAAGTTTTTGGGCTTGTTCTACTTTGGGTCTTTCCGGAGCTTTAATCATCGCAGTGGCTACAATGCCGAGAGTTCCCATTACAATGGCGCACCAAAGTAATATCTGAAAGCCCCAATTATTGTATATATGTATGGCTACGAATGGCCCTATGGCCATTGCCACATTCATAAAAGTGCCGTAATAACCTATACCTTCGGCTCGCCGTTCGGTTGGTACTACGTCTATCGCCAGCGTACTGGACGATACGGTGGAAAGCCCCCATGTAATGCCGTGCAGGAAACGCACAAGGATAAACAGCATGACTGTTGTAGCCCAGAAGTAACCGAAAAAGATAAGGACATAGCAGGAAAAGGCTATCAGAAGAACTTTCTTCCGGGAATACAAATCGACTATATAACCGGAGAATGGGCGTACAAACATAAGGGCGATAGCATACGATGCCAGTACAATCCCCGTTTTAGACTGGGCAACCCCCATCTGCTCTGTTATATAAAGAGGGATAGAAGGCATCAGCAAATTGAATGAACAGGCCATCAGAAAGTTTGCAATACAAACATTCAGATAGCTTAACGACCATAGTTTCGGTTTCGCAATTTGAATCTCCATAACACATTAACGTTACAGGAGGTCACTAAGTTCCATCCAACGCATTGTTTTTTCATCTATCTCATCGATTAATTCACTGATACGGCTCGATTTGGATAGCAATTCGTCAGTGGAAAGAGTTCCGCTCGACAATTCGTTTTCAAGTTTCTCTTTCTCCTCTTCCAGTTTCGGAATCAGTAAATCAAGTTCTTCAAATTCTCGCTTCTCCTTGAATGACAGCTTCTTCTTATCATCATTTTTTGGTGATGCGATCTGAGGTTTATCTTCTTTTGGTTTTGCTGCCTGCTCTTTTTCCTTCTCAATGGCTTCCTGTATCTCTTTCCACTCCCTGTATTCGGTATAATTACCCGGGAAGTCTTTTATCTTCGCGTTCCCCTGAAAAGCAAGCAGATGGTCTACCACTTTGTCCATGAAATAACGATCGTGAGAAACCACTATCACGCAACCTTTAAACTGTTGCAGGTATTCTTCCAATATATTGAGCGTAACGATATCCAGATCATTGGTAGGTTCGTCCAATACCAGAAAATTAGGATTGGTTATAAGTACCGTACACAAATACAGGCGGCGTTTCTCTCCTCCCGATAGCTTATAGACAAAATTATGCTGCTTTTCGGGCGGGAACAGAAAATGTTGCAGGAATTGCGATGCTGTCAGACGATTACCATTACCTAAATCGATAACCTCAGCTATATTTTGTATCACATCCAGCACTTTCATTTGTTCATCAAACTTTAGTCCGTCCTGACTGTAATAACCGAATTTCACCGTCTCGCCGATATCGAAGTTTCCTTTATCGGGAGCAACTTCACCCATCAGCATTTTTATGAAAGTGGATTTCCCGGTCCCGTTATTACCGACAATTCCCAGTTTTTCGTAACGGGCAAATACATAATTAAAATCCTCTACAATCTTAATATCACCAAAAGCCTTATATACATGCTGTGCCTCAAATATCTTGTTACCAATATAGGAGCCTTTCATTTGCAACTGTACATTTCCGGCATCACGCACCTGTTGCGCTTTTTTCTCCAGGTCGTAGAAAGCATCGATTCGTGATTTTGCCTTTGTTCCCCGTGCCTGCGGCTGGCGGCGCATCCATTCCAGTTCCTTACGCATAAGATTATTGGCCCGGTCTATCTCCGCATTCTGAGCACTGATCCGTTCATCCCTTTTTTCAAGATAATAGGAATAATTTCCTTTATATTGGTAGAGCTGCTGCTGATCTATCTCTATAATCTCGTTGCAAACCCGGTCGAGGAAATAACGGTCATGCGTAACCATCAACAAGCTAAGGCGCGAACGTTGAAGATATTCCTCCAGCCATTCCACCATATCCAGATCGAGGTGGTTGGTAGGCTCATCCAGTATAATAAGGTCAGGTTCGGTAATCAGCACATTGGCAAGGGCTACCCGCTTAAGTTGTCCTCCTGATAATTCTGAAATTTTCTGTTCGAAATCCGTAATCTTGAGTTGTGCCAGAATCTGCTTTGCCCTATGCTCATAGTCCCATGCCTGCAACACATCCATCTTTTGCAGGATATTATCGAGATTAGAATGGTCCTTTGAATTTATCACTTTCTCGTATTCCGCAATCAGGTCCGTTATCTCATTTCCGGAACTAAAACAAGCCTGTAAAACGGTCAGATTTTCGGGATATACAGGGTCTTGCTCGAGATATGCGACTCGCAAATCACGCCGAAAAACAACCGCACCGTTATCGTACGATTCCTTACCCGTAAGTATATTAAGCAAAGTAGTTTTGCCCGAACCATTTTTTGCTATAAGACCGATGCGTTCACCCTCGGCAATACCGAAGGATATTTCGCGAAACAGAACTAAGTCTCCAAAGCTTTTTGTGAGTCCGTCTACCTGTAAAATAGATGCCATAAGAATAATTTTGTGCAAAGGTAAGCAAAAAGAGAGAGTTTACAGTCCTTAATGTCTATTCTGTAAAAACCAGTTTATATTCTAAAGATATATCTATACAAAGAATATTCAATCAGAATCAATGTATCTATGCCTAAAGTGATATATTGGCGATAAGCATTCAATAGTTCTTTCTAAGAGAATAATCGATGCACAATAGGAATCAGCAAGGCTGTCATAACCCCCATCAATCCGATAGCCAGACCGCTAAGCGCACCTTCTATCACTCCCATTTCCATAGCTTTGGCTGTACCAACGCCATGAGCAGACGCACCCATTGCAAGGCCCTTGGCAACACTGCTTTTTATTCCCAGCACACGTAATATCGGGGGTCCAACGATACTGCCGAAAATACCACAAAACAATACAATAACGGCAGTAAGCGAGACATTACCACCGGATTGTTCGGCTATACTCATAGCAATAGGCGTAGTTACCGACTTTGGTTCAAGACTATGTATCAATACCTGATCTGCACCTGTTAGTTTAGCCAGTATAATAACGCTCATAATACCAACAACACTGCCAATGAAGACAGATGTAAGTATAGATACGACATTCCCTCTCAGGTAAGCAAGTTGCTCATACAATACATATCCCAATGCTACAACCGAAGGTCCCAGCATGAAGCTTACAAATTCGCTTCCCTTCTCAAAGGTCTGATAACTGATGCCCGATATCTTCAGAAAGGCGATGATAATGGCAATGGATATAATTAATGGATGTAACAATCCTATCCTTGTCTTCTTGAACACCCATTGTCCAAAAAGATAACTCCCGAAAACAAGCAGGAGCATGAATTCTGTGGATTCAAATAATGCTCTCATTTTCTCTTCTTCTCCATTTGTTGTTGAATAACCGCAACTACGGCAATAACCAGTACAGTACTTACAGAACATACAATAAGAATCGACATCCAGAATTTACTGATTAGCCCGTAAGAGCCTAATAATCCTGCACCGGCCGGTATAAAGAAGATAGCCATATTGCGGGTAAAGGCATTGGCAACATCTTTTACATAGTCGGGTTTAAGGGCTTTGAAGTAGAGACTGAGGAATAATAAAATCATTCCGATAATATTTCCGGGAACAAGCCCATCTATCAGATAACTAACACCTTGTCCAAGGAAATAGAACAGAAGAATGATAAAGATACCTTTTACCATTTTCATAACGATAACCTCCTAAATTAACTCGGATACAAAGGTAGTATTAAGTTATAAGTTATGAGTATAAGTTATGAGTTTTTTGATAACCGATTAGTTTTCTTCCGACTCTTCAAATATCTCCAGTGAGAAATTCTCTCCATCGAAAACGCCATAAGAGAAGTATTTAATCCAATCACCCAATATTACAACCCGGCTTTGCATCGAGAGCATCAGGTCGAGCATAATATGCCGGTGCCCGAAGATAAAATAATTGACATTGGGGGCAAGTTTCAGATGGTTCTTTGCAAAAAGAACAAGATGCTCCTTATCCTCTCCGAAATAATCAGGCATCTCATCATTCTCTCGATTATGATTAGACCACCATTGAGCAAAACCCACCGTCCACCGCGGATGGATGGCTGCATAGAGTTTACGGCAAAACTTATTATGGAAAAGGGCACGTAAGAGTTTGAATGATGTAGAGTTATCCCCTAGTCCGTCTCCATGTGCCAGAAAGAATTTCTTACCGTGAATATCCCGCACCAGAGGTTGGGTATGGACTATCATTCCACACTCTTTTTGCAAGTAATCGGTTACCCAAATATCATGATTACCGATAAAGAAATGCACCTCAATGCCCATATCTGTCAGTTCTGCAATCTTCCCCAGAAACCGGACAAAACCGCGGGGTACTACATTGCGGTATTCGAACCAGTAATCGAATATATCACCAAGCAGATAGATTGTTTGAGCATCTTCTTTGACCATATCGAGCCACCGGCAAAGCTTTCTCTCCACTTCGTGCTGTGGAAAATAATGGCTGTCGACTTTGACCGAAGGCAGGGTCATTTGCTGATGCTTATCCACATTCTTCTTGTGAAAAGCTGAGCCTAAATGCACATCTGATAAGAAATAGACCTTTTTTCCCACCTTATCCTGTTTATAGAAACCCTAATTCCAGCTTCGCTTCCTCACTCAGCATATCCTTATTCCATTGAGGCTCGAATGTCAGATTAACTATCACATTGTTCACTTCCTTGATAGATTCTACCTTGTACCTCACATCTTCCAATATAAAGTCGGCAGCAGGACAATTAGGCGCAGTCAGCGTCATTGTAATAGTTACATTCTTATCGTCGTCTACCTCCACCTCATAAATAAGGCCAAGATCGTATATATTGACAGGTATTTCGGGATCGTAAACAGTTTTCAACATGTTTACTATTTTTACTTCCAAGTTTAATAATTCGCTCATATCTCTAATTTAAGGTCTCAGACCTATTTATTACTTCCCTATTCGAAACTGCAATAGTTAGCATGACTAACATAACATTGCATTCAATACATTCTTTTACTTATATTTGTTATAAACAATTTTACAGAATCATTAGTTTATAACCATTCTAAGGTCACAGACCTCTTTATTAACTATTCGAGTATAATAACGACTGACTATCATCGCTTTAAATCATATCGCCAAATACTCTCTTTTACTCATTTTGCACTACAAAGGTAATATTAAGTTGCAAGTTATGAGTTATAAGTCATGAGTTTTTTGAATACTCAATACCTCACATCCTTCCCCTATCCATATAACTATAGTAGGAATGATCGCAAACTATAATATGATCGAGGAGCCTGATATCCATTATCTGCCCTGCTTCTTTCAGCCGGCGGGTAATATTATCGTCGTCATCGCTCGGGTTGGAGTTGCCTGAAGGATGATTGTGGCAAAGCACCATAGCCGAAGCCAGTGAATCTATCGCTTCCTTCATTATCATACGGATATCAACTACTGTCCCGGTAACGCCGCCTTTACTGACTTGTATTTTCTTCAACACCTTATTAGCCCTATTCAATAATAACACCCAGACTTCCTCATGCCTTAGGTCGGCCAATATGGGATGGAATATCTCAAAGACCGTATCACTTGATGTTATCTGCGGCTGTATAACAACCTCCGATAATTTCCTTCGTTTACCCAGTTCCATTGCAGCGGCTATGGTTATCGCCTTGGCTTCCCCTATACCGTTGAAGTTCCTGATAAGTTCTTTTATTTCCTGCTTACCCAATATATTCAGATTATTGGACACACTGTGGAGAATGCGTTGTGCCAGTTCGACTGCTGTCTCGTTCTTATTTCCCGAACCAATAAGGATACCCAGCAATTCGGCATCAGATAATGCGCCCACTCCTTTCAGAAGCATCTTTTCCCGAGGCCGGTCTTCCTCCGCCCAATCCTTGATATTCAGTTTGGTTTTGTTTTCCATAGTTTAGAAAGTAAAGTTGGTTTTAGGTTTCATTAACTACATATAGTTAAAAAGTAACAAAAGTAACAGGTTTTTCAGTTAACAGTCATCAGTCAACAACTCGTATCTCGTATCTTGTCTACTTGTACCTTTCTTCAAAAGGTAACAAAGGTAACAGAAATCAATGTGCCGATGTGCCAATGTTTTTAACGAAAAATGAAAAACGAAAAATATTTTCACTTTTCACTCTTCACTTTTAGTTTAAAACATTTACTAATCTGCTGATTTACCAATTTGCTAATTAATTCTTTCAAAGAGCTATCAGCTAAAAGCTAAAAGCTGGAAACTATACATATAGATAAAGTTCCTTTAAAAATTTATACTAAAACATTTCGGGCCCTCTATTTTTAAACAGAGGGCCCGATTTTATTCTTAACCGAAAGACTTAGGCTTTCACCCGTTCCACATACGAACCATCTTTCGTACTGATTTTGATCTTATCCCCTTCGTTGATGAAAAGTGGCACACGTACCTCCGCACCGGTTTCCACAGTTGCGGGTTTCAATGTGTTGGTAGCTGTATCACCTTTCATTCCCGGCTCGGTATATGTAACCTCAAGGATAACATTAGTCGGCATTTCGGCTGTCAGTATCGCTTCTGTTTCTGCATGTACCTGTACCTCTACCTTGTCACCTTCTTTCAGGAATGCCACTCCTTCAATCATATCTCCGGCAATGGAAATCTGCTCGAAAGTCTCGGTATTCATGAAATTATAACCCATATCGTCCTGATAAAGATATTGATAAGGACGTCTTTCGATACGCACTTCGTCGAGTTTCACCCCGGCATTGAATGTCCTTTCCAGAACACGGCCGGTAGTAACGCTACGCATTTTTGTACGGACAAAAGCTGCACCTTTACCCGGTTTTACGTGAAGAAATTCAATAATAACATAGTATTGCCCATCGATGTCGATGCACATACCATTTCTTATATCTGCTGTTGTTGCCATTAATTGTATTTTATGTTTAGATTAAAAAATTTCGAGTTGCAAAGATAATCAAAAACAGTTATGAGTTATGAGTTATAAGTTATGAATTAGGGGTTTTCGCCCAAAAACTCATAACTTATAATCCATAATTTATAACTTATTTTACAAAACCCCTGTTTTTTAACAAGTAAATAGGATTTGGTTCTGCCCCTCTGAAATTTTTGTATAAAGTCATAGGCTCATCTGTTCCGCCTTTCGACAATACATTCTCACGGAACGACTTAGCTGTTGCCTGATCGAAGATATTACCCTTTTCCACAAACGCCTGGAACGCGTCCGAATCCAGCACTTCCGACCATAGGTAACTGTAATATCCTGCAGAATAACCACCACTGAATACATGTTGGAAATATGTACTTCTGTATCGAGGTATAATTTCCGGTATCAGTCCTATTTCAGCCATTGCATCAGCTTCAAATTTGTCTACATCCAGCTTCTCAACACCCTCTGTCTGCTTAGGGTTAAAGTTTGGAGTAGCGGTTATTGTATACCATTTCATATCCAGAATGGCCGCAGCTACAAGTTCTGTAGTTCTGAATCCCTGATTGAAGTATCCTGCATTCTGGATTTTCTGTATCAATTCGTCAGGAATCACCTTACCCGTTTCATAATGTTTTGCATACATTTTCAACACTTCCGGCTCAAAAGCCCAGTGTTCCATCACCTGCGAAGGCAACTCCACAAAATCACGGTACACTGAAGTTCCCGAAAGCCCGTTATATGTACATTTAGACAAAAGCCCGTGCAATCCGTGACCAAATTCATGGAACATAGTTTCTACCTGATCCAGAGTAAGAAGTGCCGGTTTGCCATCTGTCGGTGGATTATAGTTTCCTACATTGTATATCAACGGGTGAACAAATTCTCCCTTGAATATTTCCTGCTTGCGGAAACTGCTCATCCATGCACCCGGACGTTTACCCTGACGCGCAAAGTCATCAAAGTATATCATACCGATAAAAGAACCATCAGCGTCATTTACCTCATATGCTTTTACATCTTGCTGATAAACCGGCACATCCGTTTTTTGCTTGAATGTAATGCCATACAATTTATTCGCAACGGCAAATACTCCTTCACGTACATTATCGGCTTTGAAATATGGTTTCAATGCATCTTCGTCCAAAGCATATTTTTCTTTACGCAGTTTTTCCGCATAATACGCCCAGTCCCAAGACTCGATCTTAATGTCCTTTCCTTCTTTTTTAGCTATTGCCTGCAATTCTGTCGCTTCTTTCTTTGCTTGCGGCAATGCATATTTCCAAATGCCGTTCAGCAGGTTCATCACATTATCCGGAGTCTTAGCCATTGTTTCTTCGAGAACGTAATCGGCATGCGTATTATAACCAAGCACATTAGCCTTTTCCAGACGAAGACTTACTATTTTCTTTATATTCTCTTTATTATCGAACTCGTTATTATTGTCGCCGCGCATATACATGGCTTTGTACAATTTCTCACGCAGTTCGCGGTTGTCGGCATATTGAAGGAATGGCTCCCAGCTGGGCTTGCTCAGACCGAACATCCATTTGCCTTCCATCCCTTTATCTTTAGCCATTTTGGCTGCCGCCGCGATTATATCTTCCGGCAATCCGGCGAGGTCTTCTTTTTTATCTATTACCAGCTGATAATTATCTGTTTCTTTCAACAGGTTCTGATTGAAACTTAAAGCCGTAGAGCTTAATTCTTTATTTATCTCACGCAAACGGTCCTGTTTAGACCCGTCAAGCAATATACCTGAACGAACAAAACCTTTATAGGTTTTATCCAGCAACATTCTCTGTTCAGTGGTCAGATTAGCCGGTGCCGCGTCATATACAGTCTTGATACGGGCAAAAAGCTTTTCGTTAAAATTGATGTTATCATAATGCTCTGTCCGCTTAGGAGTAATTTCCTTCTCAATACTTTGGTAAGTAGAATCGGACATTGTCCCTGTCATTACCGACAACACTGCTCCTACCCTATCCAACATCCTGCCGGATTCATCGAGCGCCACAATCGTATTTTCGAAAGTCGGGGCATCCGAGTTGTTTACGATGGAATCTATTTCGGCATTGTGCCTTTTCATTCCCTCTTCGAACGCAGGCAGGTAATGCTCTGCTTTTATCTTGTCGAAAGGAGGCACACCATTAGGAGTATTAAACTCTGAAAAGAAAGGATTATCCGTATCCTTGGTACTTGTAGTATTACAAGAGTAAACCATAATTAAAAAACTAATAATAAATAGAAACTTCTTCATACAGTAGTATTTATGTGAATGAATTGATTTTTAGCAAAAATAGGTAAAAATTACTGTACGCTAAAACATAGAGATAAATATGAGAGATAAAAATCGGGAATATTAACAGATAATCCGATTAAAATCCTTAAACTTGTAAGAATATTTTTTCAAAACCATGAATAAACTGTTTATGAAACAAGGTTTACTCTATATCATACTACTTGCCGGTATCATTATATCCCCCGGATGCACAGAAAGCGTTGACAGTCAGTTGAAAAAGTTGTCAGAGGAGGCAAATACCAAATGTCCGAAAGTGCTGGATCAGTGGACAAGACTGGACAGTTGTGCCGCTTTCCCGAATCAGACGATAAGGTATTACCATACACTGAGCGAAGTAACCATTACCGATACTACCCTTTTTAAATCGCAGTTACAGCCCCAGATAATAAGTTCGGTGAAAACAAATCCCGACATGAAGTTTTTCAGGGAAAACAATGTCACTATGCAATACGAATACAGGGATCAAACAGGCAAATATCTTTTCTCTGTAATCATAGAGCCAAAAGAGTATAAGTAGTATAAAAACTTTCATAACACTTGGGAAATTATGGATAATCAACGTATGTTTCAAAACCCTTTTTCTATCAAAGGCCGTATACGCAGACTCGAATATGGCCTTAGCTACCTTATTTATCTTGCTTATTATTTCACTATTTCCACCGTTATCGCCTTTTTAGATACATCTGGCATATCAGAAGATGTGTTTTGGATTCTTTTGTTTCCAATGCTTCCTGCCTATTGGTTTCTTATCGCTCAGGGAACCAAAAGATGCCATGACAGAGAGAATAGTGGATGGTACCAAATAATACCTTTTTATGCGTTATGGATGCTTTTTGGAGCCAGTGACTATGGAGAGAACTATTATGGTCCCAATCCAAAAGGGGACGGTAATGAAGATATGGAAAAGATAATCGATGAAATAGGATTACAGGATCAGGAATAACAATAAAAAAATAATATGATACTAGACAGTTTAAAAAATGCAGAGGCGTACTACAAACTCCACCCTTTGTTTAAAAAAGCGTTTGAATACCTGAAATCGGTTGATTTCACCAATACGGAAACAGGCAAAACAGAAATTGAAGGCAAAGATCTTTTCTTAATGGTCAGCGATAGCGATATGAAAACCGAAGAAGATGCCAAAATGGAAGTACATAACAAATATATAGACATACAACTCCCGGTAAGCAAACCCGAAACATACGGATGGAAAGCCCGTGCGGAACTCAAAGATGAACGAGACGCGTTTAATGAAGAAAAAGATATTCAATTCTTCTTCGATAAAGGTACGACTCTCGTTACGGCAGTACCGGGCGATTTCACTGTTTTCTTTCCCGAAGACGGGCATGCTCCTTGTATCGGTGAAGGGAAAATAAGAAAAGTTGTCGTAAAAATAAGATTATAAACAAATTATGAGTTATATATTACGAATAATTTGTAACTTATAACTCATAACTCATAATTAAAAGACCATGCTTAAACTGATAAAAAACGATCCGTGGTTAGAGCCTTATGCGGAAGCAATAGAAGGACGATACGACTATGTGTTGAAAAGAGAAGCGGCTATAACCAATAATGGGAAAATAACCCTTTCCGATTTTGCATCGGGACATCTTTATTTCGGTTTGCATAAAACTGCCCGTATGTGGATATTCAGGGAATGGGCCCCGAATGCTACGGCCATATATATGGTAGGTGATTTCAACAACTGGCAGAAACAGGATGATTATAAACTCAACCGTAAAGATGGCGGTGAATGGGAACTGAAACTGCCTTTGAGTAAAATAAAGCATGGCGACCTGTTCAAACTTATCATGTGTTGGGATGGTGGCGAAGCCGAAAGAATCCCGGCTTGGGCTACACGGGTTGTACAGGACGACTATACCAAGATATTCAGTGCACAGGTCTGGTTTCCAGAAGTACCATATGAGTTCAAGAAAAAAACATTTAAGCCAAAAACCGACCCGCTGCTGATTTACGAATGCCATATAGGTATGGCCGCTGAATCGGAAAAGGTCGGCACATACGAAGAGTTCAGGCTGAATATCCTGCCCCGCATAAAGGAAGACGGTTATAATACCATCCAGATAATGGCTATTCAGGAGCATCCATACTACGGTTCGTTCGGATACCATGTCTCCAGTTTCTTCGCAGCATCCTCCCGCTTCGGCACTCCCGACGAGTTGAAACATCTGATAGATGATGCGCACGGAATGGGTATTGCAGTCATTATGGACATCGTACATTCCCATGCCGTAAAGAATGAAGTGGAAGGTCTCGGGCGTTTCGACGGATCATACTCCCAATACTTCCACGAAGGGGACAGGCGGGAGCATCCGGCCTGGGATTCGCTGAATTTCAATTACAGTAAGGATGAAGTCATGCACTTCCTGCTTTCGAACTGTAAATACTGGCTGGAGGAATACAAGTTCGACGGATTCCGGTTCGACGGAGTAACCTCGATGCTATATTACAGCCACGGACTAGGAGATAATTTCACCGGTTATCAGGATTACTTCAATGGCAATGAGGACGGGGATGCAATCTGCTATCTCACATTAGCCAACAAACTGATACATGAAGTAAATCCCAAAGCGATTACTATAGCCGAAGAAGTTAGCGGAATGCCCGGACTAGCAGCCAAAATCAAAGACGGCGGTTACGGATTCGACTACCGTATGGCGATGAACATACCCGACTACTGGATTAAAATAATCAAAGAAAGGAAAGACGAAGACTGGCATCCGACAGGCATCTTCTGGGAATTGACCAACAGGCGGGAAGACGAAAAGACAATCTCATACGCCGAAAGCCATGACCAGGCCCTGGTAGGAGACAAAACGATAATTTTCAGACTAATAGATGCAGACATGTACTGGTATATGTCGAAGCATTACGGCAGCTCGTATCAGACAGACAGAGGTATTGCGCTGCACAAGATAATCCGTCTCGTTACAGCATCGACTATCAACGGCGGCTATCTCAATTTCATGGGAAATGAATTCGGACACCCCGAGTGGATAGACTTCCCCCGTGAAGGCAACGGATGGTCTTATAAATATGCACGCAGGCAATGGTGGCTGGCTGATAATCACGACCTCAAATATCATTACCTGGGCGACTTCGACAAAGCAATGCTCGCCCTGATTAGTGGTATTAAAGGATTCCAGAAAACGCCTGTTATCAGGTTGTGGGACAAGGACGAAGATCAGATATTGGCCTTTATGCGCGAAGATTATATATTTGTATTCAACTTTAACCCGGGCCAATCGTTTGTCGATTACGGATTTCTTGCTCCTGAAGGAAAATATAAGGTAGTATTGGATACAGATTCGCCCGCTTTCGGAGGCAATGGCCTGACTGATGACTCCATCGAGCATTTCACTGTTTCCGACGAACTATATCATAAAGATGGTAAAGGCTGGCTGAAATTATATATCCCGGCACGGACCGCATTTGTGTTAAAGAAAATAAATTAACGGATAAATAATAAACGGACTGGATAATGAAAATTACCGGTCCGTTTTTGTTCGGCACAGAGCGATTTTAATCTTTTATAAACATTCAGGGCCGTTCGCTGTTCAATAGAAGAAACGAAACGCTTCGAAATAGACAAAGTTTGATTACTTTTGTATAAGAATTTTAATATAACGTGTAATAAGATGAATTTATATCCATTAAAGTTTAAACCCATCCTTAAATCCATTATCTGGGGTGGAGATGAAATATGTAAGTTTAAAGGAATAACGCCCGAACAAGACGGCATCGGCGAAAGTTGGGAAATATCCAGTGTAAAAGGCAATGTTTCTGTCGTTGCTAACGGTGAACTGGAGAATAAAAACCTGAGCGAAATAATAGACACTTACAAAGCTCAGTTGGTAGGGAAAAAGAATTTCGAGACTTTCGGCAATACATTCCCTTTGCTTATCAAATTTATTGATGCCCGCGACAATCTTTCCATACAAGTGCATCCCGACGATGAACTGGCAAAGAAAAGACACGATTCGTTCGGCAAAACGGAAATGTGGTATGTTATAAACGCTACGCCATCGGCATTCCTGTATTCAGGTTTCGAAAAACAAATGACTCCGGAATCATACGTTAAGAGCATCGAAGACAATACATTTGTAGACTCATTAGCAAAACACGATGTAAAAGCCGGAGATGTATTCTTCCTCCCCGCAGGACGCGTACATGCTATCGGTGCCGGAACATTTATTGCAGAAATACAGCAAACATCGAATATCACATACCGTATCTACGACTACAACCGTAAAGACGCGAACGGCAACGGGCGCGAACTTCATACCGAACTGGCGAAGGACGCGATAGATTTTAAACTTTACGATAATTATAAAAACTCATATACAAGAGCGGAAAACCAACCTGTAAGGTTGGAATCGTGCCGATACTTTACGACGAATCTACTGGAGGTAACTAAAGATATTACCAGAGATTACAGTGATATCGACTCGTTTGTCGCCTATATCTGTATGGGAGGAGCTTGCAGCATCAGGGACGATAAAGGGAACGACCTGTCTGTAAAGCAAGGTGAAACAATCCTCATTCCGGCCGATACCAAAAGCGTTTCAATCAGTCCGGAAGGAAACGTATTGCTTCTCGAAACATATGTCTAAAGGCAATTGAAAATATAAAACAATAGGAATACCACATATTTTCAGACAAACGGGAATCTGTGGTATTTGTATTTAAGGAAATTATGAAGGGAGTATTATTAGTAAACACAGGTAGCCCTAAAACATGTACACGACCGGATGTGAAGTTCTTTATCAGGGCTATGCTTTCCGATCCGTACGTAATGACTGTACCCGACTGGTTCCGTCCTATTCTGGTCAACGGAATTATAATACCTTTGAGGCAATTCAGTTCTACAGCCCATTATAAGATGATCTGGGATCATACAAAGGAAGATTCGCCTCTGCTCGATCATGCTAAATCCCTGGCAAAAAAACTTGAAACCCTAACGGAGATGCCTGTCGAGGTAGCAATGAGATACGGGCAACCCTATGTACAAGTGGCACTGGAAAGACTGATGGCTAAAAACAACAGATTACATGAAGTTGTTGTATTGCCATTATTCCCACAGTATGCAGAATCTTCTTACAAAACGGTAGTTGATGAAGTAGGCAAAATCTTTTTCAAACGGCCATACCCTTTCCGGCTGAAAGTAATAGAACCTTATTTCCGGCATCCGGCATATATATCATCTCTGGCAAAAAGCATCAGGCCATACATAACCGAAGATTTCGACAAACTGATATTCACTTTCCATAGCCTGCCCCTCTCCCATGTAGAAGAAGGCTGGAAAAAAGGGAAAGAATTCGATTACGTTTATCAGACCAAAGAAACTGTCCGCCTTGTATTAAAAGAGCTGGATATGGAAATGAAAAGGACCAGACAGGTATATCATTCGGCAATGGGCAAAAAATGGCTCGGCCCCAGTCTGGACGAAGTCATAGAAGAACAGGCCGCGGAAAAGGCGAAGAAACTGCTGGTAGTAGCGCCCGGTTTTGCTGCCGACAATCTGGAAACACTATACGATATCAATATAAAAGCAAAGGAACTCTTTATTGATAAAGGAGGGGCGCAATTAACCTTTATACCCTGCCTCAACAGTGAAGACTACTGGGTAGAAAGCGTTGCCAAAATAATTTCTTAGAATAAGTAACCCGGAAGA
Source organism: Dysgonomonas sp. UBA7710 (assembly GCF_002482385.1). GTDB lineage: Bacteria > Bacteroidota > Bacteroidia > Bacteroidales > Dysgonomonadaceae > Dysgonomonas. The sequence goes on along the minus strand of NZ_DLFW01000002.1, from coordinate 121,004 downwards.
CTAATGAAACGTATATTATTTTTCAATGACAGTCTTATAATAGGCGGTACGGAGATACTGCTGGTCGACCTCCTTAATCATCTGGCGGCTAAAGCGCAAATCACCCTTCTTTTACCGGAACCATCCGATAAGGATGTATTGTTGCGCAAGGTATCACCGGCTGTTTCTATAAAATATTTATATCCGGATGGTCTTCCTCACTTTCAAAAAAAAATATGGGAGAATATAATGATTTTCTTCCCTCGCATGTTTGCCAGACAGAAAGGTATTTCCGAAAGTGAGTATGATGAAATTGTTTGTTTTAAGGAAACATTTTTCGCCCGTATTTTTGCAAAAATGAGTATTCCTAAAATACTCTGGATACACAACATCGTTTATAAAAGAAAATATGAAATCCGGTCTTTCAGGGAAAAAATCTCAGTATGGCTGAATAAGAAACAATTAAAACTCGTAGAACGGTCTTACAACAGTTTCGATAAAGTAATATGTGTGTCCGATGCCGCAAAAAATACTTATCTATCCATTTTGTATGATGGGAAAACCCCGAAGCAAGATATCAGCGTGCTATATAACGCAATTGATTTAGCCAAAGTAAAAGAAAAGGCAAAAGAACCAATCATTGATTTACCCCAAAGTGAAACCAACTTTATACTTATAACGAGAATCTCTCCCGAAAAACGGACAGACAGACTTATCAACGCCGTTATACGCCTCAAAGAAGAGGGATACAATTTTCATGTTTATATAATAGGTGATGGGATGGATAACCGGACAATGGGGGAAGAACTTATAGAAAAAGAAATAAACGGAATAATCACTCTCAAAGGCAGGATAGACAATCCTTTCCCTTATATCCTGCAATGCAAATGGTCTTTGTGTGTATCGGAACGCGAGAGTTTCTCCCTCGTCCTGCTGGAATCGATGGCACTAAAGACTCCGGTGATAACAACCGACTGCGGAGGCCCACGCGACATTATAGACGGTGGTAAATACGGCATACTGGTCGACAATAGTGCAGAAGGAGTTTACCGGGGGATGAAATCAGTATTGGATGATCCGGAACTCTCCGTTAAATACAGTGCGCATCTAGACGAAGCAGTGTCGAGATTCGATTATCAGGGATGGCTGAAAAGCGTAGAAAAATTACTGGCCATTTAAAAAATAAAGATGTCTGGATTCCAATATAATTTCGTAAACTTGCAGCAGATTATTCGCTCTTATTTATTAACAATCAGGCAGACTTTTCAACAAGATATACATTGTTACACAAATTTAACATCCACTTCCTGTTTTTTATTATTTAATTTGTCATCAAAAAATATTAATAGCTTTTTATGGGAAAAATAATCGCATTAGCCAATCAAAAAGGCGGCGTAGGAAAAACAACAACTACAATCAATCTGGCGGCATCACTGGCGGCACTCGAAAAAAAAGTATTGGTAGTCGATGCCGATCCGCAAGCCAATGCCTCTTCGGGTTTGGGCATTGATATCAAAAAAGTGAATAAGACTATCTACGAATGCCTGATTGGCACAGCCACTCCGGAAGAAGCGATCGTACCCACAGAGATAGAACGGCTTTATGTATTACCATCCCATATCAATCTGGTAGGGGCAGAACTGGAAATGCTGAATGTGGAAAACAGGGAAAAACAACTGCGGGAAGTTCTTGTTCCGCTCAAACCGGATTATGACTATATTCTGATAGACTGTTCGCCATCATTAGGATTGATAACCGTAAATGCGCTTACTGCAGCAGACTCGATTATTATACCTGTACAATGTGAATATTTTGCACTGGAAGGGATAAGCAAATTACTTAATACAATAAAAATAATTAAAAATAAACTGAACCCGGCCCTCGAAATAGAAGGTTTCCTTCTTACCATGTATGATGCACGTTTGCGTCTGGCGAACCAGATATATGAAGAAGTGAAAAGCCATTTCCAGGAACTGGTTTTCACTACTGTAATACAACGAAATGTGAAGCTTAGCGAATCACAAAGCTTTGCCCAACCTGTGCTTGTTTATGATGCCGCATCGAAAGGTTCTGTAAATCATATGCAGCTGGCACAAGAACTTATTGAGAAAAATTCTTAACTTTGCTTTCCTGATTAAATACTTAATAAATTGTTATGGCTAAGAAAATGGTGTTAGGAAGAGGGTTAGACGCCCTTATTACCATTGATGAAGTAAAAACCGAAGGCTCCTCTTCAATCAACGAAATAGAGTTATCCAAGATACAGGTAAACCCTGATCAGCCCCGACGTGTATTCGATGAAGAAGCATTGCAAGAACTGGCAGTCTCTATTCGTCAGATAGGAGTTATCCAACCCATAACATTGCGTAAGATAGACGAAGATTCATATCAGATCATAGCCGGAGAACGGCGGTATAGAGCCTCTTCAATTGCCGGATTAAGTTCTATCCCTGCATACATCCGTACAGCCGAAGATGAAACTGTAATGGAGATGGCACTGATAGAGAACATTCAGCGTGAAGACCTGAACTCCATAGAAATTGCACTGGCCTACCAGAATCTTATCGAGGCATATAATCTCACTCAGGAACGTCTCAGTGAACGCATTGGTAAAAAGAGAACAACCATAGCCAATTATCTGCGCCTGTTAAAATTACCGGCTGAGATACAAATGGGTATCAGAGACAAGAAAATAGATATGGCTCATGCACGTACTCTGGTCACACTCGAGGATGCAGCTGCACAATTGGAAGTTTACGAACTGATACTCGAAGAAGGTTTATCTGTAAGGAAAGTAGAGGAATATGTAAGGGCAATAGCCAAAGGTGAAAAACTGGAAGACTTGCTCAAAGAAGAAAAAGTAGTAGAAACAGTAAAAAAATCAGGAGTAAAAAAAGCTACTCCCGAAGAATTTGAGATACTAAAAACTCACTTATCGAAATTCTTCTCCACCAAGGTACAGCTTACCTGTAACGATAAGGGTAAAGGCAAAATAAGTATTCCGTTTAAAACAGAAGAAGAGTTGGAGAGAATAATTTCGATATTTGACCAATTGAAAAAATAAAACGAGGTATTTTCCGTAATATTATATATGAGGAGAGGTTTATTTATTTGTTTATGGTGCATATTAGAAGGGATGCTTCTTCCGTTGAATGCACAAGAACCTCAAGTTCAGGATTCCGTGCTTCGTTCAGATGGCAAACGTTTACCTGCCGATACTATAAAACCATTAATAAGCGAAAAAGCTGTGGTTTTAGTGGATTCGGTAATTACAATAAGTAAACATGAATTTAAACCCGATTCGAAAAAAGCAGTCATATATTCTGCTATTTTCCCGGGATTAGGACAATTTTACAATCGTAAGTACTGGAAGCTGCCGATTGTATATGGAGGAGCGCTCGGACTCACTTATGCCATTACATGGAATGGGCGGGTATATAATGATTACAATCAGGCTTTCCGAGATTTGGTAACAGGTTCCGGCACCAGTTATACGAATTATTTAAGACCAGGACAAACTGTCGACGACTATGGTCGCGACAGGCTACAATCAGCTCTGAAGAGCAAAAAGGATTTCTATAGAAGAAACAGGGACTTAGCCATTATTGTGGCCGTGGGGGTGTATGCGCTATGCATGATCGATGCTTATGTAGATGCGCAATTGTACGATTTTGATATGTCACCGGATCTCTCCATGAGAGTTACACCAGTATTCTGGCCACCGACATCTTATTCTAAAGCCTCGGTAGGGCTTCAATGTAGTATAAATTTTTAAACTTGCAGAAACCTCACTTTATGTGAAGTTCTGCAAATACCATAAAGGAACACTTATGCTGAAAAAACTAATAATCACAGGGCTTTTCCTATCCGGTACATTTATCGTATTTGGGCAGTCCGGTCGTAAAGAATTGTCGGCACGTGACACAATTACCGATAGGTCGATAATATATCCGGCAGACATGGAACGCAACTACGATGAACTGCTAAAAAACTGGAGTAATAATGTAAAATATGGTGATGACTGCCGTTCGAATGACGATAGTGCCGTATTGTTCAACGATTCTGTCTATATACACAGACTATATTCTTTGCCAACCAAGATGGAACTGGTTTTTAACCCGGTTGTGCGCGATTATATAGAAATGTATGCAGGCCGCCGTCGTAATCAGGTCAGCTATATGCTGGGACAGGGTAAATACTACTTCCCTCTGTTCGAACAAGCATTGGACAAAGAAGGCTTACCTCTGGAACTCAAATATCTTCCGGTAATTGAATCAGCCCTCAATCCGATAGCACGCTCCACAGTAGGTGCAACAGGCCTATGGCAATTCATGGCTCCCACAGGTAAAATGTACGATCTGGAGATAAACAGCCTTGTAGACGAACGCCGCGACCCGCTAAAATCAACAGATGCAGCAGCCAGATATCTGAAAGACTTATACGGAATCTATGGAGACTGGAATCTGGTAATCGCAGCCTATAACTGTGGTCCGGGTAATGTAAATAAGGCAATTCGCCGTAGTGGCGGGCAAACCGATTACTGGGCCATCTATCCCTATCTGCCACGGGAAACAAGGGGCTATGTTCCGGCTTTTATCGCAGCTACATATATAATGAATTATTATGATGAGCATAATATCTGTCCCACCGAATGCAAAAACCCGGCTTCGATAGACTCTTTAATGATCGATAAGAATGTTCATTTCCAACAGATTGCAGACAACCTGAACGTCTCTGTTGATGACTTACGTCAATTCAACCCACAGTTCAAGAGTGACATTATACCGGGGGATTATAAACATTATTCTTTGAACCTTCCCATCGATAAGCTTTCTTTATTTCTCGATAAGAAAGACGACATCTACACATATAAGGCCGACCAGTATCTGACTCACCGTAAAGTAGCAGGTGTGGATGCTGTGGGAGGTAACAGAGCCGCCGGTAACGCAATCACATACAGGGTAAAAAGAGGAGATACGTTAGCCCGTCTGGCCAGCCGGTATGGAGTTACATCGAGCCAGATAAAACAATGGAATAATCTTGCATCAAACAAATTAACAGTCGGAAGACGCCTGAAAATTTATAAAGCAGAAGAACAATCCGCAGAAGAATTACTGGTATCAAACAATACATCATCCGATACTACGGTCGTTTCTGTATCGGGTCTAACAAGAACTGTTTCCGTTCCGAAAGAAACTACTACTTATTACAAGATACGTAAAGGTGATACATGGGCTGGCATAGCAAAAAAGAACGGAGTATCAGTCACCGAACTAAAAGGCTGGAACCGCTCAAATAAACTAATTGCCGGGAAACAACTAAAAATACAAAAGATAGAATATGTAGAAATTCAAGAAGCTGTAAAACTTCCTGAGCCGGAACTACCGACAGTAATCATTGATTCAACCTACACTGCAGATTTGATTGACGGCTATCTAAAGAAAATTGTGCGTGACGAATCCACGCTGCCACGCGTCAGAATATCTACGACCGACTCTGACGATTCGGACAGAAAAAATGCTGATGATTCCAAAATAATTTATCACAAAGTAAAAATAGGGGAAACCATTACTCAAATAGCTGCCCGTTACAATGTCACAAAAAAAGACATTATAACATGGAACAAGCTATCCTCTAATATGGCTAAGGTAGGGCAACGCCTACTGATACTTCTTCCCGAACAAAATAATAGTGCCCAAACCAATAACGGGACCCAAGCCAATACAGACAATAAATCACTTACAGCAACGAATATGTAAGTAATTATAGAATAATCTAATGGTTAAATCAATTTTTATTATGATGCGAATAGCTCTTAATTAAAATTGATTTTACTATTTTTGTTTCCTTACTCAAAACTTATGGCAAAAGAGGATACGCATACTCAGGATGATATTTTAATCGAGCAGGAATTCAATGCTCTTATCGACGATTACCTAAAGACCAACCATAGGCGCAAAGTCGAAATTATAACAAAAGCTTTCCTTTTCGCAAAGGAGGCGCATAAAGGCGCGCGCCGTCGTTCCGGGGAACCATATATATTACATCCTATTTCAGTAGCCCGTATCGTCTGCGGCGAAATCGGACTAGGATCAACATCCATCTGCGCGGCATTGCTGCACGATGTAGTAGAGGATACAGAATACACGGTCGAAGACATGAAAGTGCTGTTTGGAGATAAAATAGCACAGATTGTAGATGGACTTACTAAAATATCGAGCGGTATGTTCGGAGAGAATGTTTCAGCTCAGGCTGAGAATTTTCGCAAGCTATTGCTCACTATGTCGGATGATATACGTGTGATACTGGTCAAAATAGCCGACCGTCTCCACAATATGCGTACATTAGGTTCTATGGCTCCTGCCAAACAGTATAAGATTGCGGGAGAGACAATGTATATATACGCTCCGCTGGCCCATCGTTTGGGCCTGTTCGCTATAAAGACAGAACTGGAAGAACTTAGCTTCAAATGGGAAAACCCCGAGGTATATAAAGATATCCAATATAAATTACAGGCAACTTATAAGATCAGGTCAGATGTTTATCAGCATTTTGCCAAACCTGTAGTTGACAAGCTTAACGAGCTCGGCTTTAAATACGAGATAAGGGCCCGCGAAAAGTCGGTTTATTCCATCTGGAACAAAATGCAGGCAAAAGGCGTTCCATTTGAAGAGATATATGATATTTTTGCAGTCCGCATCATCTTCGAAAATGAACCGGGTATAGACGAGAAGAAGCGATGTTGGGATATATATTCAGTCATAACGGACATCTACAAACTCCGCCCCGACAGAATCAGGGATTGGGTAAGCCGCCCAAAAGCAAACGGGTATCAGGCACTCCACCTCACCGTTATGGGTCCTGACGGGCAATGGATAGAAATACAGATACGCAGCCGGCGCATGGACGATATTGCTGAAAAAGGATTCGCCGCGCACTGGAAATATAAAGAAGGAAAAATAGAAGAAGATACGGAGCTGGACAAATGGCTGAAAACCATTAAAGAAATATTGGAAAGCCCGAGTCCCAATGCAATGGACTTCCTTGACACGATAAAATTAAACCTGTACTCACAGGAGATCTTTGTTTTCACTCCAAAAGGAGAAATAAGAACTTTAGCACAGGGGGCAACAGCTCTTGATTTCGCCTACGACCTGCATTCAGATATCGGAGATCATTGTATAGGCGCCAAAGTCAATCATAAACTGGTTCCTCTCAGCGAAAAACTAAATAGCGGGGACCAGGTTGAAATCCTGACGTCGAGATCGCAAGTCCCAAAATACGAATGGCTTGGCCTGGTAACAACAGCCAAAGCCCGTACAAAGATAGAATATGCCCTCAGGAAATATAAAAGAGAAATAGCCAAACAGGGAGAAGAACTTTTACTGAAAACCCTGGAAGGTACAACAGTTGAACTGACACCTGCGATTATAGACCAAATGCTGGACTATTATCAGAAACAGACTAAAGAAGACTTATACTACGCTATCGGCAACAATGACATTTCCCTTCCCCAGAAAATAGAGAAATTATTGACATTGAAGAAGCAAAACTCCGACAATGTTTTGCTCAAATATATGAAACAGGCTTTTCACGCTGTAAAGAAAGCTGATAAGGATAAAGCCGAAAAGCCGCAAGAATACGAGCAAATAAACCCTAAAAAAACATATATCCTCGAAGAAGACTCTTTTAATAAAAATTTCAGGATGCCTACCTGCTGCAACCCTATACCAGGAGACAAAGTATTCGGTTATCTGAATGACGACAATGAGGTAGATGTTCACAGCATACATTGTCCGGTAGGACTGAAACTGAAAGCCAGCCACGGAGACAGGATTGTAAATCTGGAATGGGGCAGTTATACGCAATTTCCTTTTCTTACCTCTATTATTGTTACAGGTATAGACAGGATGGGAATGCTAAATGATATAACCAAGGTTATCACTGCCGGATCATTGAATATCAAAGGAATGAACATTGAGTCTAATGATGGAGTATTCGAAGGACGGATTATTGTTTATGTACATGATGTGAACGATTTACAAACATTATGTTCCCGTATAGCTAAGATAAAAGGTGTAAAAGCAGTAAACAGAAAACAAAGTGGCGCTTAAATATTGCATCCCAGATAAGAAAAGTAAAGATGCTAACTTATTTATTATCAAAATTTGGTATAAAAAATTATTTTCACTACTTTTGTAATCGAAATAGAGGGAGAGGAGGCCGTGGCTTCCTCTTTGTTGTTCTTAAAAGCAAATGATAGATAAAGATTTTATAAAAGATGTAACGGACAAATTTTTACAGGGGACACCGATGTTTCTTGTTGATGTTACCGTCAGGCCCGGCAATATTATTGTTGTAGAAATAGACAGCGATGATAGTATCGGTATTGATGATTGTATTGCGCTCAGTCGTGACATAGAATCCAGATTAGACAGAGATGCCGAAGATTTCGAATTGGAAGTAGGTTCTGCCGGTGTTACATCTCCATTCAAAATCCCCCGTCAATATAAAAAAAATGAAGGTAACGAAGTAGAAGTACTTACAAAAGCAGGACAGAAACTTTCCGGCGTACTTAAAACTTCCGACAACAACGGATTTGTTATCACCATTACAAAAATGGTAAAGCCGGAAGGTGCAAAAAAGAAAGTGGCATTGGAAGAAGATCTTTCATTCACTTATGACGAAGTAAAATATACAAAATATTTAATACGATTTAAATAACTGTTATGGCTAAAAAAGAAGTTATTAGTATGATCGATACTTTTTCAGAATTTAAAGAACTGAAAAATATTGACAGGATGACAATGATAAGCGTTCTTGAAGATTCGTTCCGCAATGTAATAGCAAAACTCTTCGGGTCGAATGACAACTATGATGTTATCATCAATCCCGATAAAGGAGACCTTGAAATATGGCGCAACCGTACAATTGTGGAAGATGATGAGCTTGAAGATGAGAATACTCAGATTTCACTTACGGCTGCAAGAAAAATAGATGAAGATTTTGAAGTGGGCGAGGATGTAACCGACGAAGTTTTCTTCGAAGACTTTGGCCGCCGTGCTATCCTGAACCTGCGCCAGACCCTGACTTCGAAGATACTGGAACTTCAGAAAGAGGGGCTTTATAACCGTTATAAAGAAAAAATCGGGGAAATTGTATCCGGTGAAGTATATCAGATATGGAAAAAAGAGATATTACTTCTCGATGATGAAAAAGAAGAACTCCTTTTACCCAAGACAGAGCAGATACCAAGCGATTTCTTCCGCAAAGGCGAACATGTACGCGCGGTGGTAGAAAGAGTAGATAATAAAAATAATAACCCTAAGATTATTTTATCACGTACATCTCCTGTATTCCTTGAAAGACTGCTTGAGATTGAAGTACCTGAAATAAACGACGGATTGATAACAATAAAGAACATTGCCCGTATACCCGGTGAAAGAGCAAAAGTTGCAGTGGAATCATATGACGACCGCATTGATCCTGTTGGAGCCTGCGTAGGGATGAAGGGTTCGCGTATACATGGTATCGTTCGTGAGTTGCGTAACGAAAATATAGATATTATCAACTATACGCCTAACATGAGTTTATACATCCAGCGTGCCCTTAGCCCGGCTAAGATAACTTCTGTAAAACTGAATGAGGAAGAGAAACGTGCAGAAGTGCTGCTTCGCCCCGAAGAAGTTTCCCTGGCTATCGGAAAAGGAGGGTTCAACATCAAGCTGGCAAGCATGCTCACAGGTTACACCATCGACGTATACCGTGATATTGACGACTTCGACGAAGAAGATATCTATCTGGATGAGTTCCGTGATGAAATTGACGGATGGGTTATCGACCAATTGAAGAAAATCGGCTGTGTTACTGCCAAGAATGTCCTGGCAGCTGACAGGGATAAGCTTATACAAGAAGCAGACCTTGAAGAAGATACAGTGGACGAAATATTAGATATTCTGCGTGCAGAATTTGACGATGAAAGTAAATCCTGATTTGGTTATTCGCTGATTTCTTAATACTTTTGTATTCGGAGCATCCCGGCAAGATTTACCATTCATGCAAATAAGAAGAATATTTACGGGTTCACTGTCCATTTTTTGATTTAAAAAGAGAATATGTCTATAAGATTAATAAAAATATCCAAAGATTTGAATGTAGGAATCAACAGCCTGGTTGAATTCCTGCATAAAAAAGGATTTGATGTAGAATCGAATCCCAATGCAAAAGTTGACGGTGAACAACATGAATTACTTGTGAAAGAATTCGGTAATAATGCTGACCTTGAAGCTCTTCTCCGAAACCGTAAAGAAAGGGAAAAAGAGAGAGAAAGAGAGGTTCAGCCTCCTAAAGAAGTAGAGGATGTTGCTCCTAAAAGACAAGAACCTGAAGAAATTGTAACAGAAGTTCCCGAATCTTTCAAACCACATGTACAAGTTGTGGATAAAATAGATTTGGACGCACTAAACAGACCTAAAAAGACAGAGGTAAAAGAAGAAGTAGTCTCTGAACCGGAAGTAGCCGCCGTTGAGCCTGTTGCTGAAACAAAGGTAGAAACGCCTCTCCCCGAACCTACACCTGAGCCGGAACCGGAACCTGTCGTTAAAAAAGAAGAAGTAAAAGAAGAACCTGTGTTGATAGTAGAAGAAAAAGAAGAAGAGCCGAAAGTTTCCACACCGGTTGTAACACCGCCGGTAGTTGAAGAAGAAAAAGAAGAGGACGATATTTTCAGACTCAACAAAACCACAATCAAATCGAATATTGTGGTTAAAGGTTCCATTGACCTTAGCTCAATCAATGACAAGACGCGCCCTGCCAAGAAAACGAAGGCAGAGAAGAAAAAAGAGCGCCTTGAAAAAGAACAGCAAGATCAGAAAAAGGTAAAAGAAAATACCGTTCGTCTGTTGAAAAAAGAAACCGACGAAGAAGCAAAAAAACGGAAAGCAAGTAGCGATGAAGCAGAAGATGCCGCTAAGAAAAAACGCAACCGTATAAAACGAGGTAAAGTAGATATTGAAAAAGGTGTTCCTCCTCAGGCAGGAGGTGGTGGCCAGCATCATGGTGGCGGCGACCGTACCAAGCATAATCTGCGTAAACCTATCGTTAAGCAGGCTGTGAACGAAGAAGACGTTCAAAAGCAAATAAAAGAAACATTAGCCCGTCTGACCGGAAAAGGTGGAAAAAATAAAGGTGCTAAATACAGAAAAGAAAAGCGTGATGCTTTCTCCCAAAAATACCAGGAAGAACTGGAAATGCAGGAGCAGGAAAGCAAAACTCTTAAAATCACAGAATTCGTAACAGCGAATGATTTGGCAAACATGATGAATGTGCCGGTGGTAAAAGTTATTTCTACCTGTATGAGTATCGGCATCATGGTGTCCATCAATCAGCGTCTGGATGCTGAAACCATCAATATCGTAGCAGAGGAATTCGGATTTAAAACAGAATATGTAAGTGCAGAAGTGGTTGAAGCCATCAACGAAGAGGAAGATAATGCTGAAGATTTGGAACCTCGCGCACCAATCGTCACAGTAATGGGACACGTAGACCACGGTAAGACTTCATTACTCGACACCATCCGTCAGACCAACGTTATCGCCGGCGAAGCAGGTGGAATCACCCAGCATATCGGAGCATACAACGTTAAACTGAAATCGGGACGCCGGATCACATTCCTGGATACTCCCGGACACGAAGCCTTTACGGCGATGCGTGCCCGTGGTGCGAAAGTTACGGATATCGCGATTATCATTGTAGCTGCCGACGATAATGTCATGCCACAGACGGTAGAGGCAATCAATCATGCTTCTGCAGCAGGTGTACCTATTGTTTTTGCGATAAACAAAATAGATAAACCGGGTGCAAACCCTGAAAAGATAAAAGAAACCCTTGCCGGAATGAATTATCTGGTAGAGGACTGGGGTGGAAAATACCAGTCTCAGGATATTTCAGCAAAACAAGGCTTAGGTGTGGACGAATTATTGGAAAAAGTGCTTCTCGAGGCAGAATTACTTGACCTGAAAGCAAATCCTAACAGAAGAGCGACAGGTTCGGTTATAGAATCTTCCCTCGATAAAGGTAGGGGATACCTGTCCACTGTACTTGTCGAAAACGGTACTCTCAAAAAAGGAGATATAGTTCTTGCAGGAACATACTTCGGCCGTGTAAAAGCAATGTTCAATGAACGTAATGCCAGCATAGATACAGCAGCTCCCGCAGCTCCGGCTCTGGTATTAGGATTGAACGGCGCTCCACAAGCCGGGGATATATTCCATGTATTGGAAACAGAACAGGAAGCACGTGAAATTGCAACAAAACGTGAGCAGTTGCAGCGCGAACAAGGTCTCCGTACACAGAAGATACTTACACTCGACGATATAGGACGCCGGATCGCTATCGGAAACTTCCAGCAGTTGAATGTAATCGTTAAAGGTGATGTGGACGGTTCGGTAGAAGCCCTATCAGATTCCCTTATCAGATTATCGACTGAAGAAATACAGGTAAATGTGATCCATAAAGCCGTTGGTCAGATATCCGAATCGGATATTGTACTGGCTGCGGCCTCCGATGCCATTATTATCGGATTCCAGGTGCGTCCGTCACAGGCAGCCCGCAGGGCAGCGGAAAAAGACGGCGTTGAAATTCGCTTGTATTCTATTATATACGATGCTATCGAAGAGGTCAAATCCGCTATGGAAGGTATGCTTTCTCCTGAAATAAAAGAAGTTTTGACCGGATATGTGGAAGTACGCGAAGTGTTCAAGATTACAAAAGTCGGAACAGTTGCAGGATGTATGGTTAAAGAAGGTAAACTTAAAAGAGCCAACAAAATACGACTTATACGCGATGGTATTGTAATCTACTCCGGAGAACTGGGTTCTCTGAAACGTTTCAAAGACGATGTGAAGGAAGTTGCCGCCGGATACGAGTGCGGACTGAACATCCATAATTATAATGATATAAAAATAGGTGACGTAATTGAACCTTTTGAAGAAATAGAGGTAAAGAAAACATTGTAATTAAAAAATATTACATATCTTTGTACTCATTATGAAATAACCTAAGAAAAACCAATTGATAGTTGTTGACAAGCAATCTTGCCTTGAAAGTCGGTGGTACTAACCATGCCACCGAAACACACAACTATCAACAGGTTTAAAGGTTAATCAGTTTCTTCGTCAGATTATATAAGTTGTGTTACTACAAAACAGCAATTATCGTGATGAAAAAAATCATTTTAATATCAATTATTGCCCTTTCACTCCTCTTTGTGGGGAATGCTGTTGCCCAGACTGCGCAACAAATAGCCTTTGTAAATTCAAATGAACTTCTGGAAGCAATACCTGACAAGGTAGCTGCAACAAATACAATCAATGATTTGAATAAAAAGTACAAAGACGAACTGCAAGTAATGCAGAATGATTATAACAAAAAGTATTCCGATTTTATTTCATATCAGAACTCGATGGCAGACAATGTACGTCTTCGCCGTATGCAGGAGTTGTATGAACTGGAACGTCAGATAAACAACTTTATGAAAGTGGCGCAGGATGACATACTGAATCAGGAACAAATGCTAATCGCGCCTCTGCGGAAAAAAGTCAAAGATGCCATCCATCAGGTAGGAATAGAACAGGGTTTTGTCTGCATCTATGATCTTGCAAATCCGGCGATAGCATTCGTTACCCCCGATGCAACGAATGCAACGGATCTGGTAAAGCAAAAACTGGGCGTGAGGTAAAAACATATATACAAAATAATAATAATAAAATGCTTCTGTAAAAAGGAGTATTTTTTTTGTACCTACTGGTTGGATGAGTGATAATATAAATGTATTGAGAAATAGGGCAAATGCACAGAATTAATATTTTCGAAGAAGTTTATCTATGTATATAGCCAATAGCCTTTAGCTGTTAGCTTATAGCTCTTTGAAGTATTGAAATGGCCCCCTAAATCCCCCAAGGGGGATTTACAATGAGGGTAAAAAGTAATAAGTAAAAAAAGTGTTACCTTTGTTACTTTTTAACAGTTATAAGTTACTGCGCCCTGCGGGCAGTTACAAAGTACGGGTTGGCTGGCGCCCTATTTTGTTTCACGCAAAGACGCAAAGTTTTTACATCTTACCATGTTGACTGATGACTGCTAACTGTTGACTGTAAATAATGTTACCTTTGTTACCTTTTCAAAGTAGTAAGTATTGAGTAATAAGAATAAAGGGCTCCTAATTGTTAACTGATGACTGTTTACTGTTAACTGATATGTATATAACTTTCTTAGCTATTGGAGGACAGTCTCTTCCTGATAGCCAAATGGTCATAAGTGACGGGCAAAAGGATTCTTAATTATTCATCATTCATTCTTAATTATTTTTTATCTTTGAATTACTAAATCATTATATATGCTTAAAGCTGGACCTATCGGCGTGTTTGATTCAGGCTACGGAGGATTGACCATCCTTTCTGAAATACAATCGTTAATGCCTGAATACGATTATTGTTATCTCGGGGATAATTCGCGTGCCCCATACGGCTCACGTTCTTTCGATGTTGTATATGAGTTCACGAAACAGGCCGTACTGAGCCTGTTCGATATGGGTTGCAATCTGGTAATACTGGCATGCAATACGGCATCAGCAAAGGCTCTGCGTACAATACAGCAGAAAGACCTGCCTCATATAGATCCGGACAGAAGAGTATTGGGTGTTATACGCCCTACAGCCGAAATTATAGGACCCATAACCAAAAGCAGGCATGTTGGCATTTTAGGTACGACCGGAACCATACAATCCGAATCGTATCCTATTGAAATCAATAAACTTTTCCCGGATATTAAAGTATCAGGTGAAGCGTGCCCCATGTGGGTACCATTGGTTGAAAACAGAGAATATCAAAATGAAGGCGCGGATTATTTCATCAAAAAGAATCTCTCCAATATTCTTTCCAAAGACCCGCAAATAGATACACTTATACTTGGGTGCACTCACTATCCCTTGCTTTTGGATAAAATAAAGTCGTTCCTGCCGGATGGTGTAACAGCCATACCCCAAGGCGAATATATTGCCCGTAGTCTGCAAGATTATCTGTATCGCCATCCCGAAATGGACAAAGTATGCACAAAAGGCGGTGTAACAAAGTATTTCACAACAGAATCCCCTCAAAAATTTTCAGAGGCGGCGACAATATTCTTAAATAAAGATATTGAGGTAAACCGGATCACCCTCGAATAGAAAAACTTTCTACCTTTAAGCATGCGTAAGATAATCCATATCGACATGGATGCCTTCTATGCTTCAATCGAACAACGCGATAATAAAGAGTATAGAGGAAAACCTTTGGCTGTAGGATATTCGGGACCGAGGGGAGTTGTTGCTGCGGCAAGTTACGAAGCCCGGAGGTATGGCGTGCGTTCGGCGATGGCCTCTAAAACCGCATTGAGAAAATGTCCTCAATTGATATTTGTCCCCGCCCGTTTCGATGTCTATAAGTCTGTATCCCGGCAGATAATGGAAATATTCCATGAATACACCGATCTGGTTGAACCCTTGTCTCTCGATGAAGCCTTTTTGGATGTGACAGAGAATCATAAAAATATTCCATCTGCAACACAGATAGCACAGGAAATCAAACAGAAGATATTAGAAACCACCCGGCTAACAGCTTCTGCCGGAGTATCATTCAATAAATTCCTTGCAAAAATAGCTTCAGACCAGAATAAGCCGAATGGATTATTTGTAGTCAAGCCCAAAAACGCCGAACAGTTTGTTGATACATTAGCTATCGAACAATTCTTCGGAGTAGGTAAAGTCACTGCCAAACGAATGCACCAATTAGGTATAAAAAACGGATGGGATCTGAAACAACGTTCTGAAAATGAATTAGTAGCCGTCTTCGGTAAAGCAGGACATATTTATTTCCAAAATGCGAGGGCTGTAGACGACCGCCCGGTAGAATCGCAACGTATAAGAAAATCTATAAGTTCAGAAACTACTTTTGAACACGATATTGATAATCTGGAAGAGTTGTCTACAATCCTGGATGAAGTTGCCCGTGATGCATTTCACGATATTGAAAAAAAAAGATTTAAAGCACGGACAGTAACTTTAAAAATAAAGTATGCTGACTTTAAAATAATTACAAGAAGTAAAACTTTTGCTACAACTATATCGGACTATGATACCTTCTATAAAGCCGGCTTTGAACTCCTGCAAAATGTGGATTTATCACCTAAAGTAAGATTGATAGGACTTGGCCTGAAAAACAATGAAGACGAAATTGGATGGGGCGAGGCTATCCAGTTACGCATCAATTTTGAAGAGTAAAGTTAAACTACATATCCAAATGAGAATATTCTCCCGAAAA
Source organism: Dysgonomonas sp. UBA7710 (assembly GCF_002482385.1). Classification (GTDB taxonomy): domain Bacteria; phylum Bacteroidota; class Bacteroidia; order Bacteroidales; family Dysgonomonadaceae; genus Dysgonomonas. Next base: position 104,670 of record NZ_DLFW01000002.1, on the reverse strand, counting down.
TCCTTTCACATATTGGGATAAGTCCTTATTTTTGCGGTAATGAAACTAAAAAAGAAAGGGGCACATAGCAACAGAACAAAACATCTTCTTTTTTCACTCAACGAAGAAGAATATGCACTTATCTCCTCTTATATAAAAAAGTATAAGATTGCCAACCGTTCCCGCTGGTGCAGGGAAACTCTTATCGCCCATGTCCTGAAAAATCTGGATCAGGATTACCCTACGCTTTTTGGAGAAAATGAAATGCGCCGATGACTTCTATCCTCAACGACGAACACTATATGGGGCAAGCTCTGAATGAGGCGCAGATTGCTTTCGAAAAGAACGAGGTACCTATCGGTGCTGTTGTCGTTTGTCAGGGACGAATTATTGCCCGGGCACACAACCTGACAGAAACTCTCAATGATGTCACCGCGCATGCTGAAATGCAGGCTATTACAGCTGCAGCAAATTTTCTAGGGGGTAAATATCTTACAAATTGTACATTGTATGTCACGTTAGAACCTTGTCCTATGTGTGCCGGCGGACTTCTCTGGTCACAAATACCTAAAATAGTCTTTGGTGCCAAAGATGAAAAAAAAGGATACTCCCTTTTCTCCCCCAATATACTACACAACAAAACATCTGTAATATCCGGTATTCTGGAGGAAGAATGCGCCTCTCTACTAAAAGAATTCTTCAGGCAAAAAAGATAATCCGGCTTTTTCTTATAACAAAAGGAAATTCTTAACATTTATTTTGACACCTCCATGCAACATGGCACACAAATTGCGCATCTAATATATGTGAGCAATTTTATTAGAATTAATCAACCAATTTTATTAAATAAAAAAATGAGAAAGTATATGAAACTATTTTCAGCACTGATTCTATCTTCTGTCTTAACATTAGGATTCTCTTCATGTCTTGATGACGATGGGTATTCTCTTGGTAATTACTGGGAGGATATAGTGACAGTAAAAAAGATAGATGACAATACTTATTCCTTCGTACGGGATAACGGTGACAAATTGTGGGTTGCTGCTCCCGTAGGTCTTAACCTGAAGCCTAAGTACGACAGGGCAATAATAAACTATACTATTTTATCTGACGCAAAGGATGGTTACGACCATTACATCAGGCTGAACGATTATTACGACGTACTGACCAAAGGCGTTATTTATATAGCACCCGACGATCAGGTAAAACAAGACAGTATAGGGTATGATCCGATCAAAGTATATTCTGTTTGGGAAGGTGGCGGATACCTGAATATCAATTTCGGATACAACACCGGGGAAAAAGAACCCCATATGATTAATATGGTATCGGCAGAACCGGATTTATCGGTAGACAAAGATGTTGTGAAACTAGAGTTCAGGCATAATATAAACGGGGATGAACCATCACGATATCCGGTAAAAGGCTATGCAAGCTTCGATCTTACACCTTACAAAATCGCAGGACGTGACAAAGTTACATTTGAGATAACATCCAAAGATTTTGGTGAAGAAACAAAAACATTCAAAATAGAATACAAATACACAGTGGACGAACCACTGGATGAATAAGCAAATACATACTAACCTGAATATTTATTATAATATTCTTTTTGATTTCCTTTCTAAAAAGAGAGCTCGTGAGAGTTCTCTTTTTAATTTTATACAAGGCTCCCGTTTATTTGGAATGAATCCAAATATCCGGGTCCATACAACGGGCAAAAGATTTTCTTTCCTTACAAAATACAAATTCTGAATAGTTAATAACTTTTTCTTACTCATACTACCTGATATTCTATTAAAAAGATGTATTTTTGTTCATATCAGATTTTTCTATAAATGGATAATTCAAAAGTAAAGGAACAAGTCAAAAGCGAGTTCACGGACTATCTCGGTCTGCACAAACATCGTAAAACCCCGGAAAGATATGCCATCCTTGAGCATATCTATTCTACGAAAGGACATTTTGACATGGATTCTTTGTATAATGCCATGAAGCAATCCAGCTTCAGGGTCAGCCGTGCTACATTATATAACACCATCGAATTGCTGCTGGACTGCGGTCTGGTTGTAAAACATCAGTTTGGAGCTAATGTATCTCAGTACGAGCGGGCATATGGAAATGAAAATCATGACCATCTGATTTGCCTGAGTTGCGGCGAAGTGAAAGAACATAAAAACGGGAATCTCTTTACTCCCACTCAACAAAAAAAGCTGCAACGATTCAAGATCAGCTACTACAGCATGTATATATATGGCATATGCAATAAATGTATGCGGGCAAAAAAAGCAGAAGAGAAAAAGAATAAACTAACAGAAAATAAAAATACACGTATTAAAAAGAAATGAAAGTAGATGTATTGCTAGGTTTGCAATGGGGCGACGAAGGAAAAGGTAAGATCGTGGATGTGCTCACACCCGACTATGAGATTGTAGCCCGTTTTCAGGGTGGGCCAAATGCAGGGCACACACTGGAATTCGAAGGAAAGAAATATGTCCTTCGCTCTGTGCCTTCAGGTATTTTCCAGGGAAACAAAATCAATATCATAGGAAACGGTGTTGTACTTGACCCCGCGTTGTTCAAAGGAGAAATCGAGTCGTTGGAATCATCCGGCCATGACTTAACAAAGCGCCTTCTTATCTCAAAGAAAGCGCACCTCATATTACCAACCCACCGCCTGCTGGACGCTTGCTATGAAGCAGCCAAGGGAGATTCCAAAATAGGCACTACCGGTAAAGGCATCGGACCTACATATACGGATAAAATCAGCCGCAACGGTCTGCGTGTCGGCGATATACTTCACAATTTCGAAGAGAAATACAATACTGCTAAATCTAAGCATCTGAGAATATTACAGCAATATGGACACGATATCAGTGCGCTGGCTGAAATAGAAAAAGAATGGTTTGCAGGTGTGGCGAAACTGAAAGAGTTTACATTTATAGATAGTGAACACTATATCAACAACGCTGTAAAACAAGGAAAGAAAATACTGGCCGAAGGTGCGCAGGGAACAATGCTCGATATAGATTTCGGGTCATATCCATTTGTGACATCGTCCAATACCATATCGGCAGGAGCATGTACAGGACTGGGGATAGCACCACAGTCGGTAGGCGAAGTGTACGGTATATTCAAGGCATACTGTACCCGTGTGGGCAGTGGCCCGTTCCCGACCGAATTATTCGACGCAACAGGAGATAAGCTCCGCGAATTAGGATTTGAGTTCGGTTCTGTAACTGGGCGTCCGCGCCGTTGCGGATGGATAGACCTGGTAGCTTTGCGCTATGCCATTATGATAGATGGTGTTACCCAACTGATAATGATGAAAAGCGATGTACTGGACACATTCGAAACCATCAGAGCGTGTATCGGCTACGAAATAAACGGAGAGAAAGTAACGGATTTCCCTTTCGAAGTAGACGAAAGAATCAAGCCTATCTATGTGGATATGAAAGGATGGCAAACTGATATGACAAAAATGCAAAAGGAGGATGAATTTCCTGCCGGGTTCGAGCATTATATTTCCTTTCTGGAAAAAGAGTTGCAAGTACCTATCAAGATAGTATCGTTAGGACCTGACAGGGAACAGACTATAATAAGGTAATTAAACCCTTTTTAAGAATATAGAATGTGCCAACAAACATTATTGGCACATTTTTTGTTTCATATATCATAATAAGAGTCTGTTTAAATTTTAGCGAAAATTTTCCATACGGCTCTTTAAAATAGATCTTAGCTGAATTTTTTTATAATTATTTTGAGATGTTTTTTTTGATTTTTACTTGCGGATTTAGCGGGCTAAATCAAGAGTAAAAAAGGTGCTCAAAAAGAATATAAAAAGCAGCTATAAAATTTAAACAGACTCTAAGAATATTCACAAAAAGATATAAATATGTATATAGGTTGGATTATATTGATACTGGTTGGGATAGCCAGTTTTGCTGTTTCGCAAATGCTGAAAAGCAAATTTAATAAATACTCTAAAATCCCTTTGACCAACGGGATGACCGGACGTGATGTAGCTGAAAAGATGCTTCACGATAATGGCATATATGACGTCAAAGTAGTTTCCACTCAAGGAATGCTTACCGACCACTATAACCCTGCCAATAAGACTGTAAACCTGAGCGAAGGTGTTTATGCCAGCAACAGTGTAGCCGCCGCCGCGGTAGCCGCCCACGAATGCGGGCATGCTGTACAGCATGCACATGCCTATGGCCCGTTGAAAATGCGCTCGGCTCTGGTACCTGTTGTCAGTTTCGCTTCATCATGGGTGACATGGATAATTCTTGCGGGAATTATTTTCATACAGACATTCCCCACCCTTATCTGGATAGGTATCGGTCTTTTTGCCCTGACTACCATATTCAGTTTTATCACATTGCCTGTGGAGATCAATGCCAGCCAGAGAGCTTTGGCATGGCTCAATACAGCCGGCGTAACCAATATAAACAATCATGACATGGCTAAAGATGCTTTGAAATGGGCTGCTTATACATATGTTATTGCAGCAATAGGATCTTTGGCTACGTTACTTTATTACATTATGATAGCCTTAGGTGGCAGACGTAATTAACTGAAGGAAACAGTATATAAATTAAAAAAGAGTGGTCTTTTCCGGCTACTCTTTTTTTATCATAAATATTTCGCAATAAACAGGATTATATATCTTTGTACATTTCAAAACTATTCTATAAAGTCTGAATGAAACCGATCATGCTCATAATAATCTTCATCATATATCTCTTAGCAAATTTCTACGTCTTCCACCATATATGGATGGCAATGCCCCCGAATACTATCGGACGCATTACCCTCATTTCATTTGGGGTGATAGCAGTTTCCTCCTTTTTTATATCTTTCCTTGCCGGAGACGCGTTGCCTGTATGGATGACATCTTTTTTATACAAGATAGGTACCGCCTGGTTTTTCATCCTCTTGTATTTCCTCATTGTAATGGTCGTAAAGGATTTATTCGGTCTTACCAACCGATTATTTCATTTTATGCCGAGCGACGCGATTACCCGTTATACAAAAGAAAACTGGGTAGGACTGGGCTTTATGGTAGGCTTCATCACCTTACTGATGATTTGCGGATACCTGAAATATCAATGGAAAGTCCGTGTTGAACTGCCTGTACAGATATATAAAACTCCAGGAGATTCTACATCTGTTAAACCCTTGCGAATAGTAGCCATTAGCGACCTGCATCTGGGCTACGGTATAGGCAAAAAGGAATTCGAGGGATGGGTAAATACGATAAATGCTGAGAACCCTGACATTGTACTCATTGCCGGAGATATTATAGATAATAGCGTGCGTCCATTGAATGAAGGCAACTTTGCAGAAAGTTTTCATAAAATAAAAGCTCCTCTGGGAATTTATGCATGCCTGGGAAATCATGAATTTATCAGCGGACTCAAAAACAGTCTCGACTTTTATGAGAAAGCTGGTATCCATCTGCTACGCGATACAGCAGAATTGGTTAATAACAGCTTTTACGTCATCGGGCGCGACGACAGGTCAAACAAATGGCGCAAACCATTGAATGCATTAGTGGACAGCCTCGACAAGTCAAAGCCGCTTATCCTGCTCGACCATCAGCCTTATAATCTCGAAGAAACTGAAGCATATGGCATCGATTTGCAAATATCAGGGCATACCCATCAGGGACAAGTATGGCCTATTTCGGCAATCACCAATGCGATATACGAAAAAGACCATGGCTTTGTAAAAAAAGGGAATGCCAATATATATGTCAGCTCGGGTATCGGTATCTGGGGAGGTAAATTCCGCATCGGCACACAATCCGAATATGTAGTTATAGATTTAAAGACAATGGAATGAGAGTATTTTTTAATGCAATAATTGTACAGATCTTTCTCAGCGCCTATATATATTGGCGTGGCTGGCAGGGATTGCCCGATAAGAAATATATAAAAATTCCTTACGCATCCATCTATATTGCCGAACTGGCAATTTATTTCATGGGATTCTTTACCTCCGGGACAGGTTTGTTACCTTTCGATGCCTTGCACAGTTTTGCATGGATAGGGACTACATGGATGCTTTTCACCATATATATGACTATTTTGCTGTTATTATACGATTTGGTAAAATATATCAATGGCAGGAAAAAAATATTCGCGATAGACCTGAAAGCGAAAAGGCCCCGGTTGATTTACTTCTGTGCCTCTCTCCTATTGGTTTGCAGTGTGATGGGTTATGGCAGTTATCGCTTCCACAATCCGGTCGTAACAGAGATGAATCTGACTGTTGACAAACATTCGCCGAATGTAAAAGACCTTCGTATTGTAGTTGCCACAGATATACATGCCGGATATCTCATTGATAAAAATATCGTATCCATGTATGTGGATAAGATTATGGAGCAGAAACCGGACATTATCCTGCTGGTAGGCGATATCATCGACTATGACGTAAAATCACTGTACGAACAACGGATGGAAACCGAGTTTCTGCGTCTGAAAGCCCCATATGGCGTTTATGCCTCAACGGGGAACCATGAATATATCGACTTGGGTGAGGAAAAAGATGAAAAAATACTTTGGCTGAGTAAATACGCAGGACTTACAGTCTTACGGGATACAACAATATTGATCGCCGATTCGTTCTATCTGGTCGGCCGTGAAGACGACAAGTGCACAACCAGAAAAGAATTACCCGAACTCATGCAGGGTGTAAACAAAGATCTGCCAATCATTGTAATGAACCATGAACCGCACCGCCTGTATGAAGAATCCGATGCCGGAGCAGACATAGCTGTATTCGGGCATACGCACAACGGGCAGTTCTTTCCTGTAAATACGATTATGTCCATATCCTCAGCGATATATAACACCGGCATTATACCCGAACACCTGAAATACAGGTCGATGTACGAGATACCATACGGATACAAGAAAAAAGACAATACGCATATCTATGTATCGTCCGGGCTCGGCCTTGCAGGACCTCAGTTCCGTATAGGCACTATATCCGAGATTGTGGTTTTAAATGTGAGGTTTGAAAAGTGAGAACTAAGGTCTCAAACCTATTTATCACTTTCTTAAGATTTAATACAATAAGCAGTTAGATTGAAATAATATATCCTAAATACTATCTTTTACTTATCTTTAGCTATGCTAAAATCGCTTTATATTAAAAATTATGCACTGATTGACAGTCTCGAGATAGATTTCGAGCCAGGCTTCTCTGTCATTACGGGAGAGACGGGTGCAGGAAAATCAATCATACTGGGAGCCTTATCGCTTATACTCGGGCAAAGAGCCGACATAAAAGCCATTAAACAAGGCGAAAGTAAATGTATTATCGAAGGAGCTTTCGATGTATCAGCCTATGATCTTAAAGACTTTTGTGAAGAGAAAGGCGTTGAATACGACCCGCACAGTTATATACTGCGCCGGGAAATACTTTCCACAGGAAAATCACGCGCTTTTATAAATGATTCACCCGTAGGGCTGAACGACCTGAAAGAACTGGGCAGCCAGCTGATAGACATACATTCGCAGCATCAGAACCTGTTATTATCAGACAGCCGCTTCCAGATGCAGGTAGTAGACGCATTAGCCGGTAACAAGACCTTATTGAAAGAATACCAGCAGGCTTTTCATCAATATAAACAGACAGAAAAGGCTTTGGCAGAACTACGTGATGCTGTAAGAAAGAGCAAAGAAGAAGAAGATTATCTCCGCTTCCAGTATCAGTCGCTACAAGAAGCCGCCCTCACCGAAGGAGAGCAGGAAGAACTGGAAGCCGAACAGGAAACACTAAACCATGCCGAGGATATAAAATCGGGCCTGTATAAGATACATACATTGTTATCAGAGGATGAAAGAGGCATTGTTGCAACTTTGAAAGAAAGCCTGAACACATCTCATTCGCTGACTAAGGTATATCCGAAATCGGAAGAAATTTCCCAACGCTTGGAAACCGCTTATTTAGACCTCAAAGACCTGTCTTCCGAACTGGAACGGTCTGCCAATGATGTAGAATTCAATCCGGAACGACTGGCTTACATCGAATCTCGGCTCGATTTGATTTATTCATTGCAAAAAAAGCATCATGTGTCTCTGGTATTGGGCTTACTGGAATTGTATGATGAACTGGCGCAGAAACTGGAGAAAATAGAATCCTCTGACCAACAGATTGAAATTTTGGAAAAGGAAGTTTCTGAAAAATATGAAAAGATGCTCACTCTGGCAAAAAAACTGAGTGACCAACGTAATGCAATTACAGCTGAACTGGAAAAAGGACTGGTAGAAAAGGTTTCAAATCTGGGGATGCCGAATATCCGTTTCAAATGTGAGATCACAGCCGAAGAACATCCTAACATATACGGAACCGACAAAATACTGTTTCTGTTCTCTGCGAACAAAAATGCACCATTGCAACCTGTTGCCGATGTGGCTTCGGGTGGTGAAATTTCCCGCCTTATGCTTTGTCTCAAGTCTATGATTGCAGGAGCAACAGCCCTGCCGACTATCATATTCGACGAAATAGACACAGGCGTGTCAGGCGAAATAGCCGACAAAATGGGACAGATTATGCTCGACTTCGGAAAAAACATGCAGGTAATCGCTATCAGCCACCTGCCACAGATAGCTGCGAAAGGTAAAACACATTATAAAGTATATAAATCGGACAACGAACTATATACCTCTACTCATATCGCCAGGCTGGATAATACGGAAAGGCTGGAAGAAATAGCGCGGATGTTGAGCGGTTCTACCATAACGGATGCGGCAATACAAAATGCTAAGGTAATGTTGGGGTTTTAGCCCCCAAAATCCCCCAAGGGGGACTTACAGAGAGAGTAAAAGATAAGTAGAATAGACAAAAAGTAACAACGTAGAAGAGTGAAAAAAGTGTTACTTTTGTTACCTTTTTTAAAGTAGTAAGTAATAAGAGAAACGAAGCATATCATTGTTAACTGATTACTGTTAACTGTTCACTGATATGTGTTACCTTTGTTACCTTTTAAAGCCCCTGATTGAGGTAACTTAATTCCCCCTAGGGGGTTAGGGGACTATTAATAAATATGGAAATTCCTTTTCTCAACCTAAAACGGGAAAACGAGCGCTACGCATCCGAAATAAAAGAAGCAGTGTCGCGCGTCACAGACTCAGGCTGGTATATTCTGGGTGAGGAAAAGGCTTGTTTTGAGCAAGAATATGCCACTTATTGCGGAGTGAAGCACTGTATAGGTGTAGGCAATGGACTTGATGCTATCCGCCTGATACTAATGGCTTTTCTGGAACAAGGTGTGATGCGGGAAGGGGATGAAGTAATCCTCCCTGCCAATACGTTCATTGCAACGGCTCTGGCTGTATCTCAGTGCGGGCTTATACCGGTTTTTGCCGATTGTGACATTACAACTTATAATATTTCTCCTGAATCTGTAATAGAAAAGATTACATCCAGGACAAAAGCAATTATAGCCGTCCACTTATACGGGCAAATTGCAGCAATGGATGAACTGAAACAAATAGCAATACAGCACAACCTGAAACTGATAGAAGACGCAGCACAGGCTCACGGAGCGGTATACAATGGTAAAAAGGCCGGAAACCTTTCCGACGCAGCAGCATTCAGTTTTTATCCGGTGAAGAATCTTGGTGCTTTGGGTGATGCAGGAGCTGTGACAACTGACGACGAAGAATTAGCCAGAATTGTCCGTAGCCTATCCAATTATGGATCCGACAGGAAATATATACATGAATGCAAGGGGCTAAATTCCCGCCTCGATGAGATACAGGCTGCAGTATTGTCAGTCAAGCTAAAACATCTGGACAGAGATAATCAAAGGCGGAAAGAAATTGCAGCCTATTATTATGCAAATATTAAGAATGTAAATATTCTATTGCCAGACAATAAAGATAGCCTAAGCCACGTTTTTCATTTATATATAATCCGGACAAACAATCGGGAACGGCTTCAGCTATATTTAAGCGAGAAAGGTATCCAGACACAGATACATTATCCCATAGCAATACATAAACAGCCTGCATACTACGGATGGGAAGAATTAAATTTGCCTGCAGCAGAACAGCTGCAAGATGAAGTATTGAGCCTCCCTCTATATGCATCGTTGACTGATGACGAGTTGTACCGGATAGTGGAAACTCTGAACAACTATTAAAGGGTATAAACCGGGAATCCGGTTTTCTGAGAAAAGCCGATGTGGAATACTTTTATACCTCTGATTTAGCGGAAGAAATGAATAAATATACTGATTTTTAACAACGGTTTTTCATGATGAATCAGAAACTAATTAAAAAAGATGAAAAAATGAATATTTTCCTTTTGTAAAAACACTCACACATATATATTTGTTATATATTTGTATAACAATTATAAGTAAATAGTGATATCGAAAATAAATTTCTAAGTTGATTAAAAACACAAAATTTCTAGCAACGTAATGACATTAACACCCCTAACTTCCATTTCGCCGATAGATGGACGTTATCGTAATAAAACAGAAGAACTAGCTAATTATTTTTCAGAATATGCATTGATTAAATATCGTGTATTAGTAGAGATAGAGTATTTTATCGCACTATGTGAATTACCTCTCCCTCAATTGAAAAATATAGATAAGGCTGTTTTTGGAAAACTGAAAGATATCGTAACCGGTTTTTCAGAAAGTGATGCGACACGTATCAAGGATACTGAGAAAATAACCAATCATGATGTAAAAGCTGTCGAATATTTCATCAAAGAAGAATTTGATAAATTAGGCTTACAGGAATACAAAGAATTTATACATTTTGGCCTCACATCTCAGGATATAAACAATACCTCTATTCCTCTTTCGATAAAGGATGCATTGAATGATGTTTACTATCCGATGCTTGAGGAACTTATCGCTAAACTAAAAAATCAAGCGAACGAATGGGCCAACATAGCCATGCTGGCAAAAACGCATGGACAACCTGCCTCTCCTACCCGTCTGGGCAAAGAAATAATGGTATTTGTGAGCAGGCTTGAAGGCCAGCTGCAACTACTAAAAAGCATTCCTTTATCTGCTAAATTCGGTGGAGCAACAGGGAATTACAATGCACATAATGTAGCTTACCCGTCATATGACTGGAAAGCGTTCGGAAATAAATTCGTATCAGAAAAACTGGGGCTTGTCAGAGAGGAATGGACAACACAAATATCCAACTATGACAATCTGGCTGCAATCTTCGATGCTCTGAAACGAATTGATACTATAATGATCGACTTAAACAGAGATTTCTGGCAGTATATCTCGATGGAATATTTCAAACAAAAAATCAAAGAAGGAGAAATAGGCTCATCGGCTATGCCGCATAAGGTAAACCCGATAGATTTTGAAAATGCAGAAGGAAATCTGGGAATTGCAAATGCCATATTAGAGCATTTGTCTTCTAAGTTACCCGTATCCCGCCTGCAACGCGACCTGACTGATTCTACAGTCTTGCGAAATGTAGGTGTGCCTATGGGACATATTATAATAGCTATACAGAGTACACAGAAAGGTTTGGATAAATTGTTACTAAATAAAGATGCTTTATATAACGATTTGGAAAACTGCTGGGCTGTTGTAGCTGAAGGAATTCAAACAATATTACGTCGTGAGGGATATCCAAAACCTTACGAAGCACTGAAGGCTCTTACCAGAACCAACAGTACAATTACGGCCGAATCAATCGCCGAATTTATTGACGGGCTGAATGTAAGTGAAACCGTGAAAAATGAACTGAGAAAAATTACACCGCATTCTTACACTGGTGTATAAAATGAACTTAACCGTGAGGTTATAAAAGAAGTATTTGTATATTATTTAAACAAAAAGGAAAAAATGGTGACAGACAATGGAAATGATAGAGAAAGCCGGGAGGGCTACTCATCATCAGAAAACAAAGCAAACGGGTCAGAACCTGTGAAAAAGAAACGTGCGCGTGTAGGTGATCTTCGCAAACAAGCCTATGATGTGAATACAGACCGCGACTCCAGGGATCGGAATCCTTATAAAACCGGTGGCGACAGACAAGATCGCCAGGGTAGCTCTTATAACTCAGAAAGACCATCCAGGCCTTCTTATGATAGGAATGAAGGTGGAGAACGCCGTTCATATGGAAATAGTTCGTATGGAAATCAAAACCGCCAGTCCGGAGACAGAGGCGGATATTCCGATAATAGGGGTGGTGGAAACTATTCTGGAAACAGAGGTGGAGGAAACTATTCCGGAAACAGAAGCGGAGGCGGAGGCTATTCCAATAACAGAAGTGGATATTCGGGCGGAGGAGACAACCGTTCATCATACGGCAACCGTGACAACAGAGCTGGAGGTGGCTATGACCGTCGTCCGGCTGGAAATCGCGACAACAGAGGTGGAGCTGGCGGAGGTTACGGTTCTTCTTTCGACGGCGTAAAGAAACTGGTAAAACCGGTTAAGTACAAAGAAAATATCGATCCGAATACACCACTACGATTAAATAAATATCTGGCTAACGCTGGGGTTTGCTCCCGTCGCGAAGCCGACGCTTATATTACATCAGGTGTAGTCAAGGTAAACGGTGAAGTTGTGGACCAACTGGGAGCCAAAGTTACCCGCGGAGACTTGGTAACGTTCCAGGATAAACCCGTACGTCTCGAAAGTAAGGTATATGTTCTTCTGAACAAACCGAAAAATTGTGTAACAACATCAGATGATCCTCAAAACCGTTTGACAGTTATGGATTTGGTAAAAAATGCCTGTCCTGAACGAATCTATCCGGTTGGCCGTCTGGATAGAAATACAACAGGTGTGCTTTTGCTTACTAATGACGGAGACTTGGCATCTAAGTTGATGCATCCGAAATTTAAGAAGAAAAAAATATATCAGGTGACACTTGACCGCGATGTAGCTATCGAAGATATGCAAGCCATTGCCGATGGCGTAGAACTTGATGATGGTGAAATACATGCCGACTCAATCGCATATCAAGCAGAAGATGTACTGAACGTCGTAGGTATCGAAATACACTCGGGACGCAACCGCATTGTACGTCGTATATTTGAAAAGCTTGGCTATCAGGTAATGAAACTGGACCGTGTATATTTTGCCGGTCTGACTAAAAAGAACGTACTTCGTGGCAAATGGCGTTACCTGTCAGAAAAAGAAGTGAACATGCTTCGTATGGGAGCATTTGAATAAATTATAAATTATGAGTCATAAATTATGAATGGAATACATTATCAAGGATTCCGTATCATAATTTATGACTCGTAGCTAGTAACTTGTATAAAAATGGAGAGTATTCGCAGAACAAAGATTGTAGATTTGTTTAAAGACCCTCAATTTGGGTCTGTAGTTGATGTAAAAGGTTGGGTACGTACCATCCGTGGTAATAAATATGTAAACTTTATCCACCTTAACGATGGATCGACAATCCATAATCTGCAGATTGTAGCCGATGTACAGAAGTTTGGTGATGACTTTTTCAAACCTATCACAACCGGCGCCTGTATCCATGTCACAGGTACATTGGTAGAATCGCAAGGAAAGGGACAAAGCGCAGAAATACAAGCCGACACAATTGAAGTGTACGGGACAGCTGACCCTGAAACATATCCTTTGCAAAAAAAAGGACATTCTCTTGAGTTTTTACGTGAGATAGCATATCTGCGCCCACGCACTAATACATTCGGTGCAATATTCCGTATTCGTCACCATATGTCTTATGCTATACACAAGTATTTCAACGACAAGGGATTCTTCTATTTCCACACACCGATAGTAACAGCCTCTGATGCTGAAGGCGCAGGATCAATGTTTCAGGTGACGACCCTGGACTTCAATAATATTCCCCGTACAGAAGGCGGACAGGTAGACTATTCGGAAGATTTCTTCGGTGGCCAGACAAACCTGACTGTATCCGGACAACTTGAAGGTGAACTTGGAGCGATGGCTCTGGGCGCTATTTATACATTTGGTCCTACCTTTCGTGCCGAGAATTCCAATACACCCCGCCATTTGGCTGAGTTTTGGATGATAGAGCCGGAAGTTGCATTCTACGACATCCATGACAACATGGATTTAGCCGAAGACTTCCTGAAATATCTGATTCGCTATGCACTTGAGCATTGTAAGGATGATATCGCATTCCTCAACGAAATGTTCGACAAAGAACTTATCGAACGCCTAAACTTTGTTATAGCTAATGATTTCGTCCGCCTTACTTATACAGAAGGTGTGGAAATATTGGAAAAGAGCGGACATAAATTTGAGTTCCCGGTATATTGGGGTGCAGACCTCCAGTCGGAACACGAACGTTATCTGGTAGAGAAGCATTTCAAGCGTCCTGTTATCCTGACCGATTACCCGAAGGAAATTAAATCGTTCTATATGAAGCAGAATGAGGATGGAAAGACTGTACGTGGTATGGATGTCCTGTTTCCTAAGATCGGGGAAATCATCGGAGGATCAGAACGTGAGGCTGATTATGACAAGCTAGTAAACCGTACTAAGGAATTGAATATGCACACAGATCCAATCTGGTGGTATATGGAAACCCGCAAATTCGGAACAGCACCTCATGCCGGATTCGGGCTGGGATTTGAACGCCTAATCCTATTTATTACAGGTATGGCTAATATCCGTGATGTGATTCCTTTCCCGCGGACACCGAATAACGCTGAATTTTGATATTCAAGATAATAAAATAGAAGAGCAGTAAGATTAATCTTACTGCTCTTCTATTTTATTATTCATACTTATCAATGCTTGTCCAACGGGATGACAGTATATCTAATTAAAATTTAAAGCTTAAACCACCCAATACATTAAATCCTTGCAATGCATAACCATACTGCAACTCATATTTCTGAAACAAAATATTGTTTACTCGAGCATTTACAGATAACCAATCTGTCACCTGATATTCACCTCTGAAATTAAGTTCATTAATATCCTTCATTTTTATAACTTCCTGTACCGGTATCATGTAGCTGCTATATACTGTTTTACGACCACCGGCATATAGATAGTTCAAAGAGAATGTCAGTTTATCAATCGGTTTGATATCAGCGCATAGTTCGGCTGTAAATGTAGGACGTCCCCATGCTTTCTTTTCCGAATACAGGTCTTTATCTATCAATGTCACATTTCCGTTTACATATTTCACATCGTAAAAATAAGCTGTAATCTTAGCGGATAAATCGGTATAAGGAATGAGTTTTGTCTTCAGCAATCCTCCCACATGCCCTGTACCTATATTGGCATATAAAGGCGTTCCTACATTGCCCCACGTGAGTGCATCCGGAATATAAGTACTGGATGATGGATCATATAATGATTGGGCCAAATACAGATGGTCTTTATCCGTCTTTTTATATCCCGCAAATATATCGAATTCGAAACCACTGACAACTCCCGATCTAAAGCCCAGACGCGCGTCGAATAAAGTCTTCGAATATTCTACCCGTGCAATGGGATTTACATACCTGTTCTCCTGCAAAATATCAAGGTAAGTATTGTTATTCACTCCCCCGGTGACCTCTCCGTAGAATGTATTCACATCATTAATATGGATAGCCGCCTTTACATTCGGACTTGCCATAAATTTTGTCTTCGTATCTAGCATTCCACTCACATTTACCCCCAGATCAGCATCCCAGTTACCTCCTTGGAATTTAATGTAAGGAGTGGCCGTGATATTGGTAAAGCCGTGAAAAGCATTCTCTAAAGTTTCACTCTTACCGCTGAACGATTGATTCATAATAAACCCTTTTACTCCGATACTCCGGTCAGAGCCGAATTCTGTATAAAAGTCCGCATCTAAATCCAGCTGACCACCCTTAGGTCCGTCTTCATTCGTATAGATACCATACTTACTTTTAAAATTCTGATAACGCACTCCTCCTTTATACTTCAATATCCCCTGGTTCCTATCACTGGATTTAAGTCCGGCTCCTATACTAAATACATCTACATTCTGGCGTGAATCCAGATCGAACGGATATGCTGCAGGAGATAAAGCTACGGATTCACTTATAAACGGGTTACCATAATAATTATATGAAGTATTATAAAACGATGCATCGAACCACAATACCGAAGGATCGAACATATGCTGATACTTCAGGTTTACTTTACTTGCCGAATATTTTGCTTTCGCTTCATCCATCGTATACAGGTCGGCATTTATATAGTCTACATTTGCGCTGGTTGAACTATGGGTAGCGAATACGTCTAAACGATCCCTGTTCCCATTGACAAGCCTGTATCCGAATGCTCCTTCCAGATTCGAATTATTCCCGGCTCCCAATACCAGATAACCACGTTTCTTACTAAAATCCACTCCTGTGTTTATATCGCTGGGTGCCGCACTGCCCAATTTATTATTAGTCAGAGTTATCTGCGGCACTGTGCTCACAAACTTCAGTTCTTTTGCTTTTATTACAGGTGAATATATAGAAGGCTGTGTATTTACCTTCGATGCATCCTGTAATGTAGGATTATAATCTCGCTCAAGTAACACCTGACGGATCAGAGTCGAATCTTTTTGGGCTGTTGCGGTCAGGCTTACAATACCTAATGCTATGACAAAAACAGATTTATATAATGTTTTCATTGTTCTTCGTTTTTCAATTTTGTACATATTCTTATTATTTCAAAGCTGCCAGACGTGATGAAATCATTTCTGTCAAATCAGTCTCCTGACCCTTATAGTTTGCCTGCAAACTTTCGAGATACTGACGAGCCTGAAATTTATCGCCTTTAGCCACATATACATCCGATAATACTACAATAGCACGGGCCATCCAGTATTCGTGCGGAGTACCTTCTTTCATAAAAGACTGTATCTGCTTTTCGGCTTTGTCGTACGATTTGGCCTGATAGTATATATCAGCCAACAAATATTGGGATTCTGCGCCAAATGCGCTACGTGTATCTTTTGCCACTTCCTGTAAATCCGCAATAGCCTTTTCGGACTGCCCCAGATTCTTCAACGACTGACCTCTGTAGAAGCGGGCTTCGTTAGCTACATTTCCGGACGCTTTATTCTGTAACAACTTATCGGCAGCAGCAACAACATCTTTATCTTTCTTCATGAGGTAGGCACAGCGCAACATACCCAGTTGGGCAACATCTTTATTTTCACTCTTCGAGGCCACCATGTTCAGGTGTTCGTATGCGCCATATGCCGCTTCGTAATTTTTTCTGTCAAACTCGATCCCCGAAGCATATATCAACGCATCATCGATATATTTCGGATTATTACTGTTTATCACTTCTTTAAAATGGCCTAATGCCGAAGTAAAGTCTTTAGCTTCGAATGCCATACTTCCCAGATAGAAATGCGCATCACTCGAAAACACTCCATTAGGATATGTCTGGAGATATTTGTTCAATGCAGTCTTAGACTCGTCTTTACGTCCTTTCATATATACGTTTTCCGCGGCAAGATAGGTTAGTGAATCCTGACGGCTGGCCGATAGGATAGTGCCTTTACCCAGAGAGTTTACATAAGAAGCGTAAGAACTTATATCGTTTATATCTTTATATACGCCTTCCATACTTTCTATAGCTGTGCGGGCCTCTTCCGAATTAGGATAATTATTTACCACTTCTTTATAGGCGGCAATTGACTTCTGCGGATTATTTGTATTGAAATACAACTGTCCTAATTGCACACCTGCCTTCTGTGCCAGATTTGATTTAGGATATTCTTTCAGTAGCTTTTCAAGCACGGAGATTGCTTCCGGTTCTTTATTCAGCATAACCAATGCACGGCTTTTCTCAAATAAAGCATTATCGTAATATTGAGAGTCAGGATATTTTGCCATCATACTATTCAGTGCTGATACCTTTCCGTTATAATTTCGCTGCAAACCAAGCACGAATGCCTTCTGGAATTCGGAATAATCCGCATTTGCCGGATTTACATTGACAGCCTGCGAATAATAGCTTTCGGCATCCGGGAAGTTACGGTTATACAAGTAACAGTCTCCTATACGATTCAAAGCATCCGCATAGTTCGGCGACTGGCGGTTGGTTTCCGCGGATATATATTTCTTGAAATTAGTCAATGCCTTACTGTAATTCTTTTGCTGAAAATCAGTATATGCCAGATTATACAAGGCAAGAGGATAGTTCTGTTGGTTTGTGGATGCCTGAGCGATATAAGAAGAATAATCGCGGGCAGCAGCCGGATAATTACCTTTACGGTAAGCCAGATCACCACGCCAGAAGTAAGCTTCGTTTCGTGCCTCTGCATTATAATTACCCATATTGATCGCAGCGTTCAGGTCGCGCTCGGCGGCATCATATTGTCCGTCAATAGATTCCTGCACACCCAATTGGAAAAGAATCAATTGTTTTGCATCCAGAATCTGCCTGCCCGGAGTCTGTATACTATTGATTGCAGAAAGCGCCGTATTGTAATTCTTTGTAGACAGCAACGTGCTTGCCAATGCTTCGTTCACCTCATCTGTATATTTCGATGACGGATATTCCGTAAGAAAGCGTTGAGAAGCTGTTATAGCCTGTCCGAAAGCCGAGCCTCCTCCACGATTCATCAACATTACATAATTATATAAGGCTTCTTCACTTATTGTTTTATCAAACCGGGTACGTGCAGCAGCATCGAACGCCATAATAGCATTCGGCGTATCATTTACTTTCAGGTATGATTGTCCCAAGAGCATATAACCTGCTTGTCCGAGTAAGTCATCCGTCGAAGCCACATCCCGTTTCAACGCATTTATGGCATTACCATGAGCGCTTGTCTGATAATAGGCTTCTGCCAGTTGATACATATCATCCCGGAAGGTAGAAATCGCACTTTCCAGATATTTCTCATAACTTGCTATCGAGTTCCGGGCATCTCCCTGACGGTAATAACTGTTTCCCAACAGACGATATACTTCCGCAGTATTCGTACTACCCGGATAAGTCGCGATATAATCACGTCCTTCGGCAATGGTTTCGCTCAGATTGCCTTGCAAATATGAAGTCTGAACCAAAAAGAAAGTAGCGCTTTCTTTATATTCTCCCTTGTTTTTCAATTTACGGAAAATCGGGATAGCCTGCTCGTATTCTCCATCCTGAAAATTAGCATATGCCAGATAATAGGATGCAGGCTCAACATACTTACTACTGTTACGGGTAAGCAATCCGAAAAGACGTTTTGCCTCATTCCTGTTCCCGGCCTGTAAGTTGGCATAAGCTGTCCTGTAACTATAGTATTCCTGTTCTTTTACATCCAGGTAATCCATGTCTGCCTGCGAAAGCCAGTACAAGGCTTTTTGCCAGTCTTTTTCCGCAAAGTGAGTAGACCCGATAAAGAAGCATATCTGATTACGATGATATGTCTCCGGATATTTTTCAAGATAATCTTTCAATAGTGTTGCGTCTCCGGCTTTTCCCTGATAATACATGGAGCTGACAATCATATACTCGGCCTCAGGCAGAAGTTTGGCATCTTTCGATTGCTTCATGAACTCCTCCAATGAATTAATACAACCTACATAATTATTATCCAGAAACATCTCTTTACCCTGAGTAAAGAGCCTGCCGGGCAACTCCGTATATACGGATTTCTGCGCATAAGCAAATTGCATACTTAATGCAAGACCTAAAGCTACTAGTAGTTTTTTCATATATTCATTTTTTGTATTTCCTTTATTACTTCCTTTACTGATAACAACCCAAACAATTCGGGGTTCAATTCCGATATCTTTATAAATTCGAGTTTAGCTACATCGTCCTCGGCTTTCAGATTTTCCGTATTCTTCACAAAGCATCTATATACCAGGTCTAAAGTCTGCACCTCGAAACCCGAATATACATATTTATTGGGTATGGAAAACAGGTAACTTACAGTGTCCACATCGAGCCCCGTCTCTTCCTTTACTTCACGCGCCACAGCCTCTTCCCCTGTTTCCTCCATGTCCACAAAACCGCCCGGCAAATCCAACGTACCTTTTACCGGCTCATGCGCCCTTGTAGCCACGAGTAATTCTTTATCTTCATTTATTATAATGGCAATAGTAGACGAACAAGAGTTAAAATAATAGATAAAGCCACAATCTTCGCATCGCTTCGACTTGAAGTTATTTTCTACGAAATGCTTCGAACCGCACTTCGGACAATATTTAAATTGAGATAGAGGATGCATTGTGATTAATTAAGAATTAAGAATTAAGAATGAATAATTAAGAGTTATACACTGTTTACTGCTTACTGTTTACTGCTTACTGACTTCTTATATTCTTCCGCAACCAGAGTAAGTTCATTATACCAGTCTTCACCAAACCGCCGGATAAGAGGCTCTTTCAGAAACTGATAGATCTTCAGACCTTCTTTATTGCCAAGCAGAACGGCTGCCTTACATACCCGCCAACGATGATAATTCACCGCCGTAAAATCTCTGTATTTATCTAAACGGATAGGATATAAATGACAGGAGATCGGTTTGTAGAAGTCTACCCGTCCTTCACGATGAGCCTTTTCTATGGCGCATTTGCAAATTCCTTTCTCGTCATAATAGGTAAATACGCAGTCCTTCCCGTTGACGATGGAAGTTACCATATCGCCATCAGTGTCTTTATATGCCACACCTTGTTGTTTTATTACTTCCTGAGCGGCAGGCGATAAGTCATTCCAAACCTGGGGCAACAGGTTTTCGATAATCTTTACTTCTTCATCTTCAAGAGGCGCGCCGGAATCTCCTTCTACACAACATTCTCCCTTACATACCGATAAATCACACAAAAAATTCTCTTCTATTATATCCGATGCGACTATCGTATCATTAATTTGAAACATTTATCTTTATTTTAAGGTCGCAGACCTATTTACTATTTCGTTAAGTTCAAAAAACAGTCAGTTATATTAATGTAATGTATTGATTAACACTTTTTCGACTTAAGCCTTTCGTTATTGATATTTTTTGATATTTGGCTATAAAGATACGTTTTTGTATCCAATTGCCATATATTCACACCTGTTAATAAAGCTTTATCGTTAAATCCATCTCCAATTATTACGGCTTCACATGATACGTTTTCATTTTAAGAACGTGAAATTATAGAATCTATTTGCCATATGTCGGAAAATCTCTTATTTTTGCATCTGATTTGCAAATAGCAAATGTGTCGGCGCAGTAGTTCAATGGATAGAATAGAAGTTTCCTAAACTTTAGATTCGGGTTCGATTCCCGGCTGTGCTACAAGGAAAGCCAAAAAACCGGCTGATTATCATACAGATAGTCAGCCGGTTTTATTTTAGAGGTAATGATAATAATGAGAGGCGTAAATATTGTAATTTATACTACTTTTATTTAGTTTTCAGGCTCTTCGCCCGGATAAGATCGGACTTATATAATACAACAAAACCGTCCTACCCCCAAGGTAAAGGCGGCTCTATGGAATGAGAACTGCTTTCGCCATGCGATACAACCAGACTGAGTGATATTATTGAGCCGAAGTGAACCTATTTTGATTCATTTTTGCCCGTCAATTTTCCGATATAGAAAATAATGAATCCGATCGCCGATATTACTGCTATTGCGCCAACAATATATAAAAGTATGGCGGAAACAACCTTTACGCCTATAATCAATAAAGTAAGAAACAACAATATCGATATAACACCAACTGATATAAAGAAATATTTTAATACATCCATAATATTTAGTTCGTTAATTTACTCTTCGTCCTTATTTTTCCGGCTATTTTTGTCTTTATCTACATCTTCTCTAAAAGCATGAAGATGTTCCGACTCAGCCCTCTTCTTATCACTGCTCAGTCCGTCAATTTTCTTCATCGGTGCTCCTAACCTTTTATCCAAATAGGAGTTGTCGTTTGAGTTTTCATCATGGTTGGACATAATAAAGTTTTTTAGGGTTAGCAATATACTATTCTGCATAAAGTTAGAACAATACAAAAAATAAAATTGTTTTCACAAATGCTCAAGAGTAATCTACCGCTTAACTTCCAATATAACATATCACTAGATATAAATTAATTCAATATCCATATTATTCGCAAATAAGGAGGAAATCAAAATCCCTTTCTTTTTCCTATATTTGTGCCACAATAAAACTATATATATTCCGGTTTGTTATAGTATATAGATAATTAAAAATGAAATTCATTATGAAAACTAAGTATTTTTTGCCTTTAGGCCTGTTATTACTATTATTTATAACTAGCATCAATCCATCTTCTGCCCAGATAATCAGATATGGACTAAAAGGGGGAATCGATGTTGCAGATCATAAAGTAAACTCTAGTATACTGAACGTAAAAAACCGTGTCGGATTCCAAATCGGAGGAACACTTGAACTAAACGTACCACTAACAGGTTTTGGCGTAGAAACAGGATTAGCCTATGGCAACAAAGGTTATAATGTAGACAGCAACGAAAAACAAGGTGATATATCAAACCTTAGTTATCTGACTGTACCTATCAGCCTGAAGAAAAGATTCTCTATTTTCGGCGTTGCAGGTATATATTTTTCGGCTGGTGTATATGGTAATCTGAAAGTGGGCGGTGGTGAACTGAAAATCGAAGATCAGACATACGACCAAAAAGGATTCCAGACAGGATTTATAGCAGGTGCAGGTGTTAGCTTATTGAGCCATCTCGATCTGGGTATGAACTACCGTTATAAATTCACTGACACCTACGATCAGGAAGCTGCTAAAGATTTTAAAAAGGTAGACAGACAAACCTGGACAGTCAGTCTTGCATACTTATTCTAACGAATGACATTATACGCCGACGTAATATTACCGCTTCCTTTACAGGGATTATACACATACATTATTCCGCCGGAACTGGCCGATACAGTCTACGAAGGCAGCAGGGTAATTGTACAGTTCGGAAAGAAGAAATTTTACACGGCGATAGTTTTCCGCTCATACGAATCGGAAGAAAAACAAACACCGGTCAAAGATATAGTCTCCACTTTGGAGGACTACCCTATAGTAACCCCCTTCCAGTTGAAATTCTGGGAGTGGGTTTCGTTTTATTACATGTGTTCGCTGGGCGATGTCTACCGTGCAGCTTTACCATCAGCCCTGAAACTGGAGAGTGAGACTCACGTCTTTCTCAATCCGGACTTTGAAGCGGCAGAACCTTTGACTCCTAATGAGCAAAAGGTTTTTTACCTGTTGTCGCCGGAAAAGGCATCCACAATTGCCGAAATAGAAAAACGGGCCGGATTAACAAACGCCATTCCTGCCATCAAATCTCTGACAGATAAAGGAGCGGCACATATAAATGAAAACATCCTGAACGCTTATTCCGCGAAAACTCTTTCAGCAGTAAGTCTAACAAGATCATATACCGATGACGAACTCAATGATATACTCAACGGGTTGGGAAAAGCAAAAAAACAACAGCATCTATTGACCGCATTTCTCCATCTGAACGAAAATAACCCGATTGTCACAAAGAAGCAGCTTTTGGAAGATGCCGACGCATCACCCGCCGTACTATCCGAGTTGGTCAAGAAAAAAATACTTGAAGTGTATGATATTGAAATCAGCCGCTTCGATTACGGAGAAACCAACATCGGGTCCGCCTACGAACTGAACAGCCATCAGCAGCAGGCCTACGGGGAAATTATAAAGACATTCGAAGAACAAGACACCACCTTATTGTATGGAGTAACCTCCAGCGGTAAGACCGAAATATATATCCGACTTATCAGGGATGCCATCAGCAAAGGCAAACAGGTATTATACCTGCTACCCGAAATAGCCCTGACAACGCAGATTACCAACCGCCTGAAAACCGTCTTTGGCAATAAGCTAGCCGTCTATCATTCCCGGTTCAACGACAACGAACGGGCCGAAACATGGAACAGGCTACTGAAAGACGGTGAAACGCAGGTCATACTGGGTGCACGTTCTGCCATTTTCCTGCCGTTCACCAACCTCGGACTTATCATCGTAGACGAAGAACACGAAGGCTCTTACAAGCAGCAAGACCCGGCTCCGCGCTACCACGCCCGCAATGCCGCCATTGTATTGGCAAATATGTATAGCGCCAAAGTATTACTCGGTACCGCCACCCCTTCCATAGAGACATATTACAATGCCCTTTCGGGAAGATATGGCCTGGTAAGGCTCACCAAAAGGCATGAGGATATAGAACTCCCTCAGATAGCTGTTGTCAACACCAAGGAACTGAGACGCAAGAAACAGATGAAATCGGTTCTCTCCCCTCCTCTGATAGACAAAGTAAAGGAAGCCTTGGAAAAGAAAGAACAGATTATCCTGTTCCAGAACAGGCGCGGCTTCGCTTCTTTGCTTGAGTGCAAGAACTGTTCATGGACGCCGCGTTGCTCTCATTGCGATGTAAGCCTTACTTACCACAAGGGGCAGCGAATGCTTGTCTGTCACTATTGCGGGTCTACATACCGGGTACCGGATGTCTGCGAGGAATGCAAAACACCGACACTTGAATTCCTGGGCTATGGTACGGAACGTATCGAAGAGGAAGTGAATACTCTTTTCCCGGAAGCGGCTGTTGCACGTATGGATCTGGATACGACACGGGGAAAAAAGTCCTACGAACATATTATTTCCCGATTTGAAGATAACAGGACAAATATTCTGATTGGCACGCAAATGGTATCGAAAGGACTGGATTTCGGCAATGTGTCTGTTGTTGGGATACTGAATGCCGACAACCTGCTGAATTATCCGGACTTCCGCGCTTATGAAAAAGCTTTCCAACTCATTACTCAGGTCAGCGGACGCGCGGGGCGCAAGAATAAGCAGGGGCTTGTCATGCTGCAAACAGCACATCCCTCCCATCCTGTTATCAACTTTGTAAAGCACAACGACTACGAATCGTTCTATCAGGCACAGACAGAAGAACGGAAGTTATTCCGCTATCCTCCTTTTTTCAGACTGGTATCTATCGTTGTAAGAGGACGGGACGAAAAACTCACAGAGAATGCTGCTTCCCAATTTGCCCACGCGTTACGGCAATCGTTCGGCGGACGGATACTCGGCCCCGGAAAACCGCCGGTATCCCGCATTCAGTCGTTATATATCCGGAATATTCTGCTGAAGATAGAAAACAACGCGTCTATACAGAAAGTAAGGGAAACAATCCTCTTTCACCAATCAGCTGTATTCGCCAATACGGAGTTTAAATCCGTTCTCCTCCACTACGATGTAGATCCTGTCTGACAAAGAATAGTCAGCTATTGACAATTCCCTCTCCCCAATAATACTTTTCCGGCCTGCGGGGTAATAATCAATTCATCGACTCTGGTTTTTGTAATAAGAATCAAGCGTTATTTTATTCATATAATTTTATCTATATAATAAAAGCCAATAGCCTTTAGCTGTTAGCTGATAGCTCTTTGACGTATTGATTAAAGCAGTTACGAGTAAAAGAGACACGAGATACAAGTAGACGAGATACGAGTCACAAGCTGTAAACTAATGACTGCTTACCGTTTACTGTTTACTGAAAAAACTGTTACCTTTGTTACCTTTTTTATAGTTACAAGTTACTTCGCCCTGCGGGCAGTTACGAGTTACGAGGAAAAAAAATTAGCTCCACTGACCGTTGGTTCTTAATTCTTAATTCTTAATTCTTAATTGCTTTCCGTGTTACCTTTGTTACCTTTTTGCGCCTTAGCGTCTCTGCATGAAATACTGTTGACTGTTGACTGCTAACTGTTGACTATATATAACCATTTAAGGATTTTTATCTGCAATATTAAAAACGTTTTACTTAAATTTGCAAACTGATTAGATTTAGACCTTTTATATGGATAAGAAAGCAAAATCGAAGAAAAAGAAATTTCTTAGCAAATACACGCCTCAACAAATAGTAAAAAAACTATGGGTAGCTTTCGGCTGCATCATTGCGCTGATTATTATCCTGTTCACCTGTATCGCCACAGGCATCGTCGGTTACATGCCCGATGTGGAAGAATTAGAAAACCCCATAGACAAATATGCTTCCCAGATTTATTCTTCCGACGCCGTATTGCTGGGGACATATTCGCAAGCCAAAAACAACCGCATTTATTCTAATTATAGCGACCTCTCTCCATATCTGGTGCAAGCTCTTGTTGCCACCGAAGATGCCCGGTTCTATTCGCATTCCGGAATCGATGTCTATGCACTGACCCGTGCCGTAGTAAAGACGGTTATTCTACAGCAATCGAGCGGTGGTGGAGGCAGTACCATTACACAACAGTTGGCAAAGCAACTATACTCTCCTCCGGCGGAGAACTGGATGGTGCGTGTGTTTTTGCGCAAACCTATCGAATGGGTTATCGCGGCCAAACTCGAACGTTATTATACAAAAGACGAGATTATAAATCTTTATCTCAACCAGTTCGACTTCCTAAATAATGCTGTGGGAATACAATCGGCAGCACAGGTGTATTTTAACAAAACGCCGAAAGATCTGACAATCGAAGAGGCAGCGACCCTCATCGGCATGTGTAAAAACCCGTCTTACTTCAATCCGAAAAGGCAACCCGAGCGCACAAAAGGCAGACGGGATGTGGTATTGGACCAAATGCGTAAGAACGATTACATTACGCAACAACAATATGATTCATTGAAGCTGATTCCTCTCAAACTGGATTTCAGACGGGTAGATCATAAAGATGGATTAGCCCCTTATTTCAGGGAATATCTGCGTCTGACACTAAATGCTAAAAAACCCGACAGGTCCAATTATGCCTCATGGCAACAGGAACAGTTTACTATAGATTCGCTTAACTGGGAGACAAATCCCTTGTATGGCTGGTGCAGTAAAAACAAAAAGCCGGATGGCAGTACCTACAATCTGGCAACTGACGGACTTAAAATATATGCTACCATAGACTCCCGCATGCAGCAATATGCAGAGGAAGCAATGACCGAGCATATGAGCAAAGAACTGCAACCGGACTTCGATAAAGAAAAGAAAGGCCGCTCTTATGCACCGTATTCCTATTCTGTATCTAAGCAAGTAGATTCGTTACTCTATAGGGCGATGAAGCAAACCGACCGCTACCGGAATATGAAGAAGGCCGGAGCTTCGGAGAAAGAAATATTAGCCGAATTTAAGAAACCGGTAGATATGAAGGTATTCTCGTGGAGAGGAGAAATAGACACAATCATGACTCCATGGGATTCGGTCCGTTATCATAAAGGATTTATGCGAGCCGGGTTCATGGCTATGGATACACATACCGGCTATGTAAAAGCGTATGTGGGTGGTATCGACTACCGTTTCTTCCAATATGATATGGTAAATATGGGACGCCGTCAGGTCGGTTCCACGATAAAACCATATCTGTATGCATTATCTATGCAAGAGGGCGTGACACCTTGCGACCAAATGCAGTATGAGCAGCAAGTCCTGATCGACGAAATGGGACGCCAACATCCGCCAAGAGGAATAAGAACAGCCAAGATCGGGGAAATGGTAACTATAAAATGGGGACTGCAAAACTCCGATAATATGGTAACCGCATACCTGATGAACAGGACTTCTCCTTATGCATTTGCGCGCTTCCTGCGTTCATTCGGGCTTACCGGACATATCGATCCCGTGCCTGCTATGTGTTTGGGAACACCGGAGGTTACTGTAGCCGAAATGGTAGCGGCCTATTCAGCCTTTGCGAACAAAGGAGTAAGAGCTAACCCTGTTTATGTGACACATATAGAAGACCGTTCAGGAAATGTAGTGGCAAACTTCACGGCCAAACTCGACGAAGTGTTCAGTGAGGGCACCTATGTAAAAATGCTGGATATGCTCCGTGGTGTAATCGACGGGGGAACAGGTGGTCGCGTAAGACGCAACTATGGCATTACCGCTCCATTGGGTGGTAAAACCGGGACAACACAGAACAACTCCGATGGCTGGTTTATGGGCTTCAGTCCTAAGCTTTCTGCCGGATGCTGGGTCGGTGGTGAAGACCGTTCCATACATTTCGACCGTACAAGTGACGGACAGGGTGCTGCAATGGCGCTTCCTATATTCGGCTTGTTCATGAAGAAAGTATATGCCAACCCTAAGCTGGGATATAAGCAGACCGACCAGTTCGCTCCCGCCCCGGGATATGGCGTCTGCGACAAAGGAACCGACGAAGATATTCCGGATGCATCGCCAACAGTCGGAATCGATAAGATATTCAAATAATAGGAGACCTTTTCAATTAACAACCAATATGTTCCTAAAACATGGATGACGGAGAGGCATCTGCCGGGAAACATATACATATCCGGCGCTTGCTGGGGATAGCGATATTACTGGTTGCAGGTGGTATTATTTACTATCTGTTCAGCCCCGGGGAATCATCCCTTTTCCCCAAATGTCCGTTCCATACCATCACCGGACTGGACTGCCCGGGATGCGGCTCACAAAGGGCAGTACACCATTTACTCCACTTGCAGATCAAAGACGCATTCACCAGCAATCCTTTACTAATCGTTGCAATCCCCTATATTCTGACATATACCTATCTGGAATATTTGGGGGGCAAGGAGAAGTATCCCCGTGTCAGACAATCACTTTATAGCAGGAAGGCTATATATGCGGTTCTGCTTGTCATTATCCTGTTTTGGATAGGGCGCAATCTCATCTGATATTATTTTACAGGCTCTACTGTATAACCTTTTGCTGCCAATTGATTCAGGATTCCCTCTTCTCCGGCAAGATGCAAAGCGCCCACGGCGATAAGGTTAGAGTTATCTTTCATTATTGCAGGCAGTTTCTCCACCCACTTATTATTCCGGTCTTTATTTATGGCATTCTGCATAGTTTGCGATACTTCACATGGCTCATCCGGGTTATTGAAGGCCAGATTGTACATCCTGGTCAAATCTCCGGCTTTGTAATAAGCATTCAATTTATCCAGTTGATCCTTTGCCAAATCACGAGTTTTGATACTACAAACCAGAGACTCCGCCTGATCTTTTAGCGGCTCGGCTTCAAATAAAGCATAGATCTGATCATCCACCGACTCCAAACCTAAGACCGATTTTCCATTCTCCCTTGCTATCCGTTGCACATAAGAGTCGATAGCTTCATGTGACATAGGGTTGAACTCAGGATAAAGTTTTGTGTAAAGCGTGATGGTATATATCATCGAAATCATTCCCGGCTTGAACTGTCCGAATTGATCCAGACCCGCGCCAATTAAAGATTTCAGCCCCTCATCCAACGCTTGAGCATCTTCGGCAGAAAGCAGTTTGGAATAAGATTCTCCTGCGGGCATCATTGCTGCCGCCTGTACTTTTTGCTGCATAGCAGCCTCATCCGACAACAATAGCTCACCCACAGTCTGTTGCGTATTTGTCATAACATCCCTCAAGCCCTGAATATTATCAACAAAACTCACATGCGTAAGATGATGCGTACCCAGAATATAGGATGGCTTGGAGAGACCGTTCCCGGACACTTTCCAGAGAAGAGCCCCGGTATATTTTTCTCCTGCCTGCGCCGAAACAGTTAAAGACACTGAAAGAAGCAGTATAACTGCGAGAATGGCCGATGTGATAGTTTTCATCTGTAATATATTTATGATTAATTAAGACCAAAGGCCTATTTAACTTATAATCAGACTATAGTTTATAAAAGGTAACAAAGGTAACAACTTTTTGCTATTTTCTTATTGTGCAGCTATCTCATCTGATAATGCACCTGTTATCTGATTTGTATAGATAAAATAAGACAGAGAAATTATAAATATCTTTCGCTGCCGATTTGTACGATTTACTTGTTGTCCTCCTCAAAATCCTGTATTTCCCTGATAGAGTTTTCCATTTTCTTTATATTATTCCAATAGATCATCTTATATATTATTATGGCAACAAACAATCCTATTAATGCTGAAATAACCAATATAATAAGGTGTCTGTAGAAATAATCCGAATCATCTAGTAATTCGAAATAGCCAAACAGTATAAAGAAAAATATAAACCAGACCAAACCTGCTACAAACTCCTTTAATATGACCTTTCTATACCAATAGAAATGACTGGAAATTTCCGTTATGCCCATCTCCGACAAATTAATCCTTCTCAACTTTTTGAATTTATAAACCTGCCACACAAGAAACACAACCACACTAAATAAATAAAATACAATAACAGGCGTGTGGCGAAGAGAGAGTGCAAATATCATCGGAATACATACTATAAGCAATATGATACCTATTTTTTCATATCTAAGAAGGCTATTGAATGCACTCCGGCCTTCATTAGAAATCATCTTTTGTATTTTTTCATTGTCTATGGTAGGCTTTATCTCCGTCTCCTGCCATGTTTTCTTTATATTATCCAAATCCATAATGATTCGTTTTATTCGTTCGACATATCCCTTAGCTTATCCTTTATACGACTTATTTTTGTAGCCACATTGGTTACAGTAAGCCCTGTTATCTCGGCAATCTCTTTATAAGATTTGTCATCGAGATAAAGCAACACCAAAGCCCGTTCTATTTTTCCCAGACGATTTATAAGTTTATATAACTCCTGTATTTCCTCACTATTATCCACCACATCGGGTATATCCATCGATATATCCACATAACTGATATTCTTTTTACTCCTCCGGTAAAAAGAAATACACGTATTCAGGGCAATCCGGTATATCCACGTAGAATATTTACTATCGCCTCTGAAAGACGGAAAGGCTTTCCATAAGTTTAATACCACTTCCTGATATAAATCTCCCAGCGGATGCTCCGTATCGGTATAAAAAGAAGTGACTTTGTAAATGATACCTTCATTCTGGCGTACCATTTCCAAAAACTGCACATCTACATTTGCCGTTTGTTTCATCTATCAGAGATTCATTTCTATTTATATGTCGTCATTTAGTCCGTATCGTCACAAAATAATATACATTTTTCTTATTTCCGTCTATATTTCAAGATATATTGTTTTGTAAATCAGCTAATAGTTAGCAGTAAACAGAAATACAGTTTTTTCCACTTATTACTTCTTACCCTCATTGTAAGTCCCTTTCCGGGGCAGGGTTGTTAAGTTCTCCGCTTTTATTCTGTTATTCTCTGCTGTCATCCTGAGTGGAACGAAGGATCTCCTTCGGTTTAAGAGATGTTTGCCTCGCCTTCGCTTCGGCGATTTTGACTCCGTCGATTTTCAATTCAATTCACTTCGTTCAACATGACAAAGAGGATATAAGAATTCAGAACTTAACAGCAGGGGGCTTTTTCATGTATGCTCTGTATTATTAACTGACATTTTACTATCTTTGTATCAAATCTCAATCAAATAATGCAGTGAAAAAAATTATATATATGCTTCTGATAAGCATTGCCCTTTCTGCGTGTAACTCAATAAAAAATATGACAACAAAAGAAAAAACATTGACTAACAGCCATGACATTGGTACCCCATTCAGAGTACTCCAGACAGACAACATCGACGATTCTCTTTTTTTGAGAAAGAAAAGCATTGATATAGACATAAAAGATATTGCATCTAACAAAGACTGGCAGCATTTTATTCAACGATTAACTCTCACTTTAGCCGTTGAATCAGGTGTGGGAATTGCGGCTCCCCAAGTTGGAGTAGGCCGGAATTTATTTTTATTTACACGAATAGACCGCCCGGATAAAGCTATTCAGGTGGCTATCAATCCGCGTATCGTAAATCATTCCGACGAAATCATCTGTTTTGAAGGAGACGGGTGTCTTTCCGTTCCCGATCTATCGGGAAGTACCAAACGTTATGCATGGATAGATGTAGAGTATTACAATGAAAAAGGAGAACTGATAAAAGAAAGATTGTCGGGACAGTCACGGGGCAGTGATTTCACCGGAATTATCTTTCAGCATGAATTCGACCACCTGCAAGGTATTTTATTTATTGACAGGCTATTCGACGGCGCCGCTAGTCTTCAGAGAAGCAAATAGCAGGAAATATCCGGATACATATCCCAAACTACTTACAGCCCGTCCAAGAAAATACATAACCGACAGTTGCAGGCTTAGAGCCTGTTTAAATTTTACCAAAATATTTTATTATAGATTCTTTTTCGTTCATTTTTAGTCTCTTTTTGGCTGTTTTTTTCATTCTCTCAGTTCAAATAGCCCGCTATTATCACTTCGAGGAAGAAAAAACTATCTCAAAAATAGCTCTAAAAATTTAAACGAATAAAATTTAAACAGGCTCTTAATGAATGATATAAAATACTTTCTTTCATTAAAAGCCAAACTTAATGACTAATTTTTAATCCTTATATCACCGAAAATTGTATTTTTGTGGGAATAAACAATCCTATCAATTATTATTGATGCTAAAACTTTTACTGATATGAATGCTATAGACTGGTCAAATTTGTCTTTCGGATATATGAAGACAGACTACAATGTAAGAAGTTATTACAAAGATGGTAAATGGAGTACACCTGCCGAGACCACATCCGAATCCATTGACATTCATATGGCCGCAACCTGTCTTCATTACGGACAAGAAGCATTCGAAGGACTAAAAGCATTCAGAGGCAAAGATGGTAAAATCCGTATATTCAGAATGCATGACAATGCTTTGCGCATGCAATCTTCGTGTCATGGTATTATGATGGCCGAACTGCCCGTGGAGGTATTTGAAGAAACCGTTCTGAAAGCAGTAAAACTAAATGAACGCTTCGTGCCCCCTTATGGAAGCGGAGCTTCATTATATATCCGTCCTTTATTGATAGGTTTGGGTGCGCAGGTAGGAGTAAAACCTGCCAATGAATATCTTTTCCTTGTGTTTGTAACACCTGTGGGACCTTACTTCAAAGAAGGATTCAAACCTACTCCTGTAGCCATTCTTCGCGGATTTGACCGCGCTGCACCACTGGGTACAGGTACAATAAAAATAGGAGGAAACTACGCTGCCAGCCTTGTGGCCGGAAATAAAGCGCACGAAATGGGCTATTCCGCGGTATTGTACCTGGATGCCAAAGAAAAGAAATATCTGGACGAATGCGGCCCTGCCAATTTCTTCGGAATCAAAAATAATACATACATCACCCCTCTTTCTTCATCTATACTGCCATCCATTACCAACAAAAGCCTGATGCAACTGGCCGAAGACATGGGGATGAAAGTTGAGCGCAGACAAGTACCCGAAGAAGAACTGGCTACATTCGAAGAAGCGGGGCAAGTGGGTACTGCTGCCGTTATAAGCCCGATACTAAGGGTAGACGATATAGACGAAAACAAATCGTATGTAATATCCAAAGACGGAAATGCAGGCCCCGTAAGCACAAGATTATACAATAAACTGAAAGGAATACAACAAGGAGACGAGCCCGACACACACGGCTGGGTTACCATATTGGAGTAAGTATCCTTATCAACAGGCATGGAGGAAATAATAACAGAAGAAACAGCCATTCAGGAAGAACAGCACATGGTGCTGCGTACCGAAAACCTGGTTAAACGATATAAATCGAGAACCGTTGTCAATCACGTTTCTATAGACGTGAAGCAAGGAGAGATTGTAGGTTTGCTCGGCCCTAACGGGGCGGGTAAAACCACTACTTTCTATATGACCGTGGGACTTGTAATGCCGAATGAAGGCAAAATTTTCCTCAACGAACAGGAGATAACAAAATTCCCCGTGTACAAGCGGGCTCAGAACGGAATCGGATACCTGGCGCAGGAAGCTTCTATCTTCCGGAAAATGACGGTAGAAGACAATATACGTTCTATTCTGGAAATGACAAAAACTTCCGCGGCTTACCAAAAAGAAAAACTGGAAAGCCTGATAGAAGAATTCGGACTACAGAAAGTAAGGAAAAATCTGGGAGACAGATTATCCGGAGGTGAACGCCGGCGTTCTGAAATAGCCCGCTGCCTGGCTATAGACCCTAAATTCATCATGCTCGATGAGCCTTTTGCCGGAGTAGACCCGATTGCCGTACAGGATATACAGGAAATCGTAGCCAAGCTCAAATATAAAAACATCGGAATACTTATTACCGACCACAATGTGGACGAAACACTCAGTATTACCGACCGGGCATACCTGCTATTCGAAGGAAAGGTACTGTTTCAGGGAACAGCGGAACAACTGGCGAATAATGAAATCGTAAGGGAAAAATATCTTGGACGCGATTTCGAACTGAAACGCCGTAACTTTGAACATCTGAAAGAGTAATACACCAACCCTTAGAATATTTATTATTACCAAATAACTTTACGAACACAACTGATAGAAAGACAGGATATCACCCCTGATATACAGTCAATCCTATTCTTATTTTTGTTATAAAAAACAAAATAGAGTAGATTCATACTATTTACTTAATTAGATTAGAGATAAATAAAGATTTTTATCTACCTTTGTTTTTTAATATGGGAAGATTTTTGGCTTTAGATTATGGGACAAAGCGAACAGGCATAGCGGTTTCCGATACGCTTAAAATTATTGCTAACGGCTTAACTACTGTTCCTACCCATACTCTGTTCGATTATCTTAAAACCTATTTGGAGAGAGAAAATGTTGAGCGCATCATAGTAGGCTTGCCTAAACAAATGAATAACGAATATTCTGAGAATATGAAGCATATTCGCCCGTTTGTGAAAAAGCTGCAAAATCTTTATCCGGATATCCCTGTTGAAATGTATGACGAACGCTTTACATCAGCCTTAGCTCAAAAAACAATGATTGATGCGGGTCTAAAAAAGAAAGACAGGCAAAACAAAGCTCTTGTAGACGAAATCAGTGCGGTCATTATACTGCAAAGCTATATGGAGAGCCTGCGATTACAAAACAAATGAACAATAAAAAAAATATGATACTACCCATATATCTGTATGGTCATCCGGTGCTAAGGAAGAAAACCAGAGAGATCACATCCGACTATCCCAATCTGAAAGAACTTATCGAAAATATGTTCGAAACCATGTACAATGCTGATGGTATCGGATTAGCCGCCCCCCAGATAGGATTGGATATACGCCTCTTTGTTATAGACCTGGAACCTTTAGCCGAAGATAATCCGGTCTATTCGGGATTTAAAAAGGTCTTTATAAACCCTGTTATTGTGGAAGAAACAGGTGAAACAGTAAAGATGGAAGAAGGTTGCCTCAGTATTCCGGGTATCAATGAAAATGTAGATAGGGAAGAAAAAATCCGCATACAATATCTCGACGAAAATTTTGTTCCCCATGATGAAGTGTACGATGCTTTTTTTGCACGTTGTATCCAGCATGAATACGATCATATAGAAGGAATATTGTTTATAGATAAGATATCGGGCATACGCAAACAATTAATAAAGGGCAAACTGAACAATTTAATGAAAGGGCGTACCAATTGTCATTACAAAGTAAAACCTTCGGATAATAAAAATTGAGAAACCGGATAATAATTTATGAAAAGCCTAACGAAAGCACTTTTAATACTGTTTTGTATTATCTCCAGTCTCAGTTCTTGTGTGACCAACAAGCAAACGGACTTACTGCAGGATATAAAGCTGAATTACCCGCAGTTGATGGTCAAAGCGGAAGAATACAAAGTCATCCCCGGAGATCAGTTGAGCATCATTGTATATGCATGGGACCGTGAAACAGCAAATATGTTTGCGGGTTATAGCCCCCAATCTACATACAGAGGCATGGACGAATCGACTGGTGTAAGCGTAGGCTCCGAAATCAGAAGTCTGGAAAATACGTGGAACATAAGGCCTACAACTGTTTATGCCGACGGTACTATCAACTTTCCCTATGTAGGGAAGATATATGTCCAAGGCCTTACCCTCCTACAAATAAAAACCGCTATCAGCCAAAAACTGAATACCTTTTCGGAAGGAACCATGGCTGATGTAACACTTGCAAACAGGTATTTCAGCGTACTGGGAGAAGCCGGAGCAAACAGGATAACGATGACCAGTACTTCTATGACAATATACCAGGCACTTTCCATAGCCACTAACATCGGCCCTTACGGTGACCGCTCCAAGGTGACCATCATCAGGCAGAATGCGAGCGGATCGCTCACTAAAACATTCGACCTGAGAAGTAAAGATATTATTGACACAGAATTTTATTATATACAGCCAAACGATGTTATATATGTACCTCAGACTAAAGGTAAATTCCTGGGGGCAACCACATCATTTACCGGAGTTTTTGGCATGGTAACAGCTCTAGCCGGCGTTGTAATATTAATACTCAGAATTTTTTAATATGAAATACACATTATATTTTCTGCTACTCTGTATATCCATCTCAGGCATTTTTTCTTCCTGCATATCGAGCGAAGAGATAAACTACCTTCAAGCTATTGACAAGCAGTATCCTTTGCAGGAATTTACAGAATACAAACTGGATGTCGGAGATATGATATCATGTGCTATTTCATCCAGTGACCAAGAATTGGTAAGCACTTTCAATACAGTAATTACCAATAACCAGAATGTATTGAAAACATATACGATCTACGAAGACAGTACTGTTATACTCCCGTTTTTCGGCACGGCCAAAGTTGCCGGACATACCATACAGGAAGCTGAAATCATTATACAAAACCTAATGCAGCAATCTGTAAAAGATGTACAGGTAAAAGTAACCATGGCCAATAATTTTTTCTATATTTACGCCAACGATAAAAGAGGGTCTTATCAGGTATATAAAGACAATATGACTATTTACCAGGCATTGGCTATATCACAACAGACAACCGGCCTGATGGATCTTACCAGAGTGAGTATAGTCCGAAAAGGACCCGATGGGAATACACAGGTAAAAACATTCGACCTGAGGAGTCAGGACGTAATCCAGTCCGAATATTATTATATTAAACCAAACGACGTAATTTATTTCCCTACAAACAAAAATTCATTCTTTGACATCAGTTCGATGAGTTCATTTATTACAACGATGTCTGTACCATTACAGTTCTTATTATATTCAATCATATACAGAGGCTTTTAATAAAGCTGCGGGAAGCACAGGTGTAGAGGAATAAAGACTATAAACATTCAGTTAGCTCCAAAGTTTGACCAAGAACAAACGCACAAACATAAGCGTTATAGAAACAGATAGTTATCATGGATAATAACAATAAAAAAGTAATAGAGTCCGACCCCTATTTCGAGGAAGTAAAAACAAAGACAAATATCTCATTCGATTTTGTGCTTTGGTTTTACCGTATATTGAAATACTGGTATCTTTTTGTTATATCGGTCGCCCTATTTCTTGGCTATGCATATATAAAGAACAAATCGTGGGTACCTGTATTCTACGTTCAGGCCCTGATGATTCTGGAAGATAGGAACACAGCCAGTGTAGTTGCAGGATCTGTTCCGACAGGAACATTATTGCGTAACACAGAAAATCAGCAAATTGTATTAAAATCCTATGGACTGACCCAGCGAACCGTAAAAAGTTTACCGGCTAAAATGCGTATCGAGTATTATATTCAAACCCGTTTCAAATATATCAGCTTATATACCGACACTCCTATCGAAATAGATATGATTGATATCAAGCCTGAAGCATATAATTACTCATATGAAATCAGCTATATAGACCCGGAAAAATGCGAAATCAGCTATAAAGAAAACCCCGAATCGGAGACTAAAATTTCCCTGATAGCCCCATTCGACCAAGAAATTGACTATAAGCTATTTAAAATCAAACTGCATAAGACGCCCAATTTCAGAAAGGATATTGAAGGCGCCTTTAAACCGGATATATCAACATTCAATTTCAGGTTCCTATCCGAAGACCAGTTGATAGGAATGTATAATGGACGGATCAATTCCGAACTCGAAAATAATTCATCCATCTTATCCATCTCTATATCAGGAACCAACCCCGCCAAAGACATAGATTACCTGAATGTATTGCTTAAAGAGTTTGAGAATTACAATCTTGCACTAAAAAATGAACAGGCAGAACTTACTATAGAATTCCTCGACAACCAGTTAAAATTAATCAACGACTCTCTGGATATTTCACGTTTCAAACTTGAAAAATTCCAAAAAGAGACAGGAGTATATGATGTCTCATCCCAATCGTTAAGAATAGCTCTGGACAGCGCTGACAGAGAAAAAGACGCCCTCGCCCTGAAGGAAAAATCAGTATTGCTCCTGACTGAAAAGATGAAGGAAAAAATACTCGGCACCGACGACCTGATGGACCCTGCCAGTATGAATATCCGGAATCCTAAACTAAGCGAATTCGTGACACAGTATAATGAATTGCTACAAAAAGCCCGGAATCTGGGTGCAAAGAATCCATTATATAATAAAACGATCGACGAACTGAACGACCTTAGGGTAAAGATCCTGCAGGAAATACAAGTTTCTCAGATCAATCTTCAAAATCAGAAAGATGCGCTGGTACGAAAGTATGAAGTGCTCCAGTTGAAGATAGACAACCTTCCGCCTCAGGAACGGGATCTGATAAAATTCCAGCGGGAATTCCGGGTAAATGAGATGTACCACCAGTATCTTACCCAAAGACAATATGAAGCCAAGATACAAAAGGCTTCGAACACACCGGACAACTTTATCTGGGAAGCGCCGCGGCAAATGGGAGGAGCCATCAACGGAAGCGAAATAGGTAAGAACTATACATATTACTTTATTATAGGCCTCATTCTTCCATTATGCTTTGTAATACTGAAAGAAG
Source organism: Dysgonomonas sp. UBA7710 (assembly GCF_002482385.1). Lineage (GTDB taxonomy): Bacteria > Bacteroidota > Bacteroidia > Bacteroidales > Dysgonomonadaceae > Dysgonomonas. The sequence goes on along the minus strand of NZ_DLFW01000002.1, from coordinate 66,070 downwards.
AAGTATTAAATTTCTCAATAACAACGAAAGAAGAATGTGAAAAAATTTCAGGGTTCCCCGTTATCGGTACAATAGAAAACATTTCAAAAAAACTCAGTAACGGAGTAGTTTTGGTCAAGAATTATCCGAAATCGAGTTTTGCCGAATCATTCCGCAATATGCGCGTCCGGATTGAGTACATGGCGCAACGCGAAAACAAAATCACAGTCTTGGTCACCTCGACTGAACCGGCCGATGGTAAAACGTTCATAGCCACAAATATTGCTTCCGTATATCAATTGATGGGCAAGAAAGTTATCATTGTGGACTTAGACCTTCGTCGCCCTTCGGTTGCTAAAACTCTGCTAATAGACTCACAGAAAGGAATCTCGAATTACCTGATAGGACAAGTAACTTTAGACGAAATTATTTACTCCCACCCCGACTATGGATTCGATACTATTCCGGCAGGTACATTGCCTCCAAACCCGAGTGAATTGATAAAAACAGCTAAAACAAAACAAGTATTGGAACATCTGAAGGAAATGTACGATTACGTAATTATCGACTGTAGCCCTGTGGGACTGGTTTCGGATGCATATATACTATCAGAAATAGCAGACACGACATTGTTCGTCGTGCGCCGGGCCAAGACAAATAAATCATTCTTCAAAAGCGTTATCACCCAGTTGAAATACGATGGTGTGGAAGATATCGCGCTCGTCTTCAACGATGTTAAAGGCCGTGAAGGTTATTACGGTACATCCCGCTACTATGGAGACAGGACATATTATCTCAAAAAGAACTCATATTATCACGACGATTATTTCGAAAACTAAAAAATATATTAAAAAGAGAGGCTCTCACAGCCTCTCTTCTTTTTTGTTAATGTATTATTCATATATTTGCTGCTCAATGATTAATACAATCTATCGTGAAGAGATTTTTATTTTCAATACTTGTTCTGATAAACAGCCTGATCGCCGTTTCACAGATTAACACCGACCGTGTAATCTTAATAGGACGCAATTCGCTCTATTTCGAAGATTATGTACTGGCTATACAATACTTCAATCAGGCTATAAAAGCAAAACCATATCTCGCTGAACCTTACTTTTACCGGGCTATTGCAAAATATTACCTCGACGATTACAGGGGTACGGAAGACGATTGTACTCTGGCACTGGAAAGAAATCCCTTCATGTCGAAAGCTTATCAGCTGCGTGCCGATGCCCGCCAGAATCAGAATAATTATGACGGAGCATTGGAAGATTACAAAGTTTCGCTGGAGGTATATCCGAACGATAAGTTTGCATTAATCAACATGGGTATAGTCAATATCCAGAAGAAAGATTACGAAGAAGCTGAAAAATACCTGAACACCCTGCTAAAAACCTATCCGACCTATACACAAGGCTTCCTCACCAGAGGTGCGCTCTATCAGGAAAAGGGGGACACGGTACAGGCTTTCGAGAATTATAATCAGGCTATAAAACTCGACAAATACCTGCCCCAATCCTACTCTATGCGTGGGTTGCTATATTACTATAAAAAGGACTATGACAAAGCATTGGCCGATCTGGACGAAGCTATACGGATAGACCCGCTTCAATCCGGTAATTATATCAACCGGGGACTGATACGGTATTCAAAAAACGACCTGCGCGGAGCGATGTCCGACTACGACAAAGTTATCGACCTCGACCCGAATAATATAATCGCCCGTTTCAACCGGGGATTACTACGTTCACAAGTGGGTGATGACAACCGTGCTATAGCCGATTTTGATGTAGTATTGAAGTTTGAGCCGAATAACTATATAGCATACTTCAACCGCTCCCTGATCAAGAATAACATCGGGGATTACACAGGGTCATTGGAGGATCTGAATGTTGTACTGGCTGAATATCCTGAATTTTACCACGGATTTTATATGCGTTCGGAGATCAAACGCCGTCAAAATGACCTGAAAGGTGCTGAACGCGACTTCAATTATGCACGCAACGAAGAAAGCCGCAAGAACAAAGAAATCCTCGCCGGACAAACCGAAGAAAAATCAGAAAAGGATAAGACAAGGGAGAAATCGGACAAAGATATCGACAAATTCAACCTGCTTGTCGTAGCAGATAAGACAGAAGAAGAAAAAAGCAAGTATAATAATGATACCCGAGGCCGCATACAAAATAAACAGGTCAAACTGGATCTGGAACCTCAGTTTATTGTTTCATATTACGAAAAGCCAAACGATATACGCAGGTTTGTATATTACAGCCGGCTTATCGACAATATAAACAAACGGGCGATACTGCCTAAGAAATTGAGAATCACCAACAGTGAGGCCTCTCTGAACGAGTTCCAGATACAGGAACACTTCAAATCGATAGACGACCTGTCGAAACGCATTGCCGATCAGCCGGCAAATGCCGACCTCTATTTTGCCAGAGCTATGGATTATATGCTCGTTCAGGATTTTACCAACTCTATTGAAGACTTTAATAAGGCAATCAGTCTTGATCCGAAATTTACGTTGGCATACTTCAATCTGGCCGTTGTATATACGAAACAACTCAACCTGAGGGAAAATGTACCTGAATATGAAAAGAAAAGCGATCAAACGGATTTGGCTACCTTGGGCGGAATAAAGAAAGATAATTCATTACCTGCTACAACAACCATCGTGGACCCGGGTAAAATGGAGTATGACCTGATTGTAAAGAATTATAATAAGGTGATAGAACTCAATCCGGAATTTATCTATGCTTATTACAACAGGGCGGGAATACGCTACAAGCAAAACGATTACCGTGCCGCCATACTTGACTACAACGAAGCTCTCAGACGCGATCCTGAGTTTGCCGAAGGGTATTACAACAGGGGATTAAGCCGCTTCCAGGTCAAAGATAAAGACCGTGCGCTCGACGATATGCGTAAAGCCGGGGAAATGGGCGTTGTGGAGGCTTATAGCATCATTAAGCGCATGACGGAATAAATAAAGATACTCCCGATAAATATTCCTCATAGAATTTTATATAGTTCTATGAGGAATATTTATTATTACGATCTTTTAATCTCTTACAAAAATTTTATCTATATAACCAAAGTAGATAGCCTTTAGCTGTTGGCTGATAGTTCTTTGAAATATTGATTAAAGCAGTTACAAGTTTGCCTCGCCTTCGCTTCGGCGAATGTTATTTCTGCGCCCTTCGGGCAGTTACGAGTTACAAGTTGGCTGGCGTTTTGTTTTGTTTCACGCAAAGACGCAAAGGCGCAAAGTTCTACATCTTACGAGTTGTTGACTGATGACTGTAAATACTGTTACCTTTGTTACCTTTTTGGAGAAAGATACGAGAGACAGGTTGTTAACTACTCTCTGACGAGATGCTTCGTTTCCCTCAGCATGACAGACCACGATACTGTTTACTGATAACTGTTTACTGTTAACTGATATATCTGTTACCTTTGTTACCTTTTGCGCCTTAGCGTCTCTGCATGAAATACTGTTGACTGCTAACTGTTTACTGTTTACTGAAAAAGTGTAACCTTTGTTACCTTTTATTTTATAACCAGTTATCAATAGCCGTTTACTGAAAGCATATCTAAATTAAAATAGACAGAATATCAATTCTGTTACAAAAAATGATTATTTTTGCAAGTTCAAAAAAGTAGCTTGTTTGTAGGAGCTGCATAATTAAATAGAAACTAAAAATGATAAAAATTACATTTCCGGATGGTTCCGTGCGAGAATTTGCAAAAGGAACCACATCGATGCAGATAGCAGAAAGCATCAGTTCGCGTCTGGCTCAGGACGTACTTGCAGCCAAAGTCAATGGACAAGTATGGGATTTGACCCGTCCAATAGACGAAAATGCGACGATTGAACTGCTGAAATGGGAAGATGAAGACGGTAAACACGCATACTGGCATTCTTCCGCCCATCTTATGGCCGAAGCCATACAGATACTTTACCCTCATGCCAAATTCGGTATCGGGCCTGCCATCGAAAACGGATTTTATTATGATATAGACTTTGGTGATACTCCCGTAAAAGACGCGGACTTTCCTAAGATAGAAGCAAAGATGATGGAGCTTATCGCCAATAAAGAAGAAATCAAACGTCAGAGTATTTCCAAAGCAGATGCAATAAAGATGTTCGATGCCCGTCACGAAAATTATAAGGTAGAGCTTATAAATGATCTTGAAGACGGCACCATCACAACATATACACAAGGTGTATTCACTGACCTTTGCCGTGGACCACATTTACCTAATACATCTTACATTAAGGCTGTAAAAATCCTTAGTGCGGCAGGTGCATACTGGCGTGGCGACGAAAAGCGCAAACAACTTACCCGTCTCTACGGTATCACTTTCCCTAAAAAGAAAATGCTGGACGAGTATCTGATAATGCTTGAGGAAGCGAAAAAACGCGACCACCGCAAGATCGGGAAAGAACTGGAATTATTCGCTTTTTCCGAGAATGTAGGAAAAGGGCTTCCATTATGGCTTCCACGTGGTACTCAGTTACGTTTGAAACTGGAAGATTTCTTAAAGAAAATCCAGCGTAAATTTGATTACCAGCAGGTAATGACTCCGCATATAGGCAGCAAGATATTGTACGTTACTTCGGGACACTACGAAAAGTACGGTAAGGATTCTTTCCAGCCTATCCATACACCGGAAGAGGGAGAAGAGTTCTTATTGAAACCGATGAACTGTCCTCACCACTGCGAGATTTACAAAATAATTCCACGCTCATACAAAGACCTTCCTTTGCGTCTGGCTGAGTTTGGTACTGTTTACCGTTACGAACAAAGTGGGGAACTTCACGGCTTGACCCGTGTCCGTGGATTTACTCAGGACGATGCGCATATATTCTGTACACCTGAGCAATTGAAAGCTGAATTCCTGAAAGTAATGGACATTGTTTTCATTATCTTTAAGGCGCTTGACTTTGAAAATTTCGAAGCCCAGATATCTTTACGCGACCCTGAAAACCGCGAAAAATATATTGGCAGTGATGAAAACTGGGAAAAAGCAGAGCGGGCTATTATAGAAGCCTGCGAAGAAAAGGGCCTGCCTGCAAAAGTTGAACTTGGCGAAGCGGCCTTCTATGGCCCTAAGCTCGACTTTATGGTAAAAGACGCCTTAGGCCGTCGCTGGCAGTTGGGAACAATCCAGGTTGACTATAATCTCCCAGAACGTTTCGAACTCGAATATACAGGAGCCGACAACCAAAAACACCGCCCGGTGATGATTCACCGTGCACCGTTTGGCTCGATGGAGCGTTTCATTGCAGTGCTTATCGAGCATACTGCGGGTAAATTCCCGTTATGGCTGGCGCCTGACCAGGTAGTAATATTACCTATCAGCGAGAAGTTCAATGATTATGCTCACAAAGTGAACAGCTATTTCAAACAACAGGGAATTAGTTCACAAGTGGATGACCGTAATGAAAAAATAGGACGTAAAATCCGCGATAATGAATTGAAAAGAATCCCTTATTTACTCATTGTAGGCGAGAAAGAAGCAGAAACTGAAGAAGTTTCGGTAAGAAAACAGGGCGAAGGTGATAAAGGTTCGATGAAATTTACTAACTTTGCTGCCCAATTGAATGAAGAAGTAGAGAAAATGATGAATGCATGGGAGCAGCAATCCTAAGTATTCATTGTTTATATTTTTGAAAATTAAATATTTAAATAAAAAAGATAAAGGAATTCTAACAGTTTTTGAATGAGAAACAACAGATTTAATAATCGCAAAGAAGAGTTACACAAAATCAATGGAAATATTCGGGCTCGGGAAGTCCGTTTAGTCGGTGACAATGTAGAACAAGGTGTATACACCATAAACGAAGCCTTACGACTAGCTGATGACCTCGAACTTGATTTGGTTGAAATTTCTCCAACAGCCGATCCCCCTGTTTGTAGAATCACCGATTATCAGAAGTTCCTTTATCAGCAGAAGAAAAAACAGAAAGAAGCTAAAGCCAAGTCTGTAAAAGTTGTGGTAAAAGAGATCCGTTTCGGACCACAAACCGATGACCATGACTTTAACTTTAAGCTCAATCATGCGAAAAACTTCCTTGAAGAAGGAGCAAAAGTGAAAGCTTATGTATTCTTCAAAGGACGTTCGATCCTGTTTAAGGAACAAGGAGAGGTTCTTCTACTCCGTTTTGCTACAGAACTTGAAGATTTAGGAAAAGTAGATCAACTGCCTGCACTTGAAGGTAAAAAGATGATTATGATGCTTTCTCCTAAAAAACAACCTGTAAAAACTCCGGCTCCGGCTAAACTGAAAGACGGTGAAAAAAAGGTTATAGAGAAAAAAGCAGACAAACCAAAAGAAGAGAACAACGAAGAATAAAACGAATACTTTGTATGTATCCGTACTCTATAAATAATTAAATTAATAAACTGAGATGCCAAAAATGAAGACTAATTCCGGTGCCAAAAAGAGGTTCGCCCTTACCGGATCAGGAAAAATCAAAAGAAAACATGCTTTCAAAAGTCACATCCTGACTAAGAAGACGAAAAAACAAAAGAGAAATCTGACTCACTCTTCACTTGTTCACAAAGTAGACGAGAAAGCTGTGAAAAAATTATTAGCTCTTAAATAATCTATTTCGTTTTACAAAAGCAAGTTTTAAAGATTTATTAACCGGATGTATGCACCAAAGAGTTCCAAAACGAAGGGAACCGCTAACATTCAAAACAATGTAAATTATGCCAAGATCAGTCAATCATGTTGCTTCGCGCAACCGCAGAAAAAAAGTATTAAAACTAACAAGAGGTTACTACGGAGCCCGCAAAAATGTATGGACAGTAGCCAAAAACACATGGGAAAAAGGTCTTACCTATGCATTCCGTGACCGTCGTGCTAAAAAACGCAATTTCCGTGCACTGTGGATACAACGTATTAACGCTGCTGCACGCCTTGAAGGATTGTCTTATTCCCGCCTGATGGGAGCCCTTCACAAAAACGGAGTGGAAATCAATCGCAAAGTTCTTGCCGACCTTGCTATGAACCACCCTGAAGCGTTCAAAGCAATTGTAGATAAAGTAAAATAAATCGCTTTACTATATAAGAAAGACCAGACAGAGTTGTCCGGTCTTTTTTTTATTTAATCAGGATAATAATTTCATGAAATTATTATATCAAATTGTTAAAAAATAGATACATTTGTTCACCTTATGATTTATTTGATGTATTACTAAAAACAAATGCCATGAAACGTATCCTTTTAATTTCATCAGTTTTATTAATTTCCTGTTCTTTATCCGTTTTATCAGCTAATAAAAATAAATGGAAACCACTTTTCGGCACTAACCTTTCAGATGCAAATTATAATCCGGAAGTATGGAGCGAAAAAGACGGAATACTCGGCGCAGTAAAAGACGAATCTATCTGGACTACCACCGAGTATGAAAATTTTGAACTCGATCTCGAATTCAAAACAGATGAAGCAACCAATAGCGGAGTCGTTGTTTATTGTACGGATACTAAAAACTGGATACCCAATTCGGTAGAAATACAAATAGCAGACGACCACAGCGAACATTTCAAGAATGCCAAGCCATACGAAAAATGCGGCGCTATCTATGGCCATCTGGGTGCAAGCAAAGATAAAGTAGTGAAGAAGCCGGGAGAATGGAACCGCATGCATATAAAATGCGAAGGACAGCATATCACTGTAACACTTAACGGACAGAAAGTCACAGAGATGGATATGAGCAAATGGACTTCGGGAACAACAAATCCTGATGGAACAAAAATTCCGAGCTGGCTGCCTAAACCATTCGCCGAACTACCGACAAAAGGATTTATCGGATTGCAAGGGAAACATGGGAACTCCTTAATCTGGTTTCGTAATGCAAAAATACGTAGTTTATAATAACGATCAGAATATCTGATTTACATACGAAGAGGGTGATAAATGATTTTATCGCCCTCTTCGGTATACCGATGTCCTTTTTTTACAAGATTGAGAAAAGCTAAGTACTTAACTTTGCATCTACTACATTTTTCATATATTTATCTTAATGGAAACTTTCAGATTCATACAACCGTCACCAATACTGGCCCCGTTTGTTAAACATTACTGGATATTGGAAACAGATGGAATCACTCCCGTTTCGGAACGGGTAATCCCTACGGGATTTATGCAAATGATTTTCCATCGTGGCGACAGAATGAGGCTATCCGACAATAAACTGCAACCTCAGACTTTCATATGCGGGCAGTCAGCAGGTTTTACCGACTTGATTTCTACCGGCAGGGTGAATATGATTGTCGTTGTTTTCCATCCTTTCGGAGTTAAGGCATTCTTCCCGATGCCGATGAGTGAATTTTACGGAATGAATGTATCTCTCGATGACTTGAGCGATAAATCCCTGAGGGAGCTGAAAGATCGTGTTTATAATGAAATGGATAATAGTAACGCAATTGCCCTAATAGAATCTGCGCTTATTTCCCGTCTAAGAATATTCGACAATCACAATTGGAAGCGGATAACGGAAGTAATAAGGGTCATAAACCACAAACATCAGCCCAGTATCGCGTCTTTATCCGGAATAGCCTGTCTTAGTTATAAGCAGTTCAGCCGTATATTTACAGAATATGTAGGAGCCAATCCCAAAGAATTTACACGTATAATACGTTTTCAGAGGGCGTTATATATATTACAGAATACCCCGGATATTAATATCACAGAACTGGCTTTCGATTGCGGGTATTACGACCAGCCTCATCTGATAAAAGAATTTAAAGCTTTTTCCGGTTATACCCCTCCCGAATTCATGTCGGTCTGCACTCCTTACTCCGATTATTTCTCATAGCTGATTGAATGTCCTTTTCTTACAAGATACGGAAAGTCTGATATTCTACTTTTGTAATGTCAATTAACACATTAAATTCAGACTTATGAAAAGATTAGTATCGTTCTTCGAAATTCCTTGCCACAAATTCAGCAGGGCAGTAAGATTTTATGAAACCATATTCGGTATCGAAATGCCAAAGCTTGATTGCGAGAGTGAGAAGATGGCCTTCTTTCCTGACGAAGACGGATTTTCTCCCGGCGCAATTTCATGGGCGGAAGATTTTCTCCCGTCACAAAATGGAGTGCTCATCAGCCTCAACTGTGAAGATATAGCTTCCTCCTTATCTTTAATAGAATCGAATGGAGGAAAAGTTGTTATCCCAAAAACGAAGATAGAGGCAGAAAATCGTGGCTACTTCTGTGTCTTTGCCGATAGTGAGGGAAACCATATCGGATTATATTCCGGCAAATAAGAAAAGTAAGGGCTGAATATTAACATTCAGCCCTTGTTTGTTTTATAATCATATAAATGATTTAGCATGTTGCGCAATTAATCGGCTTCAATTGTTGAAAGAAGTCATTCCCTTTATCATCCACCAGAATGAATGCAGGAAAATCAACGACCTCAATTTTCCAGATAGCCTCCATACCAAGTTCAGGATACTCAAGACACTCCAGGCTTTTGATACTGTTCTGTGCCAGAATAGCCGCCGGACCACCAATACTACCCAAATAGAAGCCTCCATGCTTATGACAGGCATCTGTTACCTGCTGGCTGCGGTTCCCTTTGGCAATCATAATAAGGCTGCCACCTTGCGACTGGAATGAATCTACATAAGAATCCATACGTCCTGCTGTAGTTGGCCCCATAGAGCCGCTGGCATAACCTTTCGGTGTCTTAGCTGGACCTGCATAGTAAATAGGATGGTCTTTGATATATTGAGGCAATCCTTCACCGTTATCAATTCTTTCCTGCAATTTTGCATGCGCAATATCACGCCCTACGATAATTGTACCGGTGAGGGACAAACGGGTTGAAACAGGATATTTAGTCAGTTCTTCCAGAATTTCTTTCATCGGGCGGTTCAAGTCAATCTTTACACCACCGGCTTCACCTGCATTACGTAGTTCTTCCGGAATCAGACGTGCCGGGTTATCTTCCAGTTTTTCCAACCAAACTCCGTCTTTATTGATTTTACCTTTAATATTTCTGTCCGCAGAACAAGATACGCCCATACCTACCGGACAAGAGGCTCCGTGACGAGGCAGACGAATTACACGAATATCGTGGGCAAAGAATTTTCCACCGAATTGTGCTCCAAGACCTAATTCCTGCGCAGCCTTTAACAGCTTTGCTTCCATTTCCAGGTCGCGAAAAGCCTGACCTCCTTCATTTCCGGAAGTAGGTAAATTATCATAATACTTGGTAGAAGCCATTTTCACTGTCTTCAGATTCGTTTCGGCAGATGTGCCACCGATAACAAATGCAATATGATAAGGAGGACAAGCCGCTGTCCCCAACGATTTCATTTTCCCGATGAGGAATGTCTCCAACTTGCCGGGTGTGAGTAATGCTTTTGTCTCCTGATAAAGATAAGTCTTATTGGCAGAACCTCCTCCTTTGGCTACAAACAGAAATTTATACTCGCTACCATTTACAGCATATAAATCTATCTGTGCCGGAAGATTGGTACCTGTATTTATTTCCTTATACATATCCAGAGGTGCATTCTGCGAATAACGAAGGTTATCTTCCGTAAAAGTATTGTACACCCCTTTCGATAAAGCTTCCTCATCACTTCCTCCGGTCCACACATTCTGACCTTTCTTTCCCATTATAATAGCCGTACCTGTATCCTGACAGAACGGAAGTATGCCTTTGGCCGAAATTTCAGAGTTACGCAGGAATGTAAGCGCCACAAATTTATCGTTATCGCTGGCATCGGGATCGGAGAGTATCTTTGCCACCTGCTCCTGATGTTCGGGACGAAGCAAAAATTCCACATTATGGAATGCATGCTGGGCTAATAAAGTAAGTGCTTCGGGTGATACTTTTAAAATTTCCTGACCTTCAAAATTTGCTGTAGAAACGAAGTCTTTCGACAAGAGATAATACTCTGTTGTATCCTTTCCAAGAGGGAAAGTTTCCTGATACTTAAACGGAGGTGTTGCCATGAATTAATATTTTTATAGTTGATTTTATTGTGTACAAAAGTAGCAAATATCTACAACCTTATCAAGGATTACAAGTTTATAAAATAACAAAATGAAATCCTAATTATGCTAATTTTTGTAAGAGTAAAATATCTTTCAAGAAAAACTTGTATATTTGTTGCATATATACTAACTAGGGTTATTATATCAAATACATAAATTACATAAAGAGACACAAATGAGTACAAGCAAATATATAATAATATTAATATCCCTGCTGCTTTTTCCTTTGCTTGCAGACGCTCAGATATACAGGGCTCCTACAAAAAATGAAGCAAAGCAGATAGGGAAAAAAATATATATCATCAGCACAGGTGATACTACGCGAGTAGTAAATACCATTAGTGGCGGGTTGACAGATGAATACTCAAAATTCTTGTTCCGAAAAGACAAAAGTGCAGAGGCCGACTCCATCTTTGGGGAAACAGATCCCACTTACAGTGGTTTAGAGGAGGCCGCTTTAGATGTAGATCGATTATTACGCGAAATAGAAGCAGAAAAGAGGATTAACAGCGAGAGAAATGATGCGTTAGGCTTCCGTCTGGCCAGAGATTACCGGAACCGGAAAAAGAAAGAACAGGCAGCTATAAATATAGCGGACAGCCTGATGAGAAAAGATGCCTCTATTGAGGAATTAACGAATATGTATATCGGATTCAACGGGAAGCCTACCTATTATATTAATGGCCTCGAAGTTCCGTTTTCTGTAACCAACCAACTCTATCCATCGGAGGTTATCAAACGAGAGATGCGGGTTACCGATACCGCATCAGGGAATCCATTCGGTGAGATTTGGTTCCTGGTATCAGAAAAAACACTGAATAGGTTAAAAATCCCTATCGACCTGACAAATGACTACTTATTCAACAATAATGTAGCCACTACGGCAAGCGCTGTCCCCGTAAACAATACAGCTGATACAAAGAGAAAAGCGTCCAAAGCACCGGAACCTGTTATTAGAAGAGAGATTACTGCTGACGGTAAACAAGTGGACCGAGTGGTAAAGACAGAAGAAACAGATATACCTAAAGAAAAAAGTGCTACTGAATCGACAACCCGGATTATCTCCAGGACAGTAAATGACGAAAAAGTAGGCACAGACGAAAGCGCTACCTACATAATAAACAGGCCGGGTATTAAACGGATAGCCAATCCGCCTCAGTCTACTATAAGACAACAGCATTATAATAGTAATAGTACCACTACCACGAATAACAATATACAAAACCAGGATAAAGCGGTCAAAGTTGAAGAAAAGAAACAACAAGGTGATACACCTAAGACCGTTCCGAAAAAATCAGTTCGCAGGATAAAAGAAAGGCTTCAGAATCAGTATAAAGATTAATTAAGATAGGATCTATTTATTATCTTGGAAAATAAAATAATTAAAATAAATTATCATTAAAAATACATACTAGATTGATTATATCTGATGCTTATTTAATAATTTATCTATAATTACAGGAAAGTATGTGTACTCCAGTGCATGTACTTTTTTTGCAACATCTTCATAACTATCAGTTGCAGAAACCGGACATTTTGCCTGAAAAATGATAGTACCTTCGTCATAATTCTCGTTCACATAATGTATTGTAATCCCCGACTCTGTTTCACCCGACTCAACTACCGCTTTATGCACATTATCTCCATACATTCCTTTCCCTCCGAATTTTGGCAGCAAAGCCGGATGTATGTTAATTATCTTATTAGGATATGCCCGCAGGAGGTTTTCCGGTATTTTGAGTAGAAAACCGGCTAATACGATAAAATCGATCTCCTTTTGCAACAGACATTCCAGCACCTTGTCTGTGTGGTAAAAGTCGCTTGCGGAATATGTAACAGACTCTATTCCCAGATTTTTAGCCCGTTGGTGCACATAAGCATCCTCTTTGTTCGAAACAATGAGTTTTATATTTACACCCTCATTATTTGCAAAATATTTTATTATATTTTCGGCATTAGAACCCGAACCAGAGGCGAAAATTGCGATTTTAGTCATTAAGTATAATTTAAGATGCCTGCACACAAACAAAAAAAATGTGCAATTTTAACTATTTTATCCACAAAATATTTGTTTCATATGTATAAAAAACTGTTACTTTGCACCGACAAAATTAGAAATAAAAATTAATTATTAATCAAAACTAGAAATTATGTCAGAAGTAGCATCAAAAGTGAAAGCAATTATTGTTGATAAGTTAGGTGTAGAAGAATCTGAAGTAACAGATACTGCTAGCTTTACAAACGACCTAGGAGCTGACTCACTTGACACAGTAGAATTAATCATGGAATTTGAAAAAGAATTCGGCATTTCTATTCCAGATGATCAGACTGAAAAAATCGCTACAGTAGGAGATGCTGTCTCTTACATTGAAGCAAATGCAAAATAATTTTTTTTCCAATATTTACTTATGGAATTAAAAAGAGTAGTAGTAACAGGTCTAGGCTCGGTATCTCCTCTTGGCAACGATGTAGCCACTACATGGAACAATGCCATCAACGGGGTGAGTGGGGCTGGACCTATTACTCATTTTGACGCGTCAAAATTTAAAACACAATTCGCTTGCGAAGTTAAAGGATATGATCCTTCTGTCTATCTGGACAGGAAAGAAATGCGCAAATGCGATAGATATACATTACTTGCTATAGGTGCTTCCGAAGAAGCTATCGCAGATTCAAAACTTGATTTTTCAAAAGAGAACTGCGACCGTATAGGTGTTATCTTCTCCGCTGGCATTGGTGGTATAAAAACTTTCGAAGAAGAGGTCAGTTATTATGCGAAGAATGAAGAAAACGGACCGAAATTCAATCCTTTCTTTATCCCTAAGATGATTTCGGATATTGCAGCAGGACTTATTTCGATTCGTCATGGTCTACGCGGTCCCAACTACGGAACCGTTTCAGCCTGTGCTTCATCTACCCATAGCGCTATAAACTCTTTCGACATTATCCGTATGGGTAAGGCTGATGTTATTGTAGTGGGTGGTGCCGAAGCTGCTATTACAGCTGCCGGTGTCGGTGGATTTAATGCCATGACTGCATTATCTACACGCAATGATTCGCCTGAAACTGCGTCACGTCCATTTAGCGCCAGCCGCGATGGGTTTATCATGGGAGAAGGTGCTGCATGTCTTATTTTCGAAGAACTGGAACATGCACTTGCCCGTGGAGCTAAAATCTATGCCGAAGTCGTTGGTGGAGGTATGTCTGCGGATGCTTACCACTTAACAGCCTCTCATCCCGAAGGCTTAGGAGCTAAGTTAGTAATGAGAAACGCACTGCAAGATGCCAATATGAATCCTGCTGATATGGATTATATCAATGTGCACGGAACATCCACTCCGGTAGGTGACCCGTCCGAGATAAAAGCCATCAAAGAAGTATTCGGTGAGCATGCATATAATCTGAACATCAGTTCTACAAAGTCAATGACCGGCCACTTATTGGGTGCAGCAGGAGCATTGGAAGCCATGTTCTGTGTATTGGCAGTTCAGAACGATATCGTTCCTCCGACAATAAACTTTACAGAAGGCGATGAAGATCCTGAAATAGATTATAAACTGAACCTTACATTCAACAAAGCTCAAAAGAGAACTGTTAATGTAGCACTTTCCAATACATTTGGTTTTGGCGGACATAATGCATGTGTGATAGTCAAAAAGTTTAAGAAATAGGAAAATAACGTGCTTAAAAAGATATATCGAGGTATAAGGCTTCTTCCCAAAAGAGGGAAGGAGCCTTATGTATCTTTTTGCAAAATACTTGGATTCTATCCATACAACATAACCTTATACGAACAGGCCTTATTGCATAAGTCATCGTCGATAAAGCTGAAAGACGGCAGATGGATCAACAATGAGCGTCTTGAATTCCTCGGCGACGCCATACTGGATGCAATTGTAGCCGATATTGTATTTAAAGAATTCGAATACAAGAAAGAAGGTTTCCTCACCAATATGCGGTCGAAAATCGTTCAACGCGAAACATTAAACAGGCTTGCTTTGGAAATTGGTATAGATAAGTTAATTAAGACATCTACCCGAAACACGACCCCGAATACACACATGTACGGTAATGCACTGGAAGCATTGATTGGTGCCATATATCTTGACCAGGGCTATAGAGCTGCTAAACGATTTGTTTTTGAGCGTCTGATACAGGAACATCTGAATATAGAATCGGTAGCCGAATTAGAGGCCAACTATAAATCCAGACTGATAGAATGGAGTCAAAAGCAAAAGATATCGGTAAGCTTCGATCTTATCGATAGCTTTGTCAACGAAAACAATACTCCTATATTCAAAACAGCAGTAATAATTATGGGAGAACAAGCGGGGCTTGGAACAGGCTATTCAAAAAAAGAATCGCAACAGAAAGCCGCAAAAGAAGCCTATAATAAACTACAACGAAATACTACTTTCCGCAATCATATATTTGAATTATATGAGCAACAGCAACAGTTGCATAACGAGAGGTATGTAAACACTTCTGAAGAAAGAGAAGAAGAATAATTTCGCATTTTAAAATAAAAGAAGGCCACTTTTTTTATGAAGTGGCCTTCTTTTTATACTAAGCTTATTTCACTCTATGAATACCATTAAATTCAGCTTGTTTTATAGTTCAAGCCATTTTATATTGCCAAATAATATTGAATTATACACACATTTTCCACTGCCAATTCCCCATAATCAATACGTGGTATAAACTGGATGACTAATATACTTGCAGTCAACAGAATCTCTGTAATCTCATAAATTAAAACCAGAAGTTAATGTATTCTATAGTTTTGTCTATAGCATTATTGTTTTATAAGGGAGAATTTAGCCAACAATAGTTCTGCACGACGGTATACTGCAACGAACCTTCTCAGGCATGGAAAAGAGCAGATATAAGAAGACAAACAATGCTAATGCAAAACTATTGTTGTCTAAATTCCCCTTATTTATTTCATTATAAAACAATTTCGAAAGAACTTCTAAAGATGAAGGGTCTGTACTTCATCATAAAGATTAGATCAGGAAAAAATCCTCTTTTTGGATATTGTAAGTTCTGTCTCTATATACAGATACTATTTAAATAATATCTATCCCTATATTTGTCTTTAATTCATCTTATTAATTACCAAAATTAAATATTCACGACATATATCCTCAGCATAAATATGAAAATAAAGTGTTTCCATTTGTCAATAAAAGAGGTTTACAAACACCCTTCCTCCTAAAAAATGACAATACCACTATTAAAGTGTAAGATTCTCTATATTTTTCACGTACTCATTTTGTTTATTAAAGAACTCCGAGCGCTGAATCTCATTACTTTGAGATATAAGTGTAGAATATTTCAGCAATGAATCGATCCACATTTTGTGCCTCTTTGAAACCTCTGTATTGTATACAGTAATAGGATCTGTATAAGTCCAGAACTGTGTTCCGGTTTCATTATCATGCCTAAACCAGATACTATTCGATGCAATATTTAAAGTAGAGCAATACAAGTCCGTTTTTACACCATTCTCATCAACCCCTTTTCTGGTATCATTTTCAAGTTTATTGATTACCTTATATAAGTCTTCCTGCAAAAGAAAGAGTTCTTCTTTTGTTATCAGCCTGCGTCTGTAGAAATAAATTATTTCTTTCACTGTAGACAAAATAAAACTAGGGCACAATATGGCAGTAACTTGATTTACCTTAGTTGCCGCATACCGGTATTTTTTATGTACAGTCGAGATTTGAGAAGGGGGTGAGAATTCAGACAAATAAAAATTGAGGGGAACCTCTTGTGTCTTATGAATCCATTTGTAATAATAAAACTTTGACAGATTTTCAAATAACATATAATAAGGAAATGGCAACTGATTTGCCGTAAAGAATATTTCCGACTCTTTACTTTTCTGCATCTTTTTATATATCTCTGCTGCAACATCCACTATTTCCGAGTACACATCTAATGGATCTGCAGATTTAGGAACAGGTAAATCAAAAAAGGCTCTGTTCTTTTGCTCTTGCCCTGCTATTTCATCTAAAGAAAGCCCCAGCTTCAGAGATATGGCAATAACCTCTTCAAAAGTAAAAGGAATCTCATTTCTTATCCGTCTATATGCCGATTCTCTGCTTAGATTCAGTAAATCCATTAGAAACGAAACAAGCTTCTCCCCTTCTGGCAGAGAGTTGTTTATTGACGTAACAAGCATTTCATTTATTATAGTTTTCATAAAAATAGAAGACACCTCAGGCAGGTGGTATAGTTATTAATAAATATTTGTGTATTTGCATTTAACAACAATGCATTTTAGCTTTAAGCAAAAATAGACGATCTAAAATCATTGTCTAAGCACATTTCAGTCAATTTGTCTAGATTTTCAACATATATATGATTCAAAACAAACAAATCACGTCTAAAACAAAATAAAAAAGTACAAAAATAAAAACGAAAAACAAATAATGACACAAAAATATATAAATCAATTTAATATATACACATAAAATGACACAAAAGCAAGAGCACCTTTTAGCAATACATGCAGTATTTATTCTTAACAATGGTATTTCAATAAAGAAGGCCTCCAATACTTTAAATCGGCCACCTTCTCTTTTATCTAATATCTAACTAAGTTTATCTGCCATATCAATATTTAAAGCTACTTCCACCTACAAACTCTCTTAACAAAGATGTTGGCGGCAGTTCCCTGTCATTTATATAATTGAAATATTTCAGGAATTTAAGCAATCTATGCGCCTCTGCATATTCCGGTGCATTATTAGGCACTTGCGACAGAATCGGCTCCGCATAACGGCGTAAAGCCGCAAACTCATACATCATAGCCGAATTAAACATCACATCGGCATTTTCCTGATATGGAAAAATCCATTTATCTTCCCCCTTACGCACACTCGCCCAACGCGATAAAGTATCTATGGCGGAGTAGCTACGATAGCGATAGTCTCGAATCAAGCGGCGCAACAAACGGTTATCTGTTGTAGGTATCCAGTTATGATTATCCAACGAAATTGTAGTTAAAGCCGAAACATACACTTTAAATTTCTGATGGTCGGGAATCCCAATTGTTAAATCCGGATTTAACCCGTGTATCCCTTCTATCACCAATATAGTGTGCTCATCGAGCTTCAGCTTATCTCCTTTATATTCTCTCTGACCTGTAGTAAAGTTGAATGTAGGCAATTCCACCTCTTCGCCTTTGAGTAATTTTTCCAGATCTTCATTAAATTTAGGTATATCCAACGCATATAATGATTCAAAATCATATCCGCCATCTTCATCTAAAGGTGTTTTATCGCGGTTTACAAAATAGTTATCGAGAGAAAGCCCCACAGGCTTTAATAGATTCACCATAAGTTGCACTTCGAGACGCATACGAAATGTAGTTTTTCCTGAAGACGAAGGTCCCGATATAAGTACAACTCTAACCCCGTCTTCGGAGCGGGCTGCAATCTGCTCGGCAATATTGGCAATTGTTTTTTCCTGATAGGCTTCCGACACCTTTATTACACCTGGCATCAGGCCTTCCTGATTGGCTTTATTCATATCGCCAACATTATCCAAACCTATTATATTAAGGAACTTAAGATGCTCTTTATATACATTATACATCTTAGGTTGTTCTATGACAGGCTCAAGTTCAACCGGATTACTCCGGTTAGGTACACGCAGCAGCAAACCGTCATTATACAGGAGCAAGTCATATATATCTATATATCCGGCAGATGGTACAAGGCAACCATAAAAATAGTCGACAGAGTCTCCCAAACGATAGTATTTAGAATACATCTCACCTGAAGTCTCCAGCAAAATGGCTTTATCTTCGAACCCTCTTTCCCTGAACATTTTCACAACCTGCACAGTTTCTTCTTCAACTCCTTCGAAGCGCATATCGGCATCGATGTATTCTTCTATCTTCGCTTTTATAGACTCAATTGCAGCCTGATCTATAACAGAAGACACATTAATAATGCGGCAGAAATAGCCTAGCGAAATAGGATGCTCGATATAAAGCTGTCCCTCCGGAAAAATTTCCGAAACTGCTTTTGCCAGCAAGAAGCACAATGAACGCACATAAGTCCGCATTCCGGAAGGCTCTGTCAGATCAACGAATGTCACTGTCTTATTATGGTAAGCCTGATAGTCCAGCGGTTCTGTCTTATTATTAACTTTCGCATTTACTACCGGAAATTCTGTTTTCAGAGAAAAACCTTTTAATATATCAATCAGGCTTGTTCCTACGGGGAAGTCCTTATAGCTGTCTGTATTTGTGCAGTGAATAGTTACCTTATTTTCCATGTTTTGTCTAGTTGAATAATTAAAATAACGAAGGATGTCTTTAATAAAAAACATCCTTGAATTATAAAGTTAAGAAAAATAATCCACTTACAGCTGCAATCCCGATTCTTTCAGCGTCTGAATAGCGCTTATTTAAATCTTTTTATGAAAAGCCCCTATATCAACGGCATCCCCAGACTTTCAGCCTCCAAACGCATTTTTGCCGGCCATATACCAGCCTGTATTTCACCAATATGCCCTTTACGCAAGTAAAACATACAAAGCCGGGACTGACCTATTCCTCCTCCGATAGACTGAGGTAGTTCACCATTCAGCAAACGTCTGTGAAAATATAATTGTGTACGGTCTTCCTGTCCTGATTTTTTCAATTGTTCAAGCAATACTTCCCTGTTGACGCGAATCCCCATTGAAGAAAGCTCCATTCCCTGACCCAATACCGGATTCCAGACGATAAGATCTCCATTCAGTCCATTAAATCCATTTTCAGATCTGGTAGTCCAGTCGTCATAATCGGGAGCACGTCCATCATGCGGTTCGCCGTTACTCAGTTCTCCTCCAATACCTATAATAAAAACAGCACCATATTTTTCTGCGACTTTATTTTCCCGCTCCTTAGATGAAAGGCCCGGATATTTGTTCAGCAATTCCTCTGCATGGATAAATTTTATCTCACCGGGCAAGATCGGAACTATAGCAGGGAATGCCTCATACACAAGATATTCTGTACGGACCAAGGCGGCATAGATACGACGAACGACTTCCTTTAAAAAATCAAGATTACGATCTTCCGGAGACATTACCATCTCCCAATCCCATTGATCTACATACAGGGAGTGTAAATTGCCTAATTCCTCATCTGCGCGGATAGCATTCATATCCGTATAAATACCATACCCCTCATTTATACCATAATCAGCCAAAGTAAGACGCTTCCATTTTGCCAGTGAATGAACAATCTCTGCCCGTTCATCACCCATATCTTTTATCGGAAAATTAACGGCACGTTCCACACCATTCAGGTCATCATTTATCCCCATTCCCTTTAATACGAATAAAGGAGCGGTAACACGACGCAACCGGAGTTCAGATGATAAATTTTGTTGAAAGAAGTCTTTTATTCGCTTGATACCCATTTCGGTCTGTTGCAAGTCAAGCAAAGCAGTGTACTGTTTTGGTTTTATTAAATAGCTCATTTTTATATTTTGAACGTTTTCGCTGTTAAATAACACACAAAGTTAACTTTTAAATATTAATATGAAAATATTTTCAGATCAATTAATACATTATGATATACCGGATCTAATATCCCAATGAGTAAATATGCCGATGTACCAATGAACTTTTGAGCTATTAACCGTTAGCTTTGACTATCATATAAGATTAAGGCTTGCCACTTGTTAAAAGGTAACACTATTTACAGTGAACAGTTAACAGTCATCAGTTAACAACTTATATCTCGTATCTTGTCTACTTGTAACTATTTCCCAAAAAGTAACAAAGGTAACAGATATTTCAGCTTTTAGCTGATAGCTATTAGCCGTTAGCCGAAGCTATCGCACAAGAGACTTTACAGTCATCAGTCAACAACTGGTAAGATGTAAAAACTTTGCGTCTTTGCGTCTTTGCGTGAAACAAAATAAAATGCGAGCAACTTGTAACTCGTAACTGTCTGCAGGGCGAAGTAACTGGTAACTAGAAAACTTGACAGACTACTTATTTCCTAAAACTTACTATCTGTTAAAAAGGAACAAAGGTAACAATGAAATCAGTTAGCAGTTAACAGTTAACAGTCATCAACTTGTATCTCGTATCCCGTTTACTTGTAACTATTCCCAAAAAGGTAACAAAGGTAACACGGAAAGTAATTAATAATTAAGAATGAAAAATTAATAATTAGCTTATCAGTTCAGCTCGTATCTTGTATCTCGTTCACTCGTAACTTTCTTCAAAAAGTAACAAAGGTAACACTTGTTTCAGTGAACAGTAAACAGTCATCAGTCAACAACTTGTATCTCGTATAATTTTTCGTTCTTCACTTTTCGTTTTTCACTTTTCATTTACTACAATATTTCAAAGAGCTAAAATAATATAGATAAACATTTTCTTTTTTTCTATAGATTTCTATCTTTGTTTTTTAGCGCTTTGTTATAGATACAAATTATAATACACCTCTCCTGCCGCGCGATTCTATATACAACCGCGCGGCAGCGAAGAGATAGCTTTACAATGTAAACAAATACATTTTGTTAATTTTTATTAATACAAAAACAGAAACCTATAATATTCAAAAATTCTACAAAATCACCTTTTATTTTTAATTCTGATAATTTTTATTCATTTGTAAGTTTATGATGAAAAGAAATTAACATTTTCGGAGATATTCGTTGACTTTGGAAATGAATATCTTCCTAAAAAATAAAACATAATAGTAAGACTCAAACTAATTTAGTATGAACAGATCTGCAGAAAATGAATCTCTTGAATATCGAGATAAAATATTAAACAAAATCAATGAACTAATAGAGTTTGGAAAACAAGAAGGAGAACGATTACAGAAAAATAATCTTCAATGCTCAATGGACACCCCGTATGAGTGTCATATGCGTACAACTGATTATAAACGAGTACCGCAACCTATAAAAACAGAGCCAGAAGGTTTAAAAGATTTTGCAAAAAAAATATTTCGTCACTATGATGTGAATCCATCTATTAAAGAATATGGAGACAAGATAACCAACACATACGTAACCGAAAATTTAAATGTAATATCCCAACTAAAAGAGAGCGGAGATATAGTCAATGAAAATGGGGTTAATCTTAAATTTTATTCTGAAATTAAAAACACAATAAAGAAAATTAAGGTCAAAGACAACAGCCTCCACTCTGAGGACAAAACAATATATATAACAGGGATTAGAGGGTCAGGAAAGACTGCCTTTTTTAATTATTTCATAAGCCGTTATGAGTACGAACTCAATGAAGATAATATTATCTCGGTTAGGATAAATGTCATGAAAATATTTGGTCCTGCAACAACCTTGGATGAAGCTATACAATTCAAACTTTGCCGCATACTGTTTACATATTATTGTTCATGGAGTAAAAGCTTCAAGAGACTAAATGGTAGAGATATAAGAAGCGATATAGATCCCATACTACATAAATTATTCAATAAATTCAAAGAACTGGATGTAGTTAATTGTCATAAGTATTTTTGTGATTATAACAGCAAGAAGCTAATATCCATACCCTCTGAGTATTCCAAAATATGTAAAGAATTATTGCAGGAAATGATACAGGAATATAAATTCATAATTATACTCGATAATTTTGACCAGCTTAATCCTAATGATAGGAGTAAAAACGAATATCAAAATAGAAGAGATGAGTTAGATAAAATTGATACAAAACCAATATTTGACCAAAGTTTATTTTTGATAGCTGTTCGTTATAGTACTTATAAAAGGTTAATACCTAGTTCTACACACCCTCCTAAATGTTGGGTTATAGGATCGCCATCTACGTATAGAATGATAAAGAAACGATTAGATTATCATATCAATGTCCAAAATCCGACTGATAAAGAGTCAAACAAGCAGAAAGAAGAATATATTACCCATATTATAAGATTAATTGGCAGTAGTTTCATTCCTGAGTATAAAGAATTATCTTTTGAAGAGGCATGCGAAGAAATAGATTCGATATACGCAGGAAATAAAAGAATAATCCTGAATATTATAGACAAGTTTATAGATTCAATCTTTGGTACTACTGATACGATTCTATCAAATACTTCCTTGGCACGAAATGTTTATAAATATTTCGAATCCTTATTCATAAACCCAGATACAGGTTATTGTAATATTTTTTATGAATATACCTTGAAAAATGATAATACTTTAAAATTCGGAAATATCAATGCTTCTGCACATTACGATAATAGTTATATACCTAATATTTATCGTTTCCCGTCTGTTATAGGAATAAATACTATGGTGTTTACTCCATTTATGAAAATCAGAATACTGCAACTCCTCAATCGCCATAACAATCTTACAACCAGAAAAGTAACTGAAATATTGAATAAAATATTCTCATATGGAAAAGATGCTATAAAACTGGCCTGTGTTGAACTAAGGGAAGATCAAAGCATAATTTTAAGAAATGGAAGATATGAACCGAGTGATGAAGATGATGAAACTATTGAGAATATACCAATGGAAATTACTGATAGAGGAAGAAAGCTTTTAAAAATTTTACCTATCAATGTAAACTTGCTAGCTGTGTGCTTAGAGCATATATTTTTTCCAGAAGACTTTTTAAAAACAGGTATACCTATTGGAAATTACTATTCTGAATTTAATATCGGACCTTCACATTTTATTATTAAGAATATATTTTGTTCTATTCCCAAAATAATAGGTTTATTCATCAATATAGAGCAATCTGAAAAAAATAAATTTGAAAATATACAACAAGAGTTCAAATGTTATTATAATCAAGATGAAGATTTCTCTTTTGCAAAAAAACTCGAAGAGCAGGCACGTGATAGTATTAGTAAAATATTAAAATCATATTTTACCAATCCGGCAGGTAGTAATAGCGAACAGGAACCTATCTATATTAATAGAAGAAGTGAACTTGATTGTCAATTGCAAAAAATGATACCTAATGAACAAATGGACTAAGTTTATTAAAAAAACAAAGGACGAATGGACTGAGTTTGTTGAAAAAACAAAGAAGTTCTTCACATTCTGGTTCTATCTTATATTTGGGATCTTATTCATATTTACAATTATATTCTTTATCATTACTACAATAGAATTTATAAATAAGCATCACTCAGAAGATTTCGATCTTCATAAAGATAGTATAATTAGTTTTTTGGATTTTTTTAATCCGTGTTTGACTTGTGCCGGAGTATGGCTTGCAATGTATTCTGTTTATTATGCATTGAATACATTTAAAGTCCATGACAAAAATAGAAAAATCAATGAAGAAGATAGGATATTAAAACCTTTTATGGAAAAGTTTTTTATTCAGTTAGATAAGATTAAAGATGATAAAGATAATTATAACCTAAAAATGTATTCAATGCTTAATTTTTATGGTAAAATGGTTATCAGACATATTGTTTCTAAAGAGAAAGAGAACGAAATCAAATCAAAAGAGCAATTACAATGTTATTTTAACAAATACATCAAGAAATATATCCCTGCTTTTGAATACTGTGGCTACTATGGACATAAGTGTCGCAAAATAATATGTATGGGTAAAGACTGTAAGGAAAAAGATAGAATAATAATAACATACTTCGATCCCCAAAAACCGGCCCATTCTTTTGATGAATTCGAAAAGATTGCTTATGATTTATTCTGTATATCATTCGAATATACCGATTTTGAAAAAGATATAAAAGAATTGTATACCGAGAAAGTAGAAGAATTCAAAAAGTCCTTTTCATAATCATGAAAAGGACTTTCTTTATGTAAAATCAAAGGATTATTTCTTCAAAATATACAGGTCAGCCATATCTCCGGTTATTTTATTACCTTCCATATCCAACTGTGTCAATGTATTCTCTCCTACGAAATACTGGTTAGGCGCATCTTTCACACCATCCAAAATAATTGTATTACCGGCAGCATTCCAGGTATATTTACCTTTTTCTTCCGATTTACTGTTTTTCTTATTTACATACTCTGTATTTTTAACGTATGTACTGTCAGATAATGTAATAGATACAATCATGCCTTCGCCACTGGCTGTAGGCATTTTACCGGTATATGTCCCCACATAATCCAGCGAATTTTTAGCATTATGCTCGTCTTTTACCTGCTTTGCGATTTCAGAGAATTCATCAACAGAAGCTTTTTCTTCCTGTCCTTTTTGAGTGCCACCACCACAGCTATACATTAATCCCATAGCTGCAATAATGATAAATAATTTTTTCATGTTTCTATTATTTTTTTTGTTCACTATTGTGTATTTTGACCTCATACCCCAATTTTTCAATTGCGGCTTTAAGATTTTCCACTGTTGTCTGAGTTTTTTTGAATTCGATCAGTACTGTTTTATTTTCAAGATCTACTTTCATATCCGTTACTCCTTTTTCGAATGCAATATTCTTTTCAATACGCTTCTGACAATTCTCACAAGTCATCGAAACATCGAATAGGACTGTCTCTTTATCATTCTTCAAAGGTTTTTTATTCTGAGCATCTAGTGTTGTACTTATACCCATCATTAATATAACCGTCATTAAAAACAATTTCAATTTCATAGTTTTACAATTTTGTGTTTATTTTACAATAAACAAATTAATACGATTTTAGTTTAAACTATCTTTATATGTTTACAACAATTCACATCCTAAAGTCCTACTACAATAGATGCCTTATCCCATATCACACAGGCAGGTAATCAGGTTCCTGTCCCCAAAAGCATTATCTACACGGGCTACATTTATCCAGAATTTATTATCCTTCACAAATTGAAGCGGATAAGCAGCCTTTGATCGCGGATAAGCATGTTTCCATTCGTCCGCACATACTTCATATTCAGGATGAGGTGCATTTACCAGCACATTATCTTCTTTGGTATATGTACCGTTTTCCACTTCCTTGATTTCCTCCCATATCTGGTTCATTGTATCTACAAAACGGTTAAGTTCCGCCAGACTTTCACTCTCGGTAGGCTCTATCATCAATGTACCGTGTACAGGGAAAGACAATGTAGGCGCGTGATAACCGTAATCCATCAAGCGCTTGGCAATGTCCGATTCGGTTATACCGGATGTATCTTTCACCTTGCGGCATTCCAGTATCAATTCATGTCCTACCCTGCCCGATGTACCTCTGTAAACGACACCATAGGTATCCTTAAAACATTCGGCCAGATAGTTTGCATTCAGTATAGCTATTTTAGTCGCATGCGTAAGCCCTTCCGCACCCAGCATACGGATGTATCCATAAGTGATAGGCAATATTCCCGCACTACCAAACGGAGCAGAAGCAACAGTATTCACCGTGCTGCCATCCAGCTCAGGATGGTGAGGAAGAAACGGGATCAGGTGCTCAGCCACACAAATAGGACCCTCACCCGGGCCTCCGCCACCATGAGGAATAGCAAATGTTTTGTGGAGATTGAGGTGACATACATCGGCGCCGATAAAGCCCGGATTGGTCAGTCCGACCTGTGCATTCATATTTGCTCCGTCCATGTACACCTGTCCTCCTTTTTCATGGACAACCTTGCACATTTCCTTTATTTCCTTTTCGAAAATACCGTGTGTAGACGGATATGTAATCATGCACCCTGCAAGATTGTCTTTATGCAGATCAGCTTTCGCCTGTAAGTCTTCCAATACTACATTCCCATGTGCATCGCAATCTATGGTAACAGTCTCATATCCGGCCTGTATAGCGGATGCAGGATTGGTGCCGTGAGCCGATGCAGGAATAAGGATAATATTGCGATGCCCCTGTCCGATACTCTCCTGATATTTACGGATTGTCATCAAGCCCGCATATTCTCCGGCTGCACCCGAATTAGGTTGAAAACTAACGCCTGCAAAACCTGTTATTTCTTTGAGGTATTCACCCAGTTCTTCTATCAATTCGTTATATCCCTGAGTCTGCGACTGAGGTGCAAACGGATGGATATTCTGGAACCCGCCCAATGAAAGAGGGAGCAGTTCTGATGCAGCATTCAGCTTCATGGTGCATGAACCAAGCGAAATCATAGAATGGGCAAGTGATATATCTTTTCTGTCGAGGCGTTTAATATAACGCATCAACTCCGTTTCGGTATGATATGAATTAAATACTTCGTGCTGTAAGTATTCACTTTTACGGAGGAAATCATCTTTAATAATCCGTTTTTCGGGAAGATCATCAATCATAAATACCTCCATGCGTCCGGCTGCAAGGGAAAACACAGCCAAAAGTTCATGGGCTTTATATTCCGTGATAGTCTCATCTATACTGATGCCTACTTCTCCACCCTCATAATAACGCAGATTGATATCGCGCATTTCAGCATATTCACGTAAAGAATATTGAGAGACACCACTGGCCAGACCTATTTTTAATGTATCGAAATACTGCTCGTTAAGGACAGTATAGCCCAGTTCTTTCAGTTCATCTGCTATCAATGCTGTTGCCGAGTGAATCCGTTTTGCAATCTCCTTCAAGCCTTTAGGCCCGTGATATACGGCATAGAAACCGGCCATAGTAGCCAACAATGCCTGAGCCGTACAAATATTTGAGGTTGCTTTCTCCCGCTTGATATGCTGTTCGCGGGTTTGCAATGCCATACGATACGCCGACTTACCATAAGCGTCTTTCGATACACCGATGATACGTCCGGGCACATTCCGTTTGTTTTCTTCTTTTGTTGCGAAGAATCCGGCTGAAGGCCCCCCATAAAACATCGGAATACCAAACCGCTGGCTGCTTCCGAATGCTATGTCTGCACCCCATTCTCCCGGAGGGACCAACAGGGTCAATGCCATCAGATCGGTAGCTACAGCGACTTTACATCCTGCTGCATGCACTTTTTCAGTAAAAGCTGTATAATCTTCGACACTACCGTTCGAATTCGGGTATTGGATAATAGCGCCAAAAAATTCACTGTTAATATCAAATACCTTATAATCGCCAACTACGACCTCTATACCTTGCGGCACGGCACGGGTATTGATTACAGCGAGTGTTTGCGGGAATATATTTTTATCAACAAACAATTTGTTTGCTCCGTTTTTCACCTGATCGCGGCTGCGCAGGGCATGCATCATTGCAGCGGCTTCCGCTCCGGCTGTAGCTTCATCAAGCAGGGAACAGTTCGATAAAGGAAGACCTGTCAACTCGCTCACCATTGTCTGGAAGTTCATTAAAGCTTCGAGACGGCCTTGCGATATTTCCGCCTGGTATGGTGTATAAGATGTGTACCAAACAGGATTTTCGAATACATTACGGAAGATAGGTGCGGGACATACCGTATCGTACCATCCCATCCCTATATACGAAGCGCATATACGGTTTTTCGAGGCCATCAATGCCATTTCTTCGGCATATTCGTGTTCACTGAGAGCCTCCGGCAAATTCAATGCACTTTGCAGCCGGATATTCTGAGGAATCGTCTGGTCTATCAGCTCATCAAGGGATTTCACCCCGATTTTAGCCAACATTATTTTCTCTTCTTCTGCATTGATGCCAATATGGCGATGTTGGAATCTTTCGCTTTTCATGTGCTTTCCGTTCTGTTTTATTGTAAATAAAAATTACTTTTAATTTCTTCCCCTATTGTAGTTAACGGCCCGTGGCCTGAATATATGACTGTTTCTTTAGGCAGTGTGAGCAGTTTGCTCTTTATACCGGCAATAAGCTGTCCATGGCTTCCTCCGGCAAGGTCGGTACGCCCTACGCTTCCCCTGAACAATACATCTCCGACAAAAGCACAGCCTGCATCCTGATTATAGAAAATGATGCTGCCCGGCGAATGTCCCGGTATTTCCAGAACTATAAATCTCTGATTACCGAATGTCACCACATCGTTTTCATTCAGATACTTGCTAATCCGGGGGATTTCAGCACTTTCATTCTTAAAGCCGAACATTTGCAATTGGGCCGGCAATTGCTCCAGAAGAAATTCATCTCCTTTGTTTGCCTCTGTTTCCAGATGAAACTGTTCGTATATAAAATTATTTCCGAATATATGGTCGAAATGCAGATGAGTATTCAAGAGGTGCTTCACCACCAGATCGTTATCGAGGATGAAATTCAGCAAGAGCGCCTTCTCATCCGGGAAGAAACAACCCGGATCGATGATGACACACTCCTTCGTTTCATCATATGCCACATATGTATTTTCGCTAATCGGGTTAAATTCAAATATTTTTACGTTCATAGATTTTACAAATGACTTTCTGTTAAAAAACAGCCTAAAGATAAAACTTTTTTCGTTTCGAAACTAGCCATTTAAGCTTATATCTTATGTTATAAATATACAAAAAGGCAGTATTCACATTTGAAATACTGCCTATACCGTATAGATTCTATATATCAATTAATATCCGGCTGTAAAGCGTTGGCGGGAGAATTTATGATTCTCAATTTCATCAACAACAGCTACTGCAAGGTCTTCGACAGACAATACCGATTCGCCATCCTTATCAAATACAGGCTCATCCGTTCCCAGCCTGTATTTACCTGTTCTTCCGGTCTTAATACCCGGATGCATATTGATAGCAGGTGAAAACATTGTCCAATCGAGCTCTTTTTCTTTTTTCAGCACATTCAGGTAATCCCTTGCCGCAGTTGCTCCGGGCTTAATATTTTCGGGGAAGTCTGCTCCATCCACTATTTGCTGCCCATCTATGTACAAGCTACCGGCCCCGCCTATCATCACATATCGTTTTATTCCGGCTTCCTTTACTGCTTGCCGGATAGCTTCCGATCCTTTCATGAAATCATTATAAATATCCGGATTCGACCATCCGGGATTAAAAGCGCTCAGGACAACATCATTTCCCTTCAATACCGCGGCTAATGCTTTTACGTCTGTTACATCTGCTGCAACCGCCTTTGGCTGACCATCCTTTACCGGAATCTTATCCACGGAACGGGCCAATGCTGTCACTTCAAAACCTCTGTTTACCAACTCTTGTAATAAATGCGAGCCAACAAACCCTGTTGCTCCTATTAATGCTACTTTCATATTGTTTTATTTTTAAATGTTACCTTTTTCTGTATCTATATTTATTACAGTTTTGCGTAAAAAAAATCATTCGAATTTCTTCTTGAAATCGGCCAGTGTCTGGCCCGAAAGTTTTGCGATTATAAAATCTTCCGCTTCCATATTCAAATCGTGCAAATGCTCATTAATCTGTTTTCCTACCGGACATTTCGGATTCGGAGATGCTAATGAATTACCTAATGCTGTCCGGGAACTGACTATTCTATATATATCGGAAAGAAGGATCTTGTCTGCCGGCTTTGCCAGCATACTACCGCCGTTCTTACCTTCTTTACTTACAACAAACCCATGCCTGCGAAGGTTCGATAATTCTTTTCTTACCAACACAGGATTGATATTCATACTTCCTGCCAGATAATCGGAAGAAATCCATTCATCCAAACTCGTTGCCAGAAGTACTAATATATGTATTGATATTGAAAACTTACGATCGCTCATACTGTAATATTTATAATTACAGTACAAAGGTAGATATATTTTTCTCTTAGCAAAAAGAATTAACAATTATTTAAATAAGAACGTAAACGATTTTCTTGGTCTTGAAATATTCTTCTTCGAAGAACATAGATAAGTCATCTGCTTCGGCTGTCTTCTTAAAAGGCTTCAGTTCGCCCTCAAGATTCCCTCCTTTAAGGCAAATCAACCCGTTTGGCAGAGCATTGTGCTGTTCTTTCGAAATATTCTTCTTTATAATCTTTACCAGATCGGGTAACGGCATTACTGCGCGGCTTATTACAAAATCAAATTTTTCTTTTACTTCTTCGGCACGACAATGGCGGAACTGAACATTTTTCAATCCGATGGCTGTAGCCACTTCGGTCGCCACCCTGATCTTTTTACCGATACTATCTACCAGCAGGAACTTACATTTCGGAAACAATATGGCCAGTGGTACTCCGGGAAATCCCCCGCCCGTACCTACGTCCATAAGCTGCGTCCGATCAGTAAACTGTATAAGCTTCGCTATGGCAAGTGAATGCAGGACATGATGTGTATACAGATTTTCTATATCCTTACGCGAAATTACATTTATCTTTGAATTCCAGTCAACATATAAATCATAAAGAGCTGCGAATTGTGCCTTTTGCTCTTCGCTGATATCCGGAAAATACTTGAGAATTATTTCCATATCATTATTTCCCGGCAAAAATTGATATTGGTGAATTATCTCTCAGCAAGTCCCTGATTTCATTATAGGGAAGGGATACACGGATTTCCCCAAGAGATGGAGCCGAATATTCTCCCGGATTGAAAATATAAGTCAAACCATTATTATCTGCAAGGAAATTTTCATTCGATGTCAGGTCTTCAATCCCCCAGTAACCGAACTCGAGAAGGTCTTCTGGCTTCTGTACTTTATTTTGAGCTACTATTTTCCTTATCAAAATAGCATTCAGCAATTTCCTGTATTCGGGCAAGAATATATCCTGTTCACTCAATATATTTCCGGTCTTTAAATCTATCACAATATTGCGGTAAGCAGTAGAAGAGTTTGCCCCGCCTTTATAATCCATCGACGATATCTGATACGACAATATATCGTCCATATCGAATATCACTTTTGTTTCCAATGTTTTATAATATGAAAAATAATCCTCGGTGTCGCCTGATTCCTGCCAGTCGGGAAACTGCTCTTTGGCATCAGTCTTATATTTTTCCACATAATCTTCCACATATTTATTGATGGCATCCTGTGGCTTCATTTGCTCATATTTTTCATCTTCCATCAGCGCAAAATTCAATTCCTTCTGTACCGTAGCCAAAATTTTCTCATCAGCAAACTTCACGGGGAAAATATATGTGATCTTTAACGAACATGACGGTTTTGTAGAATCGTTATCCAAATGATATATCTTGGAAACCGATATGGAATCGTAAGATATCGCATTCGGTGTATTTATCTTTTTCTCTGTTTTACAGGATATAAAAACAGAAAGAGATAATACAAATAAGCCTATAGATGTAAATATGATTTTCATATATGCTATTATTTAACAATACAAATATACGACAAAATGGAAGAATGCCGACTTTTAGCTAACATTTTTACATTTGGATTCCCCCTTTATACTTAAAGATAAAGTAAGCTACTTCCTGTAAATCCAGTCAGTAGCCTACTTAACATAAAAACAAAAAACTCTCGATTTTGTTTATTACTCCTGTCTATTAGTCAGATATAAACATGAAAGCAAATATCTGTTTTGGGACAAGATTAGAAAGCATTTATTTACTAATTGCATATCCTTTCTGGTTGGCAAAAGCAAGGATGGATTCATTGATTGCCTTACCAAGGTCGTCACCGGAATCTTCATTTTTTAATTGCTTGTCTATATAGTCCCGGCGTTTTTTTGCCAGTTCGCTTATTTCTTTCTGAATGGCGGCTCTTTCAGCTTCTTTTCCGGCAATAACCTTTTGTATTTCGGTCTTCGACTTGTTCTGCAATTCTTCCGGCAGATCAGACCGCCTTATATTATTCAGGGCGTCTTTGTCTTCTTTAACCCTATCTACCAGATCCCAGCTGCTATTCTTATAAACGCTTGCCGATTTACTTACCGCACGTTCTGCCATATTCGACCTCGATATGGATTTCGCATTTACATCCTGAACGGCCTGCATCCCTTTCCGTGCAAATCCATCGTGTCCATATCCCAAATAAGTCGCGTTCAGACGGTCGTTACATGCGCTTATCCTGTCATCGTAAGGAGTATCATAATAGCGTACTCTCGCATTGTGGTCGATATTGAAAAACTTTCCTTTTCCCCTTATAGCAGCATCGCGCCACATGCCCTGAACGCCTGAGCTATGATTGCCGCAATGTATTGTATTCACAAATATATCCTTACCCAAAGCGCGGTCTATAGCAGACTTGTAAGAAATACGCCCTTGAGTGAAAGGTTCGTTACCCGCAATATAAATAAGCTTCATATCCGATGTGTTCCTTCCCCAATCCAGTACTTCTACTGCTTTATTTATTACTGCTCCGCAATATTCGTCTCCTCCGTACGTGGTCAGTGCGAATAGCTTTTGGGAAATCAGATCGAGATCGGTAGTCAGAGGTGTCACCTGGCGGATGTAATCATTCGTGTGTATGCCGTCATTACCATATTCATACAAAGCAATTTCTATGCGGGGAACTTTCCCTTCAAACCGCAGTGTGGTAAGTGTATTCACTATGTTCCACAAACGAGACTTGGCCTGTTCAATCAGTCCGTCCATACTGCTCGACGTATCGAGAAGAATAGCAACCTGTATTTTCGTCCCCTTGTTCATTTCATTATCAGTTGCAGATACAGACAATTCAGAATTCTGTTCCTTTCCTCTATTTTCAGCTGTTGCTGCGGAGCAACCGACTGTCATTGCGACAAAAGCGAATAACATTGAGCTTAAGTGTACAAACTTTTTCATATCATTGTGTTTTAATTGGTTTCGTTGCTCAAATGTATTACGTTAAGAATTAACAATCGGGGCAAAATGGGTGAACGGTCATTTTGAATTGGTGAATTATAAGGTATAAATGTTTTAAAAGTATTTACTTTACAATCTCAATCAAACACAACAGCTTATGCATATCAGATATATACTTATACTCTTTCTTATCCTGATTTCATCACCGGATTGGGCGCAGCAGCCGAAGAGCGCATCCAAGCAATCCAGAGAGAATATACGGATACAGGAGGTTTCCAAAGCTATAGAAGAAGGCAAGTCCAATATGGAAGTGGCCGAAAGCTATGAGAAGCTGGCAAGGGAGCTTTCAGGAAAGGGTGAATATGCCAAAGCTGAAGACTATCTGACCAGGGCCAAACGAATATATCAGATTCGCGGGGAAAAAGAGAAACTGGCTATTGTGGAACGGGAGCTGGCTAAAGTACAGGAAGCCCAGAACAAAATAAATGATGCCTTCTATAACTTCAGTAGCGCCCAATCCAATACTTCTAATAAGAAGATGCAAAAGATCAATGCCAACGACATGCAGCGTGTGGCCAATTACAACAATCCGGCTGTACAATCCGGATATATACAACAGAATATACTGCTGGCCGAAGAACTGGACAGCAAGGAAGATAAAGTCCTTGCCTACCGGCAAATGGCACAGGTAAACAAAGATATGAACAACGCGCCCGAAGCAATCAGAAACCTCGAGAAAGCTTTGGTCACAGTCCAGGACCAGCCGGAAGCATCCATGCAGATACGACAGGATATAGCCAGCACCTATGCCTCCGACAACCAGATAGGAAAAGCAATAGAGATAAACAAGGATCTGGTTGCGGAAGCCAAAGAAACGAACAATCCTAAAGCCGAGATCAAGCAACTGCAAGCCCTGTCGGAAAATTACCTCGAGGCCAATAAGCTAGCCGAGGGTGTATCCGCCTTGCAACAGGCATACAACCTCGCCATAGATAACGGACAGACTATAGAAGCTAAAAACAGCCTTGAGTTGCTTGTAGAACAATATCGGAAAATGCGCCAACCCCAGAAAGCTCTCGATGCTTATTCCGACTTCATGAAGAAGCTCGAAGGCCTTGTAAAGAACGACAGTACACTGCTAGACGAAAGATTCTTTCACGTACAGGAGGAGAAAATACTCCGGCTGGAAAAAGAACGGGCGCTAAAAGATGAACTGATATCCAGAACCAATAGGTTCAATTATATACTACTCATAGCCATTGTACTGATACTTATCTCACTCGTCTTTATAGCCAAAGCTCTCTATTCCATCAAGAAGAAGAATAAGCGGATAGCCCTGCAATCGCTGCGCAGGGAAATGAACCCCCACTTCATTTTCAACAGCCTCAATAGTGTGAACCAGTTCATAGCGCAAAATAACGAACTGGAAGCCAACAAATACCTGTCTTCCTACTCCAAGTTGATGCGCAATATCATGGAAACCTCAAACAAGGACTTTATTCCGCTGGCTACCGAAATGGAACAGATGAAAGAGTACCTCGACCTGGAATACATGCGCTTTCACGACAAGTTTACCTATAAGATGGAAATAGACAATTCGCTGGATGCCGATTCCCTGTTCATTCCCAATATGCTGATACAGCCGCAGCTGGAAAATGCCATCTGGCACGGGTTACGTTACAAGGACAGTACGGGACTGCTTACATTGAATGTAAAGCCCGACGGTAATCATCTGAAAGTCGTCATCGAAGACAACGGCATCGGACTCACAAAAAGCAAGGAGCTAAAAACCAAGCACCAAAAAGAACACCGGTCGCGCGGACTGAATAATACACAGGAACGAATCAACCTGCTGAACAGCCTGTACAACACCGATATATCAATTTCCATTACTGAGAAGGAAGGAAAGGAAAGCGGAGTGATAGTCAGACTATTATTTCCCTTAATGAACAAGAACCTATGAACACACTGCAAAGAATAAAGAGCGTAATAGTAGAGGATGAACCCGCCGCACGGGAAGCCCTGAAAAACTATCTGGCAAAATACTGTCCGCAAATAGAGGTTATAGGCGAAGCACATAATTGCAAGGATGCCATACCCCTTCTTCACAATCTGGAACCGCAACTCGTATTCCTCGATGTGGAAATGCCGTTCGGTAACGCCTTCGATGTACTGGAAGGCTGTAAAGACCTCTACTTTGAGACGATATTCGTCACGGCTTTTTCCGAATACTCTTTGCGGGCATTGAACCAAAGCGCGGCATACTATCTCCTGAAACCCGTAAGCATCGAGGAACTGATATTAGCCGTGAATAAAGTTCAGCAGCACATCATTAATAAGGAAGTCTTCAACCGCAACAAAATACTGGTAGAGAACTTCCGCGAAACCAAGCCGGAAAAACAGCAGGTCATACTCCCTACTCTCGAAGGCTTCGAAGTGGTGAAGATGGAGGATATCATCCGCCTGCAAGGCAACGGCAACTTCACCGATATCTACCTGAAAGATAAGAGTAAGAAAATGGTTTGCCGGTTCCTCAAGCATTTCAGCGAGATACTACCCTACCCTTTCATCCGCATCCATAAGTCACACATCGTAAACTTCAACTTTGTAAAATCATATCACAAAAATTCCGGTGGATATGTGACTCTGGAAGATGGCACGGAGATTGAAATATCATCCAGCTATAAGGAAGATTTTCTCAGGTTCTTTAAAGCATAGATCCGGAGCCTGTTTAATCAAACCTACTACCGGAAATCCCTTTTCGGCATAGGGATACTCAATGGCTTCTGTCTTTTCAGCATTTTAGACGCTTCCCCCGTAAGCCAGAGATAATGATCGGAAGGCATTCCGTCCATCCCTACGAACTTAGCTATATCACTTACCGGAGGATTGTCGCTGCATTTGAATATTGCCGTCCCTTCATTTACCTCATCGAACATAGCCGCATAGATCATACCGGCACCTGCATTGATAGCAGTAGATATCTGCTGCCAATAGAAACGTCCCCCTTGACGCGGTATGGAACCGGAGGGCTTTATATCATCCGGAAATTCAAAGCGGCTGAGATTATGCCAACTGAATCCCGGGGTCACACAAGGTACATAATCTATATTGTTATTTTTACACCACTCCATATCACCGATTATCAGGTCGCGGAAACGGTCCATATCGTTATGCAAAAGCGGCGTAAAGCGCTGGACAGTCCAAGGCAGAACGATATCGGCCTGTTTGATTATTGTGTGCAAATAGGGGTCCGGGATACAATCGGCAGTCAGTTCGCGCCAAAACGTCGGTACACCCAACATAATACTGCAACCTCCATATTCCGGATCATTTTTCAGGAAGTCGATGAAGCGTTCTATGCCTATATTACGAATATTATAAGGCCTGTCGGGAAACCCGATACCCCAGATAGCCACAAGAGGCTTCCCGTTGAAAAATAAATATGTCTGATTTCCTTTCTGGTTTGTCACCCTTATGGAATCTACAAGGTACTTCCAGTCTTCTATCAGGCTGGAACAATCTTCTCCCGATCTTTTCAATCCCGACAAGTCGTACATAACAGCTATCGCACGCTGATATTCAGATGCAGCCTCAAACGCGTTTCTGATTACCGCGGTCGGTGCTTCCCTTCTGGCCTTTGCCTGAGCAGAGCCAAAGAAGCGTTGCATAAACACACCGTCTACGCCATATTCCTGCATCCATTTGAAATGCAAATCTATTGTGCTTTTGTCCGTAGAACTGAAAAAGCGGGCTGTGGAACCATCCGCGTGCTTCAATCCCGTAGGATATGTCTTTTCATACTCGCTCACATCCGGCCACATGTCTATACGGACTTGTTTTTCATCGGGATACATCACTCCATCGGCCGGAGCCCTGAACCATCCCTGATAACCTGCCATAATCAGGCCTTTATAGCTTGGATACTGTGTTTTAGCAGAGTGCTTGTTTGTCTGAGCTGTAATCTTATTCATAAAAAGACAGGATAAGATTATCACAGACAGAATAATTCGCTGATTCATTATATTTTAGTTTTATATATTAAATAATTATTTTAATTTTAATGATTTAGTCCTTATTTCATACCTCTCTTAAATGTATATACCTGCCCCTGCCGCGTATCCACGTCATACTCGTATATCTTATACAGCAACGGATACTGAGTATTTATCTCTTTGGAGACCAGAGGTTCCTTTATTTGTGCAGTTCCGTACAGCGGATTTCGATTTACTCCCTTAGCCTCTGACAGTCCCGCACCTGTCAATGGCACGTAAGAACGCAGGCGCATATTCCCTCCCAATTTAGATAATACCGAGACAGTCAGAAGTTCCCCGTTATCCCACTCCATAGAAACTTCGAAACCGCCGCGAGCCATCAGCCCTTTCACTGCGCCCTTTTTCCATGCATCAGGCAGGGCAGGAAGCAGATGGAGCGCTCCATCGTGGCTTTGCAATAACATTTCGGCCACTCCGGCAGTGAACCCGAAATTACCGTCGATCTGGAAAGGCGGGTGCGCGTCGAACAGGTTCGGATATGTACGCCCGTCGTTATTCCCCGGTTCTACAAGCGATAACATATTGGATATAATCTTATATGTATGGTTTCCATCCAGGAGGCGTGCCCAGAAGTTTATCTTCCAGCCTATCGACCACCCCGTAGCCATATCGCCACGGTAAAGCAACGAATTCTTTGCTGCCTGAAACAATGCAGGATGCGAATAAGGAGATATCTGGTTGCTCGGATACAGCCCATACAGATGCGACACATGGCGATGGTCGTTCTTTGGGTCGTCCACGTCGTCGAGCCACTCCTGTAACTGGTTGTATTTCCCTATCTGCATAGGGGCAAGACGCGAAATCATATCTTCCAGTCTTCTTTCATATACATTATCGGCCAGTTGCAAAGCCTTGGATGCGTTCAATGCATCACTCAGTACATCAAATACTATCTGGTTGTCCATCGTGGAACCGGCCGTGATGCTTGTACCCGTCCCCGGAGGGCCTTGTTCGGGCGAAGTGGAAGGAGCCGATACCATCCATTTATATTTCGGATGCTCTACAAGAAAATCCAGAAAGAAATCAGCAGCACCTTTCAGTACGGGATATACATCCCTCAGAAACACCTTATCGCCCGTATATAGGTAGTGCTGCCACATATGCCGGCTAAGCCATGCCCCGCCGTTGGGCCACATCCCGTAAAAGGCCCCGTCCACTGGTCCGGTCGTACGCCAGATGTCCGTATTGTGATGCGTAACCCATCCGTTGGCATTGTACATTACCCTCGCCGTCTCTTTACCTGTTTCGGCTATTTCTTTCACCATTGCGAACAACGGGAAATGTGTTTCGCTAAGATTGGTCACCTCGGCAGGCCAGTAATTCATCTCCGTATTGATATTGATAGTGTACTTACTATCCCAGGGCGGTACTAGCTGATCGTTCCATATGCCCTGCAATGTCGAAGGCTGACCGCCCGGTTGTGACGAACTGATGAGCAAATAGCGTCCAAACTGGAAAAGCAGTGTAACAAGGTTCTGGTCTTTACCATCCTTAAAGTTGCGTACACGGCTATCGGTTTCGTCGTTCATCCTTTCGGAAGTTCCCAAATCCAACTCAACCCGGTTAAACTGATTCTGATAATACTTTATATGGTCGTTCAGCGCAGTCTGATACGGTTTGGCCAGCGCGGACCTCAATATTGTTTCTGCTTTTCTGGTCTCGTTACCGCTTACATTCTTATAGTCTATAAAATTGGTGGCGATGGATATGTATATTGTCGCTGTATTCGCATTTTTCACAACGATATTATCTTTTCCTACTTTTACCGTTCCGCCCTCCGTCTTTATTTCGGTCTGGTTTTCGAACCTTACCACTCCTTTTATACCTTCATGGTCTGAACCTGTACCTTTCAGCACCAGCCTGTTGCCCTTTGCTAATACAGAATAGCCTTTCACCGGAGAATCGTATGACGCGGAGAAGTTAATGCTATTCGCCTTATCTGCCATAATATGCATAATAATCACATTATCGGTAAACGAACTGAATACTTCACGGATATATGTTACACCATCCACAGCGTACCGGGTAGTTGCTACCGCCGTTCTTAGATCCAGATTGCGTGAGTAATCGGAGAAATTATCATGCCCGGTAAAGTCCAGATACAAGTTTCCGATTGTCTGATACGGCATGCCATTGTGAGGTGTCCTCATCGTTTTGTCCAGTAATGCCTCTGCCTGCTTTTCCTTCCCTGTGAAAATAAGATTCCTTACTTCATCCAACGAACCCAGTAAAGCGGGACTGTCGTTCCGGTGCGGCCCTCCGGCCCACATTGTTTCTTCGTTCAATTGCAGACGTTCACGGGCCGGGCCGCCAAAAGCCATAGCTCCCAACCGCGAGTTCCCTAAAGGCAAGGCTTCCACCCATTCTTTTGCAGGACGTTTATACTGTAGTTTGATATCACCGGCATGAACGGTAAGTATGCTCAGGGCGAAAAACACGAATAATCCGAATCTCTTTCTCATGGTGTTATTTTAAGTATTGGTTATTTCCCGGGACAAAATAAAGCCAGGGGTATTAACAGGAGAGTTAAAAACGTATTAATATAATATTAAAATAAAACCTAGTATTTTATTTAGAGCAAAACTTGACAAAGTTGACATTTTTTACGCATTTTCTATTCTGTCAATTTTCTCCCTCACTGCTGATCGCTATTTTATAAAAACTTGACAAATCTGACACTTTTTTTCAGTTTTTCAGATATCTCTATTTTAACTATCAGTAATATCAAAGACCTATCAGCCAACCGCTAAAAGCTGTCAGCTAACATATAGATAAAATTATTTTCAATTAAAAAGGAAAAGGAGACTCAATCTTCGATATTTTTCCGGCTTATCACATCGGTAAGGGAATACTTATATTTCGAACCCAGCAGATTATAGTATTCTTTACAGAAATTATCATAAATACTTTTTGCAATTCCTTTTTTACCCGAATTGAACAATATGGAGCATTTGAGGTATAATGCCTCCTCATTTATATAATCGTGGAGGAACAACGTATCGGCAATCTTTAGCTTCAGGTCGTCTGTCAGCTTATAATAATTGCTCTGCGAAAGTTCGGTCAATATATCTATTGTCATGTTGGAGAAATCACTTTTGAATCCGTCTACCCAGTCAGCTTCCGTATTTGGCAACAACACACCCCGAAGTAATAATTCGAGCAGCCTGTCTATATCCGTCTGATCGGGAGAAGCATTTTCTTTTATTATACCAAATAACCGGATGGCCTCTGTATAATCACACACAATACCTTCATTCAATTTTATACTCCAAAATCCGTTTTGGTTTATAATCTCCACATTCCCTACATTTTCAAGTATCGTCCGTAACTTGCTGAGATAGACATTTCTGTTGTTTTTCGCAGATTCTTCATTTTTATCGAACCACAATAATTGTATCAGCTTCTTGCCCGATATACCTTTACTGTCCTTCTCTGTACTAAGTATCAGCAATACGAGCAAGTATTTCAGCATCGGTGTAAAGTGACCGGTTATATTCCGACCATCCTTATCCGTTATCAAGAAACCTCCCAGAAAACAAACCGACTGTCTGGAGAAATCATAATACCGGACTTCCGTCTCCTTCACTTTTACCTCAGTAACCGAAGGAATTGCAAGGCTCCGGGGCGAAGCCATCAACCTTTTACCGGTTTTTTTTCTAAAAAGCGTCCTCTTAATCAGAAAATATACCGTAAGAGCAATTACACATAGAAGCCCCAAAGTTATTATTACAATCTTCCATATAGACAGTGACGGTACTGCCTCCGCCGTTGGTTGAGTAACTTGTATCTCGCTTAAAGCTATCGGAGGGTAATTAAGCGAATAGATCGCGACTTCGGCAGACTTATCTGTTTTTATTTTATTTATCAATACATAAAATTTATTATCCTTCTTCGAATGATACAAATTCATATATAAATAGTGGGCTGTGAGATCTTCATGTATGGGAAAAGACATTAATTCAAAACCCGGATGATCTTTCTTCAGTCTCATCAATGTCCCACCGTTCTGGTTTGTAAATACATAGAAACAATCTTCTTTCTCATCATAAATCATATTCTCACCGGGAAGGAATTCCAACTCGGGTGCAGGAGTCTCCATCTCCCACAGTTTATTTGTCTGCTCTGTCAGGAGATTGACCGAATAAAAGTCGTAATAATTACGGGGAGACAACTCCTGCCGTCCTGTTTTATTACCCCATCCCCCATAGATATACAAAGTATTGTTTACGATAACGGTTGAAGAAGAATGGCGGGGGGAAATATCAGGCAAACTGGATTTTTTTATAGATTTCCGGCTTGGGTTTAAACGGAGTAACTCATTGTTATATTTATAAAAGCCATAACCCCCAAAAGATACTAATGAAGAATCGGACGGAGAAAAAGAAACTGAATTATTCCAGTAGGCATGTTCCAGAAGCGATTTTGTATTGTTTTCCCACGACTCTGAAACCGGATTGAATACGGATACTATATTTTCGTCGAGATTATAGGATAATAGCTTATTCGAAACAGGATTGTAGAATAACTGATTAGGGGCATTGGCTGCAATTATTCCGCTTTTGACAGCAATTATATCCTCTTTCCTTTGATTGGCATCGAAAGTGATAAGCTCTTTAGAATCGGGAGAAGCAATATAAATTATACCCTGATTCGGATTGAATGCAAACAGGGAATTCTCTTTTATATGCTTCGAATAGATTTTTTCCCATGTTGCATAAATATCTATTATCCAGCGCGGATTTTTTGCTAATGCCGGCACCTGGCTTACAGAGTCGGGACTCTGCCTCTCGTCGTGTTTTTCCAATTTCCAGTGTCTCTGTAGATTTTTACCGTTGAATATCTTTACATCCCTGATATTCACTGATGCTATATCATACAACGTATATCCGTCGAAAGGACATAAACCAAAAGAGACTTTTACCTCATTAGCACGTGATATCTGGTAAGGAACAGATAATTTAGTTTCCCCATATAATACAGTGATTT
Organism: Dysgonomonas sp. UBA7710; assembly: GCF_002482385.1. Lineage (GTDB taxonomy): Bacteria > Bacteroidota > Bacteroidia > Bacteroidales > Dysgonomonadaceae > Dysgonomonas. Next base: position 23,563 of record NZ_DLFW01000002.1, on the reverse strand, counting down.
CATTTTTCTCTGATGATAATGTTATACTTACCGGTAACCATTCGCCGCAGATTATTTCTTTTGAAATCATGTAAACAGACTCATTTACCACCAGCATCGGATATCGCTTATCTCCTTCACCTACTGTAAATAACAAGTCTATATTTTCTTTCTTATCGGTAATCATCCTGAATACAACCCCAAACACATTGTCTTTACGCACACTCATATCGAATGTCATGGTTGTTTCGCTATGCAACCTGATCGGCTGGTTATTCTCAAGTATCAAAGATGTCTTTTCCTGGTCATTGGACGGAAATGACTTTATGTATAAACCATAATCTATACTATCGGGTTGTGCAGCATTAGTTAATACTGACAAAGAGACTAATAAAATAGTAGAGAACAGTTTTTTCATTTAGATTTTTTGTAGAAGATAAATTGCACTTTTAAGAGCTACAACAGAAGCTAACGATTGTAAAAATAATCTATTTCTTTTTTTATTCCAACTAAAAGATTTTAGTTTTCCGATAAATAAGCTATTTTTATTGTCATTCTTTTAAAATATAGAAGATTAATCGTATTTTAACCGATACATTAATGTTTGATTTCAGCTTTTATTAATGCCTTTTGTGTTATTTTGTATTTATAAATTTCCTAAAAATATTTATCATGAAAACTAAGAATCTCTTATTTCTCATTTTTCTCACATTTTCGGGCTCTGTATTATTTGCTCAGCCATATCCCTTCCGGGATACAAAACTATCTACAGACAAACGGGTATCTGATTTAGTTTCCCGTCTGACTTTAGAAGAAAAGGTATTGCAAATGCTCAATAATACCCCCGCCATAGAAAGGTTAAATATCCCGGCTTATAATTGGTGGAATGAATGCCTGCATGGTATTGGGCGCACAGAATATAAAGTCACTGTTTTTCCCCAGGCAATAGGAATGGCTGCTGCATGGGATACCAAGTTGCTTAAAGATGTGGCAAATGCTATTTCCGACGAAGGGCGCGCAATATATAATGATGCTTCGGCAAAAGGCAATTACTCTATATACCATGGTCTGACATATTGGACCCCCAATGTAAATATATTCCGTGATCCTCGTTGGGGCCGCGGACAGGAAACATATGGAGAAGACCCTTACCTGACAGGGGCTTTGGGTAAATCATTTGTCGCAGGCTTGCAAGGTGACGACCCCAACTATCTTAAAGCTGCCGCCTGCGCAAAACATTATGCTGTACACAGCGGCCCGGAGAATACACGCCACACATTTAACACATTTGTGACCACATTCGATTTATGGGACACGTACCTTCCTGCATTCCGTGATTTGGTTGTAGATGCCAAAGTAGCAGGTGTGATGTGCGCATATAATGCTTTTAGCGGAGAACCATGTTGCAGCAATAACCTCCTGATGCAGGAAATATTAAGAGATAAATGGGGCTTTACAGGATATGTGACATCCGACTGCGGCGCTATCGACGATTTCTACCGTTATCATAAGACTCATCCCGATGCTAAACACGCCGCTGCCGATGCAGTATATAGCGGAACTGATATCGATTGTGGCAATGAAGCATATAAAGCCCTTGTGGATGCCGTCAAAACAGGACTTATTACAGAAGAACAAATAGATATATCTTTAAAGCGCCTATTCGAAATACGTTTCAGGCTCGGGATGTTCGATCCTGTAGAAGATGTAAAATTTTCGAAAATACCACTTTCTGTACTGGAATCACAAACTCATAAGGATTTAGCTCTTAAAATAACCAGAGAATCAATCGTATTATTAAAGAATGAGAATAACTTCCTGCCGCTAAGCAAGAAGTTGAAAAAAGTAGCTGTCATCGGCCCTAATGCAGATAACGAAGTATCAGTGCTGGGTAATTACAATGGCTTCCCGACTCAGATAATGACTCCTTACAAAGCCATTAAGAACAAACTGAAAAATGCGGAAGTGATTCACGAAAAGGGTATTGACTTTGTAAAACCATCGGAAAACAGCAAAGAAGAAATCACAGCTTTAGCCAAACGTTTGAAAGGAATGGACGTAGTCATATTTGCCGGAGGTATATCTCCGGAACTGGAAGGTGAAGAAATGCCTGTCAATATAGAAGGATTTACGGGAGGAGACCGTACCAGTATAAAACTGCCGAAAATACAGACTGAACTGATGCAGGCTTTAAAAGCCGAAGGAATACCGGCCGTCTTTGTTATGATGACCGGAAGTGCAATCGCCACCGAATGGGAATCGCAAAACGTACCCGCAATATTAAATGCATGGTATGGCGGACAGGATGCGGGAACAGCCATTGCGGATGTCCTTTTCGGGGATTATAACCCTTCGGGAAAATTACCTGTAACATTCTATACAAAGGATAGCGACCTGCCTGCATTCAATTCTTATGAAATGAAGAACAGAACCTATCGTTATTTTGACGGAAAAGTACTTTATCCATTCGGCTATGGATTAAGTTATACCAAGTTTGAATACTCCCCGATACAAACGCCTGCAAGTATAAAAACAGGTGAAAATCTGGAAGTTTCCGTTACTGTAAAAAACACAGGAAAAACAGATGGGGAAGAAGTAGTCCAACTCTATATATCCCACGACAATAACGGTACAAACAAACAATTACCGCTATATGCCCTGAAGAGTTTCAAAAGGATTTCCCTGAAGGCGGGAGAAAGTAAGAGCGTAACTTTCAAACTGTCGCCAAGAGAAATGGCCCTGTCAGACGAAGATGGAATACTGAAAATAACTAAGGGAAAAAGCAAACTATATATCGGAGGTACTTCTCCTTCAAAAACAAGTGCGGAAAAATTACCTCTTGTAGAAACACAGTTTGAGATAACAGGAAATGATTATATCGTTGATTAAAAGATCGATCTATTCGTAGAGAATCTTTTTTGCAGACACAATTGGGGTGGATAAACAATCGGCTAGGACGAAAAGTTATCCACCCTTATTATATCACTTCTTCAAATTATACTATCCAACACGCAAAGATCCATAAACGTAACATTTTATCATATCTTTATCATCCGTACCTTTTTTATCATTAACCAAAGAAAGGACATCCGCAATACCAGACCTTAACTATTTTACACGTATTAATTTATCAATAAACTTCCATGAAATACCGTGTCCGGTTTAATCACTATTTCTCACTATTTAATTTACTTCCGGATACAAAAGCATTAGTTATGCTCCCGAATTAATGAAACCCTTATGAATAAAAGGTTTAAAAGCCTGAATTATAGAAATTTTAATGATTTTGTTAATGTTTTTTTTATAAAAACATTAATATGTATCATATAAATTCGCCAAAACTTAAATGCTGTTAAATCTAATTTATAAATATGAAAAGGAAACCCATGAATTCATCCTGAACCTGAAATGAGCATTGCTGAAAAATAAAGAATCCGTTTCTATAATGACAATACCTATAAAAGTGTAAAGCAACCTGAATCAATTCTAAAAAAACAAACTGTTTCCGACAAGTAATATTCCCGATGTATTCAACTTAAAGAACCCATTATAACGATTCTATATATTAAAAAACATTTACACATTTCATCGATCTGTATTAGTCACTATATGTTTATACATTCTGATAAAGCACTATTTGTATTATTTAATTACTCTCCATTTAATAAAGTATTATGGAAAATCACAAACAAAAAATTAAAATTAGAAAAGGGGATATCATGTGCGTTACGCAACGCTATGCTTTCCTTATGTTTTTGTTTCTGGCAATGCCTATACTGGCATTCTCGCAAACAAGAACTGTTCGTGGTACTGTTACCGATACACAAGGTGAAGCAATCCCCGGTGCATCTGTAACCGTCAATGGAACCCAGAGAGGAACATTGACAAATGTAGACGGTAGTTTCAGTATCGAAGCCTCTGCTAATGATAAACTGACCGTTTCGTTTATCGGATATATCAAAAAGGAAATCCCTGTGGGTAGTAATACCGATATTTCCGTACAACTGGAAGAGGATAACAGACAGCTGGAAGAGGTTGTAGTTACCGGATATGCCGCACAAAAGAAAGCGACCCTGACAGGTGCCGTATCTACGGTAAGCAACAAAGAACTTACGGTCACCAAAAACGAAAACGTAGTGAATATGCTGACCGGAAAGGTGCCCGGGGTACGTATTACACAACGGTCGTCCCAGCCCGGCGCGTATAACACCGTTATCGACATCCGTGGTATGAACGATGTAACAAACGGCGTTCGGAGCACCCCCCTATTCGTTGTGGACGGAATAACCCGCGACCAGGACTATTTTTCCCGTATGAGCGCTGAAGAAATCGAATCTGTCACTGTTCTTAAAGACGCAGCTGCAGCCGTTTACGGCTTACGTGCGGCCAACGGGGTTATCCTGATTACTACAAAAAAAGGTACGGCCCAGAACGGAAAAGTGGACATCACTTATTCGGGAAGCTATACCTTACAGCAAATGATCTATATTCCGAAAGGGGTATCTGCTGTAGACTGGTTTACGTTACGCAATGAACAACAGTGGCAGAATTTCGGGAATAACTATCTGAATCGCATGTCCGCACGCCACGGAGAAGAAGAAATACAGCCTTGGTTAGACGGTACCAGACAGAGCTACGACTGGATGGGTGCCATCTTCAAAGACCTTACTCCGCAAACGGAACATACTCTCAGCATCGACGGAGGAAATGACCGGATACGCTTTTTCACGAATTTAGGTTACAGCAAGCAGGACGGTAATTACAAGAGCGGTTCTTTATGGGCCGATAAATGGAACTTCCGTACCAATATAGACGCGAAAATAACGAATCGCCTCAGCGCCGGTGTGCAGATAGGCGCTATCCTGACCAACACTCACGAACCAAATACCGGTTTATGGGCGGTCTATAAAAACGCTTGGCTAACCCAGCCTAACGCTTCCTTTTATGCCAACGATAATCCGGAATACCTGAATGGGAACAGCACTTATATCAACGATGGCGACAACCTGCTGGCATCCACCAATTCCGATTATTCAGGCTACAGGTTAAATAAATCGCGGCGCCTGAACGGAACCCTGACATTGACCTACGAGATACCGGGTATTAAAGGCCTATCGGCGCAGACATCATACGACTACGCCATGTCCTTGCCCGATAATACTTCGTACCAACATGCCTATTATTTGTACGACTACGGACAGGATGGAAAATACACACCAATGCAAAAAAACGCCGCCGACGGCAAATCCCGGATAACTCGTTCGGCAAATTTCAATTACGACACGGATATGCAGCTCAAATTGCTTTACAACAACAAATTCGGGTTGCATAGCGTCAACGGAGTTGTGGTCTTTGAAGAAGCGTTCTCTAATTGGGATGGTTTTCAGGCGCAACGCAACCTGTCGGTTAATTCGGAATATCTTTTCGCAGGAGATGCCGAAGGGCAACAAGCCACTTCAAGTGGATTAGGAGATCGCTTGAACCAAGCCTTCATCGGACAGTTCAACTACGATTATGCCGGCAAATACCTAGCGGATTTCCGTTTCCGCTACGACGGTTCATCCCGCTATCCGGAAGGCTCACGCTGGGGTTTCTTCCCATCCGTTTCGCTCGGATGGCGTATCAGTGAGGAAGGATTTATCAAAAACAAGTGGAGCTTCATTAACAATCTGAAGATAAGAGCTTCCTATGGTGTAATGGGAGACGATGCCGCCGCTAAAAACTACCCCCAGAACTATATCGGATACGACCTTACTCAAACGCGCGGATGGGTATTCGGCGACTCGTTCATGACCAGCGTTAAACCGGGAGCCCTTCCGAATCCGAATCTGACTTGGTATAAAGTCAAAATGGCGGACATCGGATTGGATTTCGATATTTTTAACTCATTACTGAGCGGGAGTTTCGATATTTTCCGCCGCGACCGTTCCGGATTACTTGCTGCCAATACCGCCGTAATACCGGGCACAGTGGGTGCGAACCTACCTGATATTAACCTAAACGACGACCGCAATTTCGGGTGGGAAATAGAACTGACGCACCGTAACCGTATCAGGACAGTCGATTATTTTGTTTCGGGACAAATTTCCGCAACCCGGAGTATGCGTACCAAATGGTCGGAAACACCTGCCAGTAACTCTTTCGATTACTGGAGAAACCGTACCGACGGGCGTTATAACGATATATATTGGGAAAACGAATCAGGAAGCATGTTCACGAATGTGCAGGATATACTCAATTTCTCACAATATCCTATGGCTCAGGGATCAACACCGGGCGACTGGTCGATTGTGGACTGGAACGGAGACGGTATCATCGACGACAGCGACAAACACCCTATAGCTACCAAAGGGTTGGCATCAGTAAATTTCGGGCTGTCGATGGGAGCAAGCTGGAACAATCTCGACCTGAGTGCCAATTTCCAGGGAGCTTACGGCATTTACCAACAACTCTCGGAAGTGTTTACCGAAGCCTTGCCTTTCGGCGGTAGAAATACCATGGAATGGTTTATGGACCGATGGCGTCCGGCCAACGTCAATGCCGATTATTTCAATCCGAATACAGAATGGATCTCAGGTTATTACCCGGTTACCGGCCACGACGGGCGCCGCACAGGCACAAACGGCATGAGGGATGCATCATACATACGCCTGAAAACCCTGGAACTGGGCTACACTATACCGGCAAAAATATTGGCAAAAGCAGGCATGAGAAATCTGAGAGTCTATTTCAACGTCTACAACCTACTGACAATAAGCAAACTAAAAGGAATAGACCCTGAACGCCCGAGTAGTGTGGAAAATATTGGGGCCACACTGGGTAGTGCCGGATATGCCGATATGTATGCTTATCCGAACAACAGGACTTATACCATTGGAGCAAGTATTAAATTCTAAACAACCGAGCATCATGAAAATAAAGAAAATATTATTTACAGCTTTAATAGGCTTTCTTGTCACTTCCTGTTACGACCTGACCCTGGAGCCTAAGGGAGTTATGGGAGAAAGCGAATTATTCGGCAGCGAAGCCGGGGCGAAAATGTTCTTCGCGGGGCAGTATACCTTTTTGCCAATAGAAGAGTTCCTCTATATGGCCCGGAACGAAGATACTCCTTATCGTAAGGGTAACGGAAACGATCCTTGGGGCACCTGGGAGGCGATGAAAAATAACTTGCAGAATATGAGCGGCGAATTCGTCAACTCCTGGATGCAGATAAATAATGACGGGGCCGATTATTGGCCTTACGACTATATCCGCGAGTTGAACTCCTTCATTACGGCTTTTCCGAACTATAAAGCAAATTTTTCAACCGAACAAACATATAATAATTTATTGGGCGAGGCGCATTTCCTGCGTGCTTTCTATTATTTCGGGATGGCGAAACGTTACGGAGGAGTACCTATTATTAAAGAAGCACAAAACCCTGATGATGATCCTCAAACGTTGGCCGTACCCCGCAATACTGAATACGATACATGGAAATTTATCCACGACGATTTGCAGTTTGCCATAGATAATATGTCGGGACCCGGGACTGACGGCACAACCCGAGCCAATAAATACGTTGCCGCAGCGCTGATGTCGCGTACCATGCTGTATGCCGGAACCATAGCCAAATATTCGCAATATCTTGGTTACCAGAACGAGGCCGCTTACCAGCAAGGATTTGTCGGTATCGATCCGTCGAAAGCTTCCGAATTTTTCCAGTACTCATACGATGCAGGCAAGATTGTGGAACAGGGGCCGTATGCCTTGTATACAGCCAAATATCCGGATAAAGCAGCTAATTTCGCATCATTATTCCTGGACCCGGCTTCTACCGAGAATATTTTTATCAAGTCATACACGATGGACGCCCACGACGGCGAGCCTCAGAAGACCTTCCTTATACCGCACTCATGGGATGCGGGGATGTCGCCTACGCCGTCTATGTCGAGCTTTGTAGGCAGCCAGAGTTATCCTGCCCTGGATTTGATGCGTATGTATGATTTTCCGGAAATCGTTAACCCGGATGGTACACCGAAACGTTTCGCCAAACGCGGCGATATCCGCGATGGCATGGAACCACGTATGCGCGGCTGCATGTTTTTCAACGGCGATGAACTGCGCGGACAGACATTCGAAATCGGGCGTGGCCTATACAAAACCTTCACATGGAAAGCTACCGACGTGAAGGACGGCAACGACACCGAAGCGCCTAACATGAATGGCAACCGTGTGGTAAGTAACTGGGGCGATAGAAGTCAAATGTATGAAGGAATCTACATTATCCCAAAACATGGGACGCGCAATAACGAAGGCGGTGAAAACAATTGCCTTACCGGCGCATTTGTGCGTAAATATGTAAATCCGGATATGCCGGTGGATAAGGTTAGAGAACATGCCAGCGTACAACCGTGGATTGTATTACGCTTAGGCGAAATCTACCTGAATACGGCGGAAGCATGTTATGAGCTAGGTAAAAAAACAGAAGCTTTCGATTACATCCAAAAGATACGCGACCGCGCAGGCTGTAAAGATATACGCCCTTACAAGGCCAGTCCAGCTGATCTGAGCTCGACATACGGTTATCCGATTGATGAGAACCTGCAGTTTATCCGCGACGAACGCTATCGCGAATTGTGGGGTGAAAACCAACGCTGGTGGGACCTCCGTCGCTGGAGGGTGGCCGACCGGGTTTATGACCGATGGACACCAAGGATTCTTTCCTGCTACTACATAATAAACGAAGATAAATATATCTACCTGAACGAACGTGAAATGGGTAACAGGACATGGACGGCCGAAAAGAAGTGCTACTATCAGGGAATTCCTCAGGGTGAAATCAATAAGAACAGTAATCTGTTACCTCAGAATCCACTCCGTTAATTTAATAATCGATAATTTGAATAAAATATGAAAAAGATATTATATTTATTTGGAATAGCCCTTTGGGGTCTGTCTTCCTGTACATCTATCGACAACTGGGATGAGCCCGATTGTACTTTCTATGGTACGGTAATCGATTCCTACACCGGAGAGCCGTTACTCGCATCCCAAAACGACTGGCAAATCCGTATTTGGGAAAGAAGTTGGACAGGACAGGAAGGCGGTGCTACCGACAAACAAGATCTGCGGATCAAACAAGACGGTACATACCAGAATACCAAATTGTTTGCGGGGACTTACGATATGCTTCCTTATGACGGGCCTTTCTGGCCTGTGGACACTGTGAAAAACGTGAAGCTGTCAAGCTCTACGAGACAGGATTTTACCGTTACGCCATATTTGCAGATCATTGATTTTGAAACAGAAGTGGGAACCTGGGATTTTGGTACACAAGAGGTTCCTAACATTCAGCCGTCACTGACCATGTACTTCAGGATAAAAGCTCCGCGCAGAGATGGGCTTCCGAATATTCGCGATATACAGGGCTTCATTAGCCGTACTATATTCTGTGGAAATGGGACAGACAGCCGCATCGACATCGCCGAATACAGGGATCATGTTGATGATAACCCCGCTACCGCATTCGATGAGAGAGGAACCAAGGGCAGAATCGCGACGAACAGGAGTTGGGCCGACGCCTGCAAATGGTTGGACCCGGCTTGGGTAGACAGTGATACCAGTCCGCGCATCAGAATCGGACCGCTTCCGGTTAAATCCGAATATACCTATCATGTACGTGCCGGAGCAAGTACAAACGTCGGAAGCAATAGATTTAACTATTCTCCGATTACGGTGGTTACAATTCCATAGTAATTCTCAATTTGAAAAAACTTGAATAAAGTGTCAACAAAGGATTTATTAATCCGGAATATAAAAATTCCGGATTAATAAGTCTAATTATAATTTATCCGGATATTAATGCAAAATTAATCCTTTTGTTAGTTGGGATAAGTTTCCTTCGTTTTTGTAAAAATAATACCAACTTAATAAATTACTAATTATGAAGATCAGTAATATCTGTTTATTTATCTGTATCCTTATTTTATCAGCTTGTACATCAATAAACAATGATAGTACAAACAAGCAGCCGGTCGACTATGTAAACCCTTACATGGGGAATATCAGCCACTTGCTTGTACCCACCTATCCTACCATCCACCTGCCAAACAGCATGCTCAGGGTATATCCCGAACGGGCCGATTTCACGGGTGATGTAATCAACGGACTGCCATTGATTGTAACCAGCCACAGAGGACGTTCGGCATTCAACCTTAGCCCTTATCAGGGCTCCGAAGAAAATATAAAACCTGTCATTGCATATAGTTACGACAGGGAAAAACTGGCTCCATACCACTACGAGGTAGATCTGGACGACCAGCAAACGCATATTCAATATGCACCTTCACATCAATCAGCCATTTATCAGATTGATTATACTCAAACTGACTCGCCTGTTTACCTGATACTTAATTCCAAAGACGGAGAAATCAAAGTAGATGGAAATACAGTTAGCGGATATCAAAAACTTGAAAACAATACAAATGTCTATATATATCTGGAAACAGAGCAGACCCCTATACAATCCGGCACATGGAAAGATAACGCAATCGATGAGAGCCGGAAACAAGCTCAGGGCAAGAATTCTTTTGTCGTTTTATATTACGGCGACAAGGCGCAAACTATAAACCTTCGCTATGGTATTTCATTTATCAGCGAAGAACAGGCAAAGAACAACCTGCAAAGGGAACAAAAAGATTATAACGTAAAACAACTCGCCGACAAAGGCCGCGCGATTTGGAATGAGGTTTTAGGTAAAATTAAGGTGAATGGAAGCAACGATACAGAGAAAACCGTATTCTATACATCTCTGTATCGTTGTTATGAACGTCCGGTTTGCATCAGTGAAGACGGACACTATTTCAGTGCTTTCGACGGAAAGGTACACGAAGACGGAGGCAAACCATTCTATACCGACGACTGGATCTGGGATACTTACAGGGCTACCCATCCTTTGCGCATACTCATCGAGGCAGAAACAGAAGTAAACATCATCAATTCATACCTGCTGATGGCCCAACAGATGGGTGACAACTGGATGCCTACATTCCCCGAAATCACCGGAGATTCGCGCCGGATGAATTCGAATCATGCCGTAGCTACTGTTATAGACGGTTATACTAAAGGGCTGAAAGGCTTCGACCTTGAAAAAGCATATATCGCCTGTAAAAAAGGTATAGAAGAAAAAACTCTAATTCCGTGGTCGGGTGCGCCTGCCGGATGGCTCGACGAATTCTATAAAGAACATGGCTATATTCCAGCCTTATATTCGGGAGAGAAGGAAACTGTAGAGAACGTAAATTCGTTCGAGAAGCGCCAGCCTATCGCCGTCACTCTCGGTACGTCTTACGACCAATGGTGTCTCTCTCAAATAGCTAAAGCATTGGGCAAAACGGAAGAAGCCGACTACTACCTGAAATGTTCTTATAATTACAGAAACGTTTATAATGCCGAAACAGGATTCTTCCATCCTAAGGATAAAAACGGAAAATTCATCGAACCGTTCGATTACCGCTATTCGGGAGGAATGGGTGCACGTGATTATTATGGGGAAAATAATGGCTGGGTTTACCGCTGGGATGTTCCTCACAATGTAGCCGACCTTATCAGCCTGATGGGCGGAAACGACCAATTTATCGCTAATCTGAATCGTACATTCGTAGAACCGCTGGGTAAAGGCAAGCCTGAATTTTACGGACAACTTCCCGACCATACAGGCAATGTAGGACAATTCTCGATGGCAAACGAGCCGAGCCTTCATATCCCATATTTATATAACTATGCCGGACAGCCATGGAAGACGCAAAAACGTATTCATACATTGCTGAAACAATGGTTCCGCAATGACCTGATGGGCGTACCCGGAGATGAAGACGGCGGTGGTACTTCTGCTTTTGTCGTATTCTCTATGATGGGCTTCTATCCCGTAACCCCGGGAATGCCTGTGTATAATATAGGTAGTCCGTTTTTTGCAAATGCTAAGATGACAATGAGTAACGGTAAAGTATTCGAAATAGAAGCTCAGAACTATTCCGACGATAATAAATACATCCAGTCGGCAACATTAAATGGAAAAGACTGGAATAAACCTTGGTTCAGCCATTCGGATATAGAAAACGGAGGTAAACTTATACTTGTCATGGGTAATAAACCGAACCGGGATTGGGGAACTAATGACGTCCCACCTTCTGCCGGAAAATTATAATTAAATTATAAAAGCATGTATAAAATACATTCATACATATTATTTTTTTTAGGTTTATTCATTCTTTACAGTCCTTTTTCTAAAAGTCAGACTAATAGTGGAAACAGGCAAATAATAGCTAATCCCCTTAATCTGAATTATCGATTCCAGTTCGATGATCCAACACGGAGGGAAGCTGCCGACCCTGTCATAGAATACTTTAAGGGAAAGTACTATTTATTCGCCTCTAAGTCGGGGGGATACTGGAGTTCCCCCGATTTAAGCGAATGGACTTATATTCCGTGTAAATCTATTGAAACCATTGAAGGCTACGCACCCACCGTTCTTGTGCACAACGATGCGCTGTATTATCTGGGTTCAGGTACTCCTAAAATATTCAGTACTACCAATCCCGAAGAAGACAACTGGGTAGATACAGGCAGTCAGTTTAATCACGGAATGACTGATCCTGCTTTTTACAAGGACGATGACGGAAAGGTCTATCTTTACTGGGGATGCTCCGATGTAGATCCTATAATGGGTGTCCGGGTTGACCCTGACAACGGGTTTAAGGAAATAGGTGAAGCAGTCGTACTCATCAGGCATAACGGTGATAAATACGGATGGGAAGTACCGGGAGTAAATAATGAAGAAGCCCGTACCGGATGGAATGAAGGCCCTTGTATTATCAAACACAAGGGTAAATACTACCTGCAATATGCTGCGCCGGGGACACAATACCGCATTTATGGCGATGGATTATATATATCCGATAATCCTCTGGGCCCGTACACTTATGTAGAAAGCAGCCCTTTCTCTTTCAAACCCGGAGGATTTATCGGCGGTGCAGGACACGGCCATACATTCAGGGACAAATACGGAAATTACTGGCATGTGGCTACCATGACTATCTCGGTAAGGCATATGTTTGAACGAAGAATCGGATTATTCCCTGCTTATATGTCGCCTGACGATGTATTACATTCCCATACCGTGCTCTCCGACTATCCTTTCTATATTCCCGGTAGGAAAATAGATATGGAAAAAAATGACTGCTCCATGTCATGGAATATATTATCCTATGGCAAAACAATTACGGCATCTTCGTCCCTGACAGGATACGAACCGACAAAAGCAAATGATGAGAAAATAGAAACATGGTGGGCTGCTGCTTCGGGTAAACCGGGTGAATGGCTACAAACCGACTTGGGCAAGCCGATGACTGTAAATGCTATTCAGATAAACTTTGCAGATCATAACTTCACGATGCGAGCTCCGGAAACATATTCCTACCAGTATATCATAGAGTGCTCAGCAGATGGCGCCGACTGGGAAACAATCGTCGACAGAACTTCCAACAATAAGGATATGGCACATGAACTTATTCTCCTCGATAGCCCACAGAAAACAAGATATATCCGCATAAAAAACACAAAAAACGTACCCGGAAATTTCTCATTATACGATCTCAGGATATTTGGAAACGGACAGGGAAAGCTACCGGAAAAAACTCCTGATATCCGCGTTGAAAGAGATGCCGTAGATAAGAGAATAATAAGACTGAATTGGGACAAAACCGCTGATACAAACGGTTATATCCTCCGATGGGGAGTAAAAAAAGACCAGTTAAGAAATGCAGCAATGATATATTCCGATAATTTCTTTGAAGGACGTTTCTTCAATCGAGATTCGGAGTATTATTTCTCCATGGACTCATTTAATGAGAATGGTATTAATAAAGGAAAGAAGATATATAATACAAAAAATAAAGTTCAATAAATTCTATTTATTATGAAAAAAATAATATTTACACTGCTCTTCATCTTTGGTACAACAAGCATGTCGGCACAGGGATTAAGTAAAAAACAACAGGATGCGGACATCAAGCCTTATCCGGAATCCGTTGATGTTGTTTCTGTTAAGGATTTCGGAGCAAAAGCGGATGGAGTCACAGATGACACGGACGCTATCCAAAAAGCAATGAACTCTTTCGGTAAAAGAGGAGGGACTGTTTATTTGCCTAATGGCACGTATCTGATCGCCGGATCGCTGAATATTCCGCAAGCCGTTACCTTAAAGGGTTCGATAGAATCGGTACCATCGCATAATGGTATCCGCAACGCCGGACTGCCAAAACCGGGTGATGACGGCACAACGCTGCTTATCACCGGCAACAAGGGCAAAGACATAGAAGCCACACCTGCCATAACGATCAATACAAACAGTACCCTGCGAGGTGTTGTGATGTACTGGCCGTCGCAAGACCCTGATAAGATACCTGATGCTTATCCGTGGGGGGTAGCTATGAAAGGTAAAAATCCGGCTCTTCTCGATGTGGAAATGCTCAATCCTTATAATGCTATCGACGCATCGCATAACGAACGCGCCCTTATACGCAATATCAGCGGGCAGCCGCTCCGCAGAGGTATATATGTAGATGCCATCTATGACATAGGCCGTATTGAGAATGTACACTGGAATCCATGGTGGAGTATGAAACCGACGCTTTACAACTGGCAAAGGGAGCATGGTGAGGCTTTCATTTTCGAGCGCACCGACTGGCATTATGTAATAAATACTTTCTGTTTCGGGTATAATATAGGATATAAATTCGGGGCTAGTCAGGGCAGCACAGGTTCATGTAACGGGAACTTCCTCGGAATAGGAGCCGATGCCTGCCATACATCTGTAAAAGTAGAACAGAGCGCAGCTTACGGAATACTTATCACTAACGGGGAATTTGTTGCCCTGAATGGCGATGACCCTACAATGGTGGAAGTAACCGCAGCTAATCATGGAAATGTACGTTTTGTAAACAGCGCATTCTGGGGCCCATGCAATCAGATTGCTAAAGTTAACGGAGAAGGAACCGTAGGTTTCTCCGACTGTATTTTCGTACAATGGGACAGAAACAAGGAGAACAGAAGTGCAATACAGGTAAACGGTGGTTCCATCGTAGTACGTGGATGCGACTTTATGCACGACAGTCCGCAGATTACTATCAGTAAAGACGTACAGCGCGCTATTGTCAGTGAAAATACCATTAAGGGGAAAGTCCGCATAAACAATAATGCAAAGAATACCTATATAACTGGAAATCTAGGTACGGAATAACAACAGGACATGAAGAATTTTATTATAATCCTTATGTTGATGGCTTTGTCTACGCTATTGAGTGCACAAAGCTATCAGCAAACATCTCAAGGTGTAAAAGCTGAAGTCGGCCAGACTACGATTGAGTTACAATTCTATAGTCCTGAGATTGTCAGGGTTTTGAAATATCCTAAAACCGAGAAGATTAATAAAAAGAGTCTTTCAGTAATAAAGATACCGGAAAAGACAGCTTTTAAAACAGACAGGTTTAATAATGTAATTACCCTTTCATCTTCTGAAATAATTGTTACCCTCAACCTGACAACAGGGGATGTACAATTCAATGGATTGGACACCCGTCCGTTCATTGCTGAAAAAAGCTCTTCCTCTCTCTTTACGGACAAACAGTACAAAAGCGGGAAGACCTGTGAGATTCAACAAACCTTCCTGCTGGACAAGCAGGAAGCCATATACGGACTGGGACAACACCAGCAAGGATATATGAATCAGAGAGGAAAAAGCGTACGCCTGCGTCAGATGAATACGGAGATTGCTGTTCCTATTATCCACTCGGTAAAAGAATATGCTGTATTCTGGGATAATTATTCAGAAACCGAATATAAAGACTCCTTCGATGGGATGTCATTAACATCGGTCTCGGGCAAGTGCATCGATTATTACTTTATGTATGGGAAAGATGCGGACGGCACTATCGCCCGGATACGTGACCTTACAGGGCAGGTGCCTATGTTCCCGCTCTGGACGTATGGATTCTGGCAGAGCCGCGAGCGTTATACCTCTCAGGATGAACTGGTAGGCACTGTCAGGAAATACCGCGAACTGGGAGTTCCTCTCGATGGCATCATACAGGACTGGCAATACTGGAGTACCGATAACACGCATTGGAACGCTGTCGAATTCGGAAATCCGGCCTTCCCCAACCCAAAGCAAATGGTGGAGGATATACACGGTCTGAATGCACATGTGGCTATATCGGTATGGCCGTCTTTCGGTCCGAATACCGCTATTCACAAAGATTTGAAAAAAAAGAAACTATTGCTGAACTTCGATACTTACCCCCACAACAATGGGGTAAGAGTATATGATGCATTCAACCCCGAAGCCCGAAAAATATACTGGGATTACATGAACAAAAACATCTTCTCGTTAGGTATGGATGCTTGGTGGCTCGATGCCACGGAGCCGGAGGATAATATCAACGGGGAAACTCTCGACGGAGCTACTTATCTGGGAACTTACAGAGACATCTCCAATGCTTTCCCCATCGTTTCTGTCGGAGGCGTTTACGATAACCAGCGAAAAGTAACTGCGGATAAGCGTGTGTATATTTTCACCCGCTCGGCTTTTGCCGGGCAGCAACGTTATGGTGCAAATTCCTGGTCGGGAGATATCGATTCCAGATGGAGCACCCTGCGTAAACAGATTCCGGCAGGATTAAACTTTTCTCTTTGTGGCATTCCTTACTGGAATACCGATATAGGCGGTTTCTGGGCAGGCAGGGCATATCCCGAAGGAATTAAAGATATCGCTTTCCACGAACTATATGTACGCTGGCTGCAATTCGGTACATTTACTCCGATGATGCGTTCGCATGGAACAAACACCCCGCGGGAAATCTATCAGTTCGGAAAAAGAGGAGACTGGGCCTTCGATGTACAGGAAAAGTATATCAATATGCGTTATAGTCTGATGCCTTATATGTATTC
This sequence comes from Dysgonomonas sp. UBA7710, assembly GCF_002482385.1. GTDB lineage: Bacteria > Bacteroidota > Bacteroidia > Bacteroidales > Dysgonomonadaceae > Dysgonomonas. The sequence goes on along the minus strand of NZ_DLFW01000002.1, from coordinate 6,595 downwards.
GACAGGACATGACATTACAAATAATTCGGGCTCGATGATGCGCGCTTTGATGATGGATTTTGCAAAGGATCCGAAAGTATATGACATAGACAACCAGTTTATGTTTGGAAAATCTATCCTCGTAACACCTGTAACCGACTCTATGTATGTAAACCGTACACGGGACGGCAGGACGGTCGCCGACTTCAGCGCGGCAAAAATACAAAAAGTGTACCTGCCGAAAGGTGCTGACTGGTATGACTTCTGGACAGGAGAGAAAATCAAAGGAGGACAGGAGATAAGCAAAGCCGCTCCTATCGACATTATTCCTTTATATATAAAGGCCGGCACAATTCTGCCTTGGGGGCCAAAAGTGCAATATGCAGAAGAGAAGAACTGGGATAACCTCAATATTTTCATATATCCGGGCGCTGACACCGAATTTGTTTTATATGAAGACGAAAACAATAATTACAATTATGAGAAAGGTATTTATTCCACAATCAAAATGAAGTGGGACGATACAAACCAAACCCTTAACATAGGTGCAAGACAAGGAGAATTTCCGGGTATGTTATCTAAACGGACTTTCAGAATTACCCTTTTGCCTGCCGGGAAAAGCATCTGGTCTTTACCGGACAAGGCAGATCACCTTATTGTATTCGATGGAAAAGAAATTAACGTTAAAATGTAGTATTAATGCGTAATTAAGCGTGTCTTAATGTTCCTGTTAAGGTTATTTTAATGGAGTAGAAATACTTTTGATTCAGGAAAAATCAACTAAATAGCCTTGATTAAAATTATACCCATGAGAAAGATAAATTACATCTGTGTCGCAGTTTTTCTGCTGCTCCTCAGTGCAGGATGTTCAGACACGCCACGTTACAAAAATGCAAACGCGCCGGTAGAAGAAAGGGTAAACGACCTGCTCTCCCGGATGACATTAGAGGAGAAGGCCGCCCAGCTGGATATGCTTTCAGCGAATGATATACTCGATGGCCCCGATAAGCTTAATGAGGCGCAAGCTATACATTTCATAGATTCCATGTGCATAGGTTCCATTCACGATTTTTATCCTAAAACGGCTGCAATTGCCAATGCAGTGCAAAAACGCGCGATAGAGAATTCCCGTCTGGGAATCCCCGTTATATTTATAGAAGAAGCATTGCATGGCTATCAGGGCGAAGGAGCGACTACATTCCCCACCCCGATAGGTAATTCTTCCTCATGGGATACCATATTGGTAAATAATATAGGCAAAGCCATTGCCGCTGAGGCCCGGGCACATGGCGTACATTTCATACTGGGACCTAATCTGGATCTGGCCCGCGATATCCGTTGGGGACGTACCGAAGAAACATTCGGGGAAGACCCTTACCTTTCGTCACGTTACGCTGTCAGTCTGATAAAAGGAATGCAGGGCAACAGCCTGAAAGATAATAATACCGTTGTTGCCGAACCGAAGCACTTTGCCATACACGGTATCCCCGAAGGGGGAGTAAATACTTCACCTGTCTTTATCGGTGAACGCGAAGCCCGTTCCACACATCTCTATGTATTCGAGAAAGCCGTTACCGAAGCAAAGGCGAAAGGGATTATGGCAGCCTATCACGAAAGAGATGGTGTACCGGCTATTGCCGACCCGTGGCTACTAAAAGACATATTGCGTGACGAATGGAAATTTGACGGATTCGTCGTATCAGACCTAGGTGCGATAGCCAAGCAATATAAAGACCACCATACTGCCGCGTCGGGTGAAGAAGCGATTGTAAATGCGCTCTCTGCAGGGCTGGATATGCAGTTTTATGATTATCCCCACGATGTATTTCAGAATACAGTCGTGCAGGTTGTGAAAGAAGGTAAACTATCGGAAAAAGATTTGGACAGGGCGGTAGGTAGTATATTGAGGGTAAAATTCGAACTCGGACTCTTCGATAATCCATATACTGATGAATCTTTAATAGCAAAAGTATTCCATAGTGAAGAGCACCGGAAATTAGCCCTTGAAGCTGCCCGGAAATCAATCGTATTACTGGGAAATAAAGGCAAAGTATTACCTTTAAAAAAGGACATTAAATCCATCGCCCTTGTCGGTAATCTGGCCAATGTATCTTCGTTAGGAGGTTACTCTCCCGCCGGGGCAAAAGGTGTAACAATATATCAGGCCTTGAAAAAAAGATTCGGCGATAATGTAAAGATCAACTTTGTAAACAGTGATATATCGGAACGCTTCTCAAATATCCCTTTAACGGCTCTGAATCCGAAATCGACTCCCGATAAGAACGGGCTGGATATGGAGTTCTTCAACAATGTCGACTTTAAAGGCTCGCCGGTCTATACGTCTACCGGTGATAACCTGTCTGTTTACTGGCACAATCTGAGTCCCGCTCCCGGTGTGAACTCTGATAATTTCTCCGTACGCTGGAGCGGAACTATCACAGCCCCCGTATCAGGCGAATACGAATTCCAGCTGAATGCCGATGATTATGCACGTGTATCCATAAACAATGAACTCCTTATCGATTGCTGGGGAAATACCAAGCGAAAACAGACAGGCAGTAAGACAATAAGGATGACAGCCGGAAAACCTGTTCCCATTACACTGGAATATGCCGAGATAGAAGATATTGCTTACATCAATCTGAAATGGAGAATGACACAACTCACATCTTCATCTTTGTACAGGGATGTAGCAAATGCTGCTGCCGCTTCCGATGTTACAATAGTTGTAATCGGCGAAACAAACGACGAAGTAGGTGAAAGCCGTGACAGGCAAAACCTATACCCTCATCAAGCCGATCTGGATATTCTCAAAACAGCGAAACAGACCAATAAACCTGTTGTAACAGTAATGCTTACAGGCCGCCCGCTTGTGCTTACGGAAATAGCTGCAAATTCGAATGCCCTTCTTCAGGCATGGTATCCGGGTGAAGCCGGAGGAGATGCTGTGACCGATGTTCTTTGGGGTGACTATAACCCTTCGGGTAAATTATCCATCAGCTTCCCGAAAGAACAAGGCTCGTTACCTATATATTATTCAAAGAAACCATCTGCCAGCCGCAGATATGTAGACGGGAACGGAGATCCACTATATGAATTCGGGTATGGGCTCAGCTATACCAATTTCACCTACTCGGCTCTAAGCATACAACCCGAAAATCCGAAGACGACTGATAATATCACGGTCTCTATCAACCTGAGAAATACAGGAAATATGGATGGGACAGAGATAGTACAGTTATATATAAACGATAAGGTAAGCAGTGTCACTACTCCTGTAAAACTATTGAAGGGCTTCGCTAATGTATTCCTGAAAGCGGGGGAAAGCAAAGAGGTAAAAATCGTATTGACTCCCGAACACCTGTCTTTGATTAATATGGAGATGAAACGTGTAGTAGAACCCGGGGAATTTGAAATAATGGTCGGAAGTTCATCCAGCGACATACATCTTACCCAGAATATAGCCGTAACAAAATGAAATATATTATTAGTCTCTTATTCTGTTTGTTAACAGTAGCTTCTGTTCATGCACAAAAAAGAATTGCATGTGTGGGAGCCAGTATTACCGAAGGTGCGCGTACAACCGACCCGAAGAAGGATTCGTATCCTGCACAATTGGGTAGTTTACTTGGTAATGAATATAAAGTTCTCAATTTCGGGCTTGGAAGCCGCACAATGTTACGTAAAGGGGACTTCCCTTACTGGGAAACCGAACAATATAAACAAGCGCTCGCCAGTAATCCTGATATCGTATTCATCGATTTGGGAGGAAATGATGCCAAAGTTCAGAATCGTATCTATATGAATGAAATGGAAGAGGATTGTATCGATATGATAAAGTCTTTCAGGCAACTGCCGTCTAATCCGCGGGTTATACTGATGCTTCCTTTTGTTTCGTTCGAACCTGATACGATGCAGATATGGGATGCCGTGATTGTGAATAAGATAATTCCGGGCCTCCGCAGGGCAGTCTATAAAGAAGGCATTGAAGTATTGGATATGCATCCCTTACTTATTAACAGGAAGGATTTAATGCCTGATAATATTCATCCTGACAATGAAGGTGCTGCTATCATTGCCCGCAGATTATTCGAACAGGTAACTCTAAAGACAGACAAAGAATTTGATATACTGAGGAATATCAAAGCACCCTATACTACTTCCGATTTCAGCGGATATATATGTGCCGACTTCAAATTAAGAGGACATGAATGCAAAGTGGTAAAGCCCAAAGAAGCCGCACCGGGCAAACCATGGATTTGGCGCACACGCTTCTGGGCACACGAACCTCAGACAGACATAGCCTTGCTCGAAAGAGGATTCCATCTGGTCTATTGTGATGTAGCCGAACTGATGGGAAATAAGGAAGCATTATCCATCTGGTCTGATTTTTATAAGATACTGACCAAAGCGGGATTATCTAAAAAGAGCACAATGGAAGGAATGAGCCGCGGAGCTATGTACTCATTCTGCTGGGCAGCAGCCAATCCCGACAAGATAAGCTGTGTATATGTAGATAATCCTTTGCTCGATTGCCGCTATCTGGCCGACAGGGAAGGCGACTTGGGGGAAATGACAAGAGATTTTATGGCTGCATACGGGCTGAAAACGAAAGATGATATCCGCAATTTCAAAGGTAGCCCTACAGATAAGGTAAAGGAAATAGTAAAAGGGAAATATCCCATACTGATACTCTGTGCCGATCAGGATGAAGCGGTCTCGCCTACCCAGACACTTTTCTTCGAAGAGAAGATCAAGGCCCTGGGTGGTAATATTACCGTAATGATGAAGAAGGGGTTTAAGCATCATCCGCATAGTTTTCCTAATCCTGCGCCGATAGTAGACTTTATACTTAGAGCAACATACAAATAACAATATAATCAAGTTAAGAAAATGAAAAGAACTCTTTTTGCCTTGTGCATCCTCGCATTCACACTGCTACCAACCAATGTTTCCTGTCAGAAAAATCCGTTTATACAACACATGTACACAGCCGATCCGTCTGCACGTGTATGGGCCGACGGCCGCCTGTATGTATATGCATCACATGATATTGCACCCCCGAGAGGTTGCGACCTGATGGACCAGTACCATGTATTCTCTACCGACGATATGGTAAACTGGGTAGACCATGGCGAAATACTCCGTTCAAGCCAGGTACCCTGGGGTAGACCCGAAGGCGGATTTATGTGGGCTCCCGATTGCGTCTACAGGAACGGGACGTATTACTTCTACTTTCCGCATCCGAGCGAATCGAACTGGAACAAAAGCTGGAAAATAGGCGTAGCTACAAGTAAGCACCCGGCAAAAGACTTCGTAGTACAAGGATATGTGAAAGGAATGGAAGCTCATATCGACCCTAATGTATTTATCGATGACGACGGACAGGCTTATATCTATCAGGGAGGTGGAGGCGTTTGTCTTGCAGGTAAACTGAAAGACAATATGATGGAGGTAGACGGAAAACTGCAAAAGATGGAAGGTTTGTATGATTTCCATGAAGCCGCCTGGGTACATAAACGCAATGGCATCTACTACTTGTCATACTCTGATAATCACGATGAAAACTGGAATGACGGAGTAAAAGGTGATAACAGGATGCGTTACGCGATCAGTAAGAGTCCTCTCGGTCCATGGGAACATAAAGGTATCTACATGGAACCCACCAACAGTTATACTAATCACGGCTCGATTGTGGAATACAAAGGACAATGGTATTCGTTCTATCATGACAGTTCGCTCTCCCTTAAAAATGGCGAATTTAACGACTGGCTTCGTTCCATTTGCGTAGATAAGCTATACTATAACGAAGACGGAACAATCCGGATGGTGAAGCAGACAAAAGAGGACTGGAAATAACATTTGGCGTTTAACATTATATTAAATCGCTATGAAAAACACTTTCTCCCTTATTTGTTTTACATCCCACTCATTCTCTTGTACATACACAGGAATCTCACTATCTGTCAGGAATTAGCATACTAAATAGGAGAAGGCAGGATTGTCAATAATCCTGTCTTTTCCTGTTCAGCCATTAATCTTATCAATCCTGCCCTGATGCCTTCCACCTTCGAAGTCGGTATTGAAGAAGACTTCAATCATATCATAGGCCTCTTTCTGAGATACAAATCTGCCGGGCAGAGTCAGCACATTGGCATCGTTATGCATCCTGACCAGCCTTGCGATCTCCGTATTCCAGCAAAGGGCGCTTCTTACATGCCTGTGATGGTTCAAAGCCATGTTGATACCGTTGCCCGTCCCGCAGATGGCGATGCCCTTGTCACACTCGCCGCTGTCGATGGCCTCTCCCAGCCTATGGCCGAAGTCGGGATAATCGACACTATCCGTACCATAGGTACCGAAATCGGTATAAGGAATGCCCTGTTCCCTGAACAGGCTGATGATATATTCTTTCACCGGGTAGCCGGCATGGTCACTGGCCAGTCCGACGGGTTTTGAGGGGATGGGAAATAAGCTCATTTATTCTAAGGTGCTAATTATATAATGTGCCAATGTGCCAATGGCATGAAGACTCTGGAGTCCCATTGGCACATTGGCATATCGGCTTATTAATTCATTATTTCAGGTACTCCTTCACCTGGTTATATACATTCTC
>NZ_DLFW01000029.1 GCF_002482385.1 Dysgonomonas sp. UBA7710 | reverse complement strand
ATATTTTATATCATTCCAAATATATCTGCAATAAATTTTCAATAAAAAACGGATAAATACACAATATACTATTAATTAATATGTTGCAAAATATTTTTTTTTCAATACATAGTAATAAAAGTTGGCTTAATAACAAAGCCTAGCCTTATACGCTGCCTATGATGATTGTAATCCAGCATAGATTCACCGTAACCATTATAGTACTGAAGAAAGAGATATTGATTATCATCACTAAATAAACGTATCGAAAAATTCAGTTCTATATTCGCATTCAAATTTACTCCTCCTCTTTTTGTTACAACACATCCTATATTATATTTTTTCTTAGGGCTTGAATATTCCATAGCCATGAGTCCCCAACCCGAGTACTTTACAATATCCTTGTTATTCGTCCCATCAACGATTGGTATCCAGGCTTTTGTTTGTAGAGTTAAGTGGTCATCCAACGTAAAATAAGTCCCGAAGGATACTTTATTCCAACTACGGGAGTCTTTTCCATCCTTTCCGTTCGATTCATGTTCGAACTGAAAGGTCAGTGTTCCCAAAAATCTGTTATCACGCACCAGGGCCTTCCCTACCCCCAATGTCGGGTTATAATTTAAGTCCCGGAAGGGAAACGAATCCTGAAAAACATCCCAAAAGGCTTTTTGGGTATATGTCAGAAAAGCGTATGTTTTGAATGGCAATGTACTATTCGTAATCCTGTGCATAACGCTAATCTGAAATTTAGCATCCGAATTGTATTTCGTTGGCTTACTAAGCATTTGAGTTCCCACTATGAAGTAATTGTCTTTATATATTCCGAAAGATGGGTTTGCATCAAATTTATTTATTATACTGTCTGCATTACTCAATTGCTTAGATGGCCCGAAAACAGAGCCTACTATTACATCTGTCTGATGAGAAATAAATGAACCAACACTTGCCGTACTATCCTTCTTTTGTTTTTCTACCTTAGTAGTATCTTGAAAAACAGGTTCTTGAGAAGAAAGTGGAGTCAGCGTAAAAAATAAAAGCGTAAACAAGAGACAAAAACTCTTCATAGAATGCATTAATTATTTATTAATAAGCCGGGATAGCACTTCATATGCTATCGGGCAAGTCGCTGAATTTTTAACAGTTAGCTTGTATATTTGTTCAAATCTCTTTCGGTCCGTATGCGGATATTCTCTACAGGCCTTCGGGCGGGCCTCATATATTGAACAATAATTATCCGGCAAAAGGAAGGGACAAGGCATCGACTGAAATACATGATCGCCATCTTCATCTGTTCTCAGGTACCTAGCGGCAACTTCGGCAGGTTTTATCCGCAAAGCCTTAGCCATACGCTCTATATCCTTATCATAGATAGCGGGTCCTAATGTTCTGCAACAATTGGCGCATGACAAGCAGTCTATTTCGGCAGATACATCTTCATGCAATTGCTGAACAATTGTATCCATCTTCATTAAACGTTTCTTATTCTTCTTATAATATTGCAGAAATGAGGACTCTGCTTTTTCTGCTAATAATTGCAGATTTTCATATCGTTTCATCCATCCTATCTTCAATGCGTGTTATCTCTCCTATTAACGGTACCCTCATTCTAATCTGAATATCCTCTTTTGCATATTTATGTCCAACCAGAAACATGAGTTTCGCTATAGCGGTTTCGAATGTAGCATCAAATCCGCTTACAGCTCCGGCTTTAAGCAATTCCCGTCCTGTTTCGTAACGATGCATATCGACCATACCAGTATTACATTGGGTGATGTTTACTATTACAACGCCTTTTTTTACAGTTTCGCGTACAAGACGGATAAACCACGGAGATAAAGGAGCATTCCCCGAACCGTAAGTTTCGAGAATGATAGCCTTAATATTTTTTAGAGTCAGTATTGTCTCTACTGTTTGCCTGTTAATCCCCGGAAACAACTTTAATGTCGCAATACGGGTATCCAGTTGATAATGAAATATTGTCTTCTTATCATAATCAGGCTGATGTATAACCTTCCTGTCATACCGTATCTGTATTCCCGATTTTCCCAGATTTGGATAATTATAGGATTTGAATGCATTGAAATTATCTGCATTCACTTTAGTTGCCCGGTTACCTCTCAAGAGATCATTTTGGAAAAAGATGCACACCTCGGGAACGATAGGATTACCCAGAACATCTTTATCAGCTGCTATCTCAAGAGCTGTAATAAGGTTTTCTTTAGCATCGGTCCTCAGCTTACCAATTGGCAACTGCGCACCTGTAAGAACTACGGGTTTTTGAAGGTTTTCAATCATAAAGCTCAACGCAGATGCTGTATAAGCCATAGTGTCGGTACCATGCAAGATTACAAAACCATCATATTTATGATAATTATACTCAATCGTACGTACTATCTTTTTCCAATGCTCCGGTGTAATTTCCGATGAATCGATAACCGGATCGAATACTATATGGTCTACGTGGAAACGAAAACGCTGCAATTCGGGCAGATGACTATTTAAATGAGCAAAATCGAACGGCTCCAAAGAACCTGTTGCCGAATTTTCGACCATCCCAATTGTACCCCCTGTATAAATCAATAGAATATGCGCATTTACATCTATCATCTCAATTTGTAATCTTTGAATCTGTAAAAATAATGAATTTAATAATACACAATATAATTTTGTCAACTATTTAGAGATAATACTGAAATTATCGGCAACAATTTCGACAAATTGATTAAATGAAAGGCCCAATATTGACGAAATATCTTCATACACCTTACAAATAGAAATTTCAGACATATCTGTTTCGCAAAAAAGAGAATCTAATGGGATATATCGTATTGCTTCTCCGTTAAAGAACTCTCCTACAGAGAATTTGAAACCAAATCGCACAAGTTGTTTTGTTTGCTCGGTATTTCCTCTATACCCATGAATTATCCATGGAATATCTGACTTATATTCCTTATATAAAGCCATCAATAGGTCCCAGGCTTTTACACAGTGAATTATCAAAGGCTTATTTACGCTTATTGCCAACTCGATCTGCTGCCTGAACACCTGTTCCTGAACATTCATATCAGGGCCCTTCAATTTATCCAGCCCGGTTTCTCCGATAGCGAAAACCTGCTTTTGCCCAACTATTTCACCCAATCGAGCCAATTGATCTCCTGCATTATCAGCATCCCAAGGATGTACACCGCATGAGAACCGGATATTATCAGATGCCAGAATCTCCTCTTTATAGTCTCTTGGTGAAGTATTCAATATGTATTGTACCTTATATCCGCCAATTTCTTCCGGCCCTGCTTTATGTGTATGAATATTGTATAGGTACATATCTTTAGCTCTAAATTAAGAACGAGGTTACTCCGCTTGCCGGAAAAACCTCGTATTCATTTATCTTTTGTTCATCTGATTTTATCGGATAAGATTGATAAACTCTTCGCGGGTCTTTGCCTGATTAAATACTCCGGTGAAGTCGGAAGTGGTAGTTGTCGAATTCTGCTTCTCCACGCCCCGCATCTGCATACACATATGCTGAGCCTCTATCACCACCATGACACCGAGCGGGTTAAGCGTTTTCTGTATACACTCCTTTATCTGGAGGGTCATGCGTTCCTGAACCTGCAGGCGTCGGGCAAAGACATCTACCACACGGGCAATCTTACTAAGCCCCGTGATATAGCCATTCGGGATATAGGCTACATGAGCCTTTCCCCAAAAGGGCAGCATATGGTGTTCGCACATGGAATAAAAATCAATATCTTTGACTATGACCATTTGCCTGTAATCTTCTTTAAAGAAAGCTTTTCTCAGGATTTCTTCAGGGTCTTCGTGATACCCCTTAGTCAAAAACTGCATAGCTTTTGCGACTCTTACCGGGGTACTTAATAACCCCTCCCTATCCGCATTTTCACCCAACAGGGTTATAATTTCCTTGTAATGCTTTGCCAGCAGCTCTATATTTTGTTCTTCTTGCATTGTGAAGATTTTTATCGTCTGATTTAAATTAGTTGTTTATTGTACCGGTTTTTTCACAACATCCGGCACAATATACATCTCCCGCCCAAAGGCCGGGAATGTTTTTTTCATCTCTCTAAGCACTGCATCTGCATCTGCCCTGCTTGTAAAATTGCCGACACGCAAACGCCAGAATGGAGACTGAAAACTTACTACTGTTTCCAGCTCAGGGAAAGCAGATTTAACTTGCGCCTGTTTCGATTCGGCTTCCCTCTTCGAGCGTTGTTGGTTATTGCCCGAGAAGACCTGAATCTTAAAGCCTCTCACTTTTGTGAAATTGACCGTAGGGTCGATGACTCCCAAGGTTTTTGTAGTATCTATAACAGTAACCTGACGAACCCCCAGTATATTCTGTATAGCTTCGTCCTGCATCACTTTAATATTTCCTTGTCCCCATCTAGATGAATTCAGTTCATCTATAATCGTTTTATTATCATCCTGTGCTAATGCAAAACCGGAAAACAGGCACAGAACAAGAAAGATATAAAGACTTTTTTTCATACTGATTTATTTGAGGTTTATCGTCCGTCCAAGTATAACAATAATTAATGCTTATAGTTTTATGCGGCTCCGGATAGTCCTTTTTATTTAAAAGCAATTGCAGGAACTGTCTCCAGCCCTGCAATTTATAGTGCCGGATTAGAATCCTTCAATAACAGGGATAAATTTCTCTACATCGAGAGAAGCGCCTCCGATAAGTCCGCCGTCAATATCCGGACATGCGAACAATTCTTTTGCATTACCACCATTCGCACTACCTCCATAAAGGATAGAAGTGTTATCGGCTACTTCTTTACCATACTTATCTGCGATAGTCTGACGGATGTAAGCATGCATTTCCTGAGCCTGAGCTGATGTAGCTGTAAGACCTGTACCAATAGCCCAAACCGGTTCGTAAGCCATAACGATTTTAGAGAAATCTTCAGCCGAAAGTTCGAATAATGCATCTACTGTTTGTTTTTTAACTACATCGAAATGCACATTTTTTTCTCTTTCATCTTTAGTCTCACCAATACAGAAAATAGGGCTAAGACCATTTGCCAATGCAAGCAATACTTTCTCTTTCAGGATAGCATCTGTTTCTCCGTAATATGTACGGCGTTCAGAGTGTCCAAGAATAACATATTTTGCACCGGTAGACGCCACCATGGCAGCCGACACTTCTCCCGTATAAGCTCCTGAAGCCTTATCTGCGCAGTTTTGTGCAGCGACTCCTAGTTTAGTAGATGATGCAACGCTAGCCAGATGGATAAACGGAGTACCGATAATTACATCACATTTCAATGTTTTACCTGCCAAAGCAGCTTCCAGGTCTTTTGCAAAAGCGACTCCTTCCTGTAAGTTCTTATTCATTTTCCAGTTTCCTGCAACAATGTTCTTTCTCATAATTAAAGCGTTTTATTTATATTATTATACTGAATTTACACTTCGGTTTCCTCCTGTGCTTCCTCCTTTTTCTTTCTCCGTCTGAAAAACAGGAAGTCCAGCCCTTTTAGACCGAGCAAAGGCAAAATGAAAACTGCACTTATATAAAAGAGATTCTTTTTATCCTGCCTATCCGTATCTATTAACTGCCCATGAGGCAATTCTTCCAAAGGTTTTATCAAGTCTTCTTCGGCAGGAACTTCGACATTCGCCCACTTGTTGATTACCACCCCGTTTTTCAGCAATATCATTCCCGGATTGGAACGTACAATAGTCTTTATAGCCCGTTCGTCCATTGTACAGAATTTAAAATTGATAACGTTTTCTTTCGACCAGCGCAGTATTTCATCTGTAGTGGACGATGTTACACAATAGAATTTATATCCTCTGTAATCAGCGTAATTACTCACATCTTCATAGTCGCTGAGATACCATGTACTCATATCTTCGAGTGACGGGGAAAGCATCAGGAATACATAGCCGCTATCCGACAAAATATCATTCGTAATATCGGTCCGGCCTACAACCTCGGTCTTCTTTGCATCAAAGAAGAGTTCAGTTATCACGAAATCCTTTATCTTTGATGCCACACCTTCTTTCAGCACTTTGGTTTCCATCCTGACAAAGACCCAGGTACTGTCTTCCCATGGATAATTCTCCTCCGTAAATTCTTTTTCCACCCCATCTTTGGCATAAACCAGCATCGATACCTCTTCTCGGCCCTTGCCTTCTTCCACTCCCATTTGTTCAGAAATAGACGCCCCTATTTTGTATGGACGGAAATCAAACAACGGCTCATATATATAATTGCGGAATACAAATAAACTGATAAAAATAAGTATGTACAGAAATGCCAGCCAGTAAGTCTTACCTGTAAAGAAGTTGCTTATCCTCTCGCAATACCGGAATACAATAATGGAACATATCAGCAATACTATATTCTTATAAAACGTTTGCCAGTTGGTGATAACCAGTGCATCTCCGAAACACCCGCAATCTTCTACAGGGTCGGCAATGGCAAGATAAAGCGTAAGGATGGTCATAAATACCATAACCACCAATGTAAGGCGCGAATTCCAACGGCGATAAAGCCCGAACAGCATACAGGCTCCCATTGCAAATTCGACTATGCTCTGTAAAGCCGAAAGCGGAAGAGAAAAGAAGGTTAGCGAAGAAAGGTTAAACGCGGCAAAATAGTCGTCTATCTTATATGCCGTGCCATAAGGGTCTACGGCTTTTACAAAGCCGGAAAAAATAAAGGTTATCCCGAGAATAACCCTGGAAACCTCTGTTAATATCTTTATTCCAATATCCTTCTTAGTCATCCCCAATTTAGTTTTCGCTCTCAGGAAATTCAAGTTTGATAAGCCCGAACAACGAATAATTAATCATATCCATATAGTTGGCATCGATACCTTCCGAGACAATAGTCTGGCCTTTATTCTCTTCTATCTGCTTTGTCCTATATATTTTTGTCAGAATAAGATCTGTATAAGAACTGATGCGCATAGCGCGCCAAGCCTCGTCGTAATCATGATTCTTTGCATACATCAACTCTTTGGTTTGAGTCATATGCTTATCATATAAGGCCAGAACCTGATCTTCGCCCAAATCCACACTGTCGGAAAATCCGAGTTCGAGTTGGATAAGTCCTATAATACCATAATTGACAATACCAATAAATTCGGGAGCAATACCTTCATCGATAAGGCTTATACCTTTTTCTTCGATACTTCTTATCCGTTTTGCCTTAATCAAAATCTGATCTGTAACCGATTGAGGGCGAAGGATTCGCCACGATGCCCCGTAATCTTTCAGCTTTTTAGCAAAAAGAGTGCGGCATATCTCAATCACTTTCTCAAATTGCGCTTTGGTATCTGCCATGTTAATATCTCTATTTTTCAGTGTGCAAAGGTATGAAAAAATGTTTAATCTATGCTTTGCTTCATTTGCCATTTAATCATTATGAATACCTGGAGCATAAAAAGTAACATTTTTTCAGTTAATAGCCAACAAATATCAGTTAGCAGTAAACAGTGTTGCGGCTTGTCATGCTGATAGAAACGAAGTATCTCGCCAGAGAGTAGTTAACAGCCTGTATCTCGTATCTTTCTCCAAAAAGGTAACAAAAGTAACAGTTTTTTCAGTGAACAGTTAACAGTCATCAGTTAACAACTGGTATCTCGTATCTTGTCTACTTGTAACTATTCCAAAAAAGGTAACAAAGGTGACAAATATATCAGTTAACAGTCATCAGTCAACAACTGGTATCTCGTATCTCGTTTACTTGTAACTATTTTCAAAAAAGTAACAACCAACGGTCACAGGAGCGAAGCGTATGTAAAAGTAACACCTTTTCTACCTATTACTTTTTACCCTCTTTGTAGCCTCCCTTTTGGGGTAGGGCTGTTAAGTTCTGATTTTTATACCCTCTGTGTCATGTTGAACGGAGTGAAACATCTCGTTCCTCAGGGTCGGGATCCTTCGTTACACTCAGGATGACAGCAGAAAATAACGGAACAAAGTAGAGAACTTAACAGCCCTGCCCCAAGGGGAGATTGGAGGGGCCAATCAATACTTCAAAGAACTATCAGCTAATGGTTATTGGCTCTAATTACATAGATAAAATTCTCTCAATAACATTATAATATTCTAAGGTGTTACCTTTCTCATACGATACAAGCGGATATCTGTAGCATTGAGGCTATCAATAGCGATATAGCGGTTAGCCAGCGATTCTCTGTATTGTCTGAAATCATCCTGTATGGCTTCTCTATCCTGATGTATCAGAATAAATTCTTCCGTAACAAAGTCTTCCGCTTTTATTTCGTGAAAGCGGAATGGCCGGAAATCCTCTTTTCTCTCACCAGTCAAGACAATATATTCATTTTCCGGGACAATTAGTTGTAACCGGGGCATGACATGATATGAGAAATCGTTTACAACAAGAGTTGTTTTCGTTCTGCCTTCACCCTTTATAAAATTCCTTATACTCTGATAAGCCGATCCCGTCCGATTATAATAATTCATCCCCGAATAAAGTCTTACCCCGCCGGTAAAAAGCAGAAGAAATAAAAACACATATGAGAGTTGCTTGTATTTAGGAAACTCCATAGCCCTTGCCAAGACGAAAGCAAGACTTAAAGCGAAAAGACCAAATGAGCATGTCATATAACGTGTTACCAGCACTGGCAGGTATGTAACAGAGATAATAAACCCTATCGCTACGGGAAAAAGAAATGTAATAAAGAAAATGGTAGCCAGCAATGGCATTTTGTCTTTCTTTATATTATCGGACAGTAGAACTTTTATTGTCAGGACTAATTGTATCGCCATCAGAATTATTAATCCGGCCATCATTTGTCCCTTCGTAAAATAAGTAAACGGCTGCCAGATTTCCTTTGGTGAATAGAAATAGTAAATATGCAGAAATAAGTCGTTCAGGGTTAACGGCTTTATCCAATAACCGGATGAAACAGCATCGACCTGCCCCCACAATTGAATAAGCCATGGCAGATAAGCTATGGAGAATAACACTCCGCAAAGAATCAGATAAGTCAGTTTCTTTTTTGCCCGTATCAGGATGATGAAAAAAAGTATATATATGCCAAAAACACTTAATAGCCCATAGTTATGGAAATATGCTGCGCAAAGGCCTGTTACAAGAAATACCCCCCAACACATCCTACCTCCTTTTTCGAAAGCCTGATAAGCAGATAATGCACAGGCCAAGACAAAAAACATTGTCCACGAATACATCCTTATTTCTGTTGCCAGATACTGGGTAACCGGAAATATAATAATCAGCAGCATAAAAGTAATGGCCGTTTTATCTCCGAATAAACGCCGTATAGGAAAACAGCCTAAAAGGAGAACCGCAATAATACCCAGTGTAGAAAATATTCTGAAACAGAAGAGAGATTCTCCAAAAAGGGAGCTAAAAAATTTTAAACACCAATAATATAACGGAGGGTGTACATCTGATGCCGTTATATTTATAATATCAGTATATGATGCTTTCGCCATGAAAATGGAATATACATCGTCGTACAAAAGACTTGTGTTCCTAATGTCGAGGTATATAAATAAAGAAACACCGAAGATAAGCAGACAGATGTATATCAGTGCTTTTGAAGCTTTCATCGCGCTGCTTTTGTATTTTTCCATTCGAGAGATTCCATTATGGCAACAATATCTTCCCGCAGAAATCCTACTACCGGAGCGATAGAATCGGAATTGACCTGTTGATTAAAATACAATGACCCTCTCAGAAAGTTAGATGCATTATCTGTCAGATAAAATTGGACAGGACTTGCCACCGAGCCTTTTATATCATAGATTATTCCCGATGTATGGCGCAGAGAGTCTGTAAACAGGGATTGTTGTATACCATTCGCCTTCAATGCCTGGCTATATGCCAGCTGATAACTATCCTCCAATGCTCCGGAAAGCGTCTTCTTATCGACCGGAAGATATGTACAATATAAAATCGCATCATACGCAGGGTATGTGATATTGAACCAAAAGCCGGATTCATCATTTTTCTTCACTTCTTCTATCCGTGCATTTACCGGATACCGGAAAGAGAATGCAGCATGTTCGAATCTAACCACTCCGGACTCTTCCCTGTCTATCCGCAGATATCCTACAGGTTTGGGCGTATATTCATTACAAGAAATAAATATACAACAGATGATTAAGAACAACATTGCTTGCTTTCCCATATATGAGCTATGTGAAAATAGTTCTGCGGCCTAAAATAAAAACAGATTAAAGCAAACAGTCTCCTATTTGTATTAACCTGTCTAATATATTCAATAAATCTCATTCTACGAGATTATAATCTTTTTTAAAATGGCAAATCATCCTCCTCTGATATATTATTCGAAGAATTATATGAATTCGGCGATTGATAAGTTTCGTTTGCAGGCTGGGAATACGGCATATTTTCATTTGCATCCCCTCCCTCTCTCCTACGGCTGCCCAATAGTTCGAGATTATCTGCATATATCTCATTTACATAACGTTTCATTCCGTTGGCATCGTCGTATGTGCGCGATCGTATTTTACCTTCAACATATACTTGAGTCCCTTTTTTCACAAACTGTTCAGCAACTTTTGCCAAACCTCTCCAGCAAACTATATTATGCCATTCGGTACGGTCGGGGATCTGCGTCCCGTTAGCCGCAGTGTATCCTCTCTCGGTGGTGGCCAAAGTAAAGTTTGCGACTACGCTCCCATTATCAAAATATTTCACATCAGGATCTTTCCCTACATTTCCTATCAATATTACTTTGTTCACTGACATACTTTACTATCCATTTTGTTTATAATATCACAAATATAGGAAAAAAATTTACTTAACATATTCTGCTACATCTTATCTTTCCATTTTCCCCACAGAAACTATTTTTTGTAAAAAGAGCGAGTTTGGTATGATTATAAGCTCATTTTCTTTTGTTCTGAGATGAGTATGAAATGTCAGAATATTCTCTATTATAGCATCTATAGGAGTATCCTTATCCAGGATATGAATCTCATCTCCAATCTTAAATGGGGTAGTAAAAAATATAATAATTCCGGCTGTGATATTGCTCAGGATAGACCATTGAGCAAACATGGCAACACCTATCACAGCAAATATCGAAGACAAAGCCACCAGCATATTTTGCGGTTGTACCCCCCAGATTATAGCAAGGGTAACCAGGCATGTGAAATTGATAAGGATATTTATTACTTGTATTATATGCAATGTCCGGGGTTCTGACTTCAGAGTAAGAGAACCATACTTTCTTATTATCTTACCTACAATATATTTTGAGGATGGTGTTAATAAAATTATAATTGCCGAAGCTACTATCTGCGGCAAATGATCTGTTATTATGGTTAAGATATCTTTTTCCAACATTTCTTTATATATATAAAAGAGACGCAGTCCGCAGGCTACGTCTCTTTTTATTTATTCTTTAAACAATTTAATTTTTTGTAAACTGAATATAATAAGCATTGCTACCAGACAGTTGCCAGTTACCGATATAAACCACTTCCGCCGGTTGCCCCGAAGAAGTATATTTCTGATATCTGAATTTTACCGGTACATTTACATAGTCGGTAGTCACGCCGCTAAAATTAGGTGAAAAATTGCTTCTGAGGTATGACAAATTCCCAACAGCAGAGAAAGAATCAGTTACAGTATTATCTCCTGTTCCTTTATCTGTTATACCGAACCTTACGTCAATAATGATCTTGTTATCTTTGGCAGGGTCGATTTCACCTTCCGAATCTTTCTGGTTAGTTTTATCATAATAGAAGAAAGCTTTAACTTCATCTCTTTCTTTCTTGGTCAGGCTATAACCAATCAACCAGTTATCCCCGATGGTATTTGCCGGAGACCATGCAGCAATACTTACACTTGTAGGAACAATGGTATCGTTTCTACTAACTAAGCCACTATTCTCATAAGGTTTCTCTAAGCTCAGAGATTGCTTCGCTATGGGATTTCCACTATTCAATATATTTACATATTCAGCATTATAATATCCGTCTGCGGATGAAGATGATATCTTATAAGCTATAAAATAGCAGTTTCCAGCTGAGGTTAGATTAGTAATATTTTCATGCATTATATATCCGTTAGATGTAACGGCATACTTTTGCCCATAAATATTTTCAGTGATATAGGCAAAATCCTTCTCAATAGTAAATGAACTGTCCCCATCTCCCAGGCATGATGACATCAGTAACACCACGGAGAGTACACTACAAAAAATTTTCAGTAAAGATGTTTTTTTCATGTTTATTTTTTAATTGTATTAATTTTTTAAAAGTCAAACTTAATTCCCAGATTCAGATCTAACTGAGTCTTTCGGTCAGAATATATGGTCCTGTACTTGTTTCCGGCATCGAAGTAATATGCTCCTCCTATCGTTCCATAGAAATACATTTTCTTATACAGAGGGTAGGATATTCCTATAGACGATCTTACCGAAAACTGAGGATTTGATTGTTTCACAGATTCTTTTATATAATACGGCTCGGAATAGAAGATACGGCCAGCAAGATCTTTATCATCAATATCGAGCATGGAGAAGCCCATATGACTTACATATCTTCCGTTTATATCTTTCTGTATCATTCCTCCCAGTGCAAAATAGAATTTAGTCTTACCCAATTCAAAGAACGTATAATTCAGCGATAATGGTATACCCAGATAGTTAAAATATTGCGATTCACTTATATTGAACACACTATTTGATTTTATCTTCGATGACAAGTGTGTATAAACTAATCCCGTCTCGAAAGACAATTTTGGTGCTATCTCTTTACTAATTGTTACTCCGAAAGAAACAGGCTGTCTGTGTTCCAGCTCAAACTCACTATTTTCTTTACTTAGCGCTTCATTCAAAGCCCTTGTTCTTACAGGATGAGAGAACAGCAATCCTCCACCTCTTTCACTTACATTGTCCGCAAACAGACTGGCACTTCCTGTAACTCCAACAGAGAGTCCCTTCGATGAAGATGTTACTTCCGGTAACATAACTACAGTCTGTGCCAACACCGGAGTTTCTTTTTCCTCTTTTTTCTCTTCCTTAGGCTCTTCTGTTTTCACCGGCTCAGTCACAACTTTCTGTACTGGATCTGTTTCTTTTACAGGTTCCACAGGCTCAGCCATAGCTCTGGCTTTGGCCAATAGCGGCGGCACAGCTTTTGGAACTTCAATCACAGTATCCACATCCTGAATTTCCACAGGAGGCGTAGCTTCTTCTACAACAACATTAGCATCTTCCATTATTGGTTTATCATCTGTTGGAATAAATAATATACCAATTACAATTGCTGCTGCTACACCTACAGCAATAGCGATGGTCTTTATAATAGATGCTTTTGAGGTCGAAGAAGCTGCATTGGCTGTCGAAGAATTTGCAGATGACGAAGAAGATGATCCATCAGGTGCTTGCACAGGCTGATTAGACAAAAGCTGATCCAGCCCACCCCAAACGGATGCAGGCACTTCCGGCTCAAAGTTTCCTAACTTTGAGGAGAATAGATCCTTTATTTTGTCCTTACCTTCTGTCATTAGTTATGATCTCTCTTTAATATATTGTTTCACCTTCTCCTGTAATATATTTCTGGCTCTTACATATTGAGAACGTGAAGTACCTTCATTAATACCCATCATTTCTGCTATTTCCTTGTGTGAATAATCTTCTATTGCATACAAGTTGAAAACTGTAGAATAACCACGTGGCAGGTCTTGTACCATTTTCAGTAATTCATCCTCCGATATTTTATACATTTGTTCGTCTTCTGTAGAATCGTCCACTACATCGGGAAGATTCTGAACATCGTCGGAAGTCTGAATTATTGATTTTTTCTTTCTTAAGTTTTCTAAAGCAAGGTTTATAAATACGCGCTTGAGCCAACCTTCGAAAGAGCCTCTATCTTGAAATGAATCAATATTAGCAAACACTTTCATGAATCCGTCCTGCAATAAATCCTGAGCAGCATCTTGATCAGAACTATAGCGTAAGCAAATACTATACATCTTACGGGCATATGCCTCGTATAGCATTTTTTGAGCTTCACGCTTTTGTTCCTTACAACCTGCTATAATTTGCAGTTCATTCATATTGGTCAAGCTTCATTTTAGAGATGCATTTTTTGTAGAAATGTTGCATCATCTACACTAAATTTCATCTACTATTATCTTTTTTTAGTAGTAATGAAATTTACATTATCTTTTTTATTTTAGAACTTCTTTATTCCGGCTTTTGGGTGAAAAGTACCATTTTCACCTGCAATTTATTCCCGATATCAATTACATCGACAACATTCTGCAGACTTAATGATTTATCTGCTTGTAATAGAACATTTACTTCGACATTATTGTTCTTTTCTTTTTCCTTTGTAATAGCTGCCATCAAGGCCTGCTCAATCTCTTCTTTTGTAACTTCCTTATCATTAACATAATACCTCAGATCCTGAGTTATTATCAAATTAATATTCTTCTTGGTTACAACCTGCTCCGAAGTTGCGGCATTTGGCAAAAGGACTCTGATAGCCGCCGGAGTAACCATTGTGGATATTATAAGAAAAAACAACAACAGGAAGAACATTATATCGTTCAACGAAGAGGTATAAACCTCCGCAGCCCTTGATTTTCTCCGTTCTATTTTCATGTTTTCTCTCTTTTTTAAGAATAAGCTTTATAAAATCAGGCCTCAACACTACCTCTTTTATAAGCTCTGATTGCTTTCAATACTTCGTTCGATTCTTTATCGATATTGACTACCACTTTATCGATACGTCCATTCAGTACATAATATCCTGCATACGCTATAATCCCTACGAGCAAACCGGCTCCGGAACATATCATCTTCTGATAAAGTCCTGTAGAAATCGTATCTATGGCCAGATCATTTGTCTTAGCTATATCATAAAATATTTTTATCACGCCGAATATTGTACCCAGAAACCCGAGCATCGGTGCAATAGAAGCGGTAATTCCCAGCCAGTTCATCTGGCTTTCCAATATGCTTATTTGCTGACGGGCTTCCACTTCCATCGATTCCTGTATTTCTTTATCATCCCGGTCAAAGTCTTTAAGTCCGGCTGCAATCACTTTAGCAGAAGCATAAGGACGCTCTACACAAAACTTCAAAGCTTTATCAACTTTCCCTTCGTGTATCAATTCCACAACCCGGGATAACCAAACCGAATCTTTTTTGCCAAGACGGTTTACTACCAGCCATTTATTTATAATGACATATATAGCTAAAAGTGACAAAAGAAAGATGGGTAATAGTATCCATCCACCTTTCATCACAAGGCTTAAATAACTCTCTTCGGGAGCAACTTGGGCTGTTTGCTCCGCCATTTCTACAACGGGGGTAGCCGCCTGAAGTAAAACAAATAAATTCATAAATGATATTTGTTGTAAGGTCTCAGACCTATTTATTATTTCGTTAACTCAAAATAAAACAAGCAGTTAGACTGAATATTGCATCATTAAACACTCTCCTGCTTACATGTTTTTATTGTACAAAATTCGACAGAAGCTCAAAGATACAGTCTTCTGTCGAATTCTATTTATAAATTAATAATCTTTAATATATGCCAAAGCTAACTTTATCTATATATTGATAGAAACAGCTTACCATACCGATTATAAAAATTCCGGCCATCGACATTACCAGTGAGATTTTTAAATATCCGTCTGTATTAACAGTCTCGATAGGAGAATTGTTCTTATTGATAAACATTGCTTTTACTACCAATAAATAGTAATACAAAGATATTACAGTATTCAGGAATGCGAGGAATACGAGCAATACATGTCCCTGCTGCATGGCCGTCATAAATACGAACAGCTTACTGAAGAAACCTGCTGTAGGCGGAATACCTCCCAGCGAGAACATGGCGATCATCATAGCCAGTGCCAGTTTGGGATTTGTATAATATAATCCGTTGTAGTCATCCATATTCACCTTTCCGGTTTTGTCTTCTATCGCGGAAATCACACCGAAAGCTGCCAGGTTGGAGAATACATACACAAAGATGTAAAACATTGTCGCAGCCATACCTTCGGCCGTTCCCGTAAATACACTCAACATAATATAACCGGCCTGCGATATGGAAGAGAATGCAAGGAAGCGTTTCATATTCTTCTGACGGAGAGCGAATAAATTACCAATTGTGATTGTAAGCAGGATTATGATCCATATTATGTTTTGCCAAACGTCTGCAAGTACCGGAAATACTTTGAACAGGATAGCCATCAGTGCAAATACTGCAGCCCCCTTCGATATCGTAGATAAATAAAGGGTTACATTGGTAGGCGCGCCCTGATATGTATCCGGCGCCCAAAGATGGAACGGAACAAGGGATATTTTAAAGAATATTCCGGCGAGAATAAATACCATCGCCATTATTACCATAGGTGCAGAATATATATTTGTAGCGATATCTGCATAATATAGCGTTCCGCAAGCTCCATAAAGGAATGACAATCCGAAAACCATCATACCTGACGAGAAGATAGCATTAAATATATACTTGGCTCCGGCTTCTGCCGACTCTTGCCTGTACTTATCAAACGCAACCAAAGCCGCGATAGGGAGGGATGCTGTTTCGAGGCCAATATAAAACAACAGGAAGTTTCCGGAAGAAACCATCAGATTCATACCTGTCAGGGTAAGTATAGTCAGCATGAAGAATTCTCCGCGCTTGATTATTGAGTCCGGTCTGTTGAGCCATGAATTTGCTTGTAAGAAAATCAGGAATACACCTATATTCAGTATATTCTTTATTGTAAGATAAGCCGGACCGGTAACATACATGCCCGCAAAGGATGCTCCATTATCTTTAAAAAAGAAACATAGGACGGTATGTGCCAGAAACAATGTACAGGCCACAGGGAAGAAATATTTCTTTGCGTTGTCCGAAGCAAACAAATCATAAATAATAAGTAAGAGAAATACCACTATAAGTGATAGCTCGTGCTTCATCAACAAATAATTACTCAAATCCATTTTTATATCTTAGTTTTAGTTACGAGTTACGAGTACGGGTTACAAGCAACTGCCTTTTGTATTTTATATTGTTTACTGATAAATGTTGACTGTTAACTGATTATTTTATATATCCCAGACTTGAAGTAATCAAATCGGAAATCCATCCCGGGAATAGTCCCATACCAGCAACACAGATTATCAATCCTACTGTTGCTATTTTTTCATGCCATACAGCATCGGTCAGTTCCAGGTGATGCGGGTCCTGAACTGGTCCGAACAGTATTTTACCAACCACTTTCAGTATATAAACCGCTGTCACCACAATTGAGGATATAGCAGCAATCGTAAATATCCGGTGGAACATATCGTTATGTTCGAATGCACCCACGAAAATTGTCATTTCAGCCACAAATCCACTCAATCCCGGAAGACCAAGAGAAGCCAGACCGGCAATTACATAGCATACACTGAGGAATGGCATAATCTTCATCAACCCTCCCATTTGGCGTATATCGCGGGTATGTGTACGTCCGTATATCATACCTATCAGAGCAAAGAAAAGGGCTGTCATCAGACCGTGCGAAAGCATTTGCATCACTGCCCCGGTCATAGCCGTCCGGTTCATCATCAATATAGCGAACAATACCAGTCCACAGTGACTTACCGAGGAATAAGCATTAATATATTTCAGGTCTGTTTGAGCGATAGCTCCCAATGCCCCGTAAATTACACTGATACCCGTAAGTATTATAAATATCCATGACAGTTCATCGGCTGCTTCCGGCATCAGGCGCATAGCGATACGGAAACACCCGTATCCCCCCAGCTTCATCAATACTCCGGCATGAAGCATAGATACTGCTGTAGGTGCCGATGCGTGGCCGTCAGGCGACCATGTATGGAATGGGAATAAGGCTCCCAGTACCCCGAATCCCAGGAATGTAAGCGGGAATATCCAGTATTGGGCAGAGAGAGGAATACTATTATTAGCCGCTATTTCGAGGATATTGAATGTATAATCTCCTGTAGTTGAAGAATGGTAATAGATTCCAAGAATACCTACAAAGAGGAATGCGGAACCTCCCATCAGCATGAGGGTCAGTTTCATTGCCGAATATTCTTTGCGTCCCGTACCCCAAAGTCCTATAAGCAGGTACATCGGTATCAGGGCTATCTCGTAGAAGAAGAACATGGTAAACATATCCAGAGAGATAAAGAATCCATATACACCGATCGACAATAGTGTCAGCCACATAAAGAAGTCTTTCGGTAACGGGTTCATATTCCAGGAGGCAAAAGTCCCTGTAAATATAATGATGGCTGTGAGCAGTATCATCAGCACAGAAATACCATCAACCCCGATAGCGTAATGAATATTCATACTTGCCGCCTGAAACCAGACTGCGTCGAATGTAAACAACATTTCCGCAGCATTCCCTGCTGCCCGTTCCTGATAGAACATAAACAGGAGAACCAAAGCCAAAATAACTTCTATAACTGCACCTACTACTCCCACGGTGCGTACTTGTTTGATGTTGCGACACGGTATGAACGCAAGTAACATCACAACAGGAACCAGAACAAATAATGAAAGAATATTCATATTCTTATATTTTTAACTATATCTTATTTACAAATAAAAGCAATTAACCATCCACCAAAACCGACCACAAGTATCAATGCTCCCAACAGGTAAGCCAATGCATACTGCTGAATATATCCTGACTGGAAATTCTTGATCGTACTGGACGCTGCTTGCGTAACATAAGCCAGTGAATCCATGAAGCCGTCCACAAACTTCTTATCAAACCATGCTATCGTTGCCGAAATACGCTTAAAGATAATATTGCGTGTTACATACAGCCACAATTCGTCGAAATAGAACTTATTATGCGCCCATTTATAGAATGTGCTGATGCTTGCTGCGATTTTGTCTGGTATATCGTTTTTCTTGAAGTATAATCTGAATCCGATACCGATACCGACAAGTGATATCAATACGCTGGTCACTGCAACCTGCATATTAATATGCGCATCGTAAGGTACGCCATCCGAAGTCACAAACTTACTGAAAGGAACAAAACCTGCCCCGAAGGCAAACACAGCCAGTATAATCAAAGGGATTGCCATTGATGGACCCGCCTCATGCGGTTCATGGTGATAATGTTTCTTTTCATAGAAAAAGATACGAAGGTACAGGCGTGTCATATAGAACGCGGTCAATCCCGCTGCAACCGACAAGATTATATATATCGGAAAATTGTGCTCCATTGCGGCAGCCAATATCTCATCTTTACTAAAGAATCCTGAGAATGGATAAATCCCGGCTATAGCCAGCCAGGCAATACCAAACGTAATACAGGTGATGGGTAGTTTCTTGGCAAGTCCGCCCATATCCCCCATCTCATTACTGTGTACCGCATGGATGATAGCTCCGGCGCAAAGGAATAATAATGCTTTGAAGAATGCATGCGTAAACAAGTGGAACATACCCGCCATATAACCTAATCCTTCGTGATCGCCGAATTTGGAAACACCTAAAGAAGTAAGCATGAATGCAATCTGAGATATAGTAGAAAATGCCAGTACACGTTTGATATCGGTCTGGGTACAGGCCACCACCGCAGCAAACAATGCCGTGATCGCTCCTACCCATGCTATAACTGTCAAAATTTCAGGCGCTCCGAAGTGATATATCGGGAACAAACGCGCTACAAGAAATACTCCGGCTACAACCATCGTTGCGGCATGGATAAGGGCAGACGCAGGGGTCGGACCTTCCATCGCATCGGGCAACCAGATATGGAACGGCATCATCGCTGATTTCCCGGCACCTCCCATAAATATGAGGAGCATTGCCCACGAAAGGACAGACATGCCGAGGAATGACATTCCGGCTGTAGATGATACGCAGATATCTGCATTCGATGCAGTCAATGTAGCAAAGTCGAATGTACCTGTGAAATATGATAGCAACAAAATGCCTACAAGGAAGAAGAAGTCTGCAAAACGGGTAACAATAAACGCTTTCTTCGAAGCGGCTACTGCCGACGGTTTTACATAATAGAAGCTGATGAGCAGGAATGAAGATACCCCCACAAGTTCCCAGAAGATATACATCTGGAATATATTGGTTGCCACAACAAGCCCCAGCATTGCGAAACTAAACAGGGATAGAAAAGCATAATAACGTTGGAATCCTTTTTCACCCTTCATATAACCCAAGCTATAAACATGTACCATCAACGATACGGTAGTAATCACAACCAGCATCATCACCGAAATGGGATCGAGATACATTCCTAAATCGATATGCAATGTATCCGTAAATCTCAACCACTGGAAGTGGAATACATTTATAGCCTGATAAACGCCATCAGCACCTTTTCCAACTTCGAAGAAATACTGATAAGCTGTAGTATAAGCCAGCACTGCCATTACAGCAAGGGAAAGGCTTCCCAGTGTTCCGGCAATTACAGGCTTCATATATTTTCCGCCCAGCCCCAGAATGAGGAACATTACGACAGGAAGTACAAGTATCAGTATAGAATAATTAAATGCGTCCATATTTTATATCTTTTCCTTGCTTAGTTTTTCATTTTAGTAATATTCTCATCTATATATATACTCTTCACATGGCGGTATATATTGATAATGATGGCAATGGCTATCGCTGTTTCGGCGGCGGCTATTCCTATTGCAAACAGGGTAAAGAAAAACCCTTCGAGCTGTCCCGGATACAGATAACGGTTGAATACCACAAAATTCAGGTCGGCAGCATTGAGCATCAACTCCACAGAAACCAGAACCATCAACATGTTTTTACGCGAAAGGAAACCATATACCCCGGCAAAGAACATAATAGTACTTACCGCCAGATAGGCCTCGATAGGCACCGGTCCTGATAGAAAACTTGTTATAAAATCACCCATAATATTTATTATCCGCCCCTCCAACCTCCCCAAAAGGGAGGCTACCTGTGAGGGTATTTGTATTATATTACTTTTTTACTATTCATTTCAGTCTCCCCTCCCTTTGGAGGGGTAAGGGGAGGTGTTATCTTTTTCTGGCAATCATTATACCACCAATAATACAAGCTAACAACAACACACTTATAGCCTCGAACGGCAGCAAGTACTGGTATTTATCCGTACCCATCATTGCCATACCTATATCCTGCATCTGCAACTCGCTTTGCGTAACGTAAGTATAAAACTTGTTCACATTGTAGAATATAATGTGACCGCAAATACCCAATCCGGCCAAAGCCGCAACAGCTGCTATAAATATCCTGCCCGGTTTTTCGAATTTGACATCCACTCCCGGTTCATGGGTGAGCAGGATAGCAAAGATGAATAATACCATCACACCTCCTGCATAAACAGCTATCTGTACCGCCATCAGGAAATGGTAATCGAGTAGTAAATACAAACCTGCCGTACCTAAAAGGACAAATAACAGGAATGTCGCCGAGCGGATAATCTTCTGCGTTGTGACCGCCATAATGGTGGAAAACACAATGATTGTCGCTATAATGTAAAATATAATCTGTTCTGCCATAATCTGTTGATTATCGTATATTATTTATTCTTTATCTTCTTTTGGCTCAATATCCCCATCTGTTTTAGACGCAGGTACTGTTTTGGTTGTCACATCCTTTTTCACATCCAGTTCAGGATGGCTTCCATCGGCCGTTTTTATATCCTGTGCAGGTATAGGTTCGAGCGGAGTCTGGGGTACATTTTCCGGCGCCGTATTCTTTCCATGTACGGCATCTTCTGCTTTAGCGACAGGACTTGTTACAACAGCAGGTTTTTCCTTCTTCTTTTCACGGAGCTTAGAACCTTCATGGTTTAGTTGCTGGATAAGTTTACTACGTGTAAAGAGCGAATTTTCGAAAGTATTGGCAAAAACAATTGCATCAGACGGACAGGTTATCACACACAGATTGCAGAATGTACACATTCCTAAATCATAAATGTAACGGTCTATTATTTTTTTCTTTTTCCCGTCCTCTGTCTCTATACTCTTCGATATTACCTGTATTGTCCCGTTAGGACAATTCATCTGACAGATACCACAAGCTGTACAGGCATGTTCGTTATTTTCATCGTGCGGCATAATCAGCTCGCCACGGAAACGGTCAGGGATTACAAGGGTCGCGCGGTTTTCAGGGTATTGCTCCGTGATCTTTTTCGTCCACAGCTCACCCCATGTCACCCTCATACCTGTGAGCAATGACTTGATACCTCCAAATAAACCTGAAAAATATTCTGATACTGAACTCATTGTCGTATTTTCTATAAATTAAGGTCTCAGACCTTTTTATTATTTTTATATCTGCAACAGTATTAAATACTATCTTTTACTCATTTAAAAGTCCAACCCAATAAAACCATAGCTACCATCAATAATATGTTTACCATATTAATCGGTAATAAATATTTCCATTCCAGATTCAACAGCTGGTCGATACGCAAACGCGGGAACGTCCATCTTACCCACAAACTAAGGAAAACAAGAAATCCTGCTTTTCCAAAGAACCAAAGGAATGAAGGGATATAATTCATCACATGGTTAAATCCGTCCCAGCCTTCAATCTGTACAGGCATCCATCCCCCTAAGAATACAGTAGCGGCGATACCTGCAACGATAAACATATTCAGATACTCAGCCAGATAGAAAAACCCGAATTGCAATCCGGAATATTCCGTATGATAACCTGCTGTTAATTCCGATTCAGCCTCCGGTAAGTCGAAAGGCCCACGGTTAGTTTCGGCATGCCCTGAAATCAGATAGATAATAAATGCGATAAATGCGGGTACGTGTCCTGCTATTATATTCCATTGATGGAGATATGTCTGTCCCTGTATAATCTGGGAAAAACTCATTGTTCCTGACAATACAACTACTGTCATCAAAGCAAATCCTGCTGAAAGCTCGTAGCTTATAAATTGTGCTCCGCTTCGCATGGCACCGATCATCGAATATTTGTTATTACTTGACCATCCGGCCAGTAATACCCCGATGATGCCCAATGATGAAACGGCAATTACATAGAATACGCCGATATTGAAATCCACGACTTGAAGTCCCTGACCAAATGGTAATGCACCGAATGTAAGCATGGAAGCCACAATCATAAAGAAAGGCGCTGTAAAAAACAGGAACCTGTCGGATTGCTTAACATGAATAATTTCCTTCAGTAATATCTTAACCATGTCGGCTACACTCTGAATGAGTCCGTACTTACCTACACGGTTCGGGCCTAAACGCGCCTGAAAAAATGCCGTAATTTTACGTTCTACATAGATTAATATCAAAGCCAGTACTGCATAAAGAGTCAGTAGGACAATACCTATCAGTACAAATTCTATTGTCAGAGCTGCCCATGCAGGCAAATTGGCATGTAGCCATGTATCAAGCCATGTGGTCAATTGAGAGGGCTCTAACGAAAATTTTAACAGCATATGTTTTTATATTGATAAAATGAATAAGCAAAAAAAGCATTTAATGCAACATTATTTAACCGCAACCTATTATTGCTGTTGCAAATACAAAAGCAACAAATAGATCTGAGACCTTAATCTGTATTAACGGTCGATATCAGGAATCACATAGTCCATAGAACCACCGATACCGATAAAGTCTGAAATTTTCTCATCTTCACAAATCAACGGCATCACCGAAACAGCAGCCATCGACGGAGAACGGAATTTCAGACGGTATGGAACCTTGTCGCCACGGCTTTCGATGAATACACCGAATTCTCCACGGCCAGCCTCCACTCTTTGATAGTACTCACCTTCAGGCAGTTTGATTATAGCTTTTGTTTTAGCTAAGAATTCACCATCAGGTATATTGTCTACTAATTGTTCTATAATTTTCAGAGACTCTTCTATTTCATCCAGACGGTTCAAGTATCTGGCGAAAGCGTCTCCTTCTTCACGTATGATTTCTGTAAATTCTACTTTATCGTAAAGTGCATAAGGTACATGCTTACGAATATCAGAAGCGAATCCCGAACCACGTCCTGCAGGTCCTGTAACTGCAAAAGAGATCGCTTCTTCTTTGGAAAGAAGACCCAGACCTTTCATACGTCCCAGTGCGATGACATTACCGGTAAATAACCTGTCATATTCTTTCAGGCGCTTACGCATGAGCGGAATGAATGCTTTTACATCTTTCTGGAATTCAGGGTATATATCGAACATAACACCACCGATAACGTTGTAATTGATAATCAAACGCCCGCCTGATGTTTGTTCAAATATCTTCAGTATCTCCTCACGTTCACGCATACCGTATATAAAGGCAGTGGTAGAACCTAAGTCCATACACATGGTCGCCCAGGCTACAAGATGGGAATCGATACGATTCAACTCATCCATAATGGTACGGATATATTGCGCTCTTTCCGGAACTTCTATTCCTGCGGCTTTCTCCACACACATACATAATCCGTGACGGTTGATGTTTGCAGAAAGATAGTCCAGACGGTCTGTCAGGTGTAGTATTTGCGGATAGGTCATATTTTCGCACATTTTTTCTATCCCGCGATGAATGTATCCGCTATGAACGTCTATCTTCTTCACCATCTCACCTTCCAATGCAACACGGAAGTGCATCACCCCATGGGTAGAAGGGTGTTGTGGCCCTATATTTATTATATAATCGGTCTCTTCAAATACCCTTACATTCTCCTCCTTAAATCCATTCGGAGTTTCCATAATCCGGGGAGCAACATCAACGATATCTTTACTCTCTACCGAAACAGGATTCAATACAGGGTTTGCATCATAATCTTTTTTCAAAGGAAAACCATTCCAATCGGAATTGAGAAAGAAACGGCGCATATCCGGATTATTGATAAAACGGATACCGAACATTGCATATACCTCACGTTCGTTATAATGGGCGGTTTCCCATATATCTGTAACTGTATAAAGCAATGGATTTTCTCTATCAGCTGTACCTGTTTTCATGACAACTTCTTTCGATAAATCTTTTGATGATGCCAAGAGGTAGTTTACCCCGAGCTTTTCGCCCCAGTCCATTCCGGTCAGCATAGCCAGATAGTCGAAAGGATACTCTGCATGATAACGAAGAGCTTTTGCCAAATGGCGTAATTTATCCGGCTCCACAGTAACCGTAAGCCTTCCGGCCTCTTCGATCACCGCTTCGGGTACGGCTTCCAATATTACTTTCCTGATGTTTTCCATCGATATATTATAGTTGCGAATTACATGTTAATTTTATATGGGGAATAACTGCCCCTATCTGTGCGTGTAACCAGAAACGAGTTATTTATTCTTTTTATCTACTTTGAACAAAAAGCGTTCCACCTTGATTTTACGTTGCAGCTGCATCAAGCCATAAAATAAAGCTTCAGGACGAGGAGGACATCCCGGCACATATACATCTACCGGCATTATTTCATCGATTCCTTTCACTACATGGTATGAATCCACAAACGGGCCTCCGGAAATAGCACAACTGCCCATGGCCACAACATACTTCGGTTCTGCCATCTGGTCGTAAACACGCTTAAGCAGCGGAGCCATTTTATGTACGATTGTACCTGCTACCACCATTGTATCGGCCTGGCGGGGACTATTACGCGTAACCTCCATCCCAAAACGGGCGAGGTCGTAACGGGCAGCAGCCGAAGCCATAAATTCGATACCGCAACAACTGGTAGCGAAAGCCAAAGGCCAGACAGAATTGGATCGTCCCCAGTTAATAAGGTCGTCCAGTTTTCCAACAACAACCGGAACTCCGTTTTCATTCAGCTCCTTTATATAATCTTCAAGGTATTCATTATCCTTAAACTCATCGTTAGGAATACCTTTTATATATATTTTCTTTATTTCCATTGCAATGCTCCTTTCCTCCATGCATAAGCCAGTCCAAGGCCTAAGATTAATACAAAAAACAATATGCTATATAATCCGGGCATTCCTAAGTTCCGCACAACAGTCGCCCACGGAAATAAGAATATCGCTTCCACATCGAACATCAGATACAGGATTGCATAAAGATAATACCCTACCTTAAACTGCATCCATGAAGTACCGTGGGTAGGAACCCCACATTCATACGGTTCTCCTTTTTGTGCATTAAATGATTTTGGTGATAACAACAATGCCATGCCGAGACCGGCACACACAAGCATAATTCCGGTTAAAAGAACTACTAAAAAAAGAGCAGAAGAACTCATATTTTCATTTTAAGATTAAAACTTTTCTATCAATTGTCAATCACTTCTATGGTATCCGTAACACTTTGTTAAAAGAGCAAAAAGCGCACCAAATGAGAGTCTGCAGACAATCGGCGCAAAATTACAGTTTTATTTTTTAAACACAAAAATTTATATGCCAAATTATTCAAATTTGACAACTAAAGATTACAAAACAACCTTTTATGCTTTTTCCTTGACTATATAAATAGGACGTTTCTTTGCCTCCAGATAGGTTTTGGATAGGTATTGCCCCAGAATACCAAGACAGAACAACTGAATACCTCCTATAAAGAAAATTACACACATAGTAGACGGATACCCCTGCACATCATCTCCGAACACCAGCGTTTTGAAAATTATAATACAAATCATCACAAATGCGATAAGACAGAACAAGATACCAAACAGGGAAGCAATAAGCAAAGGACGGGTAGAGAAAGCAATTATCCCTTCCAGAGAATACAGGAATAATCCAACAAATGACCACTTGGTCTGTCCGGCAACACGCTCGATATTTTCGAAAGCTATCCACTTAGTATTGAAGCCAACCCATCCAAAAATACCTTTTGAGAACCGGTTATATTCACTCATTTCAAGGATAGCATCTACCATCTGGCGCGTCATCAAACGAAAATCACGCGCTCCGTCAACCACCTCCGTATCCGATATTTTATTTATAAGTTTATAAAATTGTTTCGCAAAGAATGAGCGCATAACGGGCTCTCCTTTCCTGTCCACACGCCTCGTCGCCACACAGTCGTAATCTTCCGTTTTCAGACTCTCATACATCTCTTTCAGCAGCGAAGGCGGATCTTGCAAGTCGGCATCTATCAACGAAATATAATTCCCTGTGGCAGCTTTCAAGCCGGCATATATACCTGCCTCTTTACCAAAATTCCGGGAAAAAGAGACATAATGAACCCTGTCATCCGATTCGTTCAATCCTTTCACCAATTCCAACGTCTTATCCTTAGAACCGTCATTGATAAAAATAAATTCAAATTCCTGTTCCGGCATTTCGTCCGTCAGTTTCACTAATTCTTTATATAGGAAAGGGAGAGCTTGTTCTTCATTATAGCAAGGCACAATTAAAGATATCTTATCCATGTTTCGATATTTGTTTATGTTTTATACAAAGTTATAGTGTTTCGGAGGAAAAACTATTTTTATTTGGATCAAATCTACAAAATCTGTCATTTAATCTTTCTTAATTTACAAAATATAAATAAATGGTTCCTCTTTATATTTCCTTCAATGTCATAGCCATCCGGAATTACATATTTTCCCTCCATATTGTTCGCTATTAAAATATATACTTCATCGTACTTTCCAACTTTCTCTTGGAAAGTATTGGGAGAGAAGGAAAATTCGACAGGACGCTCATCCGTAAAACGCGGTATAGCCCCGATCTGGCAAACAGACTCACTTCCTCCTAAAACAAGTGGAATATCTCCATCATTTACATATTCTGCTTCAATAGGAATTACACCCCAGTTTACATTAGTAGAAATTGTCTTTCCTAACATCAGAATAGAAAATAACAGACATAAGAATATCTGTTTTTTCGAATCGAGATAAAATAGCAGGCAGGGAACCAACAACAAGATTATAGGGAACACGGGCACAATGTACCTAACTACTTTCATCGGAGCCAAAAATACGACTATAAGCATCCATAGAAAAGCACATAAGAATAGAACAGAAAGCGGCTTGAGAAAAACATTGCACCTTTTCTTATACAATTTTGCAATCATTATATATGCAAAAACTATAAGCAACAGAACTATCTCCAATATACTTAGAAAATATTCTGAAATCTCATTCAATATCCCGGATAATGACAGTCTCAAATTATCCGACAATCCCGCTATACTGAGTTTTCCTAAAGCCTCCTCGCCTCTTTCCATAAACAAGCCTTGATTGTAGCTTAGATACATAATTAGCACGAAAATATACGACAATCCCAAAACAGCGACGAAGAACAGAATATTTCTTTTTTCCGAATATTTATAAGAATAGAACAACAACGCACATCCAAGAAGAA
The DNA here is from genome assembly GCF_002482385.1 of Dysgonomonas sp. UBA7710. Lineage (GTDB taxonomy): Bacteria > Bacteroidota > Bacteroidia > Bacteroidales > Dysgonomonadaceae > Dysgonomonas. The sequence goes on along the minus strand of NZ_DLFW01000029.1, from coordinate 121,521 downwards.
AAACATAAAATATTGCAAAATAACCAGACAAAAATGTTAAAGCAGTTACAAAAGACAAAAACAGAAGATTTGGCCATGAATCTATCTTCTCACCTCTCATCATTCTGATGCAACATAATATGAACAAATATGACATCAGAATAAATATTGTTTCTTGCAACTGATAAGGCCTCAGAAATAAAGTCCCCCCAACTGAAGCTGGATTCAGAAAGGCCACAATCAACAACCCTAAGATGAGAAGTTTCTCTGAAAATAATTCCGAGGCCAGTTTATACAGAAGTATAAAGCTAAGTATAAAAAATGCCAGATTCAAAATAAATCCGCGCCACATCACTTGTGCAATATCCGAATTATCAGCCCCAGCCAGGCTCAAGCGAAAAAGAGAATAATAAAGATTTGTATGAGGCGAGTCTCGTGTCGTGTGTCGCAGACTTTTTATATCATTCAGTATGCCTGACAAGCTATTATCTGCCGACAGAAGGATAGACTTAACTTCCCTTCCGGTAAAAGATGTAGAATCATCCTTAATACCTACAAAAAGGCTCTTTTCATTTACCGTCGATATAACTACAGACAGATATTCGTCGAGAAAGAGATTCTCTTTATCTTCGAATTTATAAAAACGAAGACCGATAGCCAACAGCAAAACCAGCAAAATCCAAAGATTCCATTTATTAAAAAATCTCCTTATATTCATTTAATCCACAGATTATAAATTTTCACTCATCCGGCTACAAAGTTATATTTTTAAAATAATTAACACAAAGTGCGAATATATTATACTCTTAGCCCAATTAACCATTGGAGAAGCCTTCAGACTCCAGATACTTATGCACCAAACGCGACACAGGATACTCCCCAGCATCTTCCACCTTCATCCCCAAGTATTCATCATTATCCGGCATTGCCGAGATCGTAACCCGATAAAATGTTGCATATATAGTCTGATGAGAAAGGACATGCTTCATTTGTGTTATATATTTAACATGAAGTTCATCACCATTTTTGAATATACGCCTGAAACTATCTGTCCTCTGTAATTCTTCCACAGGCATAGCCTGCACGGTTTCTATCAATGGGAGTTCATATAAACCCTGCCAGATATCTTTAGCCGTACGCTTGTGCAGAAGCATATGCCCATCGCCGGACCGGACATCGAAATAATTGAAAAAGCGGGAACGAACCTTTTGTTTCCCGGCTTTAACCGGATATACATTCACTTTAGATTGTGCATATGCAAGGCACATTACCGAAGCCGGGCAATTGTTACAATCAGGCGACACAGGCACACACTGCAATGCTCCAAATTCCATAACAGCCTGATTGTGCAAACCCGCCCTTTTATCATCAAGGAGTTCCTGAGCAAGCTGAGAGAACAGCTTCTTTCCTCTTGTACTATCTATAGGCTCCTCCACTGCAAATATACGCGACAGCACCCTGAATGCATTACCGTCGACAACAGCATGCGGCTGATTATAGGCAAAGGATACAATTGCGGCAGCCGTGTACTCCCCCACCCCTTTCAGGCTCAAAACATCCGTATAGCCACGTGGAAAAATTCCATGATATTTATCCAAAACCATTTTTGCGGCTGCATGGAGATTACGCGCACGGCTATAATAGCCCAGACCCTGCCAAAGCTTCAACACCTCATCTTCTTCGGCCTGCGCCAATAAACCTACAGACGGAAATCTTTTTACAAACCGGTTAAAATACGCATATCCCTGATCTACACGGGTTTGCTGCAATATAATTTCTGAAATCCAGATAATATATGGGTCTGTAGTATCACGCCAGGGCAACTCCCGCTTATTCCGCTCATACCACCTTATTAATATAGAACTTAATCTCAAATCTTTTTCTGTACTCATTTACAATTATTTACAATAAGCAAAAATCAGTTGTCGCCGAAAGTTAATTTCTTCATTATTTAGAAAAAATGGTTATTATTTGTTTCAAAGGTAAATAAAAAGCTATATATTTGCAGTCCAAAAAATTAATTGTTTTGAATCTAAAAAAAATAAGAAAATGACAAAAGCTGACATCGTTAACGAGATTGCGAAAAATACAGGCATAGACAAAGCGACTGTATTGAAAACAGTTGAATCATTCATGGACGTAGTCAAAGACTCCCTGAGCAAGAATGAAAATGTTTATTTAAGAGGTTTCGGTAGTTTCATCGTGAAGACAAGAGCTCAAAAAACAGCTCGTAACATCTCTAAAAACACGACTATCATTATACCTGCACATTCAATTCCGGCATTCAAACCGGCTAAAACTTTCGTAATCCAGGTAAGAAAGTAATTGAGACGTACATAATTATTAATTACTAAATATATAAATAACATGCCAAGCGGAAAGAAAAGAAAAAGACATAAAATGTCTACGCATAAGCGCAAAAAAAGACTGAGAAAGAACAGGCATAAGAAGAAAAAATAAGCCTTATTTCTTTCTTTAACAGAAATATACAGGAACAAACTTACAAATTGTTGAATTTTAAGTTTGTTCTTTGTGTATTATACGCAACCCGCTTCTTGTGCACAAAGAAGCAACCCTATTTTCAGGTTTAAATACTGAATATATTTAAATCTAATTTTCAACTTCTAAATTATAGTTATGAATAGCGAACTAGTAGTCGATGTTCAGCCCAATGAAGTCTCGATAGCAGTACTTGAAGACAAAAAGCTTGTCGAACTGCAAAAAGAAGGAAGAGACGCTTCATACGCGGTAGGGAACATCTATGCCGGCAAAGTAAAAAAGCTTATGCCCGGACTAAACGCTGCTTTTGTAGACATTGGATACAAAAAGGACGCTTTTCTTCACTATTTAGATCTTGGTGCTCAATTCAAATCTGTTGATAAGTTCTACAAACAGGCACTTGCTGACAAGAAAAAATTCCCGAACATCTCCAAGATGAAACTGGAGAATGATATCGAAAAGGATGGATCTATCAGCGACATACTGAAACCCGGACAGGAAATCCTGGTACAAATAGCCAAAGAACCTATATCGACAAAAGGCCCCCGCCTTACATCGGAATTGTCCCTGGCCGGACGTTTCCTTGTTGTTATACCTTTCAACGATAAAGTCTCCGTATCGCAAAAAATAAAGTCGAAGGAAGAACGAGCCCGACTACGCCAGCTGATACAGAGCATAAAGCCTAAAAACTTCGGCGTAATAGTCAGAACTGTAGCCGAAGGCAAAAAAGTAGCCGACCTGGATACTGAGCTGAAAACACTCGTAAAGCGATGGGATGACAACCTACCCAAAATACAAAAAAGCAAATTGCCGACACTCGTCTTTGAAGAAACCGGACGTATTGTTGCACTTTTGCGCGACGTATTCAACCCTAGCTTTCAAGAGATTCATGTAAATGATCCCGATACATGTAATCAGATAAAAGACTATATTTCATTCATTGCTCCCGAAAAGAAAAATATTGTAAAACAATATGATGGTGGCCTCACCATATTCGACAACTTCGGCGTTACAAAACAAATAAAAGCACTTTTTGGAAAAACGGTGACATTCCGCAATGGAGCATATCTGATTATAGAACACACGGAAGCATTACACGTAATAGACGTAAATAGCGGTAACAGGTCTAAGAATCCGGAAGCCGGACAAGAAAATAACGCCTGGGAAGTGAATTCCGCGGCAGCAGAAGAAATTACCAGACAGCTAAGATTACGGGATATGGGGGGCATAATCGTAATCGACTTTATAGATATGACTGAAGGCGAGCACCGCAGTCAACTGATAACAAGAATGCAGGAATTGATGGCCAACGACCGCGCCAAGCACAACATTTTACCTTTGAGTAAATTTGGATTGATGCAAATCACAAGGCAGCGCGTTCGCCCTGAAATGGAAATCACCACAACCGAGATTTGTCCCAACTGTTTCGGAAAAGGAGAAATAAGGCCATCTATATTATTCACAGACACCTTGCGTATGAAAATCAGTTATCTTGTGAAAGATCTGAAAGTGAAGAAATTTACCTTGCACGTACATCCATACGTTGCAGCGTTTATCAATCAAGGTCTTGTTTCCCTCAAATGGCAGTGGAAATGGAGATACAGTATGGGAATAAAAATATTACCAAACCAGAATCTGGCTCTTCTCGAATATCATTTTTATGATGAGAACAAAGAAGAAATAGATATGAAACAAGAGTTTGAAGTAAAATAATTATTACCTAAAATACATGAGACCCCGCTTTGGCACATCGAAACGGGGTCTTTTTTTATTGTATAAGAATCTGCAACCGGATTCAATCGTCTTATTATTAAGATCATCTTCACTTTTTAATTTATTGCTCCAACAGTTTCATAGGTAAAAGGATTATAACTAAATTTGCTCTGAATTAAATTCAGTGTCACACAATAGATGAGCTCCGAAAAGAATATATATAAGCTGGGAATAGCTCTGAGTGGAGGAGGAGCAAAAGGTTTCGCCCACCTTGGTGTACTACAGGCACTCAATGAGAGAGGACTTTATCCTGAAGTGATATCAGGTACCAGTGCGGGAGCCTTTGCCGGAGTACTATATGCAGACGGACACACGCCCGAAGAGATAATATCATTCTTCAAAAAAAAGGTTTTTCGCGAGTTTGCCGAATTTGCAATACCTCATGGAGGGTTCTTTAAAAGTCAAGGCTTCCAGTCTTTTCTGAAAAAGCACTTAAAATCAAAAAACTTTGAAGATCTGAAAATTCCCTTACATGTGCTGGCTACGGACATAGAACATGGCGAAAGCATGGTATTTACCTCCGGCCCGTTAATACCGGCAGTGATAGCCTCGTGTTCTGTCCCGATCATATTCAGGCCTGTGGAAATCAATAAACATTACTATGTAGACGGAGGGTTATTCAAGAACTTCCCGGTTTCGACGATACGCCGCGAATGCGCAAAGATAATCGGTGTAAATGTAAGTCCGATCACCAAGTCTGAATTCCGCAGTTCCATAAAGTACATTGCAGAGCGATCGTTCCACTACATGTCCGGTTCGAACACGCTACTTGACCGCAATCTGTGCGATTACCTGATAGAATCGGTCTCGCTCTCGCGGTATTCAATGTTCGACCTCGACCATGTGGAAGAGATATATCAGACCGGTTATGAGTTGACTATGGCATTTTTCAAAGACAATGAAGATGCATTATTAAAGGACTTTCCCTATCTTGCAGTACAACCGACAGAAAGACACCTATAAACACTTTAAGAGTGTAATTCTACTTTTGCTTTTTCTTTGTGCCCTTTCTGGTAAAAACGAAGATTTAACCACAAAGAACACAAAGTTTTGCGCAAAACACAGAAGGGAGACACATAACTGTTTGACATTTAAACATGTTTATATGAAGTTCCCATTATTTCATCCGATCATTACGCCAATTTAATCTGCAATGCCCGGCTGATTGCATCCAAAAAGTCTTCCGTATTCAGATAATTTGAACGCTCCATTTTGTCCCCATATACAAGCAAGGCCAGATCTTTAGTCATTTTACCCTGCTCTACTACTTCTATACAGGTTTGCTCTAACTTATCGGCAAAATCGACCAAAGGTTGATTTCCATCAAGCTTACCGCGATGTGCCAGACCTCTTGTCCATGCAAAGATAGAAGCTATTGGATTCGTGGATGTCTCTTTACCTTGCTGATGCTGACGATAGTGGCGCGTTACCGTTCCATGAGCAGCTTCCGCTTCCATTATCTGCCCGTCGGGAGTAAGCAGCACCGAAGTCATCAACCCGAGAGAGCCGAAGCCCTGCGCCACTGTATCGGACTGTACATCTCCATCGTAGTTTTTACAAGCCCAGACAAAACCTCCGTTCCATTTCAGGGCGGAAGCCACCATATCATCTATCAGGCGGTGTTCATATGTAATTCCGGCTTTCGCATATCCAGCTTTATAGTCATTTTCATAGACTTCCTGAAATATATCTTTAAAGCGGCCGTCATAAGCCTTCAATATTGTATTTTTCGTGGATAGATACAACGGATATTTCTTTTGTAACGCAAGCCTGAAACAAGAGTGAGCAAACCCGTATATAGATTCATCCGTATTGTACATACCCATAGCCACACCATCACCACTGTAGTTATAGACAGTGTATGACTGAGGTTCACCCTCTTCCGGCGTAAACGTAAGGGTCAAGGTACCTTTCCCTTTTGTAACAAAATCGGTGGCTTTATATTGATCGGCATGTGCATGACGCCCGATAATAATCGGCTGCGTCCATGTATTCACTAAACGCGGGATATTGCTGATAATAATCGGTTCGCGGAAAACTGTACCCCCTATTATATTACGGATAGTACCATTGGGAGATTTCCACATCTTTTTCAGACCGAATTCCTCTACACGTGCCTCATCCGGAGTAATAGTGGCACATTTTACGGCTACTTTGTATTTTTTTGTAGCCTCTGCACTGTCTATTGTTACCTGATCGTCTGTTGCATCACGGTTCTGAATGCTCAGGTCGTAATATTTCAGGTCGATTTCTACATAAGGGAGAATTAGTTTATCCTTAATATATTGCCAGATGATGCGGGTCATTTCATCTCCGTCCATCTCTACAATGGGATTCGCTACTTTTATTTTTTGCATCTTACTTATATTGGTTTTGATTAAATATTATTGTTTGTTTTGTATATCTTTCAGCCACATAGCCAACAGGTCCAGCATTTGGGTATGATATTTGAAATTCTCTCTCATACCCCAGCCATGTCCACCTTCAGGGAATATGTACATTGTTGCCGGCACATCATTCTGCTTCAGAGCATTATAATATAATATACTATTAGCCGGCGGAACCGCCTTATCGTCATCACTCAATAACAATATTGCAGGCGGAGTGTTCACATTTACCTGCTTTTCGTTAGAAAAAGCATGCACATCGGTAACAGAAGGCTTATCTCCCAATAAATTCAACTTGGAACCTCCATGCGTAGCCACTTCCATCGTGATAACAGGATAGAAAAGGATTGAAAAGTCCGGTCTTGTACTTGTTCCCTTTATCGCATAATGGGTGGAGGCTGTCGCAGCCAGATGCCCGCCTGCAGAAAAACCTGCGATACCGATTTCATTTGCATCGACACCTAGTTCACCTGCATGCTCGCGCATATAACGTATGGCCTGTTGCGCATCGTCCAATGGGATTTCCTTATGTTTATTTGGCATTCGGTATTTAAGTATAGCGGCAGTTATTCCCTGCCCATTGAGCCATTGTGCAAACTGCACGCCCTCATGCTCGATAGCCAGTCCCGCATATCCCCCTCCGGGACATATCACAACAGCCATTCCCGTACTTTTCGCTTTATCAGGTTGGTAGACCGAAAGTTCAGGAGAAGATACATTTATAACCCAGCCGCCATCTCTCTCATACTTTTCGGCTTCTGTTATTTCATTACTTGTCGGAGGTTTTGTTCCCCATAACTTCACAACCTTCTGAGCATTCATATTTACACATGTAAATAGTAGCAAAGTACTTGCCACTAATAATTGACGGGTGTTTATCATTTTGGTCAAATTTTAAAAATCAGATTTCTCAAAGATAGATATTTTAAGGTTTAAATCAAAAATGTAATAAGCACAACGAATAGCAATATCTCTTGAAAAATTTATCTATGTAATTGGAGCCAATAGCATTTAGCTGTTAGCTGATAGAATTCTTTGAAGCCTTGATTGGCCCCTCCAACCTCCCCAAGAGGAGGCTACAAAGAGAGTAAAAAGTAATAGGTAGAAAAAGTGTTACTTTTACATACGCTTCGCTCCTGTGACCGTTGGTTGTTACTTTTTTGAAAATAGTTACAAGTAAACGGGATACGAGATACAAGTTGTTGACTGATGACCGTTAACTGTTCACTGAAAAAACTGTTACTTTTGTTACCTTTTTTACTATTGAACAATAAGCATAACTAATTTATGACTGCACAGAAGAACAATTGAATGTTTTAATTCAATATAAGATTTGCATTAATTGAAAATCGTTACTTTTATAATTCAAAAACTATGTGTTATGGAGATTTTATTAATAGAAGACAATCACCGCATCAGTGAATTTGTGGTGAAAGGTCTGGAAGAAACCGGATATTCTGTTGTACTAGCCGAAAATGGAGTAGATGCCCGCCGCCTGATCAGCGAAAAAGAATGGAGCCTGATTTTGCTGGACATTATGTTACCAGATATAGATGGTATCGAATTACTACAATATACGCGTTATAAAAAAATCAACACTCCCATACTTGTTATCAGCGCGCTGGGAGATGCAGAAGACAAAATTAGGGCGCTGGACTGTGGAGCAGATGATTATCTGAACAAGCCGTTTCTTCTCAGGGAGCTGATAGCCCATATCAATGCATTGACCCGAAGGGCAGGGTTAAAATATGATGTTGCATCCGATGTATTAGAATGTGATGATCTTAAACTCTTTAAAGACCGACACAGGGTAGAAAGAGGAGGCACCGAGATTAAGCTTACAATGCAGGAATTCAAATTATTGAAATTACTGATGGAAAACAAGGATAAAGTATTGTCCCGCACACAATTACTGGATACCGTATGGGGAGTAAACTACGACACGAATACGAATGTAGTGGATGTATACATTTCATACCTGCGGAATAAGATAGACACGGATGGACATGCGAAGCTTATCAAAACAGTAAAGGGGCGTGGTTATATGATAGAAACTTATGATTAGAGATATTACATGAAAGTAAAAAATCGCCTGAGCCTGTATTGTTCGCTTATCTTCGGTATAATCTTCGCTATTATATCCCTGCTTATATACGGTTTGTTCTATAACAACACAAAAAAGTCCATTTATAGTAATCTTGAAAAAACGGCTCATATATCAGCTTTGTTCTACCTTGAAGAAGATGAACTGAATGACAGGGAGTTTGCAAAGATTAAAGCTCAGTTTGAAGAGATTGTAACCGACTCATATTATCAGGTATACGACATGCACAATAATATAGCATATGGCGTCGGTGTATCCGATATACCTGTTTCTATTCTCGACAGGATACGGCTCAACCGGCATATGTCTTTTACCATAGACGAATACCTTTGCTACGGCATATTCTATGAGGATAATCAGGGGGATTTTGTCGTTATCGCTAAAGTTCCCGAAAGCGGACTTGCAGAACAGGTTAACCTATTGTTGTGGATATTGATCCCGTCGTTTGTTGTCGGACTTTTAGCTATTGTCCTCCTCAGCCGCTGGGTATCCCGTATCGCGTATCGTCCGTTTAGTGATGTGATAAGCCAGGTGAAAAATATATCGACAAAAAATCTGAATGTCCGGATACAATCACCTGAAACGAAAGATGAATTGCAGAACCTCATAGAAACATTCAATGATTTACTGGCAAAGATATCAGAGACAGTTATCATCCAAAAGAATTTTGTAAGATATGTTTCCCATGAATTTAAGACTCCGTTGGCTTCCATGATGGGTAACGTCGATCTATTTACGATAAAAGACCGTAGCCCCGAAGAATACAGGCAACTGTCGGGAAAGCTCATTGAACAGATAGTGCAGATGGAAGAGATATTAGACACTCTCATTATTATTTCCGACCTGAAGAAAGATGAAAAGGAAGCATCCTCTATGCGAATAGACGAGTTGATCTGGGAAATTATAAGTAAAATGAAAAGTCTGTATCCGAATTCTAAGATTCTGGTCAATATGGATATAAAACCGGAAGATGAGCAACTGATGTCTATGGATAAAGACAGAACCCAGTTGTTGATTGCTTTATTCAATCTGGTAGAAAACGCAGTGAAGTATTCTTCTAAAGAGAATGTCACAATACATCTTTACAAGAAGTGTGACAGACTTTGTTTGTCCATTGCCGACAAAGGTATTGGTATTCCATCGGACCAACTGGCAGACATCAGTAAACCTTTTTATCGGGCAGATAACACGAACGAGGTGCAAGGTAGCGGTATCGGCCTGTCGATAGCCCTACGCATACTGGACAAGAACGGAATTGAATATAAGATAGAATCAGAGATCGATACAGGGACTAAAGTCTCGCTGTTATTCTAGTTTCAGGGCTTATCTATTTTTATACCGGCTTCTTTCAGATATTCCAAAGGTGTTTGGCCTGTAATTTTCTTAAAGCTATGGAAAAAAGAACTACGCGAACTGAACCCGCATTCTTTAGATAAAGCGCTAAGAGTGTATTGCTGGATCAAGCCTTCTTCTGCCTTTTCTTTAAATACCTGTATACGGTATGTATTTGTGAAGTCGGCAAAATTAGATTGCAGATACTGGTTTAGTACCTGGGAAACCCTTGTTTTAGAATGGTGTATTGCATTGGATACATCTTCCAGTTTGAGTTCGGAATTCAAATATGGCTGTTCTTCTTCGAAGTACTTGAGTAGAGCTTCTTTTATCTGGGATATTTCATTTTCTTCCATCTTAATACTCTGATACTTGACTTTCGATGATGACTGGATGAATTTCTCCTTCAACCTTTTAGTTTTCAGTATATTCATACTAAAAGTGAGTACCGAGGCAACTATCAGGATGGCTATAATGAACAACCATACATAAATCGTATATGATTTAGTCTTGATTATGGATATAGATTGTATTGGTTCTTCGCTCCCGGCTTTTCTCAATAGCAGCTTATAAGAACCGCTGGGGAGATTGGATATATAAAGGTCATTACGCCCAATGATGCGTTGCCATTTGTCGTCCAGCCCCTCTAGCTTATATTCATAGATTTCCGACTGGGGAATAGTATATAAACGATCAGAGAAGTGTATTCCGATACTGTTCTGAGAAGGGCTTAGTTTGATAACTTTCATATACTCGGAAGATACAGGCAACATTTTAGAACCGACTTCTTCCAGCTTGCCGTCAATATAAATAGAGGTTATTGCAATCTGGTTATTCGAAGTACTCTTCAATAATTTATCTTTAGGATTCAGATATACCAGCCCTTTCTCATTACCCCACCACAAGGTACCGTCATCAGCCATTTGGACTGCAGAGTTGAATGTATACCATGGAATACCATCATAAAGAGAGAATATCCGGTAATCAGCAGATTCAGGATTATATCTTACCATCCCTTTAGGCGTACATATCCATATATATTGCTCCTGATCTTCAATAATACTTAATACATAGTTGTCCGGTAAAAAATCACTGGTAGTAATATGTTCGAATGAATCTATATCGGGAGAGACTTTGATTAGTCCGTCTTTTTCACTACCTATCCATATATTACCTGCTTTGTCTGAGAATAGATATCGGACAGTTTTGATAAAAGATAGGTCTATATCTTTAGGAACATATATTTTTCCATTTTCATAGTAGCAGACACCTTCATTTGTACCTATCCATATCCTGTTCTTTGTATCAGCTGTTATATAATAGATGTCTTTATTGATCAGTCCCGAGTTAATAGTTGTGAATACTTCATATTTATCGGCTTTCACATCATATCTGATCAGACCGTTTAAGGTGCCGAGCCAGAGGTACCCGTCATTGTCATCTGTTATGGAATAGAAAGAGTTATCAATGAAAACATTGTCTTTTTTGAATCTATCTACAGTCAGTTTATCCGGATTGAACAGATATACGCCTCCCCCATATGTACCAATGAGGTATTTATCTTTAAACTGATATATGCAAAGTATAATGTTTGATCTGAGAGCAGGGGTGTTTTCTGTACTGAAAATATGCACTTTCTCCTTTCCGAAATAGATAAATCCGCTTCGGGTTCCTAATATTTTATTATCACCGATTAAATTCATCGACCTTATATTAACACCCCGGCTATCAAATGTTCCACTTTTACTATAAGTGCTAAATATATTCCTTATATAGGGCGTATAGTTTAGCCCTCCCACGAAGGTTCCAATCCAGAATGATTCTCCGTCAAGTAAGAACGAGTATATGGCGTTTGAACTAATACTTTCCGGATTGGATGGGTTGTGTGTAAGAGATACTATACTTCGATCCGTTAAAGAAATAATTTTGAGTCCACCACCATTTGTTCCCACATATAGCCTATTGTCATTGTAATATATATTAAGTATATAATTATTGTCCAAATCTATTATCTTATCAAATGCTTTGGCAATAATATCAAAACAGTAAATACTGTTCTGAAATCCAAGATAAATATTATTATTGTCAAGGCTGAGTGAGGAGAAGTTATTGCTGGATTTATTATTAAATAAATAATATGTATCAAGGCTACCCGATAGTACATTATAGCTGATTAATCCCGAAGTAGTGGTTATCCAGTATATATTATTGTTGTCAACTGTTATATCTGTTATATCAGATGAGACGCTCTGTATTTTCTCAACCTTGTCGCTGACAAAGGTGAATAAGCCTCTATTGGTAGCTATAAGTAAATTCTCTTTTTTGTCGGGTAATATTTTCTTTATTTTTATGTCTTGATTCCTTTCCAGTTCATATTTAGAGGCTGTATTCTCTCTTCTGTTATATTTATAGAGGTTTCTCTCAGATGCAACAAACAGATTCAAAGAATCTATTTCAGATATAGAGACTATAAATTGGTTTTCGAAATATTTTACAGATATAATATCTACACCATCAAAACGGTTCAGCCCATTTGGTAACCCCAGCCAGATATATTTGCCGCTATCTTTGAATATGCAATTTATAGTATTGCTACTAAGACCATTGTCGACGCTAATATTCCGGAATGGTTTAATGGCATATGCTATATTGCAAAAATAGCCCAGGATAAAAAAGAATATGTACAGTTTACTTTTCATCAGAAAATTGTCAGAATCGCAATTATAGTATAGACTAAGGTACGACAAATTTAATATTTATTGATAATTATATATTAAGTTCAGCATATTTTTTAGTACAACAAATATAGACTGGCATTACTTATGTTCAGCATCACTAGTGATATAATCTATAGATAAAATAATATCCATAAAATAAATCTGGTATCCCTTACCATACCGGATTATTCCGGGAATATAAGACAATTATTCTAAATAGTCTATAATGCAGGAGTCTCAAATTATTTTGACACTGGCCGGACAATTATTATTCTAATCCAGAATAGTTATTTCGGACTTTTTAGGCTCTTTTTCCTATGGGAAGAAAGATTCACTCATTTACTTTTGTTAACGAATCTGTTTATAATTTCATTTTAAATCTAATCACATGAAAAGAAAGCGAAAATCGAAATTCCCATGTCAAAAAGGATTATTATTGGCCCTTGCATTATTTCTGGGAGGGGTAACCTATTCCGGCTTGTATGCAAATATGGGCGTAAAAGAGAGTTCTCAACAAACTCAAGCTACTAAAACGGTAAAAGGAACTGTCAACGATTCCAGCGGCGAACCTCTGGCCGGAGTAAGCGTTAGTGTCGTTGGAACCACAGTCGGAACTATGACGGACACCGACGGAAATTATACCATTATAATACCGGAAGGAAGAACTCAATTAAAATTTTCGTATATAGGTTTTGAACCTCAAACGGTAAATCTGAGCGATAGAAGTACTATAAATATAACATTAATTGAAGAAACCAATACCCTTGACGAAGTTGTTGTAGTCGGTTACGGTACGCAGAAGAAAGCTTCTCTAACCAGTGCCATCAGCCAGATTTCCGGTGATGAAGTTTTTAAAGACCGTGGTATAAACAATGTATCGGTAGCACTTCAGGGAGAAATACCCGGACTTATCGTAACGCGTACTTCTACCCGTCCGGGCAGCGAAGGAGCGGAAATGAAAATTCGTGGAGATATTTCAGTCAACGGTAAGTCCAGCCCTTTAGTCCTCATTGATGGAGTAAGCGGATCATTAGACGAATTGAATCAGATGGAGCCAAATGACATTGAAAATATCTCAGTGTTAAAAGACGCTTCTGCTGCTATTTATGGTGCGCGTTCTGCATCCGGTGTCATATTAGTAACTACTAAGAGGGGTAAGAAGGGGGCCGCTAAGATAACCTATAATGGCTCCCTAAGCACAACTATAGATGGAATTCAATCTCCAGTAACCAACCGTTTCGAATTTTTGGATATGTTCTATGAAGCGCAATATCAGGATGCACGGGCTAAGAATCCGACTATTACGGACCCTGCAGAAATTCACAAAAGAGTGGACTGGTGGATCTTCAATTCTTTCGGAGGCACGCTTCAAACTCCGATTGATGGCTTTGGAATTGGGGAGACGATAACAGGAGAAACGTTTTTCAATGCATTGAGAAAAGGAGAAGTTTTTACTTTGAAGCAAGGTAATGGTCAGATTGGACGCTACGATGCTGTCAATATGCTGGATTATATGTACGGACAGTCTCTCTCGCATAAGCATTCAATAAACATATCAGGAGCTGATGAAAAATTTAGCTATATGGCATCCCTGGGTTATGCTGATAATAATTCACAATTAAAAATTGCAGAGGACGGGGAAAAAAAATATAGCGGACGTCTGAATATGGATTACCAGGCAACCAGAATGCTGAAGGTAGAAACCGGAATGTCGTATGAAGTACGCAATATAACCACGCCCAATACCGATGTGGGGGCAGGATGGTACGATCCTTGGTTCTGGCCGGTCTACAACCAATACGGACAATTCTATGATACCTTTAATGGTGCGCGCAATCCTGTGGGAGGGCTTGTAGGCGGCGGCCAAACGAAAACAGACTTCAATACATTCCGTTCCAATATAAAAGTGACTTTAGATCTTTCACAATTGGTAAGAGGACTCTCTTTATCCGGAACAGGTTCATTCAAGAGAGTGGAAAAAGATGTTCAGGAACTAAAAAAAGAAGTCCAATATTACGACTGGGAAGGGAACAAAACAGGGAAAAGACAATCTCCCGGTTCGCTCAAAGAAGAAAAGTATGAATGGAAAAATGTGACTTTCGGCGGGTTTATCAACTATACGCGTAGTTTCAATCAGGTACACAATGTATCAGCGATGCTGGGTATGACAGCCGAAGAGGAAAACTATAAGAAAATACTTGCTTCGCGTAATAGCGGACCTTTATACGCAGGTTCTGATCTTGTTGACCTCGAAGTGATGGTAAACGGAACAAATAATGGAGCCGGAGGCGGGCAAAGTTCGTGGGGATTCGTTTCATATCTGGGACGTGTCAGTTACAATTATGATGGAAAATATCTTTTAGACCTGCTGGGTCGTCGTGATGGCTCATCCAAATTATCTGTCGACCAGCGTTGGAAGAACTTTTATTCAGTCTCCGGCGGGTGGGTTATTTCTAACGAAGATTTCATGAAAGACTTTAAATGGCTGACTAATCTGAAAATCAGGTACAATTACGGAAAAACAGGAAGTGTTGAAGGAATCGACAATTACGAACGATATGCAGTAATAAATACAGGAAATGCATTTTTTGGTACAGATGTGGCATCCCAACCGTCATTGACTCTTGGTGGTATGACCTCAAACCTGAGAACATGGGAGACGATTAACAGTCACGATGCCGGACTGGACTTTTCATTCTTAAAATCCCGTCTGTCGGGTTCATTCGATTATTTCGTAAAGACCAATAACGGCATGTTCATTCCTGTAACATACCCTTCGATATTGGGAGCATCCGCACCAAAAACAAACAATGGTAAATTCAGGGCTAAAGGATGGGAGTTTTCCCTCAACTGGAGGGATAAGATAGGAGATGTCTCTTATAATATAGGGGGCTTCATAGCTGATGCATGGTCAAAGATCCTTACATTAGAAAATAGCGAGAACGTACCTAATCCCGGAAAGAACTCCAACCGTCTGGTAGGTATGCCGAGAGATGCGATTTATGTTTATAAGACCGATGGTATTTTCCAGACACAGGCAGAAGTCGACGCATTCTATAATCAGTATTACTGGAATGCAGATCATACAGGCCCCAAGGCTGGCAATATAATTCCGGCTCCGCTGGAAAGCGGTACAAACCGTCTTCGTCCGGGAGCTCGTAAACTGGTCGATCTCGATGGTGACGGAGCTATTACAACAAAAGATATCTACTATGCGGGAGACGCGGCACCACGTCTTAATTTCGGATTCAAGCTCGGAGCAGAATGGAAAGGAATTGATTTGCAGGCATTCTTCCAGGGGGTTGGAAAACAGACAGTATTGAGAAGCGGATATTTTGCATATCCCTGGGTAGCAAATTTCACATACCAGAATAATACATTTATGGGAAAAATGTGGACCGAAGAGAATCCGAATACGAGCTATACAATTGCATCACGGGATAATGCATTTAACAACTGGAATTATGCAAACAAAGATGCAACCGTTCAGAGTTCCAAATATATCAGACTAAAGTCCTTAGTAGTAGGGTATACCCTTCCTCAAAATGTAACAAAAAAAATGGGACTGAATAAGCTTCGGGTCTACTTTTCAGGAGACGACCTTTGGGAGTGGAGTAAGATCAAAGACGGTTATGACCCTGAATATGGAGAGGGATCTAATAATACTTTTCCTTTCAACCGCATGCTTACCTGGGGGATGGACATCACATTTTAATTAATCATTAAATTTGAACAAATGAAATCTATTATAAGTAAAATATTTTCACCGGTAATGTTATTGGCATTACTGACGGGATGTAGCGATTTCCTTGATAAAGAGCCGCTGTCACAAGAAACTGAGGCTATCTTCTTTACTACTCCGGATCATTTTAAGCAGGCAGCAAACGGTCTGTATAATCTGGAAGGATGGAAAGATTATAACGATAAACCTACATATTATAAAATGGATCAGAACCTCGATATTTCAGGTCTTGGAAATAATGGGGGTGGTTCTGCCGTAGAAAGCAATTTTCAATGGGATAAACCCTATAGTTATATTCGCAATTGCAATATCTTGTTGACCAAAGGCAGCGAATATGCAGGAAATAAATCGGAAATCAGCGCAGCAATTGGTACCGCCTATTTCTTCCGTGCATGGCAGCATTTTTATCTCTTGCAAAAGTTTGGTGGGATACCTGTTGCAGATCATGTAATGGATGTGGATGATCCGGTTCTTTATGGTGCAAGAAACAGCCGCTACGAAGTTGCGAATTTTATCATTTCCGATCTGAAGTCGGCGATTCCTTTACTCCCTAAAGAAAAAGATATTGCCGCGGCAGATAAGGGTAAAGTCAGTAATGAAGCCGCAAAATCATTTTTGGCACGGGTACTGCTTTACGAAGCAACTTGGGAAAAATACGTTCCGGGTATTGGTTACGACCTTGATGGAGACGGTAGTTCCACAGGGGCCGGTAATGCCAGGCCGGCAAGTTACCCATCTATTCAGCAAATGCTGACCGAAGCTAAAACTCTGGCCGGGGAAATCATTACAGAAGCCGAGACAGGAACCTTCGAACTTTGGAATAAGTGTGACTCTTTAAGCTATTACTATCTTTTCAATATAGATGATAAGGGTGGTAATATGCCAAATTTTAAAGGGGCAGGAAAAGCAACAAACAAAGAGTTTATCTTTAGCAAGAAGTATGACTATGACCTTCTTAAAGGTGGTATCAATCTTTCACACACTGTATTTACATGGCAGGCAGCGGGTATCAGCGCTGTGTTTGGTGAATCTTTCCTGTGTAGAAACGGATTGCCGGTACGCGTCAGCTATACAGGTAATATCACTGACGCACAGAATAATCCCCAGTTTTTAGGATTTGAACACTTTTATGATGAATTCCGTAACCGCGATTACAGATTTATCGGTAGTACATTTATGCCTGACCGTCCATACTGGAGTAGCCGGACTGAAGACGGCGGAGCCCTGAAAGAGCAGGGAAAACCTTATCCCGACCCTGCATATCCCGAAGTCCCATACAATCCGAACGATCCTGCATTTGGCAATAAACATACTATTTATATTCCTACCCTCCGGGGAAATAGCACGCATAATGGATATGGCAGCCGTAAGTTTGCCATTGAAGGTGCGAATAGAGCTACCAATACAGAGTCTGCCGATTACCCTCTCATTCGTCTGGCCGAGGTACACCTGATATATGCCGAAGCAGCAGTAGAACTGGGCGAAGGAACAATTTCAGATAATGACCTTAATTTCTCCATTAATAAGAACAGAGCCAGAGCAGGAGTAGCCCCTCTGACAAATGCCTTGATAGCCAATGTCTGGGATGCCGGATGGTGGGATCATGCACAAGGTAAAACAGTATGCAAAAAAATGAACATGCTGGATGAGATTCGCCGCGAACGGGCTTGTGAATTATATGGAGAAGGGTTTCGTGAAGATGACCTGAAACGTTGGGGAATAGCACATATCAACCTTAAAGGACAAAAGTTGGGACGGCATGTGTACGGAACTGAATATATGACCGCAAAAGCGAATGACGCCGTATATCATGGGCAGCCGGCTTATTATCCCGAAGAATATCCGCTGGCGCATGGTGTATATGAAGGTAGTGGTGTGAACGACCCTGATTACGGGCGTTCAATAGCAACTTTATCAGGTAATCTGCTTTATTCGCAACGGGACTATCTTAGTCCGGTTCCTCTCAATCAGATGAGGTTGAATCCGGCGTTAAAGCAAAACCCGGGATGGTAACAAATAAAGATATATCTTTCGCATGATAATAAATTAAGAGTTAAATCTAGTGTGACAATATTTAATTATAAAGAACTATTGTTGCATACATATACACCTAATAAACAGGTCTGTAACCTAAAAAGAACAAATATGAATTTAAAAAGCATTTGGATTATTATTTTACTTTGTTTTGTTTGTACTTCCGTTGCCATAGCAGAGATAATAACCTACTCTGTACCAAAGGAATTCTATTATGCATGGCATAATGACGATTTTACAGTAAAGGTGAGACATCAGGGTGAAGAATGGGTCGACCTTTTCGAAAATTATGCTATGGTGGATGCGGATACGCGTAGCCGTGCATCAATGGTCTATTTTGATTTCTCCGGAACAGTAGAAGTCAGTGTTCAGTTAAATAACGGCAATTTATTATCTGCAGTTATCCGCCCTTTGGCAAAAGGCATCGTACCTGAGATAAAAGGCAATTCTATAACTTTCACGCTCGATAAGCCTCAGAATTTATCAATAGAGTTTAACGGAGACAGGCTACACAATCTACATCTGTTTGCAGGCGATATCATCAAGGAGATACCGGATAAGAACGCCCCCGATATTATGTATTTCGAAGCCGGTCTTCATAAACCCGATTCTACAGGAGTATTTAAAGTTGCTTCAAATACAACTGTATTCCTGGAAGGCGGTGCAGTGTTGAATGGTAAAATCGACTGTAGTAATTCCGAAAATGTCAAGATATATGGCCGGGGAATTATATTTTCACCATCGGCCAATGGTATCAGTGCCGATTATTGTAAAAATATAACTGTCGACGGTATAATAATTCTCAATCCCCGGTACAATTCTCTTGCAGCAGGAATGACAAAAAATATAACCATACAAAATATAAAATCATTCAGCTATCAGGGATGGGGTGATGGGCTCGATTTCTTCTGCTGTGAAGATGTCCTTGTCGATGGAGTATTCATGCGCAACTCAGATGATTGTATTGCCGTCTACAATCATAGATGGGATTTTTACGGAGATTCACGCAATATTGTTGTTCAAAATTCCACATTCTGGGCAGATATAGCCCACCCTATCAATTTGGGGACACATGGAAATACCGAGACGGGAGATGAAGTAATGGAAAATATAATATTTCGCAATATTGACATTTTAGAACATGATGAAGATGACAGGGATTACCAGGGATGTATGGCTATTAATGTCGGGGATCATAATCTGGCAAGAAATATACATTTCGAAGATATCCGTGTAGAAAATATTCAGGAGGGACAACTCTTTCATGTACGTGTAATGTATAACAAAAAATATAATACCGGACCGGGAAAAGGGATTGAAAATATCACCTTTAAGAATATATACTACAATGGATACAGAGAAAATCCTTCCGTTATAGAAGGGTATGATGATAGCCGGCGAGTTGGAAATATAAGTTTTGAGAATATTGTAATCAATGGAAAAAGGATTAAAAGCTTTAAGGACGGAAATTTCAGAATTGGAAAATTTACGGATGAAATAACATTAGAATAACAAAGGTAAAAACAACATTATAAAGAATTTGTGAAAGATCGTAAACCGGATTATCTATACGTACAATAAACTATATATTAATATCCATGAAAAAAGCGTTATTGACACTCCTTATTTTTATATCGTTATCAGCAGCTACAATTTCGGCTCAATCTATAATTGAAACTACCCGCACAAAGGTTGCTTCACCTGACGGCAAACATATATTCGGGCTTTACCAGAAGAAAAATACAGATGGAACTCTGGCTATATTCTATACCGTCAGCTACAATAACCAACCTGTAATATTGGAGTCAAAGCTGGATATCCGGCTCGATAATCATATCTGGGAACGTGCACTAGCCAAGTTCTGGAAACAACCGGAATCATGGAACGATGTGATGGTCTTTGATAATGTAGAAACCTCTTCACATAACGAAACATGGAAGCCCCTATATGGAGAACGTTCGGAAATAAAGGATAATTATAATGGTGCTAAGATCCATTTCTCACGCAGAGACAAATCGCAATATAAGATGAGTATAGAGGTGCGTGCATATAACGAAGGAATCGCTTTCCGTTATTATTTTCCAATGCATCCCGAAGCTATTTATCATAAAATTACTGCAGAAAATACCGAATTTACCATGCCGGAGAGGACTACTGCATGGTGGACGCAATGGGCACAAGCTCCGTATTATGAGAAGCCATTATCAGATTGGGACGATGAAAGTGAACGCCCTTTGACGATGAGAATTTCCGATTCTCTGTATGCATGTATTACCGAGGCACAGCAAGTAGACTTTGCCCGCGCCATGTTCAAACTATCGAAATATAAAAAGAATACGGTTCAGGTGTCGCTCTATAGTATCTCCGATATGGTAACCCCATTCGGGACACCTTGGAGAGTCGTAATGGCAGCAGAGAGAATCGGAAAATTATTGGAAAACAACGATATCATACTGAATCTGAACGAATCCAATAAAATAACAAATACCGACTGGGTAAAACCGGGTAAAATAATGCGGGAAACAACCCTGACTACAGCCAATGCAAAAGCCTGTATCGATTTCTGCGAAAGGCATAAGATGCAATATATCCTTTTCGATTGGAAATGGTACGGGCCGGCTATGGATTTCAGATCAGATGCAAGTGAAGTGACAGTAACGGATCTGGATATGAAAGAAGTTCTCAGATATGGTAAATCGAAAGGAATAGGTGTATGGGTATATGTCAATCAACATGCATTACAGCACCAGGCAGATAAGATATTTCCGGTTTATAAAGAATGGGGACTGGCTGGGGTTAAATTTGGCTTTGTCCAGTATCAGACACAAGGATGGTCTGCATGGTTGCATGAATTGGTGAAGAAAGCTGCGGACAATAATCTGATGGTAAATATCCATGACGAATACCGTCCCACAGGGCATAGCCGTACATATCCCAATCTGCTGACACAGGAAGGCATCCGCGGGAATGAAGAGTTTCCGGATGCAACACACAATACAATATTGCCCTTCACCCGAATGATTGCAGGAGCAGCCGATTATACGGTTTGTTATTTCGATCCGCGTATTAAGAACACACATGCGCACCAGCTCGCATTTCCCGTAATATATTACAGCCCGCTACAAACTCTATATTGGTACGATACACCTGCACGGATAGAAGAAGTCCCGGAGCTGGAATTTTTCGACAACATACCGGTGACGTTTGATGATACAAAGGTTATCCATGATTATATAGGGGAGTATGTGACAATTGCGCGTCGCAACGGAAAAAAATGGTTTTTAGGTACGATAGGTAATAATGATGCACGTATGATTAATACTCCCCTTGATTTTCTTCAAACAGGGCAGAGATATGTTGCAAGTATCTATACAGATGATGATAATGCCGAAACTGTTACGAAAGTCAAAGTAACCCGTTTGATAGTAGATAGTACGACTATCCTTCAATTTCAGTTAAAAGAAAGAGGGGGCTGTACAATTCATTTAATCCCTGCAGTAAAAGAAGATATAAAGAGATATAAAGTACATAAAAAGAATGCGATACTGTAAATAAAGAGGACAATGAAAAAATTATATATATTGCTTATTACCGGTTTTATTTGCCATTTGTCTTATAGTCAAATACCCTTGCCTCAAAATCTGCCGCAGACACATCCCCGTTTGCTGGCAATACCCGGTTATAAACCTGTCGTGCAAAAACAAATTGAAACAGAGTCCTGGGCTAAAGAGGTAAAGCTGGGCATCCTGAACCGTATCGATCCATATGTAGCTAAAACACAGATACAACCTGACTGGCTTTATTCCCGTCTGATGATGTATTGGAAGAGTAAGGCTACCAATGTATATATACGGGGTGGAGTATATTCACATGCTGATGGAAAAGCTCCTGTGCCAACAGTACGTTTCGGTAGTTCGCGCGGAGGAGCATCGGTTTACAGCCGGCCTGAAATAGAAGATATCATTCCTTACATGGACGATACCAAAGGGGTTTATTTTCATAATACAAAGAAAGAAGGGCGGCCTCTCGAATGGGGAGAACAATCAAACGCTTCGGGAATAGAGAGTATCAATGAACAAATAATGGGCATAGGCAAAGATGCAGCTTTTATCTATTGGCTGACTGATGATGAGAAATATGCAAAGTTCGCTTTCGACCTTCTCGATACTTACATGACAGGCATGTATTACCGTAATGAACCTGTCGATCTGAATAATGGGCATGTGCAGACACTTGTGGGACTATCTACTTTTGAGGTGATACAGGAACGTATATTGAATGAACTGGCCTGTCTGTATGATTTCCTATATCCTTATATAAAGGCAAATCATCAGGATAAAATGGATCTGTATACGGCTACATTCAAGAAATGGATAGATATAACCATAAAGAACGGTGTGCCTCAAAACAACTGGAACCTGCATCAGGCCAAATTTATACTGAAAGTGGCAATGGTCTTGGAAGATAATAAGGCTTATGCCGACAGCAAAGGCCGGGAATATTATATCGACTATATACTCAACAAATCCTCGGCCCGCCAGTGGTCTTTAACCAAATTCATGGAATATGGCTATGATCCTGATAACGGGGTATGGAGCGAATGTCCCGGATACGCGCAGGGAGTAACAAAGGACCTGACTAATTTTATCCGGGATTATGACAATACATTTAATCAGAATCTTCTCCCCTACACTCCTGTGATGGGAAAAGCTGTAAGAATGCTGCCTCAATATCTGTTTCCGAATGGAATGATAACCGCATTTGGCGATACGCATTACAATACTATCAATACAGAGGCTTTCAGCGATATGATACGCATGTCGCAGAAATATGGAGACAAAGAAAATGAAAATTTATATACTAAAATGTACAGGCTCTTTGATCCTGATGCAGAACGGAAAAGTGAGAAACCGGAAAAACTTCCGCCTCAGATTTACTCGTTCTTTACCGGTAAACCTCTTATACTGGATACGAACATCGAAAGAGGGAAACTTGATGATTATGTGACTCAGACATTCTATGCTCCTAATGTAAGCTGGTTTGTTCAACGTAGCGGATATAATAATAAAGAGAACGGGCTGATGATATCCCAGTATGCCTCTTTAGGAAATCATATGCATTCAAACGGTATTTCGATAGAATTGTATGGAAAGGGCTATATACTGGGGGCTGAATCCGGAAGGGGATCGTCTTATTTTCAGGCGCCCTATCTGGAATATTATTCGCAGTTCCCGGCCCATAATACGGTAATGGTAGACGGCATATCCAAATACCCTGAGATGTTAAGCAATCATCCTTTCGATCTGCTTGGTTGCTATCCGCAATCAGGGCAATTGACCGGGTATTATCCGGATATCACCTATTCCGACGCTTATTTCCTTGAACCTGAGAGCCGCAGCGATCAAAACCGTTTCCTTAGCATTGTAAGAACCAGTGAAACAACAGGATATTATATAGATATATTCCGTTCCAGAAAACAGCGCGAAGGAGATAAATATCACGATTATTTCTATCATAATCTCGGACAAGAATTATTTATTCAAGATTCCAAAGGACAACCATTAAACTCGCTACCGAGCGATGATATGGCATTTGCCGGAGGGCATCTCTTTGCCCTCGATTATATGTGGGACAAGAAATCGGTAAAAACGGATAAAGATTATCAGGCCGTATGGAAGATGTCGACCCCGGATAATAATCATATCTATATGAATCTTTGGATGAAAGGCTACCCTGACAGAGAAGTATTCTCGATCAAAGCTCCTCCAACCGATAATTTCAGGGGGAATCATGGTGTTCCCTATGAAGTGGGAAAAGAGCCCTTTCTTACTATTGCTGCCCGCCAGTATGGGGAGGCCTGGACACATCCGTTTGTTTCCATATTTGAACCAACAACTGAAAATGGTGGAAAATCAATTGAGTCTATCCAATCATTTGAAGCGGATACTGCATCAAATGATTTTGTAGGATTGATTGTAAAAAGTAAACCGGGCAGGACGGACTATATTTTCTCGTCGGTAAAAGATGAAAAAGTATCATATAATAATATGTCTGCAAACGCAACTTATGTAATGGTAAGTGAGGGTGGAAAGGACTTTATCATATTCTTAGGTAATGGAACACTGGTACAGGCAAGGGGCTTTATTCTCGAAGCTAATGAAAAAACAAATGCCATATTGGAATATAAAAACGGAGAATATTATTTTACTTGTGATAAGCCGGTCACAATAACCAATGCGAGAGGAAAAGGAAAAGTGATGGAAAAAACTGTTTATCAAAAGATTACTTTATGAAGGGAATAATATTGACGATAAGTTTATTCACTTGTATAATAGCCAATTCTCAAACTTACAAATCGCAGGTATGGATATCTGACCAAGGCAACGGAGTATATAAGAACCCTGTTCTTTATGCAGATTACTCCGACCCCGATGTCATTCGTACAGGCGATGACTTTTACATGACCGCATCGAGTTTCAATTGTGTTCCGGGATTGCCTGTTCTCCATTCAAAGGATTTAGTGAACTGGAAGATAATAAACTATGCTCTTTCTGATCTCTATATGGAAGGAGTGGAACCTGCGGGTTTCTTTGATAAGGTACAGCACGGAAAAGGTGTCTGGGCTCCATGTATCCGCTATCATAAAGGTGAGTATATGATTTATTGGGGTGATCCCGATTTCGGCATATATGTAGTTAAGACAAAAGATATCTTAGGCAGATGGGATAAACCGGTACTTGTACTTCCCGGAAAAGGAAGGATAGACCCCAGCCCTCTGTTCGATGACGATGGAAAGGTCTACCTTACCCATGCATGGGCCGGTAGCCGGGCCGGTTTCAATAGTGTGATGACCGTATGTGAAATGAATGAAGACGGAACAAAGGTTATAGGAGAGGAATCCCTGATTTTTGATGGAAATGACGGAGTAAATCATACAGTGGAAGGCGGGAAATTCTATAAGAAAGATGGTTATTATTATTTGCTGGCCCCTGCCGGAGGTGTTGCAATGGGCTGGCAGATAGCACTCCGTTCAAAAAATATATATGGCCCGTACGAGGTAAAGAGAGTTCTTAACCGGGGCAACACCAGTATAAATGGTCCGCATCAGGGTGGACTGGTAGAAACACAAACAGGAGAATCGTGGTTTATCCACTTTCAGGACAAAGGACCATACGGACGCATCATACACCTACAGCCTGTGACATGGAAAGATGGTTGGCCTGTGATGGGCATAAACGATAAAAATTATTGCGGTGAACCTGTTTTCTCTTATAGAAAGCCAAATACAGGTAAAGTACATCCGGTGGAAACTCCGGTAGAGAGTGATGAATTCAATACAGCAAAACTGGGACTACAATGGTCGTGGCATGCCAATCCCCGGCAAGGATGGGCTTTCCCTTCTGCCGATGGATATATCCGTATGTACGGACAATATTATCCTGACAATTTTACTAATGTATGGGATATCCCCAATCTCCTGATGCAAAAACTCCCGGCTCCTGAATTTACAGCAACGATGAAGGTAACAGCTGTCCTTCAGAATGAAGGAGATAAAGCCGGCCTGATAATGATGGGATGGGATTACTCATATATCGCAT
Organism: Dysgonomonas sp. UBA7710; assembly: GCF_002482385.1. Taxonomy (GTDB): domain Bacteria; phylum Bacteroidota; class Bacteroidia; order Bacteroidales; family Dysgonomonadaceae; genus Dysgonomonas. Next base: position 95,356 of record NZ_DLFW01000029.1, on the reverse strand, counting down.
TGGTGAAGAGAGGTAATGATTATGAACTGCAACAAGTCGGATGTACGGATGCAGAGCAAAAAACAGGAGAAAAAATTCTGGCGAAAATATCATTGGACAATTTAATGACAGATATAAAGTATAATTACCAAACCAAACTGGAGAATACGGAATTCTATTTTCGCATAATTGTCAAAGAAGGAGGGAAATGCTCCTTCTCATATAGTACAGACGGAAGGAAATATAAAGAAATAGGTGAACCATTCCAAGCCAGACAAGGAAAATGGATAGGAGCAAAAGTTGGAATGTTTATAATGAATCAAGCCTCGGATACAGCACGTTCATGGATGGATGTTGACTGGTTTAGGATAGAAAAATAAGAAATTTAGTAAAACATGAAAATAAAAAGAATCATTTGGGGACTTGGCTGTGCCGCGTTACTTATGTCCTGTTCAGAAAAAGAAGTCGCAGGTACTTTAGCTGTAGATAAAGAACTTTTGTATTGTAATGTGCAGATACAAAAGACTCTGTCCGAAATCGGAGATCGGAAGATGATGCCCCGTAATATCATGGATAGTCTCTCCCACTGGAAACTTGCTCCTATAGATATAAGCGAGTGGACAGTCGGTTTCTGGCCGGGAATTCTTTGGTACAACTATGAAAATACCAGAAATATCAGCGACTCCGATGCAGCTTTATTTTATACTGATTTATTAGATCCATTGGCAATGCTTCCGGCCTATGATCATGATTTAGGCTTTCAGATATTTTGCAGTTATGGAAATGGCTATCGCCTTACAGGAAGTGAAAAATACAAGCAAATTGTGCTTAATGCCGCGGATACACTGGCTACATTATTTAACCCCAAAATTGGAACAATACTGTCATGGCCGCGTGAGGTGGAACCTAATAACTGGCCTCATAATACCATTATGGATAATATGATAAATCTGGAAATGTTGTATTGGGCAGCAAGAAATGGAGGCGGTAAGAGATTGTATGATATAGCAACAAGGCACGCGGAAACAACTATGAAACATCAATTCCGCGAAGATGGAGGTAATTACCATGTAGCAGTATATGATACCATTGACGGCCATTTTATTAAAGGAGTAACTCATCAGGGTTATGCCGATAGTACACTATGGGCCAGAGGACAGGCATGGGCTATTTATGGCTATACAATGGTTTACAGGGAAACGGGAGACAAACAGTTCCTGCGCTTTGCTGAAAAAGTAACGGATCTTTATCTAAACAGATTGCCTGAGAATGAATCTGTTCCCTATTGGGATTTTGACGCACCTGATATACCGCATGAACCGAAAGATGCATCAGCAGCAGCCATTGTCGCCTCTGCATTACTTGAACTCTCTCAATTGGAGGATAAAGGAATGAAAGCTGAAGAGTATAAAACTGCAGCTACAAAAATGTTAATCGAATTATCTTCAGATAAGTATCAAAGCAGGGGAAGTAAACCTTCGTTCTTATTGCACAGTGTAGGTCACTGGCCTAATAAATCGGAAGTAGATGCTTCTATTAATTATGCCGATTATTATTACATCGAAGCATTGATTAGGTACAAGAAAATGAAAGAGGGTTTATCTGTTACAGACAACTTTAAGAAATGAGGTTACCGAATAAGTAATAGCAAATATAAGTAAACGTCAGTTACTTTATCAAAATAGAATAAGTAACTGACGTTTATATATATGTCAACTTAGGTTTCTATCAGGAAAACTTAGGTTTGCGCCCTCCCTTACGATGTCCTTTGTCAGACGGTTTTGACGATTTGAAATCTGAGTTTCTTTTCGATCCCTTATCAGAACGTGAAGAACCACTGTTTCCACGATAACCGCCACCTCTTTCGAAACGGGAAGCCCCGGAATTTCCCCGGTCTCCACCTCCGCCCCCTTGGGCTACTTCTACAGATATGCGACGTCCGTTCTGTTCCTGACGGCTCATTGCGCTTATCACTTTCTGGGCATCCTTTTCGGGTACTTCAAAGAAGGAGAAATTTTGCATGATGTCGATACGTCCGATATTTACCTTCTCGGGTACAAAATCGTTTACCAATCCCATGAGCGTTGCCGGATTTACACTGTCTGTACGTCCGATATTGATAAAGAGCCGTGAATAACCTCTTTCCGCCGAACGTGTACCTCCCGAAGAACGATCGGAACGTTCACGATCTTTACGACGAGGGTATGATTTATCATCTCCTTTAGAGAAGCGGTCGGAAGGAGTCTCTATTTCATCCGCATCACGATAATAATCGATCAATCGGTTAAATTCAAGGGCCACAACACGCTTTATAATATCTTCTTTTTCCAGCCAGTCGAGTTTCCTGTATACAGACGGGAGAAGGTTCGATATTTCATCTTCGTTCACCTTCACTTTCTCTATTCTGTCAACAAGGTTGAACAATTGCTTCTCGCAAATTGCCTCTCCCGAAGGAATTACTCCCTGTTCGAATTTCTTATTGATGATTTTCTCAATTTCCCTGATCTTACCCTTCTCTTTTACATGGACAATAGAGATAGATGTCCCTGTTTTACCTGCACGGCCTGTACGTCCGCTACGGTGGGTATATGATTCTATATCGTCAGGCAATCCGTAATTGATAACATGCGTAAGACTGTCGACGTCCAGTCCGCGGGCAGCTACATCGGTCGCAACCAATAACTGAATATTATGAATGCGGAATTTTTGCATTACATAGTCCCTTTGGGCCTGAGACAGATCACCATGCAGGGAATCGGCATTGTATCCGTCCTGTATCAGTTTGTCGGCAATCTCCTGTGTTTCGCGGCGGGTGCGGCAGAAAATGATCCCGTATATATTCGGGTAATAGTCGGCAATACGTTTTAGCGCCAGATATTTATCCTTTGCATGTACCATATAATATACATGCTTTACATTGTTCGACCCTTCATTCTTACGGCCAATCGTAATTTCTTTAGGGCTCTGCATGTATTTTTTGGTAATCTTGGCAATCTCTTTAGGCATTGTAGCCGAGAAAAGGAGCATTACTCTTTCGTCAGGTACTTTAGATAATATCTCATCGATACTTTCTGTAAAGCCCATATTCAGCATTTCATCCGCCTCATCGAGTACAACATATTTTATGTTCTTCAAATCGACCGTTTTACGGTTGATAAGGTCTATCAGACGCCCCGGAGTAGCAACGATAATCTGTACTCCCCTTTTCAATGATTTAATCTGGCTTTCGATACTTGAACCTCCATATACAGGGAGAACTCTCAGATTGTCAATATATTTTGAATAATCTGCCAGATCGCCAGCTATCTGTAAGCATAACTCACGGGTAGGACACAGTATTAATGCCTGAGGTACATTTTCTTTTACTTCGATTTTTTGTAGTACAGGTAATCCAAAAGCCGCTGTTTTGCCGGTTCCTGTTTGCGCCAATGCAATTATGTCGCTTGTTTCGCCCAGCAGGTATGGAATCACTTCTTCTTGCACGGGCATGGGATTCTCGTAACCCATTTCTTCGATCGCTTTGCGGATATTCGCTGCGACCCCTAATTCTTCAAATGTTTTCATTAAAAATTTTAAATATTCTTATGTGGTAATTAACCCTTCAACAGGCCTACTCCCACCCCAAAGAATATTCGACATAAGAGAGTCAGCCGTTAAGGACGCGCAAAGGTAGTGATTAGTTTTCAAGTTTTTACAAGATTTTACAATAAGTTTATTGAAGTTATGATATAGACGGATAAAAAATACTACTTTTGCATCTCGATATAATATACACATTCTCAGAAACTATAAACATAGAATATCAACAAATAAAATTAGTCATATGAAGAAATTATTACTGTTCTCTTTGGTTGCATGCGCAATATTAAGTCCGGAAGGTTTGCTTGCACAGAAAAAAACAACCCCTAAGAAAATTGTGGCGGCAGAGCCAGTCCTCAGTACACAGGCTGATACCATATCTTATGCTCTTGGTATAAACATGGTGCAAAGTGGGCTGAAACCTTATTTGTCACAGATGGGAGTTATAGCAGATACTGCTGCGGTGAGAGCCGACTATACATCCAGAATAGAAAAAGAAGACGATAGCGCAAAACAAAGTAAGCTGAAGGCAGAGATGACCTCTAAGTTAGATTCCCTGACAAAAGCCAATACAGCCAATTTAGAAGAGTTTTTGGTTGGTTTTGCCCAAACTATAAAGCAAGATAAAAGTAAATCTGCATTCAATTCGGGTGTGGCAATTGGGAGCCAGCTTTCGACTATGACTGATAATTTCTCGAAAGAAATACTAGGTGGACCCGGTAAACTGAATATCGATGCCTTTGTTTCTGCTTTCTCCAATAGCCTGAAAGATGAAAAACTGCTCATAGAGGGAGCAGAAGGTATTATACAGGAAGCCGCTCAAAAAGCTCAGGAGGTAAACGAAGCGAAGAAAGCGGAGGACATGAAAGCCGAATATGCCAGCCAGATTGCCGAAGGTGATAAATTTATGGCAGAGAATAAGACCGTAGACGGAGTGGTGACACTACCCAGTGGCTTGCAGTATAAGATAATAACTGAAGGAACAGGAGCTATACCAACGGCAGCAGACCGCGTAACAGTTCATTATAAGGGTACATTACTTGACGGTACTGTATTCGACAGCAGTCTGGATAGAGGAGAACCGGCTACATTTGGTGTAGGCCAGGTAATCAAAGGATGGACAGAAGCATTGCAGTTAATGCCTGTCGGCTCAAAATGGATGCTGTATATCCCTTACGATTTGGCTTATGGAGCGAGGGAGCAAGGCTCGATAAAGCCTTTCTCCAATCTCATCTTCGAAGTGGAATTGATTGATATTCCTAAATAAGCCTGTCATTAAAAGTATAATAGAATAGAGGTCGGCGTCAGTAATTGGATTACTGACGCCGACTTTACTATAAACAGATTGGCTATGAGCCATTTTATTACTTAACCTGAATTGTCTCTTCCACTGACTTCAGCCAAGGCGAAGTGAACTGTACTTTAATTTCTCCCTGCTCACCTGTAGACTGTATATAAGCAAGTATATGACCATGAAAGACACGGTGTTTGTTATCCGTATAATCACTCATATCCTCATTATTGCTGGCTTCCAGTCCCAGTAGTTTTGCCGGGCCGATTATACGGCAGGTAACTTCATTATCGGACAACATCACAGGTATACCATTCTCGTCCACTACCTGCACAACTATTTGAGCAAGACCTTTGTCTTTACATATCTCTTTCTCTGATTGTACGATAGTCAGTGCATATGGCTGTCTCGAAGACTGTATGGCATAACGGGCTGTTTCATTACCATCCTTATCCATTCCTATAACCTCCAGTTTACCTGCCTGATAAGGGATATCCCAGTAGATAATACCGGTATTGTCATCATATTCTTTTGTCTGTCCTACTTCTTTTCCGTTCAGTTCCAGTCTGGCTTTTGCCGCATTGGTATAGCTTACTACACGGATAGACTGTCCATCCTGATAGTTCCATATAGGCCATGCGTCCATCGACGGGGTTTTCTCCTCGTAATTGCCTTCATTTTCAGCATCCAGTTGAGACCATACATCTTTCATCTGGCTTTTGCTACCTTTTCCCGGTGTAGGATAGGTGCCCAGGTAAGCCATCGGTTTATCCGACCAAAGCGACTGACGGAAATAACCTCTGGGTTTAATAAAGCCTCCGAAGTCTAGCAGTCCCGAATAAAAGCCTCTTGACGGCCAACGCCCCGATTCTCCCAGATAGTCTATACCTGTCCACAGGAATTGTCCGAATATATATTCATTATCCCTTGCCGCCTTCCATGCACTTAGTTCATGACGGTTTTCACTACCATAAATTACCCGTTCAGGATATGTCTGATGATCTTTGGCATACATCCCTTCAGTATAGTTGTAGCCTGCGATATCCAGCGCCCCGGGATATGCCGTCTGATTAGACATAGCTACTCCGGCCAGTCCGGCTGTTGTAGGGCGCGATCTATCGTATTTCTTAACTACTGCTACCAGCCGTTTAGCTATATCACCCAAACGCATGGCATCAGGCGCATCTTTCTTATATCCTCCAAACATCGCTTGCGTAAAGCCTGTTGCTGCTCCTCCATCTAATACCGGATGCGAATAAGGATCGTTCGGATAATCCACTTCATTACCAATGCTCCATGCAAATACGGATACATGGTTACGGTCGCGGCGAACGATATCTGCCAAGTCTTTTTCTCCCCATTCTCCAAAATAATCGAAATTACCTTGAAATCCGGGTGTTCCTACATTCCAGCCTTCAAGCCATTTGCGCTTAGGAAATTCCCATTCGTCATAGGCTTCGTTGAGTACCAATAATCCTAGTTCATCACACAGGCTATATAAATCCGGTGCCTGAGGATTGTGGCTGGTACGGATAGCATTGACTCCTATCTCTTTCAGTGTAAGTAATCTGCGCTTCCATACATCTTTTGGTACTGCCGAACCTAATACGCCTGCATCGTGGTGGATACATACGCCTTTTACTTTCATCCATTCACCATTCAGGGCAAATCCTTTATTCGGATCGAATGTATAGTTGCGGATACCTGTAGTGGTGGTGGTTTGGTCTATAACTTTGCCATCTTTGAGCACTGCCGTCTTTAACTGGTACAGATTCGGGTTATTCAAATCCCATAACTGAGGATTGTTTACTTTCAGCTCTGTCGATATCTTATTGTTTCCGGCTGTCATTTGCAACTTCCTCGAATCTTTTGCAACTACTTTCCCATCTGCCGATAACAACTCATTCGTGATGGTCAGATTTGCATCTTTCACCGTGGAATTATCTATTTCCACCTCTACAGACACAATGGCTTGTTTCTTAGTCACCGATTTAGGATAGGAGAATACACCCCATTGGGCAATATGCAGAGGATTGGCATATACCATCCATACATTACGGTAGATACCAGAGCCGGTGTACCAGCGGGAGTCTGCCGACTGGCTATGGTCTGCGCGAACGGCTATTATATTATCTTCCCCGTATTTAATGTAGGGAGTGGCATCGTACATAAAAGAAACATAACCATTCGGACGTTTACCTAATGACTGACCGTTGATAAATACTTCACTACGATTGTACACTCCTTCGAAGTATAAGTATACTTTTTCCCCTTGTTTCGATTGGGGTATGTTGAGTACCTTGCGATACCAGCCTATACCTCCGGGCAGGTAACCTGTTGCACTGGCAAGTGTCGGGCTGAGTTGACCTTTCACACTCCAGTCATGGGGCAGATCGACAGTTTTCCATCTTTTGTCATCCAATGACGGAGTCTGGCCGTCTTTGACATCATTTAAAGTAAATTTCCAGCCGGAGTTAATCTTCTCCGGGTCACCGAAACCCACCTGACCCGCTAATGATAACGTCAGCAGGCATAGAACGGCACTCGAAAGTAATCTTGATAATTTCATGATATATTAAATTTGTTAATTTCTGCGTTAACAAAAATACAATATATGACAGAATGCGAAGGGGTATAGATAGGGCAAATTAGGATAGTAAATGAGTCATATATTATAAATCCTGTTGTTTGTAAAAGAAATAAGACGAAAACCAAACACAGAATCATCAATTAGTCATTTATTTTGGTCAGGAATCTGTCTTTTGATCGCAATAGTAAAAAAGGTAACAAAGGTAACACTATTTACAGTTAACAGTTAACAGTCAACAGTTAGCAGTAATACAGCTTTCTCAACTTACTACTTATTACTTAAAGCCCATAATTCATCACTATATTTACGTTTATTAACTATGTATGGTTAAAACCTGACACATCTGACAGTTTTTTCATTGTTTACATCTTACGCATTTCACATTCATTAACTATATATAGTTAAAAAGTAACAGAAGTAACAGTTTTTTTCAGTGAACAGTTAACAGTCATCAATTAACAACTCGTAAGATGTAAAAACTTTGCGTCTCTGCGTCTTTGCGTGAAACAAAACAGGGCGCCAGCCAACCCGTAACTATTAAAAAAGGTAACAAAGGTGACAGATATATCAGTTAACAGTTAACAGTCATCAGTCAACAACTTGTATCTCGTATCTCGTTTACTTGTAACTATTTTCAAAAAAGTAACAACCAACGGTCACAGGAGCGAAGCGTATGTAAAAGTAACACTTTTTCTACCTATTACTTTTTACCCTCATTGTAAGTCCCCCTCCGGGCAGGGCTGTTAAGTTCTCTACTTTATTCTGTTATTTTCTGCTGTCATCCTGAGTGGAACGAAGGATCCCGACCCTGAGGAACGAGATGTTTCACTCCGTTCAACATGACACAGAGGGTATAAAAAATTAGAACTTAACAGCCCTGCCCGGAGGGGGATTAAGGGGGCCAATCAACACTTCAAAGAACCATAAGCTAAAAGTTAATACTAATTGCTTACTACATAGATAAACTTTCCCCGAAAAGATAAAACGTTCTTTACCCCGATTACTTTCTGTTCATTATCTGTTTTATGTACTCGGATGGTACCAATCCAAATTCTTCTTTGAAGCATTGGCGGAAATAAGTAACACTATTCATCCCTACCATATAGGATATTTCGGAAATAGTATATTTCCCCGTCAGAAGAAGTTGCTCTGCATTGCGTATTCTTACCTTTCTTATAAATTCATTTGCAGACATACCCGTAAGAGCTTTGACCTTTCTGTATAGTGTGGAATGGCTCATATTCATTTTGTCCGCTATAAATGCAACATCTACATTGTCCGAATCCAGATTCTGCTCAATAATGGACGTTACTTTTTCTATAAACTCATTATCTATTTTGCTTATAGAATCTATTATGATGGCATTCTTATTTGCAGTATTATTATTTATCAATTCTGCGACCTTCCGCCGGGCTTCCAGCAGATTGGCAACACGGCTATGCAACAGGCTGGCGCTGAAAGGTTTTGTTATATATGACTCTACTCCGATAGTGTACCCTTCTGTCCGGTCCTGAATAGTATCCCTTGCCGTAAGCAGGATAATTGGTATATGGCTTGTTCTGACATCTGCTTTCAACGTTCTGCTCAATTCGAAACCATCCATCCCGGGCATCATAATATCACTGATAATAATATCAGGTATGTGCGCATAAGCTTCATCTAACCCTTTTATCCCGTTAGAAGCAGTATATACCTTGTATTGTTCGGATAGTGAGTTGTGGATATAATCTCTGATATCATCATTATCTTCGATAACCAGAATGACTTGTTTTGTGTCATTTGTTTCCGTTCTTTCTTTTTCCCTGTTTTCTTCTATGGCATCTTTGGCTGTCTTATCCATATGTAAAGCATCAGGATAAGTATTGTCCGTAACGATTCTGAAACGGAAAGAAGTTCCTTCACCCGGTTTACTTTCAACAACTATTTCTCCCTGATGTATGGAAGCGAGATTATGCACAAGGGCCAGTCCGATACCCGTACCGGATACTTGCTGCTCCCTTTCGGCCTGATAATACCTGTCGAATATTTTGGAAATTGATTCAGGGGGAATGCCTCTTCCCGTGTCTCTGACCTCTATTTCGGTATAGTTTACACCCTTATCCCCTACAGATCTCAATATGAGCAAAATACTTCCTTTTTGCGTATATTTGAATGCATTGGATAATAAGTTTTCCAGTATGGTCGTTATTACATCCGGATCGAAGAAAATATTCACGTCCTGAGTTTCTATGCTGATATTGAATGATATGCGCTTGTTGGTGTTAAGCTCTTTATATTTTAAACCGACTTCATGTATCAGTTGTGAAATATCACTTTTATATACACTAAGTCTTTTATTTTGGGTTTCTGTTTTCCGGAATTCCAGTATTTGATTAATAAGGCTTAACAGCCGTGTTGCACTTCTGTAAATAGCTGATATTTTGGAAGAATGCTTTTCTATAAGGCTTGGGTCGCTATGCAGATCCTCCAGAGGCCCCAGTATGAGAGTCAGAGGAGTACGCAGTTCATGGGTTATATTCGTAAAAAAACGGAGTCTTTCGTTATTTAATTCTTGTTCTTGCAGATGGTTTTTCTTTTCTAAAGTAAGAGAATTCTCTAAGTCGAGTTTACGCTTATAGAAACGGAGTATAAGAATTACTATGCAGAAAACCGCTATAATATACAGCGCTTTAGCCCACCATGTGAGCCACAATGGCGGATTGATATTAATTGTCAGAGAGGTAATATTCTCCGACCAGTCCTGATTTTTAACCCGGGATTTGATTAACAGTTCGTATGTACCCGGAGGAATATTGCGGAAGGTAACGGAGTTTTCTCCCTGTGTATTATACCATAAATCCTCCAGTCCCTTGAGCATATAAGTATATTCTACCAGATGATTGAGAGAATAATCCAATACATTGAATGATATATTGAATGTATTTTGATTATAGCTTAGCTCAATGTCGGACGTAACCGGTATATCCGTATCGTTATCCGATATTTTCAGCTGATCGCTATATATTTTAAAACTGGTGATAGCCGTAGGCGGTAAATCTATTTGAGTAGGTACAGCTTCGGGATCAAAATAACAGACACCGTTTTGCGAGCCGAAGAATATTGTTCCTTTGGAGTCTTTGGTAACCGAACCGCTCATAAAATCACCCAGGGGAACCCCATTGTAATGGTCGTAATTATCGAACTTGTTATTGTTGTGCATAAAACGGCTGATCCCTCCGTTGGTGCTAATCCATATGTTACCATCCTTATCTTCGGTAATAGCCCTGATATGGCTGTTGATTAATCCGTCTTTCTCGTCGAAAACGATATATTCATCCATTTTATCGGGAGATTTGAAATAGACAAGCCCCTCCCCCGTGGCCACCCACATTTGCCCTTTCGTGTCTTTGTATATATGATCTACCGTATTGGATGGAAAGCCCCTGTCTGTCTTTAGAATCCTGATAACTTTTAAATTCTTGTCGAGAACAGCCAGCCCTTCCCCGAAGAAACCGATCCATATTTGTCCTTTATTATCTTTCGAAATAGCCCGTACAAGATTATTCGGCAATTCGGAATTCCCGGTAGAGAACAACTGCCCTTTCTTTGTCTCTATATTATATTGATATAATCCATAGGTACAACCTATCCACATATTCTTTTCGTTGTCTTCATAAAAACACCTGACATCCGTGTTTTTCCCTTCTATCATAAATTCCGAAATGGCTTTACTCTGCGAATCAAATATATTCACACCACCCCGGAACGTGCCGAACCATAGGTTGTTCTTTGAGTCTCTGATCGCGGCTAAGATAGCGTCATCGGTTATCTTATTGCTCTTTTTATCTAAAATCCGTGTCCTTTCTCCGTTTTCGAAAATATTGATTCCCCCGCCATCGGTCCCTATCCATACACGGTCTTTCTCATCAGTGCATATTCCCCATGCTATCGGGTTATTTAAAGAATTATTCAGCGTTTGTATAGGTGAGTACGACCATGTATCGAAAAAAGGTGAGTAATGGCTGATGAAGTTTATTCCTCCTCCATATGTGGCAAACCAGGAGTTGTTGAAAGAGTCCTGATAAATGCACCGGATCGTTGGATTCGAAAATCCTTTGCTATCGTCCCGGTAAGAAATATTATTGAACGAAACATGCTGAGGGGTCAGGAACATGCTCTGCTTTATATCAAGGATACTTACACCGCCTTTTTCTGTTCCGACCCACAATTTCCCGTCGCTGAGCTGATTAATGGTGTATATGTAGTTAGAAATCAGGGAAGCCTTGTTTTGGGGATCGTGGCTGAATACTATAAATGATTCTTTCTCAGCATTAAAAAGAGCCAGCCCATTGTTCGTCCCTATCCATACATTATCATTTTTATCGACATAGATAGTCCTTACTTCATCTCCCGGCAAGCTTTCCTTATCATCCGGATTGTTTCTGAAATTTCTTATCTTTTTGTCTTTCAATGACAATATGCTCAGTCCTGACGACACATGTCCGATATATAACAGTCCTTTATTGTCTTCATTTACAGACCAGACATTATCACTGACCATCCCCGGAATCGTAGACTGATTATAGTGTTCGAACGTCTTATTCCTTTTGTTGAAATACTCCACACCCCTGTAATATGTAGACAGCCATAGGTTCCCGTCTTTAGAGTTGGTTATATCGGTAATGTCGTTTGTTATAATTCCCGATGGATTGGCGGCGTCATGTTTATAATGGGTAAATGTTTCAGAATAGCAATCAAACATGTTTAGCCCTTCCCGTTGTGTCGCGATCCATACCACATTATCCTGTTGATCGGCATATACCTTGTTCAGTTCGTTGCCGCTTACACTGTTACTGCCCTCGATGTTATTCTTTTTATAGATTCTGCATTTATTTCCGTCAAACCTGTTTAATCCGGATTCGGTGGCAAACCATAAGAATCCTCTTTTATCCTGCGTAATGCTCACAATATAATTGTTTGAAACGCCATGTTCTATACCCAGCCTTTTTATCGTATAAGACTGAGCATAAGATGATAGTAATGACGAAAGAATAAGAATCAGGAATAAAAACGATCTCATAAGGTTTATCAGACTATTGACTATTTATATTCAAATGTAATAATAATCTGATAATATAGATACCCTAATTGAGCATTGACCGATTTAGCATTCATTAATGATTAGTTTGCGTTCCCGTCCGTAGTCGATCAATATATACATTTGCTGCAAAATGTAGTGCTGGTACAATTAGAACGTCCACAACTGCGGTTTTAACTGTATTCTCCAAGAAATAAGCTATAGAAAGTATTTAATACAACATATTTTATTTATAACTGACTATTGCTATTGCAGATACAAAGTAATAAATAGGTCTGAGACCTTAAATTAAAAAAATTTCATAAACTAAAATCTGATTTCATGAAAACAAAAAAGTGTATTAGCTTGCTGTTGATCCTTCTATTTCTATTGAATGGATGCAGTGATGACGATGGCTATTCTGATGTGGACGGGTTACCTCCTACAATTGTTATGGGCTCTTCGAATATAAAGACAGAGCCGGGGAGGGAAATCATTATTAAAGCAAAGATAGACGATAAAGACGGGCTTCGTTCCATCAATCTGAAAAATGCGGCATTCAATCTGGATAAGACTATAGATCTTACATTAGACAGTATTGTATATTCTTTCGACCTGAACTATAAATACAAGATAGCGAAGGGTCTGGAAGGAGACAATTTCCAATTGGATGTTACCGCTACCGACCGGGGCGGACGTACCACTACAGAAACTGTACTAGTTACCATGGACGGGGATTTCACAAATCCTGTATTTACTGTATCTCCGGATGCAGCTATAACAGTTCTGCTGAAAACAGAAACCCGATTGAATGTTAAGTTTACAGTGGAAGATGACAAAGCATTGGAGCAGGTAACAATAGATATACCTGAAATCAATTATTCGAGGGAAATCACAACCTTCACAAATTCAGGCAAGACCCTCGAATTCAACGATCCTATAACATTACCTTCGGCTGTAGCCATATATAATCTGACATTAAAGGCTGTTGACAAAGCAGGACTCGAAACAAGCAAGACCAGTGTGATTACTGTATCGGAAATGCCGGACTTCCCTAAAATGTACCTTTCGGATGTAGCGACTGTAGCCGAGTTGAACAGTGACGTTTTTGGCGTGCCTATGCGTATAGAGCGTACTGCCGCTTATGAATATAAAGCCAATTACTATTGCCAGAAAGCAGGTACTGAAATTTTCTTCTTACCTCAAAAAAGCGATTTTACCCCGATTTGTTTCGGCATCGATCCTGCTGATAACACAAAATTGACTGATGACCCTGATATTGCAGAACCTATCGTGTTAACTCAGGCGAATGTATATTATGAAATTACATTTAATGTAAAAACCGCTATTTATAAAGTCAAGACATATGCAATTGCTGATGCGATTGATCCCGTACCTCATAAGTTCGGTTCTATCAGCCTGGATACTTGGGGTGATGGTGGAAGCTGGCTTCAGGAGTTCTATTTTGGTTATATGACTTCCAATCCGAAAGAAGTAAGCCGGTTTACACAGGATGCGACCAATCCGCACCTCTATTATTTGGCTAACCCTTTGTCTTTGGAAGCTGGACAAAAAATGAATTTTATTTTCCACAACTGGCACTCCGATGGATGGTGGAACTATTGCTCATAGCGAGTGGACAATTCGGACGAACCGGAAATTTTCAATTATTATGGCGATTATAAGAACCCTGCATGGACCAAGCCTAACGGTGCTGATAACTGGGCCAAACCGACAGTAAAACAAACAGGTTCTTATAAATTATACTTTGATGCTCATTTGGGAAGAGCTAAACTTGTCCGCGAGTAAACATAAACAGAAGTAAAAAACATAAATAAATACTTATGAAAAAATATCTGATAATTCTATTACTAACCTTGCCTCTGTGTCTTATGGCACAGACCAAAGTTACACTTACGGGAAAAGTTACGGCTGCCGGCAATGAGCCTCTTATTGGCGTCACTGTAATGGAAAAAGGCACAACCAATGGAACAATGACAGACATAGATGGAAATTATACTTTGTTGAATGTTCCGGAAAATGCTACGATTCTATACTCCATGATCGGCCTTATAACCAAGGAAGTGAAGATGGACAAAGGCGGGGTTATAAATGTTGTGATGGAAGATAATACAAAGATGCTCGACGATGTAGTGGTTATCGGTTATGGCGTGGTGAAAAAGAGTGACCTAACCAGCTCAATAACTACCGTAAAAGGAGAAGCATTAAAGAACATGACATCAGGAAATGCCCTATATTCCATGCAGGGTAAAGCCAACGGTGTGCAGATCACCGGTTCGGGTGGCCCGGGAGACAACCCGCGCGTGATAATCCGTGGTGTGACTACAATAAACGGTTCCGATCCGCTGTATGTAGTGGACGGAGTACCTATGGCAGACGGAACGAACATAAATTTCCTGAATCAGAATGATATAGAAAGTATAGAAGTATTGAAAGATGCCTCAGCTGCGGCAATCTATGGTACAAGAGGTTCCAATGGGGTAATTTTGGTGACTACTAAGAAAGGATCGGAAGGAAAAGTAAAATTCCAGGTCAGCGCATCTTTAGGGATGCAAACCCTGAGCAAACCCGATATGGCAAATGCCGCAACTTATGAGAAGGTATTTAAAGAACGTTACGAAAACGACAAGGCTAAAGGCGGAGGGAATGCCCCTTGGGATGTTGCCGGTATCGGTTCATTCTCTGATACAGATTGGTGGGATCAGACAGTTAACGATGTAGCATATACTCAATCATATAACTTTAGTTTTCAGGGAGGAACAGATAAATTTGTTTATAGCGGAAGTTTTGGATATTTCCGCCAGAACTCTCAATTCGATGTTGGTTACTGGGAACGTATTACAGGTAGATTCAATACTGAGTATAAATTCAACAGTATTGTAAAAGCCGGAATAGACTTTGCTCCCCGTTACGAAAACTGGGACGATACACCTAACCTGTTCGATGCCATTATGCGTATGGACCCAACAACGCCTGTATATAGAGCCAGAGAAGACTGGACTGCAAACGAATATGATAACTATGCCCGTTCTTATCACAATCAGGTTTGGAATCCGGCAGGAAGCGTTGCCCGTCAAAATAAACACAGTAATGAATATGGGCTGATGATGAACCCATATCTGAGCATCGAGCCTATAAAAGGGCTGGTAGCCCGCACACAATTCAGTGTAAATGCACGCTTCAGAATGACCGACAATTATACTCCTAAATTCTACATTGATAATCTTGAGCAGAGTGAACAGAGCAAAATTGAGCGGAATTCAAATCACTGGGTGGACTGGACATGGACAAATACATTGAACTATATGCGTACATTCAATGAAAAGCATAATCTGAACCTGATGGGAGGTTTCACAATGGAGAAGTTTGCGCAATACTGGTTGACCGGATCAAGAGAAGCTTTACCTAGCAATCATGAAAATCTTCAATATGTAAGTGCTGGAACATTAAATCCACAAGCATCGGGCACAGATGTATATACTTCATATCTATCTTATTTGGGACGTGTAATGTATAATTATGATAACCGCTATTATCTTACAGCTTCGGTTCGTTCCGATGGCTCCTCCAAATTTCCGAAAGGAAACAAATATGCTACATTCCCTGCGGCTTCTGTTGCATGGAGAATTTCTGAAGAAGGATTTATGAAAAATCAGAATGTATTGTCAAATCTGAAATTACGTGCAGGATGGGGACGTGTAGGAAATGACAAGATAGATATAAACTCTTTCCTGAATCTTATAGGTGGATCTGACTATGTCTTCAACTCCGACCGTTATGTCGGAACCAGCATTAGCTCGGTAGGTAATACTACATTGAAATGGGAAGCCGTAGAAGACTATAATGTAGGGATAGACGCTGGTTTCTTAGATAACCGCCTGGATATAACTGCAGATATCTTTCTCAAAAAGTCCAAAGACATGTTGATAAAAAAACAAAATCTGATGGTAAGTGGATACCCGATGTGGAATGCAGAAATGTGGTCTAATATTGGTAGCATGGAAGCTAAAGGATGGGAGTTATCTGTAAACTGGAAAGACCAGATGAGGGACTTCAACTACGAAGTTGGGGTAAATTTATCCAGTGTGAAAAATATTGCTAAGGGCTTCGGCTTAACTACTGAGTATCTAAGAGGAGGATTCTTTAATGAGTATATTATAAAAAATGAAGTAGGTGGTGAGATCAGCCGCTTCTACGGCTATGTAGCAGATGGTATATTCCAGAATCAGACAGAAATCAATAGTCATACCAGCAATACAGGTGAATTGCTCCAGTCTGATGCAGTACCGGGGGATATCCGATTCAAAGACTTGAATAACGATGGTGTATTAGACGAAAAAGATAAAACATATATAGGTAGTGCTTTCCCTGATCTGATGATTGGTCTGAATCTCCGCATGGGATACAAAAACTTTGATCTGGTATCTAATTTCTATGGTACTATCGGGAACGATATATACAACAGTGCTAAGGGTGGTTTTTATGCCGGAACCGAAGGACAGAATGTATTTGCAGACGCATACGATAAGGCATGGAGAGGTGAAGGCACAAGCAACTATTACCCACGTCTTTCCTATACTGACGCCAACCTGAATTACCGCAGGGTTTCTTCATTCTTTGTTGAGGACGGATCATATTTCCGTTGCAAACTATTGCAGATAGGTTATACCCTGCCAACTAAAATGACAAAAGGTTTAGGAATACGCCTTTCGGCATCGGCTCAAAACCTGTTTACTATTACCAGCTACTCAGGAATGGACCCGGAGCGCGCAGCTATGGGTAGTGTATTGGAAGCCGGTATTGACAATCTGGGTTATCCTAACCCACGTACATTCCTATTCGGTCTTAATATTAACTTTTAATCAGTAGCAGACAATGAAAAATATATTAAAAATATTTATTGGCGGGGCTTTAATACTTTCATTGGGAAGTTGTTCCGACTTTCTCGACAGACCCGTATTAGGACAGGAAAATCTCGATACTTACTTCCAAACGGAAGAAGAGTGCCTGAAGCAGGTGGCAGGATGCTACCAAGCCATATTCTTCGACGACTGGTGGCAGGTTCAGGCTCCTTATGTAGGATTCGATATGTGTACAGACGACCTTTGGTTGGGTAATACAACCCAGTCGCAGAGTGACTGGCTTAGAATGGGCCATTATGGAAACCCTAAATTTGACGGGCCTATATCAAATTTCTGGCAATATCGCTATAAAGGTATATTAAGATGTAATATCGTTATAAACAGAGTTGCAGATGCTCCTATTAAGAACGAAACTCTCCGTACAAGAATGATAGCTGAGGCTAAATTTCTACGTGCATTCTTCTATTTCGATTTAGTAAAGAATTATGGAGGAGTACCTGTCGTGCTGGATATGCTGATGCCTGAAGAGATACACGGAATCCAGCGTAAAAGTATTGATGAAACTTATGCTCAGATAGAACAGGACCTGAAAGATGCTATCGCCGGATTGCCTAAGAGAAGCGAGTATAATTCCTCAGACCTTGGCAGGGCTACAAAAGGTGCGGCTATGGGATATCTGGGTAAAGCTTATTTATATCAAGGCAAATACAGCGAAGCAGAAAGCCTGTTGGGAGAATTGATAGATACACAGGAATATGATTTGTGTACCAACTTTAAGGATGTATGGTCTATAGATCATAACAATAGCGTGGAATCACTTTTCGAAGTACAATTCAATTCTGATATCAGCTACAACTTAGGGGGCAGGCTGCCTGTGTTTACCGGTTCTCGGGATGATTCGGGATGGTCTTGGGGATTACCGACCAGTAATCTGGAAAAAGCATTTTTGGACGCAGGAGATACAGAGCGCCTTCGCTGGACTATTGTAAAAAATGGAGATGATGTACCGGGAGACGATTCCGATGAAGCTAAAGATTATCTGATAACTCCGTCTAAACATAAATCGGCACGTATAAACAGAAAATATTATATACCTCACGCTCAGCGCCCTACCCCATACGATGCTAATCATAACAATCTGAATCACAGATTGCTTCGTTTTGCAGATGTATTATTGATGTATGCTGAAGCAGCAAATGAAGAAGGACATGATGAAAACGCCCGTAAAGCACTGAAAAGAGTACGCGACCGTGTAGAATTACCGGAAGTAACATCATCGGGTACTGCCCTTAGAGATGCGATAAGACTGGAAAGACGCCTGGAATTAGCTCTTGAAAATCATCGTTTGTATGATCTTCGCCGCTGGACGGACGACAACGGTAAAAAGGCCATCTGCAATGTCTTTGGTCAGAACGGGACTTTTGTAAGATATAATCTATATGAATCTACGGATGAATACGAATTGACAAATCAGACGGAGAATAGTAATAAAGGAATAACATTCCAGGAAAACAGGGACTTATTATTCCCTATTCCTAATACAGAAGTTCTTCTGTCAGAAGGAAGTATTGCACAAAACCCTAATTTCTGATTTGTATATCTGATAAGAATAGTGCGCTCTTTATCTGAAACTGTGATGATTCGAGGGCGCACTATCATATCTTTAATTTATTAATTAATGGCACTATGAAAATTATAAAGCTGGTATTATTTATGTGTCTGTTTCTATCATGCATTTCATGTAATGATGATCCCACACCAACCATTGCACCCGATACCGGAGCTGGTGAAGAAACAGAAGAAGGCAATGAAAATGTTACTATATCGCTCAGTACAACATATCAGACCATCGAAAGTTTTGCGGCTTCCGATTGCTGGGCACCTAACTATATAGGTACCTATTGGACGGAGACAGAGAAAGAGGGCATTGCTAAATTATTATTCTCGAATAATATTACAGGAGGTAAGCCGGATGGTATCGGACTGTCCGGGTGGCGTTTCAATCTGGGAGGAGGTACTGCACAGCAAGGAGCTGCCAGTGGTATAGAAGAAGTTACCAGACGGGCAGAATCTTTCATGAATCCGGCAGATGGAACATTAGACTGGACAAAGCAAGCCGGGCAACAATACTTCCTTGAAAAAGCTAAGAGCTATGGTTGCGAACAGTTTGTGATGTTCAGCAATACTCCTCCGGTATATCTTACCCGCAATGGAAAAGGCTTTTCTGCATCCGGAGCATATTCTAATCTGAAAGACGATGCTTATGACGACTTTGCCAATTATATTGTTTCTGCAATAGATTATTTCAAGGCAAATAAGGGAATCGACTTTGATTATATAAGCCCGGTAAACGAACCCCAATACAACTGGGAAAGCGGACAAGAAGGTTCAGGCTGGCAAAACAGTGAGATTAAGAAACTTTCTGTAGAACTCGATAAGGCCATAGAGGATAAAGGGCTTAATACAAAGATATTATTGGCAGAAGCCGCCGCCTGGAATTATTTATATGAAACCGATGGTGATAACGGAAGAAAGAATGTGATATATAATTTGTTCGACAATGCATCTTCGAGTTATGTAGGAGACCTGAAACATGTAGCACCGATTGTTGCCGGTCATAGTTATTGGACTGATGGAAATTGGGAAAACCTGGTAGACGTAAGAACTACCGTTGGAACAAAAGCCGGTGCGGCTGGTCTGAAAGTTTACCAGACCGAATGGAGTATGCTCGGCGACGGCTACAGCAGCAGTGAGTTTGTAGGATTTGACAATGCTTCATATATGGATATAGCCTTGTATATGTCGAAGGTTATACACTGCGACCTTGTATATGCCAATGTTTCCTCATGGTCTTACTGGACTAGCATCGACCTGGAACGCTGGAGCCATAAGAATAGATTCTTACTGATAAAAGTGACTCCTGCCGGGGGGAATTATGGTGATATTACCCAAAGCGGTACTCATGTAGCGACCAAAACATTATGGGTGCTTGGTAACTATAGCTTGTTTATACGTCCTGACTATAAACGTGTAGAACTTGAGATGAAGAATACATCAAAAGAATTATTCGGAAGTGCATATGTTTCGCCGGATAGTAAGAAAGTGGTGGCAGTTTATACCAATTTGTCAGCAACCCGGTATGACGTGAGGGCCAATCTGGCTAATACGGAAATAGAATCGATAAAAACATATACTACCAGTCAGACACAGGATTTGGAAGAAGATAGTATTAAAGATACAGGTAATTCTATTTTTGTAACACCTAATTCTGTTCTAACAGTAGTTTATACCTTAAAGTAATAATAACCAATATAATAAATCTGACTTCATTGGGGAAATAATATTCTGATATAGAATCATTCCCAATGAAGTCAGATTATTTTGATACAGACTTTTCCCTTCGATAGAATTATATACCAAAAACGAATTTTCGGATAAACTCATCCCCTTCCCATTCTTCCTTACATTTTACATGTATACCTAATATTTTCAGCAGGCGTTTTAGTTCATTGCTCATAGAATCTATATAAATCAGACTGATCTTCTTTATTTTTAACAGCTTCGAAAAACTACCTGTGTCGCTACTACTTAGCTTTATACTTTCATAACCGGATACTTTATCGTTTTCCAGCCTGAATACATTTACTTGCATATTTTCTTTTATTTCCTTTCCGGGTGTGCCCTTATCTGTTATTATTGCAATGGTCTTAATCATATTCTGTGTAAATTATTAAATCGTGCTTGTTATTACAGACGTTTTAAAGGCAAATAATATTTTAATACTGCTGTTTTTTTAATAATCTTTTCTAATAGCAGATTCTATTTCTAAATGAATCTAATAAAAGCATAACAATTATTATTGGGATTTTCAAGTGCAATGGAGGAATTTAGAAAGACGGTTAGGCGGAAGATAATGAATTGTGTATATATAGTCAGGAAAAGGTTTACTGTGTGGTTTACATTACCCCTTCAAAACCTTGCAAACTTGTTAAAGTTCAGGCAATAAAAAAGACCTACATTTTACTGTAAGTCTTTCATTTTCTGCGTGGTCCCACCTGGGCTTGAACCAGGGACCCCCTGATTATGAGTCAGATGCTCTAACCAACTGAGCTATAGGACCTGATTTTCGGCGGTTATCCCGAAATCGGTTGCAATATTACTGCTTTTTGCTGAAACCCGCAAACTTTTGAGCAAAAAATGCGATGAAAAATACATCTAAAATAAATACCACAGCCTTATTCCGCTTGTTTCCGGCTGTTAATGATTGACATAGCTATATATAGCAATATCCCTCCGGCAATTCCCAATATCCCTATATATGCAACCATACCTATCATAAATATTATAAGAAAGTAGCGGTACTCATTTCCTTTAAACTTTATACTCTTTACTTTCAATGAAAACATCGGAATTTCAGACACCATCAATGATGAGAAAACCAATATCGCCGCCAGAACAGTGTACATCAACAAAGCTGTTATCATTGGGGCATCGTGTGTCAGTCCATAACAGAAGCTGACCCAGAACATGGCGTTTGCCGGCGTATTCAGTCCTATAAAAGAGTCTGACTGGCGTTTGTCGATATTAAACTTAGCTAATCTCAAACCGGAGAAGACGGCCAGTAAAAACGCCATATATGGTAAATATTCTATAATGGCCGGATTTTGAGAAATGCGGATCGTATTCTGTGATAAAAAATGAAATACGGCCATACTTGGTGCTACACCGAAACTTACCATATCGGCAAGTGAATCCAACTCCTTGCCCATAGGAGAATAAGCTTTCAATAAGCGGGCTGAAAAACCGTCGCAGAAATCGAAAAAAGCGGCTACGATAACCCATACAACAACCCATGTGTATTCTCCCTGAAAGGCCATCACTGTGGCGATACAACCGGAAAATAAATTAAAGGAAGTAAATACATTAGGGATATGTCTTTTCATTTTGT
This sequence comes from Dysgonomonas sp. UBA7710, assembly GCF_002482385.1. GTDB lineage: Bacteria > Bacteroidota > Bacteroidia > Bacteroidales > Dysgonomonadaceae > Dysgonomonas. The sequence continues at coordinate 73,030 of NZ_DLFW01000029.1, read as the reverse complement.
TATTTGAATTTAGCGATAACAGTTTGGTTACCTGTAACCTTCTGGTCCATTTCTACTAATATTTCGGTTCCTAAAGGAAGATATACATCCACCCGGGAACCTAATTTAATGAAACCCAGATGCTCATCAATATGGGCGATTTCTCCTACTTGCGCATATGTAACAATACGCCGGGCCATGGCTCCGGCAACTTGGCGCAAAAGTATCTGGTGGCGGCCGTCCTCGGTTTCCATGACAACGGTCGAACGTTCATTTTCAGTACTCGATTTTGGCAGATAAGCAGCCATAAAACGTCCGTCATGATGCTTAGACATGAGTACTTTTCCATTTATCGGATACCAATTTGCATGAACATTAAACGGAGACATGAAAATGGAAACAATTATTCGCTTATCTTTAAAATATTCACCTTCATACACCTCTTCTATAGCAACGATTTTCCCGTCAGCCGAGGCGACAATAATATCATCCGTATTGCCGGAAAAGCGACGGTATGGACTCCTGTAAAAGTTTAATACAATAAGGAAGAGAACGAGAGATGCCCCTCCCACAAGATAAGATAAAACGGAATGATGAAAAAAATACCACAAAGCTCCATTTAGCAGAACCAGTATGATAAGGTATGTTGTTAAAACGCCGCGTCCTTCGTGATGAACTTTCATTACTGTATTTTGTAAAACAATTTTATTGTAAGTTGCAAAAGTATCTTTATTTGATGATATATACAAATTTGCTATCCGAATTTTAGGGCAAACAAAAAGAGAGATTAGCTAATCTCTCTTTCTTTTAAGATTTATTAATCAGCCTTAAAGTGATTATAACACATATAAAGAACTGATAGACTCGTTCGAAAGCACACGTCGTATAGCGTTAGCAAAGACATCGGCTACCGATAAGATAACAACTTTTTCGCATTTCTTAGAATAAGGGATACTGTCGGTAAATACCATTTCGGTAAGCCCGGACTGATCGACACGCTCCGAAGCAGGGTCAGACATTACGGCATGACTGGCAATAGCACGTACCGAACGTGCTCCACTGGCCATCATAATATCTGCAGCTTTGGTTATCGTTCCTGCTGTGTCCACAATATCGTCCACAAGCAAGACATCCATACCCGCAACATCTCCGATAATCTGCATTTCTGATATTTCATTTGCCTTTTTACGAAGTTTATAGCAAATAACCATAGGCATGCCGAAATATTTAGCATATGAACTCGCGCGCTTAGTACCACCTACATCGGGAGTCGCAATAACAAGGTTTTCGCAATCCAGAGATTTGATATAGTCAACAAATATGGCCGAAGCATATAAATGGTCGACAGGCACATTAAAAAATCCCTGAATCTGGTCTGCATGCAAATCCATAGTTATCAGTCTGTTTATACCTGATGCGGCAAGCATATCGGCAATAAGCTTAGCTCCTATAGATACACGGGGTTTGTCTTTACGATCTTGCCTTGCCCACCCGAAATAAGGAATAACTGCGATGATAGAATGCGCAGAAGCTCTTTTGGCCGCATCTATCATCAATAACAACTCCATAAGATTATCCGAAGATGGAAATGTAGATTGTACAAGAAATACCTGACAACCCCTGATCGACTCCTCATAAGAGACAGAAAATTCGCCGTCAGCGAAGCGCTCGATATTCATTTTACCAAGAGGGCAACCTAAACTTGTACATATTTTTTCAGCTAAATAACGGGATTTTGTTCCCGAGAAAATCTTGAAAGGCACACTACTTTCCATTGTTTCGTTAATCTTTTTGATAATTATAGGTTATTGTTCTGTTATAGGCTGTAAAATTAGCAAAAACAAATTACTCTAGCGATTAGTAATTATTTAAATTTTACCGAAAATATATTTTGCAGTTACTTATTGTCCGACAGAAAATTTGATTATTTTCCCGGAGTAGGCTTCTATATTAATATATAAGGCTTTATCCCAGCGGGAACTTAGCGGAATATTCTTCCTTGAAAATAGTTCTTTTGCATTTTTTATTCTCTGCGGTTCAATTCCTATATAGTCGAATGCTTCTGATGGAATATGCACCGATACTTCCGATGCATACGGCGCAAAATTAGCGACTACGAGTATAAATTCTTTTTTACCGGAGCGAAGGAACGCATATTGCCTGGTGGAATCAAATCCCGGATTTTCATAGTTATGATACATCAGGTCGAAGAATTTACCGGAATTAATACTCTCTTCTTCTTTCGCTATTTGTATTAGCTGAAGATAGAATTTGCGTAATTTTATCTGTTCCTGTGTAAGGTTATCATTACCAAAAGAGCCGTTATTTCTCCAGTTCCGCACAGAATCTACCGACCAGTAATCGAAAATGGTAGTTCGCCCGTCCATTCCGCTGAAACCCTCTTTATCCATTCCACGCTCACCTAGCTCCTGCCCGAAATATATCATTACCGGATTGGTATGCATTGTAGCTGCCGTAATCATCCCCGGAATAGCTTTAAATGCGTCTCCGGCAAAAAAATCGGAAGCTATCCGCTGCTCATCATGGTTTTCGAGGAAATTTAGCATCTTTGGCTGTAAATCCCCGATCCGCTGCCAGCAGAAAGTTATTTCGGACGCCGGTTTATACCCGCATGTGATATCGCGAAGCGTATCATACAAGTCAACTTTATCGTACAGGTAGTCGAATAATCCCCAGTGCACATAATTGTGATACTGTGCAGGATTGTATACCTCGGCAATAAAAATAAGCGCTTTATTCTTAGCCTTGACTTTAGGGATTACCCAATTCCAGAATTCAACGGGTACCATTTCGGCCATATCGCAGCGAAATCCGTCAACACCTTTCGACGTCCAATACAGTAGTATATCCTGCATCTTTAGCCATGTATCAGGAACAGGCATAAAACAATTGGTTTTTCCATGGTTATAATCCACACCATAATTGAGTTTAACGGTTTCGTACCAGTCGTTTACTCCGGGTTTATTTGTAAAACAATCATTTCCTGTCGCTTTTGCCGGATATTCCACATAAGCGTCATCGCCCTGCTGAACAGGAAACTGCAATTCCAGTTTTTGATTTGGTATATAATAAAAATTATTGTCAGGGTCGAATGCAATTGAGAAATCGTCGTCCTCCCCGAAGTCTTTTACCTTCCGTGGTTTGGCATCCGAGTGATATTGGCGTGCGACATGGTTAGGTACAAAATCTATTATTACTTTCATCCCGTTCTTGTGTGTCCTGTCTACCAGTTCTTCAAATTCAGCTATCCTGTTTGCAACCACATCTGCAAGATCAGGTGACACATCATAATAGTCGCGTATTGCATAAGGAGACCCGGCATTACCTTTTACTACATCGGAATTGTCTTTAAGAATATCATATGCAGAATAATCTGTTTTGGAAGCATGCTCTAATACACCTGTATACCATATATGGGTAAATCCCATTTTTTTTATTTCTTTCAGCGCTTTATTGTCGAAGGCGGAAAATTTGCCGACTCCGTTTTCTTCCAGCGTACCATTTTCTTTGTTTATGTTTTTATTATTTCCGAATAGCCTTGGAAGTACCTGATAAATAAATAATTTTTCCTTCATTATATGTGTATTTTGAAATACAAATATCCGAAATTTTTATCGAATAATATCATATCTATAACAAATTGGCCGTGAGTATAAAATGAAATCTTTATCTATATATAGCGGCGGGCAGCTGTAGATCTTAGCTTATGGTGATTAATACGAATCTGCCGTTAAAATTTAAATGAACTTTACGACCACTGAGTCTGTGATATTAAGGTAATGCTGCTTGTGCTGATAAAGGTAAGTCATAAACAACCGCATCTGTACGAGACAAATGCGGTTGCAAATCTTTCTATATAAAAGCCTTTATACTTTACTTGCTTCTGGCATTATATCCTTCAGCTATAATTTTATAGTTATCCGGCAAATGCTGAGGTAATGCCAATTCTACGAATCTCTTCTCTCCGGGTAATAAATTGATATAACCATCAGAAAAATAGGCAGGAAGAAGTATTTCGTTTGTATTTTTATCCACTGCATTTAGTTTCAGTGCAGCGACTAACGTTTTTGAAGGATTTGACACCTCTACCAATGTCTTACCTTTAGTGTTTATAGCTTTTACAACTACATCTACAGAAGATAGTGTATTCATATCCTTGTATGAATCACTGCCGCCGTCAGTTATCCAATAGTCATTTGTCGATACCGTTTTGCCTTTTATATCTTTCAACTCCAGGCGCGCCAGATATAGCTTAGGCAAACTATTCACATTTTCAGGAACAAAACACTTAGTGGCTGAGTTAGCTTTAGCATCCAGTTTTATGTCTTTCTTGTACAACTCTTTCCCTCGCAGGTTTATATACCTGATACTGGCCGTCACCGATCTGTAATCGTGCAATGTCGTATTAATAATCATTATATCGTTATCCGGCAAATTCATTTGTATATGTACCGGTTCACAGGCTTTCTTCGCTCCGAAATATGAACCTGGTGTTTCATAATCGTAAGTGTATGTCTGCCAAATCATACTCGGCCATGCCGGATGACTCATCCACAGTATAAGGCCTGTAGTATTGTTCCACATCTTGCTATTCCATGCTTCGAGCATATTGCGCCATGCATCGTATGTAATGAATTGTGATTTGCGGACAAAATCCTCCATACTATCCGGTTTGCCATAGCGGTCTACTGCATTCATAAAATCCCCGAAATTCTGGGATGTGTGATGCAGGTCGTGGTATGCCCAAACATCATTTATCGGCCATTGGTCTTCCGGTGCAATGAATTTGCGGATGGTATTCGCCGTTGGGATAGCATAACTTCCCATTTCGGTATTGAAGCCTTTTGCATTTTGGGTATAATATAGCGACGGATCTTTAAAGTATCCCCACGGACCACTTGTTCCCATATTCAGAAAACGGGATTGACCGTGATAATGGCGGGTAGGGTCTTCTTTCGCTACCATTTTAGTAAGCATTTCGCTCATTCCCTCGGGGGCAAAGCCTTCGTTCCGGGGACACCAGATAGCTATAGACGGATGATTGCGGTAACGGCGTACTACATCAGTAGCATTCTTAACAAACAGGTCGAAGTCGCTTGGCTCCACAGTATCGTCAGTGGTAATCCAGAAATCGTTCCAAACCAGCATGCCGTATTCGTCGCAAAGACTATAAAATACTTCTTCGGTCGATTCACCCGTCCAGTTACGGATGATATTGAAATTAGCATCGCGATGCAAACGTACATACGGTTCAATTCGGTCTCTCGACACCCTTTTCATACCATCGTCCATACCCCAGTTGCCGCCACGGCAGAATATCCTTACTCCGTTTACCCTGATTGCAAGGAAAGGTCCGACAGGATCGTCGGCAGATAATGTTTCCAATCCTGATACGTCTGCGCCTTTGGCAATTGCAGGCAGTTGATTATCTTTGGTAAAGAAAGCCCTTTTTTCATAATCGAATATGGGGTTTCCTTTATTTGTTGTTGAGTTAGGCGTATAAAGCACTCTTTTATTTTGGTTATTATCACTCACCATCAGTTCATATGACATCTCACGGATACCGAAGCGTACTTTCTTCGTGTCCGAGATACTGCTATTTGTCCGGGCGGTTAGTTCCATGTCATATAATTCCGGTTTGCCGTAGCCATTCGGCCACCATAGGCGGGGATTTTTTATATTTAATTCCTTGTACTCCTCGGGTCTGAAAACCAATATTTTTTCCTCATTAGCTTTCAATGAATAAGGCATATTGACACTGATATTCTCTATTTTTACAGAGAGTGTTCCGCTTATAGCATTTGAACTTATATTACGGATATTGGTACGGATAGTTATTTTGGCCTGAGTAGTATCAGGTAGAAGAATATCTGTTGTCACCAACGGATCGCCGATCAATACATCACCACTCGATCTAAGCCTTACATCCTGCCAGATACCTGTATTACGGTCGCGAATGCCCGGAATCCAGTCCCAGCCTATAGAAGATATAAATGTTGGTCCGTCGGTACTAAGCACTCCTCCATTCAAACCTTGCCCGGCAATCATCGATTGCTCGTGAGGTATTCCCGGATTATTGGGAGGTAGGATATATATAGCAAGTATATTTTCCGAGTCCCGGTTTACGATGGCCGTAATATCAAATTCACCACGGATAAAAGCCCCTTTTATGCTACCCAGCCTTTTTCCGTTCAGATATACTTCTGCCCGGTAATTTATACCATTGAAGAGGAGTTGCAGCTGCTTGCCGGCAATATCTTGCGGAATAGTAAATTTACATCTGTACCACCAATCGGTGCGGCTCAACGAATCGGGGATATTCATATTATTCAGTCCAAAAAACGGATCGGGATAAACTCCCTGATTTACCAATGTAGTAAGTACTGTGCCGGGTACAGTGGCATTATACCATGTTGCCGTATTCAATTGTGGATCGAATATTGACTTTCCGGATTCAATTACCGTTGCTCCGTCGGTCATTTCCCAGCCCTGAGTAATAATCCATTCCCCCTCTTGGGTTGGGATCAGCTTAGTAGGTAAGTTCTGTTTTTCGACTCTTTTTGCTTCCTGAAATGAAGCATTGCCTTTCGGTAATTCCGATTGAAACTGAGGTTGGCGGAGTCCCGTCCATAAGTTAGTTAACTGTTGTGCTTTGAAATTTGCAGATAATACCATAAATAGAAGTAGTATCACCGTACTTTTCAGATACAATTTTTGTTGTTTGTTAATCATGGGTCCTGACTTTATTGTTTTTGATTAATAGGTCAGACAAAGATACTGTTTTTTACCCGTGAGATAACACTCAAACGTTAATTAACTTTTGCGTATTTCTTTTCTTGCCCTTACTTTTGCTCTTTCCCTTCTCTTTACAAAGAAGATGTAATAGCCTGTAATGGGTAGACTTGCGCCCACAAGAGAAAAGAAACAAGTGAATATTTTCGACCAGATACCCCAGTAATTCCCTACATGCAGGCTATATATCCATGCCCATACTTTAGTTGTTCCTTGCTGATCTTTAAAAAGGGTGATTTTTGTTATCTCTCCCGTGTTTTTATCAAAGTCATACTTATCTGTGGCCCGCGATGTAACAGACGACTTCAGATGTACTGTTGCAGATTTGTCCTGCACGCGGATATATTCATAATCCGGATTTGTTGTTTTCAGGGTATTGAATACTGTTTGCCAGTTTGCAATATTCAGTTCTTCTTTTTTCCCGTCCTTACTTCCTCCTCCGCCTCCACGGTTTCCTCCCCCATGTCCGGATTCCTTAGGCACTTCTACTCCGAATAACTTAAATACTCCGTTTCTGTACCATTCGAAAGACCACATCATCCCTGTAAGTGCGCAGATTAGCAATACAAGACAGGCATATGCTCCCAGCACGTTATGCAGGTCGTACCATAGACGTTTCCCTCCTTTACGAAACTGAATTTTGAAACGGCTCTTATTCAGTCGCCGGGGCATCCATACTATAAAACCGCTGATAAGGATAAATACGAATATCAACGTAGAAATACCGACAGTATATTTTCCCCATGTGCGTCCGCCATCCAATAACCAACGGTGAATCGACATAATAGTAAAGAACGGGCTTTCCCTGAATTTATACATCCCGGTCACTTCTCCTGTATACTGGTTTACAAATGCCGATATGCGGAAGCCTTCTTTGAGAGTCATCGTATAGGTACGTTCCGGATCGTCCTGTATCTGCACACTGACTACAGTATTGCTATCCAGTTGAGCATTTACCATCGGTATCAGTTCATCCAATGGTATCGGGGTATCTTTAACCTCTTTTACAAGATAGTGGGAAGGATTTGAAAGTTGGAGTATTTCATCCTGAAAGACAAGTATTGCTCCGGTAAAACAAACGATTGTAATGATAATCCCGACAGGAATAGAGAGCCATTTGTGTAGCTGTTTGAGAAATTTACGCATAAATGTATTTCTGTATTCTAAAAGAAAGTTCCGATGGATTGACTATCAAACAATTCATCGGAACAACTATCATCAAAGTTAAGTAATTCTTTAATCTATATCTTTTTGAGAATTGAGGCAGATTAAATCAACTATCATCTTTGCAAATTTCGGACTAATTGTAACAATCTGCAATCCCAATAAATAATGATTTTCTCATTGCCCCGTAATCATAAATAGTGATTCGCTTTAGAAACGGTACGATACTACTGCCGCAAAATTGCGTGGGTCGGTTTGATTTATATAACCACCACGGTAATACGAGTTATAACCTATTTCATTAAATATATTATTGAAATATACACGTGTAGTAACACGCCCAACTGAATATGCCAACTGTGCATTTACTGTTGTATAGGCAGGCATATCGAATGGTTCCACTCCAGGTTTAGTGTCATGAATATTAGCATTAGTTCTTTCTGTCAGATATTCATTAACAGGACGTTCTCCTACATAGTAAACTCCGGCCCCTATAGATAAACCTTTAAGAGTTCCTTTATCTATTGTATAATATAACCATCCGTTTGCAGTATGTTCCGGTGCGTTCATTGGAGCCGAACCTTCTACATAGACAGGGCTGTTTGTATATCTGGCATTCAGATACGCATAGCCTAACATTACCTGCAGATTTGGCAATATTCTTCCTGATAGCTCAGTTTCAATACCTGTTCTTTTCAGATCACCGGCCAAACCATAACGGTTAGTAGTTACACCATTCTCGTCCAGAATGGAGTAAGAAAGATTCTCATTGTTAATATCAAAGAATGTAAAGTTAAATCGGAGTCTGTTGTCAAGCCAATCAGATTTAACACCGAATTCCCATTGCTTTGTTGTTGATGGCCCTATCGGGCTACCGTCTTCTTGTAGATTAGATGCTGAACGCAAACTTGTAGTTGTGGTATAAGAACCAAACAGATTGATATTCTTAATAGGCGACACCATTAATCCGAATATAGGATTCCATGAATCACCTGTAACTAGTCCTGTGCCGGTAGCGCTGCTACTTGTTCCGTAACTGTAACGTAAGCCCAGTATAGCTCTTAGATACTCGTTGATTGTCATTACTTCCTGAGCCATGATTCCGTAAGCAGAAGAATTTGATTTTGCCGGATCTTGTGCTACCATAGCCTGATCTGTAACTGATGAAGGCAGAGTATTTGGTATTTCTTGAAAAATGTCAATTTCATCAACTTTAATAGCATCATACCCTGTTGTTTCAAGATTGTTCGATTTGTAATCGAATCCAACCTGGAAAGTATGCTTAATTGGTCCGGTATATACATCCCGGCCAATCAGGTCAAGCTGGAAAGTCCTGTTCTTATCATCCCTTAACGAGCGGGTGAGGGTACGGCTACGGATATTATAATCTTTACCGGTTACTGTTCTTAAAGCACCTACGCCTATGTTATCAGTATTATTCGTTGATGCAAAATATGCAGCTCTCACGCTTACTTTATCTGCAAGCTGCCTTGTGATGCGGGCAGCATATGTCAATGTCTTTGTTTCCACATTATCAGTCTCGAATCCCAAAAACTTATCATGCGGCATATCATAAAGAGCCTCTTCATTATCGGCTGCGAGATTTACAGTCCCCCTGTCAGGAGTAGTGTTATCATTCAGATAATCCATTTCCAATGTGACAGTAGTTTTGTCATCCGGACGCCATTCTAACGATGGGTTGATATATACTCTGTTTTTAGATATCTTGGTACGATAGCTGTCTGCTCTTTCATAAGCCCCATTCAGGCGGAAGGCCACAGTTTTTTTATTATCCAATACTGATTGGACATCAAAAGTAGGACGTACTTGCCCCCAACTACCAACACGCAATGCAGCTTCTCCTCCGTTTACAAACTTCGGGGTTTTAGTTACGACATTAATAACTCCACCGGGAGATCCCAGATCATCACCGATACCTTGAGTTACAGCAGCCGAACCTTTTATTACCTGAATACTTTCTACACCCTGCATATCAGAAGCAAGTGATGCTGTACGGAAATCCGAATCTACACGCACACCGTTTTTCAAAACGGGAACCCCACGATAACCACGGGTAGACATACTTTCACGTACTCCTCCGTAAGAACCAAAAAGCGTTACTCCGGGCACATTACGTACTGCATCTGTAATGGTCAAAGCACCCTGTTCCGCTATCACTTTATCGGAAATAACCGAGATACTTTGTATCTGTTCGCTCGGACGAAGTGGCATACGGGTAATCGCATCCAGTTTTTCAGGTTGTTTGTAACGCTCACCGAATACTTCGACTTCATTCAGGTTGGTATTTGGCACCATATTAAATTGAAGATGTATTTCCTTATCATCAGAAAGATTTACCTTTTTTTCATTATTGTTATAACCTACAAAGCTTACTTCTACAGTAAGTTCTCTTTTAGGCAGACGCACAAATCTGAATTTTCCTTCATTATCAGTAGATACTCCTTTTTGCAGTTCTTTAATAACAACAGTAGCCGAAGCTAAAGGTTGCCCATTATCATCGAGTACTTTTCCCTTTATCGTCTGTGCAACAACAAATGATATATTGAGAATAAGTAATAGATTTAGAAAAATAATTTTCCTCATAATTATTATATATTTTGTATATGTGTGAATAGATAAAAATAATCGAGGGCAAAGGTCCTGATTATTGCTTAGGCTGGCAATCCCAAAAAATAATGATAATTTTATTTAATTATAACCATAAATAGGGATTGATGGGTATGGTATTTTTAGAAAGGCCATCTATTTATAAAGATTAAATATCGAATCCTGTTAATTAAATTAACTAATAAACTGCTTACGGGATATTTATCTTTAAAATACTCTGACTGAAGCTGTCATTTTCTTTCAGTATACAAAAAGTATCTGCTTCAACAGGTTAAATTACATGCAACTTAATATATAAATGCTATTTGTTTTATATATTTGCCTGTTTATTATACCCATAAAAAGGGCGGTTCTATATTTGAAGAAAACGATTATGAGTGAACAAAACGATATATCAATACTAGAGAAGATAAATTATCCTTCCGACATGAAAAACCTGAGCATAGGAGAGCTGGAAACTCTTTGTTCAGATTTAAGGACTTTTATTATCGACCAGTTAAGCAATAATCCGGGGCACTTCGGTTCCAGTCTGGGTACAGTAGAGTTAACCGTTGCCCTTCACTATGTATACAACACTCCATACGACCGAATTGTCTGGGATGTAGGACATCAGGCGTATAGCCACAAAATACTCACAGGAAGAAAAGACAAATTCCATACCAACCGCCAGTTTGGTGGCCTGGCCGGTTTTCCCAATCCGAAAGAAAGCGAATACGACGCTTTTATTGCCGGACACGCGTCCAATTCCATTTCGGCGGCATTAGGCATGGCTGTGGCTTCCACCCTGAAAAAAGAAGACAGACATGTTGTAGCAGTCATCGGAGATGGGTCCATGACCGGAGGACTGGCTTTTGAGGCACTGAACAATGCAAATTCCCAGCCTAACGATATACTTATTATCCTTAACGATAATGATATGGCTATCGACGATAATGTGGGTGGAATACGGGATTATCTGGTAAAAATGACAACTTCCCCGGCTTATAACCGCGTGAGGAATGATGTTTATCAGAAGTTTAAGAAAGGAAACCTGATCACAGAGAAAGGTAAAAATTTCATTCTCCGGTTCAATAATAGTCTAAAATCCTTGCTGACTAAACAGCATAATCTGTTCGAAGGATTTAACATCCGTTATTTTGGCCCCGTGGACGGACACGACCTACGTGGTTTGGTACGTATCTTACAGAACATCAAAGATCTGAAAGGCCCTAAAATGTTGCATATACATACCGTGAAGGGTAAGGGCTTCAAGCCTGCGGAAGTATCCGCTACAGTATGGCATGCGCCGGGTAAGTTCGATAAAGAAACCGGAGAACGGATTGTTGTAAAATCGAAAGACCAGCCTCAACTATTTCAGGATGTATTCGGTCATACTCTTGTCGAACTGGCACAGCAGGATGAAAAAATAGTAGGTATTACTCCTGCCATGCCAACAGGTTCATCCATGACATATATGATGAAGGAATTTCCCGACAGGGCTTTCGATGTCGGTATTGCCGAAGCACATGCCGTAACTTATTCGGCCGGACTGGCAAAAGAAGGGCTTCTGCCTTTCTGCAATATATATTCATCTTTTATGCAGCGGGCCTACGACCAGGTGATACATGATGTAGCCTTACAGAACCTGCATATGGTGATGTGTCTCGACAGAGCCGGACTGGTAGGCGAAGACGGGCCTACTCATCACGGGGCATTTGACCTCGCATATATGCGTTGTATTCCGAATCTGGTAATCGCCTCACCATACAATGAGCATTATCTCCGCCATCTGATGTTTACGGCAGCTTATGGCCATGACGGGCCGTTTGTTATCCGCTACCCGAGAGGCCAGGGTGTATTATGCGATTGGGAATGTGAAATGGAGAAACTGGAAATCGGTAAAGGACGAAAGCTGAAAAACGGTAAAGATCTGGCCGTACTCACAATAGGTCCTATCGGAAATGCCGCCCGGGAGGCGATAGCCGTAATAGAAGAAAGTGAGGGATATTCCATTGCCCATTACGACATGATATTCCTGAAACCAATAGACAAGGCATTACTGAAAGAAGTAGCCGAGAATTTCGAAAATGTTATGACCATTGAGAATGGTGTTGAAAACGGAGGATTGGGCAGTGCCGTCCTTGAATATTTTTCAGAAAATAATTATCATAATATAAATGTTACCCGTGTAGGTTTGCCTGACGAGTTTGTGACTCATGGTTCAATAAAAGAGTTGAATAAACTTTGCGAAATAGATGCTCCGGGACTGGCAAAACGGATGCGGGAAACATTAATCCGGTATAATGTCGTACCTCAGCAACATGAGAATATATATAAGTAAGAGAAAGTATTTAATGCATTTTTTTATAACTGATTCTTGGTGTTATAGATAAAAAAATAATAAATAGGTCTGAGAACTTAAATAGATAATATATCTATGAGAATTGTAATCGCAGGAGCAGGCGCAGTAGGCACACATCTGGCAAAACTATTATCAGTGGAGAATCAGGATATTGTGCTGATGGATACCGATAAAGACAAACTCAATTTCTCAAATACAAATTTGGAAATGATGACTATGGCCGGATCATGCACATCACTGAAAGACCTCACAGAAGTGGATGTTGAAGAAGCTGATCTGTTCATAGCGGTTACGCCTGATGAGTCTGTCAATATCACAGCGTGCATGCTGGCCTCGAATATGGGGGCAAAGAAAACATTCGCCCGGATAGATAATTACGAGTACCTTTTACCTAAAAATAAAGAGTTCTTTGGTAAGCTGGGGATAAACTCGATGGTTTATCCCGAAATGCTGGCGGCCAAAGAAATTGTTTCAGCCCTGAAGCGTCCGTGGGTGCGCCAATGGATAGAACTCTGCGATGGTAATATCATCCTGGCCGGAATTAAAGTCCGGGAAAATTCCGAACTTGTAAATAAGCATCTGTATGAACTGGGGCAGGAAAATAAGATATTCCATATTGTTGCCATCAAACGAAAAAATATCACAATCATCCCCAAAGGAAGCGATCAGGTGCTAGCCGGAGACATCGTTTTCTTTACTATTACCAAAGATGATGTTGCCGAATTGCCAAGAATAGCAGGTAAAGCTACTTTTGACGTAAAAAACGTGATGATAATGGGCGGTAGCCGTATCGCTATCCGTACCTGCCAATATTTACCCGACTCTACTAATATAAAACTACTGGAATCAGATAAGGAAAAATCCTATCAGTTACTGGAAAAACTGCCGAAGAATGTAACCGTCTACCATAACGACGGACGTAATGCCGAATTCCTGCTACAAGAAGGTATAAAAGATATAGATGCCTTTATTGCTGTTACCGGAAACTCCGAAGCCAACATTCTGGCCTGTATGGCAGCCAAGCGCTTCGGCGTGAGGAAAACAGTGGCAGAGATAGAAAATATGGATTATATTTCGATGGCCGAAAATCTGGATATCGGCAGTATCATCAATAAAAAGCTTATTACTGTAAGCAATATTTACCGTTTCCTGCTCAGCGCAGACGTATCCAATGTGAAATCTCTTACTGTAGCCAACGCCGATGTAGCGGAAATAATAGCCCGCCCCAATTCCCGGATAACTAAAAAAGAAGTGAAAAAAATTATATTGCCCAAGAATGTGACTTTGGGAGGACTGATTCGCAATGGGGAACCAATGATGATTGACGGGGAGACCATGATAGAGCCTTATGACCATGTGGTGGTTTTCTGTCTCGAAGATTCGTTACGCGAAGCAGAAAAGCTATTCCATTAATCAATATGTAATGAGCAATTTTAATTATCGTTTTGTATTAAAGACTATAGGTTTCCTGCTCATCATAGAGTCTCTGTTTATGATGGCGGCAACTGTTGTTTCATACTATTCGCATGAAATAGCCGGAGACGCAATTTTGATAAGCTCAACTATAACTTTCTTTGCCGGTGTATTCCTTCGCTTATCAGGCACCGAAGACTATGTTAAACCGATAGGAAAACGGGAAAGTTTTCTGATGGTAGCCATGTCGTGGATCGTTCTTTCTGCTTTTGGTATGCTGCCATTCTACTTCAGTGGGGCAATACCGAGCATCAGTAATGCCTATTTTGAAACAATTTCCGGCTTTACCGCTACAGGTGCGACCATACTGACCGATATAGAGAGTATGCCCAAAGGCCTGCTTTTTTGGAGAAGTATAACCCAATGGATGGGGGGACTCGGTATCGTTGTGTTCGTCGCCACTATTTTGCCCATGGGAGGGAATGCCTCCGTACTGTACGATGCTGAGGTTACAGGGATCGGATATGACCGTTTTCGCCCGCGCATTTCACAGATAGCCAAGCGGCTCTGGGTAGTTTATATATTTCTCACCGGCATACTTATCCTATTATTATGGCTGGGCCCGATGAATATATTTGACTCTGTCTGCCATGCTTTCACCACTATTTCTACTGCCGGATTTTCTACCAAACAAGATAGTATCGCTTACTGGAATTCTGCTTATATAGAGTATGTTATTACCATATTCATGTTTATAGGTGGTATCAATTTCCCTCTTATCTATTTCTTTATGAAAGGCGACCCTAAAAAACTCCTTAGGAATGAGGAGTTTAAATGGTATGTCCTTATCATCCTGATCTTCGTATCCATAATTGCTGTCGGGCTATATTCTTCGGGAAAGATAGAAGGTGTGGAAAGAACATTCCGGACATCTCTGTTTCAAGTTGTATCAATACTGACAACGACTTGTTTTTCAACAGAGAATTTTATGAATTGGGGAGCATTCTATCAGTTTGTAGTAGTTATCTTTATGCTTTTCGGAGCATGTGCAGGTTCTACTGCGGGTGGTATTAAGATAGTGCGTATTATTATCCTTTTCAAGAACTCTATCAATGAATTTAAACGGCAGGTACACCCGAACGCTATACTCCCCATCCGCCTCAACGACCGGGTGATTTCCATAGACATTGTCACAAAAGTACTGGCCTTCATATTCCTTTATCTGGGAATCCTTATCATAAGCTGCCTGCTCTTGTCTTTGTCGGGTATGGAATTCGAAAACTCCCTGGGCGCTGCTATTTCCTGTATAGGAAATGTCGGAGGAGGGCTGGCAGAGATAGGACATAACGGACATTTTTCAGACGTGCCTACGGTTTCGAAATGGTATCTTTGCTTTCTGATGCTAACAGGCCGTCTGGAACTGTTTACAGTACTTTCTTTATTTATGCCTGCTTTCTGGAGAAGATAATAACCGATTCTTATATAAATGAAAAAACACTACACTCTTCTTGCTGTAATATTCTTTGCCTGCACTGCTATTGCACAAGAACAGAAAGTCAGCTTCCTTTTCGCAGGGGATGCCATGCAACATAAAGGACAACTCGATGTAGCGAAGACAAATGAAGGCTACGACTACTCTCCATATTTCCGGTATGTAGCAGATGAAATCAAACACGCAGATATTGCAGTTGTCAATCTGGAAACTACTTTACCCGGTGAAAGATATACAGGCTATCCCCGGTTTGGCTCTCCTGACGAGTATGTATACGCACTGAAAGACGCAGGATTCAATATATTCCTCTTGTCGAACAATCATATCCTGGATAAAGGGAAGAAGGGGTTGGAACGTACCATTACGGTGCTGGATTCGATAAAGGTAAAGCACACAGGGGTATTCGTCAATGAAGAAAAACGAGACTTGTACTACCCCCTGATGATGATAAAGAACGGTATCCGTATCGCTATGTTAAACTACACCTATGATACAAACGGATATAGCGCAACAAAGCCCAACATAGTCAATTATATAGATAAAAAACAGATACTAAAGGATATTGAACAGGCTAAGGTGATGAAAGCCGATATCATCATAGCCAATATGCATTGGGGTATCGAATATGTACTGAAACACAATAAAGAGCAAAAAGAACTTGCCGATTTTCTCGTCAGCAACGGAGTACGTCTGGTTATCGGTGGTCACCCACATGTAGTGCAACCCATAGATATACAAAAGGAAGATGACGGGATCAAGAATGTTATTGTATATTCGATGGGGAATCTTATCTCTGCCATGAAACCTATAAATACGACAGGGGGCATGATGGTAAAGATAGATATAAGCAAAGATGAGAATAACCGCGTTATAATAAACTCCTGTTCATACTCTCTTGTTTGGGTCAATAAATTGATGAAAGACAAGGATACCCCGTCCTTCTTCGAACTACTCCCTATAGCCTCTTTCGATAATGAGCTGGGACGAGAAAAATTAGGAGAAGAATCGTTCCTGAAAATGAAAACCTTTGCCTCCAATGCCAAGAATGCAATAGAGAGCTTATGGGAGAAGGATTAGACTGATAGAATGAATTTAGAAAAGAACCTCTCGCAAAGACGTTAAGGCGCAAAAAATAAACAGAACTTTATGTCAAAAAAGGCAATCATTTTCATCTACATTTATCTATACTGAAATTTATCATGAACTAAATTAGTAGCTTAAAAAAATGCTAGCATTACCATCTAATATTTTACATTGCAGTTCCTTTTTTATCACTACTTTAACAAATAAACAATTATCTTTGTCTAAATCCTAAAAAAGGAAACACTAAATAAAACAGCAGTTTTTCCGTTGAGATTGAGTATGGCTTATTGTTAGCCTTAAAAAATATAGTATGAGATTTCTCTTGATTGTGCTCCTGCTGACTCTCTCTTTAGCAGCTTTAGCCCAAAACAGATATACAATAAAAGGCCGGATAAATAATGCCGATAATGGAGAAACCCTCATCGGGGTTTCTGTTGGGGTAAAAGAACGACCTCAGCAGGGGAGTTTCGGGGATGAATCCGGGTACTATATCCTGACTCTTCCGCAAGGAGAATATAACCTGATCTTTAAACTTATCGGCTATAATACCAAACAGATTAAAATTAAACTAAATGAGGACAAGACGCTTAATGTAGATCTTGAGCCGGAAGTAGTCTCACTTGGAGAAGTAGAAATATCTGCCCAAAGGACCAATGAAAATGTAAAGAATGTTCAATCGGGAGTGGATAAACTGGAGATAGAGATGGTTAATAAGATACCTGTTCTATTGGGAGAACGCGACATATTGAAGACCATCCAGCTACTACCCGGAGTAATGAGCGCCGGAGAAGGCAATACCGGCTTTTATGTACGTGGCGGGAGTAACGACCAAAATCTGATAATGCTGGATAATGCCACGGTGTATAATCCGTCACATCTTTTCGGTTTCTTTTCTACGTTTAACTCCAGCGCGGTAGATAATATGACTATTTACAAAGGCTCTATGCCTGCGCAATACGGAGGTAGATTATCCTCCACACTAGATGTAAGTATGAAGGATGGAGACCTGAAAAACTACCATGCTAACGGAGGCATAGGTCTTATTTCCTCAAACCTGACTTTCGAAGGACCTATCCAAAAAGAACGGTCGTCCTTCATTGTTTCAGCACGGCGTACCTATGCAGATGCTTTGGCCCGGGTAATAGGAGTAGAACAGGTAAAAGATTCTAAACTATACTTTTATGATCTCAATGCTAAGTTGAGTTATGTGTTGTCGGATAGGAATAAACTCACTTTAACAGCTTATTTGGGGAAGGATAAATTAGGGTTGGATAAAGTTGCGATGATAGATTGGGGAAATACAATAGCCAGTCTGAAATGGAATCATATATTCAATGCAAAAGCGGCCTCGGCTACGACCCTGTCATATACCGACTATACTTACAATGTAAGCGTAGACCTCACTACAGGGCTAAATGTATCCTCTCATATCAAAGACTTTAACCTGAATCAGGAATTCAGTTTTTACCCGAATGAAAAGAATGCAATAAAGGCAGGCTTTACCTCTATCTATCATCAGGTTGTACCCGGGGATCTGAGCAGTAAAGATCCGTCACAATTACAGATCTCCCCCTACGAACACCGTAATTCATGGGAGAACGCCATCTTTACCTCGAACAATATGAAGCTGCATGATAAACTGGAATTTAGCTACGGTTTGCGTCTGTCGTCTTTCAGTGTATTAGGCGGAGGAGATTATTATGAATTCGAAAATCATGCTATTATAGATACTATATCTACAAAGAAAGGCCAGTTCCTTAAAACATATTGGAATATAGAACCTCGGTTGTCCGCTGCTTATCAGCTGAACGACGTATCCTCTATCAAAGCGGCATATACACGTACAACCCAGCATTTGCATTTGCTTTCCACATCCAATCTTTCCAGCCCTACCGACAGATGGATTGCCAATACCAACTATATAAAGCCTGAAATCGCCAATCAGGTTTCGGTGGGTTATTTCCGTAATTTCTCAAATAATATGTTAGAATTCAGCGCCGAGCTCTATTATAAAGACCTCCGGAACCAGATAGATTATAAGGATGGAGCAGATGTTCGGGCAAAAGAAATTATAGAAACCGAATTGCTATTTGGAAAAGGACGGACATATGGCCTGGAACTGTTCCTCAAAAAAAGATTTGGAAAATTTAATGGTTGGGTTGGCTATACACTTGCCCGCAGTGAGAAGAAAATAAACGGCATTAATGACGGGAAATGGTATGTGGCAAATCAGGATCGTACGCATGATGTATCCGTAGTAGGTATCTATGACCTCAATAAGAAATGGACGTTGTCTGCGACTTGGGTTTTTGCAACAGGTAATCCGATGACATACCCATCAGGAAAATACATTGTGGACGGCCATGCAATATATTACTACGAAGGCCGGAATAGCTATAGAGCGCCATCGTTTCACCGGCTCGATCTGGGAGCAATATGTACACTGAAGAAAACAAAGAAGTATACCTCAGAGCTTGCCTTTAGCGTATATAACGCATATGGGCGAAAAAATCCCTATATGTTTGGTTTCAGGCAGAATGAAGACGAACGGATGGTTTCGGAATCATATATGATCTATTTATTCAGTGTTATTCCTTCCATATCATGGAATTTCAAATTTTGAACAATATGAAAATTATATACAAACTCATATTAGTCACAATCGTTCTTATACTATTCACAGCTTGTGAGAAGATTGTAGATTTGGATTTACGCACTGCGACACCCAAGCTAGTGATAAATGCCGCTATTACAGAAGGCTCACCATGTACGGTATATCTTACAAAATCGCAGGCATTTAATGATAATAGCACTTTCAAAACGGTTGCGGATGCAGAGATAATATTAACTGACGGAGATGGAAATACCGAAATTCTGAGAGAAGCTCAAAATATGCCCGGATTATATTTCTCTAATATGTTAGGTGCAGTAAATAAAAGGTATCACATACAAGTGACAGCAGAAGGAAACACGCATGAAGCCAGTGTAGTCATACCCAATTCTATACCCATTGAAGAAACCTATATCTATGAGATCAAGGCCGGAAAAGATTCCTGGTACTCGCCATCTTTCGTCTTTCACGACCCTGTGGATGAAACGAACTATTATTATACAATCCTCTACGTGAATGGCAATGCAATGAAGAGCATATATCTGGATGACGATGAATTCAGAAACGGATTAAAAGTTCACCGCATACTATACTTCGACAAAGACGACAACAATGACAATGATCTGAAAACAGGAGATCAAATCAGGATAGAAATGCAAACTCTTGATAAAGGCATGTACACATTCTATAAATCATTGTTCTCTGTTGCTGCGGATGGTGGAACTAATCCGATAACCAATTTCACGGGAGATGTATTAGGTTGTTTTAAAGGATATAATACAAGCTTTGCTGATTTTATCGTAAGTCCCGATGCCATATACTCAGAATCTGGTGAATAATCAGTATATTTGCTTATCCAATTAAGTAAAAGATAGTATTTAATGATACATTATTTCAATCTAACTACTTATTGTACTTTAATTTAATGAAGCAACAAAAAGGTCTGTGACCTTAATATCTGAAATTCAATTGTAGTATGTTTAAGTTTCTTGGCTTTCTATTAATATTGGGCCTGTTCGGTTTTCTGGTAATAGGCGTCCTTCTGGGACGTGTCATCCGCTTTTTGGGCCCTGAAGATAGGGGAAAATCAAATAAAAAACGGTCGGGCAACAAATCTCAAAATTCGAAAACATCGAATATTTCTCAGAAAAAATTTTCAGAGAACGAAGGCGAATACATCAGCTATGAAGAGGTAAAAGATGATGAGTAAGACTTATTTAATACTCTCCACAAAATCCCATGTGCGGGCAAACTCATAACCTTTGCTCTTTCCCCATTCGATAAGTTTCCCAAATCTTTCTACCATCTTTGCATCCGTATTTTTCGTTACATAGAACGGGAAATTATACTTCTTTTTCGGCCCTATATCCATAAATTCCCACGGATGAAAATAGACATTCAGATATCCATCTTTTTTCAAAGTCCGGTTTGCCAGGCTTGTATAGATACCTAAAGGCAAATTATGGAAAGATATCCAGAATAATGGGAAACGGAATGTCGGTGTCACCGATGCCGGTAGTTGCCATACCCCTTCACGTATAAAGCATGTACGCGGCTCACTCAGTTTATTATATCTACCGGGCAGATATGTCGGGTTTATTGATGAGTTATATATATACCCTGCCTTGAAGACTTCTTCTTCGGGCACAGGCGCCATGCGTGCCATGCGGTAACCACGTACCGGTACCCCTCCTATTTCTTCCAGTATATCTTTCGACATCTTTAGATGGGGAGGTTCGAAGTGGTCATGTACATATCCGTGCGAAGCCAGTTCGTGCCCTTCGTTAACTATCCTGCTTACTATATCTTTAGCATGACTGGCAAAATTAGCTGTAGTATAGAAGGTCGCCTTTACTCCGTGTTTTGCAAGCAAATCGAGTATACGCGTTGTACCTTTTACGGAAACTTCCATCTGTTGGTCGAAAGGAATAGGGTCTCCGTATTCGCGAGGCATCTCGAATTCCTCTATATCAAAACTTAATAATATCTTTAAACTCATTTGTCAATAATATTTGTACTTCGTATAATATATGGAGGGAAACCTTTAGTCTGCGAGAATATCCGTCCTATATACAATCCGATAATTCCAAGAATGAATAATTGTAATCCGCCCAGAAACCCGACTGTAATTATCAAAGACACCCAACCTGCCATGACATGCCCCGTCCAAAGACTGATAATAGCATATGGCACCAGTAGTAAGGATAATACGGCTATGCCGAAGCCCAGATATAAAGCAAGGTGGAGAGGCTTTGTACTGAAAGAAAGTATTCCCTGTACAGCAAGGTTGCGCATTTTCTTGAACGTATACTTCGTTTGTCCCGACAACCGCTTGTCGGGCATATAATCCATTGCGTATTGCTTAAAACCTATCCAATGAACGATACCTCTTATAAACAGATCATTTCCTTTAATATTGATAAGAACATTTGCTGCCCGCCTGTCCATCAACCGGAAATCGGCAACCCCCTGCTCCAAATGTATATCAGATACAATATTCAGAAATTTATAGAAAAGGCTTGAACTTCCGCGTTTCTTCTTCGATAAAGTCGGGTCATCCATACGCCGTGTATATACGATATCGTAGCCTTCTTCCCATTTTTTGATAAAATCGGGTAACATACGCGGAGGATGCTGCATATCGGCATCCATGGATATGATACAATCGCCGGTG
Source organism: Dysgonomonas sp. UBA7710 (assembly GCF_002482385.1). GTDB lineage: Bacteria > Bacteroidota > Bacteroidia > Bacteroidales > Dysgonomonadaceae > Dysgonomonas. Next base: position 50,832 of record NZ_DLFW01000029.1, on the reverse strand, counting down.
GCATTATCCAGTCCTGCTTTCAGAGCATTCTGATGACCGAAATTACGGGAGAATTCAATATAGAAAAGCTGAGGGTCTTCCGCACACATTTTCTCCAGTATAGTTTGGCTTGTGTCATTACTGCCATCATTGACAGCTATAATCTCATACTGGTAGCCTGTTGTGTCCATAGTATCATGGATTGCTTTTATCACTGTAGGAATATTAGATTCCTCATTATAACAACAGATTACAATTGAGACTTTTTTGTTTGATATCATTTTTATTCTTAATCTTATGTAAAGCTAAGGTTCAATTATATTAGTCGTTTCTCGTGACCCGGCATAATCAAAATAAATTTTGCTTTTGCTCTCGCTACTTAAAACGTTCTTTTTTAACTAAAGATAAAGTTATTCGGATTTCATAATTGAGTCCGGTTAATCTTCAAGTAAGTAAATAGAATCACTCGTATATGTATTGTCCGGAGAATATATAATCCAGTCTGTAAGCAGATCGAACGGGTATGCTTTTATATCGCCTTCATTCAGCCCCGATATCCAATAAGGTTGATTGAGAAGTTTACCTTCTATTTTTCCATCCTCTACAGATATCACATCATACCACAGGTGCTCCTTTTCACTGCCCGATTCGGGATCATCCACAGTCAATCCCAACTTTACAAGGAAAGTCCATCCGGGTTGTTCCTCTTCTTTTTTCGAACCAAAAATATTTTTGAGGAACGATTTCTTCTCCGGTTGTTTATGTTCCTTCCTGAAGACTTTCTCGAACGAAGAAAAACGTTCTTTTGCCAAAGCGCTCATTCTTTCAGTCTCCTCATTCGTTATATAATAAATCGGATTTTCGGCTAACGTAGGCGCGTATATTTCGGGAGAAACCATATTACCATCTTCCACAGCAAAGAGAATACCCGAAGGCTCGGCATGTACATTATCTACTTCATCCCGGTCCGCCACACTACCGAGTATGCCTTTGGGCAGGTCTTTCAGTGCTTCCTCCCATCGGAGCCAGCACAGGTTGATTCCCATACCATCGTAACCTATCGTAAACCGTTCTTTCTCCTTTGCAGGATGCGAAAGAAATTTCTTTACTGTCATGTTTATCAATGTATTCATTTGCTCTGCTCCCTGACTGAAATTAAGAATCTCCAGTTCTACAGATGCACAGCGATGCAACCCATGCGTATGGAACCAATATCTGCGATTACCGTTCTCCCCATTTTCGTCATATACACAATGCAATGTATAGAGATAATCAGGTGAAGGAGGTGTCGGTGATTTAGCGGTCATACTCAGCCATTTGGCAGACAGTAACCTGTAAGACATGAAGTCGACTACAAGACTTGCTTCGGGGACAATAGCATCCATTATTTTCAGTTGTAAATGGAATGAAGTCAGAGGTTCCAGTTCGAAATACATGGATGTCTCCAGATATTGCTCCTGCTCCATTGCTGTTTGCAATGACTCTTCATCTATCGAATTTGCAAAACCGTAATCACTCAGGTTTATATTTTTGGCTTCACAAACATACAGATCCACATTGAATACAGTTTCCTGATATTCAATCTCTGCTGCAAAGCTCATAATAGAAAACTCTATATCAACTTCTGCTTTATTAAAAGAGATAAGTTTGAAATCTTTTCGAGAAGAAAGTGATTTTTCTATCTGCGCTGCATCGAACTTAAAGCTTTTGCTACGGGGATAGATACCCATTCCTGAAGCAAGTCCTGTTTCGCCTTCAGCCAGCAATTCATATTTCTCGTTGTTATCCATATATGAGTCTGATAGATGTGTTTATAAAGATTTGTTTATAATTCACTTAGCATTTTTATATCTACAAACGTAATGAAAAAAATCGGTATATTATAATTAGGAAATCTTAAATATATACCGATTTTCGTATGCACAGAGGCATAGAGTATATTGGAGAGAAGTTCGGATAATCAGAACTTATGAATTCCCATTATTTCCCTTACTTCGTTTATTGTTTTCCGCGCGCTCTCCCGTGCTTTTTCAGCTCCTTCGGTGGCAACTTTATGCAAGTACGCGTCATCGTTCTTAATATCAATGATACGTTCGCGTATAGGAGTCGTAACCTTTATAATGTCTTCGGCCAACTGTTTTTTCAAATCTCCGTATCGTATCTCGCAAGTATTCCACTTGTCTTCGAAATGCTGAACAACATCTGCTGTAGAAACTACTTTCAATATTGTAAACAGATTTTCTATATATTCCGGCTTTTCGGAGTTCGGCCCCTTAGGGCCTTCATCAGTTAGGGCACGCTTTACTTTTTTCTCTATACTTTTCGGGTCCTCGTCCAGATAGATACAGTTGCCTTCCGATTTCCCCATCTTGCCACTTCCATCCAGCCCCGGTATTTTTATCAATTCCTGTCCGAAGTTATAAGCTACAGGCTCTTTGAAGTATTCCACACCGTAAAGGTTATTGAAACGGCGGGCAAACTTACGGGTCATCTCCAGATGCTGTTCCTGATCCTTACCAACAGGTACTTTATCAGCATTATGCAGTAATATATCGGCAGCCATAAGAGTAGGATAAGTCAATAGCCCTGCATTTACATTATCCTGATGTTTTCTTGCCTTTTCCTTGAATGAAACGGTTTTGGATAATTCGCCCAGATACGCGTGCATATTTAAAAGCAAGTACAATTCACAGACTTCGGTTACATCACTTTGTATATATATAGTCGATATTTCGGGGTCTATACCTGCTGCAAGATATTCTGTCAATACACCCTTTACATTGCCGTGCAATATCTTAGGATCGGGATGTGTGGTCAGTGAATGATAATCTGCTATGAAAAAGAAGCATTTGTTTTCATGCTGCATTCTTGTAAAATTCCTCAGTGCACCGAAATAATTTCCAAGATGCAGATTCCCTGTAGAGCGGATACCGCTTAAAACTGTTTCCATATGTGTTTATATTCTGTTTTTGATATGCAAAGATAGTCAAAATCTGCAAAATGCCGGATATATCTTACTTATTGTATCCGGACCGGTAAGTAGTAAACAGTCAATAGTTAGCAGTCAACAGTCAACGACTCGTAAGATGTAGAACCTTTGCACCCGCTCGCGCAGACGTCCCGTCTGTGTGTTGCGTAGCAAACATTTTTACCCTGTCAACAAGACGCGGGCTGGAAGTCCGCGCCAGCGAGGGAACTCTTAAAAAAGTAACAAAGGTAACACTTTTTTCAGTAAACAGTAAACAGTTATCAGTCATCAGTTAACAGTGCTGTGCCTTATCATGCTGAGCAGAGCGAAGCATCCCATTTATTAAAAACTCTGTGTTACTCTTTTTTGGCTCTGCCGACCGTTGGTTCTCTGTGGTAAAAAAGTGACAAAGGTAACAGCATTCTCAGTGAACAGTCAACAGTTATCAGTTAACAACTTGTATCTCGTGTCTTGTCTACTCGTATCTCATATAACTTTCAACTTATTACTCAAGACTTACTGCTTTGAAAAGGTAACAAAGGTAACACATTATGTCACCTTTTTGTTGTTACCTTTTTCGTCTCAAACCTTGTTAAAACACCAAAAAACTTAACACACTATATTTTCAAAGAACTTTATATATAGATAAAGATTCCGGACATTATTCACACTCCTTATTTATCTTTTAGCCGTTTATCTCTCCTGTATGCGAAATAGAACACTTGTGGCAGGACTGTAAAGGATAAAATCATACAAATAAGAATCCCTCCTACTATCATTATTGCCAGCGGTCTTTGAATCTCGGAGCCCATACCCTGAGATAGCGCGGCAGGGAATAACCCCATCGAGCCCATCAGCGCAATCATCAGTACAGGCCTGATACGGCTTTTCACAGCATCGTCGATTGCCAACCGCAGGTTCCGGGTACGCTGCATACGGGTTTTCATCAGGGTAATCAATAATATACTGTCTATAGCCGTAATACCAAACAGAATGATAAATCCTATCCCTGCCGATATACCGAATACCGTGCCTGTGACCCACAAAGAAATAAATCCTCCGATAAAGGCATAAGGTATGGCGCTTGCTGCGATAAGCGTATCCTTGACCGTCCCAAAGTTAAGGTAGAGTAAGAAAAGAATAAGAAGCAACACGGCAGGAATGATAACCGCCAACCTTGCCGTAGCCCGTTGCTGGCTTTCAAATTCTCCGGCCCAAACCATTTTGTTTTCAGTCTTAAGCGTTACACTCTCACTCACTTTTTTCTGAGCTTCGGCAATGGTAGACCCTAAATCACGATCACGGATACTGAACCCGATACCCACATACCGGCTGCTGCCTTCGCGGTAGATAAACGTCGGGCCTGTAATAAACCGGATATCGGCTATCTCTTTTAACGGAACATACTTACCATCCATTGTCGGAATAAGAATATTCCCTATTTTATCTTCATTGTCCCTGTACTCTTTCTGAAAACGTATCTGGACATCAAATGTGCGTTCGCCCTCATAAAACGTTGTAGCGGCTTTCCCCCCGATAGCCATTTCCACTACGGCCTGCGCATCGGCCATAGATACCGCATAACGGGCCATTCGCGATTCTTCCAGCTTTATCTGTAACTCGGGTAATCCTACACTCCTGAAAACATTTACATCCTCTACACCCCTCACATTCTTTATAGCAGCGGCAGTCTGGTCGGCCAGACCTTCCATCTGGGAAAGGTCGGAACCGAATATTTTAATCACCAGAGAGCTTTTCACTCCGGCCACATATTCTTCTACATTGTCCTGAATAGGCTGACTGAATGCGAGTATAATACCCGGATATATATCGAGTGAATCCTTGATCTCGGCTAACAACTCATCCTTTTTGATTTTTCTCTTCCATTCTTTTTCAGGTTTAAGTTGCGCATGGAATTCTATATTAAAAAAACCTGTGGCATCTGTTCCGTCGTTAGGCCGGCCGGTCTGCGACAAGATAAATTCTATTTCATCAAACCGGCGGAGTTTTTGCTTCATTTCTTTGGTTGTCCGCACCGATTCATCAAGATTTACACTATTTGGCAATGTTGCACGGATGTAGATTGCTCCTTCGTTCATACTAGGTATAAACTCAGTCCCCCAAAAACACATGCGAACGACACAAACAGTTAACAGCAGACAGAAAGTTATAATTGCGCCTTTGCGGTACCGGGAGCTGAACAAATACACTTTATGTAAGGCAGATGTGAAAAACCTGCTGATAAAATTCGTTTTCTCCTCAACCGGTTTATTCAACAATATCTTACACATGACCGGCACATAAGTAAGCGAAAGAATCAGAGAGCCCAATAGAGCATATCCGAGCGTGAAAGCCAATGGAGAGAACATCTTACCTTCTACTTTCTGAAACGAAAATATAGGGAATAATGCTACCACAAGGATAACCTGTGCAAAAAAGATGTGGGACGCCACGCTTCCTGCGCTTTTCTTTATGAGTCCGCTTTTCGATATTTTAGTGAAACGCTGCCCAAGCTCTTTCGACCGTTTCTCCATCGCTACAAATATGATTTCTACGATGACGAGCGTTCCCTCCAGCAATAAACCAAAATCGAGCGCTCCCATCGAAATCAGGTTAGCAGGTAACCCCTGTATCCGCAACATAATGATAGCAAACAAAAACGATAGCGGAATCACAGTGGCTACAATTACAGTTGTACGCCAGTTGAAAAGAAATACAAATACAACTATGGAAACTAAGATAATTCCTTCCAGCAAATTTCTCATAACTGTATGCACTGTAGAATCCACTAAAGTAGTACGGTCGAGGAAAGGCTCTATTTTCACATTCTCAGGTAATATGCGGTCATTCAACTCGGTTATCTTCTCTTTCAGATGCCCGATCACTTCACTTGGATTTTGCCCCCTGAGCATAATTACAATACCCTGCACCACATCATCTTCGTCGTCCAGACCTACCTGCCCGAGTCTGGGTTTGGAGGAAACATCTACTGTTGCCACCTGCTTCACCCGGATAGGAGTCCCGCCCTTTACTTCAATCAGTATATTTTCAATATCTTCCAAACTCTCCAGCAAACCTATTCCCCTGACTACATAAGCCTGACTCCCTTTTTGAATAATATCTCCGCCGACATTGATATTACTCTTCGACACGGCTTCGTAAACCTCAAGGGGAGATAAATTATAATTATTCAGCTCTGCCGGATTTACCTTTATCTCAAACATTTTTTCCTCTCCGCCAAAACTGGCGATACTGGCTACTCCGGGTACCGAAAGCAGCTCCCGCTCTACTACCCACTCGTTTATGGCGGCCACTTCGCGGATAGGCAGATCACTCTTTAGCACATACCTGTATATTTCACCCGTGGCACCGGACGGCGGCTCTATCGAAGGGTCTGTCCCCTCCGGCAGATCCAGATCCTGCATCCTGTTAGATGAATACTGCTGGGCAAAAAAATCATCCACCCCGTCTTCGAAAATAACAGTGACTACCGACAGCCCGAATAAAGATGTGGAACGTACATCCGTTTTGCGGGGAATCGTGTTCATTTCCTTCATAATAGGAAGGGTTACAAACTTCTCCACTTCTTCGGCGCTTCTTCCCGGCCATTGCGTAATTATCCGTACGCGGGTGTTTGTTACATCTGGGTACGCTTCTATAGGGGTATGTATATAACAAACGATGCCCGCGACAAATAAAAGTGTAGTTAAGAAAAGTATGAGTATATGATTGCGAAGCGCAAATGCGATGATATTTTCTACAAATTTATGCATGATTTAATTCTCTTTAAGGCCTGAATATATCAGCAGTTGATTTTTCACGACAATATTCTCGCCTTCCGATAATCCGGATGCAATGTATGTCGTCTTGTTATTGTGCCCACGGAGGCTTACTTCTCTTATCTTAAAGCTATCCGGAGATTCTTCCACTACCACGAAGTAGCGGTCGTTATCAAAAACCAGAGCATCGGAGGGTACAGACACAAACTGTTCATGCGCCTCATTTTTCAATTTAATTACAACCGACATCTCAGGTTTGAACTTCATGTCTTTATTAGGCATAATAATCCTTGCCTTCAGAACTTTCTCTTCCGGATCAAAAACCTGCGACAATTGATTTATCTTTCCGGAGAATACCTCTCCCGGATAAGAAAGAGTAGTTATAGCTACATCCATCCCTTCTTTCACAAAAAGAAGATTACTCGCATATACATTGGCCGTTATCCATACCGTGCCGAGATCGGCTACCGTAAACAGAGGCTCGCTGTCGGTCGACACCGTACTGCCCGACGATACATTCTTATTTACTATATAGCCGGTCATCGGCGCCTTAATAGAAAAAGTACCATTTCCTTTATTTATGCCATGTACGGCAATATCACTCTGGCTTTTGTTGTACGCTGCCTGCGCCTGTTTCAGCCGCGCCTGCGCTTCCAGTAATTCTTTTTCCGACAGCATATTGTCTTCATACAGCGACTGAGCTGTCTGGAGTTCCCGTCGGGCTATTTTCACATCCGATTCCGAAACAATGGATTCTGACTGTAATGAACTGAGATCGGAACTTCTTATATCTAACAGTGTCTGTCCCTTCTGTACTTTATCACCCAGTGAAAAATAGGTGCGGTCTGCGATTCCATTGACAAGCGACACATAGTTAATCACTTTGTCAGGATCATATTCTACCTTTCCGGTTAACACCAGCTCTTCATTCCGGTTACTCAATCCGGCCTTTATTGTTTTTACCTTCTGCAAAAAGGCTTTATCTATCTTGTCCGGGGTTGTCCCGCTTTCGGTCTTCCCTGAACAAGAGAATAGTAAGACGATACAAAATATTCCCAGTCCTTTATTTATTTGCTTCTTTATCATAGTTTTATCTTATTTCTGTACCAACGGTATATTGTAGTTCTTCAAACTGCATACTTACTTTTTTCTTAGCAGTAAGTACAGTTTGCTTATTTGCTCTGTATGCATCCATAAAGTCTATATATTCGAGCATACTAATATTTCTGTTCTGTAAGTTCTTTGTGTATGTATCGAGCATATTGTCCAGTTCAGGGAGCAGACTGTCATCGTTTATCTTTTTATAGAAGGCATAAGTATAAACATAGTTGTTGTAGGATGCAGCGACTTCGTGCTGTATAATATTCTGTTGTTGCCGGGCCAGATACAGGCTTTGATCCCTGCTTATCCGCGCAGCCCTGATATTCCCCTGATTACGGTTGAAAAAAGGCAGATCTATACTAACGCCAAAACCGATAAAATCTTTCCACACTCCGCCATACCGGTCATAGTTCGCACTGATTGTCAAATCGGGTACTCTTAATGATTTTTCGTAGGCAAGTGATTTTTCGTGGTATTGTGTTTGCAGATTATGTAATTTCATGTCGGGGCGCGATTCTTCGGCCAATTCCATTAAGCGGGCTAATAAAATAGAATCGGGACTTTTTTGAGGATTAGAGTTCTCCTCCACCTCAAGATTTGTAAACGGATCTACATTCAATAATACTTTAAGCGTTTTTTGCTGTTCGTTCAGATCAGACCGTACTTCGTTTATTTCATTCTCCAGTTCAAGGAAGGAAGACTGTAGCCGGAGTAATTCGTTTTTGGCAATATTTCCTTGGGACACCTGCTTCTTATGCGATTCGATAAGCCGGGATAATGATTCCCGCTGATTTGTCAATATAGCCAGGTACGCTTGCGAATATTGTATTTCGTAAACAGACTTGCGCAGTTCGACTTTAAGTCCACGCAATACCTCTTCAAATTCCTGCAATGCTATCTCCTTCGAAACCTTTTCTCTATTTACAAGTTTTCCTCTTTTATTTGCCGTCTGAATCAATTGGCTGAGTTCGATGCTGAATTCCGTATTTTTTGCAAACGAACCGAACAACGGAGGTATAACTTCGCTTTCTCCATCCCGCTGAGATCCGGTAGACCATAAGTTTACGTCACTGATAGATAAATTGGGATTGTCCCACAATTTTGCCTGTGCTATAGCAGCATCTGCAATATCGACATCGAAACGGGTTGCGACCAGTTGAAGATTGTTGGACAGAAACAATGACTCAACCTCCCCGGTAGTCAATTTTATTGATTTATCCTCTTGGGCAAAAAGACTTAATTCACTGAAAATAAGCAGCAATAGATATAAATATTTTTTCATTAGGTGAAACTGATATTCTTTGCTGCAAAGATATACCTCAAAGATTAGACGCATCTTTGAGATATATTAGATATAGGTTACAAGTACATTAGAAATGGATTAGAAAGAAACGATCAGCCTGCTGTTCCCACAGCATAAATACTAATCCTGCAATCTTTGCATTTCAGTATTTCTTTCGCACACGACTCGAGGGTAGAACCTGTGGTAATTACATCATCGACCAGCAAAATATGTTTTCCCTCAAAATTTTCAGTATCAGACAGGCTGAAAATATCTTCTACATTTTTCCATCTGTCGAAGCGGGCATTCTTTGTCTGAGACTTATTATTCACTTTCCGGATAAGTGTTTTATCATCTATCGGAATGCCTGTTATACCCGATATGCCCTTACAAATTTCCAGAGACTGATTGTACCCTCTTTCTTTCTGACGTTTAGGATGCAGGGGAACGGGAACCAGATAGTCTATATCTGCTATAAAAGCACTGTCTTTTATATTTTCACCGCACAGCATTCCTATAAAATGCCCTATTTCCGGATTACGCTTATATTTTAGTTCGTGAATTATACTTTGAATACTTCCTCCTTTGACGAAGTAAGCGAATGCCGCTATTTGTTGGAATGGTATCCGTCCGGCAAAGAACTGTTCAAGACGGTTACCGGACTGCAAATGAAAATTCGTTTTGGGCAGTAATAGTAAACAATCGGTACAGATATGCTCTTCACCTTCGCTTAATCTTTGATTACAGACTACACAAAGATCCGGGAAAAAGAGATTAAGAAAATCACGAAATAAATTCCTCATAATCACCTCCGAGCAATTTATTCACACATCTGATTGCCAAATCCATAGAGAACCCGCGGCCAAGAGCAAAACGGATTAGTTTTGTCTTTCGTTCATATTCTGTCTTCGCTTTTACCGATTTAGCTTTTATAGTCAGGATATGCATCAGCTGTTTCTCGAATTCATCGCCGGACAGGTCTTCCAGTATCGGATTGTAAACCGATTCGGGAATATTCCTTTTTCTTAATTCATAAATGATCTTCGTCTTTCCCCATTTATTGAATTTCAACTTATCATTAATAAAACTCCCTGCAAAACGGGTATCATCGAGATAGCGTTCCTTCTTCAGGCGGTCAAGTATCCGTTTAACGGCTTCGTCCGGTAATTCCCATTCCGCAAGCTTCTTACGTACATCGAACTCGCATCGTTCCGCTTTGGAACAATAAGCTGCTACACGATTGAGGGCTTGAGGCTCGGAAAGTTTCATTCAGTTTATTGCTTTAGTTCAGCCTTTATCATCCGGTCTTTCTTACTTAAATCCTGAAACAAGGTGACTTCCGCAAAACCCTTTTTTTCAAGCATTTTTACAGTCTCTGCCCCTTTTGCCTGATTAATCTCAAAATAAAGCCTTCCGGTCGGAATTAATAAATTCAACGCTATATCTGCTATCCGCTCATAGAACAAGAGCCCATTATTGTCGGGTACAAAGAGAGCTGTATGAGGTTCATATTCCAGCACATTCAGTTCCATTTGCTCCTTTTCACTTTCCAACACATATGGCGGATTGCTGACAATAATATCATATTTCTTATCTGTGGGATAATCTCCCAGTACATCTACCCCGCTGAACGAAATATCTGTTGAGTTTGCTTTAGAATTAAGTACGGCCATATCCAATGCTTTAGACGAAATGTCCCATGCCGAAACCGAAGCTCCAGCCATATTTTTCGCTAAAGCAACCGCAATAGCCCCACTGCCTGTTCCGATATCCAATAAGCTCAATCCTGATTTTTTATTTTCTTTGAGAATAAGCTCTACAAGCTCCTCTGTTTCAGGACGGGGAATAAGTACACTTTGATTAACAAAAAACAGTAATCCGAAAAATTCCGTTTCTTCTATGATATATTGTACCGGTTCATATTTCTTCAGCCGGTTCAGGATAATATCTATCCGGGCGTGTAATTCGGGTGTAAAAACAGGCGGATCTACACATACCTGCGGATAAGGCTTCTTTGTAATATGCTCTATTATAACACGTGTAAATCCCGAAATTTCACTTTCGGGATAATACGCTTCCAATGATTCTTTTATGTGCGAAACTACCTTACGCATCGTTAGCTTCATCGTCATATTTCTGAAAAAGGAAATCATTATACGGATAACGTTCTATATGAATAGCTTTTACCCGTTCGTAAACTTTCTTTTTCAATTCATCAATATTGATCTTTTGTTTTGCCGAGATAAAGATGCAATCATCGTGCAACTTGTGCATCCACGATTTCTCCAGTTCTTCCAGTGATATATTCTCTTTTGTGGCAGGCGTCAGATCATCCTCATCTTTCGGCGTGTAGGTAAAAGCATCCACCTTGTTAAATACCAGAATAGTAGGTTTTTCTTCCTTATCTATCTCCAAAAGAGTTTTATTCACCACTTCAATCTGTTCTTCAAAATTAGGATGGGAAATATCCACTACATGAACCAGCAGGTCTGCTTCACGGACTTCATCCAGTGTCGATTTGAAAGATTCTACCAAGTGAGTCGGCAATTTACGGATAAATCCTACGGTATCTGATAACAGAAACGGAAGATTGTCGATAATCACTTTGCGCACAGTTGTATCCAATGTGGCGAACAGTTTATTCTCTGCAAAAACTTCAGACTTACTCAACAGGTTCATTAAGGTAGATTTACCCACGTTAGTATATCCCACAAGGGCAACGCGAACCATTTTACCTCTGTTCTTGCGCTGTGATGCCATCTGTTTGTCGATATTTTTCAGCTCTTCTTTCAGTAAAGCGATCTTGTTGAGAATGATACGACGGTCGGTTTCCAGCTGGGTTTCACCCACACCACGCATCATCACACCTCCACCTCGCTGACGGTCGAGGTGAGTCCACATACGGGTAAGCCGGGGCAACAGGTATTGATACTGCGCCAATTCTACCTGAGTCTTTGCATAGGCGGTCTGCGCACGCATCGCAAAAATATCCAGAATAAGGCTGGTACGGTCCAGTATCTTCACCTGCAATTCCTTTTCTATATTGCGAATCTGCTTCGGAGACAGTTCGTCGTCGAAGATAACAAGGTCTATTTCGTTATCTTCCATATACTGCTTTATCTCCTGTAGCTTTCCGGTTCCCACAAACGTTACAGGATTGGAATGTTCCAGTTTCTGGGTAAAGTTTTTTACAGGAATAATACCTGCTGTTTCAGCCAGAAATGCAAGCTCGTCAAGGTATTCGTTTACCTGTTCTTCGGTCTGGTATTGTGTAATAAGGCCTACAAGTACGGCCTCTTTATTTTTTGATTCCGATATGATAAAATCTCTCATATAGTCTGTTTAGAAAATGATATTTGCAATGAGCTGATAAAACTCAATACAAAAATTAAAGATAAAAATAATTTGGGATAAGGAGCAGATATTACTTCTATAAAGAATAATAATTTGAAAACTATCCTTTGGTGGCTGGATTAAGGGAAATAATTAAATATTTTCATTGGTTTACTTTTTATACAATCAGGATATTCCTATACAAAAAAAGAGCCTGTTTGTAGACAGACTCTCCTATATCTTTTTCCGTGCAACCGGCAGAATAAGAAATTAAGCTTGCTTTGCAACTCTTTTTTCTTTGATTCTGGCTTTTTTACCTGTAAGACCACGTAGGTAATACAATTTAGCACGACGAACTTTACCAATTTTATTTACAGTGATGCTGTCAATAAATGGAGATTCGATAGGGAAAATTCTTTCTACACCAACGTTATCAGACATCTTGCGAACAGTGAAACGTTTTTTCTCACCGTGTCCCGAGATTTTGATAACTACACCGCGATACTGCTGAACACGTTCTTTATTACCTTCTTTAATACGGTAAGCAACGGTTACTGTATCCCCGCTTTTGAATTTAGGATGCTCTTTTCCTGTAGCAAATGCTTCTTCAGCAACTTTAATTAAATCCATGATTATATGATGGTTTTCTTGTTAATATACGCAATATACACGAGTCTCTCCCGTCAGAGATTACGCAAAGCGGATGCAAAGATAAATATATTTTCCTAAAATACAAGTGTCTAACATCCCTATTTTACAAACTTTGATCGCTTTTCTAAAATACATATGCCATTCCCAGACCATACTCTCCTTCGCCTATAGACGGAGCGACAGCTAACCTGTTTCGCCCCTTGCTTGCATTCGGATATAGTACCGAGTTTATGACCGGTAACAAAAAATAAGCCGCTTCAACGCTGAGCATACCTATTCCGGCTCCCATAACTACGTCGCTGACCCAATGTCTTTTGTTTGTCACACGCAGCACCCCCGTAGCGGAAGACACCAAATATCCGCCAAAAGCCATATATGGAGATATACCAATATATTCCCTGAATAACATATGCGCTCCTACAAAACTGGTAGCGGTATGACCAGAGGGAAAAGAATTCCAGGATGAATCATCGGGCCGCAGTACATTGGTCGTATTTTTCAATACGTTTACAGTTCCGGCCATTAGTATATGTGACGCAACCATAACGACGGTCACATCCTCTAGTCTGTGCCGCCCTCTTATTCCCGCAATATTTAGCCCGTAAACAGAAAGAGCAGGTACGAACTGGAGATAATTGTCATATGTTATCGAATGTGTGAAATGTTCCCCAACTTCATGACTCGTACTTTTATCCAGATTTTTCATTGCGTGGCTCTCCTGAGCCATTATACCGTAGGTGATAAATGCAACCGGTATAATTAATCTGGGATATGTCGATTTAAATGAATTTTCCCCGATTCCGAAATCGACACTGATTCTGCTTGGTCTCTCCGGTTCCGGATTTAGCGTTCCGCCATAAGATCGCAAAAAATCAGATTTGGAAACTAATGTACTGTCTGACAAAACGCCATCCCGCAAAGGTTTGATTTTAGGTATATTTAATGGCTTTTCCTGCGCGTACAAAGATATAATACCTCCCAGCATAAGTAAAATAACGATAATGACCTTCATCTTCCCAAAAATGTAAGTTTGTTTTAAAGTTTAGTAATAGATTAAATAATAATCAGAGAACGAAAAAATATCCGTTTTATTTTATATAGTTTACATAGGCCAAAAGATTTCCGATTTTCTTTATTTGGCAGAGGGATCATATATATACACATCAGCAACACCTTTCGGTGATACCTGCCACATAGCCTGATAGTAATTACTTCCTCCTCCGTTATTCGCAACGATATATACAATATCTTTCTGCTCATTGTAATATACCACCATATTATCAATTTCGGGTTCGAACAGATGCCCGTACACTTTTTTAGGAAAGACGATATTCTTTCCTTTTATTGTTACCGATATTGACTGGTAACGCAATTTTGGTGCAGCCCATCTTGAAGTCCCTTCTGCCGGTTTGCCGTTTACGGTATAACCTCCATTGCTGCCAAGCTTTATAAAAGTGTCTTTTGACGTTACATTTGCTACAGCAATATGAACCCGTACTTTATCATTCTTAAAAGAGATTGTCCCATGAGAAGAAAGCCTTTCTACTTCTACGATATCATAATCATCTACACGCATCAGTTTAGTACCCTGTATATACCCCCTTTTAGTCTCTCTCGATGGCAGGTAATAATCTACATAACGCCATGGGTCCGCCTCCGGAACAGGAGGAAACATGTAGAACACGGAATCGTTAGGTACGATTGTCGTATTATTCAGGTCTCCCAAACGAGGACTGAAATCGATCCTCCCCCTGATCGTATCCTGAGCCACCACAAACTGTGCGGATGCATCGTATGTAAAAGCACTCAGGAAAAATAACATGAGTAAAATTGTGTAAGTTTTTTTCATATCCGCTATTCTATTATGTTGTACAATTGCTTGGCTTCGGCAAGCGATACGGCATTGAAATGCCACCACTCGCCCCTTATAGTCAGAAAACCCGCTTGTGTCATTACCTTGCGCAGCAACTTTCTGTTTTCTACCTGCTGCCCGGTCAATACACCCTGTTCTACCAGTTCTGTTTCCTTATTTATTCCGGCAGCACGCCCGAAAAAATCGAAAGGAGTTCCCATATCGAGAGGTTTACCGTTTTTGTCACAGATAGTCAGGTCTACAGCCATTCCGTAGTTATGTAATCCTGTGCGTGTCGGATTCGCCACATAAGCAGCATACTTCGTACCTTGTACAACTTTGTACATTTTCTTCTGTACACTTAATGGGCGGACGGCATCATAAACCAATAAACTTAAACCGGGACGAAGCGCCTTCAGGTACTTCTGCGCTTTAATTAATTTGGCTGCCGCAACGGGATGCACATACACATTAAACAAGGTATCGTAGAGAATTGTTTTTGTAAAGTTATCTGTTGTCGCATACTTTAGATCCGCACGGATTGAAGTATCCAACGTATGAATATTTACAAGTTCTTTTGTCTGTAAATATTTTTCGAGTACGGAAACACCCCTTTGCCCTTGTGCATAGAGCCATAGCGGGCAAAGGAATAAAAGGAGATATATTATCCTATTCGTCATCCTCCTCTTCTTCATCGTCAAAATCGAATTCCTCGTATTCCCTGCTCAATACTTCATCTATCACAGCACATACCTTTTCAAATTCAGATGTACTCTTCAATCTGTCGATAGAGGCATACGCCTCGCGCAGAGCGCGCAACATGACGGCGTCGTCTTCATTTGCACCCATTTCGGGACTTTCTACAAACCAGTGCAATTCTCCTTTAAGATTCTCCTTCACCAGATTATAAAAACTCAGCGCTGCGTCCCGCTCGCCTACTTTCTCCTTTATTTGCGCCGATTCAATCATGTCATGCCCCAGCACATTTTTGTAGTTGCTCATAATGGCCAGCGTGATTTTGGAACGCATTACGATTACAAAATGTAAGGCATCCGTATCATCTTTCCGGCGATAATAGTAAACAAAACTCATTAATGCTGCCCGCAACGTAGACCCTTCCACCAGAATAGTTTCATCTACCCTTCTCATTGGGTATCCGGCCGATTCCTTCTGAATCTGCTCAACCATAGCGGGTATAATATCAAACATCCTGTCAACCAGTCCAAGACGGGCTTCTTCGAAGTTCCCGTTTATATCCAAAGCGAAGGCCAAACGCACCAAATCCCTGAAAAGAGCGTTCTTACCTTCCTCTATTTTTATAAAGTCATATGTTTCGAATGTTTCACTTTTGCCTGTCGATAATAGTTCTTTTATTATCGTGTCCAATGCATTATCCTCTTCACGGGGTAAGGCGGCTAATAAATCATCAATTCTATTTTCAATGATTAAGTCCCATATTTCTTTATCATCCGTTTCGAAAAAAGGTTTTACCTCATCATTCAGCGTCAGTCTGGTCATCGTCATCAGTGTCAATATTAGTATTAGTATTTATGTTAGTTGATTCCGTCAGTTCAGACAAGCTGCCGCCTTTTCTCATTGCCCTGTACATCTCCTCCTGTATGCGTTGGCGGATATTCATGCTCATAAGCTGTTTATGTGTACGCTTGTCATTTATTCTGTTAGACAAAAATATGAAAATTAAATCATTATCGGGGTCTATCCAGAAACAAGTTCCCGTGAATCCCGTATGTCCATATACACTTGCCGGCGCACTTGCCGATGTAGGGCTCGATTTGTTTGTCCGCATTTCCGGCTTATCAAAGCCTAATCCCCGGCGCGAGGTCGCGCTTTTGGTCTTGGTGAATAGCTGCCAGGTTTTTTCCGACAAATATTCTTCTCCGCCATATTCTCCTTTATTGAGCCACATCTGATATAACTTAGCCAGATCATTCGCATTGGAAAACAGTCCTGCATTTCCCGAAATACCCCCCATAAAAGCAGCTCCTTCGTCATGCACATATCCCTGAATTAACTGCTTACGAAGAAAATCATCTTGTTCGGTAGGTACAATACGGCTCTTCTCAAATTTCTTGAGAGGGGTATAAGTCGATGTAACAGATCCCAGTTTGCTAAAGAAATTATCCTGCACAAAAGAATTCAAATCTTCCTTCGACACTTTTTCCACCACTTCTCTCAATAACATAAAATTGAGGCAGCTATACAAATAGGTTTTTCTCGGCCTTAATTTAGAGGCGGCTATAGCGGCTATGATCGTATCGTTATAAGCCTTATTTATAAATAATCCGTCTGCCAGAGGGACAAAGCCTGCTTTTTCGGTTGTGGATACCAGATCAGGTTTATATTTATAATCTGTACGCGCCCATGTATTGGTATCGAACAACGCGGAATAAAGCCCCGTCTTACTCCTGTTAAACAACTTACCGTCGTAACTCGATTGGTCGATGGCATCCATATAGTACGGAATAAAAGATGTAAGACCGGTCTCGTGCAGCAAAGCCTGACGAATGGTTATCTGTGACTTATCCGTCCCTTTCAGCACAGGCACATAGGTGCTGATTGGCGTACTCAGTTTTATTTTCGATTCGTCATATAGTTTCATAATAGCCGGAACCGTAGCTGTCGCCTTGGTCATAGATGCCAGATCGTAAATATCATCATTTGTTACCTTCCGGTTACCGTTATATTCAAACGAACCGAACGAACGGTTATATATCACGATACCATCTTTGGCAATCAGTATCTGGCAGCCCGGATAGGCCCGGGCTGTTATCCCTTCCTGTACTATCGTATCTATTTTGTTAAACCGCCCGGAAGGGATTCCGGCAGCTTCAGGCATGTCATAACTAAGCCTGGTCTTTTTTATATCGATACCCTTACCTTCTTTAAACAGGCCTTTTACCGTTACGGGTATTTTACCATTTACCCTATTTCCTCCAAATATCGCCTGAGCAGCATAATCCTGTGCCAGATCAGAGTTTTCATAGGCAAGAATAACTCCATCGGCGGCTTTAACAGACGCAGTATAAGAAGACATACGGTAAGGTACGATAAAGAAAGTCATAATTATTTCTTTTCCCTGACCAACAGACTGAATCGCAGCATTCGCGTTCCCCCTGTTATTATAAACAGACACGATAAGCGTAGTGAATGATGCTAATTTATCTTTCAGCTTTAATAGCTCGTCACCATTGGCTACACTAAAACAAGTTACATCCGCGTATAGCTTCAATGTATTGTGAAAGGTATTATCCGCCCGTTCCCCAATCGAAACAGCCGCAATCTTTCGCTTATCCAGTTCTTTCAGGGGGATGATCTTCTGATCATCTTTCAATAATGTTACAGCACCCTTGTGCAACTCCCGGTTGATCCATTCGCCATGAGATGTATTCAAATGTTGTACCAGTCCGTTTGTATCTATAGGTCTGGTATCTTTCACACCTAAAATATATTTATAGGCCAGAACCTTTTTACACCTGGCTGCTATTAGATCCTCACTGAGAACTTTATCTTCCACGGCTTTTTTTACGGATTCATAATCCTTTACCGGGTTCAGCGGCCCTACTAATATATCATTTCCTGCCTGCAATGCCCTTACACAGTAATTTTCTTCGCCGGAAACCCCTTTCATCTGCAACCCGTCGGTAAATATAAGTCCGGAGAAACCGAGTTCATCCTGAAGCAAACCGGTAACTATCGATTCCGACAAAGAACTCGGCTGCTTCCTGTCATCCAGAGCCGGAATATTCAGGTGGGCAATCATCATTCCCGAAAGGCCGTTTTGTATATACTCCCTGAACGGTTTAAATTCTACATCTTCCAATCGATCCTTGTCATGTGTTATCAAAGGCAGCACTTTATGAGAATCGGTGGAGGTATCACCATGCCCCGGAAAGTGTTTCGCTACCGCCATTACTCCTCCGGCCTCCAATCCTTTAGCATACATCACTCCAAGTTTGGATACATTGGCTGGATCTTCCCCAAACGAGCGATTGCCTATAACCGGGTTTGCCGGATTACTGTTTACATCCATAGCCGGAGCAAAATTCACATGAATACCCATCAATCTGCACTGACGGGCAACTTCCAACCCGTAATAATAAAGCAGGGAATCGTTTTGTATTGCGCCCAGCATCATATTCCGGGGGAAACGGGTTGTACTGGACAAGCGCATGGATAATCCCCATTCTCCGTCGAGAGAAATCATAAGAGGGACTTTCGCGCTACCTTGTGCCTGATTGGTCAGTTCCGCCTGATTGACGGGAGTACCTTTCGAAAAGAGAATACCTCCCACATGCTGATCGTTCACCAGTGAGAGCATCCTTCTTTTGTTTGCATCAGTATTATCGCCTGCAACGACAGGCATAAACAATTGCCCTATGCGTTCTTCCGGCGACATTTGATTATATACCGAGTCAACCCATCTGTTCATCTTTACAGAGTCGGCTGTTTTGTATAGTGTCGGGGTCTTTTTTTTATTTTCGGTGACTGGTCCGAATGAGCAAAAAACTGTAAATGATACAGCCAGTGCTGTTATATATTTGATTTTCATTCTTTTTCTCGTCTAAAGGTGTTTTGTAAGTAACCGCAACCTATATACAAAAATATAACGAATATACTTTATGGAAAGATTTAGCCCCATTAATTAAACATAGATTAACAAGTAGAATATTACCGGACAACGATTGACAAAGAAAAATTCTAAATCTACATTCAATAGTAAAAAAGGTAACAAAGGTAACACTATTTACAGTTGACAGTCAACAACTGGTAAGATGTAAAAACTTTGCGCCTCTGCGTCTCTGCGTGAAACAAAACAGGGCGCCAGCCAACTTGTAACTGCCCTAGGGCGCAGTAACTCGTAACTCTTAAAAAAGTAACAAAGGTAACACTTTTTCTACCTATTACTTTTTACCCTCTCTGTAGCCTCCCCTCGGGGAGGTTGGAGGGGCCAATCAATACTTCAAAGAACCCAAGCTAATAGCTAGTGGCTAACAGCTTACTACATAGATAAACTTCTTTCGAAAAAACAAAATCCCGTTTATCATGATGCATGACTGATTACTAAAAAAATCCTATCTTTGCAACCTAATTATACATATCAACAATAAAGCTATGTCACAACCTTCTATCCCAAAAGGAACAAGAGATTTTTCGCCGGAAGAAATGGCGAAACGCAACTATATCTTCGATACCATCCGCGAAGTATTTAAACTATATGGCTTTCGTCAGATAGAAACCCCGGCAATGGAGAACCTGTCTACATTACTGGGCAAATATGGAGAAGAGGGCGACAAGCTTTTGTTTAAGATACTGAACTCCGGCGATTACCTGAAAGATATTTCTGATGAAGAACTGTCGGAAAGAAACGTAAACCGTCTTGCAACCAAACTGAGTGAAAAAGGGCTTCGCTACGACCTCACAGTTCCCTTTGCCCGCTATGTGGTTATGCACCGTAATGAGATAACTTTTCCTTTCAGACGTTATCAGATACAGCCTGTATGGCGCGCCGACCGGCCGCAAAAAGGACGCTATCGCGAATTTTTCCAGTGCGACGCCGACATTATCGGCTCAGATTCGCTTATCAATGAAGTGGAACTGATACAAATTATAGATGAAGTATTCAACCGCTTTGGTATCAGAGTATGCATAAAGCTGAACAACCGCAAAATACTGTCGGGCATAGCCGAAATTATAGGTGAGTCGGATAAGATTACAGATATTACAGTTGCCATAGATAAACTGGACAAAATCGGTCTGGAAAAGGTAAATGAAGAACTGGCATCGAAAGGCATTCCTCAGAAAGCCATTGAGCAACTTCAACCGATTATCTTGCTACAGGGTAGTAATGAAGAAAAGCTTGACACACTAAAAACAGTTCTTAAAGACTCTGATACAGGAATAAAGGGCGTTGAGGAACTTGGTTTTATTCTGGATAAATTAAAGGTCGTAGGAGTCCGTTCCCAGTTGGAGCTGGACCTGACTCTTGCCCGCGGATTAAATTATTACACGGGTGCGATCATAGAAGTAAAGGCTCTGGATGTACAGATAGGAAGCATCACAGGCGGAGGACGTTACGATAACCTGACCGGTATATTCGGATTGCCGGGTGTATCCGGGGTGGGCTTCTCTTTCGGAGCAGACCGCATCTTCGATGTATTAAATCAACTGGATCTGTATCCGAAAGATTCAATCCAGAATACGCAGGTACTCTTTGTTAACTTCGGGGAAAAAGAAGAAGCTTATATATTACCTCTTATCTCTAAAATGCGTCGGGCAAATATATCTACCGAAATTTATCCGGAGCAGTCCAAGATGAAGAAGCAGATGTCGTACGCCGATTCCAATAAAATCCCTTATGTAGCCATTATCGGGGAAAACGAAATGAATGAAGGCAAAATAACGCTCAAAAACATGGTGACCGGAGAACAAAATTTATTGAGTCTTGAGGAATGCATATCAAATATTTCTCCGAAATAAAAAAAGCGGATAATAATTAGAATTAAATTATACGATTCAGATGTTCATCCGGATTCTTAAATTAAGAATCCGGATGATTTTGTTTATTCCGCCACCTATCTCACCACTAAAAAAAGAGTTTCAATATCAAATTTAAGGGTATGGAAATCAAACAGCCCAAAACAAGAGACTCTACAAGCACACATACCACTGAAAACCAACACATAACACACTAACCAGATCACAAATAGGATAAAAAATCATCTGTGAACCCGTTCCCCAGTCAGAACATTCCATATTTATTGATTGTTAAAGAGATAAATACGTTCAATTTACATATATGACCATACCAACCCCTAATATTGAAAAAGCCTTGACCGAATATGAGAATTCTCAGCAAAACTATATTTTACCTTTAGAAAAAGACGATTCATTTAAGGTACATTATATAGATAATGGCACGGAATTTACGATAGGCATACCCGGGGAAAACAGTATCGTCTTCGTTATGAAAGGTAAGATACTGGTTCAAAAAGACACTTCCGAACATAAGCTATTCGATGATAACAGTATGTTTTTTATATCCAAAGTATTCGGCCCGTATAAAAGCATTACCAAAGAAAGTACCATATATATCGAGTTAAAGTCCGATAACCTTCTACCGTTTATCGATCAGGTTTTACTGAATCAGATCGTATCACTATATGCCCCGGACCCGATAGAGTTAAATAAATTACTCATAAAAAAAACCTTACGTTATTTTTTGTCAGGAATCATCTATTACAGACGAAATAAGATATTCTCAAAATATGTATATGATATCAAGAAAAAAGAGTTTGTCTTCCTGATGCGTACATTATATGACAAACAGACCCTTGCTGCTTTCTTCTCTCCGGTGTTACTTAGCCAGAATCATTTCAGAATAAGTGTACTAACTAATTACACACATAACAGCACGGTAAAAAGCCTGGCTAAGAATTGCTTTATGACTACCAAAACATTTACGAGAAAATTTAAGTCAGAATTCGGGACTACTCCTCACAAATGGATTGTCCTTCAAAAAGTGAAAGGCCTGGAATATTACCTGGTCCATCAAACCGTGTCGATAGACAAGATTCTTTCTGAATTCCACTTCTCCAATATGGCAGAGCTTCTCCAGTTCTGCGACAAACATAACTTAAAGACTAAATTACTAAGCAAATAGATGTTTTTATCTTTGTCCCTTTTAATAGATATTTTGTCCCTTTTTCTTATTATGGGGCATAAGTATTCGCATTACTTTTGTGCCGTAATGTAAATGTAAGCGTATTGATTTTTGCGGACAAACTATAACCCTCTTTACAAATCATAAAAGAGAATATTTTTCCGAATCCGTTAAAAAAAGGAATAGAGAAGAACCGGCCATTCATCTCAGGAAAGTCATTGTCTCAAAACTCACAAGGAAAATCAAAAAAGTATCTATTAAACCTATTGAAAATGAATTCAAAAAAACTATTCCTATTTGCAATTATTATTGCACTTTTCACTGTGTCATGCGATAAAATAGAAGAAAGCGATGCACCTGTTGTAGTAGCAGGTCAAAAAGCAAGTATAAGTTTACAAATTTCTGGAACATCACAAACTAAAGCCTCAGGCAATCCTACTCAAGAAGATAAAGTACTCAAACTAGATGCATTCGTCTTTAATGCCGACGGGACACTTGAAGCTATAAAAAGCCTTACAAGCCAAAGTAACAGTATAACCAAGCTGGACAACATCGCTGTAACAAGCGGGTCTAAGAAAGTATTCGTTCTGGCTAACTACGCGGGGGATGTATCATCAGTAAAGACTCTTGGCGAGTTACAGGGAATAACATCAGATCTTAAAAATGAGAAAGAAAACGGCCAACTGACAATGTCAACAGATGTGATTGAAATCTCCGTTCTTCCGGGTAAAAATTACATAGGCTATTCTACAAGCCCATCCGATGGAACTTCTCTGGAACCTCATACATTCGTCCTTAGCAGATTGGCTGCAAGGGTGAAAATAGAGGATATGCAATGGCAAAGTTCCGAATATACATTTGAGGAACCAACAGCTTTCATCCTGAATGCAGTGCGAAACTCTAATGTTACCAACCCTTCACTTTCATCTTTACCGGCTGACTACTATCAGGGATTTTCGGGAAATGGAGACTTATATCCTTCAACAAGCACAATTTTATCCGGTACTGAGAACTTCTTAACCTCAACGGCATCAAATAATAACACATACTTCTATCTTTACGAAAATCAACCTGTGGATAGCAAGATATATCCTACAATGATCGTATTGAGAACTAAAGTTAAGCAAAGCAATAAATACATTAACAATATACCCGGACGTGTCGACGCTAACGGCTACACATACTTCCCTGTAATTATAAACCTGGAAGGAACAAATTCTTCTGTATCAGGTGGTGGTTCCGATAGTCACCAATATGTAAAGCGAAACAATACATATAACATCAAGACTGTTGTAAAAGGCTTAGGAACAAGTAATCCGTTCAGCTCCGAAGCGCCTTCATCACTGAATGTACAGATTACAGTTGCACCTTGGGCATTAACTATTTCACAGACCAGAGTATTCGAATAAAATTCTTTTTAAATATCAGATAGAGGCTCAATACGGAATTGTATTGAGCCTCTATTTTTATAAGCTATTAAAAAGCGTACAAGGCAGAGCTGAAATTTTTCTTCGCTTATTTTTCACTCAATAACTGGCTTTTACTGGCATTTTGTAATTTTTGACTATTTTGTGAATATCTGAGGATATTGAAAACTACTTATTCCCCAATCACTTACACCTTTATTTTCTGGTTAAGAACAGTTTCTTGATGAACTCTTTTTATTTTAGTTATTCGGACTAATAAATCTGAACTTGTGTATTTGTGCACTAGCTGGCAAGATCTATTTAAATTGAACTGCCATTTATTCTCCATCCGGGTTCTCGTTTATAATCCTTACGGAAAACTCCCGGTCTTTGAATAGTTCGGCAATACCGGTCAATTGTTTTAAGCGCAATATTTCATCCATATCCATCCCTATATGTTTCGATATCCATGCGCCGGATTTTCCTATAGAGATCAGTTCCCTTACGATTTCCGACATCAGGGTTATATCATGGGTGCCCCTGGCCCGGTTATGGCGTATGGTTGAAGCCATCCTTTCACTTAATTCCCGTTTAGACTCACGTATATAAGTCACGGGAAGCCTGCCCTGTGTACTTTGGGATATCTTCCGGGACTTGCGCTCAGCCTTCCTGCGGTGAAACCCGTCCACGATCCGGATGATGTCCTCTTCCGGACTGCCGACTACAGGCATGGTATAGCCATCTTCCTCGATGGACGTAACCAGCAAGGCCATTTCCGGCGGGGCAACACTGTTCGGGTTATAGTCGTTGCCTTCTATGTTTTCAGATCTTTCCCATGCGACGAAGTCTACCGGATGGTGTTTCATCGGGCTCACCTCATGCAACATCGACCGGACATAATTCAGCGTGTCTATTTTTTCTTCCGTATCTTTAATGCCCTCTATATAACTACACAGATTTCTTGTTATCTGTTCTATGATGTCCTTTTCTTCTTTCATAGCATTTCTTCGTATTTCCGGATTAATTCCTGTTGCCTTAATATCTGCTTCTTTGTCATTGAGAAAGACAGTGTCCTGCATGTAATATCATTTTTAAGGATAGCCATGCACATACGTTTCCACGAGAGGAAATCCGTTTTGTTATCCAGGCCGGGCAATGCATCCGGTATGGTTTTGAAACGCACGACATATTTGTCACCCTTACCCCGTTTACTATACTGCCGGGTATTGACGATCATATCCGGGTCCAGTTCGAAGATATCCTCTTCGCTGACGGGAGAACCGATCCTGTTCCAGTAACGGATAAACTTGATGAATTTGGCCGTATATATCCTGCGGGTTTCTCCGGGAAGTGTTCTCAGCAGGAACTTACAGTAGCTTTTCCATGTGTGTCCCCCGGGGAGGCTTATCCTCCCGGCTCCCGTCGCTTTGGTCCCGCAATAGATATTCCCGAAGTTGGCTCCGCTGACACGGTCTACTACTCTTACCCATGTTTCGGGCTCCAATACTTTGAAAAGGTTTAGCCCGGCTTTTTGCTCATCCCCGTAAGGCTCGCATATCCGCATCCTGGATAAAGGGACTCCCGCCAGATAAAACAGGTCATAGATACTATTGTAGGGCTTGCGGTACCTGCCGTTGTATGTCCAGATATCCTCCGTGCGCCAGTCACAGATGGGATAGAAATTATAGGTATTGTCCGATATCCGGGTGGAGTAGCTTTTATCCTTATAGGAAAGCTTATCCTTCCGGGAGACGGCATGATAACGGTTCAGGCTTTCATCCGCCCGGATACCGATCAGGCAGGCAGTCTTTTTATCCCCGTGCCGCCGGGCATACCAATCGCCGAACAGGGGAGTGAACTCTTCGAAAGTCATATTCTCCCTGTAAAAATCAAAGGGATGGTTATCCTTGTTGATAATGAAGTCATATTCCGGCATCGGACGCACCCATTTATCTTTTTTAGCCGGATCCCAGAAAATCCAGAACGGCTCGTACATAGAAACCGCATTGGTAGTCGTCATCGGAAGGCATACCCAATAGGGCTCGATAAGGTCAAGGTTATCGAGGTACATCCGCTCTATAAAACGGGCGGTTCTTTTATAGGAAGCCTCCACATCCATATACAGCACGCCGATTTTACGCTTTATCCCGTGCCGGCGCATATAGTCGAGGACAATATTGAGCATTACCCCGCTGTCTTTGCCTCCCGAGAAAGCAACGTATATATTCTCAAATTCCGAGAATATATATCCGGTACGTTCCAGAGTGATTTCATAAACATTCTTTTCACAGCCGCTCATATGATCTTTGCCATTTTAAAATACTTCGTCCATTCCTTTTGTACAGAGAAACCCATTTCTTCAAGGAGAGGCCGGTCCGAATTGTCGGCAACGAAAGTAACGATTGTCCCTTTCTCTATATCCATAAAGGCCCGTTCTATCAATATCCTTAACAAATCCTTATCCTGCCAGGTAAAGTCATTACACAAGTGGTCGTTCACAATAGAAATGAATCCGGTGACCAGGTTCTTACCTTTTACGGAAATATACCAAAGGTGATCTTCTGTATTTTTGAAAGGGTATCCTCCATTCAGGCGGATAACTTCCGGATTCATCACAAAAGGAGCTATCAGTTCATACAGACGACCGTCCGTACCCCAGATCTTTTCTATTCTTATTTCATCATTCATGTACATCATAGTGTATTTTATAAACTTTCTACAAATTTTTTCAGATTCTGCCGGTCTGTAAATAGCCGGTTAACCTGATTCGCCAGTTTTTCTTTGCGGGACAGGGTTTCTATAATCTTCCTATCAATCCCGCTGTTTGTTATAAAGCGTTTTACCGGCGTATTCCGGTTCATATTATTTTCCCTGATATAAGCCAGTTCCCTTCTGTAATTCCTGTATCTGAAAGAGAGACTGAAAAAAATAATTTCGCATTGCGTCCCCACACCCTCCAGACATGTTTCCTGTATACCTAGTGTGGAAATAAGGTATTTTTTATTATTCCGCATAAATTGTATTCTTTCGGTTCTTCTGTCACTTTTATTCTTACCACTGAAAACAGCACAGGATTTACGCCCCCAGTAGCTTGTCAGCAGGTCCACTTCAAAGAGATATTTACAAAAAACAACATATCTGCATTCTCTGGATGTATGTTTTTTCAGCAATAGTAACTTATTGGTATTGTAATAATAATTCCTTGTATGGTCTACAGAAATGTAGCCGCACGCGATCCTTTCCATTTCTCCCATAATCCTGAAAATATCATATATCTGTATTTCATATTTTTCAATGAGTAGCAACAGTTCATTCTTTTTCCTCCTGTAAGATTCTTTTTGGGAAGGGGTCAGTTCACAGATGTAGGTCTTGACGTCCGTTTCAACTTCCGGAACTTCCATTTCATTGACTGAGTAAGTATAAGGTTCTGTCAATCCAACCAGATAAGACAGATTTTTATATCCTAATATCTGCTTTCCATCCACTCCTCCATAAATAATATGATTCCGGGAAAAATCGTCCCAATGGTAATATCCGAGTATATCTTTATTAAGTATCCGGTACTGCATATAAATATCATGAATATTGTTCACAATCAATGATTCGGTCATCATCAGTTTATAATTGCATTTGTCGGCTATATCCATCATGCGCCGGGTGCGTATGGCCTCAGGGGATTTGAACAGATGGCAGTCGTCGATAACGAGCATAGTCCGGCTATCTACGGATTTTAATAACTTTTCATAAGTCTGTATGTTAAAGCTCAAACTTTCGACCGGGATAAGGGATACCGGAAGACTTATTCCCGGCCACTGTCTCTCCATCTCTTTTTTCAAATGAGGAATCTGTGCATTCGGTAAGAATAAGTATAATTTGTTGATCCTGCTATTCCGGTAGCGTATCCAGGCAAGGGATAGAGACAGGAACCATTTATCCTGCCACCTCCCCGACAGTAAAATGGATACCTTCATGCCGCATAGGAAACGAAGGGCATTCTCATAATAAGGGATAACGTTTCCTACCGTAGGGATAAGTTTATCCTGCAGGCGGGTATCCAGAGGGATGCTCCTGTATATCAATTCACAATCAAATATGATTTCGTGGAACTGTTCTTCAAGTATCCGTTTAATCCGTGATGCTTCCTGTCTGCACCAGGAAGGGGTATAATCATTCGAAGAAACATCTACATTGAGTCTCAATCTGTCGTTTACAACCTCAAAATAGGCTTTTATTCTTACTCTGAATGGAGAATGATCCAACAAAAAAGGGATATATACACGGTAACCCATGTATGCATTGTGATAAAGTTTTGCACCCCTTATCCGGTTTGACAATTCTATAAGAGATTGTGGTACAACCATTAGTTTATCAGTTGTGTAATTGCGAACAATCAAATTTACGGGATTTTTTATTTAAATACAGTTTGTTAAAATGAATATTTTATCGAATATTCATTTTAATTAACATTCTCATAAAACTCTATTCAATCACCATTTTATTATCCTGTATTTGTTAAATGGTCTCTATAATAAAATACCATTGCATAATTATCCGAGGGCTGCTTTTTCTCTGTTTTTATATAAAAGTGGGCTGCCTTTCCTTATCCCGGGACAAACAACCATGATGAAGATAAAGAATCCCTCCGGAATAAACGGGGAAAAAGGCGACATTTATTTGATAATGTTCATAGATTAAATGAATTGATTGCCATCTTTCCGGCAGCCGTCCGGTTTGAAGTTACCTTACATGAAAACATGATAAAATAGTTCCAAAAGTATTTTATTGATAATTTATTGTAATAAGAAAAAACATTTTGCTAATTTTAACACAAACTAATTAATTATGTACCTTAAGAATAGAATTTTATATATTATCATTTTTATTTTGGTCGGAGCTTCATGCAGCGCACAAAAACTACAGTTGAAAATACTCCAGTTCAATATCTGGCAGGAAGGAACAATAGTCCCTGATGGGTATAATGCGATTGTGGATCAAATATGTGAGTCCGGGGCGGATTTTATTACACTCAGCGAAGTCCGCAATTACAAGGATACCCGGTTCTGTGACCGTATAGTTCAGTCGTTAAAAGAAAAAGGCCATACTTTTTATTCTTTCCTCAGCTATGACACAGGATTATTATCCAAATACCCCATAATCGATTCAACAACAGTATTTCCCTGTATAGACGACCATGGTAGTGTATACAGGGCTTTAATAGATATGGACGGGCAGGAGGTCGCCCTCTATACCGCTCACCTTGATTATTTAAATTGTACTTATTACGATATCAGGGGTTATAGCGGCTCTTCATGGAAACCAAGGAAACCTCTGACGGATATGGATTCCATAATGATGAATAATGTGGAGTCGAAACGGGATAATGGCATCCAGGCTTTTCTTGAATATGCGAATCAGGACAAATCTAAAGGACGTATTATACTGCTTGGAGGAGATTTTAATGAACCTTCTTTTTTAGATTGGACGCAAAAGACAAAGGATTCATTTGACCATAACGGATTAGCTGTTCCATGGACCGTAAGCACAATGCTATATGCGAATGGCTATGTGGATGCGTACAGGGAATTATATCCCGATCCGGTAACACATCCTGGCTTTACCTATCCAATGGATAACCCGCTGGTTGAGGTAAAGAAATTGACATGGGCACCGGAAGCCGATGAGCGGGAGCGTATTGATTTTATTTATTATTTGCCATACAAGGGATTGGAGTTAAAGAATGTCGTAATATGGGGTTCTGATGGTTCTATCTGTCGGAGCGAACGTATTAAAGAGCATACCCTGGATACCTTTCACATATCCGGAAATAACTGGCCATCCGATCACAAAGCTGTATTGGCAACATTCAGCTTAAAGAGAAAATAGAGTAGAATTAATAAAAAAACCTTAGATTTAATCAATAAAAAAAGAAAATATAAATTGGTATTGGATGAATAAAGAGTAAAATCGTAAGACTGCATACTTTATAGGCTTATTAATTTTCTTATTGATAATATAAATGTATTCCTGTATTGCTTATAAACGAAGCATTGCATTTGAATAAGTTTTGCTTCATTAGGAGATTAAGATAGAAAATTGAATGGTTTGTAAATATTTGAACAATTGTATATACGGATTGATGAAACTTTTATTAAGTATAGTACTATTTATTATAGTAAGTGTATCTTCCTATGGATCAGCCGCAAGTAATAATGATATTTATTTTTATCATATAGGGATACAGGATGGTTTAGCCCAGATCAATGTCATGTCGATTTATCAGGATGAAATGGGTACCATGTGGTTTGGAACGACAGAAGGCTTGAACCGTTATAATGGACAAACGATGCAGATATTCAGGCCATCGGAAGAAATAGACAGGATTACCCAAAATATGATCTATTCGATACAGGGGGACAAAGCCGGTTCTATCTATATACATGCCGATAATAACCTGATAAGATATGATATAGCCTCACAAAAGTTTAGGATATTACCTGTAAAGAATATAAAAGCGGTATTTTCACGGAAAAATTCCTTATGGGTCGTGACAGGTAATGAAATTTTACAATATGATAAAAGATCCGACACGTTTATAAAATATGCCCAAATAACAGCCGACATAGGAAATATAAAATGCTTCTACATCAACGACAAGCAATCATGGGTGGGCGGAACAAAAGGTTTGGCAATCATTTCTGGCAATACTGGAGAAAAACAGGAACATATACTAAAAAATGAAGATGTCACATGTCTGTTCGAAGATAGCAGGGCATGTATGTATATAGGAACTTATTCGAGTGGTATGTATGTAATCTCTCCTTCCCGGGATATAACAAACTATAAGCATAGCCCCGGTAAGAATTCCATCTCAAACAACCAGGTGCGTACAATAATAGAAGATAATACGGGTGCAATATGGATCGGGACTTTTTTCGGATTAAACCGATACGATCCGGAATCCGGATTATGGAAAAAATATATCAGCAATGACAACATACCGTATGCCCTCAGCCATAATTCAGTCTTTGCCTTATTGAAAGATATTCAGGGAACAGTCTGGGTTGGAACTTATTTCGGAGGGGTCAATTATTTCAATACAGAAATAGATATGTTCCGGTATTATGGGGCCAGTTCTACAAACATAGATTTTTTGAGTTTTCCCTTTGTCGGAAAAATGACAGAAGATGGAAAAGGTAATCTTTGGATATGTACTGAAGGCGGAGCCCTAAATTGCCTGAATTTAGAAAGCAGGCAATTTTCCCGATTCATGTTTAAGAACAACAATCTTGAAACGACCGAATATAATAACCAGAAATGTATCTGGTACAGGCAAGGCACAGAACAGCTTTATATAGGTACATACAACGGAGGTCTGGTTATATATGACATAAATAAGCAAAATTTCAGAAGGATTCTGTCCGGTACAGCAAATCCTTATTCCCTTCCGAACAATACAATTAACAAAATGCAATATTATGATGGATGCCTGGTACTGTTAACGCAATCCGGATTTGCGAAAATGGATATGGAAAAAGAAGAGCTACACCCTCTCAGCACCAATCCGGACATAATCCGTCAGCTATCCGGTATTGGCTTATATACATTTCTTATCGACAGCAATGACAGGCTGTGGATACAAAAGGGAGGAATTACAAGTATAAATTTAAAGACCAAAGAAGTAAGAAATTTTAAACAGGATCAAAATGGAAAAGACATTATAAGTTCCAATATAACGGATATTTATGAAAGCAGTTCCGGTGATATTTACTTTTCAACTGTAGGACATGGAATTTTCAGATATACTCAAGAATCGGATAAAATAGAAACTTATACAAAAAAGGATGGTTTGAAAAGCGATTATTGTTATTGTATATCCGAACTGCCTTCGGGAAAATTGCTATTGCTTCACAATAAAGGCATCTCAATCCTGAGTCCGGAACAAATAAGCAAGCCCTTATTAATGACAACACCTAAATTCCCATTGACAGGATTCAATTACGGAAGTAGCGTATACGTCACCAAAAATAAAGAGATATTCATCGGCGGGGTGAACGGGCTGGTTTCATTTTACGAAGAAGACCTGAATAAAAAGGATAATAAATACACGTTATATTTTGACAAACTATATGTTAACCATCAACTTGTTGTGCCGGAAGACAAATCCGGTATATTAGATAAATCGTTATTTTTATGCGATGAAATAAAACTAGGTTCCGAACAAAACAATATTATCATAGAATTTGCCTCTTCCAATTATTTAAATACAACCCATAGTTATGAATACAAACTGGAAGGATACGACAATGAATGGATACATACGGACAATCCGGTAATAACCTATACCAATCTGAATGCTGGCTCATACAAGTTATTGATACGGGAGGAACAAGACGGAGAAAAATCCAGCCAGATTTATATGCTTGCCATTTATATCAGCCCTCCGTTCTATCTGAGCATATATGCTTATATATTATATTTTATATTAATAGTTTTAATTACCGGCGCGGTTTTCAGATTTTATTCACAGCGTATTAAACTGAAAGCCACCCAAAAGGAAAAGATACAAATAGAAGCCTTAAATCAGAACAAACTTCGTTTTTTCATGAATGTGTCCCATGAATTCAGGACACCCGTGACTTTAATTTCAGGACAGATTGAACTTCTGTTAACCCAAAAAGACCTGACAAATAAAGTCATACACAAACTTCTGCGAATTCAAAAAAATACAAACCATTTATTGAATCTGGTAACAGAGCTGCTTGATTTCCGAAAACAGGAACAGGGTTATAACAGGTTAAATCTAAAACAGGTTGAGCTTATAGCCTATATGAAAAGTGTATTCTCCATATTTCAGGAATATGCACTGAAAAAGCGGATAAAATTCACCTTTCAGTATTCCGAACCGGACATCATGATATATATAGACCCTGTACAATTTCAGAAAGCAGTCTATAATCTTTTATCAAACGCATTTAAATATACGCAGGAAGGAGGCAATATCAAGTTGGACATAGCAATTAAAGGACAACAAGTCTATATAAAAGTAATAGACAACGGTATAGGTATCCCACAGGAATCATTATCCAAAGTTTTCGACAGGTTTTATCAGGTAGAATACCCGGCATCCGGGATTACATCAGGTACAGGAATAGGGCTGGCTTTAACAAAAGGAATAGTTTTGGCGCATAAGGGTGAAATATATGTCAAAAGTACATTAAACGAAGGAAGTACGTTTGTTATCGTGTTAAATTTAGGAATATCGCATTTCTCCAAGCAGGAACTGGAACAAAAAGACACAAGCAGCCAGAGCTTCCTGCCTGTGATGAATGATAAAATTCAACTTAACGATCTGACAGAGGACGAAACAGAACCGGACAGTCCAAGACCAAATCCGGATGCACCTTCCGTATTATTTGTCGAAGATAATGAGGAACTATTGAAAATATTGACGGAAGCATTTTCAATACAGTATAATGTATATACGGCCACTGATGGAAAAACAGGCTGGGATATTATCCTAAAACACCTGCCAGACATTGTGGTGAGTGATATAATGATGCCGAACATGACAGGTAAGGAATTGTGTTATAAGATAAAAAATAATATTTACACGTCTCATATCCCTGTGGTATTACTGACAGCACAGGATTCCGAACAGCAGATACTGGACGGATTGTTGTTCAATGCCGATGCATATATCACAAAACCGTTCAGTATGAGCATACTGTTATCTCAATGCAATAACCTGCTGAACAACAGGAATTTATTATATAAAAAATTCAGAAACAAAGAGTTTGTAACTGACAATAACGAAGCACAAATAACAGGTGATAATGACAATTTATTGCTCAATAAAGCAATAGAAATAATAAAGTCTAATTTTGAAAACACCGAATTTGACATGAACAGGTTAGCGACAGAACTGGGATTGGGACGAACAAAATTATACATGGTCATAAAACAGGAAACCGGTCTTACTCCAAATGAATTCACACTGAATCTCAAATTAAAAGAAGCTGTAAGATTACTTGAGAACCGTCCGCAGATGAATATTTCAGATATAGCTATTTGTTTAGGATTTTCTTCAACCAAATATTTCAGTAAATGTTTCAAAACTTTTTACGGTATTAATCCGCAAGACTGGAGACGTAAAAAAGACAAGCCGGAGGAAAATTAAATAATATGTAAAGTACCGGCTTTGAAAGAAAATCATAATATATCATTCCGGCTTGGCTTTTATCCCATAAACATTCCATTCCTTCTCCGGATGTTTCACAGGCTCCGGCATTATCGTTTCCCGGGTTCTATCGGTTATCCGTATCACATCCCCTTTCCGGGTATTTATTTCAATCAGGCCCTGAGCCTTATCGATAACAGAAAAAGCGATTCTTTTACCACCTGTATCCTCAATATTGAGGTTATCCGCATCCATGTTTGTCTGTAAACGGCACAATCCGCCCCTTTCACTCTCCACCTGTATAAACACTGTTTTTCCCTTATCACGGGCTGCGCTTACCAGAAAAGCCCCCTCCGTCCTGAAATTAATAAAGGATGCCTGTGGCCAGCTATCCGGCACAGCAGGAAAAACCCTTATTTTGCCTCCCCACGATTGCAGGTAAAGCTCTTGCAGGGAAGCTGCCCCGGCCAATGGGGTCTCTATTACCGGCCCTGTTTCCTTATACAGTGTATTGGGTTGTATATACCTGTCGAGCAGTCGCTGTAATTGGACAACAGCCTTTTGCCCGTCTCCTGTCATGGCATACATGGATGATGAGCCTGTAAAGGAATATCCCTGCAAATAATCCGGCATGCTTTGCCAATATGAGATGCTTCTGGAGATAAGCCCCCTGTTTTCAGGTTGTTCCCAATTGACCAGATATAACGGGTATATCATCAGTAAATGGGAATAATGGCGGTGCGAACCGGTCAGGTTTACATTTTCTCCGATCATAAAGCCTTTTGCCGGATCAACGGGGTAAGGAGTCAGGTTGTCCCTGAAATCTTTCCAGCCGGGAGCTTTTTTATCATCTAACTTGTAAGTTTCATTTATTTCCAGCAATATTTTGAGTCCCCATTGAAGCAGGGACAGGTCATAATTACAATTCTTCGCCGTTTTGTATTCGGGCGAAGCCGTTTCGGGAAGATGATATTTGCCGTCCGAACGCTTTTCCCTTATATGCTCATAATAGGCGATGCTCTTCTTTAAGAGGGGATAGAACTTATTCAACAGTTCATCCTCATCCTGCAAATATGTGCAATACTGATAGTAATAGTATAATATCCATGTCAGATTGCCAGCCTCGTAGAGCATTTTATTGTCTATATCCGGGTTCAAAGGTGAGAACAAATGGTAGCTGGTGCTCCTGCCTATAACAGCGGCATCGGCTTTCCATCCGTCAACCGTTACGTTGTCGATCAGGTTTTGCAGGTTGTCGTTTAATGAGCTCCATAAGGGTTCGGACAGTTCAGCCCTGTTTGCAGTAAACAAGGGGGAATATGTCAACTGAACATTCAGGTTCATCCAGATGGCCGGCCATGGAGTTTTCTCCATCGCCCAGGGTCCCTGCAAGTCTATGATATACTTATCCGGACGGGTCAGACATCCTAATTTATACTGCTGTATCCAGTAAAAACTTTCCATCTTAGCATTGCCAAAAGTGGCAAAGCTCAATGGATAATAGCTGTGCCACCATTGCCTGTGGCTGTCTTCTAAAGACAGTACCGTTTCTTCCGATGCATCACCGATCGTTACTTTAGCCTTTTTTACAGCCGATTCTTCGTTTGCTTCCTGCGCGACAGTTATAAGGAACCGGCGGGAGTTTCCTTGTTTTCTTATCTCACACCATGCCACACAATAAGTCTTCCCGCTTAATAAATTCTGTACAGATAGATTATAGTTGCCATCCCTGTATATTTTCACATCCGGATTTGGATTATCAATATATTCCTGCGGGTAATCTTCTCCTCCTGCCGTATAACGGGGGCTGATAGCTTTTAACGGTCTCCATTCCCATTCGAAGTCACATTCGCTACCTTCCGTCTCTGTTTCCAGCACAATGACATCCCTGGTTGCATGCACATAACTTTTAAATGCGATTCTTCCCATGTCTGTCGTCACGGTTCCTATTGTGGTTGCGTCCCACAGATTAAGCCTCATGTGTTCGGAAAGTGTTTTTCCTGCGGGCTTCATCAGAAAGTAACCGATGGGAAGCCTTGCGCCGTGATATAAATTCCTGTATTGCGATTTATCCACAGGCATTCTCCCTTCGGTAACGTCAACCCTCCCGATATGGAATTTATACGCGTCACCTTCCTTATAGACATTATTGCCCAGAAGCCCGTTTCCCATGATAGCACCCGTATAGTAATCGGGAACTATCTTATCCCATACCAAGTCGTGCCGGGACAGGAAAGATGGCCAGTCGATTTGTCTTGTGGATACTTTCTTTTGGGGAAAAAGGATTGAAGAACAAGAAATGAACAACAGTAAAAAAAGGATATTTGCCTTCATTATATAAAATCTTTAAGAAACCCAAAGAATAATGCCACAAAAGTAACAAAAACACCCTTGTGGCACTATACATATATATAATTGTATTATAAGATATTACACCCCATCAATATTTCCAACCCGGAGTCTTTTGGAGATTTGGATTTTTCTCAATCTCTGTTTGAGGAACAGGCCAGATATATAAATCATTATCAACAGGCCAGGTATATGCACGGAAATTATTACCCCAAACGCCTTGAGAGCCCTTTCCCCGGTTAAATTTCATTTCTTTCCAGGTACGCCATCGCATTTCGTCAAAGAAATCGACGCCTTCATTTACGAATTCACGGCGTCTTTCGTCACGAACATAATTGCGGGCAATCGTCTGATTAGCAAAACCGGCATCTAAAGTTGGCATGTCCACCCGGTCAC
Organism: Dysgonomonas sp. UBA7710; assembly: GCF_002482385.1. GTDB lineage: Bacteria > Bacteroidota > Bacteroidia > Bacteroidales > Dysgonomonadaceae > Dysgonomonas. Next base: position 13,878 of record NZ_DLFW01000029.1, on the reverse strand, counting down.
GTACAAGCTTGACCATTGCTTTGGCTTTGTCTAGCTGATTCAATTCTACATATGCTTCCGCCTGCCAAAGCAAAACATTCGCATAACGGATAAGTGGCTCATCAAGAGGCCCGTCTTCCCGTCTGGCAAGTCCTGTACCTTCATAAACGAATTTCCGGTGGAAATAAGTAAAATTACTACCATCATCCGTTGCCATGTCAGCCCTTTGACTGGCAGCAGGCGCCGCACTATTCGAACCTAACGGCCATCTGGAATAAACTTCCATCGCATTACCGGCTCCGGCAAAGCTATACCCCCCTATAAAGCCTGCATAAGGCGTGATAAAATTAGCTTCGAGTCTTGGGTCCCGGTTTGTGTACACCTTTCTTATACGCGCCTCGTTTCCATAAGGAAGATAATCATTTTTTGTATTCACGGCTTTATTTACAATATCCCTTACCTTTTTCCGGACTGTTTGGTCCAGTGGTTTTCCGTCCCCCTCCTGCTTAAGTATATTTCCGGATGCATCCAAAGTATCGCGTAAGAAATAAACTGCACGGTCGGCAGGTTCTGTAAGAGCACTATATCCGGGAATCACATCATCCCAATTAAATGGTGCGCTATCCAGATTTTCGTACAAATCGGTACCGGCAGGAGCAGGAGTCTGATTTCCCCAACCGTTTGCTGTTCCCGAATAAGCGAAACGACTACCTACAAATTTTTGAGAAATAGTACCGTAATCCGTATCTCCAGTATGTTGTATACTGAAAATCATTTCTGCACAATGTTCATTAGCTTCGGTGAACAGTTCTTTATAGCCGCCCTGAAACAATCCGTAGCCACACTTTCCCACTTCTTCAAAATCGGCAACTGCTTTGTTCAACAAAGTTTCATCTTTGGAAACAGTTCCATCCTCAGCATATTTTGCTCCCTGATACAAATAGGCTTTACCACGCAAAGCATAGGCAGCACCTTTACTGACACGTCCCGTATTATCTTTATCAGGCAGATTTCGTTCATTAATAGCATCAGTGAGATCATTAACAATAAGAGCCCATACATCAGCTTCGGGAGATTGCCCTTTCGTACAGTCTTCGATAGCTACCGGTTCCGTGTAAACCGGTACGCCAAGCCCGTCCCGTCCGAATAATTCATTCAAACGGAAATAAAAATAGGCGCGTAAGAACTTAGCTTCCGCTATTAAACGAGCATTTTTTTCTGCCGAAGCGGGCGATTTTGCCGGAATATTTGCTATTGCATCATTGGCACGATGGACTCCTTCATATAGTTTTTGCCATGTTTTTTTAAAGTAGTCGCTCCCCGGATTAATAGATCCGCTGGTAAGAGATTCTGCTCCGTGCAATTGTCCGGCCACACCCCAACGTTCAAATCCGAAAGTACTGCCGAACCCTTTATCAAAATCAGCATCATAAGCACCCGGAGCCCAATCGTACAAGGCGGAGTATATACCGGCCACACCCTGATCCACTGACTCTTCCGATTGCCACATACTACTTGATGCCAGAGCATTATAAGGTGTCGTATCTAAAATATCTGTACAGCTATAATATCCGGATATTATAATAACTGTCAATATATAAAATATATTCTTTTTCATAATTTTATTTTTTCAGGTTAAAAACTAACATTTACACCCAGAGAAAGTAAGCGGGAAATAGGGTATATATTCAGTCCACCTCCGATTTCAGGATCGACACCCGGATACTTGGTAATTGTCAACAGGTTTTCACCTGACACGAATATTCTGAGATTATTGACATACGCTTTCCGTGTCCACGCTTTTGGGAAAGTATAGCCTATTTGCAGCATTTTGAGTTTCAGGTAAGTGGCGTCATATAAGTACTGGTCATTTGCTGCATAGGGCCCATTTCCACCCGTACGCAGACGGGCATATTCAGCCGTCAGGTTATTGCGGGGATCATCCCAGATAGGAGCGCTAGTCTCTTTATTATACGCGAGATAATAAAATTTACTCTGGGTATCGAGAGGCAGAATATCTGTTTTAGAGGCCAGATTGTTTTGGTTAGCGCCTCTTTCACGCAAATAATACCAAAAGCCTCCTGCCCCAGCCCATGTCATACTTATATCAAAACCATTCCACTCAGCAGACAGGTTTAAGCCGAAGTTATACTTGGGAGATGACGATTTTCCGGTAAACTGGCGGTCATAATTGTTTCCATAATTGCCATCTCCGTTCAGGTCGGCATATATATACTCACCGTACCATAAACCTTCGCCCTGTTTTACTGATGCTCCATTAAAAGAATTTCCTGCAGCAATCATATCCTGTACCCATTTCAGGTCGGCCTCGGAGCGAATCATACCGTCTTTAGGTCCCCCTTGAGGATTTACGCTACCATCATTATTATAATAAGTTCCGGTTCCATGATACCGCGTCCGGAGATAATATTCATCGAAAATATGGCCTTCCACACGAAGCGTCCCTGTTTCAGAACCAGCACTTGTCACTTCACCGATATTGCTTTGATATACACGCTTACCGTCCTTATCTACCCAGCCTTCTTCAAGCTTACCGAGATATTTCACTACCTTGTTCTGGTTGTAAGAGAAATTACCGCTTACAGCGTAACGAACATTGCCTATTTTATCATTCCATCCGAGTGTGACCTCCAGACCATTGTTACGCATGTCCGATGTGTTTTTTGTAGGTGCACTTGCAGTTCCCATGGTCAGGTAAATAGCCGGAGAGGTAAGGATACCTTCAGTCAGCCGGTCATAAATATCGAATTCAGCAGTCAGTCGGGAATTCAGGAATGAAGCATCCAGACCAATCCCTTTGGATGTCACACTTTCCCATTTCAACAGCGGATTTGCTATTTTTGATATTGCCACACCGTCGGAAATGACATTATTGAATACATACCGCGCCTTAGCATACACAGCCTGCCAGTCGTAATATCCGGAAGTTGCATTACCCAGCCGTCCCCACGAAGCACGAAGTTTTAAGTTACTAATCTTGTCATTGAATGGTTCGAAAAAACTTTCTTCACTCACACGCCATCCGGCAGAAAACGAAGGGAACGTACCCCAACGGTTATCCGGTGAGAAAAGGGATGAACCGTCGCGGCGAAAATTGGCCTCGAATAGGTAACGACCTTTATAAGCATAGTTTAAACGGCCAAAATAGGAAATCATTGCGTAATCCATTTCAGGCTTGTTCTTATCCTCACTCTCGTTGGGGTTACCACTTATTTCATACATATCCGACCCTGTGGTAATATCAGTAACATCAAAACTAAGCAATCCTTTTTTGGTAGCCTTTACACCCGACTTGTTAAAGTAGAACTGTTCATAGCCAAGCATAGCACCTAAATCATGAGCTTCTGCGAATTTTGTATTGTAATTCAGTGTGACGTTCGCCGTGTATTGCTCCTGTTTGGCGTAGGACCGTGTAGTAGTAGCGTCTTTCAGAGTCGTACCCGGTTGTAATATAGTGCCTTTTCGGAATGTATAACTGTCCAGATGACGGGAGTATGTTTTACTATCATAGAAATAATTCTGATAGTTTATGCTAGCCCGTCCGGTCAGACCTTTGTAGATTTCCGCTTCTGCATACCACGTGGTATTGATACGTGTAGTCGTATTAACTCCTCCTATTGCATTTACATCCCGGAGAGGATTTCTTACATCGTTTTTCTCTTTCGGGCTTTCAGGCGCGCCGTATTTGCCGTCATAATAAGGGACGATACCTCCGACTGTCTGAAAACGGTATGTATTCACCTGATCGAGATTCCCGGGATCTTTACGTTGCCGCATAGCATAAGTTTGCGTCCCTATTTTCAGGAATTTTGTAATCCGGCTTTCAACATTTACACGCGCGTTAAAACGGTCTATTCCCGTATTCTCCAATGTACCGGGATTGTCATAGTAACCCAGAGACAACAGATAGTTACTGTTCTCGCTCCCTCCCGATACAGACAGATTATGTTTCTGGGAATAAGTAGGAGCAAACAGGATATCACTCCAATTAGTATTCGGATATGCGAGATAGTTAGGTACTTGGTTCCCGTTGTCGGGATCGGTGTATATTCCGTTCGGGTTTGCCTTAGCCGCCCTCCATGCTGCAATTTCTTCACTGTCATAGGTACTGGTGGCCTTCGGATTATTGGAAAATTCAGCCATATTGTATAATTCCATATAATCGGCATAATCCGAAATAAAATCAAATACCCTGCTGGCTTTAGTCTGCGAGAAAATACCGGTATAAGTAACTTTTGGCGCAGCATTTTTTGCACCTTTTTTGGTAGTGACCAATATCACACCATTAGCTCCACGCGATCCGTAGATAGATGCAGAGGCGGCATCCTTAAGTAAGCTGACGCTTTCTACATCTTCAGGATTTACAGAATTCATATCGGCAACTGCACCGTCAATAATTACCAGGGGTGAACGATAACTTCCATCGAAAGTTCCGATACCGCGGATGCGGATATTCGCCCCGTCACTACCCGGGTTTCCTGAACTTTGCCGTACTGAGACGCCCGAAGCCAACCCTGTGAGCATCGTGGATAAGTTCGGAGCGGCACGGTTCTCGATTTTGTCAGCCTGTACTGCCGCAACCGAGCCAGTCAGGTTTATCTTCTTTTGTACGCCATAACCGACAACAACGACCTCATCCAGTTCTTTACTTAACTCTTCAAGCGTAATGTCAATTGTAGTCTGATTACTGACCTTTATTTCCTGAGTTTTGAATCCAACATATGAAACAACCAGAGTAGAATTACCATCAGGAACGTTTAAAGAATAATTCCCGTCAACATCCGTCATGGTTCCGTTGGTCGTTCCTTTTATCGAAATACTTACACCGGGAAGAGGCTCTCCATTACCATCTTTCACCACTCCTTTAACAATTTTTGCCTGCTGATATGTTTCGTTTACCGCGGCAAATGAATTTACAGGAATAACTCCTAAGAATAAACATACGCCTAATATAAATATAGGTATCGGCGTATAAAACCGGATTTTATTGTCCATAGATTTTTTTTAAGGTATTAAAGAATAAAAAATATTTTTCACAAATATTTATATATATATGTATTTTAGATTCTATTATTGTACGAATAAAGGGCCAGAATATTCCGCGCGTACAATTTTATACCATAATATGAACATTTTTACTACTTGCGGAGTATTATCCTCTCTACTTTTGTATATGGATACTATCTATTAAAAATATTTATGAAAAGCATATGAAATCTATGAAAGCATTTCGTTTTAAGCATACTATCTTGTTATGCTTGTTATTTGTTATATCCACAAGTGCCTTTTCTCAGAAAGGAAGATCTCATCAACCCAGAGTATCTGACAGGACTTATTGGGTTAGTTTGCTGTATGAGATATCCGAACCCGTGCTTATGAATATGAGCAAAGGCGAACTGAAAAAGAATATGGTTCTCGAACTAAGTCCCATCTGGGACGGACGAAATAAAGATGTAGCTTACACAGAAGCTTTTGGACGTTTGATGGCAGGTATAGCCCCATGGTTGGGCTTACCGGAAGATGATGCTACCGATGAAGGGATAAAAAGAAAACAATTAAAAGAATGGGCGTTAAAAAGCTATACCAATGCCGTGAACCCGGATAGTCCGGATTATTTGCTGTGGAGGGGGCATCAGCAGGCTCTGGTCGATGCAGCCTATATTGCCAATAGTTTTATGCGTGCGCCGGAAGCATTATGGAATCCACTGGACAAGGTCACAAAGGAGCGATATATTAAAGAGTTCAGGAATTTACGCTCTGTTCGTCCGGCATATAATAACTGGCTGTTATTCAGAGCCATCATAGAAGCCTTCCTTTTATCCACCGGAGAAGAATATGACGGCTTCGCTCTGGATCTGGCTATCCGTAAACTGGACGAATGGTATCTCGGAGATGGCTGGTATTCGGATGGAGCGGATTATTCCCTCGATTATTATAACGGATATGTGATGCATCCCATGCTTGTGGAAATAACGGAAGCCATGGAACAAAAGAAAATTTATACACCCCTCGGTTTTAACCTGGCATTAAGGCGTATGCAACGCTACAACCAGTTATTGGAAAGGCTTATATCCCCCGAAGGCACCTTTCCGGCGGTAGGCAGATCGATGACATACCGGCTGGGAGCTTTCCAAACCCTGGCATTGTCCGCATGGAAATACGGCTTACCTGAAACGATGACAAACGGGCAGGTGAGAAATGCCCTGACTGCTGTTATGAAAAATATGTTCTCTGTGGAAGGGAATTTTGGACGGGAAGGATTTCTTCAATTAGGATTTGTGGGACATCAGCCGGAACTGGCGGATTATTATACGAACAATGGAAGTCTGTATATGACTTCTCTTGTGTTTCTGCCCCTTGGCCTGCCGGCAGATCACCCTTTCTGGACAGATACTCCGGAAGACTGGACATCACGTAAGGCCTGGAGTGGTAAACCATTCCTAAAAGATTACCATGAATCTGTCCGCAAATAATATTCTGCTATGGTGAAAAAAATACTTTTAGTATTGTTATCTCTTATATGGCTGAATGTCCAGGCATATAAAGAAAGAAATCTGTTACAGAATATTGCGGATACCAATCGTTTAAAAACGGTTCTTATATCCGGCCAGAAATGGGTGCATTATCCGGCATACACAGACAGGGCGGGTTGGGATAAACTATTACAAGAAAATAAAATACAGATAATAGGACAAGGTGAAAAATTCCTGGATTACGAATGGAAAGTCGTAAAGGCTACCGATTATCTGGAATACAGCAGATCCGGAAACAGAAGCATTATGGAGCGCACACATAACGCTAACCTGAATGCTGTATCTACACTTTTCATAGCCGAAATAGCAGAGGGCAAAGGACGATTTATAGATCAGCTGATCAACGGGATATTTCATATTTGTGAAATGACCACCTGGTGTAATTCTGCACATCTACCATTGCAAAAAGTCAAAGGTTCTTTCCCTGACTACAGGGACCCTGTAATAGATCTTGTTTCAGGTGATGTAGGAGCAAATTTCTCCTGGATATATTATTTTTTAGGAAAGGAATTTGATAAAATAAATCCTCTGATATCCGAACGGTTATATCATGAGATAGACACACGCATTCTGACTCCATATCTGAAAGAAGACCGTTTTTGGTGGATGGCTACGGATGTCGGCAGCCAAGGCGGATTTGTAAATAATTGGAATCCCTGGTGCAATGCCAACGTATTACAGTGCTTTCTTCTGGTTGAGAAAGACCCGGATAGACGTTTGAAAGGAATATATAAAACAATGGTTTCTGTTGATAAGTTTATTAATTATAATAATGAAGACGGAGCCTGTGAAGAAGGGCCTTCTTATTGGGGACATGCCGCAGGAAAAATGTATGACTACCTGCAGATATTATATGATGCCACAGGTGGCGAAATATCTATATTTCAGAATCCTATAATAAAAGATATGGGCGAGTACATCTTACATTCGTATGCAGGTAACGGTTGGGTCGTAAACTTTGCGGACGCGTCGGCCAAAAGTGACATTGATTACCGTTTGACCTACCGGTATGGGAAAATGGCTCATAGTACGGATTTAATGCATTTTGCCGCTTATTTGAAAAAAGAGTTACCAAAGGATATACCTTTTAACCGCGATATGTACAGGATATTAGAAGATTTATCGTTTGAAAACGAAATTGTCGGCATGGCACCGTTACATGTGTTTAAACCATTTGTCTGGTATCCGGAGACGGAATTTTGTTATATAAGCAATGGTAAGGCTTTTTTTTCCTGTAAAGGCGGTTACAATGACGAAAGCCACAATCATAACGATACCGGGACGTTTTCTTTATATGTGGATGGAACACCTGTGTTTATTGACGCGGGAGTAGGGACATATACCGCAAAGACATTCAGCAAGGACAGGTATTCCATATGGACGATGCAGAGCGATTACCATAATCTTCCCCGGATAAACGGCTATTCACAGGCATATGGAAAACAATATGCAGCCTGCAATGTAAAAGCAGATGAAAAGAGCAAAACTTTCTCCCTGGATATATCCCGGTCATATCCAGCCGAAGCGGGTATTAACTCATGGATAAGGGAGTACAGATTAAAAAAGGACGCCCTTATTATCGAAGATAAATTCGATCTGAAACAAGCTAAAACCGCCAATCGGCTTAATTTTCTTACCTGGGGTAAAGCAGACCTGACAAAAGCCGGTATTATTACAGTTATAATAAACAATGAAACTTATCAACTAGAATATAACAAAGCTGATTTTGATATTGACATTGAAGTAATAAAACTTGATGACAAAAGGCTTTCAGATGTATGGGGAAATGAGATTTACAGGATATCATTAAATGCCCGAAAAATAAAAAATAACGGATTATATAGAATTAAAATTAAAATTTAAAAAGATGAATTTGAAACTTTCCACTAATTTATTTCTGATATTTGCCATTCTATTTTTGACCTGCTCCTGTAAAAGCGGACAAAAAAATCAAAAAGATTTATTTATTACAGAAAATATTGGATTCGCTGAGGCACAGACAGATAGTATGTTACATATAACAGGTGAACCCACAGGTAAAAATTATCCCCGTACAATGAAGAATGACGGGTCGTTAGTTGTTACCGGAATGTATGACTGGACACCCGGTTTCTTTCCCGGTTCACTTTGGTACCTATATGAACTGACCGGTAATGAAAAGTGGAAAATCGCAGCAGAAAAATGGACAGCATCGCTAGAACCATTAAAAACGTTTACCGGACATCACGATCTGGGCTTTATGATGTATTGCAGCTATGGAAACGCAGAACGTCTGTCGCCAAAGCCCGGTTATAAAGATATCCTTCTCGAAAGTGCCGAATCATTATCATCCCGTTTCAACGAAAAAACTCAGACCATAAAGTCCTGGAATTACCGTAAAAACTGGAATGATACGACAGAATGGTATTATCCGGTAATTATAGATAATATGATGAACCTCGAAATGTTATTCTATGCATCCAAAATTTCAGAAAATAAGAAATATTATGATATTGCAGTAAAGCATTCGGAATCTACACTGAAAAATCATTTCAGGGAAGATTTTTCAACATATCATGTGGTTAATTATGATACAATTACCGGAAAGGTACTGAATCAGGCCACCTGTCAGGGATACAGCGACAATTCCACCTGGGCCCGCGGGCAGGCCTGGGCTATTTATGGATTTACAATGGTTTATAGGGAAACACACGAACCGAAATTTCTTAATGCCGCAATAAAAGCAACAGACCTATATCTTAAAAATTTACCGGACGACCTGGTACCTGTTTGGGATTTCAACGTTGGACAGGAGGGCTATACTCCTACCGGAAAGTCATATGCCGTACAATTCCCGGGTAAAGGACTGAAAGATGCATCCGCAGCAGCAATTGTCTGTTCAGCCTTATTTGAACTGGGAGAATTGGCAAACAATAAAACTTATACAAACACCGCTATAAAGATGCTTCATAGCCTGGCATCGCCGGCATACAGGGCACAACTCGGCAGAAATGCCGATTTTATATTAATGCATAGCGTAGGAAGCCTTCCTCATGAGTCCGAAATAGACAAGCCTCTGGTTTACGCTGACTATTATTTTTTAGAGGCATTAAATAGATACAGGAAAATAAAAAATGTTAATTAAATATTCTCAACTATCGATTTTAATTTATAACTTACAGGCCATGATAAAGAAAGTTTTTTTACTGCCACTGCTTTTGTTTCTTTTTTCACCTTTAGCAGTACAGGCTCAGACACACACCTTCGAGATAAAAGGAGGTGAATTTATGTATGACAATACACCTCTCCGCATCCTTTCGGGAGAAATGCACTATCCGCGTATCCCTCATCAATACTGGCGTCACCGTATGCAAATGCTAAAGGCGATGGGCCTGAACGCCGTGGCTACCTATGTGTTTTGGAATGCCCATGAACCCGAACCGGGTAAATGGGATTTTACAGGAGATAAAAACCTTGCTGAGTATATTAAGATTGCAGGCGAAGAAGGCCTGATGGTTATCCTTCGGCCTGGTCCATACGTGTGTGCCGAATGGGAATTCGGGGGATATCCATGGTGGCTTCAGAACGTTGAAGGTCTGGAACTAAGACGTGACAACGAACAGTTTCTGAAATATACACAATTATATATAAACAGATTGTACAAGGAAATAGGCGGTCTTCAAATAACAAAAGGAGGCCCGATAATTATGGTCCAAGCCGAAAATGAGTTCGGCTCTTATGTATCGCAACGAAAGGATATTCCGCTGGAAGAACACCGCGTATATAATGCAAAGATTGTACAGCAACTAAAAGACGCAGGATTCAATATTCCGATGTTCACTTCCGACGGCAGTTGGCTTTTTGAGGGGGGGGCTACTCCCGGGGCTTTGCCTACTGCAAATGGAGAAAGCAATATTGAAAATCTGAAAAAGGTGGTGGACCAATATAATGGAGGACAGGGGCCTTACATGGTTGCCGAGTTTTATCCCGGATGGCTGGCACACTGGGCAGAACCGCACCCGCAAGTGAGTGCCACAAACATTGCCCGCCAAACAGAAAAATATTTACAGAATGGAGTATCCATCAATTACTACATGGTGCATGGCGGAACAAATTTCGGATTCACCAGCGGAGCTAACTACGATAAAAAGCACGACATACAGCCGGATTTGACCAGTTATGATTACGATGCTCCCATTAGTGAGGCAGGGTGGGTAACCCCGAAGTTTGATTCTATCCGGAATGTCATAAAGAAATATGTGAAGTATCCTGTTCCTACGGCACCTGCCGCAATGCCTTTGATTGAAATATCCTCCATCAAACTGACGAAGGCTGCGGATATGCTGGAAACAATTAGTACGCAGGAACCGGTACAAAGCGATAAACCAATGACTTTCGAGCAATTGAACCAGGGTTATGGTTATATCCTGTACAAAAGGCATTTTAACCAGCCGATAAGCGGTAAATTGGAAATAGAAGGCCTGAGGGACTATGCACTGGTATATGTGAACGGAGAAAAGGTTGGAGAGTTGAACCGCTATTTCAATGCTTACAGCATGGAGATAGATATTCCATTCAATTCTAATCTGGAGATATTTGTCGAAAATATGGGTCGGATCAACTATGGTTCCGGAATTATACACAACACAAAGGGTATAATCAGCCCTGTTAAAATAAACGGAAATATTATAGAAGGCGAATGGGAAATGTTCCGGGTACCTATGGATAAAACTCCGGAGCCTCAGAAAATGAAGGAAGAAAATGTGTATGATTTGAGTACTGCCGGAAAGATAAAAGGCAGGCCCGCTGTTTACTCAGGCGTATTTAATCTGGAAGAAACAGGTGATACATTCCTTGATATGGAAGACTGGGGGAAAGGTATTGTCTTTATCAACGGTATAAATATCGGCCGTTACTGGCATGTAGGCCCGCAACAGACTTTATACATACCAGGCGTATGGCTTAAAAAAGGAGAAAATGAGATTGTTATTTTCGAGCAGCAAAACGATAAAGTACATTCGGAAGTAAGGACTGTAAAAGTACCGATACTGACAAAACTTAGAGTAAATCAATAACAAGAAAACCATCATTAAAAGAGTAATAACAAGAATATCAATGAACGTAGATTTGGAAACAATCGTGCCTCATTTTTTATTCAGGGGTCCGATATTGCAAATCCGCCCTTTGGGTGAAGGGCTGATAAACGATACGTTTTTCGTTGAAACGCAGGGAAATAATCCCGACTATATCCTCCAGCGGAAGAATAAGAATATCTTCAGGGATGTGCCCGCGATGATGGATAATATTTATAAAGTAACCACGCACCTGAAGAAGATAATCTCAGAACGGGGAGGCGACCCTCTAAGGGAGGCCCTGACCGTCATACCGACGGTGGACGGCAGGCTGTTTTATAAAGATGCCGCGGGCGAATACTGGGCTGCCTGCCTGTTTATAGATAATACGGTTGCCTATGACTACGCAGATTCCCCTGAATTGGCAGGGCAGGGCGGCAGGGGAATTGGTAAGTTCCAGGCTATGCTGGCCGGTATGAAGGAACCGCTGGCCGATATATTGCCGGGCTTCCATAATATGCGGTTCCGTCTGAAACAGTGGGATGAAGTACTCGGAAAAGATCCGGCCGGGCGCAAAGCGCAGGTCGCAGAGGAGATCGGCTGGATAGAGAACCGCCGGAGTCAGATGCTTGCTTTATGGGAAAAGTTCGAATCGGGGGAAATACCTGTCAGGATCACCCATAACGATACCAAGATCAGCAATATCCTGTTCGACAGGCAAGGAGAAGTATTATGCGTTATCGATCTGGACACCGTCCTCAGCAGCATGTGCCTGAATGACTATGGCGATGCCATACGCTCCTATACAAATGCCGGAAAGGAAGACGATGAAAACCTTGAAAATGTGTATATGAAGATGGATCTCTTTGAGAGCTATACCAGAGGGTACCTGTCGGAAGCATCGTCCTTCCTGACGCAGCCTGAAATCGACAACCTGGCCTTCTCCGCCCTGTATATTACCTTCGAGCAGATACTGCGTTTCCTGATGGATTATATCGACGGGGATAATTATTACAAGGTTAAGCATGAGACGCATAACCTGGCACGAACCCGTGCACAGTATAAGTTGCTGCTGTCTATGGAGGGAAACTATGATGAGATGCGCTCGGTCATCAGCAGGATCGTCAATGAGATTAAGTAAGGATAAATAAATAAAATAGGGCAACCGCACGAGGTTTAATCTTTTTAAAGAAGTTTATCTATACAGTGAGCTGTTAGCCACTAGCCATTAGCTTGTAGTCCTTTGAAATAATTTAATTAGCAAATTTGAAACATCGTTCAACGGAACGAAGTGTAGTTAAAATTAGCATATTAGCAAATGAGTGAAATAGTGTAACCTTTGTTACCTTTTCGCGTCTTTGCGTCTTTGCGAGAGAATATTGTTTACTGTTCACTGAAACAAGTGTTACTTTTGTTACCTTTTTGGGAATAGTTACAAGTAGACAAGATACGAGATACGAGTTATTAACTGATGGCTGTTGACAGATGAGATGCTTCGCTCTGCTCAGCATAAAAAGCTAATTCTTAATTTCTCATTCTTAATTATTAATTGTTTTCTGTGTTACTTTTGTTACCTTTTTTAAGAGTTACGGGTTACAAGATACTTTATTTTATTTCACGCAAAGACGCAGAGGCGCAAAGTTTTTACATCTTACCAGCTGATGACTGATAACTGTTCACTGATATTCCTGTTACTTCTGTTACTTTTTAACTATATACAGTTAAGGAACGTAAATTTATAACTGCGGTTTTCGCACGTTTAACCCTGGAGATAAGAGAAAAAATCCTCCTGATAATAAAAACATAAAAAGTTATAAGAAATGAAGAAGATATTATTTTTATTCCTTGCCGGCTTTATGGCTATGGGTATCAGCCAGCAATCCGAAGCACAGAATGTGATCAAGACACCCGTTCCCGAACGTCCTGCCGGACAGACCGATGTACTCGAACTAAGGACCGGTCCGCTGCCAATAGTCCGTGTAGCTTTTATCGGTCTGGGCATGCGCGGCCCGGGAGCAGTGGAACGCATGACACATATAGAGGGTGTGGAAATAATTGCCCTGTGCGATGTGGAGCAAAAAAACACGGAGAAAGTAAACAAAATGCTCGAAAAGCGTGGATTTCCCAAAGCCCGGGAGTTTTACGGGGATACTTCCGTATGGCGTAAAGTCACAGCCCTGCCGGATGTAGACCTGGTCTATGTAGCCACAGACTGGAAATCCCATGCCACAATAGGCGTACAGGCGATGAAAGACGGCAAGCATGTGGCGATTGAAGTCCCCTCGGCCATGACC
>NZ_DLFW01000030.1 GCF_002482385.1 Dysgonomonas sp. UBA7710 | reverse complement strand
AGGCGCGTTAGAAAAAATAGAACGATTAATTAACTACTTCTTATTAATACTATTCAGTTTACTATGCTTTATTCCATATGTAAAATAAATGAGGAAGCCTATTACGGTCCAGCCGATAAGCCGTTCCCATGTACTCCATGGCAGAGATAGCATTTGTACGATACAGATGGCTGCACCAGCCAAAGGGATAAATGGTACTAGAGGTGTTTTGAACGGACGCTTGAGGTCGGGCTGTGTTTTGCGCAGTATGACAATAGAAATACAGACAATGGTAAAGGCCATCAGGGTACCTATCGATACAAGCTCACTGAGAACATGGAGAGGAAAGAGTCCGGCTATCAACGCCGTAACGATGCTGGCAAAAATAGTCGCATTGTGGGGAACTCCATGTTTATCATTTACTTTCGAAAACACCTTCGGTAATAACCCGTCTTTAGAAATAGAATAGTATATACGTGATTGCCCTAACATCATTACCAAAATTACCGAACTAAGCCCTGCAATCGCTCCCAGTTTAATGAGGGGGCTTAACCAGGCTAAACTTTCGCCTGTACGGTCTATAGCAAGTGCTATTGGTGCGTCCACATTCAAGTCTTTATAATTAACTATTCCTGTCAATACTGTGGTTACAGCTATATACAGCAGCGCGCATATAAGCAGTGAGAACAAAATACCCTTTGGCATATCCTTCTGTGGATTTTTTGCCTCTCCTGCTGCGGTAGAGAGCGCGTCGAATCCCAGATATGCATAAAATACCACTGCTGCACCTCTGAGGATACCCGTCCATCCGAAATTTCCATAACCTCCGGTATTTTCGGGTATATATGGTGTCCAGTTACTTGTGTCTATATATGAAAGACCGAATCCGATGAATAGAAGGATTACGCTAACTTTGATAACAACGATAATATTGTTTACAAACGCGGATTGTTTGATGCCTCCGATCAGAAACGCAGATACTATGGATACGATAAAGACAGCGGGAAAATTGATGATGCGCCCAGTCCATACCCAGCTTCCGTCTTTCAGATGGTCGAATGTGGCACCTGCTATCCGATCAGGGAAATTTATACTCCATCCGTCGAGTAAACTCAGCATGTAGCCCGACCATCCGACTGCGACACTCGAGCAGGCGAAAAGATATTCAAGAATCAATATCCAGCCTACAAACCAAGCCAGAATTTCACCCATTGTGGTATAGCTGTATGAATATACACCGCCCGATACCGGTATCATAGCAGCAAATTCTGCATAACACAGTCCTGCCATAATGCAGCCGAGAGCCGAAATGACGAACGAGATTGTCAATGCAGGCCCGGCGTACATGGCGGCAGCTTGTCCGGTGATAACGAAAATTCCGGTTCCCACTATTGCACCAATTCCGAGAGTAACGAGATTTGTTGCCGAGAGGCTTCTTTTAAGTCCTCCTTTAGTTTCTGTGGGCTCACTGAGTATTGCTGATATATCTTTTTTCTTGAAAAGTCTTTCTATCATAAACTAAAGTTTGCACAAAAGTAAGTAAAATGTAATAATTATCTGCTATTTGTTTCTATATTAGAAAAAAGAAATATTTTGAAGCGAATTAAGTATTGGTATTATATCTGAATAGTCTTTATCAAACAAAAAAGGATATTCTGTTGTTTTAAAATCAATAGAATATTAGAACGTCACAATAATGACAGAGATAAAATTGAAAAGGGTTTATGAAGATCCTGAGGATAGCGATGGCTTTCGTGTATTGGTCGATCGTTTATGGCCCAGAGGAATGAGAAAAGACCATCTGAAATATGACTTATGGGCAAAAGATGTTACTCCGTCTCCTAATTTACGCAAATGGTTCCATGAGGACATGAAAAACCGGTGGGATGACTTTGTGACTATGTACCAAAAAGAATTGGACGGGTCGGATGAAGTAAAGGATTTTGTTAAGAAAATAGAATCGTATAATATTGTTACGCTCTTATATGCTTCCCGGGAGCCGGTATATAACCATGCAAGTATATTGAAAGCATATTTGGAGAAAGTACTCGAAGAAATGTAAAATTTGCTACCTTTGTTTTTATCAAAACAGTAATTAATATGAAAATGGGCATGGATTGCAATACGCAGAAGTACAGGATAGTTTTGCCATGCGGGTTTCCATATATCCTTTAAAAACAGAATCATCATATGAAAATAACTATTCTCGGAGCTGGAAATATGGGTGGGGCCATCGCTTGCGGTTTGGCTGTAAATGGAGGTGCGCAACCTCAGGATATAACCGTTATCGATCACAGAGGGAAGAATGTACCCCGGCTGAGGGAAGTGAGCGAAGACATAAATGTAGTGGTAGCCGATTACTCTTCACTGGCTACGGCAGATATCCTTATTATTGCTATTAAGCCGTGGATGGTAGAAGAAGTGCTGAAGACGCATAAGGCCTTATTGGAAAATCCTAAGCAGTTGATTGTATCTGTTGCGGCCGTTGTTACATTGGCTCAGCTACAGGAATGGACAAGTCCGCGTCAACCTGTATTCCGTGTTGTGCCTAATACCGCTATAGCCGTGCGCCAGAGCATGACGTATATTGCTTCTCAAAATGCGGATAAGGAACAACGCGATCAAGTATTCCGTATCTTTTCCCAACTTGGTAAGGTTGAATTTGTGGAAGAGAAACTCATTCCGGCTATAACTTCGCTTACCTCGTGCGGTATAGCCTTTGCATTCAGATATATCAGGGCAGCTATGGAAGGAGGTATTGAAATGGGGATATATCCGGATCAGGCTAAAGATGCCGTTTTACAAACACTCCGGGGTGCAATCGATCTGCTCGAGGCAAATGGAAATCATCCCGAAGCGGAAATAGATAAAGTGACTACTGCCGGAGGAATCACTATAAAAGGATTGAATGAGATGGAGCATGCAGGTTTTACTTCGGCTGTCATTAAAGGTTTGAAGGCGAGTAATATAAAATAGTTGTATTTTAGTGTTATTAAATATAAGGTCCTGGAAACGGGACTTTTTTATTTATCAGAAATCTATTATAAAAGTAATAGAACCGGACTATAACCCTATCTTCTTTATAGATTATTATAATAAAATAAAAAATAAAAATAAGAATCACTAACAGCGTTTTCACATATATATATTATCTTTACAAATTGATAGCAAACCGCCCTTACTGCTTGTGGTGATGCTATACGGGGCTGATATTCAGCGCATATTAACATTTGTGTATGTTTGAAATATGTTAATTAGCCTCGTTGAGACAGAAGAAAGAAAAAACGATATAAAATGATTTACAAATGGAATTACGAAGCCCTAACAACCCAGCAAAAAGAGCAGAGAGATGATCTTGCTAAGAAATTAGGCATTAGCCCTGTTCTTTGTCAGCTCTTGATACAGAGAGGAATATCATCTGCCGAAGATGCATATAAATTCTTTCATCCAAATCTGAAAGATTTACACGATCCTTTCCTTTTGCCCGATATGGACAAAGCTATCAAGAGAATTGAAAAAGCGTTGGGACAAAAGCAGCGTATATTGATATACGGTGACTATGATGTGGACGGAACGACTGCCGTCGCGCTTGTGTATAAATTTCTGCGGAAATTCACAACTAATCTCGATTATTATATCCCCGACCGTTACGATGAAGGGTACGGAATATCGGAACAAGGGATAGACTACGCCGAAGAGACGGGTGTAAAACTCATTATCGCTCTTGATTGCGGCATTAAAGCCATTGAAAAAGTGGCCTATGCCAAAAGCAAAGGGATTGACTTCATAATCGGTGACCACCATATGCCGGATGAGATACTTCCCGACGCGGTTGCTGTTATCGATGCCAAACGTACGGATTCCACTTACCCTTACGAGCATCTTTCAGGATGCGGGGTAGGTTTTAAGTTGGTGCAGGCATTGGCTCAGAATAATAAGATAGATTTTTCGGAACTGACAGATTTGCTCGATCTGGTGGCTGTCAGTGTAGCTTCGGATATTGTTCCCATCACAGGTGAAAACCGGGTATTGACATATTTTGGTTTAAAGCAGATTAATTCCAATCCCAGCTTGGGTCTGAAAGGGATAATTGAGATTTGCGGGCTTACCTACAAGGGTATTACCGTGAATGATATTATTTTCAAGATAGGGCCCCGTATCAATGCTTCGGGGCGGATGATGAAAGGTAAAGAGGCCGTGGACTTGTTGCTGGCCAATACGATAGAAGATGCACGGGAGAAGAGCGCCAATATAGACCATTATAACGACGACCGTCGCGAGCTGGATAAGCGGATAACAGACGAAGCGATACAGTTTATCGACGGAACGGTAGATATGTCGAAAAAGAAAAGTCTGGTGATCTATGATGAAACCTGGCATAAAGGCGTTATCGGTATTGTAGCGTCGCGCCTTACCGAGAAGTATTTGCGTCCTGCGGTAGTGCTGACCAAATCCCAGGGACTAATCACCGGGTCTGCCCGTTCGGTAATGGGCTTTGATGTATACAAGGCCATAGAAGCCTGTAAAGATATCTTGGAAAATTTCGGAGGACATACTTATGCCGCGGGTTTATCGCTGAAAGAAGAGAACCTGGCCGAATTCCAGCGTCGTTTCGAGGCTTTATCGCTTGAAATGATAGCGCCTGAAATGATGCGTCCCCAGATCTGTATAGATGCGGAACTTTCATTCAAAGAGATTACGCCGAAATTTATAAGTGACCTGGCCGGTTTTGCGCCTTTTGGCCCGGAGAACCTGAATCCTATATTTGTCACATGGGATGTACAGGATTATGGTACGAGTAAACCTGTGGGAAAAGATAATGTACACCTGAAACTGGAAATGATAGATAAAACGACTACAATTCCGGTGAATGGTATTGCTTTCCGGCAAAGTGCCAATAGTGAGATGGTAAAAAACGGCAGGCCGTTTGATATCTGCTATACACTGGAGGAAAATACGCACAACGGTAAGACGAATATCCAGCTTTATGTCAAGGATATAGATACAGGACAGCTTTCGGATTCACACTAAATGACAAGAATATGAAGAGATCTTTAGTATTATCATTAACAATCGCTTTATTTTCCTTTGTTGCCTGCGGTAACAGGGCCAGTACGGCAAATGCCGGAGATAAAGCTACGGATACATTGAGTATGGAACAGGCGGAGTATATAAAAGCTGACAGCTATGAAACGAGCAAAGGCCCGCTGAAAGTAACATTGGTAGGTCATGGTTCGGTTATGTTTGAATTTGCAGGAAAGGTTATTCAGGTAGACCCTTATTCTCAAGTCGCGGATTATTCGAGATTGCCTAAGGCCGATCTGATTATCCTGACGCACGAACATGGCGATCACCTTGATACAGCAGCTATCAACGCAGTTAAAAAGGCAGATACGCACTATATAGTATCGAAGGTATGCAACGAAATACTTGGATATGGTAATGTGGTAAATAATGGCGATAAGACCGAATGGAACGGAATAGCTATCGATGTCGTTCCGGCTTATAATGCTGTAAATAAGAAGCCTGACGGAGAAGCATACCATCCTAAAGGACGGGGCAATGGTTATATCTTTACATTTGGCGATAAAAAAGTATATGTCGCCGGCGATACCGAAAATGTTCCGGAAATGGATAAACTGAAAGGTACCATCGATATTGCTTTCTTGCCTAAGAACCTGCCATATACAATGACAGACGACATGTTTGTGGATGCAGCTAAAAAGGTGATGCCGAAAGTGCTCTATCCGTATCATATGTCGGAATTCGATCAGGAGAAAATAGGCAAGGCCTTGGATGGCACTGATATTAAGATAGAGGTGCGTCCAATGAAAAATTAATATACTGATTGGCTAATGTGCCAATATGCCAATTGAAAACAATCGGATATTGGCACATTGGCATATTAGTTAATTGGCACATCGAAGAATGGATCTCTATCACAAAATACTCAAACAGTATTGGGGTTACGACGAATTTCGCCCTTTACAGGAAGATATTATTCATTCCGTCAGCCAGGGAAAAGATACGCTGGGGCTGATGCCCACAGGCGGAGGAAAATCATTGACCTTTCAGGTGCCTGCGATGGCGATGGAAGGTCTTTGTCTTGTTGTCACTCCGCTTATCGCCCTGATGAAAGACCAGGTGGATAACCTGCGCCAGAGGAATATAAAATCATTGGCCGTATATTCGGGGATGACCCGGCAGGAGATTATCACTACGCTTGAAAACGCCATCTTCGGTGATTATAAATTCCTTTATGTATCACCTGAGCGACTGGCTACACAACTATTCCTGAGTAAACTTCGCGATATGAATGTTTGTCTGCTGGTTGTTGACGAATCGCATTGCATATCCCAGTGGGGTTATGATTTCCGTCCGTCCTATCTCAAGATAGCGGCTATTCGCGAGCATCTGCCCGGTGTGCCTGTTCTGGCTCTCACCGCGACAGCTACCCCGGAGGTGATAGATGATATTCAGGAACAATTGCATTTCAGTAAAAAGAATGTCTTCAGGAAAAGCTTTGAGCGTAAGAATCTGGCCTATATTGTCCGTAATACGGAAAATAAGCCGGAAGAACTTGTCCGGTTGCTTGAGAAAATAAAGGGTTCCACCATCATCTATGTACGCAGCCGTCAGAAGACGAAGGAAATGTCGGATTTCCTTATACAACAAGGTTTTTCCGCCGATTTTTATCATGCCGGACTGAGCAGTGAGGATAAATCACGGAAGCAGAGCTGCTGGAAGAATAATGAAAAACGGATCATTGTTTGTACCAATGCTTTCGGTATGGGAATTGATAAACCGGATGTGCGGCTGGTAGTGCATACCGACCTGCCCAATTCGGTGGAAGAATACTTTCAGGAAGCAGGGCGCGCGGGACGCGACGGGGAAAAGGCTTTTGTTGTTGTCTTATATCATAAGAATGATACTGTCAAATTGAAAAAGCGTATCAGGGACGAGTTTCCCGAACGGGAATTTATCTCTCAGGTATATGATTCGCTTGCTTACTTTTTCCAGGTGGCCGAAGGTTTCGGGGTGGGTATGGTATATGATTTTAATATACAGCAGTTTTGCGCTACTTATAAATATCCTCTTCTGCCTACTCATAATGCACTCAGAATATTGGATCTGGCAGGCTATATCGAATACACCGACGAGATAGATAATCGCTCGCGGCTGATGTTTACAGTTTACAGGGATGATCTGTATCATTACGATTTTGAGCGGGAATATGAGCAACTTGTAAATACTATCCTCCGCCTTTACACAGGCTTATTTACCAATTATGTAACCATTAACGAAGCAGAAATAGGCCTGAAGACAGATAAAAGCCGGAAAGCTGTCTATGAAATGCTGAAAATGCTGGATAAGCGCAATATCATCGATTATATCCCGCATAAAAAAACGCCTCTGATAGCATATACCCGTCAGCGGGTGGACGAGAAATACCTGATTATACCACGTCTTGTAAACGAAGACCGTAAAGATCGTTTCGAAAAGCGGATACTGGCGATGAGCCATTATGCAGAGCAGGATGAGATGTGTCGAAGCCGTATTTTGTTATCCTACTTCAATGAGAAAGATATCAGCGATTGCGGGCAATGTGATGTTTGTCTGGCAAAGAACGATTCGGGAATGACGAATGCAAAGTTCAATAAGATATCATTGGATATAAAAGAGCTGCTCAAGGACGGGGAGCGATCCATAGATGATATAACAGGTGCATTGCCTGATTACCGGTTGAAGGATGTAACCGGAGCCATCCGTTTTATGACGGATAGGGGAGTTCTTGAAATGCAATCGGGGAAGATAAGATTTAAGAATTAGAAGTGAAAAACTAAAAATGAAGAGTGAAGAATAACTTGTTTACTCGTATCTTGTATCTCGTTTACTTGTGACTTGTAACCGCCCATAGGGCAAACTGAAAAGTGTTTTGACGCGAAGTCAGACCAGGCTCTTTTTAAAACGAACGACTGTTAGCAGATCTTTTACTTGTTCCTGACTACTTACGTTAAAAATCATCGGGAGCAGGCGACCTACCGGTTTTGTCCCGGCAAATTCATCTTTAATAGTGTCGGCGATATCCAGAGCAGCAATTCTTTCAAGGTGCTTATCCGTGAAATAGAAACTTGTTTTGAAAAAGCCTTCCCAGACCGAAAGCCACAGTACCGTTTTTTTCTTATAAAGCGCTTTGCCGAGCCATGCTTTCCCATCATTATAAAACCGCCATTCAATAGCCAGTGCATATTCTTCATTTGTAGTTGTTTCAAGAAAAGAAGCCAGCACATTATATACATTTTCTCCCAACGCATTCTTTAGCACCTCTTTGGACGGGAAAATATCCGGATCTCTCAATAACATTTCTGCTTCCATGGTTTTATGATCGGTTAATTATTATTGTTAACAAAGATACATTCTTTTCTGACTTACACAATATTGGTTGCCGCCAGTACCTGAATTTTCATCCTCCATCTTTATTTTATCAAAATTCAAATGATTT
>NZ_DLFW01000009.1 GCF_002482385.1 Dysgonomonas sp. UBA7710 | reverse complement strand
ATGGACGGGGTACCCGTAGGATGAAAAGACGAAAAAACGGAAACGTGTTTGAGCTTATCCGCTGATTCGGATCATACAATATTTCCAGCGAGTTTTTCCGTTTCGTCTTTTTGTCCTACGGGTCGGCCTTTGAAGCGGGGCGCTAAAGCGTTTTTGGTTCCTTTTGCGGCTTTGGGCAAAAGGAACACAAGCAATCTCTGATTGCGCGTAGCAAAAATTGCAGAAAATAATAGAACATTAAAACCCAACTACTGATTTTATTATTATTAAATAAAGAAAAAATAGTTTTTAGTTTAATATTGAACTCTTTTTATCATCTGATAATTTTATTTAAAAATATAGAAAATGAAAATTAAGTAGTCTAAAATATTTACTGTCGCATGTCATCCTGACCGTAGGGAAGGGTCCCGACCCTAAAAAGAGGCACGGGATGCTTCGTTCCTCAGCATGACAAATACGACAATAAATCTTATTATTTACTTATATCCATCAAAGAAAATCCTGAATATAAAGATAAAGCGATAGACTATATCAGCAGCAAATGGCCGGTGTCCCGGAACATTTCCGGTCTTTGAATTAAAGTTTGCGGGTTTCGCGAAGAATAAAAAAAAGTCCGCAACATCACATCGCAGACTTTCCTAAACCTTAACACAAACTTTACAAAACTACACGCCGTTATAACTGCAAACGGGCGCATTATGTTCACGGGATTTTGAAATTTAACATTATTATTAGATATTTTAAGGATTCTGTTATCTGAAAAGGCTTTTAACGATTAAAATTTCTCTTTATCCATCGTTTTCATAACTTTTTATTTTAGCATTACTTCTATAATAGAATCCGTCTCATCTAATTCTCCGGTCAAAGTAAAAGTGACATCTCCCGTCTTTTTGTCTTTCTTCCATTCGGGCTGTGCCTGAAGGTTAATCCATTTTGCCGATTTAATATCCGGTATGTTCAGGGTTATAGATTTTGTATCTTTATCCAGAATATGAATATAGTATGTTTTACCATTCTTAGTTACGGCACCCCAAGCCTGCGGTTTCACAAAACCCTGCTGCGTACCGTATATCGTATATCCGTAACTATCCATCCATTCGCCCATTTCCTGCAGGCGTTGTACGCATTCGGGCTGTATCTGTCCGTTTGGCATAGGTCCTACGTTCAACAGGAGGTTTGCCCCGGTTCCGGCAGTGCGTATGAGCAGGTGGAGCAGGTCTTTAGTGGATTTGAATTTATCGTCGGTAATATTGAATCCCCATGCACCGTTTATTGTTTCGCAGGTTTCCAGCGGCAGACGTGAGACTTCCTGCCCGCTATATCCCGATTTGTTTTCACCCGGCACATCGCGCTCAAAGATCTGATAGTCTTCTCCTGCAAATGGCGGCAGATGGTGGTTGTTGGCTACAAGGCATCCGGGACGCAGGGTGTGAATAAGCTCGTATATCTCGGGATAGTGCCAGTCTACATGTGTGGTATGGTCTGTACGGTTTTCATCTTCGGTCTGGTCCCAGTGTCCGTCGAACCATATGCCGGCAATTTCGTAATTGGTCAGTAATTCTGTCAGCTGGGCTTTCATAAAGTTGATATACGACTGCCAGTCGCTTTTTTCGGTACGTCCCGCCGCTTTTCCCGTGCGTCCTGTTTCGTACTGGTAATCGGTACGCATCCAGTCGAGCAGGGAATAGTAAAGCACCAGTTTCATATCCTGCTTTTTACACTCGTCCGCCAATTGCTTTATCAGATCTTTGCCGTAAGGTGTATTCATTATATTCCAGTCCGACTGTTTCGTGTCCCAGTTGCTGAAACCGTCGTGATGGCGCGAAGTGAATGTAATATATTTCATTCCTGCGCCTTTGGCTATTCTTACCCATTCTTTGGCATCGAAGGCCTGCGGATTGAAGAGCGTTTGCAGGCGCATATAATCTTTTCCTTTTACCGGACGGGTGTTCATCACCCATTCTCCGGCTCCCAGCACGCTATATGGACCGAAGTGTACGAACATGCCGAAACGGGCGTCTTCGAACCATTTGGTGTCGGGCTTCTGTGGTGTTGTCTGACTATTCATGCGGGGAATTATAAACAAAATGAGCAATAAACTGAATAATACTTTTTTCATGGGTTGTTTGATTAAAAATTAACAGGTATAAAGGTAAGGAAATAAGAATTAAGAATTATGAATTAAGAATTAAAAATTGAAAGTACAAGTGGCTTGTACCATTCTTCATTAATTCTCAATAGTTGGGTTTTAATGTTGGATTATTTAATGCTACGCGCAATCAGAGATTGCTTGTGTTCCTTTTGCCCAAAGCCGCAAAAGGAACCAAAAACGCTTTAGCACCCCGCTTCATAGGCCGACCCGTAACGGACTAAAAGACGAAACGGAAAAACTCGCTCTAAAGATTGCATAACGCGAATCAGCCAATCAGCTCAAACACGTTTCCGTTTTTTTCGTCTTTTCATCCTACGGGTACCCCGTCCATGAAGCTAACGGCGCAGGCTGACGCACGATAAGGCTAGCGCATATTGAGCTTGAGGGCTTTGCCCTTACTATGGCGTCAGCCGACTCGTAACTTGTAACTGCCCGCAGGGCGCAGTAACTTGTAACTAAAAATAGAACATTAAAATCCAACTACTGATTCTCTTAACTCATAACTCCTATATTAATCTGCATTTTTTTCAAACTCATTTATCTATACTGTAAAAACAGCTATGGATGCAATAATGATAAGCGTCACCCTGATATTGACCGCGATTACCGCCCTTTACTGGGGCGAAGTACTTTCTATCCGCCTGCCCGAAACAGATAAAAGGTTTGACCGTAAACCTTTCAATTGCCGCCCTTGCTTTACTTTTCATATTTCATGGTTATTGTCCTTATTATCAGGGATTGTGTCGGGTTACGCATGCCTTATATTTATAGGTATAGTTGTGTCGTTCGCACTGTTTTTTGTCACAAAATATATAGATAATAAAAAGATAACAAAATGAATGAAACAAATCTCAAATCAGAAGTGGAACAGCTTTTGGCTGAAATTGACAAAACCCATCGTTATTCGATGAGTAAGATTTACGACCTTGCGAATAGGGTATTTGATAGAAAAGAAATACCGCAGTCGTGTGCAAGTTGCCTGATACGCAAAGTTCGGGAATTAAGGAACTGGCTTGATACCCGGAAACAGGAAAGCGAAGAAAAATCAAAAATTAAAAACGAAAAACGAAGAATGAAAAATATGCAGTAACCTCATAACCCATAATTTTTCACTTATCACTTAATACCCTTTATTATGACACGACAAAAAAGAAGTAAACAACAGATATACACCGACCCCGACATGCTGCTATCCAAGGCATTCGAATACTTTGCCTGGTGTGAAGAAAATCCGTGGATGAAAAAAGAACTGATGCGTTCGGGCGAAAAAAAAGGTGAATTCATCGAAACGCCCATACAAAGACCATTTACACTGGCGGGCATGTGCGTGTACTGTGGTATCAGCGAGTCCGCATTTATGAAGTACGGCAAGAGCGAAGAAATGCGCGACGCGGCGGCATACATCTTAAGTATAATCCGTCAAAACTGTATCGAAGGTGCTATATTGGGAGAATATAACGCAACATTTGTGGCGAATCTGCTCGAAGATTTGTATTAGAAAAATGAAGAATTAAGAATGAAAAATGAAGAATTAATAATGGCGCAAGCCACTCGTATTTTTCATTTTTCATTCTTCATTTTTAATTACTTAAACACTTTCCCGATAATATTAAGAACAGGCCCTGTCATAAACGTAGTCACCAATGCCATAATCACCATCATAGCGAATATTTCGGCATTGAGCACGCCCAGATCATAACCGATATTGAGTACCACCAACTCCATCAGTCCGCGCGTATTCATCAATGTGCCTATGGTAAGGCTGTCTTTCCAGCTTTGCCCCACATACTTGGCAGCCACTGCGCTACCTACAAATTTACCGAATACAGCCACAAAGATTATCACGCCTGTCACTATCCAGAGATAAGAATCGTTGAGCAGCCCTATTTCGGTACGCAGCCCCGTGATGACAAAGAATAACGGCAACAGGAGTACCAGAGCCACATCTTCTATTTTGTTTATAAACATACTTCTGAATCGAGGATTACTTGGCATGATAACACCTGCCATAAATGCGCCGAACAAGGCATGGATACCTATTATTTCGGTGACAAACGATGAACAGAGCAAAACAAGAAAGAATATGGCAATAGCCGATTGTTTAAAACCTTTTTCCGTCTTTAAGGATTCTGCCGTCTTCTTGAGGAAGGGACGCACAACCTTTATCATAAACGCCACATATGCTATAGCCAGCAGGATGGTATAAATAGAACTGACAAATGAACC
Organism: Dysgonomonas sp. UBA7710; assembly: GCF_002482385.1. GTDB lineage: Bacteria > Bacteroidota > Bacteroidia > Bacteroidales > Dysgonomonadaceae > Dysgonomonas. Next base: position 81,484 of record NZ_DLFW01000009.1, on the reverse strand, counting down.
TGCCTTGACAATGGCAATTACAGCTGCCAGCAGACACCAGGCCGTGATATCGTCGGCTGCGGCACAGGTGATAACGATTGCACCCAGTTTGGTCTTGTGTATCCCGCGTTCCTGAATGATGCGTGCCAGTACGGGAAATGCGGTTATACTCATCGAAATACCCAGAAACAGGCCGAACGACATGAATGATATACCGTCAGGGGCGAATGACGAATATATGAAATAGGCAAGCGCTATACCTGCCGCAAAAGGGATTATAATACTGGCATGGCTGATAACAACAGCTTCGTGAGCCTTAGTCTTCAATACCTTCAGATTGAGTTCCATACCCACAATAAACATAAATAGTATAAGTCCTATCTGGCTTAATACCTGTAGGTTGGCAAGTGATTTTATGGGAAATATAAATTCGGCTACTCCCGGCAGATACAACCCCAATAGTGAAGGCCCGAGTACGATTCCGGCAATTATTTCACCGACGACCACCGGTTGTCCTATCTTATTGAAGAGCCAGCCGAATACACGGGCAAAAACGATAATGATAGTTATCTGCAGCAACAGAATGCCTGCAGGGTGTTGGATATTAGAAACGAATGAATCCAAAAATTCCTGAAATGAACTTCCCGCAGCTACATTTTCTATAACGTGACGTCCGGCTTCAAGGCTTTTGCCTGCGGTGATAATCCAGTAAACGAGAAAAGAAAATCCTCCGATAATGAGGATGTAGAAGAATGCTGTCCTGAACTTTTTCACAATTTCCATAGTTTTTGTGCGTGTTTTTATTATTAGTGATTTTCATGTGGAAAAAGAAGTGAAGATTCGCTCCGTAAGCTTTACATATTTTTCCGCATATGTTTTATAACAGTTAAATAATAAATGCTGTTTAACTGAAAATGTTAAAAACAATCGGTTACAGACTACAAAAGTACAGAAATAAATATATCAAAAACATTCTTCAGCCAAATCTTTCCTGTATTTAACTAAATATATCGGACCGGTTGCCTTGCTTGATCTTGTCTTGATAGATTGCCCGTATGTGAACCGGACTCACCATATAGACATACTGATTTCTAATCTATTTCTAATCTGCCTCTAATATTTATTTAATCCATATCTAAAAAACTTCTAATCTTATAGAATTAATTTTGCATCGAAATAGATCGTGTGGAGATAAAATAATATTTACTCATTCTTTGCACCCATATAATTTATAGCGGGAAAGCCGGAATAATGAATTTAAGATAGCTGAAAATGATTTTCAGTTGTCCAAGGTTTAATATTTATCCGTAAATCGGAATAAACGATTTAAACCGGACGGAGACAGTATATATCTGCATGACATTTTTTTTAATTGTATCTAAAACTCACAATAATATTACATATAAACATTTATACAAAATTATGGATAAAATAAATCTATTGAATATCAAATGCATTATCAATAAACATGCTTACTTAATCGCCGTATGTTTATTCAGCGGAGTTTCCGGAGTTCAGTCCCAGGTAACTATAGGTAGTGGAAGTCCTCCGGCACAAGGGGTATTACTGCAACTAAAGGAAAATGACAATGCAGGGGCTAATGCTACAAAGGGCATGATGCTGCCTCGTGTATACTTATCCGATAAAAATAATCTCTACCCAATGTTTGAAGACCGGAACAACAGTGGCCAGCCAAATTCCGATTATGCCAGTATTCAGGATAAACAGCAACAAGACGAGCTTCATACCGGGTTATATGTATACAATCTTAATCCGTGCAGCCCTTTCGGAAGAGGATCTTATGTATGGAATGGACAAGAATGGATACCGCTGGGAAAGATACTCCCCGAAGGTTATTCGACATTATCGGCTTTACCAGACACTTTGCACATTCCCAGCGGCATGGATAACAGATCGTGGACAGCTCGAACAATGAGTTTTGAATATCTTTCCCAGACATCCCCGACGTGGGGCAGTCTGGTTTCCAGTCCTTCGTATAATGGGTTGGAATTTGCAGATCAGTCCACTCAGATACAGCCTAATAATCCGGCGTCATGGTCAACCAGCCCCGCTGTCTTTTCTATTCAACCCGACAAAATGACGTCTTCGCTGGTTACAAAACTAAAACCGTGGCATACCAGACAGTCTTCGGTAACATTGTCTTTCGATCAGGCACCTTGTGGTGGCATAACAATAAAAAATGTTCTTTTGAATCAAACCAATTATGCTATTTCCGGAAGAATCCCCACCAGTAATAATAATACCACGGATGAAGAAGACATTCTGGATATGATAACAATCAGAAATACAAATTTAAACGGGACAGTAAAAGTGTTGTCAAACGTACGCTGGCAGGCTTTTGTAGAACCTTCGGGCGGAAATATATCCGAAGTGCTTGGCAATTATACACAAACACCACAGGGGATAAATCTGAGTGACGGGAATTACGGCCCGGAAACATTTTTTACTTACAACGGGGCTTCCGGTGCTCCCGGTAGCCGTTTCAAATATGTCAAGGTTAATCTGAGAGATGTAAACAACAGGGCCTCTGATTTTGGTATAACTATTATGCAATGCGAAGGGAATGAAGACCTCACAAGTGTGACTGAGAATGCAACTCCGACCCAAACCTCCAGCCCTTTATCAGACTGGGGGGATAAAGTCGTCCGCCACCTTGAAAAGCCGGGTGTTTACGAAGAATTTTATTCAGCGGATTTCGGGCAGGCAGGCAGATGGATGGTTACAAACCTTGCCGCAGTAGATTATGATTCGGATGTTACCCCCAATGGATTTCCCCATATGACTGAAAGTCTGGTATCAACATTGACAGTAGGTCATTATGCTTATCCGGGCAATAGTTTGCAGGCATATCTGGATAATCCGTATTTAGGTTTGCTTTACAATTTTGCAGGAGCAACAGCCGGACAAAAGATCGGGCTGAATCTGGATGAGCCGAACAATCCTGCCCAAACTAAAGTTCAGGGTGTATGCCCGAACGGATGGCATTTGCCTAGTGATTATGAATGGACCCAGCTTGAAAATGAAATAATCACTAACACTGCAAAATATGCCCATGTATCTAAAAATATAATCGACGACGGCGGAAGTCTCGTTCCTCCATCCACTTCCGGAGGAAATTACAGGGGCAAACATGCTCCCGCCATGACTAATGCTTGCGAAATATACCAGGGTAATGTAAAAGGCACATCGAAGAGTATCGCCGAAGGTGGCTTTGGGGCTTATTTTGCCGGAGAGATAGTGAATGCAGCACCAAACGACTTCGGAGAAACTGCAACTTACTGGAGCAGTAGTTTATATTCCATAAATCAAGCATATTACCGGGTAATGTCGACCGGTATAGGGGATGCCGGAGTTGCAGCATTTACAAATAGCCAGACTAATTATATGTCTGTGCGTTGCAAGAAGGGCTAAACATTTTAATTATAGCAGATAAGCCAAAGTTCCGAAAGTACGAGATAAAACCTTAATAAAAATTTTCACCGTTTTGTTCCGTATATTAATGGTTTTAGCAATGCATTCGGCTTTGGTTTGTCCTTTTTTTATTGCAGTCCTGACGTCCATTACCAGATTCCCGTTTCCGAGAGGCATCGGCCGCTTCCTTTATCCTTACAGATTGCAACAGGTCATATTTAGCAGTGGCTCCGGATGCACCCTATAAATCCGGAATCGTCTTTGCAAGGCATAATCACAAGCTTTACCTCATTATATATAGGTATGTATTATACATATTTTAATCATTATTAGCGATTGTTTGCTAAATGCTGCCATTATATCTTCGCATGATTTTTCTTCACATATAAAACTATTAAGTATAAATGAAAGCAAACTCACTAAATCCATTACGGATTGTTTTTTCTTTGATAATAACAATCATATCATTATCTCCGGTATTTGCCCAGAACAATGGGAAAATATCAGGTCGTGTAATCAATAAAGAAGGAGAGCCGATAGAACTGGTTTCGGTAGGAATACAAGGTTCAAGAACAGGTAATTATACAGATGAAGGCGGGAACTTCTCTCTTACTGTCCCTATCGGAAAACATATTGTTCATTTTTCGATTTTAGGACATAAGAATAAAGAAGTGGATGTAAACGTTGTTGCAAACAAGACTGCTGATCTGGGAGATGTAGAACTTGATGTTTCCGACAACGTTCTGAATGAAGTTGTTGTAAGTGCAATGATTACGAAATTTGCACAAAAGAAATCTGAATATGTAGCCCGGATGCCTATCTCTAATCTGGAAAATCCACAGGTTTATACAGTCGTACCTAAAGAATTGCTGAGTGAGCAGATTGCTGTTGACTTCAGAAATGTTCTGACAGCTTCTCCGGGTGTGGGTTCTGCTACTCTTGGTGTTGGTTCGGGAGGAACAGGCTTAGGTATGCGTCTTCGTGGATTTGCAGGTGCCGACGGAGCAGGTTCTATCCGTAACGGGATGGCAACAAACTTCGTTTCACTATCCGATCCGGCCAATCTGGAAAGTATTGAAATCATTAAAGGCCCGTCGGGAACATTATTCGGCACAACCCTTATTTCATACGGAGGTCTCGTCAACCGGGTTACAAAAAGAGCCTATGACGGACAAGGCGGTGAGGTCAGCTTTTCTGCCGGAGCATGGGGATTAGGACGTGCCACTATTGATTATAATACTGTATTGGATAAGGAGCATAAGTCTTTATTCCGTATAAATTCGGCTGTACATACCGAGAATAGCTTTAAGGATTATGGTATAAACAAAACAGTTATGGTCTCCCCGACTTTCACCTATAACGCCAGTGACAGGCTGTCGTTCACTGTTGATGGAGAATATTTCAAATCGAACCGTACAACCGCCTATATTAATGTTACGGCCCCGGAAATCACTAATATGAACCAGTTAAACTGGGATTGGGACAGGTCATTTGCATCGAATGATGTGACAAGTAAAGCCGAAGTGTTAAATATCTTTGCCGAGGCAAAATACAAAATATCTGATAAGTGGACATCTCAAACCCTTGCGTCGTATGCCAGAACCGACAATGATGCAAACTATATTTTCCTTGATGTAAGTACTCCGGTCACTCTCACGCGGCGTATGATGCATATACCAAGTGTTTTCACAACGCAACAGCTCCAACAGAATTTCAATGGGGACTTCAAACTGGGAAATATCAGAAACAGGTTTCTGTTCGGTCTGGATTATACCAAACTGACTACAGACGACACCCGCTCTACCGTTAATAATTATGATGGTGCTACATTGAATATCCATGAAGATGCTCCGGCTATATATCCGGACAAATACAATCAGGCAATGGGATCGCCAAACAGATCGGTGGCAACCAATCGCTTTACCCGTACATACAGCGCTTATGTGTCCGATGTTATTAATCTGACCGAACAACTGGATGTGATGGCAAGTGTACGCTTCGACAGATTCGATGATGTGGCAAGTGATTATATGCAATCGGCATGGTCTCCCAAGTTTGGGGTTGTTTATCAGTTTATAAAAGATAAAGCATCTGTTTTTGCCAATTATATGAATGGCTTTAAAAATAAAGGGCCGGCTGCGGCAAATGAAGACGGGGATATTAAGGCCTTCAGACCGGAGCATGCTTTCCAGTGGGAAGGCGGTTTTAAACTTGAATTCCTTGATAGAAAACTGAATAGTACGATCAGTTTCTACCATATCAAAGTGGATGACCGTATCCGTTCTGTAACAGCACCTTCGGGATCGGCAGTGGCTTCATATAGTGTACAGGACGGGACTCAGGTTAGCAAAGGATTTGAAATAGACCTGATTGCAAATCCGCTACCGGGGATGCATATTATAGCCGGTTACGGATTCAACCAGAATGAGTTTACAAAAGGTTCTTTCGAAGGCTTGCGCGAATGCGGAACTCCAAAACATCTGGCTAACTTCTGGATAAGCCATAAATTGCTCGAAGGATCATTAAAAGGATTTGGCCTGGGGCTGGGAGGTAATTTTGCCAGCAGAAGCTATATAGATGCGAATAATAAAATTACGGCATCAGGTTATGGAAAACTCGATGCTACGGTATTCTATGAATACTCTAAATTCCGTGTCGGAATAAAGGTGAACAACTTCACCGACAAAAGGTACTGGCTGGGTGATTATTATGGAGAAACCCAGGCTCCCAGACAGTTTATAGGAAACGTGACATACCGTTTCTAAGGAAAGATAAAAAGAATATTCACAAATTCGTTTTGGTCATCAGGCCAAAACGAATTTTCCTGTTTAGACCGAAATGATGAAAAAACTATTTTATGTATTGCTTATAACACTTCTATCCTCCAATCTTTTGGCGCAGGATAATATATGTATAGGGCAAAAATTTTCAATGCATTCCCTTGCTCTGGGAGAAGACAGGCCCTATTGGGTATATCTCCCACCCAAATATGATGATGCCCGATATGGCAAAGCTTCGTATCCGGTAATTTACCTTCTCGATGGCGATACTAATTTTATGGCACTGGCAGCCATACAGAGTACATTTACCAGAGGGATGTACAATAATATGCCCGAATGCATAATTGTAGCTATACCCAATACAGACAGAGCGAGGGACCTGACTCCTACCAGATCTTCGCTGAAGCACAACGGACAGGATTTGTTTACAAATAGTGGCGGCAGTAGCCATTTTACTTCTTTCCTGACTTCCGAATTAAGAAATACTATCGATTCCGCTTACAGGACAAATGGATATAATATGCTGATAGGACACTCGTTCGGAGGACTATACGTTGTAACAACACTGGTGCGCCATACCGGTTCTTTTAATGCCTATATTGCGCTCGACCCCAGTCTTTGGTGGGACAATAAAGTAATCTATAAAGAAGCCCAGGCCATATGGAATAAAACGGATTTCGAAAAAAGATACTTATATATCGCAATGGCAAAGGATGAAAACAAAGCCGATGACATACAAAAACATTCCGAAACGATAGACAGATTTTGTACCGAAGTATTAAAGTCCGCACCCGGCAATAACCTGAACGGGGCATGGAAATACTATGAAGATGAAAATCATGGAACCATACTGATGCCCGGCATGTTCGACGCTCTCAGGACTATTTTCGACGGAATAGAATTGCCCGTGAAAGAGATCCCCGAAAATCCCGGGCTGATAGAAGAATATTACGGCAAATTATCGGAACGGCTGGGATTTACATTCATTCCCGACGAGAACCTTATAGATAATATTGGCAAATATGCTGTGTCTGTAAAGAAAACAGAAAATGCCATTAAAATATTTGAGTATAACCTTAAAAATTACCCGGATAGCCCCAATGCTAAAAAGAGCCTGTCCGAGACGCGTGAGAAACTAATGAATAAGTAAATATATCAACCAAAAATGTCATGAATAGAAGGATATCCAACAAAAAACTCATCTTATGGCTGCATCTGTGGCCGGGGCTAATATCGGCGGCGATAATCTTTTTTGTATGTATAACAGGAACTATAGCTGTCTATTGCGATGAGATTATGGCTTTGTCGGCCGGGGATGCACGTTTTGTCAAAGAAGTGAAAGAAACCCGGAAGCCGGCTGAAGAACTGATAGATATCATTAAAAAAGAGTTTCCGAAGCGAAATACGCCAAGTTACATGGTCAGTTACAAAGACCCGGAACGCAGCGTCAGGTTCAATACATTCAGCAGGGAGGAAGGTTTGAGCATGGTATATATTGATCCGTACACAGGAGAGATATTGAAAGATGACGGTACTATCTATTTCTTTTATATTACTGTACACCTCCACAATTCGTTCCTATTGGGTAAAACGGGGCAATGGATCATCGATATTGCAACCATAATATTTGTCCTTGAAATAATTACGGGCCTTTATTTATGGTGGCCCAAGAAGAGGAATAAAAAGGCTATGGATGCTGCCTTTAAAATAAAAACCGGTTCAACAAAAAAACGCCTTAACTATGATTTGCATAAAGTCCTGGGCTTTTATGCTGCCGCTGTTATCTTATTATTATCTGTCACCGGATTACTGATCGCCTTCGAGCCGTTATCACAATCGCTGATGAAAGCCTTCGGGGCAGACACAACCCATGACTGGCAAAAAGAATTGCCCAAATATAAGGAAGGGCAAGCACCGTTGGAACTTAACCCGTTTATAGAAAGATCATTTGAGAAGTATCCGGATAAAAAAGAAATGCAGATATATACCTATCGCATGGACTCGAGCGGATATTATATGATGCGTGTCGCAAATCAGGTGGGATTGAAGAGTGCGCAAAGCCCGGAATATGTTATATATGACCGTTTTTCGGGAGATGAAATAAAATTGCCGGAAAGCGCGCTTAAACACGAAAAGGTAGATAATGCAATATGGGTATTGCATATGGGTAACTGGATGGGACAGATAGGGAAGTTTATCACATTTCTGGGAGGGCTTATTGCCACCAGCCTGCCTGTAACCGGATTTTATATCTGGTGGGGGAAACGCAAAAAAAATGAACGCAATCCCAAAGCGGAACAAAATAGGAACGCTTTCGAGTAAAATATAACAAAAAAGAATAACGGTGAAGTAGGAGCCTGCCGCAAAATACCGTTTCATTATTGTTCCGGAGCATTTTGATTGTAAATTAATCTCCATAAATAAGTAATAATGGTCAGAAACAGAGACTTCTGGCCATTATTATTTTAATGTTATCGTATAGTTAACTGATTATAAAGTATTTATTTTAAATACCCGAAAATACGATCAATAGGAGAAAGCCCTTATTGGTCATATTTTATTGTTTATTGAATAGCAATTTTTAAAGGACATAAAAGGTTTGTGTTAAGTTTGCACGTCAAATAAAAGAATACGTTAACATTTTAAATTCTAAAAAGCATGCACTCTTCTACTACTCTAACCAATAATAATCGCATAGAAATAGCAGATGTATTACGAGGTTTTGCAGTAATGGGAATTACCCTTATCCATTTCATCGAACGGTTCAGTCTCAATAGCTTTCCGGAAGAAACCTGCAACTTTCTGATATTTACGGACAAAGTAATCTGGGACAGTATATTTTTCACCTTTTCCGGTAAAGCCTACTGCATTTTCGCGTTGCTTTTCGGATTCAGTTTTTTTATTCAGGACAATTCACAAAAAGAAAAAGGGAGAGATTTTCGCGGACGGTTTGCATGGCGGTTAGTATTACTTTTTTTCATCGCCTGTATCAATTCGACCTTATTTCCCGGCGAAATATTAGTACTCTATGCATTACTTGGTTATGTAATGATAGCAGTCTGCCGCCTTTCTACCCGCACAATTGCGATTATAGCGATTATCCTTTTACTGCAACCTCTTGAATGGGGGCAAATAATTTATGCAGTCATCAGCCCCGAATACATTATTAATGCTGAGTTTGATGGTCCGTACTGGGAGATAGTCAATACAGTGCAGAAAGAAGGTTCTTTCCTCGAAATGTGTAAAACTGCAATCTGGACAGGCAATATTGCTAATATGGGCTGGATGCTGTTACATGGAAGGGTTACGCAAACCGCGGCATTATTTATGATAGGTATATTAATAGGGCGTAGCAATGTGTTTATCTATTCGGAAAAAAACATGAAGTTATGGATTAAAGTATTCATCGCAGTCACTCTGGCCTTTTTCCCTATATATGGTTTGATGGCTGTACTTCCCGACTTTATAAACCGGGAGGCATTACTTGTACCTTCTATCCTTATACTCAAATCACTTTCAAATATCGCATTCACAGGAATACTGTTTGCCGGGGTAATTCTTGTGTATTACCTGACAAAGTTTAAACGTGTACTTCATCAGTTAGCGCCTTATGGACGCATGAGTTTGACAAACTACCTGTCGCAGTCTTTGATCGGGGGATTCCTGTTTTATAACTGGGGACTGGGGCTTTACCAGTATACAGGTATCACAGCCTGTTTCTTAATGGGCATCGGAATGTTTTTAATTCAGTTATTTTTCTGTCGCTGGTGGCTTCGGTCACATCGTCAGGGTCCATTGGAATGGTTATGGAAAAAGGCAACCTGGATTAAAATAGGAAAAGGATAATATCCGGAATTATTTTGTTTTGCATATATAATCAGGATTTAAAATCAACCTTATCTGATTCCATTTGCGCGCATATTATATTTAAAATCATTACTTTTGTTGTAGTCTTAAAAATAACGGAAGTAAAATTATAGCATGAACAGCTCTTATATAAACCTGCTGGAAGAACGTGAAATAAAACCGACAGCTATCCGGATATTAATACTTAAAACGATGCTTGAGTTTCACAGGGCATTCAGTTTGTCAGATTTGGAGATAAAGCTTGATACCGTCGATAAATCGACTATATCAAGAACTATTCATTTGTTCCACGATCATCAGCTCATACACAGTTTCGACGATGGGTCGGGTTCCATAAAATATTCGGTATGCAACAGGGATTGCCATTGCAGCATGGACGACCTTCACGCTCATTTTTATTGTAATTACTGCAAGGATGCATTCTGTCTGGAAAATATTTCTATCCCCAGATTTGCATTGTCGCCGATAATGCAGGTAGAAAGTGTAAATCTTGTCATCAAGGGGTATTGCGGGCGGTGTAGTAAGATCGATATCTAGCAAAGACTTTATTTCTTTGTTAAATATTAAGTAGTCTAAAATATTTACTGTCGCCTGTCATCCTGACCATAGGGAAGGATACCGACCCTAAAAAGAGGCACGGGATGCTTCGTTCCTCAGCATGACAAATACGACAATAAATCTTATCATTTACTTAATTTACAAAATATTCAATTGACTATGATTCTCAAATCAATTCCAATATTTATTCTTGCGGGACTATGCGAGATAGGAGGGGGCTATTTAGTCTGGCTATGCCTCAAAGAAGGGAAACCGTGGTGGTACGGAGTTCTGGGCGCTTTGATTCTTGCTTTCTACGGAGTAGTAGCAACATGGCAGACCTCAAATTTTGCGCGGGTATATGCTACTTATGGCGGTTTTTTTATCGTTATGTCTATACTGTGGGCTATGAAATTTGATAACTATTCTCCTGATAAATATGATATTATCGGTGCATTGGTAGCACTGTTGGGAGTCTGTATCATATATTATTTCCCGCGTAATTAACCGGAATTAAAAACCGGAGCCTGTAAATTTGCAACTCAGTTGCAAGCTATAGTCCGTACCTTTGTATAAAAAATTAAGAGATGGACGAAAATAAAGAATATAAATGTACCTGCTGTGATTCTTGCCCCGAAGAATCACCCGATAACAATACACAAAACCGGAAAATATATATCCCCGTAGGTTTAAGCCTTGCTGCACTTCTGGCAGGGATAATTATGGACAATCTTATCAGCCGGTATTTTAATTCTTATTACCGGCTCGTTTGGTATATACTGGCATATATTCCGGTTGCTTACCCTGTTTTCAGAGAAGCTGTGCAGACAATCCGGCAAAAAGATATTTTCACGGAATTCTCCCTGATGATTGTGGCTACATTAGGCGCTTTTTTTATTGGCGAATATCCCGAAGGCGTTGCTGTTATGCTTTTCTATTCTATCGGGGAACTATTCCAGGCCTCGGCAGTAAATAAAGCAAGGAAGAATATAAAATCCCTTCTCGATATCCGTCCCGATACGGCAACCGTAGAACGAAACCGCAATTACATAACTATTGCTCCCGGAGATGTAAAAACAGGAGAGACAATACAAGTCAAAGCGGGAGAAAAAGTTCCGTTGGACGGAATAATGATTTCCGTATCGGGCAGTTTCAACACATCTGCCCTGACAGGCGAGAGTAAACCTAAAACGATACGGGAAGGAGAGCCCGTTTTGGCAGGTATGCTCAATATGGATAAAGTGATTTACATAAGAGTAACGAAAAAATACGAGGACAGTTCTTTGTCCCGTATATTGGAAATGGTACAGGAAGCGACATCCAGAAAAGCCCGGACAGAACTACTTATCCGCAGATTTGCCAAGATATACACTCCTGTGGTATTCTTCTTTGCGTTACTGATTACTGTGATTCCCTATTTCTTTGTAACGGATTATATATTTCAGGATTGGCTGTACCGGGCCTTGGTATTTCTGGTTATTTCCTGCCCATGCGCATTGGTCATCTCCATACCGTTAGGATATTTCGGCGGTATCGGAGCTGCATCCAGAGCCGGTATCCTCTTCAAAGGGGCAAATTACCTGGACTTGTTGACAAAAGTGAACACCATAGTCATGGACAAAACAGGAACTTTAACCAAAGGAGTATTTAATGTACAGGATATAGTTTCATCCGGAGCTATGGAGAAAGACGAATTAATTGAATATACCGCAGCATTAGAGAAAAAGTCGAACCATCCCATTGCGAAAGCAATTGTTGCTTACGGAAAAGACACGGTTAAAGACTATCCGGCAACCGATATAGAAGAAATTCCGGGGCAGGGATTGAAAGGTAACATAAATGGATATGAAGTTTTGGCCGGTAATGCCAATATGATGGAAAAGCATCATATAAGTTATGATAAGGCTATCGATTTAATACCTGAAACAACTGTTATTATTGCAATAGATAACACATATGCCGGCTATATCAGGATTGCGGATGAAGTGAAGGAAGATGCTGCCGGCGCCGTAAGAAACATGTATATAAATGGAATTAATCAGGTAGTAATGCTAAGTGGCGATAAGTCATCCATTACAGAGAGTGTTGCTTCCCGTTTAGGAATTGGTAAGGCTTATGGAAATTTACTGCCTGAGGATAAAGTTAAACATATTGAACAATTAAAGTCTGATAATGAAAATATAGTGGCTTTTGTCGGCGATGGCATAAATGATGCGCCATCTCTTGCCATGAGCGATGTAGGTATCGCAATGGGCGGAATGGGTAGTGACGCGGCTATTGAAGTCGCAGATGTCGTTATACAAACCGACCGGCCTTCCAAAATCGTTACTGCGATAAAAATAGCCGGGGCAACCAAAAAAATAGTTTATCAGAATATTGCTTTAGCATTTTCCATTAAATTGACCGTTCTGATTTTAGGGGGATTTGGCGTAGCGAATATGTGGGAAGCGGTTTTTGCCGATGTGGGTGTTTCTTTGCTGGCTATCTTAAATGCAGTGAGGATATTGAAAATGAAATTCTGATTGCGCCGTATTTTATAGGTCAATTTACAAGTCTTTACCCCTCGGATTCTTCAATTCCTGCGCAATCTGATAATGCTTATCCGCTAATTCGGTATTGCCAATAGCTGCATAAGCTTCAGCAAGATATTCATGGCAGGCGGCATGACGGGGCTTCTGTTGGGAGGCTTTCATCAGGTCGGTTATAGCCAGTTCCGGCTCATCCACTTTAAGTTTGTTTTTTCCTCTGTTGTAGAGAGCTTTGAATGATAGCGGACTTAGTTCTAAAGCCCTGTTGAAACACTTCATAGATTCGTAATAATCCTCCTGATCGTAGAAGGTTACACCCTTCCTGATCCATGCATCGAGATAGGTAGGGTCTAAATCCAGTGCCTTGTTGAAGTTTGCCAGAGCTGCACGATAATCCTTGTATGAAACGATGCATTCATTACCCATCTGATAATATTCCTTCGCTAACTTCTTCAGGACTTTAGTCTGTTCATACAGCCTGTCCTTTAATTCCGTGTTTTTTTCTTTGAGGCTGTTTATTATATTCAGCTTCTTCCGTATATATCTTTGCTGCAATGGCTTTTCTATGTCATAGCGGGCATGGATAGCTTTGAAGAAATGGTTGAGGAAATTATCGAAATTCCCTTCATCGAATTGTTCTATCGCTTCCTTGTACAGATAATTAGCGTCCGATTCTTTCAGCGCTTTATTAATCAATTGCTCATTATTGAATTGCTTACTGAATTCCATTATTTCAGGCCGCACAAATATATCTGCTTTATTGATATTCTTTTTAAGGACAAGCCCGTCCAGCGAGGTACATCTGCTTAGGGCTACATAAGCCTGTCCTCCGGCAAATACTCCCCCGCTAAAATCTACAATCACATTATTGAACGTAAGTCCTTGGCTCTTATGGATTGTAATTGCCCACGCAGCTTTCAATGGCAGTTGGGTATAAGTACCGATGATTTCTTCTTCGATCCTCTTTTCCCGCTCATTATATCTGTACCTGTAATTCCGCCATGTTTCCAGTTCTACTTTCACCTCAAATCCATCCTCTTTGAGAACATATACATGCCCTTCTTCATCTATTCCCGATATAATGCCGATAGTGCCGTTAACCCAGCGGCGGGGCCATTGCATATCGTTGCGGATAAACATGACCTGTGCATGTTCTTTAAGTACCAATTCCTGTGCAGTGGGAAGAGACGATTCCGGAAAATCGCCCTCTTTGATACCATAGCTGACAAACTCAAAGGTATCGAGTTCCGACATCTTCTTCTCGTTAATATAGTCAACATTATCACGTTTGGTAGCCAGCGTGATATACATATCTTCTTCTCTCGGGTTGAAACCGGAATCTACCCGGTTGTTGAGCAAGCCAAGGTCATTGCTGTTCGATTTTCCGTTCCTTATGTTATTCAGGATAGAAATAAACTTTTCATCTGTCTGACGATAGATTTTTGTAAATTCTATCGGAACAAGGTTTATTTCGCGAAAAACATTCGCCGAAAAGAAAAAAGCGTTTTTGTAGAATTTGTTGATTATCTCTCTTGTATCGGGAGTAACCACAGGTTCGAGCTGGAATACATCTCCGACAAACACAAGTTGCTTACCCCCGAAAGGAATACGCATATTATTTGAGTAGACCCGGAGAATCCTGTCAATACAGTCTATTGTATCGGCTCTGACCATCGATATTTCGTCAATGATTATCAGCTCTACCTCCTGTATGATCTTACGGTGTTCTTTCCTATACTTGAAAAACTCAAAAATGCGGCCGCCGGTAAGACTCAAATCTGCGTCATCGGGAGCCATGGGCCTGAATGGCAATTTGAAAAACGAATGCAATGTTGATCCCTCTGCATTTATCGCTGCTATCCCTGTGGGAGCCAGAACAACGAATTTTTTACGTGTCGTCTGGCAGAGATGTTTCAGAAAAGTCGATTTACCTGTACCTGCTCTTCCTGTGAGAAATACAGACTGGTTGCTCCGTTCAATCAGGTCGAGAGCATTCTTAAATTCTTTATTGGAAGTATCTATTGACGCAATCATAATGATGAAGCAAAAGTAAACTTTTTTGAGAATAAATGATCTTAGAGCCTGTTTAAATTTTACCCCACAGGTTCTTTTGTTATCTTTATTTTTTAATTCTTTTAAATTATGTTCAAGAAACTTGTGGCTATAGAGCCGGTGAGCCTGATCCCGTCCGCTGAGAAGGAGTTGCATTCTTTTGCTAAGGAAGTTGTTATGCATCAGGATGTACCCGTCGGCGATAATGAGATAATTGCGCGTATAGGCAATGCAGATGCTGTACTGCTGAGTTATACCTCACAGATTAACCGCTATGTATTGGAAAGATGTCCCGATATTAAATATATCGGAATGTGCTGTTCCCTGTATTCTCCCGAAAGCGCCAACGTAGATATCCGTTATGCTGACGAACGGGGTATTACGGTAACAGGCAAATCGGGTGGTATTTGAAGCTGTACGCGAATAAGCCCCAACCAAATCATATTCAGGTAATAAGCCATTGATAACGGCATCTGCTACAATTTCGGCTAGATACCCGCATCCGACAATCACTAACTTTTTCATGTGGGCAAAGATACCTCTTAAATGTATGATTTCCTAAATGTTTCTGTTTGTTCGGCTGTTTTATGGATACATAAAATTTATTATCCGATCTTGGTGCAATTATATAACGCTAACTTGCGCCAAGATCGGATAATGCACTCAATGTAAGGATTTACAGTTTCCAAAAAAGCAGACTAGTCCTCGATGGTACCATTTGCAAGGCGGCTGCTCTCGGATAACCGGTATATATGCCGGAAGTTGTTGTGGCTCCAATCCGAAACGAAATTTTGTCTCCTTTGTTTCCACTGGCCGTAAGGGTCAGCGTAGCGGTCAACTGACTACTGCTGGAGTAAGCAATCATATTTATCTCGGCCCCGTCTTCAACAGTAATCCCTGATGGCAGATTATCGGCCGAAGCAAAATTATTGTTGCCTTTAAGCGCCCATAAATACAATAACGACCTGTAACGATTAGATGAAGCATTGGCCGATTGATCCATGTAGAACCTGAATGAGAATACGTACGATCCGGTTTCCGGCAACGTGATAAACGGCTGGTTTGTGCTACCTGTGGCAGGATCGGCCCAAAGTAAAATAGTAGACCGTGCAGGTCTTTCATGGGCTCTTGAATTTGTCACAGGTTGTACGCGATTTCCCGATGCAACCCACAAATCTCTCCGTTCGATAACGGATGCCACTTCTTTCGTCAATATTTCATTCCATTTGTTATTATAAAATGTGTACAGACCCGCGGCAAGTCCTGCTCCCGCATTGTTAGTCGTATTATAAACAATCATCCCGTCTTCCGGATTGGAAACCGTAACAATATCCGAAATGCCGGTTAAAGCCACCCTGTTGGGTAGGAATGCGCTGGCAGTTCCTCCCAATTCTAACTGCGCGGCGGAGTTATCTTCGGGGATGGCGCCTATGCCTATATTCATGCTTCCCGAAGAATAATGAACAGACAGGTCGTCTTTTTTCTGTGTATCCGGTATTACACCGTTTTGGGGATTGTCTCCTTTTCCGTCGATGTGCAAGGCACCCTTCGGATTTTCCGTCTTAATCCCTACCTGCGCATGTAGATGTAAGATACTTATGGCGGCAATCAGTAAGCTTATTATTTTTATTTTCATGATTAAGAGTCTGTTTAAAAGTTATTGCATTTTCCAATATACAAAAGTGGTACGGTTTGCTTCGTTTACATTGATACTTCCCCGAAGTGTCCAGTTCTGCGCTCCGTTCCGGCGTCCTATCTTTATAATGACTTCATCATTTAGGTTAAGATATGGCGTTTGCATTATAGGGAAATAAGTGTTATATGCACTGTTGCTGCTACCTTTTCCTACAACCATGTCGATTCTGCTCAATAAAACTTCAGTAGAACCGGTTTTCCTGAATAAGTACAGATAGTAATCGTCGCAAACCTGGCCGGTAATGCTCATACCTCCGTATAGCCTGAAAGAAAACACATATCGCCCGGCATTATTAATAATAATGCTTTGGCTGAGGGGAAACTGACTTGCTCCCGCACCTGTTGTTTTATTGGTAACCGGAGTTGCTGATACGTTACCGGTCAATGCTCCGATCTTTGAAACCGTACTTGTTCCGCTGGCTGTATAATCGGTAAGTCTCATCCATTCATTGTTCATATTCAGGTAGGTTCCCGGCATAACATCTTCTTCCCCCGACCCTCCGGCATTGGTATTATAGACCATCATCCCGTCGCGAGGGGAAGGTACTGTATTTATATCCGAAACGTCCGTTAAAGCCACCCTGTTGAGAAGCAATGCTTTATCCGGCGCGTTCAGTTCAAGGGATGTTTCCTTGTTCAGAGGCTCTCCGCCTATAACCAGATTGGCTTCATTGTTTGTATTAAGTCTGAATATCAGGTCGTCCTTCAATTGGCTGCCTGTAGGAATTGGTGAATTATTTTTCAGTATGTCAATGTTGAGAATTCCCACCGGATTGGTGGTTCCTATACCTACCTGAGCCGTACATGTTCCTGCCAATAAAAAGGCAAGACATAAAAGATATATGTGTCTGTTCATAGGTTTCCTTTTTAAATTTTGAAAAAGATAATTGATGTTTCACCTGATAGTAATGTCCATGTTGCACCGCTATATGAAGCAATGTGTATTGATATTCTATCTCCTCTTTGAGCATCAAAACCTAAAGTCAGGGGATATGTCACACCACCGTTCCTGCTGCCTTGGGGAAAAGCTACGGGATTAATTTCAGCTATATCCAAGATTCTATCTACCGTTCCATCATTTTTCAGTAAGACGGCAGCGACATATATGACCATTCTTTGGAATGAGGAAACCGGAGATATGGAACCGGATAAGGTGAGCATCATAGCGTAAGCCGCATTCGACCTGATCTCTATATAGTTGGCGGGAGTAGCGGGTGATCCGGCAGAGACTAAGTTTAAAGTAGCATAGCCATTTGTCCCGTTTGTTGTGTTGTAAGCTCCTGTTGTTGGTAAAGTCAATTGATTGTCAATGGTATATAACCTGACATCCTTGCTGCCTGCCGATCCGGTAATACAATACATCCATCTGTTTTGCCCGGCATTGAAAACATACAAACCCGGTATGACATTGTCGGGAACAACCCCGGCCCTTGCTGTATTATAAACAACCATTCCGTCTACGGGGTTCTTAATGGGATTGCCCGCCGCATTTCCCCGTGCATCAGCAAGCGCGACCGAATTAGGCATAAACGCTTTATTATTAGCGCCCAGGCTCACTGATGCGGAAGGATGCCCGGTATTGCCTATGGCAATCGATATCCCGTTATTTCCGTCACCGTCGACCAGAACACCTTTATTGCCCGCAGGCAATAAAGGACTTTTTAAATGCAGGGCTCCTTCGGGAGATTCTGTATTTATCCCTATCTGGGAACAAAGGGGATAAATGCTGAAAATCAGGAGTATGCTACAAAGAATATATTTTTTCATCTGGATTTTGTTTAAATTTTATTCGTTTTACTTAATAAAATATGATCCCGAAACCACAATGATGTCGTTAGCCGCGATTATACCCTTGTTCATAAAAGTTCCTACACTTTCCCTCACATTTTGTATATATATATTCCCGTCGAAGTCTATTTCGCATTCTGCCGTAGTAGAGATGGTTCTTGCGGGAAAATTGACAAGACAGCTTAGATTCATGTCACTTTGGCTGGTAACAGTCGCAGAAGCAAAGGGCTTATATGTATCTTTATCTGTACCGGCTGGCATTTCAGCTATTTTCCGGGAATTATGGGCTGTATTCCAGACATTAATATCGGCTCCGATCCGTTGTAGTTTGACAATAAAGTTAACGGCTTTACCATAACACCTGAATTCCTGGCTTATTACCGACCAGCCGGCAGAAGCCTGCCAGAGATTAGCCAGTACCACATCGGGTATCGTAATAGAACCTGATCCGGCACCTACCCGTATCCACCGGTTGCCGTCATTGTAATAACATCCTTCGAAGACGTCGGTATCTACATCTGCCGTGTTATAAACGAGCATTCCCCTGACATGTGTCGACAGCGGAGTATTATCATTTAACGCTACCAATTCAACACGTGGCAGCAATAGCCCTTTCGTTGCCGTTCCGCTACTATTTTCTTTCAGATCCAACAGGGCATCATCTTGAGGAGGTTCACCCGAACCGATCGTTACCTGTCCATGCAGTTGTAAAGTCATAAGACATAATACGCCTATGACCAATAGGTTTAAAGTTTTTCGTTCCATAATTGTAGTTTCATAATTAAAATTATAATATAGGATTTATCTTTTCCCGAAAGGGAAATAACACAGGGCATATTCTGCCGGAAAACAGAATATGCCCTGTGTTGTGATTTCGGAATAAATGTGTAGATTTTGCGCACCCATACACGAGCGCAATCAATTAAACCGCGTAAATGATGATAGTGGATTATTTTTTTAAGAGTAGTAGCTAGATTCTCTCTCTCTCTCTCTCTCTAGCAAAACGAAGCTAACTTCCAAGTTTTCAAGGGGAAAAATGGTAGGAAAAGTTGTGTTTTTGTATTGCAATTTCTGTCTTTCTATAGCCACATCTAAATACTTTGATGCCCCAAAGTTAAAAAAAACATTCGGTTTGACCAATACAAACTTCATATTATAGATAAAATTGTATTATGAGTTTTAGTATATATTGAAGTTTTTTCTCCAAATATTATATATATTTGCAACCGGTAAGATCACAAGGTACACGCTAAGTCTCATGAAAAAACAATTCTTCAAACTTTTTAGCAAGGAAAGAATCTTATTGAGTGTGTAATAGGGGATATGTCATACCTGCAAAAGTGTATGACTGTATACTTGTGACGGTAAAATGACCTGAATAACCTGATAAATAACTGCAACATTTAGGTAAAGGAGCGGGCTACAGATTGAGTACAAGGTGGGTGGTGCTACTTGTAATCATATAAACTGTAGCCTAAGTTCTTTTGATTTTATCCTGTTTCATCGCTCCGCTTATGCCTCCGGAATACAAAAATAAACCCTTTTCCAAGCTAATAAAAAGCAGGTACAAATCCGATCTTTATACCTGCCTGCATATTTATTAACGATCATGTTCTTTGTTCAGAAGCTACGTCCGGCACCACCTCCGCCGAAACTTCCTCCGCCTCCGCCACCAAAGCTGCCTCCTCCGCTGCTCCAGCCACCGCCGGAAGAACTACCTCCTCTCCAGCCGCCGAAGCCGCCACCAAAACCTCCGCCACGCCAGCGACCTCCGGACGAAGGACCTCCTTTATTGTTTTTGAAAGCGATATAGAGAATAAGCAATATAACGACGACAAGCACTATATTCGCGATGAGTGAACTACCGGAATAATTCTCTTCATCAGCCTGAAATTCTCCTGCCAGATATTTGATTATGGCTAGGGCGGCAGCTTTGGTTGCATTGTAGTAATCCCCTGATTGCAAGTATGGGATCATATACTGGTCTATGATGCGGCCGCAACGGGCATCGGTAAGTATATGCTCTACTCCGTAGCCTGTGGCGATAAATACCTGGCCACGTTCGTTGCCTATGCGTGGTTTTATGAGTATAAGCACGCCGTTATTCTTGTCTTTCTGTCCGATGCCCCACTTTTCACCCAGACGGGCTGCATAGTCCGATACGGCATAGCCCTGCAGATCGGTTACTGTTACTACGTATATCTGTGTAGATGTACTATCATTGTAGGCTTTGAGTATCAGCTCCAATTCGTTACGCTGCGAGGTGTCGAATGTCTGTGCAAAGTCGTTGACGAGTCTCGGAGGCGACATTGGAGAGGGTAAATCGTCCTGTGCCTGTAACAAAACAGTTACAAGCAATAACAAGAATATATTTAATATCCGTTTCAATTTTATAATATGTACTGCTAACGGTTGACTGTTAACTGATTAAAATTCTACTTTTGGTGCGCTCTGAGCCGATGCATCAGCTTCGAAATATCCCTTCTTTTCGAAACCGAACATGCCGGCAAAGATATTTTTAGGGAACATACGAATGTAGGTGTTATAGTCCCTTACTTTTTCATTAAACTTATTACGCTCTGTGGAGATGCGGTTCTCTGTTCCTGTAAGTTCATCCTGCAAGGCAAGGAAATTTGTATTGGCTTTCAGGTCGGGATAGTTTTCCTGTACCATCAGCAAACGGCCGAGTGCAGCCCCCAGTTGTCCCTGCGCTTCCTGATATTTTTTGATATTTTCTTCTGTAAGCTGGTCTGCATTTACATTCATCTGTGTAGCTTTTGCACGGGCTTCTACAACAGCCTGAAGAGTTTCCTGTTCGTGTGTGGCATAACCTTTCACAGTGGCTACCAGATTGGGGACAAGATCGGCACGGCGCTGATAAGCATTCTGCACCTGAGCCCATTGAGAAGTTACACCTTCTTCTTTTCCTACCATACTGTTCTGAAGCGATTTTGCATACATAAATACAATCAGTCCCAGAACTACAACTACAATAATGGCGATTATACCTTTCGTTAATTTCATTGTTTTTATTTTTTTGAATTAATATCAAATATATTTATGTCTAAAACAACAAGAGAGAATGTTTTGTTGCCGTGTTGTATATTTAAGCCGTAAAAGTATTAAATTATGCGGATATTCCGGTTAAGTAATATAAGCAAATAACAGGGGAACAGAGAGAATATTATTATATCGTCATATCTGTAAATAATAATTTATAACTTTAAACAGGTTTCAAGAATTCAATATCCCCGGGATGGGTGAACAAATCCCGTATGGTAGCGTTAATTGTGAAAAATAAAAAAACAAAATAAAATCTATGAGCAATCCTCCATATAAAGAAGATATACTGAAAGACCGGTTCGAAGCACAAACTCTCAAATTGAGAGATGATTACGAAGGTACGGTAACTGCAACACTTATACGTCGCCTGTCAGAAAGAAAATCCGACAAAGCGATATTATACATACACGGCTTTAACGATTATTTCTTTCAATCGGAAATGGCGCGCCGTTTCAACGATCATGGATTTAATTTCTATGCCGTCGACCTGCGAAAATACGGACGTTCGTTTCTGCCGCATCAGAAATTTAATGATATACGCAATCTGAAAGATTATTACGAAGAAATACTCCAATCACTGAGCATTATCCGTAGTGAAGGAAATAAAGAAACCCTTTTGTCCGGCCATTCCACAGGCGGACTTATTGTTACCTTATTTGCCAAAGATTATGCAGACAGCAAATTATTTGACGGACTGATACTCAACAGCCCTTTTTATGAATTTAATCTGGCAAAACGGACTAAAACGCTTTTACCCTTTGTTTCCATTGTAGGACGGTTTATGCCTGAAGTAACCATTTCGGGAGGGTTCAGTGAAGAATATGGCAAGAGTATCCATAGATCTTACAGGGGAGAATGGGACTACATACTGGATTGGAAACCTAATCTAGCTCCTAAAATTAATCTGGGCTGGTTGCGTGCAATTCATAAAGCACAAAGTGAATTGAAAAAGACATTCTATATATCTAAGCCTACATTGGTTTTGCATTCAGCCCGGTCGGTGGCAGACATCAAAAATATGGAACAGGTTTCGAGCCGCGATGCTATCTTGAATGTAAATGACATTGAACGTATAGCGCATAATATAAAGGGTGATGTGGAAGTCCTTTCTATACAGGGAGGGTTGCATGACCTGATTCTATCGGGGACGGAAGTACGTAATAACGTCTACAATATAATATTTGACTGGATAAAACGAAATAGGTTGTGATAAAGGTAGGTCCTTGTAAATGGTTCTCATATGAATTCTTTTCGGATAGATTTATTATTTAAATATCTTATAATAAATGTATTACAATATACGAATATGTATTATATTTATACAAAAATATATTGTTCTCATCTGTGATTCCCCATTTAATCCT
The DNA here is from genome assembly GCF_002482385.1 of Dysgonomonas sp. UBA7710. GTDB lineage: Bacteria > Bacteroidota > Bacteroidia > Bacteroidales > Dysgonomonadaceae > Dysgonomonas. The sequence continues at coordinate 58,399 of NZ_DLFW01000009.1, read as the reverse complement.
ATATATTATTTAAAGCCTGAAATATAAAAAGCCTTACTAAATAAAGATTTTAAAGGATAAATCACTTGTAAATAGTATGAAACAGATACTGCGAATACTATAATGTCAATTTTGTTTATATACCATTCTTATGCTATTCCCGATTAATTACCTAATTTGCTCTCCGGGAAAAAGCCGTTTTTTATTTTTCTTCCATATGCCTGTTTTTTAAATCTGAAATCTCTAAATCCGACTATCGGAACATTTATTCCTCACAATAGGGCTTTTCTAAACCGCTTTCATTGATGAACTTTACAAAACAATTAAAGAATAAATCATATATGGAAATGGTACGGCTCTCTAAAAATAGGAAAATCGATAATATGCAGGAAAACAGGATATCTGCTGCTTTACTCTCCGTAAGGACCAAACTGGCAAGAAAAAATGAAACTAAAATGCCGGAAAAAAGATTTATCGGCAATCAGGCAATTGTAATGCTAACCGACCATATCAAAAAGGTCAGACAATCAGATACATTATGGGAACGGTAGTTTCTGAACAAAATAATTAGAATATGAAAATAGCACTGTTTCTAAAAAACGAAATAATAGACGAATCCTGCCCGGATACAATACCTATTATAGTACTACATATAGACAGCAAATCGGTGACGGAAGTAGAAAAGGATATTATCGTGAAGAAAGACGTCAATTATGTAGCGCTTTGGTTATTGACCAATCGCATCAAGGAAGTATATGTAACGGATATTGATCCTCTGGTGAAAAGGCTGTTCGAAAAATTAGGCGTTGCAGTCAAAAGATTTGACGACATCGAAAAAAATCCTCTTTTGAAACAGTTTATATCCTGATGGAATATCCAGTCCGGTCAACAGTCTCATATTCAGGTGTAAAGAATTTCACTTTTCCGCGCTCCAGAACAAATTCCGCACAAATTACCCCTAGATTTTTTAATATCACAATAAATATATCTCATAAGCTGCGACTATAAAGTTCAGCTTTCCCTATACTGTATAGGCGTCATTCCTGTGTGCTTCTTGAAGAAGCGTCCGAAAAAAGACGGATTGGGGAAGTTCAGTTCTTCCGAAATCTGTAATATAGTCATATCTGTAGTTTTAAGCATATACTTTGTGGATGAGATGAGTACCTCATTTATCCACGAGAAGGCTGTGCGGCCTGTACGCTCTTTTATGATGGTGGAAAGGTATTTGGGTGTCAGACACATCTTATTGGCATAAAACTGAAGCGTTTTTTCCTTTTTATGATTATGTAACAATAACTTGAAAAATGTAAAAACCTGCTCTTTCTGATATGAATTAGCATCAGACATCGTATCCGTCCCGGGATTACTTTCCGATTCTTTTATTTTATTATAATAAATAGCCCCGACTTCTATCAATAATGCATAAAGGAGACTTTTTGCCATCTGTTCCCTGAACGGATGATCCCTGCGTTTATACTGGGTTACAATAAAAGAATGGAACTCAAGTAATTTTTCTGCTTGCGCCTCCGATATCTGAAGACAAGGCGATTGTATTATGCTCATCGAGATATCAAAATTACTTGAAACAGGTATTTCGGTCAGAAAATCGGGTGAAAAAATAAGGAATTCGGTCATCATATCGTCGCTCTGTTCAATGACTTCGAGCACATAACCAGGTAAAATGGTCAGTATAGTTCCTTTCCTGGTTTCATATTCCTTAAAGTTTATCTTTATCTTTCCCACACCGCTAATACAAATGGCAAATACCACCCCGTCGATAACGATAGGATAGTTCGATGACATAGACGGAAAATGCACCGCTTTATCCGATACGATAAAGTTTTTGATAGCGGACGGATCTATTTGTTCCGAAATATCTTTGATCTGTACTTTGGATAAGTTCATATAGTTTGTTTTTATCTCTTCATACTATCTATTGACATAAAAGGTATAAATAATTATTGACACCCTGATGAATTTTATGTGATTTCTCACTCGGTCGGGATAACAAAGAGACTTATTGCATTACAATGTCTCTAAATCTTAAAGGCCGGAATAACCTCACTTTTACAAACGTACTGTTTTTTATTCAAAAGCTTCCTTTTTTTCTTATAAGAATTTCAGGACATACCACGCGAATATCAGAACATTAGCCGGAAACACATTTTCTTCATTTTTTTGTCAAATAAGAATAATAGGACATTATTACCGCCATACGGGGCTTTTTTCGCCTTTGGTTTTGCACGACCTTTGTCATGTATTCGAAAGCAATATAAGATGAATACAAAATAAAGATTAATAAGGTAAATAAAGATTAGTTAGGTTATCAATTTTAAAATGAAAGATTATGAAAAAGTTATTTTTTACACTTGCAATTATGTTCGGTTTGACTTCGGTTGTTAATGCCCAGACAGGCAAGGTATGGATAGGCGGTAGCGCAGGTTTTAACACAAGCAAAATAACAGATGGCGAACGATTGACAAATTACAACATTACACCTGAGGTGGGCTATATGTGGTCGGACAACTGGGGAGTAGGGATGAAACTGGGATACGCACATAAGGAATACAATATACTGGATGGTAAGGCTAAGTCTGACGGGTTCACAGTAAGTCCGTTTGCACGTTACTCATTCCTCAAAGGAAATATAGGTGGTTTATTTGTTGATGGTGGCGCCGGATATACTTACAGTAAGGTAAAATCTACTGATACGAAGGTACATGAATTGGAAGTCGGCTTCAGACCCGGCGTTGCCATCAATGTTTCCGACAATCTGACCCTGACCGGAAGATTCGGGTTCTTAGGTTATCAGTATGAGAAATTCGGAAGCCAGAAAATCAATACTTTCGGTTTCGATTTCGACCTCAGCCAGATACAATTAGGTTTAAATTTCGTGTTCTGAATACTACATAAACAATTACTCTAAATTACTCAAAAATCTCTTCAAAACATTGAGAGGCCGCTCCCGGGATGGAAGTGGCCTCTCGCTTTATTAGTCTGCTATTTAATTTATTGCATGGCTTTTCCCAGTTCCGCCAGTTTGCTTATCGTTTTAAAATTACGTGATGTGGATGGAATATCCGTTTTCTGTAAGCTGCCGGCCAGTTTGGAATTGCGGATACTGTTATAAAACAGAAAATAAATATTTCGCCCTGCTATTTTATATTTATCTTGCAGTGTATTGTATTTTGCCAGCCGCTCTATATCTTTTGATGATGGATCGCGGACAAACATAGATACATATAACACTTCTCCTTCCGATACATTCATAGCTCCGGCTATTTCTTCCCGGGTAAACGGACACCCCGCTACAATAGTTTCCAGTTCACTTAACGTCCTCAATATTACGGCAACAGGAAACCCAAAAGTATTTTCTATAATTGTTTCTATCTCCATCCGGAGTTGTTGTTCTTCCTTGTCGGAAATAAACAATACATTGCCGCTCTGAATATATGACTGTACGCTCTGAAAACCCATATCTTCAAATACTTTTTTCAATTCGGCCATTTTTATAATATTTTTTCCGCCGACATTGATACCCCGCAATAGTGCTATGTAAATCATATCTATGAGTAATAAAATATAACAGAACTCCGTACCCTCGCCTGAAAAATCATTCTGGAGGGTACGGAGCAAAAATTTTGTTCAATTTATCTAAAGGTTGAAAAGTCTGTTCATTCGTTTACTTCTCCGTTATATTCATAGTTTATCATCCACAAGACTCCGTATTTATCTGTAAAATGTCCGAATAATGCGCCCCAAAACATCTTCTCCAAAGGCATTATAATCTGTCCTCCGGCCGAAAGCTCATTAAATATACGCTGAGTTTCGTTTTCACTATCCGTATTCACGGATAAAGATATATTGTCTCCAAACTTAGTCCTGATACCAAAAACTTCGGATGTATCGGAGCCCATAAGAATGGTTCCGCTTCCAATAGGCAACGACATATGCAGTATCTTTTCTTTCTCTGTATCCGGTATCGGTTGTTCCGAAGGCATATCTTTGAAGCGGCTCAGGTATGTAAACTCACCACCGAATACGGATTTATAGAAATTGAAAGCAGCCTCACAATTGCCATTAAAAGATAGGTAGGGATTAACTGCTGCCATTTATTTTAAAAGTATTAAATTGTTTGCTACTTGCACATTAACGATATGACAGCATAGATTTACGATTAAATGTATTATATATCTTATCTGTCTTTAGGATAATAAACATTTTTGGGGTTAAGAAAGTTTTCAAAACTTAATAATTATTTTACAAAATAATCAAAATATTGATAATCAATATTTTATACTTTAAATAAGGCCGGTTATTTTCGTCTTTCTCCTAAAGGAATACTTATTCCAAACTGAAAATTAAGCGCCCGGCTGGTGGTAGGGACAAAATCGGATGAAATATGAGGCGTTGCGTAATCACTGGCAAGAAACAAATTCAAACCTTTGGACGGTACAATATGAAGCGCCAGACCAAATGTATCGAACTGGCTGTGATTGACCGAATAAGTCAAACTGGTTGCAAACCATGTACAAGGACGATAGTTAGCCGAAAGTGTAAATTCCGAAATATTGGAATAGCTACCAAAACGTATAGCATATAATGCCCCCGCCGAAAGTTTATCTCTGACCAATTCATATTCAGCTCCCAGATTCATATTCATCCGGAGCATGGAAGCACGTCCTCTTTTTGTCTCTCCTTTCAGGTTTACGGCCTTTTTTATATCATCCAGAGCATCTTCGAACACGTCGAATACAGACGAACCGTCTCTTTCATATATTGAGTAATCGTTGGGAGAAACAATTACTTCCGTTTCAGGTGATTGCAGATTTATAGTATTAGCCTTGGACCAGGATATAAAACCGATGTCATTTATTGCTGCCGAAACTTTCAATCCTTCGAGGGTAGGAAACAATTCTTTGACATCATAGACTGCACCTAAATCTATACCCAAACCTAAACCGGGCAGGTTAAAATTCCCGAAAGTGAAGCCATCCAGATTTCCTTTTTCATCATACCTTGGTGCAACTCCCGGTGCAGAACCGATTAATGAGGCTTTTGATTTTGCTTTCCAGTAATCGGGTCCGGCATCTATATTGAGGCTTTTGGTATCGAATCTGAAATCGGCAAGTCCTCCCAGCAATTTGACCCGTGCCCCCAGTGTCAGGTTATTATTCATAAACATGCGTGAATGCGCAACACCGATTTCGATAAAGGAATACCCTGTGGCGTGCAGGTCGGAAAGGTCATATGTCGATTGCTCTTCCTGCCCGAACCCTCTTTTCAGTAATTCAAAAAAGGGTTTTGGTATATTAATATCGGCATGGGTTCTTACACCCAGATCTATATTCCAGAAATGGTCACCTTTATAAAATCCCAAGCCGAAAAATTTTATATTTACATCTGCATTTGCATAATTGTCATAAGATAATTTGGACAAAAACTGTTCTACTCCGACACTCTGATGCATAAAGGTAACACGCTTCCCATCAGGCCCTTTGAATGTAAAGTTGTGTAAATTGATTTTGTTCGTCTGTCCGTTTGCACCTATCGCAGGTAATACCGGAACTACAAGATATCCTTGCTCGGGACGCAATGCCGGATTAAGGCTATTCCGGAGATAGGATGTCTCCATAAAATAGTCTGATTGAGTAACCTGCGCATATCCTCCATTTATGGAGAAAATGCCCAGAATGGCTATCAATATGGCATGTAGTCTTGTTATAAATCTCATTTTCCCGGTCAACCTGTATTTAAAGTTCATAGTAGAACCCGCCTGTTTTCACAATAGCTCCCCAGATATACAGATAATCCTTATCGCCCAGCCAGAGAGTAGCATCTTTGGAAGTAAGGACGATGACAAGCTGCAAATCTGATGCTGCTTCCATATATTGCATATATTCGGATGTAATTTTAACAGAGAACTCCTGCATTTTTCCGGTAGTCAGTGTCTGTTTAGGTATAACTACATTGGTTATTCTTTGCTTTCCGGTATCGATGATATTAAAATAAACGTCGAGCGAGACTCCTTTAATTGCCACATAGATATCGATCCTGGCTGATATTTCTACAGTTTCATTCCCTTCATAGAAGAATTTCCGGATAGCATTATCATCAAACAGGCCTCGTATTGTATCACTCAAAGCTATAGAGCCATCAGGAATCGGGATGCCCCACGATTCGTTTAATTGTGGCAATCCTTTTATATATATTGTATCAATATCGCCTAACGGAATAGGAGGAATACTTATTACTCCGCTTTTATCCATATTACCCCAGTCATAATCTTTGTCGACACAAGCCTGTAAGCTGAACAGAAGCATGCAAGCCAGCAGTATATAGCTGTTCTGAAATTTCATATTGGCCGATTATTTGTAATTTACTGTAATATTCCCCAATGTTATAACAAATTTAAAATTTATAAATCGGGAATCCTATTTTTTAACGGAAAAGCAAAGCGTAAATAATATACAAAACCGAATTTTAACACTGTTCTGCCCCAATATTAACTTAACCGGTTATCCGGTTATTTTAAATTAAAATTACTACCTTTATATACCTGAATATAACACTGTAAAGCGGCATATGGCACAGGAGAAAAATAGTAAAAGGAGAAACCTGCTGAAAACAATCTGGCAGAGTATCGTGGGAACGAAGAAAAATGATGTCAATGTATATTTCATATCAGGCATGTGCTACAATTGCAGTGTGTTTGACAAGCTAAAATTGCCTAAAGGATTCAAGAAGAAATATATAGAGTGGCATATTCCCCGTCCCGATGAATCGCTGGATGAATATGCACATACAATGGCCGGAAAGATAGATCCCTCGCACCCTTTTGTACTGGTGGGCTACTCCTTTGGGGCAGTTATCATGCAGGAAATAGACCGCTTTTTAAACCCTGTAAAAAGTATAATGATCTCGTCTTTCAAAAGTGAAGATGAAATTCCGAACCTGTTCCGTGCTGTGAGAAGGACTAATCTGGTGGAAAGGGTTCCCATGCGGGTATATTCGTCTACCGAGTTCATAACCAATGCATTCAACCGATTTGTATATAATATGCCTACATCTGAACTGGCACAGGTAATGACATATACCGATCCTGCATATATTAAATGGGCTGTGAAGCAAATTACGGAATGGGTACCCGGAGGCAGCCACAAACACTTATATCATATACATGGCACTCTGGACCAGATATTTCCCTACGAACATATCAAGAATGCTTTTCCTGTCGAAGATGGGGATCATCTGATGGTGTTGAAAAAGGCTGATATTGTAAGTTCTATTCTCAGTGGGATATTGCTAATGAAGGAAGAAGACGAATAGGACAAAACTTTTACATAATATCTGTATTTGTAATTTCTACTGTTTGAATTATCTCTATTTATAGAGGTGAAATATTGCATGGTTTATTTATATTATTCTGATAAGTTATCAGATATTGTCCTGTTTGTATGAATGGCTTTGTTTTATAACAAAAAATGACTATTACTGTGTGATGTCCATTATGATAGTCAAAATTTGATGGGTATTGCGGGTTTAATCATCAGTAATATACTGTTTTTGTGATATATCTTTCTTTTATTCCAATGTATCTTTGATACAAAATGGGACTCTTTAATCCAGAGAACTCTTTTATAACAGTAGGGAAGAGGTTAATCGGTTTATTACTCCGGGAAATAAAATAGTTGTAATCTCTAAATGGATCGATCTTACACAAACGATAGGACTATTATAATTATTACTATTGATTAATATTCAGACAATCAAAATAATATAATAGTCTTCATTTAAAAACCGCCATTCCAGAGAACTCCTGATAATGCAGAGTATCGAAGTTTATATGTGGAATAGCTTTATGAAAAATATTGGAATTTACAACAGACAATAAGCAAATAATTATTTACCAAAACGAAAAAACTATTATCAACTAAAAACTACATGGGACAAGTAAGCTTTAAACAAAGATACTGCAGGCAAAAAATATTAAACAGCCTCTGTCGACCGCGATAATCTTTGGAAATTATTCTATTTTCTATTTGTAGGGTACTAGTATCTACTCCATCTATATATGTCCGGGAAGCAAAAGGAGCTTCCTCGTAAGATGTTTTGTTAAAATTCGAAAATAGATTAATATCGAAGAAAATGTATAAATTTTGGTCATCGAATGATTTGACCTACTTAATAACCAATAACACAAATAAAAATGAAATTTAAGATAACAATTTCACTGTTAATTTTATTAACAAATTATATAGGTTCAAACTCAGTATTTGCTCAAGTAACAATCGGCGTACTGGAAGAGCCGAAAGCCACTTTAGACATCCGTTCAGCAAATCCGTCTATTCCAACGGCTATCGATGGTATATTGGTGCCCTTGGTTACAAATTTCCCCGAGGAGAACCCGCCTTCAAGTCCCACCGAAACAGGGAATCTGGTATTATTACGCAAAGATGCCGGAACCAAAGAAGAATTCCAGTCAAAAACTGATGGCTTTTATTATTGGAACGGTAATGAATGGGTACATTTGATAACAGCGCCGTCTTCGGAAGTAATGGAGCAGATTTATTGTGTCTACGGACAAGATTTTAAATCTATAACAGGTTCTTCTTATAATAACATTGACAGGCAAGTTCTTTTTAATAAATTGGTATACAATGATCTAAATGTATCGGATGATAAAAAATTCACTCTCAGCGATAATCAGCTGACAATCGGAAAAACAGGTACATACCTTGTTTCATTATCAATAACTTTTAAACGTACACCAGCTTCAAATGCCAGCTGTGATGCTCAGACAGATTTTACGGCGAAGGTATTGGTAAACAATAATACGACACCTATTGTACAAGGAATAACTAATACCTCTTCAGAAACGACAAGTGGCTCGCAAATATTGGTAAACGTCATTGTTAAGTTGATAAAAGGTAATGTACTTACTGCATATGTACGGCAGGTAAGCGCCGATAGTACGTCAACAGGAGCCCCATGTAATTATCCTTACAATGGACTTGGTGTCAATTCCCTTACTTTATATTACTTACATAAATAAGAAAAAGCATGAAAAAGATTATATTAGCATCTGTAACCGCTCTTGTTTATGGAACGATGACTGCACAGGTTACGATAAATGCCGATGATGAACCGAGAGCAATACTTGACATTAGAGCGTCTAATACCAGCAATCCTGAAAAGAATGTGGGCTTGATAGTTCCATGTTTTCAGTCCTTTCCTGCAGCGAATCCAACCAGTGAACAGCACAGCATGATTGCTTTTTTGAGTAATACCGATACAAATAATTACTCAAAAAACAGTTTTTATTTTTGGGATAACAATAAGACCCTCTGGGATCAATTTTTAGATGAATATACAATCGAAGAGGATATTAACAAAGTTGTAGCCAGTGGCAGCGGATTGTACCTGAATTTAAACGGAACATCAACAAGTACATCATTTATAAATCTTTCAAATTCTGCATGCTATGTCTATTTTACAGAAAAAGAAGCCTTGGATTCCAGCTATAAACTTTTAGGCAATCATAGACTGCAGATTGGGAAAAGCGGTTTGTATCTGCTGATTATGAGTGCTGGTCTGTATAAGGATCAGGTTACCGGTATCATGACATACACTGCCGAAATATTAAAAAATGGTGTATCATTTACTCCGGCTTTGACGACATCGACTACCATAGCCTTTGCCAATGGGCGTTCGGGGATTCTGGCATTGAATGCCTTGGTTGATCTGGACGAAGGAGATGACCTTATAATAAAGATTAGCAGGGATTTCTCTACAGGTAACAATGTGAGAGCTACATTAAATACTCCTGCTACCATTTATTTACAACGTGTAAAAGATAATAATTAAATATTATAATGAAAAAACTGTATTTTCTATTATTGTTTCTACTGGCTTTCCAGCCCCTTTTGTGGTCCCAGGTTGCTATAAATTCCAATAACGTACCTAATGGCAATTTATTGGTAAGGCCAAGTAGTTATGCGAATCCGGATAATAAGTCCGGAGTACTTATACCCAGAGTTGAATCTTTGGAGTCAACTCTGGAAAAACCTGACGGAATGATTGTTTATTTAGCCAATCCCACCCCGCAGGATATGGCAGAACCAAATGGCTTTTACTATTGGGATGGATTACTTCATAAATGGATTCCTTTTATTACCCGCTATTCTTCCCTGTTGGCCCCTCCGCTGGTATTTTACGCAAGCGGCACATCCTTTATGGATGCTCCATTTGATCGTATTGCCGATTTGGAGGGTAAATCGGAGGATGAAGTTTATCTGACTGACAGAACGGCTAATAATGAAGACCTTTGTCTAATTACCAGCGACGGGCGGCTTGAAATTAAAAAGACAGGCTGGTATTATATTCAGTTATCTATAACATTGATAAAAAATGCAAATCCGTGCGGTATCAGGGATGTATTGTATGTGGAGTTGCTACGGAAGAATTCCCTGGGTGCTTATGAAGCTGTTATTTTAGAAGATGGTATTACTCCGTTTAAAGCAGTAACTTCGTTTCCCGGTAGAGTGGTTAATGCCAGTGGCGGTATAATTCAAAATCAATCGCAGACAATCGTAAGTCAGGCTCCTGTAAAACTAAATGAAGGCGACATCATAAGCCTTCACTGTGGGCTTGACTATATTGATCCTTCTGGGGAAGACGCAAACAATAATGCGACGAATAGAACTAAATCAGGAAATACAATAAAATATACCATTACTTCTGATGCCAGCATTGCGGGTCGGTATATGGGAAGCTTTTAACAAAAATAGTTTGCGAATATGTCTTTGCCATTTGTCCGATCAATGAATTATTCGAGGTGCGGCTTAAAGCGTTATACCCATTTTTAGCTTTAGTAGATAGATGTTTATTTCCTGAAAAGAAGCTCTGGAATGTAATAAACAATATATAATGTCAGATGTTTAGCTATAAATATAATTTTATGAAAAACAGGGAGGGTATTTATTCGAAATTAGTGGAGACTATAAAAAAAGAAGAATCGAATGATGTAAATATTATTTCACGCCTGAAAAACATATTGAACATCAGTCAACAATCTATATCCCGAAGATTAAGAGGCGAGATTCCATTCACCTTTGAAGAGGTCATGAAAATCTCGCTGGCCTTTAGTTTTTCTCTGGATGAGATTATAGGAAAGCACCGCATTAAAGGTACGTTCCTCGATATGAAATGGCTTCTTGAGGATGAGATGGATATTGTAGGTGTCTATAACGATTTAATTACTAAATCAATAGATAAAATGATATATATAGAGAACGACCCGAACGCATTACTTATTTCCGCAAGGAACAGGTTGCCTCTCAATCTCTTATTAAGATATGAAAATCTTACCAAATTTCAATATTTTATAGGAAGACACCAGGTAGCGACAAAGGCTTTCAACATGAAATTTTCCGAGATTGATTTGAGTCCGGAAAATAAACAGATGATGAGGGATTATATAAATAATCACAGAAAAATAAAACGTATTGAATTAATCATAGATGATAATACACTGTTATCCATGATAAAAGAAATAACCTATTTTTATAGAAGAAAACTCATAACCGATACAGATATAGCTATACTGCAAACCGAACTCTTCGATCTGGTCAGCTTTGTTGAAAAATTTATGATGGAAGGAAAAAATGATCTTGGAGCCGAAAATATCTGCTACTTATCTAAACTTGACATAGAAACAAATTATTCATACTTACAATTTAACGACCAAAAAATAGTGGAACTATGTATATATAAAGAAATTCCGGCTATAATATCAGATTCTAAGGTTTGTGATATAATGAGGAAAAGGCTCGAATCTTTGAAAAAATACTCTACCCTGATTACGGGTAGTAATGAATTGCAACGAACCTTGTATCTCGATAAGCAAAAAGAATATATAGAAAATATAGGAAGGGATCTTCTGCAAACATATTAACAGTTTGGTATCTTACACCGGATGGTTCTGAATAAAATGGCCGGAAGATTCTTCTTCCGGCCATAACTAAACATTAATGTATCCTTTTGATTTAATGCTTGTTTAAGGACATCTTACTCCTTCAACCCAACTTACATTTCTTATACCCTTTGCATGATAACCGTTCCCTGTAAGGTCAGGCACAACATTTAGCTCAGTGTCACTCTTTGCCGAGTTAAATTTCCAGTATGCCAGCAACCCCTCAGATGCCGGAGATACAGCACATATACCATTCTGTATCTCTTCTTTAGTCAGAGCTTTTGTCCAAACGCGGACTTCACTTATTTTTCCATACAGATACCTTCCATACAGAGCAGTTTGCCCTATATAGAACTTACGGTCACCATCCAGACCTGTGAGGTTGATAGGCCCTCTGGGCGCTTCAACATATGATTCCAGTTCTCCGTTGACATAAAGTTTTATCAGGCTTCCATCATATGTTACAGCCACATGAGTCCAGGCATTTGCAGATAATCCGTTTACTGATGTTACCGGATATCCTCCTCCCGCTAATTGCAATTGATTATTATCGATAGTAACGTCGCCGATCCTGAGCAGGAAATTTTCTTCCAATCCCATTATGGTACTAATAAACGGATTCGCTGTTTGGAATCTGTCCACATAAATTCTGGCTTCCATAGTCAATTCATTCACTGCCGACAGATCACCTTTGCCCAAGTCTTTATTTTCGAAATCTACCTTAAAGTAGTTTCCGCTCAGGTCGGCCGCTTTTGTTATAATGGTTTTGTTTATTACCAGATATATAATCCTTGAAGCATCTAAAACAGGGAAGTCACCTCCCTGAACATTCTTTATTTCCATAGGGACACAATAAATATCTTCGTCCGTAAATTCATTTAATGATTTAATGGATAATTTCAGAGGCTCCGAGATGTATTTTCCGGCCTTTATCTGAAGACTTGTATTGCTGATACTATATATATCCGTAGATAAAGTTTTATAATTTGTTCCGTTCTCTTTATTGTATTTATCTACCAGCGCCTCATTTACAGCAACAGTAACGTTAATATCATTTTTTGTTATGGCAGAGGCTCTGACACTTATTCCTAAATCCGTCGGTTCCTCGATAGACATCTTCAGTACCGGACTGTTTTCAGTGCCTGTAAAATAAATTACGTTCTGAAATTCATCGGCTTCTTTGCACGAGTATAAAACACTCAGCAAAGCAGCTATAAATAATATTATTCTTGTTTTCATATTTCACTCTTTTCTGTTATTCATAAAAGTAGACTTCGGCAATACTGGCCAGATTGTAGCTGTTCGAAAATTTATCCGGAAGAATGCGTACATACCTGCCCTCTAAAGGCTCTGCAAATTGATAAATAGCATCTACCTTTTCGTTATTCTCAATAACAGGCTCCACACTGCCTAAATCGGTCCAGTTCACACCATCGGCACTTACTCCAATACTGAATCCGGCCAATACACAATTATAGTATCCGTATAAAATATATGAAGAAACCAAACTGAAACCTTTCACCTTATGCACTTCACTCATATCATAATATATACCATGGGATGAATTACCTGATTGAATAACCCATGAGGTAGAAAGATCTCCGTCATATGAATTCTGCGCCGGACCGTAAGCATAACTGTGCCTGGACTCGGATGTCCATGCCGAACGATCGATAGATGCGCCTGGTTTTACAGATGTTTCTGATACGAATCCGGTCAGGGAAAAATCTACAATAGCATAGACTACATTTAAGTTTGAACTCACTCTTATATTTTTATCTCCTGTTTGAACAGAGGATATTTTTATTGGGAGTATAAATGTTGTATTTATAAATCCGGTAAAATGTTCTTCTATAAATGTCTTATTAAAAGCAATTTGTACTGAATCGACCGAAATATTACTCCCGGAAGCGATACTTAAAGAATTCTTACCTATAGAATATGCTGAAGACGGAAGTACTTCATATTCTGTTCCTTTTGCATCGTTGTAACTCTTCACTAAAGATTCATCCGTTTCAAGGATAACTTTTGTTTCCTGATTGACTCTTCCCGTAGCTTTTACAGGCAATAATATATAGTTCAGGTCAGACGACTCTTTTAGCCGTTTATAGTTTATATTCACGGCCACCTGAGAGTCACCCTGCTTGGTGTTCAGATAAATAATCGGGTCTAATGTTTCCGTATCGTCGTCCGAGCTACAGCTTGCCCAAAACAGGCAAGCTATGAAGAGATAAATAAATGTATGTATTTTATATGTTTTCATATGTAATCAGTTATTAGGGAATATACAACAATATTCATTTTACTCCAGGATTCATTATTTGAATCGCCTGACGAAGATATTTATACTCCATCTCCGTATTCCTGTATTCATATTCCATATGATAAGTACCACATCCTCCTTTTACCCCCTGGGCCGGGTTCCATTTAGCCATGCCTAAGATAGATGGTACTTTGTTCCCATTCGTTTCGGTATAGTTAACCCCGCCAGTCCTCCAGTGAGCTTCAAAGTCTTCCGTAACAATGAATTGTTCGGGTTTGAATATAGAACTGATTCTGTTATATCTGTTTTGCAGGTTACTGCCGCTGGTTGTCGAATATGCCTGGGCTATCGCGTAATCGAAATAAGGACCCGTTTCTTCAGGCAGTGCATCCAATTCTCCGTCAACAACTAATAATTTACCGGAATTGGACTTCGGCCCTAAATATTTTCCAAGCTCCTGAACAAAAACAATCATGTCCTCCCCTCTGGGGCAGTCTCTGACATCTGTCTGGCCTCCGACATTCGGTTCATAGTCGATATCCAGTCCGTCAAAACCGAGGTCGATAATTTCTTCAGCGAGTGCCTTTGCATATTTACGTAATCCTTCCTGGCGGTCGGTTCCCCAATTTTCTTCAGGTATGTTTGGCAACTCTTTTCCGGTCCAGCCTAAAAGGGTTGTCACCAGTATCTTCGTTCCTTTTACTTCCCGGGTAAGTAGCAAATCATCAATTTTTTCAGGAGTCATTTTATCCCTATGCCACATATTTCCCCATAAGCCTATCATATCTACACTATCGGGTATTGAGTAGAGACGGGTAACCATCGACGGGCCGGCAGCTGTCCAGCCTCCAAACCAACCAAACGCAATCTGATGGTCAGACTGTTTATAATCTCTCAGATTGGCAAAATAAGCGTCTGAGCCAATTTCAGGCTGATCCACATCTATTGTTTTTGGCTCCGTCCATTCATTGTCACACGAAGTGGCAAATGCAATTGCAGCAAATAAAAAGATAGATATGTATATATATTTTTTCATGCTTTTCGTATTTTGTTATTCTACATTATTTTTTATCCCACCAAACTTTGGTGCCGCCATTATCCGGCCCTCCGAGAAGAGTGCTTACAGCTTCTGTAACATTGGTCAGATTCGATGTATATTCAGTCTTAGGATAAGGGACTCTTCTTACCTGAATATCAGTGTTTATTTTCCCGGAACTATTATTAGTTACTACGGGGAATATCTTAGGATAACCGGTTCTTCTGAATTCACTCCAGGCCTCTTGTCCTTCAGGATACATAGCCAGCCATTTTTGAGTAATAATACGCTCCAGTTTCTTTTCAAATGATGCCGAGTTGTCCCATTTTATAGTAATCGTTGAAAGAGGATTGATACTATTGGAAGCTACTACATCGCTAAACCGGGCGGGAACAAATGTGTTATTACTAATATATGAAGTATATGAGGATGAGACTCCATGCTGAGCGAATGAGGCCTCTATTCCCTTATTATATAGATCTTCAGCCGAAGATAAATTATCTGTGCCTGCCATATTCCATCCCCGCAGCACTCCTTCTGCTCTAAGGAAATAGGCTTCGGCTGCGCACATCCATTGTATAGGAGCTGAAGCTTCTACATTCGGGTTTGAAAGATCCTCATATCTTGATTTATTCGATATCACTACCCCGTTGCGAACCCCGTTATAAGATCCTGAAACAGCTGGCCTAAAGTATTTACTTAACCGGGGATCTTCGTATCCTTTCAGGAAGGATTCTATACTGGCCCCCATTTTAGTATCTTTATATGAACTCCATATGACAGTTAACGGATGGGATATTGTATAGCCTTTACCTGACTTCACGGTGACATTTTCCATATTGTCGGTAAGGACGCCATAGCTGTTATTCACAGCTTTTTCCGCATTTTCTTTTGCCAAATCCGGATTTACATAAGCTACCCGTATAGCAAGACGAAGCCTTAATGTATTTGCAAATTTTATCCAACTGCGGATATTACCGTTATATACTAAGTCGTATTTTGCTAATGGCCCGGAATCACTATTAGCCGAGACAAATTTGTCTAATTCAGCAATAGCTTCGTCCAGTTCTTCAAAAAAAGATTTATAAATAGCCTCTTGGGAATCGTACGCTGCCCCCATAGCTCCTTTACCAAATTGAGAGTAGGGGATAGGTCCGTGATTATCAGTTATACGGTGCATACCGGCAATTTTGATTATCTGTGCCAGATAGAAAATGTAAGGCACCCCGTATTCTCCGGATTTTACCTTTATCTGGCTCCATGGAGACATTACAGAGCGGTAAGCTACATTAAATCCGACATCATTCCAGTCGCTGAAATCCATATTGTAGGTACTATTGTTACTTGAGCCGTTCCACTGGCCGATAGCAGCCATGTATCCCGAAAAGATATCTCCTGTCAGGTTTTGGGCACGCTGGTATTCATTAGCACCCACGTCGCTCGTTGGAATTACATCTGTCTGCATTGTCGGAATAAATCCTCCGACACCCAATAAATCTTTTTTTATATCCTCCTCTAAGGCTCTGTTCGGATCGGTATTCTTGCGTTCAAAATCGTCAGTACAAGAAAAAAGAAAAGCAGAACAGAGTAAGAATGCTAAACACAGATTATGTGTGATATTGTGGATTTTATAGAATCTCATAATGTTTTTCATTTAAGTTATTAAAATTCTACTTTCACATTAAACCCGAAGCTACGAAGGCTTGGCTGCATAAAGTAATCGAATCCTTGATAGTACGTGCCTGTGGAAGCCGTGATTTCAGGGTCGAACGGAGCTCTGTTATATATCATCCACAGATTGCGTCCGATCACAGACAGGGTCACATTCTTAACATATCCTTTGAAGAGATTTGCCGGAAGGGTATAGCTAAGACTGGCTTCCCGCAACCTGACATTAGTCATACTATAGACATATTCGGACAGAATACCTGTCGTACCTCCCCCAACTACGGAATAATAATTTTCGGGGTTCAGCAGGCCGCCATTAACGGCAACCCCTCCGGCGTCTCTGGCATTTGCTGAAGCTTTTGACACACCATAGCGGTCCATCAAAGCCTGAGTTGCCGATACTCCGACACCTCCGACACGGGCATCGAATAAAAAGCCCAGAGAAAAATCTTTATAGCTAAAGGTATTCTGGAATCCAAGGTTATATTTTGGAGCCGGATTTCCTGCTCTGACCCAATTTTTGGTATCGGCGCTTACAGTTCCGTTAACCGGGTCTACATATACATTTCCATTTAAATCTTTTTTTAGTGTATATACATAGATATCTCCCATAGCGGCTCCTTCTTTTATTACCATCCGGTATGCATCCTGTTCGCTGGCTATAATTTCATTCATTCCGTTTTCCATTGGCTGGTTAGTTGTCGGATCTATTGTCCCGGCTGCTACCATTTTCTTTACTTTGTTACGGTTCAGAGTATAAGTAAAGTTTGAGCTCCATTGGAAATCCCTCCATCTTTTATCCAGTCCTAATGAAATTTCTACACCCTGGTTGTTTACTTTTCCGGCATTCAGATAATAGTAGGAAAAGCCCGAAGTCGTAGACGCATCGATTTTAAATAGCTGATTGTAAGTATTCGTATTGTAATATGTTATATCGAACCTTAGCATATTATTCAAAAACTTCGTGTTCAACCCAACTTCATAAGCTTTTGTCCTTTCCGGCTTCAGACCCCGGGCCGGATAAAACGGGAGCAGATCGAGGCTGCCATTTTGTTTCAGTCCATAATTTATCATCGTGATATATCTGATAGGGGCATTTCCCACTTCACTATAAGACCCCCTTACTTTCAGAAATGAGACTACGGAACTTAAATCCGTCATTTCACTTATTATACCCGACAAGCCGACAGAAGGATAGAAAAAAGCTGTTCCGTGGTCTGTATATGCCAGTGCGGAAGACCATTCATTACGTGCAGTCAGATCCAGATAAAGCATACTCTTGTAACCTAACTGGGCTGTCGCGAAAACAGATTGAGTCTGCTCGTTATAATCATTCTGCAGAAGTCTTGATTCGGGATGGGTAAGGTCTAAATTTCCTAAATAGAAAAAGTCGGGGATTATACTCAAGTGGCCTTCGGCTCCGCTCTGACGATATTTAAAGTCGAGAACGGAAGCTCCTAATACTCCGGTTAAGCTAAAATCATCACTAAACCGCTTGTCAACTGTGGCCAAGAAATCCGCATATAACTGCTTATTGCTTGTCTGCCTGTGCATATAATTTCCTTTTTCGGAGGCAAAGAGCAGATCAGCCGAAGCGGAAATTTTTCTTTCAAACGTGTTAGATGTAAATGTACTCAATGCCCGTCCGGTCAATGTCAGCCAGTTTACCGGTTTATAAATCAGAGCGCCATTGATGGAATACCTGTCTGTTTTGTTTTCAAATGCTTCCCGGTTAACTATCCAGTACGGATTTTGCATTCCTAAACCCTGATTACCATATGGCCAGTATTGTAGTGAGAAATTACGGCCTTCATCATATCTTTCATATACTTTATACTTGTTGATATCATCACCTCTCGGAAACAGGTAAAGAGGTACGAGGGGATTGTGATATTGCCCCTGAATCAACATGTTCTTATCTTTTTGGGTTGCATATGAAAAGCCGAGATCGAGTGTTAGCTTATCTTTAATTAAGCTGGTAGTATTATTGACTGTCAGGTTTATACGTCTCAAATCATTATTCGGGATAATCCCCCGGGCTAAAAGAGCTGATGCCGAAGCGTAAGTTTGGTTATACTGGTTTCCTGCCGATACACTTAATGAATTTGTTTCTGTATATCCTGTCTGGAAGAAGTCCATGGGATCGTATGATGTCGGTTTATCGAGTTTTGCCCCCCAACTATTAAATTCTGTACCCTTTGTTCCATAAGTATTTTGGAATTGAGGTTTAACGAATGGCGCCATAAACATGGTACTATTCGAATAATTAAGCCGTACCCGGCCTTCTTTACCTTTTTTTGTCGTTACCAAGATAACCCCGTTCGCCCCCTGGCTGCCATATAACGCGGCTGAGGCAGCCCCGGACAGGACAGATATGGACTCGATATCTTCAGGATTGAGAAATGACATGACATCTCCGTCTCCGCCATCGGGCGATTCGTAAGCGGCTTCGGGCTGATCGTTCTTTGTGTTATAAATCGGGATACCGTCTATAACATAGAGCGCATTATTATCACCAAGCAATGATTTGGTTCCACGCATTATTACACGGGAAGAACCTCCTATACCCGATGCGCTCTGATTGATGGTAATACCCGCAACTTTACCTGCAAGAGAATTGACAAAGTTGGCATCTTTTACGGTCGTTAATTCTTCAGCTTTGATTTCTTGTACGTTATAAGTAAGGGCCTTTTCTTCTCTTCTGATACCTAAGGCTGTAACTACGACTTCATCCATTGTCACGGTTGCATTTTTAAGAATAATATTGTAGTTGTTTTGTGCACCTACAGTAAATTCATATGTTACCATTCCGATGAAGGATACGACCAGTTTTGAAGTTCCGGCCGGCAGGGAAATTTCGAATCGTCCGTCAATATCTGAAAAGGTTCCTTTGGTTGTTCCCTCTATGGAAACCGAAGCACCTATTATAGCCTCTCCATTTTCGTCGCGAACTGTACCTGTTATAGTACGCTGCTGCTGAGGAGTGTCCTTCGATCCGCTTTTTTTTGTGCTAAGGACAATATTGGTTCCTTCTACAAAATAAGAAATATTGGTAGATCTAAATAGATTTTCCAGAACATCAGCTAATGTTTGTTCTGTCTCCGTTACAGATACGATGCGGTCTTTGTTTATTGACTTGTCATAAACAAATAAATAATCCGTTTGAGATTCAATCTTGTTTAAAACTGTTTCTAACGTGACATTTTTTTGATTTAAGGTTACCTTTATGTTTTGTGAACTGAGATTCCCTGCATTTAGACAAAAAACAAAAACGATTAAAAAGAAAGAAGTAAGTTTCATCACTCTTAATAATTGTTTATGACAGACGTTTTTAGTAGCAAAAACATCTGTTTTTGTTATAATTTTCATATATTTACATTGTTAAAGGTTTTTATGGAAATAATGATAAAATCTTTTTCTCTTATCTGTCGGTGTGGTCGCATCGACAGATTTTTTAGATTCTAATGTTTTTCAGGTTTTTCATTTTTTCATAGGCGATTAGATTTTTAGGTTAATAATCAGTGTTTTTCTACTTTATATATATAATATTATTCTCTTCACTGTCTCTCTGATATTTAAAGTTTGCATTTTTCTGAATAACTTTTAAAGCATGCTCTATTCCGTCATTGATTCGGATTTTTCCGGTAAGCTCTGTATCTGATAAATTCGGATTCTGGATATAGATTTTCACATCGTAATATTTCTCAAAGGTTTTTATAAGTTCCGTAAACGGAGTATCCTTAAATGCTATTATTCCCTCTTTCCACATCGAAGCAGAATAATTTTCCAGTATTTTTATGGTGTATTCATTATCTATACTTTCAAAATATTCGTTAGCACTCAATATAACAGGTTCCGGTAACATTACGCCGGAAAACTCAACTTTACCCTTAAATAATGATATAGTCATCTTCGGAGAATGAGAGTAAGCATCCACATTAAATTCCGTACCTAATACTTTTACTTCTCCTTTCGGCGTTTCCACAATGAAAGGAAGTTTCTTATTACTTGTCACATCAAAGAAGGCTTCACCATCCAAGAGCACCCGTCTCTCTTTTTCTCCAAACAAAGCAGGATAAGTGAATTTTGATTTCGCATTCACCCATACTTTTGTACCATCGGAAAGAGTAAGGCTAACTCTTTCTCCTGCCGGTAAAACAATCTCATTTGAAAGAGTTTGCAAATTGTTATACTTATGCTTGTTAAAGAAATATGTACTTCCTAAAACCAAGAGGATTACTGCGGATATCTTCAATACTTCCTTTATCCACACCGGTATTTTTCTGACTTTGTTGTATTCTTCAGTATTAATCGGATCTATAAGATTTTTTTCTCCAATATTTAGAATTAACTGGTTGTATATTTTCCTCTCGGATAAAAATATGTCTCTATGATCCTCAGACTCATCTATCCAATCCAACAATCTTTGTTCTTCACCGGCTGTGATATCCCGGGAAAAGAACTTATACATTATGTTCTTGTCAAATTCTTGGTTCATATATATAAAGCATTTATAAAAGGCAAATCCCTGTCAGGATTAGCTTATTTAACTAATATTAACTTTTTCTTATTTGAAGAATGATAACAATATGAGAAGATGGAGATAATCTTTAAGATTTTCTTTTAGTATTTTTACCGCTTTAGTTAAGTGATACTCAATACTTTTTTCTGAAATATTCAAATCATATCCAATCTCTTTATAAGTTTTATTGTTAAGTCTGCTCTTTATGAAAATAGTTCGGGTGGGTTCCGGCAATTGTTTAAGTGTATCCATTATTAAAGCCTCAAGTTCTCTTGCGAACAGCTCTTGAGGTTCACAGGCTTCCAGTGATGAGATATTTAATTCTGTTACCCTGCTTTGATGAGATTTAATTTCTGAGTGTGTCTTTTCTACATGTAACTTATGTTTCAGATAATTCAGGCATTTATGCTTTATTGTGGTGAGTATATATCCGGGTATATTTGATGTATCGGCTAATTCTGTACGTTTTTCCCAGTAATACATAAAACTATCCATAACGATATCTTCTGCAACTTCTTTGTTGTCGACATAGCTAATGGCAAAAAGAATGAAACGATTTCTATATACGGAAAACAGTTCATTGAAGTTTTGCATAATTAACTCATCTTTCAACATGAATATCCTGGTTAGGTGGTTGTAGAACTCAAATATACAAAAATTGTAAGAAACCAGGACAATATCTGAAAAATAGAAAGGGAATGTTCAATAAACACCCAATATAAATCATTCATTACAATTGAGGTTTAAGGTGAATAATTTATTGGCTTTGAAAGATATATCCGGAACAGGGCCATGATAAATCGGAACTTGCATATAATATACAAGGAACTCCCTCATATTCGTATATAAGGGAGTTTTTCTTAGAGTAGTGTCACTATATCACATATATACAAAATATTTATCATATGAAACCAATAGAGATTGATCTCTTTATATTGTATGACATTCTTGGAGGGTATCACATGTACCTGTATCCTTTATTACGCATTCGTGGCTGTATCCACATCCATACTCTGTATCTGGTCTTATTACCGGACATAGCTCATTGTTTGTAGGGAACCCACCTCCACAAGCAAGTGATTCTACACAAACATTAGTTTCACATACACTGTATCCCGAAGGTTTAATACAGTTATCCTGGACTGTAACTCTAACAATAACACTTCCTCCTCGAATATGATTCATTTTCATATTCGATAAAGAAGTAATTACTTCTTTTTTTAATGTATTTTATCATATTGTACATCTGCAGATATTTCAGAATATTTCTTAGCATCCGACATTTCTATCAGCGCCCTCAGTACAGGCCCTTCACCCATCGGGGCGTTTTCCTGCGTTTTACGATTGTAATAGAACGTTAAGGACGGCATAATTCCTGTCCCTACACATATGGCTGTTACGTCGCCCCTATCCGTCATTTTAGTCATCATCCCCTTCAACCCCTGCTCAGCGGCATAGATATAATCCTTATTAATCCAGCCTTCGCGTACACCTCTGGCAATACCGAAAACAAACATAGCTGTTCCGGTTATCTCCTCATACGAGTCTGTTTTATCCAATACCTGATGCCACAATCCATTTTTACCCTGATATTGCAGGACACCTTTCACCTGACGGTTAAAATTCTCAATAACGGCATCACGCTTCGGATGATTCTCAGGCATCATAGTTAACAAATCCGCCTGAGCCATCAACATCCAGCCATTTGCCCTCGACCAATGCGCGACTCCATGCTCTTTTACATCTGTATGATAACAGTGGTAATATATTTCTCTCCTGTCGTCCCATAGATATTTGTGGTAATTCAATACCTGGTTGGCCGCATCATCGAAATACCTGACATCGCCTGTCATCTTACCCATGCGGCAAAGGAAGGATATTCCCATAAACAGGTCGTCTGCCCAGATAGTGTTTTCATGGGGCCATATACGCGCTATTGTTCCGTCTCCCAGACGAGGTTCTGCATACAGCAGATGTTCGGCTGTAATATTCACATAATTCATAAATACCGGGGTAGGCCTTCTCATCACCAATTCGATAAGGCTTGCGCCCATAGGCCCGTTATCATCCAAACGTTTGTTACGGAATATCATATGCCAGCTCAAATTACGGATGGCACGCCACCCTCCGTTTTCGAATGCTTCTTTATATTGTTTTTCGAAGAAACCCAGATTATCTTTGTCGAATACGAAGTCCATATTTTTGAAAACATAATCCTGATACTTCTTATCACCCGTCTTATCTGCGAGTTCTAAAAGAGCCATATTCAAAACACCATTGGTATAATGCCATTCGTTGTATTCACTGGCAACCTGAATATCCTGTGTCACAGGAATATTTTTAAGGCTGGCATAAGTTTGCCTTGTTCTGGTATTTACAAAAGTATAAGGTGTTTCCGATATAATACGTTCTGCAATAACTGTCGCTAACTTCCCGGGTGGGAGGGTGGCCTGTGAAAAAGCAGGAACCAGACAAAACACTCCAAATACAAAGCACAATATTCTTTTTACATTCATCTTATAATAATTTTTTATTGTTTATCTGTTAATGTTTCGAATCTTTTCGTATAATGTAATCTACCTTGTGACCGGCAGGTGTCATGGGTAACAGTTTTACCATTCATTTACATTATGGTCTTTTGATACTCTTATATTTTTATATATTATTGCTCTTTACCATTTACTTTTACATTTTTCAAAGTGAAATCGGTTACAAAATCAGAATGAATATCAAGTGCCTTCTCAGCCCGGATATCCAGATTTTCAAAAGTAAAGTCCGACAAACCGTACCGGTCCGATTTCTGTACATCGAAGAACGAGGCGCACTCCAGAGTAATATTGCGCATGGTTACATGGTCCGAATATGAAAAGGGAATTTCTTTTTCTCCCTTCAGGTCAAAAAACTGTACCCAGGGCCTTACATACAAGAAGCTGTCCGCGTCCCCCTTGATATTTTCAACTAAAATATACTCATATTTCTGAGGAGTATCGGGACGCATTTTCAACCACAGAAGGCGTTTGGCGCTATTTATATTACAGTGGCGAAGAATGATATTGCGATTGTGAATGGACTCGCTGCCGAGTGTTAACACGGCATGGCAAAATCCGTAAGTACAATCTTCTATTATTATATTATGATTTGCCCCGTTATCCGGATCTTTATCTGCCTTCGGCCCTTTTCCACCTTTCAGGGCAACCGCATCGTCATTCACCGACAGATAGCAATTTTTGATATGCACATTGGTGCATACATCTATATCTACACCGTCCGTACTTGGCGCTCTTACAGGTTCTTTCGGAGAATAAATATACAGATTCAGCAACTTGACATTTTCGCATTTATAAAGGTGTGTAGTCCAGAACGGAGAATTAACCAGCCTGACATCCGATAACTGCACGTTTTTACTGTTCGAAATATAAACCAGGCGCGGACGCAGCTCTTCTATATTTGTACATTTGGGATTGACCTCCCTGCGCAGCCAGAAAGATTTCCAATACCGCAATCCGTTACCATCGATAGTTCCCTTTCCCGTGATAGTAAATCCGTCCACATGATCGGCATTGACCAGTGCTGCAAAATATTTTATGCTTTGCCCTTCTATTCTGGTTGGCAGGACAGGAAAATTGCTGATATCATCGCTTCCCTTTAATACTGCATCTTCTTCTAAATACAGATGTGTTCCGGGTTTAAAGAAAAGGGAGCCGCTCAGGAATGTTCCTTTCGGGATAAGGATTACCCCGCCACCTGCCTGAAAAGCTTTATCTATAACAGACTGAATTTCCTCCGTCTGTATTATGGTACTGTCATTTACTACTCCATAATCTGTAATCCGGTAAGTCATACCTAATGTTTTGATGTCTGCAACTTCATTCTGCCTGAACCATTCAGGAACAGGTGATCCGTCAGGAAATACATCTTTTGCAGAAAGTTGCAAATTCACAACTGCACAAAAGAATAAGGCTAAGATTATCTTTCTCATACTATAATACGTTTTTTATCGCAACTAATTTATTTTTTATGCTTTTCAAAGCAATCAAAGAGCCTGCAACTTAATCCGGTTTATTCAGTTTTACAATATCCGGTCGAGTATCCTTTCCGGTTTTTAATTTATCTTCTCCATAAAATGATGAGAAGTTTATATTTTGGGACCTGTTTCCCGCGATTTCAAAAATTGTCTCTAAGCTCTCATCTGTATTAAAGCCTTCCACACTCACATTCTTCACATTTCTAAGTAACAATGCAGGTGCTTGCTCCGAATAAATATTTACGTTCTTCAACCTGATATTCTCGGACTCCATCAACTCCGCGCCTACCTGCGAATGAACAGTCACATTCTCTATATTGACATTTTCTATATGATGCTCGGGTAATCCGTAGAAATACATAGCCCGGCGTGCCTTACTGCAAATCACATCTTTTATATAAATATTCCTGAATGTAGGCGTGGTTTCATCCACAGGAGGGAAAACTTCCTCCCGGGGCTGGGTAATCCCTTCTTCGAGCGTTTCTACGGCAGATTTTCCTCCATAATAAAGATTGAACAGAAGCGGTTCTGTCGCAATATCGAACATGCTGATGTTTGAAATATAAATATTCTCTACAATTCCGCCCCGTCCTCTGCTGCTTTTAAAACGAAGCCCTACATCTGTACCCAGAAACTGGCAACTAGACACAGATACATTACGCACTCCTCCCGACATTTCACTACCTACTACAAATCCGCCGTGACCTTTGAAGACAGTACAATTGTCAACTATCACATTCTCGCAAGGACGGTTTCTTCTGCGTCCGTCTTCATCTTTACCCGACTTGATGCAGATTCCGTCATCTCCCACATCGAAGGTGGAGTTTACTATAATAGCATTTTTACACGATTCCAGATCCAGACCATCCCCATTCTGTGCATAAGAAGGATTGCGCACCTGTACTCCGTCTATAATTATATTTTCGCACAGCAGCGGATGTATATTCCATGCAGGGGAATTCTGGAAGATAACGCCTTGCAGATATACATTCCTGCAATTTTGCAGACTTACCATTACAGGACGTAAGAAATCCTTTACCGAAGCCCATTCTTCTTCAGTTTTCAAATGGCGGGGAACATTCATGTCGCTGATAGTATCCCCGTGCAGATACTGGGCCGAAGGCATCCAGTAATCGTCCCGTTTAAATGCGCCGCCATTGGAAGTCGCTTTTTTCCAGAGACTTTCCGGAACTTTCTGCTTTTTCAACGGCCGCCAGTAATGGCCGTTCCCGTCGATAGCCCCACTTCCTGTTATTGCTACATTTTCCAGATCTTTTCCCGAAACCGGCGACTGACATCTGCGGGTATCCAAACCTTCGAACGAAGTTTCCACCAGCGGATATAAATCCTTGTCGGGAGAAAATAACACGATAGCGCGGTCTTCCAAATGGAGATTGATATTGCTTTTCAGAACAATAGGCCCTGTAAACCATATTCCCGAAGGAATAATCAGACGGCCTCCTCCTTTTTGGGAAAGTGCCTCAATCGCGTTCTTAAAGGCCTCAGTATTCAATCCGGTACCATCGCCTATTCCTCCGTAATCTCTGATAGATACTTCATTATCCGGAAACACGGGAGGAGAAAATGAGGGCATTTCGAATGGCAAGTCTTTGTAGAGATATGCGTATTTATTCTCCGTCCGGCTATCCGTACAAGACGTACCCCAACTTATAACAGCCAGCAGCAGGGCTGGTAAATAATAGTATTTCATGGTTCTTTAAGATTTAGTTACTTTCCTAATTCAAGACATCCCATAATAAACGGGCCTGTTGCTTTAGCGTCGTTATCGCGGATACGCTCACTTACATAATATCCGAAACTTCCGTCTCGGTACGGATTCCCTCCCAACCCGGAGACGGCGCAGCATTTGGTCAGGGTCAATGTGCCATCCGCGTTCTTCACTATCAATGTATTCATCAGCCCGTCATAAGCCTTTTCCGCTATCTCCCTGTATTTCTCATCGATATATCCTTTATTTACAGCTTTGGCATACGAATACATGAACATGGACGAAACCGATGCCTCAAGATAATTGCCGCTTTTATACCCTTTGTCCAACACCTGATACCAAAGGCCTGTCTTGTCCTGATATTTGGGTAATGTTTCTGCCAGACCGTTTATCATTTTAATTAATTCTCCCCTTTGAGGATGATTTGCAGGAACAAAATCCAAAACATCGACCAATGCCATAAACCACCAGCCCATAGCACGCCCCCAGAAATTAGGAGATTGCCCGGTTTCTTTATTGGCCCAGCGTTGTTTTTTACTTTCGTCCCAGGCATGGTAATACAAGCCTGTTTTAACGTCATAGGTATGCCGGGCGCAAATAAGGAACTGGCTGATTACATCTTCTATTATACCGGGCTGATTGAAAGTCACTGCATATTGTGCCAGAAACGGCGATCCCATATACAAACCATCGAGCCATATCTGATGCTGGTAAATCAGTTTGTGCCAGAAAGCGCCTTCCAGTGTACGTGGATGCATCTTCATCTGGGTAGCCAGCCTGTCCATTGCCAGCTTGTATTTTTCATCTCCGGTTTGCTGGTAAACATCGAATAAAACCTTACCGGAATTTATATAGTCTATATTATAGGATTCCACTTTGTAGAGATGGATTTCACCTTTATCATTAATAACAGTATCTGCCCAATTAACTACATAATCGAGATATTTGCGATCGTTGGTCTTTTTCCACACTTTCAGCATGGCTGTACAGCCTACCCCTTGCGAATATCCGAAATACAATCTTTTCCCATGGTCTAACTGCCATGCCTGTGGAAACCGCTTCATCTCGGAATCAGCAAAAAGGATTCCTGTTTTCTGGGCTTGCGCCAACTGTAAAATAAACAACGAAATAAAAATTAATACCAATTTTCTCATAAACTTGTCTTATTATCGTAAAAGGGTAATTCCTATCAAACCTATAATCACTTCGTTGGCTATACATTTCAGTTCGAGTGACTGAAGTTCTTTCCTTTTATCCAACGGTAAATCCAGAATTATTCCTGCTCCGCCATCGATACTTCTTCCGTAAACTTCACCGGAGTCTATTTTCATATCCTTTTCCATATTCCGGCTGATTATACCCGTCTTAAAGGCTACCCGGTACGGACGGGGTTGTTTCGATCCGAAAGCCTGACCGTCCATATAGAAGTCCTGCTCAATAGGAGCCCATGTTTCAGGCGGAATAAGCTGCAAAACAGATTGGCTTCCATCGGTATATTTAACTGTTGCCGTGCCATTCACCACATGACATTGCATATGATTGGTACTACCCGCCATCATCAGATAGGCGTGTGACGATTTACCCGAAAGGGGTATCCTTACTTCGGCAGGGTAATTATCCCAAAGTGTTGTAAATGCTATATTGTTCGCATTTGTATCTCCTGTTGTCCGGAAAGGAATATCAAAAGGCGTTGCGACTTCGTTGTTTACAAGGGATTTTCTCAGGCCTGCATCATCAATAGCGGCGGTGAGTAAAGGATGGCACCATTCTCCCATACCCTGCGTCGGAACCTGCAATGTTGTATAAGGAGAACGGGGTGTCAGATATTCATTCCTGAATATCTGCGAAACCGGAGCATTCAGGTATTTATCTATCTCTATGGTTTCGTATACAGGCTGGCTGTTCCTGATATTCCAGTTTATAAGATTTGTATCGTAAATAACTTCCCCTTCTTTTTCTATCTGCAAGGAGTTTGTTCCGGTCTTCACTTTATCATCGGGTATAGTTATCAGTGCCGATATTTCTCCTTTTCCTAAGGTTAAAGACCGGGTATAATTTTCAGAATCCTTATTCACAAATAATTTTATATTGGCCGGGGTTTGTTGATTGTTCTTCAACCTGAATTGCAACTTGTCCGTTTCCGCGTCAAATTCTACGGAAAACGGCTCTCGCATTTCGATATGGACGGGCTGCCACCACAACATCCGGCCTTGTTTTACCTGTACAAACAATGTCCGGTGTCCTGTTCCTCCTTTCAATATTCCGGACAGGCTATTCTCTTTCTGCCTGACATTTAGCAAAACATGCTGGGGATCATAAATTTTCATTATCTCCCGTGAAGAATTTAATTTCCATTTTTCACCCTTTACTCCTATATACTGACTGACGGCATCACTCAATGTATTACCGGACCATTCGATAACAACCTCAAACACTTCGGCATCCGTACAGTCTATTCTTATTAATGGATTGCCGATATTTTCAACCAACGTCCATTCTTGTTTTTTACCGTTTACGGTTAATGATGTTATATTTTCCCGGTTAGCCCTGATTAACAGTTCAATATTCAATTGCTTTCCAAACCGGTTTTTTATCAGATAGGTGTCTGTCAGTTTGTTTCGTTTATAATCAAAAACGACATCGGGAGTAGAAAGGGAAGCATAATCCCATCGTGTGGGAAATCCGGGACGGATAACCAACCGATTATTCATTGCATCGGGTAATATCCCGAAAAGTCCCTGAATAAGCACTCTCGAATATACTCCGATGGGATCGCCGAAATCACGGTAACATTCTCCCCGCGCAGCGTCGTAAAAACTGACCTGCCCTATATTACCCGGACTGCTACCCAGATACATCCCATCCAAAACGGAACTTTTAAACAGCTTGTATGCTTCGTCTGCTCTGCCCGCCTGCCAATAAGCCAGACTGGTATGTGCAACTTCGGCAAAGGCCACATTATTTACAGACCATGAATAAGGAAGCCAATTCGTAGTAGAAACCGTCTGATAACCTTCATCCTCTAAACCGCTTGCCAATACAGGTATATGAGGTATTTCCGTATCTATATAACGTGTTGCCTGATAGGCCTGAAAAGGCGTGTGAATATCAGAATCGATAGCATGATATACCGTCCATACAGCTGCATCCGGGTGTATCATCCGGTTGCCCATAAGGTCTTTGTATTCAGCCCACCACCCTTTGTGCGGCAGCCATAATTGATTATCGATGGCTTTCAGTATTCTTCCGGCTTCAGTTTTATAAGGTTCGGGATCTTCTCCCAGCTTTTCAGCTATTCCGGCAGCCATTTTATTGGCACGGTAATTATATGCGGAAGAATGCGTTACACCTCCGCTGTTGTATTGTAGCGCATCACTCGCCCATATTCCCGCATAAGCATCATATAAACCGTCGCCGTCAGGATCGAAATTCCGTTTTTCCCATGCTAAGTGCCGCTTCAATACAGGCCACATTTTACGGACATAATCCATATCGCCGGTCCAGTTGAAATGCCAGAGCAGTTCGTCTATGTACACCAGATTCATATCATAATGGTGCATCTGGCTTGTATTATCAGGGTTGCGGCAGATATAGCCATTACTATACATCTGCGTCCCCCATGTTTTTTCGGCTCTGGCGAGATTTAATTTCCGGTCTTGCGCAGGGTGGGGGATAACCGGCTCGATATTGGTAATCTGCGAATTTGCATATCCGTCGAAATGCTTACGGCTCCGTTCGTGCCAGCCTATGACATCCCCGGCATACGCTGCCCGCCAACCATTCAGTGGCATGCGCCAGCCGACTGCGCCATGTTGCCATGTATTGGAGGCATCATCCCAAATACCATCGGCGGCAATGCTCAATACGCCTCCCAGTGTATTGAAATAAGGGTCCGGAGTATTGATTTTTACCGTTTCCGCTATTTCTTTACGTTTGGTTTCAGCCTTATCGAACTCATTTTTCAGCCGGGTATAATTCAAACTGTTATTATCTTCTTTTTTTATAGAAAAGTAATATACTTCCGATTTATCCAAAATAGTTTTAGAGACGAGTACCGGCTTATTGCCAGGCACAGAAGAATCCCACAATCCAAGGGGAGTCATTACAGCATAAGGCGAAGCCTCTTTCAGTAATGATTTTTCAGGAAAAACTCCTTTTATTTTAAGTGGCCCACCTTTTGTCCCTTGCCCGTATTCCAATGAAAAAGAATTCTGATTTATCGTATAACGGTTATTCTCACAAGCGTCAGGCTTTAGAGCGAAGGCATCCGGATCATCAACACCTAAATCCCCGTTCCGGGAGAAACGTTTGTTACTTGCCCCGCCATACATGCATATCAACTCCACGTCCGCAGGTAAATTTACAGTTTCCAATTTCAGGATCATCCCTTCTGTTCCGGCCATAGCCAAAGCAGTAATAATAATTTCCCCATGAGCTATAAACGGGTCTTTTATTTCATAAATACGGCTTCCCGCCCTGTAAACAGATTTGATATATTCCGCATCGTTCAACCAGATACTTTTTCCGTTTCTAATAAGTCCTAATTGCATATTACCTCCCATATCCGGCATAAAGAATCCGAATTCGGGCAGGTCTCCCGTTTCTAAGCGAAAGGCTGTATTGGTACCATATAGGGCACGGTTAAACTTCTTATTTCCATTCACAATAACGAAATCCCCGTCTTCGGGCATATAGCGTAACTGCCGTTCCTTTCCATGCCAATAGCCTTTCGGCTGAGCGGAAACATGCAAACAGGAAATTGCAAACAGAAAGTATATCAACGCAAAATATCTCATATTGTAAGTAAACGGGCAGAGAGAAACTCTGCCCCTGCATTTTTAATTATTCATTTTTCACTTTTCATTCATTTAAGGCATCGGTTTCAGGTCTTCCCAGACGACATTCCATGTACCATCTTTAGGGAATCCCGGGTTTTCAGTTCCATTTCCGTCCCAGCCTGCGCACATCATTGCCACCGCGGTAAGTAAGCCCCCATTCCCCGGAAGATATACCCGCAGACGGGAATCCTGATAATTATGACCGTTAAGAAGATATGTATTGGTACGCTTTTCCATCAGAAGGGCGCCAACCGCTTTTTCCGGATCGCCAAGACGAGCCGCACTCATGGCAGTCATCGGATAATCCCATCCCCATGTTTTACCCCAGTTCCAGTTGTCCCATATCCAGTTCAATGTGTTTTTCATATAATCGGGGCGTACCAGCTTACATTGAGGCAATATACCCAATGCACCCAATACAGCCGGATGGTCGGACGTAAAACGGATATCTTTGTAAGTATCCACAGCGTCTTCGGAAGCTAAATATAAACCATCTGAAGCCGTCAACGGTGAAAGCTTATCAATCAGTTCGTCCCATTGCGGTTTACGTTTTTCGCCTGCGCGTTCTCTCCACAGTTGCGCCACAGACATGGCGTAATGCCAATATGCGAGTTCGAAAGGCGGATTGATCGTTTCCGAAGCTCTCAACGTTTCCTGAGCCGGAATAATTCCTTTCAGTATATAACGTCCTTCCAGTTCGTCGTAGGTGGCAAATGACGCCATAAATTCAGCAGTTTCATTAACAAGGAAACCATACTTTTTAACCACCTCTTCCGAAGGGTTATTCCTGTAAATAAGTTCCGCCATATAGATGAAGTGAGGCTGTTGCCAAATTAGGAAAGATCCTACTTTCGACGGAGCTTCCGTACCTGAAGGGTCTGTCATCTTCATCCAGCGCGCGCCTTTGAATCCCTGCCTTTCGGCTATCCGCTTAGCAACGGGATAAACCTGCGCATACCAGTCCATACTACGTTCCAGCAAATCGGTTCTGTTCCACAATGCGAAATGTACGGCATGCCACCAGTGCATTTCGAGATGGAATTTTCCAAACCAGCTGTTATAAGTCAAACCTGTCTCTTGCGGAGGATACATTCCTGCCGACTGTATTGCCATCAGATATTGTGACAGGATAACCCTGCGCTCCAGCTCCTTCGCCCGGGGGTCTGTACATTTCGAAAAATCGACGGCTCCCCCCTTTTCCCAAAATGCAGTCCAATACCGTGATGAAGCCCCGAACGTTTCATCTGTATTGTCATCCAGTTTCGCGGGAGCTTTATCCGTGAACTCACATACGAATGAGAATTTATCACTTTCAGGTGTCAGGAGTAAATAATGCGCTTCTTTCTCCGACAGAGCAGCTTTACCTTCATATTTTACCGAAATATAATATACGGTTGTATCCAATGTCCTTTTCAAGACGAAAGAATGGTCATCCCGGGAAATGATTTCCGTTTTATGTTTTTGCGGAACAGTCCAATCCGTAGCGTCGTCTGAATGATTGCCGGTAGGGTAGGGGAAACGGAAGTTCACTTTCATTTTTCCTTTTCCGATCAAAGGTGAATTCAGGTTTACAGCTAAGCGATCCCGATCAGGATGAACTGCTGTCTGTACAGATACCGAATCGGAATTTACTGTGTACCGGCTGGAGATAATTCCTTTCCACAGATCGAGTGTCTGGTTAATATTTTTAAATTCTTCGGGCTTGACTTTTTCGCCGTTATCACCGGTCACCTCTAACCCGACATAACCTAAATGCAGACGGTGAGGATTGACGCGGAAATAATTCGCAGCATCCTGTTGACGGCCTTTTTCATTAAACTGAACGGCATAAGGCTCGTCCCATCCTCTAAAGTTGTAATTTCTGAGGGTCTCTTCGGGTTTGAAATTTTCCGTATCCGGATAACTGTGCCACCCCCACTGGGATTGTGTGCCCAGAGGTACTCCGGCAGAATACAACCCGGGAAATGTCTGCAATCCGGTAGCATCTGCCGTAAAGGCAAAATTACCGTTGCCGACGGACAGTGAAGATAATTCTTCGAACTCCGTCACCTTCGGATTATTTCTCTCTACCAGGGCGTAACGGTCTATCTTCTCAGGAGTATTATTCCCACAGCCAACCAGTAAGCCTGCCAGAAGCAGAACTGCCCATTTTTTCATCATAAAGGTATTATTCATTATCAGATAATATTTTAAATACAAACCCGGAGGCTGTTTCATATTTTCCTCCTTGCATAGCATTGAAAAGGTATGCAGGTTTTCCGTTCTTCATTAATAACTGCGGACGCTCAAACCGTCCGTATCTTTTGAGGTGTTTGGGAGCAGGCGGCTCCTGCAAATAGGCATCCGCGCCAAACCAGGCTATCTGAGGCTCCGACCAGTTTATCCCGTCTTCCGATTCGAAAATCAATCCTGCCTCATGATCGAAATATCCCATATCGCGCATCAGCATTTTAAATTTGCCATCCTCTATATACACATATGCATCTTCAACCTGTTTATTGTCACCGTATTTTGAAAGATCGACAACCGGATTTTCCTTTATTCTCTTATATTTTCCTTCTATGTTGTCAGCTATAGCCAGTCCGTATTTCCGGTTGGCACGGATAGTTCCTTTTTCATTTTGGTAAGCCTCTTTGTTCCATGACTTATAGTAAAGCCATGCTTGTCCGTCGGGATGTGAAACGAATGCGGGATTGGTCGTATTGCAATCGTCCCATTCACCGCTCTTCCCTGCTTCCAGAAGCGGTTTTTCGCATCTTTCCCAAGGTCCGTCCAATGACCCGGATTTCGCCATGCCGATACGTTTGGTGTAAACCGTTCCATCGCTGTTACCCATATAAAAAAGGTAATAAGTCCCGTCCACATACTGCATATGCGGATTATGGCAGGTCATCGCATCAAAATATCCCGGGCGGGGAGCCAAAACAGTTTCCACATAGGTATAAGGCCCTTCCGGCTTATCTGCTACAGCATGTGCGATTTCACTTTTATGTATCCATCCTCCCATTTTATATTTTTCAGGCCAGCGTGAATAAAAGACATGGACTTTTCCTTCTTTATCGAATACCGGAGCACAGCACCATACATAGTATCCTTCCGATTCAAGAATACGCCCAATCGGCTGTAATTTTTTACTAAAATCAGAAATCTTATCCTGAGGGTATTTTCCCGTTATTTTCGAATTTGTATTTTTCCTTATCACAGAATAATGATAGTTGTCTAAATTTACTAAAGAATTGAGATACACTTCAATATTTGTATAATCTTCATTGAGATTGTACAGATTTCCATCTTTAGGATCATTCGGGTTCAATCCGTGTGCTGTCTCCCATGTATCGGGTATTCCGTCCCCGTCACTGTCCGCGGAATATTTTCCTTGTTTCAATCCGGGCCATCCACCGACTGCATTTTGCGAATCGATGATACCTTTATTGCCTCCACCATATGTTTCCCCACCTATGGCCGTCCCTGTCTTTACTTCTTCAATCACCCGTTTATCATATTCATCTCTGCGGTGGCTGCAACCCGCGTAGGCAAGTACCTTTTCGTAAGCTATTTCAGGGATGTCTTCCATAATCGGCTCATAAGGAAACGGCTGTCCGGCTTTTATCCTCTTTTCAGCACCCACTCCTTTCCAGTTATCGGCAGTAACTTCATCGCTGCCTTCCATTACATTTCCGGCAATATAATATGAGCCCGTCCCATCTTCTGCCGGATCAAGAAACCATGCCCTCTTGCTGTCCGAAGTTGCAGGGCCGGGCTTATAATAATTTGCCGCAAAATTTATTTTTCCGTGTTGTCCTCCACCATAAGCAGATTTAAATCCCCAATTATAAACTACATTGTTCCGGAAATCTACAGGAGAATATCCGTCCGACGCAAAACGGGGATTCCGACTGCTGTGATGAGCCAACAAGTTATGGTGAAAAGTAGCTTTGCTGCCGCCCCATATTCCGCCGAAACCATGCGCACCTTTTGAATGAACAGATTTAGCCAGACTATGTGTAACCATGCACCATTGCACGGTTACATTTTCAGACCTGTAAACTGAAAGACACTCATCTACCGACCACGAAACGGAACAATGGTCTATAATCAAATCTTTTACCCGCATAGCGCCCATCGCATCGTCTTCTATCGCGTGAAGGTCTCCCATACGGGTTCGGATATAACGGATAATCACATTATTAGCCCTCACATAGAGAGGGTAACCTTTGAGACAGATTCCATCACCGGGCGCACTTTGCCCGGCAATGGTTATGTTGTCTGTTTCAATAATCAGCTTCGATTGCAGGTCGATAGACCCGTCTACCGCGAAAACTATTATTCGTGCTCCCTGCTGCTCTATGGCATCCCGCAGACTTCCCGTACCCGAATCGTTCAGGTTGGTAACTGTAATCACACGTCCGCCCCTTCCGCCGGAAGTGTATTTACCATAGCCTTCAGCAGTAGGAAATGCAAGAGGTTGCGAGGATAAATTACAGATATATCCTAATATGCATACCGGTATAAGAAGTAAATTACGCATAGGCTTTCTGATTAATACATTGGATGCTGTTGACCTATCAGTCCGGGATTTACATCAATTATATTCGTAGTATTGAATGGAAGGATTTCTACCATATTCTTCTGCATGCCATAAAACATATTCTCGATCCATTTATTAACCGAAGCTAATCCCGGCACGTCCTCTACGGAAAGCCCGCCCATCTGCTTCACCGAATGGCAACCAAACATATTTAATATAGTATATGATACTTCTGTAACGTCTGTTCCGGCGGGCACGCTGCTTTTGGTAAAGTAGACTTTGCCTGTGGCGCTATTTTCGTAGAAAGTTTTATCCAGATAGCCTTTGCCGGAGGCATTTATCGTATTGAGAGTCGTAATTTCCCCTTCTGTAAGGTTCATAGAATTGATATCCGTGTCATCCATAGAAATATAAGGAACAGCTATAAGCGGATTTTTAACGACAGCTTTCACCTTCTTATATGCACGGTATACACCTACATCTGCATATTGACCTTCGTGCTTTGCCAATTGGTACAGCTTCTCTTTTTCCGCTGTTAAATATTCGTATAATATACCCCAGCGTGTAAGGTCGCTCTTACGTAACGATTCGTTGGAAAGCTCCAGTTTGCGCTCTTTGATAATGGCATCCTTGAACCCGTTATATTCTGAGGGAATAGTACCTACCTTAGAAGCGTCCTTATTAAAAGCACGCAGACGAACTGTTTTTAATGCGTTTGCAGCAGCTTCCGTAGGTCCATTATTCAATTCGTTCAAAGCCTCTGCATACATCAGCAATACATCCGAATAGCGTAACAATGGGAAATTAATATCCCGTTTACTGTCTGATGTTCCCCGGTCTGCTTTCCAGTCGATACGGTATTTACCCAGGCAAGTCCCGATATAAGTACTCATCTGCAAATTGTCATCCGACAGAATGCCATAGTTGCAAACCGATA
Organism: Dysgonomonas sp. UBA7710; assembly: GCF_002482385.1. Lineage (GTDB taxonomy): Bacteria > Bacteroidota > Bacteroidia > Bacteroidales > Dysgonomonadaceae > Dysgonomonas. Next base: position 20,901 of record NZ_DLFW01000009.1, on the reverse strand, counting down.
CATCGCGGCGCTGATCTCCTTCATCAAATTCGAAGTAAAGAGTCGGCATAGTTATCATCTGAGGACCTCCTTTACCGAATGTAGCGCTTGTTCCGCTGGTAGCAACCCCATTCACATAACCGGTACGTACATCCGGGCTTTCGGAGCCATACCAGCCATATTCAAGGATCGTTTCATTGTTGTATTGTTTCAAAGCCAGGTCACGGAATACCTGATCGTAGCTGCTTAACAGGCTATTTTCATTTTTAGCAATGACTGCTGCACATGCATCGGCAGCTATCTGATATAGTTCTCTGATGCGGGCTGCATCTTCACGCTGTGCATTTTTTACAGTGCTTTTATTGTATGGGACGGTATTCAAATCCCAGCGCAGTGAATATCCGGCAGCATGCAGGGCTACACGTGCTAAAATACCATACGCCGCATTCTTGGTGAAACGTTCTCCTGTACTTACCATCCCCTCACTTTTCCAGGGGAGTAATTCGACGGCTTTCTGCAAATCAGCAATACAATGATCCCATATTTCATCGCGACTGACACGTGAAGATGAAAAAGTCGTCAAATCGGAAGTAGGGATGTCTGTATAAGGAACATCACCATAAAAACGCACAATATTCCAGTATGCATACGCGCGAATGGCATAAGCCTCACCCAACAGTGAATTAACCTTTGTTTGTTCAGCTTCGGCAGCACTCATCAAAGGAATATTCTTAATACAGACATTGGAATATTCGATAGCGCGATACATGGTGGTATAAGTAGAACTTAACATCCCGGTAAGATTCGTATAATCATAATTCGAAACATTGTATTTGGAATTTGATTCCGTCGAACTTGATTCGTCTGTACCCATCAATAACTGGTATCCCAATTCTTGTGTAAATATATATGGATAAGCTCCGACTACTGCCATTTCGGCTCTGCTCACCGTTGAAAACACGCTGGAGCTATCGGCTTTTGATTCGGAGGGCATGTCCAACCAGTCCTCACATGAACTGAACATCAGCAACAGGATAGATATTCCTAAAATATTTATTATCTTTTTCATATTCATTATCTATTTAAAAGGTTAAATTTACTCCCAACACCCAACTTTTTGCCCGTGGATATGAAGAATTGTCTATACCCGGAGTCAAAGCATTATCGCTTGCCGATACTTCGGGATCATAACCGCTATATTTAGTGAATGTATGGATATTGTTCAGCGTACCATAGACCCGGACACTATTGATCCTTGCCTTTTGTACTAGTTTCTTAGGCAATGTATAACCCAAGGTAATATTATTCAGACGCAAATAAGAACCATCTTCCAGATAATAACTACTGTGGTCGCTGATAGCTGTCTTATTATTGGAAGAAATATTCCATAATAAACCTCCGTTCTGGTTGGGATTCAGCTCAGCCAATCTTGCCAGATTAGTACTCTCTTTGCCTGTCTCAGAATCTATCAATGTAAACCTGTCGCTCATCTTCGATAGTGTATTTTGATTTGCCAGATATGGACCAATAAATCGTTGTGTGCTCATATTGAATACTTTATTGCCATATACAAAATTAAAGAAGATGTTCAGGTCAAAACCTTTATACCTGAAAGTATTGTTCATACCTCCTGTAAATTTGGGCTGTGCTTTACCGATAACCGTACGGTCATTGACAGAGAAAACAGGATTTCCGTCCTGATCCGTTTCACCGGCAATCGCTTTATATTTCACATCGCCTACTTTTACGCTGGAGCGGGTACTTCCTTTCAGATAGGGTACATCATCCTTCAGCGTATAAGTTCCGTCCTGATTCTGAATAAAATCATCGGTAGTATAGATGCCATCATAAATAAGTCCGTAGAACTGTCCTAAAGGTTGTCCCACTTCTATTTTGTATCCCATACGGGATTCATAATCTTTTATAAAATAATTGAGTTCGTCACTTCCATACAGATCCAATACTTTCGAACGGTTGAATGCGATATTAAAATCAGTCGACCATGTAAAATCTTTGGTGGAAACATTCGTTGTATTCAACACGATTTCAACCCCTCTGTTGCGAATAGAACCGATATTTTGTATCTGGGTAGAATATCCGGTGGAAGTAGGTATTTTGTTTTCAATCAACAGGTTGGATGATTCATTATTATACCAGTCCACAGAGAGGTTAAAACGGCTGTTGAGCCAAGCCATATCTAATCCTATATTAGTGGTGGTCGTTTTCTCCCATTTCAAGTCTGGATTCCCCAATGTCGTACCGGGAATGTATGTAATATAATCTCCTCCGTTATATCCATAATGCCCGGATCCGTAAGAGGTCGCATACATATTGTTTTTAATATTGTTGTTACCCGCAATACCGTAGCCCACACGCAGTTTCAGATTATTCATAATCGTTTTTACATTTTCCATGAAGGACTCTTCCGTAATACGCCACGCCCCCGAAGCAGAAGGGAAATATCCCCATTGCTTGCCTCTGGCAAACTTGGACGACCCGTCTCCGCGCAAGGTACCCGTAAAAAGATAACGTTCATCAAAATTATAAGAAAGACGGCCAAATACAGAAACCAATCCTACTTTCTCCTTATCAGACTTCCATGTATAAGGGATTCCCATACTCACATCATTCAGTCCGAAGTTACCATCAGAGAAACTACGGTATTCATTTTCCAGCATCATATTTTCGGTATAATAAGTCTCCTGTCCCAAGAGTACATTAAAACGATGTACTTCTTTCAGATTGAATGCATAGTTCAAAGTATTTGTGATCTGCCATGAATATTTTTCACTATTATCCCGGGAACCATAACCATAAGGGCTTTTATTTGCTTTAGCTTGTTTGGTGCTGCCGTCATCCCAATAATCTTTACGAATCTGCTGCCATGTATAGCTGCCGGCCGTGCGGAACGTCATGTTCTTTATAAGATCAAATTCAAGTCCGGCATTGACAGTTGCTAAACGGGTATATTTCTCGTTAGTAATAGCCCTGTTATCCAGAATCGGGTTTTGAGCATCATAATTGGCATCATTCATTATATTACCGATCTCCGTACCTATATCGGAACCTATCATTTGTTCATTTGTCCACCTTGCCCCTCCGGTGATCGGTTGCAGGATTGTCTGCTTTAATTTTCCTCCCAGTGAACCACCACCATCAACCTTGGTCATTTGCAGGCTGGAAGCAAAATCGAAACGTACACCTTTACTTAATTCATGATTGATCTTGGCGCGAATACTGTTTTTCTTATAGCCATGTTTCTCCATGATACCGTCTTCACCGGTATAGTTATAACTCACCATATACCTGGTTTTATTGGTGCCACCACTTATATTTATATTGTGATTCTGGGTAATTCCGGTATCACCGAATACAATATCCTGCCAATCGATTCCCGCGCGATTCCCATATTCTTGAGAGATTCTGGAATAAGCTCCGGAATAAAAGTCTGCTGCATTGACATCACCTCCGAAAAAATTGGCAAAACTATCCGCATTACCACGAAGCACGTTATATTCATATTGATATTTCACATAGTCTTCGACTCCTAATAAATCCAGTTTTTTACCCAGACGGTTGAAACTGACATAAGCATTATAGGAGACTTCTGTTCTTCCCGATTTCCCGGATTTTGTAGTAATCAACACAACACCGTTCGATCCTCTTGCCCCGTAAATAGCCGTTGCGGAAGCATCCTTCATCACGTCGATACTTTCGATATCATTAATATCTACATTCTGCAAACCGTTTTCCATTTGAAAACCGTCCACAATATACAATGGTTCTGTACCTTGTGTAATAGATGTGCCGCCACGTACAGTAATCTGAACATTAGCACCCGGTGCGCCGCTTTGCTGGATAACATTCACACCGGCAGCTTTACCGGCTAAGGCCTGAGCTGCTGTAGTTACCGGAATGTTGGCCAGATCGGAACCTTTGACCGATACGGTAGATCCGGTCAGATCTTTTTTTCTCACGGTGCCGTAACCGATAACTACTACTTCATCCAAAGAATTATCTTCAGTCTTCATCGTTACATTGAAAATTCTGTCGGAACCTACTGTTATGTTCTGCGAAACATAGCCTATAAAGGAGAAAGTAAGAACTACCTTATCATTTGGGACGGTTAATGAAAATTTACCATCCACATCGGTCAATGTACCTGTAGTAGTTCCTTTAATCGCGATGCTCACTCCCACGAGTGTTCCTAATTCGTCCTGCACTGTACCGGAAACTGTAATCCCATTTTGTGCAAAAATGATACTGCTATTCACAAGCAATAAAGCAAAGAATAGCAATACCTTGAAAAGAATTGGCTTTCGTTCTTTTTTCATACAATTATTCATGATATTAAATTTAGTTAGGTTATGGAACCAAAATTTGAACTTTCAATAGTATTATTTATAATGTAGTTTCAGATGTGAAAAAATATTTGTAACAAATGTATTGATGTTTCAAGAACCGCGCATTGAAGATTCGACGTTATACCTGTATTTTTGTGTAGTAAAATCGATTTTATATTTGTCGCAGTTCCCATCATATGGAATAATCGTTAAATTGCATGGATAAATGTTTACAGCACCTGTAAAAACAGAATAAAAGAGCATCACTTTATCTGAACTTGTATAAATTTGTATTGTTGCCTTTTGATTAAATGAGTAAATTAAATCTAATCTGTATATTCCTGTATTTTCTGACTTTCCCTGTATATGCCATCGACGGTCTGAAATTTGAGAATATTACTAATAAAAACGGACTATCCCACAATACTGTAAGGAGTATCATGCAGGATAAAAGGGGCTTTATATGGGTTAGCACCATAAATGGGCTGAACCGCTATGATGGTCGTGAGTTTGATATAATGCTCCCTCAATTCAATTCATTTTCACTTACCGAAAGCAAAATAAAAAAAGCGGTCGAGGATAACAACGGGCGTATATGGATACTCTCTACATCCGGGATTGTCGACTGTTACGATACTCATACCGAATCGTTTGTCGATTATACCGGAAAGAATGAGGCGAGAAGTTATCTGGATATCCTGGTGACAAGAAACGGGGATATCTGGCTGTGGGGAACAAAAGAAGGCGCATGCCGCATTCAATACGTGAATAACGGGCTTCTGCCGACATTATTCGATAAGAATAACATACAAACCAATATAGTAAACTTCGTATATGAAGATTCGGGTAATCAGATATGGTTGGGGACGGATAAAGAGTTGTATAAAATAACAAGGGATAATCCTGAATATTATATCACGGGAGACAATAATCTTAACTTTCAGAAAGCTGAGGAATCAGGCAGATACATTTATTTTTTTACTCATAACAATAAAATTATTGTAGGAGAAAAAAATAAAAAGAGATATTCTTCCATGATCGACATCTATCCGCAAAGAGGTAAATTTATAATCAATCAGACTGCTGTCCTGGATGAAAACAGAATTCTGATTACCGGAAAACAGGGTACATATATATTGAATATCCGCTTATCTTTAGTAACCGACGCAAAAGATATTTTTAATGGTGAGGAACTGACCGGAACGAGGATACTTACCGATAACAATAATAACCCGTGGATATATAACAAATCGGGTAATATATGGAAGTATGAAAAGGCTATACAAAAATTTAAACGTATAGAGCTAATACCTAAATCCATTCTATCGGTTATTGATCTGGAAAGGTATGATATTTATTGCGATTCGCGGGATATAATCTGGATTACAACATACGGGAACGGCCTGTTCGCCTTAGATCAGAACACGGGAGAATTAAGCCATTATACCCGCTACAACAGCGGGCTTAAAACCAATTATCTTCTTTCCGTATTCGAAGATAAATCCGGAGAGATATGGATAGGGACAGAACATACCGGTATTTCTAAAATCTCATTGACAAAATACCAGAATGAGGTGTTTTTTCCGGATATGGATAAGACCAACGCTGAAAACAGAATAATCAGGACTATTTTCCAGGATAAGTCCGGAGATATATGGATAGGAACGAAAAGTGGCAATATTTACGTCTTCGATGAAAACCTTCAATCAAAGAATATTATCTCATTATCGCAGGGAATGCCGTATTGCATGATTGAAGACAGTAAGGGCGATAAATGGGTAGGTACCAAAGGAAACGGCCTGTTGATCATCTCCGGTAACAGAGGCGAATATAAAACATATACCCACAACCCGACAGATACTATAAGTCTTGCTAATAACAGTATATACTCGATATTAATCGATTCGAAAGAAAACCTGTGGGTAGGGACTTTCGGCGCAGGATTACTCTATTGTAAGAAGGATGGTAAAGATTTAATCTTTGAAAGGATACCGGCTATATCTAACGAACAAAAGTTTATCCGGTGTATCATTCAAGACAGATCCGGCATGATCTGGCTCGGAGGGAACAATGGCATCGTCACCTTTACCCCTGATAAAATGAATAAGCAACCGGCTGATATCAGAAGTTTTCATTTCGACAGGAACAATCCCGCTTCATTAAATCATAGTGAAGTAAAATGCTTATTCGAAGACAGCCGGGAGCAAATCTGGATAGGAACATCGGGCGGGGGCCTTAATTTAGCCGTGAAAAACAGTCTGAACGGAGATATCAGCTTCAGACATTTTTCATCCGAAGAAGGATTGATAAACAATGTAGTACAATCGATAGAAGAAGATAATAACGGCAATTTATGGATAAGTACCGAAAGCGGAGTTTCTAAATTGAATCTGGATACAATGATTTTCGAGAATTACAGTTTCCCCGACACTTGGGAAAGTGATCTGTTCTGTGAGTCTTCGAGTTACAAAAGAAAAAACGGAGAAATTATGCTGGGGAGTTATAACGGAATGTATATACTCGATCCATCTTCCTTCAAAAACAATGCTCCCGACCGGCCGGTATTATTGACCAAGCTTCGCATAAACGGTATTCCGGCAGTGCCTAACGGACAGGATTCGCCTTTGAGTAAAAGCATTACCGAAACGAAATCCATAAAGTTAAAGAATGGTCAGAATTCTTTTAGCATAGAATTTTCATCATTAAATTTTCAGGACGCGTATTCCGACAGGTATACATATATACTTGAAAACTATGATAATAAATGGAATCCCATCACGCAATATAATGTAGCAACTTACAAGAATATTCCGGCGGGAAAATATATTTTCAGAGTAAAAGGGAGCAATAGTTCCGGTATTATGGCCGAACAGGAAACAGTGTTGGAGATTATCGTTGTCCCGCCTTTCTGGACATCGTCGAAAGCTATTGCTATATATATTATTACAGCGCTTATCCTCTGCTTTTTCGCGTCCAAACTTATTCTGAAAATGAACAGGCTACATAATGCAGTCGAAGTAGAAAAAAGGCTGACTGAATATCGTTTACGCTTTTTCACCAATATATCTCACGAATTCAGGACACCCCTGACCATTATCAGTGGAAGTATTGAGAATATGAGTGAAATGAAGTCTTTGCCTGCGCCCTTGAAAAAACAGATCAGGATTTTAGAGAAAAGTTCATCCCGCTTAATGAGGCTGATAAACCAATTACTGGAATTCCGGAAAATGCAAAAAGACAGAATGGAACTCACTCTGGAATATACAGAAACTGTTAGTTTTTTTTCTGACATCTATCATATATTTACTGAGACAGCGGATAAAAATCATATCAATTTCACATTCTCATCGGACAAAGATTCGAAAATAACATTATTAGACAGGGGAAAAATGGATAAAGTGGCTTTCAATCTGCTGTCCAATGCCTTTAAGCATACTCCGGCCGACGGTAATATTTCAGTAAAGCTTGAATTTAACGAAAAAGATGATTATTGGCAACTGACCGTTTCTGATTCGGGGACGGGTATTCCTCAGGATAAAAGAGACTTGCTGTTTCAGAGATTCAAACAGATTAATTATTCCATACCGGGCATCGGTATCGGCCTTAATCTTACCTATGAGCTGGTTAATGTACATCTGGGACGTATCGAATATTCAGAATCCGAATGGGGAGGTGCTTCGTTCATTGTAACGATTCCTTTGGCCGACAGCAATTATAACAATGAGGCCATCATCCACTCTGAACCCGTAATCAGCCCTTCTTCCATTGAAGAAAATATATTTGAAGAGGATAACCTGAACGGAGCTTTAAACTTGTATAAGATTCTTATTATTGAGGACGATGAAGATATCAGGTCATTTCTGACGGAACAATTAAAATCTATTTTTAGTATTCTGACCGCACCAAATGGCATCGAAGGGCTTAATATGGCTGTTAATGAACAACCCAGCCTGATTATATGTGATGTTATGATGCCCGAAATGGATGGTTTTGAAGTTACAAAGAGGCTGAAATCGGATTTTCAATCAAGTCATATTCCTATAATTCTGCTCACAGCCCATTCATCTGTAGAACATCAGGTAGAAGGTATACAATCGGGTGCAGACGCCTATATAATCAAACCTTTTAGTATAAAATATCTGATGGCCCGGATTATTAAACTTATCGAACAACGGGAGAAATTACAGCAGAAATTTTCACAGGAACCCGGAATAGGACTTACCACGATTTGTACGACAGACAAGGATAAAGCCTTTATAGACAAAATACACTCGATAATTGATACAAATCTGAATAATCCTGATTTTTCAGTTGACGCATTCGCTCAATCTACCAATCTGGGAAGAACCATGCTCTATAAAAAAGTAAAAGGAATTACAGGTTACTCTCCAAATGAATACGTACGGATAATACGCCTGAAAAAAGCTGCTGAACTACTCAAAACAACCGGTCTAAATGTTTCTGAAGTTGCTTACAAGGTAGGGTTTAATGATCCTTTCTACTTTAGCAAGTGCTTTAAAGAGCAATTTTCTATATCACCCGTTCAATTTAAAGGCGGGAGAGAAAATTAATGTAAGCCTTCCGTCCACAGCTTTGATCTTCGCCTTTATTATAAATCATTACCTTATATTTCCATAGAAAAACCAATTATAACGGTCTTATATTTTGCTGATTCTTTCTCTATAATCTTAACCTTAATATCTCTAATCTTAACCTTAATATCTCTGTTGCAAAATTTTATAAACAGATAATTAAATACGCATTAACAGAAGCCAAAACTTTGTAGTAATAAAATTCGTTATTACTTTTATCACCCGATAATAAAATTAGCAGGGAAAATAAATACATAATGTATCAGATAGAAGTAAAAGACGTATATAAGTCATTTAAGGATGTACATGCAGTAAAAGGTATTTCTTTTGCAATACATCCCGGAGAATTTGTGGCTTTACTTGGCCCTAACGGAGCCGGAAAGACAACAATGGTTGAAATGATGGAAGGATTAAAAAAGCCGGATTCAGGAGAAATTCTGTTACAGGGTAAGAACTGGCAAAAGAATGAAAGAGAACTTCGGTCAATTATTGGTCTGTCATTGCAGGAAACACGTTTTTCCGATAAACTGACTGTCTTTGAAACCTTACGCCTGTTTGCGAGTTTTTTCCGGCTTGGCGAAAAACGGGCAAATGAAATTATCGAGCTGACCGGACTGGAAAGTAAACGAAAATCGATGGTGGGAACACTTTCGGGAGGACAACGGCAACGGCTTGCTTTAGGTGTAGCATTATTAAATACTCCTCAAATTCTTTTTCTGGATGAGCCCACTACCGGACTCGATCCACATTCACGACTCGATCTTTGGAATATTCTGAAAGGATTAAAAGACAAAGGGGAAACCTCCCTCATCCTGACAACCCATTACATGGAAGAAGCGGAATCGCTTTGTGACCGTATCATCATTATTGATGAAGGGAAAATATTAAAAGAAGGGAAACTGGAAGAGTTGCTGGACGAAAATTCCCGTAACCTCGACGAATTATTCATCAATCTCACAGGAAAAGCTCTCCGTGAGAATGGAAATGTAATATTGTAATAAATACTTGTATACTTTCAATTATTTCAATAATGGAATCAATCAAAAACAATCAATTATATCAACTCTTCAAAACCCAGTTTCTACTGACAATCCGTGAACCGGAAGTCCTTTTTTGGGGTATGATATTCCCTGTACTTATCTCCATTGGATTGGGCTTGGCTTTTACACAGCAAACAGAATCAAAATTTAATATTGTACTTGTTGAGAAAAATCAGACAGAATTAGATTCACTTCTCAATATTTATGCTACAAATGCACAGAGTAAAGGAAGGAACATCCAAAATTGGAAAATTATCAATAAAACGCTGGGTAATACTATATTTAAGTTTTCACAAAGCGACTGGAACTCAGCTATCATATCGTTAAAGAGAGGCGAAGCAGATGTGATTGTTACGGATTCGTTGGGAAAAGCCGCTTATCATTTTGATCCGCTTAACTCTCAGTCACAATTAGCATATATGAAGCTTTCAGCATTGGTAAAAGCACCTGATTCAAGCATGAATGCTGAGAATACAGAAATAAAACCATTGACATTAATGGGTGTTCGTTATATCGACTTCCTGATTCCGGGACTGATTGCTTTCGGGTTGATGAGTTCTATCATGTGGGGCATTAGCTATACAATCATTGAACGACGATCGCAGAAATTATTAAGACGGATGGTTGCGACTCCGATGAAAAAATCAAATTTTTTATTTGCATTAATGTTTGTCCGTATCCTCATGAATGTGGTTGAGTCTCTGATTCTACTGTTTTTTGCCTGGTTAATATTCGATATTCATATCCAGGGAAATATCGGAGCATTGATTGTTTTATTTCTAGCTGGTAATCTCGCTTTTACAGGAATCGCTGTCTTGGTTGCATCCCGTACTACTAAAACGGAGGTCGGTACCGGATGGATTAATGCTGTACAAATGCCCATGATGTTGCTATCGGGTATTTTCTTCAGTTACCATAATTTCCCCGAATGGAGTATCGGAGCTATTAAGTTACTTCCTCTGACAGCGCTCACCGATGGAATCCGGAGTATTTTTAATGAAGGGGCCGGATGGATGGAAGTGATTTATCCGACTTGTATGTTATCTGCTTTTGGACTTATCTGTTTCATTATAGGAATGAAGCTATTTAAGTGGAATTGAATTTACGATTCTCGTGAGTCATTTTTTGCACTCCAGAACATAGATTCATGTCATCATATAAACTTACCTAGCATATAACTTAAATAATAGCATGATTGGATAATTGATTATCCAATCATGTCCTGTTTTTGTTTATTAATCGGACTATTTGCTACTATAACTGTTGTATTCTTCATCAGTTACAGGCTCCATCCAAACGACAGCACCTTTATGGGATTGTGGGCTAATTGCTATATGCTCGAATTCACTATCGGGAGTTGCACCATGCCAATGGACGACATCAGCATGGATTTCAACAACATCACCTACATTAAGTAATTGAATCGGCTTTCCTTTTTCCTGATAATAGCCTTGTCCTTTAGTACATAGCAGAATTTGTCCACCCGGATGTAAATGCCAGTTATTCCGTACTCCCGGTTCGAAAATTACATTGCCTATTGTGAGGTCGAAGTTCTCTTTATCGGTGACAAGCATTTGAAGCCATGCTGTTCCGCTGAAATAATTGTTATTTATTTTATCTCCTTTCGGAAATATCTGATTTATCTCTTTATTGTTTGTTTCCATTTCGTTGTTATTTTTTGAGTTATTACATGCTGTGAATAGCAATATTACAACAGCTAATAATGCAAAACCGTTTCTTTTTATTTTTTTCATATACTATTGTTTACTATTATTTCAGATATTGTTTAAAGAAGGAATTCAATTTAGGTAATGAAATACCCATATATTCCGGCCTGTCGTATAAATCCACGTGCGAGGCTCCCGGCACAACAAACAGTTCTTTAGGCTCTGCTGCTTTGCTATACGCATCTTCACTGAAATAAGCTGACACGGCACGTTCACCAACGATAAATAACAGGGGTCTTGGTGAGATAGTTTCTATTTGCGCAAAAGGGAAGAAATTCATCATCGGTGCAAGGCTTGTATAGGAATAGCTGGTAGTCGAGTTTGGATGCCCTCCACGTGACGTACGGTAATAGTCGAAAAATTCACGGGTATTTTCCGTATCGCTGTCGCTCAATTGAGTAGGAATAGCCGCGATATCTTTTCTGGCTGCGCCACCGAGCTCTTTTGTGCGTTGTTCCCCTATATCATCCAATGTTTTCATGCGCTGCTCATACGTTATCACATCGCCTAATCCTTGACGACGGGCGCGTCCCATGTCGTACATGCTGATTGTTGCTACTGCTTTTATCCTATGGTCGATTTGTGCCGCACTAACGGAATAACCTCCACCGCCGCAAATGCCGATAACTCCGATTGCCTGTGGATTTATATTTTTATGGTTACTGAGATAATCTACCGCTGCACTGAAATCTTCTACCCGTGCTTCGGGTGATTCTATATATCGTGGATATCCGCCGCTTTCGCCATAATGTGTGGCATCAAATGCAAGGGTAATGTAACCGAGTTCCGCCATTTTTTGAGCATGAAGTCCTGACGTTTGTTCTTTTACTCCACCAAACGGATGACCGATCACAATAGCTGAATATTTCTTATTGGTATCATAATTAGGTGGAAAGTAGAGATTACCTGCCACGTTGTTATAAAACCGGTTCGGAAAGGATACTTTCTCTATTTTCACACCGTTTACCATTTCGGAAATTTTTGTTTCTGTGCTCAATCCTTTTGTTTGAAGTAATTCATGCAGTACGACTTTAGCTGCTTCCGCATTTTCTTTACTTACGTTTATTTCAATGATGTTTATTATTTGCTGTAATTGGGCAGGGGTTATACCTACGTTCAGCGAGAGGTTCATGTGGGAATTCAACATCGGTTCGACACCTCCTAATCCCATCAGTACCGAAACAGTTACCATTTCACGCTGCGCATAGGTAAGTACATCACGTTCAAAAATATCTGCAAAAAGGTGTTCTTTCAGGAATGTTTCTATTTCGGGACTGAAACCTGCATAGCCTGCGGTTTCTCGTCCTTCGGGCGGTGTGATACCTTGCAGTTCGGAAAGGATTTCTTTTCCACGCTCGTACTTATCGCGGGTATCGGTAACGGGTGAGGCTTCATGCCCCCAATTATCGGTTATTCCTGCGGCTTTCCGTTCATCCAGCACGCTCATAAAAGTTTGCAGTCCTCGCAGGCTCCGGGGAAATCCGCTGTAAGCATACAGATGGACCAATACTTCTTTTATTTCGTTTACGGTTAATCCGGCTTCGAGTCCGGCAATCAGTTCCGGTTTCAGTTTTTCCAATTCTCCCCTTGCGGTAAAGGAAGATATGATTACTATTTTTTCTTGTTTTTTGCTTAGCATATTATTCTCTTGTGCATATATGTTGACGGATATTCCCAGCAACAAGGTTGTCATTGTGATATATATAATCTTTTTCATTGTTATATTTCTATTACTTATTATTCGAATATGCCGACACGGGGAATATTACTAAAATTATGATTAGGCTTAAAATTAAATTCTTCATATCTTGTTCTATTTATCGAGTCCTTTTTCTTTGAACCAGTCCGAAAGCAAACCGGCTATTTCTATATTATTGAGGTCGGAGAAAGGGAAATGAGTATTGCCATGAATCCCTATTTCGGGCAAGTGTATAACAGTAACATCTCCTCCATACTTATTGACGACATCTCTCCATTTCCTTGCCATTTCGAGCCGTACACGCCAGCCGTCGATTCCGGGATTTTCTACTTGTTTTTCAGGGATGAAATCACCGTAGTAAATAATAATGGGGATTTTGGTGAGTTTCATAAAGTCGGACATCTGCACGCTATTGGCTACTAACACTCCTGCTGAACTTGAAAGGGGTTCGGGGACTTCTCCTTCGGGAAAAACAAAACCGCTGCCGGGTTCATAGGATGCAATTGCTTTTACATTATCGCTACCTATTGCCGTCAACCAGCCAAAACCGCCCGAATGAGAGTGAGTGACAAGTATACCGTCACCTATCTTATTGAAAAGTTCAATTGCGGCTGAAGTGATTACTTCGGTATCAAATCCTCCGATATTGGGTGTCATCTGACGAAAATACTGATTCAATGTTTCCGGACTTTTATCGAATTGTACGCCTTCAAAATATTCGGGCCATACACCCAGCCGGAAAGTGCTGAACCATTCCTGTTCGTCGGGTATTGTTTTTATTGTGGCTTCTACAGTACTTCGCCCTGCGTTTCCCCTTCTTGGCTGATTAATGAGATATACACCGAAATTTCGTCTAAGAAATATATTCCGGAATCCTTCACGACCGTCGGGTGTAGTTTCCCATGTCTTTGAAAATTGTCCGATGCCATGCCAGAATACTAGTGGTAATTTGCGGGCATTATCGGGTATCTGATAAACAATATAGGCATGGTCGCCGTGGTAGGTTTGCCCCTCGGGAGTACGTGTAATGGGATTGAATGTGCCGGGGTTGATTATAACCGAACCGCCTACGGCAAAACTGCCCTGTTCTTTTATCACAAGTAGTCCGTTCATATCTTTTTCCTTATTTTGATTACAAGCCGAGAAAATAAGGAGGATACTTATTATAAATACTATCTCTTTGGTGCCATTCCTTTGCTTCATATTTTACCAATTAAAAGTTTATAATTTTCATGTTACAAACTTACGGTGAATAATACCCCATGTAAATAGACAGATTACTGTTTCTTCTACCATTATTACTGATTTGAGAGATGGAATGGTAGATTTCAAACAAGAAGCCTTATTTTTACAGAATATAGGATGTGCCTCAGCAATTCAAATAAATTTGATTGCTTTCGGCTTTCACTATATTTGTTATACATAAAATCAGGAATTATGAGCGAAATATTGAATTTTGATACGATACACGATTATAACAGCTTTCTGGGAATAGAAACACTGCACCCTTTGGTGAGTTCTATCGACTTTTCCACAGTCACAAAAGAATTTCATCATATCCGTAAAAGATATGGTTTCTATTTCATTTTCCTGAAAGATGTTAAATGCGGCGATTTGATTTATGGCCGCCATACATACGACTATCAGGAAGGTACGCTTGTTTTTATTGCTCCGGGACAAGTGGCCGGAAAAGATGATACGGGCGATACTTTTAAAATGCAGGGCTGGGGGTTGTGTTTTCATCCCGATTTGCTTCGGGGTACACTGCTCGGACAGAAAATGAATGATTATTCGTTTTTTTCTTACGAATCGAATGAATCGCTGCATATGTCGGAACGTGAACGGCAGATTATCGTGAATTGCTTTCAGGAGATAAAGGATGAACTGGCTCATTCCATTGACAAACACAGTAAATCGATTATCACCGCTAACATCGAAGTTTTTCTTAATCATTGCCTGCGCTTTTACGACCGTCAGTTTATTACTCGCGAAAACGTTAATAAAGATGTACTTACTCGGTTTGAAGAATTACTGAACGGTTACTTTGATTCTGATAAACCGCAAACAATAGGTTTGCCCTCTGTGCAGTATTTTGCGGATGAACTTCATTTGTCAGCCAATTATTTCGGGGATTTAATCAAAAAAGAAACAGGTAAATCGGCTCAGGAATATATCCAGATAAAGGTTATTGAAAAGGCAAAGGATAAACTGTACCACCCGGATAAGTCGGTAAATGAAATTGCTTATGAATTAGGGTTTAAATATCCGCATCATTTCAGCCGGATGTTTAAGAAGATTGTGGGTAGTTCGCCAAGTGATTATCGGTTGATGAATTAATAAAAACGAGAGAATCCGTAAAAATTCTCTCGTTATATATCGTATGTTTATATCCACTCTATTTCAAATATTCCTTAAAGAAAGATTCCAGTTTGTCAAATGGTATAATATCCATACGGTCATATAAATCCACATGAGTAGCATTGGGAATAATCATCAGTTCCTTATTATCGCCCTTTAACTTTTTGAAAGCATCTTCACTGAAATAGCGGGAATGTGCTTTTTCACCATGAATAACCAGTACGGCGTTACGGATTTCGTCGGCATAGGAAAGTTGCGGCATATTGATAAACGAAAGAGACGATGTTATATTCCAACCACCATTCGAATTGAGTGAACGCTCATGATAGCCCCGTTCAGTTTTGTAGTAACTGTGGTAATCTTTCACGAACCAAGGAGCATCGTCCGGTAACGGATCAATAACGCCTCCGGCAAGTGCATATGTGCCGTTTTTTGCGTCGATTATGCGCTGGGTATTCAGTTGCTCACGGAGTTTATAACGTGCGTCCGCATCCATAGAATCAAAATAACCGTTGGCATTTACACGGCTCATGTTGTACATGGTAGATGTGGCAGTTGCCTTGATTCGGGTATCCATAGCGGCTGCGTTGATAGCCAGACCACCCCAGCCACAAATACCGATGATTCCGATCCGTTCATAGTCTACATCATCACGTGTGGAAAGAAAATCGACGGCAGCACTGAAATCCTCCGTATTAATGTCGGGTGAAGCTACATAGCGGGGTTCACCGCCACTCTCACCTGTATATGAGGGGTCAAAAGCAATAGTCAGGAAACCACGTTCGGCCATTGTCTGTGCATAGAGTCCCGATGATTGTTCTTTTACTGCGCCGAAAGGTCCACTCACGGCAATAGCTGCCAATTTTCCGGTTGGATTTTTAGGTATATACATATCGGCAGCAAGGGTGATACCGTAACGGTTGCGGAAGGTTACTTTGCGATGATCGACTTTATCGCTTTTGGGGAATACTTTGTCCCATTCAATTGTTAATTCTGGCTTATCCATATTTTTATCGTTTGCTTGATTATTTTCGGTTAATACGGTTGTTCCGTTTATTGCTTCTGCTGTGATTGTTCCTATTACGAGCAAAGCCATGAGTATTATTTTCTTCATTTTCTGTAACTATTTATCTGTTATATATGATTCTTTTTTTTATTCCATTTCAAAAATTACGGTGACATTTTCCGAACCTAATGCGGAGGCTAAGCCTGTTGTATCATCTACTTTTCCCAATCGGGTATAGCTGTACGATGTAGAAAAACTTTTGTAGAACAATACCAATGTTTGCGAGCCGTACAGCATTAAATCGCCGTTTTGTATCGTTTTCGGATTAGTAGGATTGGTAGGTAAGCTGTTTGGCAGGCTGTAATACTTTTCATTATTGTTTAACTCGGACATTGTGATTGTTATGGGTAACAGTTTCTTGAAAGCGGTTGCCGTAGCAGTATTCTCAAGGGTGGCGGTAAATACGGTTGAGCCTATTGTTATTTTCATTTTCATATTCTCTTGCGGATTTTCGTTTTCATTATCGTTGCCCGTGTTCTCCGGTTGCTGAGGTGGTTCGGGACTTCTTATCTCATCGGTATCACAGGCTGAAAGTCCTGTTATTACCATCAAAGAGAAAATTATTATTATAAGCTTTTTCATAATTGTTCTGTTTAAATTGTATTGATGATTTTAGCAGGAATACCACCGACAATCACATTATTGGGAACATCTTTAGATACAACTGCTCCTGCGGCTACAATAGCGTTTTCTCCGATTGTTACCCCTTGCAGAATGGTTGCTCCTGCGCCAATCCAAGCGTTGTTCTTGATATGGATGGATTTGGGTTTGAGTGAATGCCGTTCTTTCGGCTCAATGGGATGCCCTTCGGATAATATGCTGACGTTGGGACCTATCAGTACGTTGTCTTCGATGGTGATGCCACCCAAATCCAGAAGAGTGCAATTAAAGTTGATAAATACGTTTTTACCAATTTTAGTATGCTTCCCGTAATTGATATATAAGGGGGTAAATACGGCAACGCTTTCGTCGATTTCACTGCCTGTAATTTGACTTAAAAGAGTCCTTATTTCTGCCGGATCGGCAGAATTATTCATTTGGATCAACAATTCTTTAGTGTTGTATGATGCTTCCCTCATTTTATATCGCTGAGGATCGCCGGACGGAATGGTTTCTCCGTCTCTGAGCCGTTCAAAAATATCTGTTTTATCCATCTCTGTATTTTTTTGATACAAAGATCGGGGCTTATCGGCTTTACCTGTTAACAATATTCAAACCGATAATTAAGATATTCAAACCATCTCTTGTCGAAGTGACTTCGGATTAGTGCCTGTTTGCCTTTTAAAGAAGTTATTGAAGTAGGTAGGATATTCAAAACCGAGCGCGTAAGCGATCTCTGCAATATTCCAGTCTGTATGCTGCAAGAGGGCTTTTGCTTCGGCAATAATGCGTTCGGTGATGTGTGTAGTGGTTGATTTACCGGTAATTTTGTATAATATAATTGAAAAGTAGTCCACTAAAATAATTGAAAAGTATACCACCAGTTAAGTAAAATGTGAGAGCACATGTAATAAAGCTCTGTATTTTACTAACAAATATTAACATTATAAATTCCTTTGTGTATAGAACACTAACACAGAGGTTAAAATGATAACAATGGTGGAAAAACAAGCAATTATTCACATGTACCGTACGGTTGGGTACAGCAAACGTGCTATAGCCAGGGAGTTGGATATCAGCCGTAAGACCGTTCATAAAGTCATATCCGAGTATGAAGCCGCTTTAAACTGTCCAGATCCTGAAGCTTCACTGGAATCGGTATTAACCGTACAACCCCGATATAACTGTTCCAAACGAGGCCGCCGTGTTATTACCGGTAGCCTGAAAGATTTAATAGATGATTGTTTAGAGAAGAACGTCCGTAAACGCGCTATGGGCCTGAAGAAGCAGTGTATGCGGGGTAAGGATATCTACGAACTGTTGATAGACAAAGGCTTTCAGGTCAGCTATACGGGAGTTTGTAAATACATCGCCTCTGTTGCTGTCGAGAAGAAAGAAGATAAATCATCCAAGGAAGCCTTTATCCGTGGTTACTATCCTCCGGGAGAGTCCTGTGAGTTTGATTGGGGTGAAGTCAAGCTTTACTTAAACGGTAAGCTTCAACGTATCCAGATGGCCGTCTTTACCCTGAGCCATAGCAACGGGCGTTATGCCTGGCTATTCCATCATCAGGACCAGTTAGCCTTCATGGAGTCGCACCGCAACTTCTTTCGCCAGGTAAAAGGTGTTCCCTCGATTATGGTCTATGATAATATGCGTGTGGCCATCAAAAAGTTTGCAGGAGAGGAGAAGAAGCCCACAGAAACACTTCTTCGCATGAGCAACTTCTACCGTTACCACTATCGCTTCTGTAATGCCCGTGCCGGTTGGGAAAAGGGTCATGTGGAACGTTCGGTAGAGTATGTCAGGCGTAAGGCTTTCAGCATCAATCTGCATTATGCTTCATTAAAAGATGCCCAGGAGCACCTGCTGGCTATCTGTGAAAAGATTAACTCACGCAGCGGCAGTCCTTCAACGATCAATAAAGTGGAAGAACTGGCAGCCGATCTTGCTGCACTAAAACCCTATACCAATGAGATGGGATGCTTCCAGATGGCTGAGTACAAGGTGGACAAGTGGTCGACCATCTGTATGAACTGCTCCCACTACTCGGTTCCCGATACGCTGGTAGGCAAAATGGTTACCGTTAAGATGTACTCCGAGAAGATTGTCATCCTCTATAATAATGACAAGATAGCCGTACATGAACGCATCTACTCAAGGCAAAAGGGATGGTCTATCAAACTGGAACACTACCTGAACACCCTTTTGCGCAAACCCGGAGCACTGAACACTTCGCTGGCATTAAAGCAAATGCCACAGCAGATACAGGCTTTATTCAATAAACATTTTACGGACAAGGCCAGGGATTTTGTCTTCCTTTTACAGTATGCCAGGGAAAACAATTTTAGCGACAACGATATAATAGAAGCATACACATCATTAAAAGCACGAGGCCTGAGAAGTATATCGGCAGACCAGATCAAAGCCATGCTCTATGCCAATGACGAGCCCCTGGCGACCCAGGATGAACCCATCTATCTGGATGAAAGCCATAAGAGCGGCTCTGCCCTGATTGAAGACGGAGCCATGAGGATACTGATGGATCTGTCACGCATAATGGACACAGAGAACAATATAAAAATAATCACCAAAAATTAATAATCAGTTATGAGACAAGAAGTATTTAATATAAATAGTATGCAAATGGAAAATCTGAACGAAAAAGAAAAAGTGTTTAACTATGCCAAAGAGCTTAAGTTGCCTGTCCTGCGGGATGAACTCGATGACTTTATCACCTTGGCAACCGATGAAAACTGGTCATACCGGGCATTGATATGCCGGCTCTTAACCAAGGAAATGGACATGCGGATCGAGGCACGCCGCAAGCAGCGAATCAGGATAGCCGGGTTCCCTGAACTAAAGTACCTTCAGGAACTGGTAAGGGAAGAGCTGCCTAAAGATGCACAAACAGCACTGCCGGAACTTGAAACGCTGGAATTTATCAAGGATGGGCGCAATATCGTATTTTGCGGCAACCCGGGAACAGGCAAGACGCATATGTCAATAGGGCTCGGTATTAAAGCTTGCCTGGAGGGTTATACGGTCTTTTTTACTTCCGTGCCTCGCCTGCTTACGCAAATCAGGGAATGCCGCTCACAGAAAAGCCTACGCCAGCTTGAACTACGCTTCCAAAGGTATGATATGGTCATCTGTGACGAGTTCGGATATGTCAGTTGTGATAAAGAAGGCGGGGAACTATTATTTAATCATTTATCGCTAAGGGCTGGTAAGAAAACAACTATTATTACTACAAACCTGGCTTTTAGCAGGTGGGGGGAGATCGTCAAGGACAAAGTTCTGGTAGCTGCAATGGTAGACAGGCTAACTCATAAAGCATATCTGATTAACATGAACGGACAGTCTTATCGTGTTAAAGAAACTCAAAAAATGTTACAATCTAATGAAGAATAGATATCTTTAAACAATCTCAGCCGAGACACTTAGTGGTATACTTTTCAATTACTAAGTGGACTACTTTTCAATTATATTATACA
>NZ_DLFW01000021.1 GCF_002482385.1 Dysgonomonas sp. UBA7710 | reverse complement strand
GTACAATGGCTGCGGCAAGCAATAAGAGCGCGCCTGTCAGCTTAGAAAAAATTGCTGTTTTTCCCATTTGAAATAATCTGATTGTTTATTCATACTAGTATATTCATTCATTGACTGAATATAAAACATGACAAGAATACAGCTCAATTTTGTAGATTTTTTGAATTTATATTATTTGGATATGTTAGCTGATGTAGTGTGTGGTAGCAAGCTCTTTTTGTTAATTAATTCTTAGTAATTTATTTTAGTCTGGTTTCATTTCAATAATATTCTGATGCAATAAAAGAGCTAAAATAATTTGCTCATCTCAAATGAAAATATTTCCTTTGCAAATATTTCGTAATAGCAAATAAATAGAATGGAACCAATTTGTAAATTAAAAGATATATATAAAGCATTATACAACTTTGAAAAACGTTTTGCGGAAGCTAATGGTATCACTATCAACGAAGGAATGCTTCTTTGCTGCCTGAAAGACGGTAAGCCAAGGTCGGCGAATGAACTGTGTGACTTTGTAGGATTGTCTAATTCGCGTGTGTCACGTGTCATTACCACCGTGGAAGGCAAGGGGTATATAGTCCGTGAAATGGGAATTGCTGATAAACGCCAGATGATTTTCACTTTGACGGAATCAGGAAAACAGAAAACAAAGGAAATGCAGGTGCAGGGAATGGATTTCTCCGAACTTACAGCTTTGATCTCAAATTTGAATGAATAAAAATTTTAACCAATTAATTGCTAATAGCAAATATTTATATCATAAATTATGAAAGTACTTATAATCGGAGGGGTTGCCGGAGGGGCGACAGCGGCAGCGAGGCTCAGGCGTATGGATGAGGACGCGGAAATTATATTATTCGAGCGGGGTGAATATGTATCTTATGCCAATTGCGGGCTGCCATATTATATCGGCGGGACAATAAGCGAGCGTGACAGGTTGTTTGTGCAAACTGTGGATGGGTTTACCGGCCGGTTTAATATAGATATACGGATAAAGTCGGAAGTTACAGGTATCGATACCAAAAGCAAAACAGTTACAGTACATAATCTGGCTACAGGTGATAAATACACCGAGAGTTATGACAAACTGATTGTATCCACCGGGGCAGAACCGATAAAGCCGCCCTTGACAGGTCTTCATGACAGCCGGATATTTTCTTTGCGTAATGTGCCCGATATGGATAAGATAAAGGGTTATATAGATCAGCATAAGCCCAAAACCGCCGTTGTTATCGGTGGAGGCTTTATCGGTCTGGAAATGGTGGAAAACCTACAGGATGCCAGGATAAAGGTGTCTGTAGTCGAAAAAGGCAATCAGGTGATGGCGCCACTCGATTATGCAATGGCTGCTATCGTGCATCAGCACCTGAAGCAAAAAGGCGTATCGCTCTATCTCGAAGAAGGGGTGACAGGTTTTGAACCGGAAGGAGATAACCTGAAAGTCTTATTGGAAAAGGGAGTTGCGTTGGATGCCGGTATGGTTATCCTTAGTATTGGTGTCCGTCCTGAAACAAAGCTGGCAAAAGAGGCCGGTCTCGAACTCGGTTCGCTCGGCGGGATTAAGGTAAACGACTATATGCAGACGTCGGATAAGGATGTGTACGCGTTGGGGGATGCAGTAGAAGTGTTCAACCCCGTAATCGGTAAACATGCCCTTATTCCCCTTGCCGGTCCTGCCAATAAGCAGGCGCGTATAGTAGCGGATAATATTCTCGAAAATAATAAATATAAGTATGCGGGCACAATAGGTACATCCATAGCCAAGGTATTCGACCTTACAGTTGCCTCCACCGGGGCTTCGTCCAAATTGCTGGACAGGGAAAATATTCCTCATGTTACTTCCTATACACATGGTAGCTCGCATGCAGGTTATTATCCTGATGCTTTGCCTCTGTCCGTGAAAATCAATTTTTCACCTGTCGACGGAAAGTTATTAGGCGCTCAGGTTGTAGGCTTCGATGGTGTGGACAAGCGCATCGACCTGTTTGCGCAAGTAATAAAAAAAGGTGGTACTATATACGATTTGCAGGAAGTGGAACATGCTTATGCTCCACCTTATTCATCGGCAAAAGATCCTGTTAATATGGCAGGCTTTGTAGCGGATAATATTTTGAAGAAGAAAGTAAATATCATTCAGTGGGATGAACTGAAAAAGCAGGATAGACAGGATGTATTTATTATCGATACCCGTACTACGGAAGAACATCAGTTCGGACACATCGCCGGTTCGGTAAATATCCCTGTGGACGAAATGCGCAGCCGCCTGCCGGAAATACCGAAAGATAAGAAGATAATATTATACTGTGCTGTCGGACTGCGTGGATACATTGCTTATCGCATTTTGACGCAACACGGATATAATGACATTTTCAACCTGTCGGGAGGATATAAGACTTATTCCTGTGCCACAGAAGATTATTCAGCTTCAAACAAAGCTAATGCATCCGGTAAAGAAGAAAATACACCTGCAATACAACAATTCTCCAATATGAAAACGATCGCTATAGATGCCTGCGGACTGCAATGCCCCGGCCCGATAATGCAACTGAAAAAGAACTATGACCAAATAGATGCGGGTGACCGCCTCGAAATAAAAGTGACCGACCAGGCTTTCGGTGAAGACCTCAATGGATGGAGCCGCATGGTGGGTGCTAAAGTTCTCGGTATGGAGAATTCAGGAGGAGTGATTACTGCTGTTGTGGAGAAACAGCCCGTAGACGAAAAGTCTGAAAAGGCGGTTGCCCGCGGAGATAATAAAACGCTTATTGTTTTCAGCGATGATCTTGACCGTGCATTAGCCTCTTTTGTTATAGCCAACGGAGCGGCGGCTTCGGGTAAAAAAGTGAGTATATTTTTTACATTCTGGGGCCTGAATGTGATAAAGAAGCTGGAAAAACCTGCCGTAAAGAAAGACTTTATGGGTAAGATGTTCGGCCTTATGTTGCCGTCGAGCAGTAAAAAACTAAGCCTTTCAAAGATGAATATGGGCGGAATGGGCAGCAAAATGATGCGTATGATAATGAAGGATAAGCGCATCGACAGCCTCGAAAGCCTGATGCAACAGGCAAAAGACAATGGAGTGGAATTTATAGCCTGTTCCATGTCGATGGATGTAATGGGGATAAAGAAAGAGGAACTGATGGACGGTATTACCATCGGTGGTGTGGCCGCTTATCTCGACAGGGCTGAGAATGCTAATGTGAATCTGTTTATTTGATGGTTAGGGACTGCTAATTATCCTCCCGTAATTTTTTTAAATTATCTTTGACTATGAATAAATTAATAACCATATTGAAACGAAACTGGACATATCTCGCCGGAGCCGCTTCCGGAGCTGCCATCGGTTATCTGTACTGGTATTTTATCGGGTGCAGTAGCGGTACATGTCCTATTACGGCTTCGCCTGTAAACAGTATAATCTGGGGAGTAGTGATGGGCAGCTTATTGTTCAGCCTTTTCAAAAAAGAAACAAAGAATGAGCAAGATAGTGAATAAATGGAGTATGCTGCCTGTCTGTATTAAGGGCATGGTATTTGCAATGCTTATAATCTATATATTATCATCGTGTTGTGTTACAGGATACTGTTAGACCAGCACTGCGGATGATGAACAGACGACAGAAGCAACAAACGAAAAATAACAAAAGGAAGTTATGAAACATATTTTATTGATGCTGTTTATAGCCGGGCTGACATTCAGTTCCTGCAACGGGCAAACAAAAAATAATCAGACAAAAGAACCAACAAAAAAGGAGACTAAAATGAAAACAATACATTTGAATAAAATAGACTTTTTGAAAAAAGTAGCTAACTATGAAGCTAATCCGGGTGAATTCAAATATCTGGGCGATAAACCTGCACTGATAGATTTTTATGCTGACTGGTGTGGGCCATGTAAAGCCATTGCTCCCGTACTGGAAGAACTGGCTGCCGAATATGACGGCGAAATTTATATATATAAGATAAATACGGAGGAAGAACAGGAACTTGCCGCCTTGTTCGGAATCAGAAGTATCCCGAGCCTGTTGTTTGTACCTATGGGTGAGGAACAGCCTCAGATGGCACAGGGTGCATTGCCTAAACCTGCACTGAAAGAGGCTATAGATAAGGTGTTGTTGAAGAAGTGATTTAACACTTAGTAGAATTTAAACGACTTTTAGTCTGGGTAAAAAGCTGTCCCATTGATGAATGAGACGGCTTTTTGTTTTTGGGCGTTGTAATTATAATCGTTAAATATAATAATACAGTATTTTTACGTTATAATTAATACCTAAAATAACGTGAGATGAACCTTAAGGACAAACTGTTTTCCTGGAGCGATTGTTCGGCTCTGAGAAAAAATGAAACGATATTTTTCATATGGGTCATAACTGCAATTTTATATGCCTTTATAAAATTCTTTATGGGCAAGTACAACAATTATAAGATATTCAAAGGGGTATTCGGGCACACTATCGATAATATGCCCCTATATGCCCATTATCCCGGTGAATACTGCGATAACAACCACTATGGCATTTTATTCAGCGCGGTTATTGCTCCCTTTGCTGTTTTTCCTGATTTTCTAGGTGTTGCATTCTGGGTTGTAGCCAATACAGTCCTGTTATTTTATGCTATAGGGATGCTGCCTCTCAGATACAAGCAAAAGCTTCTCATATACTGGTTTTCTCTCTGCGAGTTAATGACTGCCCAAGCGATGCAGCAATTTAATATATCTATTGTTGCAATTATTATCCTCTCTTTTGTATTTATAGAGAAAAAAAGGGATTTTTGGGCGGCATTTTTCATTGTGGCAGGCACTCTTATCAAGATATATCCTATTGCCGGACTGGCTTTCTTCTTTTTTTCGGAACAGAAAGCTAAATTAATAGCATCGCTTGTATTCTGGACTATTGTCCTTTTCCTGTTGCCTGTCGTTTATACTTCCGGTCTGGATTATGTCGTTTCGCAATATTCGGCATGGTTCGCCGAATTGGGCAGCAAGTACGACCAGAATATGTTTTCCCCGTCTCAGAACGTATCTTTATTAGGAATCATCCGAAAAATATCGGGAGATGCTACATATAGTGATATGTGGATTATTCTGCCCGGGTTATTACTTTTCTCTCTCCCTTATTTCCGGACAGACCAATATAAATGCCTTTCTTTTCGGATGATGTTACTGGCAAATATTTTATTATTTATCGTCCTTTTTAGTACCGGGTCGGAAGCAAGCGGATATATTATTGCAATGACCGGGGTTTCGATCTGGTATATTTGCACTCCCTCGAAAAATAAAGAATATAAAAAATGGCTGTTGCTGACTACTCTTATTATCGTTGCCGTTTCTTCGACCGAACTGGTTCCGTCCTTTATCCGCGATAATTTCTTACGCGCATATGCGGTCAAAGCATGGCCATGCGTGCTTGTATGGCTCACAATCTGTTATGAAATGATTTTCCTTAATTTCGATAAGAAGACACAAAAAGAACTCCTTCTCCGGCGTGTACGGTAAAAAGACAGGATAAATAGGTAAATATGGGAATTTGCAGTCGTTAAGTATACGTTTTATTGCTGCAAGCTGTCCAGCAATGCATTGATGTTTGCGGTAAATAATCTTACGGCGATCGCCATAACTATAACCCCGAAGAATTTGCGCAGGACGTATACTCCGCCTATACCCAGTATCTTTTCCACTACATTTAGGTACCTGAGCACGAGGAATACGATTATCATATTCAGGAACAGGGCGATAATAATATTCGATACATCATATTCTGCGCGCATAGACAACAATACGGTAAATGTACCCGGTCCGGCTATTAAGGGAAAAACAATGGGAACAAGTGTCTTTGAGCCGCCGGGAGCATCATTTTTGAAAACTTCCACACCGAATATCATCTCTATAGATATGATGAAGATAACCAGTGCTCCGGCAACGGCAAAGGATGAAACATCGACATTGAATAATTTCAATACCCAGTTTCCGATAAACAGGAAAGCTGTCATTATGATAAATGAGTAGATAGCTGCCTGTGATGGGTTAACATCCCGTCCTTCTCCCTTGAAACTTAGAAATATAGGGATAGAGCCCGATACGTCGATTAAAACGAACAAGACAACAAATGCGCTTAAGATTTGCGTTAAACTGATATCGAATCCCATAATATTTACTTTTTTTAAGATAAAGCAAAGGTATATATTTTTGTTTCAAATACATGAGGTTTTATTCTTTTTGTAAAAGTTTATCTATGTAATAGTAAGCTATTAGCCTTTAGCTGTTAGCTTGTAGTTCTTTGAAGTATTGATTGGCCCCTCCAATCTCCCCTTGGAGCAGGGCTGTTAAGTTCTCTACTTTGTTCTGTTATTTTCTGCTGTCATCCTGAGTGGAACGAAGGATCCCGAACCTGAGAAACGAGAT
>NZ_DLFW01000038.1 GCF_002482385.1 Dysgonomonas sp. UBA7710 | reverse complement strand
GAAGCTTACGGCAGGTTAGTCTCTCTCTCTCTCTCTCTCTCTCTCTCTCTCTCTCTCTCTCTCTCTCTCTCTCTCTCTCTCTAATAAAATACAGCTAAATGCCAAATTTTCAGATGAAAAAATGCCACTTATTATTGTTGTATTTATTGTTATATATAACATATATATGGTGAAAGATTAAGGGTCGATTATTCTTATTATTTCATATTTGAAACATAAGAAATAATTGCATGCAATATTAATTAATATTAAAATATCTTTTGTTATCCGCTTTACCAAAAGAAGTCTATAATTTGACCATTGGCGTATCTATATACTTCTTTGGTAAATTGGGATACCTGAGTACCAGGATTGTTTTTGATTAATACAGAAATTTATTTTTTATTACTTCTCATTAGAGAATGAATACGGATAATCAGCAGCATTTATACCTCTTGTTATATTAGGGGTAGTAGCCATTTTGTAATTGATATTCGCACCCTTCAGCAATGTATCGTGAGTCAGGTAGTTTTTGCTATGAGTTTTCCCATTCACAGTCATAGATGATATGTACCTGCTTGCCTTACTATTATTATCAGCTTTGATAACTACTTTTTTCCCATTTTCCAGATTCAGGGTGACTGATTTGAATAATGGCGATCCCAGAATATATTCATCAGAGCCCGGGCATACAGGATAGAAGCCGAGTGCAGAGAAGACGTACCAGGCCGATGTTTGTCCGTTGTCTTCATCGCCGCAATATCCATCAGGATTAGGGTTATATAGCTTGTCCATTATTTCGCGTGCCCAGTATTGAGTTTTCCATGGTTCACCGGAATAGTTGTACAGGTAAACCATATGCTGTATCGGCTGGTTTCCATGTGCATACTGTCCCATGTCCATCACCTGCATCTCTCGCATTTCGTGAATCATACCGCGGCTTTCCATTCCTTTGCTCCCCGGTACTATAAATACGGAATCCATCATCGTATTGAATTCTTTCTTTCCACCCATCAGGTCTATCAGGCCTTGCGGATCGTGGAATACGCAGAAACTCCAGTGCCAGCTGTTACCTTCACAGAATGCACGACTCCAGTCTTCGGCTACAAACGTTTTATCGAATTCACCGTTTTCATTGCGGCCGGTCATCAGTTTGAACTTCGGATTGTAGAGATTCTTGTAGTTCATGGCGCGCTCTTTATATATGCTGGTTTCACTTTCGGGTTTGCCCAATGCTTTGCCCAATCTGTAGATAGTCCAGTCGTCATATGCATATTCTAAAGTACGTGCGGCACTTTGTCCTATTCTGACATCGTCCGGCACATAACCTAGTTTGTTGTAATATTCATATCCCAGACGCCCTGAAGCCGAAACTTTAGGATGTACATTATTAGCTCCGTGTTTCAGGGCTTCCCATAGTGTTTCAATGTCGTAACCTCTTAATCCTTTCAGATATGCATCGGCAACTACAGAAGCAGAGTTGTTCCCCACCATAATATTGCGATGGCCGGGACTGGCCCATTCAGGCAAGAATCCACTTTCCTTGTATGCGTTTACCAGACCTTCCTGCATTTTTTCGTTCATCGACGGATACACAAGGTTCAGGAATGGAAATAAGCATCGGAATGTATCCCAAAAACCAGTATCGGTAAACATATATCCCGGAAGGACTTCGCCATTATAAGGACTATAGTGAACAACTTCTCCTTTTGCATCTATCTCATAGAAGCTGCGCGGGAATAGTACCGAGCGGTA
This sequence comes from Dysgonomonas sp. UBA7710, assembly GCF_002482385.1. Classification (GTDB taxonomy): domain Bacteria; phylum Bacteroidota; class Bacteroidia; order Bacteroidales; family Dysgonomonadaceae; genus Dysgonomonas. The sequence goes on along the minus strand of NZ_DLFW01000038.1, from coordinate 112,874 downwards.
AAAACAGGAGTAGAATGTACGAAGGTTGTCTATGTTATCGTCTTTCACTTCTATCCGTCCTAGTGTCTCGTTCCATACTTGGCGGCCTTTGTCCGCTACCTGATCGAAACTGTCACTGCCGAGTTCTTTGAGGTTCAGTTCGGCCTGCTCGGGACTTATAAATGATGATGCCACACGTGCGTGAACAGTTTCACCTCTCTTTGTAGCAAAGCCGATAATAGCACCTGTATGGTTTTCTTTAGCTTCAAGTTCGTTCTTACGGATTTCACTGTCACCTACAGTTGCCTGATAGGTAAACGGCTTGTCGAAAACAATGACAAAATAGTTTTTGAAATTATCGGGTACACCGCCGCTATTACGAGTTGTGTAACCTATTATTTTGTTCTGTTCCGGAATAATTTTTATATAAGATCCCCGGTCGAAAGCATCTATAACAACATAGGAATTATCCTTTTCGGGAAAAGTGAAACGGAATATTGCCGCGCGGTCGGTTGGCGTTATTTCGGTTGTTATATCCGAATCGGCAAGATATACTTTGTAATAATATGGTTTTGCTACTTCCGATTTATGCGAGAACCAGCTGGCCCGTTTATCCTGATTGAAAACCGGCTTATCTACAACCGGCATGATGGAGAATTGTCCGTAGTCGTTCATCCATGGGCTGGGTTGGTGTGTTTGCTTGAATCCCCTGATTTTGTCGGCAGTATATACATACGACCACCCATTCCCCATTTCCCCGGTCTGAGGCATCCAGAAGTTCATCCCCCACGGACGGGCTATTGCCGGATATGTGTTACCTGTCGATAGTTCAAATTTAGATAATGTCCCTGTCAGGATACTTACATAGTCTACCGGTTCTGTTTTTATTTGCGCAAAAGTAATAATTGCAAATAAAAAGAATATACCGGAAGCAGTTACTTTCTTAATCGTGTTTTTGATATTCATAGCCGTGTGATAGTATAGTAATTGAATTTTATTTATTCATGCTGAATGATGGCGGCACAGCATTATCGTCTGAAGCCCATTCTTTATTCGGATGTTTTCCCATAACCAGTTCGAGCTTTCCTCCACGCATCAGTTCTTCATGTGAGAACCATGATTTATTCCAATCTTTACCATTCAACTTTGCTGATTGGATGTATTTATTTTCAGGAGAATAGCTGATTGCTACCACTTCAAATGATTTCCCGTTGCCGATATCCAGTTTTGCACTCTCGAAAGTCGGACTTCCTATTACATACATTGGTAATCCGGGGGTAACGGGATAAAATCCGATCTGCGAAAATACGACAAATGCAGTGAGTCCGCCTCCGTCTTCATCGCCGGGAATACCCATCAGATCGTTTCTGAACCATTGATTGAGCAACGTATGCACACGCTTTTGCGTACGCCATGGCTGTCCTGCATAATTGTATAAATACGGAATGTGCATCGAAGGCTCGTTGCCCATCGAAAATTGTCCGACATTACCGCTATGATCGGCGTAAATATGGTAAAAATCGGGCTTTCCTTTCCCCAGAGGGGTGCTGTACATATCTTCAAGTTCTTTTACAAAAGCGTCTTTTCCTCCGAGCATGCTCACTAAGTCTGCAATATTGTGCGGCACGTCCCAGCGATATACATATCCGTTATTTTCATCATAAGCATCGCGTCCGCCAATACCCGGAGGAAAGCGGTAGTCAAGGTCTTCCATGAATTTGCCTGATGCATCTTTAGGATGGAAAAACCTGGTCTCGGGATTAAATACCTTATGGTAGTTTAAGCTGCGTTTTGAGAAATAATCGGCTTCGTCATTCTTACCTAGTTGTTTTGCTATCAGAGACAGGCACCATTCGTCGTATACTGTGCCTAAAGTAACGGCGATAGGCTGGCGCCTTTCCCATCCGTGAACTTCCGGGGCTGTTTCCTTTTCTCCCTTTGACAAGGACGGGAAGTATCCATGTTCTTTGTAGAACCGGTCTAATGCTCCGGCGGGTTTGGACGACCAGGGAGCAAGTGTTTTTTCGGTGATTGCCGCTTTGCTCACATTGTATGCCTCTTCAAGATCGAATCCTCTCAATCCTTTTATGTAGGCATCGGCAACCATAGCTGCCCCGTGATTCGAATTCATACGGCGGCTGTCGCCCGTCACTTCGGGGAAGTTTGGCATCCATGGATTTTTCATCTGGCGAGTCATTACTATGTATGAGTTAACCATATCATTTTCCATTTCAGGTTCGATAATTATGCGCAACGGATGAGTCGCACGGTAAGTATCCCAGATCCAATCGTCGGTATAGAATGGACGGCCTTCATCATCATGGACTTTGCTGTCATAAGCACTGAAATATTTACCGTCTTCCGAAATGCAAATCATACGTTCGTAAGTGCGGTAAAGAGAGGTGTAAAAAACTGTCTTGGCATTCTCGTCGATACCGGAAACCTGTATTTTTCCCAATGTTGAATTCCAGATGTCACGGCCTTTTTGCGCTACGTTTTCCAGATCATAGTCTTTTATTTCACGCCTTAGATTATTTTTAGCCTGTTCGGTACTTATAAACGAGACTCCATAACGTATTTTTATTATTTTGGTTCCGGCAGGATATTTCATTACATAAAAAGCGTTCCGGCCTTGGGTGGTTTTTTCATTGCTATTTATGGTATTCCCTTTGTATGTTCCAACTTCTGAGGGTTGTATATCAGTTTCGAAATAGATATATACTTTTGTATTATTGCTAAGATTCTGATATCCGTATATTGTATTTTTGTCCGAATTGAGTTCCCCGTTCCGGGTATTAAGGATCAGATAAGCGGGTTCATTACTATTTTCGAAACCGATGTAGTAAATTCCTGCCTGATGTGACGGAGCATACTGCGCATGTATATTATAATCGTCGAGGTCGACACTGTAATAATAAGGTTTTATAATTTCGTTGTCGTAGCCGAAGTTAATCACGCTTTTTATATCCTCCGGTCCTCCCTGATACGGACTCAGATTAAAGGCAGAGCTTCCCCTATGGCTTGTGACGATAAGAGGAAGTCCTGCAATAGTATTACCTGTGTAATTTTCACGTTCGGGATATACCCGAAGCATACTGTTGGGTAGATGTACAGTCGGATACGTGGGTACCAGAAGGTGACTTATGTTACCGATATACGGATTTACAAAATCTACAGGCTGGCTTTTATTCTGGGCATTTATATTGCTTGTTAGTAAAAACAGTAAAATTAAGGTATAAGAGACGAATGTACTTTTCTTCATATTTTATTGGAATGTTATATTCAAATAAAGGCCTAATTCGATTTCAGGGTTAATGTAAGCTGTAAACATATTATACAAACTTAGATTTAGACTATTAACCGGAATCTTAATTAATTATTAATTGGCATGAAAAGGAACACTTTTGTCTTGTTTGTATACCTATAGCCTGTTCGTTAAAATATACAATAAGATAATTCTTTATTACTAGTTTGAAGTGTAATTGTATTGATGGATAGTATTTTAGGTTTGATTCAGTTTAAGAGAACTTTTCAATGGGTTGGTTTTGAATGAGTAATTAAAATTTTGTATCTAATTATGAATAACTAATTTTATATAATTTTGTACATGTGCGATACCTTAAAAGAAATAAGATGAAAATTTCCATACTTTTTGTTTTTATTTTTTGTCCTTTCCTTACTATTATCTCACAATCCAAAGATATGGATAAGAACTTTTCATATGGATTGAACTTTAAGTCACATGAGGTAAATAAAGACGACAGGACTTCCCTTGATTTACTCCCCGATGGGTTTTTAAAACTCTCAAAAGGATATACACTCGAATTTGATCTTAAACTTATAAACAGTAACCATACATACGGATATATATTCAGGATTATAGCAAATGATACCACAAGTCTGGATATGACATCTTATCTGGGGAATAATCGCATCAATTTCATACTTAACGGCATACATAATACAAAAGCCTCATCGGAATATAAATATGAACGCAAACAACTGGAAGACAAATGGGTGAAAGTAAAGATAGAGGTTCGTACAGGCTCAGTAACATTTTCCATAGGTGGAGAAGAAATATTGATTGATACACCGGATAATTCGTTGGGAATATCTACTATCGAAAAGATATACTTTGGGGCTAACAGGCATAAGTTTTTCTATACGTCTGATGTTCCTCCTATGTCGGTAAAAAATATAGAAATCAAAGATGATAAAGGAAAAATTGTCCGTAGATGGGATATGGGCCGGCATGATGTAGCTGCCGTATATGATGATACCAATGGATACAGGGCCACAGTATCGAATGGCATTTGGGAAATAGACCGGCATACAAACTGGAATAAGGACATGAGTTTGATTACCAGGAATATTTATCCCCAGATTGCAACGGATTCTATTAATAACAGAGTATTTGTAGCCACAAATGATAGCTTATATATAATGCATCTGAATAATAAGTCGGTACAACGTATAAAGGTTAATAATGGCAGGCCTTTTCAGGGTGCATCCAGTTATCTTATTTACGACTATAAAGCCGATAGGTTAGTCTCATACAGTATAAGCCATCCCGAACTGATGTTATATAACTTTGATACCAATATCTGGTCGGGCAGTCCGTCGGATATGTCTTTGTATATTCAGCACCACAACAAGTTTATAAATCCGGATACAAATCAGTTGGTGGTATTTGGCGGTTATGGTTTATATAGATATAGTGCCGCTTTATCAACCTATAATTTAGATACAGGAGAGTGGGAAACAAATGACCTTATTAACCAATTAAGCCCCCGCTATTTGTCTTCGATGGGGTATCTGGGAGATGGACAGATACTCGTATTCGGGGGATATGGGAGCAAGACCGGATTGCAGGAGGCTTCTTCCTACAATATATATGATCTTCAATTGATCGATACAAGGAATAAGACAAGTAAGGAACTGGGCACATTGACCGGGATGCAGCAGCCTTATGTTTTTGGTAATTCGATGATAATCAATGTGGGGGAGAATAAGTTTTATACCCTTGCCAACAGAAGCGATGTTTATAAATCCTCTATACGCCTGATGGAAGTGAATATGAATGACTTTTCTTTCCGGTTCCTATCCGATTCCATACCATACAATTTTCAGGATACCGAGTCTTTTTGCGATATGTTCAGATATAAGAATTCCGGGATATATGCGGTTATATTACAAAGGACAGAAGGGGGAACATTTGAAATCGGTATATATTCATTACTTTATCCGCCATTATCACAAGCCGATATTTTGCAGGTGCGCAGTACAAACAATATATTCGGTAATTCTCCGGTAACTTATATAATTATAGGATTGTTAGTTATTGTAATTCTTCTGGTAATCTATCTGTTAAGAAAGAATCGCACGGGGAAAGCCCGGTTGTCGTCTGTTGTTGAAGATAAAGAGTTTATTCCTGCCCCTATATTATCCCGGGCTACTCATGTACATAAAGAAAAGAAACGCGCAATGATATCGTTGCTGGGTGGTTTTCAGATCTTCGACAGGGAAGGAAATGATATAACAGGTCTCTTCACTCCGGTAATCAGGCAAATGTTCCTTATGTGCTTACTCGAATATATTACTACGGGAAAAGGAATAACATCCGAGCGTTTGGATGAGCAGTTCTGGTTTGATATGGATAAGAACAAGGCGACAAACAACCGGAATGTAAATATCCGTAAACTACGACTTCTTCTTCAGGAAATAGGCGATGTAACTTTTCAGAAAGATAACAGTTACTGGCATGTCAGTATCGGGGAAGATACCTTTTGCGATTATGTGACTGTAATGCATCTGCTACATGGGATATCATCTGCTGATAGCATGATCGATAAAGCTGTGATAGAAAAAATTATTGAAATTGCATCGGCAGGTTTGTTGCTGCCGAATATAGATAAGAGATGGGCGGATAAATATCAGTCCGGTTACTCGGATTTGCTTATCAATACCTTACTGAAAGCGGCAAAAACAGGAGAAATAAAAGACGATTTCCGGCTGTTGATAAAGTTGGCAGATGTAATACTTATCCATGATAGTATAGACGAAGATTCCGTGCAGATCAAATGCCGGAGTCTATATAAACTGGGACAGAAAGGTTTGTCAAAACAATGCTATGATAAATTTTGTCTGGATTATAAGAGCATTTTGAACGAAGAACCGCAACTCAAATATGATTCTATTATCCTTTCGGAATAAAAAGTTGCCGATACCCCATTCTACATTGGCATACCGGCACATTATTTCATTAAATTATTATCCTATCTGGCTGCCCGGAGTTACGTCTTTAGGCGGCTGTATCAATGATAGTGTTCCATCACTGTCTTCCACAGACAATAACATTCCCTGCGATTCCACTCCTTTCAGTTTACGCGGTTCAAGGTTAGCAACAAAGCATACCTGTTTGCCTACAAGGTCTTCGGGTTTATACCATGCGGCGATACCCGATATGATTGTACGTTTGCCCATTCCGTCATCTATAAGGAACTGGAGCAGTTTATCAGCTTTCGGCACTTTTATGCATTCCAATACTTTACCTACACGAAGGTCGAGCTTGGCAAAATCATCGAATGCTATATTTTCTTTCTGAGGAGCAACCTTTATCTCCACAGCCTGTTCATTGGCTTTCTTTGTGTCAAGCAACTTTTGTATTTGTTTTTCGATCGTTTCATCCTCTATCTTAGAGAATAGCAGTTCTGACGGGTTCAACTGATGGCCTGCCGGTAATAAATCTATTCTGCCCAGTTGCTCCCATGTCAGATTATCCTTATTGATAAACTGCCGGATTTTCTGCACGCTGAACGGTAGGAATGGTTCGAAGGCAATAGACAAATTTGCAGTCAGTTGTAATGCGATATTCATTATAGTTTCCACGCGTGCCATATCTGTTTTAGCCACTTTCCACGGCTCGGTGTCTGCCAGGTACTTATTCCCGATACGGGCCAGGTTCATTGCTTCTTTCAGTGCGTCGCGGAAACGGAATGTCTCAAGATACGATTCCACCACTTCTTTTACATCGGCAAATTCTTTCAGGGTTTCTTTGTCGTAATCGGTCAACTCGTGTATTTGTGGGACTTTGTTGTCGAAATATTTTTGAGTAAGTACCAGCGCACGGTTGATGAAGTTTCCGAGTATGGCAACCAGTTCGTTGTTGTTACGAGCCTGAAAGTCTTTCCACGTAAAGTCATTATCCTTAGTTTCAGGAGCATTTGCCGTAAGCACATAACGCAGGATATCCTGCTGTCCCGGAAAATCGTCGAGGTACTCATGCAGCCATACAGCCCAGTTGCGTGATGTGGATATTTTATCTCCTTCGAGATTCAGGAATTCGTTTGCCGGAACGTTTTCAGGTAAGATAAACGAGCCTTCTGCTTTCAGCATGGCCGGGAATACAATGCAATGGAATACGATATTGTCCTTGCCGATAAAGTGAAGCAATTTTGTATCTTCCGATTTCCACCATTTCTCCCAGCTGTCAGGTAACAATTCTTTTGTATTCGATATATAACCGATAGGTGCATCAAACCATACATAAAGCACTTTTCCCTTGGCATCCGGCAGAGGAATAGGTACACCCCAATCGAGGTCGCGGCTTACGGCACGGGGTTGTAATCCCATATCGAGCCATGATTTGCATTGACCGTACACGTTCGGCTTCCATTCTTTGTGGTCTTCGAGTATCCATTGACGGAGCCATGCCTCATGCTTATCGAGAGGCAGGTACCAGTGTTTTGTTTCGCGCATTACAGGTGTCGAACCTGAAATTGTGGAACGGGGGTTCTTCAGGTCGGTAGGGCTTAAAGATGTTCCGCACGATTCACACTGGTCTCCGTATGCGTTCGGATTGCCGCAATGCGGGCATTCACCCATTATATAGCGGTCGGCAAGGAACATTTGCGCTTCTTCGTCGAAATATTGTTCACTTGTCTTTTCTTCAAAATCTCCGCTTTGGTATAGTTTGAGGAAAAAGTCAGAAGCTGTTTGCTTATGTATCTCCGAACTTGTACGCGAATAGATATCGAAAGATATGCCGAAGTCCTCAAACGATTTTTTGATTATAGCATGATATTTATCTACGATATCCTGTGGCGTCACACCTTCTTTCTTGGCGCGTATGGTAATAGGTACGCCATGTTCGTCAGAACCTCCGATGTGTATTACTTCCTGACCTTTCAGCCTGAGGTAACGCACATAAATGTCGGCAGGGATATAAACGCCTGCCAGATGCCCGATATGAACAGGCCCGTTGGCATAGGGGAGGGCCGATGTAACGAGGGTTCTTTTGAATTTCTTAGTCATATAGTATATTGTTTTATATTTTTTCGGAATATCAGGATGCAAAGATAAAAACTAAAAAGGAAAAGATATTTTTTTTATAAATTAATTCGTTTCTATTTTCCATGTTAAGAAGATTATATAAACAAATCGGTCTGTCCGGATGTTAACTAACCGGAGATATAGATGCAGCTTTTTAACAATTTATTCATCTATACAGTATAAATGACTAAATATAGGTATTAATTAAAAATAAGGAAAAATGAAGAACTTAACAAAAACAATGCTGACACTACTTTCGGTAGCCGTATTATTATCATTCACAACTTCGATGAATGCACAGGATAAAAATAATGATATAGAAAAGGTTCTGGCCCCGTTCCCTAATGCCGGAGAAGGAATGGTAAGACACGTAATAGAAATGAAAAAGAAATCTGACGAATCATTATACAAAGTAGAAATTATCCCGGGAAAAGTGATGAGCGTAGATTGTAATCATCACTCGCTCATGGGTAAACTGGAGGAAAAAGACCTGCAAGGTTGGGGATATACTTATTATGAGTTTACTTCTGACGGGCAAACCCGTTCTACAATGATGGCTTGTAACAAACCAAACGAAAACAAGTTTGTAAGCGGCCAGACTCTTATTGTAAGATACAACAGCAAATTGCCAATTGTAGTATATGCACCAAAGGGTTATGAGGTGAAATACAGAATATGGAAAGCCGATAAAGAAAAAAGTTCGGTAGAGAAGTAAGTGTTAGTAATATAAAAGAAGGAGCCTGAATCCATACCGGAATTCAGGCTTTTCTATTTTACAGACCCAGTGTCTTCTTCAATGCCTTATACCCACTCAGGCTTATCCGCACCTGCCCTCCGTTTTTCAGTTTCAGTAACTGGCTTTGCTTGTCATAGAGTTCTATCTGGGATATAAATTCTATATTGACTATGCTGGAACGGTGTACCCGTACAAATTTATCCTGAGGCAAGCCGCTTTCGAACGATTTCATAGTTTGTTCTTTCAGGAATTTGCCTTTAGTAGAGTGTATCATTACATAATCGCCTTCGGCCTGTAAGTGTATGATTTCGGATACCAGAACCACATCTATTTTTTGTCCGTTTTTTACGGCTATACGTTCCAGTATTTCATTACTTTCGGTCTCAATTGCCGATTCCGGTATACTGCCCGGAAGTTCTTTGCCTCCTTTCTCATCATCAATCGTTATATCGGCAATCTTATCTTCCGGTATGTACATTCGTGTAAATGTCGCTATTGTAAGGCTGTATATCAGTAATGCCACTACAATGCGTATCGGAACCGTGTGCACTAGATCGGCCCAGTCTCCTTCGGGAAATACCAGATATAGTACCAGAAATTCGATACAGATCCAGCATGCTACAAAAAGTATAGCCAATGCGCTGTAATTGATAAGCTGCTGCCTAACCGGAAATGAAGAAATACGACTGTATTGCGCTATATTCCTTAACAAAAGAAGCAAGCCCGAAAGTACGGTTCCCGATATGGCAGAGTCTGTTATCAATACATATTCGGATACATCCACCAGCGGCTTTATACATATATATAGAGCAATGGCTGCTGATGACGCAATAAGAATATGTATATAAATCAGTTTGCGGTTTTCCATTTTCAGGATATTAGTTTCTTATTTCGCCGCTTCCGAACATAGCACTCCCTTTGATTACCAGACGTGGCACACCGATTTCTGATATTTTATCGCTGGGATGATACCGTTTGTCTTCGAAAGAGCCTAGTAAAGAACTGCTTTTTAATTCTACGGCCCAGTCGGATGGTGTATATATGACAATGCTGCCAAACATCACATTGGCTTCAAGTATGCCAGCAAATTCGCTAAGATTTGCCCGGCGCAAGTCTATAATCAGTTCTCCGAACATTACATTGGCCTCTCCTCCTTTGAAGTTTTGTGAGAGAACTATTTGTTCAGAGCTTCCGAACATCAGATTTTTGTCTACATAGTCGGCGCTGTTTTGCTCTGCCGGATTGTAATGGTCACTTGTTGACTCATGCCTGTATTCTTTGTTATAGTCCTTTTTGGGTGAAGGAAAAGAACGGCTTATTACCAGAAGAACTCCTCCCGCAATAAGTAAAACAGGCCAATATGTTTTAATATCGACATCGAATCTTACAAAATATTCGGGGAATACGCTGCACAAGACAGGATAAATGAAAAAACAGCCGATAGCTATAAGAAAGAAGGCTCCGACAAATTGCCTTTTTAACAAACTCCATATACCTAATACGATCAGGAGCATCTGCCAGGATATAAGTATCCGTTTATATTCTATAGGTATAATACCAAGATTGAGAAACAGGTATATTCCGCCAAAAAGAATAAGAAAAAGAGCGAATCCGATTCCATTTCCCCGGCCTCTCTTAAATAGGTATTTATCTTTAAAATCTCTTTCCATAAGAATAAGTTTTATTGGTTTCTGATACAAAAATACATCTGCTATAGTTTACAGGCAACAATAAATCGATAAACAAATACTATTTCCCGATGAAATCGGTATGCTAATACGCCAATGCGCTAATATGCCGATGTGAAAATGTGCCAATCAACTAAAATTTGAACAAGCTCTAAGTTGTATTAAATATTTATTGACAGATACTCCTGAAAAATACGTCATTAATTTTTATAGATCACTTATTTGAGAAAAGATCGGGATAAATCTGACAGATAGTTGGCAGTCAACTTAGCAACTTGTGTCCCGTCTACCTGTGTCTCATTTACTTATAACTAAAATTTATCAAAACCAAATATCTTTATCTGTATAAGAAACTAATTATTAAACATTAATATTTAAGTATCTTATGAAGTATAAAGAAAAGATCGCAACAGAGATTATCCGGATGATAGAGCAGGACTTGTGCAGCATTTCCGAAATCTGCAAATCATTTAAGATCAGCCGTAAGACATTTTATGAATGGAAAAAAGAAAAGCCCGAATTTAAAGAAGCGGTAGAAGAAGCTATCGACCACCGCGAAGATGTGATGATAGCCTCGGCGCGCATAGGCCTGAAACAATTGCTCGAGGGATACATACAGAAAAAAGAGAAGATCAGCTATATCCCCGATAAGAACGATCCGGCGAATGATGTGGAAAAATGCCGTGTAGTGGAAAAGAAATTCTGCCCGCCGAGTATTCGCGCGATAAAATACGTACTCGACCGCGAAGAAAGGAAGAAGGATAAAGACCAATTACTGGCATCGGAACGCCATCCGCTGGTCATAGAAGTACAGGACGAGGAAACCAGACGGCAACTGATGATATTGAAAGGGAACGGTTTCCGTTCGGGCGGGTCGCTCAATCCGGAAGTAGTGGCGGCCGTGGATAAGGAATTGGAAGAGGAAAGCAAAGTGAAAAGTGAAGAACGAAAAATGAAAAGTGAAGAACTAAAAGTGAAAGGTGAAGAACTAAAAGTGAAAAATGAGCAAGGGCAAGTTATGGAACAGCCGCCTGCCATACAACCATCTGCCGCTCCGGTAGAGAAGCCCAAGGTGAATCTTTATCCGTTTCTGCCGCCGGGATATACATCGAGAACGGATTGAGGAAGGGGGAAATAATAAGTGAAAAACGAAAAGTGAAGAACGAATTGAAAATCGGCGGAGCCAAAAGCGAAGAACGAAAAATTATACGAGATACAAGTTGTTAACTGCTAACTGTTTACTGTTTACTGGTATTTCTGTTACCTTTGTTACCTTTTGAAAGTAGTAAGTATTGAGTAATAAGTTGAAAGTTATATGAGATACGAGTAGACAAGACACGAGATACAAGTTGCTAATTGCTAACTGTTAACTGATGACTGAAAATACTGTTACTTTTGTTACCTTTTACTTTCTCTGGTCTTCTCTTTTGGGATTAAGGGCTGTTAACATAGAATGCACCCTGTAAAAAGAATCTGAAACAATGGGGCGGTACTTAAAATATTTTTAACTTTGTAACTCGAATATTGTTATTAAACATACGGAAATAATAAAATAGGTCTGCGACCTAAAAAAACAGATAGAATGTTGACGCTGAAAACCATTAGTGAGAATCCGGAGCTGGTTGTTAAAAAGCTGGCAAAGAAGCATTTCGACGGAAAAGAAATAATAGAGAAAGTACTGGATATAGACCAGACCAGAAAGAAAACGCAAACAACACTTGATGCAAGCCTTGCCGAATCCAATAGTTTATCCAAACATATCGGGCAACTGATGAAAGAAGGAAAAAAGGCTGAAGCTGAGGCCGCAAAAAACAGGGTGTCGGAATTGAAAGGCGAGAATAAAATACTTGAAGATGCTTTGCGTCAGGCGGAGCAGGATTTACAGGATTTATTGGTACTTATTCCCAATCTTCCTGCAGATGAGGTGCCTGAAGGTCGCACCCCAGAAGATAATGTAGTGGAACGTACCGGTGGCACGATTCCCGATTTGGGGGAAAATTCCCTTCCTCACTGGGATTTAGCAAAGAAATATGATTTGATAGACTTTGAACTTGGTGTAAAGATATCGGGTGCAGGTTTTCCTGTTTATAAAGGGAAAGGTGCACGCTTGCAACGGGCATTGATTAATTATTTTCTGGATAAGGCACGTGAGGCAGGATATCTCGAAGTACAGCCTCCTTATGTAGTAAATGCTGCGTCGGGATATGGTACCGGACAGTTACCGGACAAAGAAGGTCAGATGTATCATGCTACTCTCGATGATTTATATTTGATACCGACGGCTGAAGTTCCGGTAACTAATATTTATCGTGATGTAATTTTGGAAGAGAAGGATTTTCCTGTAATGAATACCGCTTATTCGGCTTGTTTCCGCCGTGAAGCAGGATCATACGGAAAAGATGTGCGCGGGTTGAACCGTTTGCATCAGTTCGATAAGGTAGAGATTGTCCGTATCGATAAGCCGGAACATTCTTATCAATCATTGAAAGAAATGGTGGCTCATGTTCAGTCTCTGGTTGAAGAGTTGGGATTGCCTTGGCGTATTCTTCGCCTGTGTGGTGGAGATATGAGTTTTACTTCGGCTCTTACATTCGACTTTGAAGTATTCTCCGCAGCACAACAGCGATGGCTGGAAGTAAGTTCTGTATCGAACTTCGAAAGCTATCAGGCCAACCGATTGAAGTGCCGTTACCGTGATGCTGATAAAAAGATACAGTTGGTGCATACTCTGAACGGAAGTGCTTTGGCTTTACCGCGTATAGTTGCAGCTTTACTGGAAAATAATCAGACAGCTGAAGGTATTCGTATACCGGATGCATTAGTCCCGTATACGGGTTTTGAATTTATTAATTAAAGTGAAAAAGGAACTATTTGATTCAAGAAACTGTTATTTTAAATAGTTAATGTATTATTTTTGTGCTAATTGTTAAAACTAAGATAATTATAAAAAGTTATGAATAAAAAATTAATTGGAATCGGATTGGCTATTGCCTTTGTTATAGGTTTTGGTTCATGTAAGCCAAAGCAAAGTGCCTATAAATCGGTGTACGAGGCAGCTAAAGAAAGGGATGTGGAAGATAATACAACATCGGCTGCTGTTTCTAAACCGGCACAAACCACGCCAACATATACTGCAAGTTCTAACGAATCGGTGAGAAAAGAAAAAGTTACTCCGGTATATGAAAGCGATGCGTCTGGACTGAAAGCGTATAGTGTCGTAGTTGCTGCTATGGCAATGAAACCCGGAGCGGAATCATTGAAAGAAAGATTCGGAAACGATGGTTACAATATTATTCTGGCTCGTAACGAACAGGGTATGTACCGTGTGATTATTGCAAGTTACGATTCTAAGGAACAAGCTGTAGCAAAGAAAAACGAAATTCTGGCAAAATATGCGGAATTGGGAGAACCTTCCACATTAAAGGCTAAATATGGTATTCCATTCAATGACTGGTGGATACTTCAAAGAGAATACTAATCGACAGATAAATACAATAAAACAGGGGGAGCAATTAATGTTCTCCCTGTTTTTTGTAATCTTATTCAAAAAAAATTATCTATATGGGGAGGGAGAGAAATCCCTGCTGAATTTTTAAAATTGTTATGTAATTATAAATAGATATAAGGAAGGAGCTAATGTTATCTGGTTAAAAGAGGTGGACTTTTGTGAGTTTCTTATATAAGTATATTGTTTCCTTTTGTTTTTTTCTATCTTTGTATATTAAACAGCAATAAAGGTTTACTATTTCATTCGCAAACACATGGATTTTATGAAAATATCGGTACACACAACTTTACTTTTAGCTTTTATCTTTTTTGCTTTACCATGTAAATCTCAGAAAAATAGAGATAAAAAATATAAAAGTTTTTATCATTCTGTGAATAAAGCATACGGAGCAATGCCGGTGCAAACCAGCCGGGTTACTGACCCGGATATTATAATCGAAAAAATTACAGCAGCAGAGTTAGACTCAGTGATAAAAAATCAGATAGGAGTAACAGACATTATGCAAGGAGGGAAATCATTATTGCATCCGGTTGTTACATTAGAATTAGATCCTTATTCTTCAGCATCTCAGGCTCTATTTGGCTGTGTTGAAACCCCGGACAGAATTCCTCAGGTAGGGAAAGGTGTTCCGGAACCGAAAATCCAGAGTTTTCCAATGGTGAAGAAAACCCGTATAACCGCATCGGCTACCACTACTTCCGCGAAAAAAACAGCGGAACCTGAGCGTACAACCAAAGTCCCGTCAGGGACGCCAACTCCGGCAGTGGCTGCTCCGAGAGTTGCCAGAACAGTTCCGAATGCAGAAATAGCAACTCCAGCTTCAAAACCATCGACATCATTCCGTGTATTTAATGATTCTGATTGGAAACTATTCCGTTCTGTAGATGTGCAATTGGTAGATCAGGCAGATAACGGATTTATGAAGAAATATGCTATTGTACTTGGCTCTTTCAAAAGCCTGAATAATGCAGAATTTATTAAGCGGACATTCAACGGGGTGGGAGAACGCTCTACAGTCGTCAGGAGTAATCAGGGAATATATTATACTTTATTAGGTAGTTATGACTCTGAGAGAGATGCTATTCAAAAACTGGAAGAAGTAACAAGAAAATATACAGAAGGAGTTTCAAAGACAAGGCGCATAAGCCGTTTTGGAATACCACTCGACGATTTGTGGATTTTGATCCTTAAATAAGAGAATTAGAATAAATTGAAAGAATGAGGATAAAATTCTTGGGGACAGGGACGTCTACAGGAGTTCCTGAAATAGGATGTCAATGCGAGGTGTGTACTTCCGGTAATATAAAGGACAGACGCTTGCGAGCGTCTGTCTTGGTGAGTATAGATGGCATAAGATTGTTGATTGACTGTGGCCCGGATTTCAGGGAGCAGATTTTGCCTGAAGAGTTTGCACCTATTGATGGGGTACTACTTACGCATGAACACTATGACCATGTTGGAGGATTAGATGATTTACGACCGTTTTGCAGATTTGCGGATGTTGATATTTACGCCAATAATATAACATTAGATGCTCTAAGAAAGCGGACTCCTTATTTCTTTCTGGAACATAAGTATCCCGGCGTTCCTGCGTTACTATTACATGAAGTATATAAGGATAGACCTTTCACTATTAAGAATGTGGAGGTGCAGCCCATAGGCGTAATGCATTATAAACTTCCTATTCTGGGGTATCGCATCGGCAATTTTGCATACCTGACAGATGTGAAGTTTATTCCGGAAGGAGAGTATTCCAAATTGGAAGGCTTGGATGTGCTGGTTATAAATGCATTGCGTATCGGGGAACACATATCACACTTAAATTTGTCACAAGCATTGGGTGAAGTAAAAAAGATAGCTCCAAAGAAAACTTACCTTATTCATATGTCGCACGGTATAGGTTTGCATGATGTAGTGCAGCCGGCACTGCCTGATAATGTGTTCTTATCCTATGATGGACTTGAGGTATTTATATAGTGATACCATATTTACAATTCTTCGTCTTTCTTTTTCCTGACAGTCCAGCCGAAGCCCCCGATTTTATTACCCAGTTCGTAATACTGGCCGTGTGAATAAGCTATGGGATTTGCATCTTCGAGACTGAACTTGCCCGTTGTGCTGTCAATGTATTTCTCGTCGGCTTTTACGTTTACCACGTCGGCTATAAACATATCATGTGAACCGAGGCTAAGTATTTCTTTTACCCGGCATTCTATATTTAAAGGTGATTCTTCAATGATTGGAGCTTGTATGACCGAAGCTTTCCCCACAGTCAGTTTCATTTCTTCAAATTTGCTGAAGTCTTTCCCTGATCTGACGCCGCACCAGTCCGTTGCATACGCCAATTCTTCGGTGGTAATATTTATCACGAACTCCATATTCTGTTTGATAATATTATAGGAATGGCGTTCGGGACGGATTGATATATAGCACATTGGCGGATTAGTACATATGGTTCCCAACCAACTAAGCGTAATGATGTTGTATTCGGCGGGATTGCTGCCGCAACTAATCATGGCAGCAGGTAAAGGGTATATCAGTGTTCCCGGTTTCCAGTCTTGTTTCATTTCAGGATAATCTCGTCTTTCTTTATTTTTACACTGCAATAATGACATTGCAACTCAATATTCTCTCTGTCAATAACATCGAATTTAGTGGGCATAGGTTCATTATTGGTAATACACTTGGGATTATTACACTTCATTATGCCCTTTATTTTCCGAGGAAGGATAACCCTTTTCTTCTCCACAACCGTGTAGTCTTTAATGATGTTTAATACAACATTAGGAGCAATTAAGGCTATCTTATTAATGACTTCTTCTTCAAAGAATTTGTCGGAAATCTTGATGATACCTTTGGTATTCATCTTTTTGCTTTCCAGATTATTACCGATGGTAATAGGATTACTCAGCTTTTCCAACTCAAGTAGTGATACTACCTTGAAAACTACATTTGAGGGTATATGGTCTATAGCTGTACCATTACAGAGGGCGGCTACCTGTAATTCTTTCCTTTGTTCTTTCATCTCTTGATTGCGATTATTCTACATTAATATTCAAAGCATCACATATAACGGCTTCACGGGTAAAAACTCCGTTCTTTGCCTGTTCAAAATAATAGGCTTTAGGACTGTCATCCACATCCTGTTGTATTTCATTTACGCGAGGAAGAGGATGTAATATTCTCAGGTTCTCTTTAGTATCCGCTATCATATCTTTCTTGAGGATATATACATTCTTCACCTTTTCGTACTCCATCAGGTCTGTGAAGCGTTCGCGTTGTACGCGGGTCATATAAAGTATATCCGCATTGTTTATCACTTCCGGAGAGAAATCTGTGTATTCTTTATACTTTATATTGTGCGAATCGCAGAAGTTTTTGTATGTTTCGGGTAGTCTTAATTCTTCGGGAGCTACAAAATTGAATGTAGGATTGAAGTGCGACATCCCGATTATAAGGGAGTGTACTGTGCGTCCATACTTTAAATCACCGACAACTGTTAGTTCAAGATTCTCCAGCGTGCCCTGCGTTTTGAATATGGAATAAAGGTCGAGCATCGTTTGTGTCGGATGCTGGTTAGCTCCGTCCCCGGCATTAATGATGGGTATAGAAGATACTTCCGACGCGTAGCGTGCAGCCCCTTCGAGATGATGACGCATAATGATAATATCGGCATAGTTATTTACCATGGCAATCGTATCTTTAAGTGTTTCCCCTTTCGAAGAACTGGTGGTGGCAGCATCGGAAAAACCTATGATGCGACCGCCCAGCCTGTTTACTGCAGTTTCGAAGCTAAGGCGTGTACGGGTAGAGGGTTCGAAGAAAAGGGTAGCACAGACTTTACCTTCCAATAATCTCCGGTTAGGATTCTCATCAAACTTTTTAGTCAAGTTGATTATTCTCAGAATATCTTCTTTAGAATAATCTGTAATGGATACCAGGCTTTTGTTGCACATATGTTTAATCAGGTTTTATATTATATCAAAAAAATCCCCGAAAAAGAGAACTTCTTCGAGGATAAATTATCTATATATTAAAATAGTTGTTGCAAATAAATAGATTGTCTTCGGGTATAAAATGATGATCTCGCATATATTTTCGTTTCATGACAATCTTTATTTTATTATTTTTCAAAGATAGATACTTTTTTTGAGATAATTGATTTATTTATTTCTTAAATAGTAAAAAAAAGAAGCCCCGAAAAGGGACTTCCAATTTATGTGTTTGATTACATTTCCAGATCCACATCGAACAATTCATGCCAAGGCAGGCCTTGTTTATTCAGTTGCTCCATAAATGGGTCCGGATTAAATTCTTCTACATTATATACTCCCGGTTTGCGCCAAAGGCCTTTCATAAACATGATTGCACCGATGGTCGCGGGTACGCCGGTAGTGTAGCTCACCCCTTGCGCGCCCGTTTCTTTGTAGGCAGCTTCGTGGGAGCAGTTGTTATAGACATAGTAGGTGCGTTCTTTCCCATCTTTTATACCTTTGATACGGCATCCGATAGATGTTTCACCTGTATAATTTTCTCCTAATTCACCCGGATCAGGTAATACGGCTTTCAGAAACTGAATAGGAACGATTTCCACTCCGTTATAGATAATAGGGTCGATACGTGCCATACCTATATTCTGTATAACACGCAAATGTGTGAGATACTCTTGTCCGAATGTCATCCAAAAACGCGCACGTTTCAGTGTCGGGAAGTTTTTGACAAGCGATTCCAACTCTTCGTGATAAATTACATACGATTCTTTTGGTCCGATATTCGGGTAATCCAATGGCTTGTGTATGGCATGAGGTTCAGTTTCCACCCATTTGCCATCTTCCCAGTATTTACCTTTCTGGGTAACTTCACGTATATTGATTTCCGGATTAAAATTGGTAGCAAAAGCTTTTCCATGATCGCCTGCATTACAATCCACGATGTCGAGGTAATGTATCTCATCGAAGTGATGTTTGGCGGCATAGGCTGTGAATACACTGGTAACTCCGGGATCGAATCCACAACCCAGTATTGCCGTGAGCCCGACTTCTTTAAACCTCTCTTGATAAGCCCATTGCCAACTGTATTCGTATTTAGCTTCTTCTTTCGGTTCATAATTGGCTGTGTCCAGATAATTGACTCCACAAGCAAGGCAGGCATCCATTATTGTCAGGTCCTGATAAGGCAATGCGACATTGATGACCAATTCCGGTTTGAAAGAATTGAATAGCCTCTTCAGATCTTCAACATTGTCTGCATCAACCTGCGCTGTCTGTATTTTATTCCCACCTATAGCCTTAGCAATAGCATCACATTTCGATTTTGTACGGCTAGCCAGCATTATTTCGGTAAAGACATCCATATTTTGGGCAACTTTGTGCGCTACAACAGTGCCAACACCTCCGGCTCCGATAATTAAAACTTTTCCCATTTCTTTATTTTAAGAGGATTATTTTATAATGAATAAATTCGCTTTACAAAAATACGATTAAAAATGATAAATAGAAAGTATCTGTTTTCAGATTTAGGGGTAGTCTTGCTATTAATGATGCGCTTTACGGGATAGTTCTTTTGAATGTTTGATAAGATGTGTCTTTCAGTGTTCTTATTAACGTATATCTACAACTAATTAAGCAAAATATCTCTCATTTCAAATAATCCGTAGAATATTTAACTATTTAAAACATTGTAGTTAACTAAGATTTAAAAATGATAAGCATACTTATTTTTTTTGTTTGCAAAAATACTATTAAAAATTTATATTGTTTATATTTGCGACGACATTATATAGAGGAGTCTGGTGCCATAAATTATATAGAAAGGTCTTCAATATTTACTGATTCTCCAAAAGTTTTATTAATTTTAAAACTTTTATAAAAAGTGGTAGGGAATTGCTGGGGCAATTCTTCGAGACTTGCATAGTGCATACTTTTGAGCAGACGGAAATAATAGAAAATAAATAATAAATAGAAAGCTTATGTCACAAATTGTTGGGCATGTATCTCAAATAATCGGACCGGTGGTGGACGTGTTTTTCGACACAGCCAACCCTGCATCGAACTTGCCGAATATCAATGATGCCCTTGAAATTAAAAGGCCTGATGGTCGCTCTTTGATTCTCGAAGTTAAACAACACATAGGCGAAGACACTGTACGTGCCGTAGCTATGGATAGTACCGATGGCCTGAGCCGGGGATTGGATGTGATACCTTTGGGCTCACCTATCAGAATGCCGGCAGGAGATCAGGTAAAAGGTCGTTTGATGAATGTTGTAGGGGATGCTATCGATGGTATGAGTACCTTGGATAAGACCGGAGGGAACCCCATTCACCGGGAACCGCCAAAATTCGAAGAACTACAGACTACACGCGAAGTTCTTTTCACCGGAATTAAAGTAGTGGACTTGCTGGCCCCATATGCAAAAGGAGGTAAAGTAGGTTTATTCGGTGGAGCCGGAGTTGGTAAGACAGTGCTAATCATGGAACTTATTAATAATATTGCTAAAAAGCACAATGGTTATTCTGTATTTGCAGGGGTAGGGGAGCGTACCCGTGAAGGGAATGACCTGTTGCGTGAAATGATAGAATCGAAAGTTGTCCGTTACGGAGAAGAGTTTGAAAAAAGTATGGAAGAAGGCCATTGGGATTTGTCTAAAGTAGATTCTAAGGAACTTGAAAAATCCCAGATCTCACTTGTATTCGGACAGATGAACGAGCCGCCGGGAGCACGTGCCGACGTAGCCCTTTCGGGACTGACTATAGCCGAATCGTTCCGCGATGCAAAATCAGACGGGCCAAAAGATATCCTTTTATTTATTGATAATATATTCCGTTTTACACAAGCCGGTTCGGAAGTTTCGGCCTTGTTGGGACGTATGCCTTCGGCGGTGGGTTACCAGCCTACGCTCGCTACGGAGATGGGGGCGATGCAGGAACGTATTACTTCTACTAAGAACGGGTCCATCACATCGGTACAGGCAGTGTATGTACCTGCCGATGACTTGACCGACCCTGCGCCTGCGACAACATTCTCCCACTTGGATGCTACGACCGTTCTCGACCGAAAGATCACCGAGATGGGTATTTATCCGGCCGTGGACCCGCTGGGTTCTACTTCCCGAAGCCTCGACCCTATTGTTGTAGGTCAGGAGCATTACGATACAGCCCAACGCGTGAAAGAAATACTTCAGCGCAATAAGGAACTACAGGATATTATTGCCATTCTGGGTATGGAAGAACTTTCCGATGAGGACAGGCAAACTGTGAACCGTGCAAGACGTATCCAACGTTTCTTGTCCCAGCCGTTTAATGTAGCAGAGCAATTCACCGGAGTGCCGGGTGTAATTGTTGATATTCAGGATACTATCAAAGGTTTCCAACGAATATTGGACGGAGAAGTGGATTATTTACCTGAACAGGCATTCTTGAATGTAGGAACAATCGAAGATGCTATAGAGAAAGGTAAGAAAATACTGGCTCAGGCGGCGGAATAATTAGCAAATTCGAAAATTTGGAAATTAGCAAATAGAATTTACAAAAGTGTTGTAATCTGCTAATCTGCTAATTTGCTAATATACAAATTAAAGAATATGAAAAAAACAGAACTCCAACTTAATATTATATCAGCCGAAAAGAAACTGTTTTCGGGTGCTGTGGCTTCGGTAGTCATACCCGGTATCTCGGGCAGCTTCGGAGTTTATCCCGACCATGCACCGTTGATTTCACCATTGAAAGAAGGTGTAATTATTTACACGGCCGGCGGATCGGAAAAAACAGAAGAAGTGAATGGCGGTATAGCAGAAGTGAACAACGGAGTTGTGACAATTTGCGTAGCTTAAAGAATGGACTTTTTTAAAGCCAAATTAATTACTTCGTTACTGGCATTCGGCCTTATCGCAGGGGCTTTGATCGGTGCTTTGCTGTACTATCAGTTTCCGCAGTATTATCCGCACTGGTACGAAGGTATTTTGCTCTTTTTTCTACTGTTAGAATCTTTGATCCTCGTCTATGTAGAATCATCAAGCCGGAAGGCTACTTCGCGGCAGATGTTGAATACATATATGCTGACAAAGGTGATAAAGATATTTGCAGCACTCATTTTTGTTGGGGCATATGCAATTATAGTTAAGGAAAATATAAAGAGTTTCGTTCTTATTTTTATGATTTTCTATCTGTTGTTCCTGGCCTTTGAAGCCTATTTGTTCACCAGAATAGAAAAACGGATAAAGAAAAACAACAATAGTATATGAAACACTATTTGAAATATGTTACAGCCATAGTCTTTCTGTTTGCAGTCGCGGGCATGCAGCCTGTAGTGGCGGAAGAAGGACATGAAGCCAAAGTGGAGCAGGAAGAAGGCGAATTGAACGTAAAAGAATTGATTCTCGACCACCTGGCCGACTCCTATGAATGGCATATGGCTAGTTTCGGCGATTTCCATCTGAGTATCCCTTTGCCAATTATAGTAAAGGGTGAAACCAGCGGGTGGCATATATTTATGTCAACCAGATTCCATCACGGGCACGAAGCATACGAAGGCTTTTATATTGCTCCCGATGGTAAATATAAAGGCAAAATAGTAGAAAAGAATGCTGCAGGAGAAGAAGTGCGTCCGTGGGATTTTTCACTTACCAAGAATGCGACCAGCCTGATAATCAGCTCTGTCTTATTACTCGTTATAGTAATGAGCGTTGCCGGTTGGTATAAAAAACAGGCGAAAAGCGGGGAAAAGAAAGCTCCGAAAGGTTTTGTCGGTTTCATGGAAATGTTCATAATGAGCGTTCAGGATGATATCATCAAACCTTGTGTGGGTAAGAATTACAGGAAGTTTTCGCCTTATCTGCTTACCGTATTCTTTTTCATCTTCTTCAACAATATAATGGGATTGATCCCTATATTTCCGGGAGGGGCGAATGTGACGGGTAATATTGCCATCACGCTGATACTGGCACTGTTTACATTCTTTACAGTAAACCTTTTCGGGACAAAGGAATATTGGAAAGAAGTATTCTGGCCCGATGTGCCGACATGGTTGAAAGTTCCGATTCCGATTATGCCTGCTATCGAGTTGGTAGGTGTCTTTACCAAGCCGTTTGCATTGATGATTCGTCTTTTTGCCAATATCCTTGCCGGACACTCCATTGTACTGGGATTGACATGCCTTATATTTGTTACGGTCAATCTGGGAACTGTCATCAATAGCTCGATGACTGTAGTTTCTGTATTGCTTACAATTTTTATCAGTCTGGTAGAAATTCTGGTTGCATACATCCAGGCGTATGTGTTTACTATGTTATCGGCTGTATTTATCGGTCTGGCACAAGCCGAACCGCATCATCACGTAGAAGAAAAGCATTAAATTGATTAGCCAATTTGAAAATGTGCCAATATGCCAATGAAACGAATTTAAAGAAACAATAAAACCAGTTTACTCATTCACTTGTCAACTTGTGTTTGACTTGTGATTTGTAACTCGTAACTCGTAACTAAAATAAAACAATAAATAATTAACTAATTAAAAGTAAAAATTATGTTACTATCAACTTTATTACAAGCAGCAGAAGCTGCAAGCTTAACAGGTTTTGGTGCTGCACTTGGTGCAGGATTAGCTGTAATCGGAGCAGGCATCGGTATCGGTAAAATCGGTAGTTCTGCTATGGAAGGTATTGCCCGTCAACCGGATGCAGCCGGAGATATCCGTACATCCATGATTATTGCGGCAGCGTTAGTAGAGGGGGTTGCCTTGTTTGCTGTTGTTGTATGCGGATTTATCCTTTAATAAATATTTAAGGATTTAAGATTTAAGGATTTAAAAATGTGATAATAACGCTTTAATCTTTAAATATTAAATTTTTAAACATTAAATTAATAAAAATATGAATTTACTATTACCTGAATCTGGGCTTCTCTTTTGGATGCTTCTTTCGTTCGGTATTGTTTTCTTCATTCTCGCTAAATTTGGTTTCCCTGTGATTACCAAAATGGTGGATGAACGCAAAAACTATATACAGGACTCATTGGATGCAGCTCATAAAGCGAATGAGCAGTTGGCCAAGATAAAAGAAAAAAGTGATGAACTTCTTAACTCGGCCAAAGCAGAACAGGTGAAGATCTTGAAGGATGCTGCCGACACCCGCGACCGTATTGTAAACGAAGCGCGTGAACAAGCAAAAGTGGCTGGGGCTAAAGAACTCGAAGAAATAAGGAAACAGATACAAGCGGAAAAAGAGCAGGCTATCCGGGACATTCGTCGTCAGGTAGCCGAGCTTTCCGTCGATGTGGCCGAAAAAGTTCTTCGCGAATCTCTGAAAGACCCAAAAGCTCAGATGTCAATGATTGATCGCCTGGTTGATGAGGCTATGGTATCTAAATCTTAACTGTTATGAATGAAGGGATGATCTCTAAGCGATATGCTAAAGCGTTGTTGCAATTTGCTATCGACAATAAATCCGAAAATATTCTCTTTTCGGAGATGAAGGTGCTTGCAGCTGCATTCGCAGCCGAGCCCCGGTTGCGTATGGCAATGGATAATCCTACGTTGAACGCTGATGATAAACTCGCGCTGATTAAAGCCTCCATAGGGGGAAAGGGTAGCGATGTATTTGTCCGGTTTGTCGATCTTGTTGTGAAAAATAAAAGGGAAGTATATCTTCGGAATATAGCATTGAGTTATGTGGACTTATATTGTGAGTCGAAGCATATCAATACAGGAAAACTGGTTACAGCTACGTCTGTAGATGCTGCTGTAATAGAAAAGATGAAGGGATTGCTGCAAACAATCAAACCCGGAACCCTTGATTTTGAAACAAGTGTAGATCCTGATATCGAAGGAGGATTTATCCTTTATATCGATACATACCGGCTCGATGCCAGTGTGAAGACTCAGCTGAAGCAGATTAAACAACAGTTTGTCGCCGAAAACAGTAAGATGATGTGATATATGCCAATATGCCAATATGAAAATGAGCTAATGAAACTCATAATTCATAATTTATAACTTATAATTAAATTGATTTATGTCTGAAAATATAAAAGCAAGCGAAGTCTCTGAAGTGCTGAAAATGCAGCTTGAGAACATTAGCAACCGCGTACAATTCGACGAGGTGGGTACTGTTCTTGAAGTCGGGGACGGTGTTGTTCGCATATATGGACTGAAGAATGCGGAAGCTAACGAGCTTCTTGAGTTCGACAATGGCATTATGGCCGTTGTGATGAACCTCGAGGAAGACAATGTGGGAGCCGTATTGCTTGGCCCGTCCGATCAGATCAAAGAAGGTTTTTCGGTAAAACGTACAAAGAGAATTGCCTCCATCAATGTGGGTGAAGGAATGCTCGGACGTGTAATCACCCCGCTTGGTCAGCCGTTGGATGGAAAAGGTCCTATTACGGGCGAACTACTCGAAATGCCGTTGGAGCGCAAAGCTCCGGGGGTTATTTATCGTCAGCCTGTTGCGCAGCCGTTGCAAACAGGTCTGAAAGCTGTGGATGCCATGATTCCGATAGGTAGAGGTCAGCGTGAGCTTATCATTGGTGACCGCCAGACCGGAAAAACAGCAATCGCCATCGATACGATTATCAATCAGAAATCGAACTATGAAGCCGGAGACCCTGTATATTGTATTTATGTAGCTATCGGTCAGAAAGCTTCGACAGTAGCCAATATCGTTGAAACACTTCGTGAAAAAGGCGCGATGAAGTATACCGTTGTTGTTTCTGCTACGGCAGCCGAACCTGCGGCCTTGCAGTATTTCGGCGCATTTGCGGGAGCTGCTATCGGAGAGTATTTCCGTGATACAGGCCGTCATGCCCTTGTGGTTTATGATGACTTATCTAAGCAAGCGGTAGCTTATCGTGAAGT
The DNA here is from genome assembly GCF_002482385.1 of Dysgonomonas sp. UBA7710. Classification (GTDB taxonomy): domain Bacteria; phylum Bacteroidota; class Bacteroidia; order Bacteroidales; family Dysgonomonadaceae; genus Dysgonomonas. Next base: position 86,785 of record NZ_DLFW01000038.1, on the reverse strand, counting down.
GTCCCTGATTCTTCGCCGTCCTCCGGGTCGTGAAGCTTATCCGGGAGACGTATTCTACTTGCACTCACGTTTGTTGGAGCGTGCAGCCAAGATTATCAGTCAGCAGGAAGTTGCCGAGCAAATGAACGACTTGCCCGAAAGTCTTAAAGGTAAAGTAAAAGCGGGAGGTTCGCTTACCGCATTACCTATTATCGAGACTCAGGCGGGTGACGTGTCGGCATATATCCCTACTAATGTGATTTCTATTACCGACGGTCAGATTTTCCTTGATGTTGACTTATTTAACTCAGGTTTGCGCCCTGCTATTAACGTTGGTATATCCGTATCGCGTGTGGGTGGTTCGGCTCAGGTGAAGGCGATGAAAAAAGTGGCCGGAACATTGAAGATAGACCAGGCTCAATATCGCGAGCTGGAAGCATTTACTCAATTTGGAGGGGATCTGGATGCTGTAACGGCAATGACTATCGACAAAGGTAAGAAAAACACCCGGTTGCTTGTTCAGCCGCAATATGCGCCAATGCCGGTGGAACGCCAGATTGCAATATTGTATTGTGGTACAAACGGGTTGTTGAGGCATGTTCCTGAGGATAAAGTTCATGACTTTGAAACTGAATTCCTGAGAACATTGGAAATGCAGCATCAGGCAGATGTATTGGACCAACTGAAAAAAGGTGTTATCAACGCGGATATAGAGAATATTATTAAGCAGGTTGCGAAAGATACAGCCGCTCAATATAGAAAATGATTGAATTATGGCATCTCTTAAAGAAATAAAAACCAGGATTACTTCGGTAAAAAGCACAAAGAAGATTACTTCTGCGATGAAGATGATAGCATCATCCAAGCTTCACAAAGCTCAGGCTGCCATCAGCAACTTTCTACCGTATCAGGCAAAGTTGGATGCCATTCTGACTAATCTGCTTTCTTCGGATACAAGTTACGATTCACCTTTTACTCAGACAAGAGATGTGAAAAGGGTTGCAATAGTAGCTTTTGCTTCCAACTCTTCGCTGTGTGGAGCCTATAATGCCAATGTTGTGAAGGAGTTTAATGCTACATACAACAAGTATAAAACTTTAGGTAAGGACAATATCCTCATATATCCTATAGGTAAAAAAATAGCTGATGCTGTGAAGAAGCAGGGGCTGGTATCCCAGGGAGATTATAAGGAAATGGCCGATAAGCCATCATACGTGATGGTGCAGGATTTGGCGAAAGATTTAATAAAGAAGTATATTGACAGGGAGATAGATGAAGTGGTTTTGATATATCACCACTTTATATCTACTGGTTCCCAGAAACTGATAAATGTACTTTTCCTACCTTTCGATCTTAGTCGTGCACAGCCGGATGAAGCTGCAACCAAAAATGCTGTTCAGACCGATTATATTCTTGAACCTTCGAAAGAAGAGATATTGGAGAGTCTGATTCCTACTGTGCTATATTCGCGCCTCTATGCAGCATTGCTGGACGCCAATGCGTCGGAACATGCTGCTCGTACAATGGCTATGCAGATAGCCTCGGATAATGCGGATGAACTTGTTCAGGATTTGATAATCCAATACAACAAGTCCCGTCAGCAGGCAGTGACTAACCAGTTGCTGGATATTATCGGCGGAGCTTCGGCATTACAGGGATAAAATATTCTAAGTATATAAGAAGGGATTGTTTCATATGAAGCAATCCCTTCTTGTTTTTTAGTATTCCGGTTCATCGTGCCTGACAGAATTATTCTTCAGCAATACTTTTCCATCTGCGTACTAATGCTGAAACAAGATACATGATGAGAATTACAAAAGGAATATTTATCCACAGCATTGTCACAAATTGTTCGTCTTTTCCATAAAAACGATCATTGTAGTTTCGGGTTAGTTCTTCGAAAGCAACAAGTATAGCATAAATTAATGGGACCAGGCACGGTGTCATCCATATCAGGAGGTTCATATAGATGCCCGAGCGGCCTTTATTTCCATTAGTAACGATTTTAATTATGGTTTTCGTTATCAGAATCAGGAATAACAATAACCAGAGTGATATCATGAGCATAGTTATTACTTCCGAGCCCATTCCTCTGTTTATTTCATAGATGCCCGCGGCTGAAAGCACCGATATAAATATAAGGACACCTGTAGAGATAAGCATTATCAGCCACTGCTTTCTTCCTGTAACCCTGAATGAGAAGATAAAGATAGATGCTGCCAGCGACATATACAGGCATATCAGGATTATTGCTTGCAAGTCATCGTTGTAGTTATAATCGTAATAATCCAGTACATGACTGTATCCGGCCGATAATTCCCGGTAAGGGAGAGACAATGGTGTTTGTGTACGGTAGTTGTTTTCCGGATAGCCGGTAATCGCATCGGAAACTGAGTCGGCAGCAACGGCAACCGGGTATTCATCTGTATAGTAAACCTCGTCATCGTTGAGCTGGTAGTTGGCTATGACCGTCGAACTATTCACAGGGAAGAAAGGAGGATTGTATATTCTTTCCAGCCATTTGTCGGGGGTGAGTTTTATAGGGAAACCATGTCTTTTTTGAAGTTTCTCAAAAGCGAGCATAATGGCATATATACTATCTTTTTGACCATTGAGAAGCCATTTTTTTACTTGTTCCTGGCGGTTTATTTTTTTCCTTTCGGAAGCCTCAATATCCTGTATATCCTTTTGGTAGTAATAAATGTTGGAATTGTAATCTTTATAAAAAAGGAGAGATGGCCCGGTATATCCTTCTATCCTGATGCCATCGTTACGTTTATAATCGACAGCGTACAGGCTTAGGTCGAGAGTATCCGGGTCTAAAGCCATATTGTGAGGGATGGGAATGGGTGTATCATAACTGCTGTTGTAAGAAAAATTGTCCGTTTCGTTTGGTATCAGTACGCGAACCTTATCCAGTAATTCCATTGCTTTGACGGCTTCATCATAACTTGTTGCAGAGTTCCATTTAAATATATAACCCTCAGTAAGTGTAAGCGGAATACATGAAATACATGTGGTGATAACGAAGATCATCAGCCACTCTCCATATAATTGCCCTGTTTTTTGGGGATAGAATATCTTAAATCCGTTGTTCCTGTTATAAAATATTAGCCAGCCAATGAAAATTAATAAGCTAATGAGTATGGACGTAGGATAGAGTATTCCTAAATCGGACGAAGGAGAATAATAATAAGCTTTTCCGAACGAAATGTCGGTTGATAGATAACCGATTCCGAAGATAATAAGATGGGCTACTACCAATATAAGCAACATGGGAATTATCCTTATATTCCATATATTGGGGTAATGTAATAGCAGATATTTTTGTATATTCTTTGTCATGATGATATTTTTTTAAGAGAGGAAGAATCTACGTGTCGAGTTGGAGATATTGCGGAAGTATGTAAGTGGCAACTGTTGTTCGAGTATCAGTCTGAGAAATTCGTTCTGCGTAACCGAGGCCGGGAAACTGGCGACATATGTTCCTCCGTTTATCTGGAGCCTTTCTATACCGATAGCGGAAAATGCGGCATATAATTGTTCCTGCTTCCAGTCCGATTCGAACTCTATAATAAGTTTAGGGGTCTCGGCATATGTTATATCCGTGTCCTGATCGAGATTTTGAGGTGTGCCGTTTTTAAGAAAAATAACCCTGTCAGAAGCTTTTTCCACCTCGTATAATTGTTGCGAACTGAGGACGATACCTAACGGGCGGAAAGGGGAACGTGCTATATCGCGGAAATCGTCGAGTACAATTTGTTGTGCCAATATATCCAGATTGGCCAAAGGCTCGTCTATCAGCAGCAGCTTTGGTTTCCGTAATAATGCACGGGCCAGTTCGAAACGCATTTTATAGCCGGAAGAAAGATTCTTCCATTTGTAAGTGCGGTATTTGCGTAATCCCATACGTGCCACGATTAATTCAACCGTGAGAATGTTTGCTTCACCTGTAATGCCGTATGATGTAGCCGTAAAACGCAGATTGGACAATAACGAACCTTGCCATGAGGTTGTCCGTTGGGGAATATAAATCAGCTTCGAACGTAGATCATAGCCGTTTGCATGTGAAAAAAGATACTTTATTTCCCCGCTTGTCGGTTGAAGTTCTCCACATAAAGAACGCAGCAGCGTTGTCTTACCGTTTCCGTTTTCTCCGACAAGGCCGATAATTTCTCCTGCTTTTATATCGAAGGAAACCGGGCCAAGGGCAAAAGAAGAGTTTTTATAGGATTTGATAAGATTGTATGTCGAAAGCAAATGTTTGTCTGTATCAGCTTCCGGTTTATCCGCCAGTTCCTGATATAGTTCGTTCAGGATGAATGAAAAACGTTTTTTCTTTTCCTCTGTCTTATCTGTATTCTGGTCGAGCCAGTCGAGGAAGTCCAGTATTTTTTTATAGAAACTGATATTTTCGGTATCCAGAGTAAGATCTATGATCCGCTTGGTAAGTAAGGCGAAGTCTTCAAAGTCAATGAGCTTTTTGATTTCTTCAAATTGATTCCGGAATATTGTCATGTCCGCTATATATTGGTTGTTTTGTGATTTAGAGGCAAATATATCTATTTTTCCATAAATAGTTACAAGTTACGGGATACAAGATGTTTCCTGCTGACTATTTACTGTTTACTGAAAAGTGCAGACCAAACAATAAATTGCTTATTTTTGTGTTTTATTATATGTAACAATCAGCCGTCGAACTATACGTGTCACAAAATAAAACGGTATGTACACTATGCTTTGGACTAAGTGTACTGTTAGTATTCTTTTTTGTATCGTGTTCTAACCAGAAGAACACTACATTGACACGCTTTTACCATTCGGTAAATACCCGTTACAATATCCATTTCAATGCGAATGAAGCGTATAAAGAAACCCTGAAGACCAGAAGTCAGGGTCAGGAAGATAACTTTTCCCAGATGCTCTATATTTTCCCCGACAATTCGGACTCTGCTACCATGCAGGCTCCCGGCGGAAGTTTTACAACTACGATAGACAAAACGACGAAGGCTATAAAGTTGCACTCAATAAAAGCAAAACCCCGCCGTGACCCTAAACGCAGGAATGATGAAAAATATCAGGCATGGCTTCAGCAAAAAGAATATACCCCTTTTATGGATCAGGTATGGCTTTTGCTGGCTAAGGCCGAATTTTATGAAGCCAATTACCTGCGGGCGATAACTACTTTCATGTATATCACAAAGATATACAGTTCTGATCCCGATATTGTAGCCGAATGCCAATTGTGGATCAGCAGAGCGTACACCGAGATGGGATGGATGTACGAGGCCGGCAATATATTGCATAAGATGGAAATTGCGGGAGGTGCTCCCGAAAGCCAGAAAGCATTGTATTCGGCTGTAAAAGCAAATTATCTGGTAAGAAATAAAGAATACGCGGAAGCTATTCCTCATCTTGAATATGCTATAAAGAAAGAAAAGGATAAGAATCAAAAGCTCCGCTTAAAATATCTGCTTGGACAATTATATATCGAAACGGGAGATAAAACCGCTGCCGCTAAGGCTTTCTCTAATGTATACGGGATGAATACTCCTTATAAGTTTACATTTAATGCCAAATTGCAGGAATTGCAACTCGATACGTCCAGGAAGCCATCCGATGTGATTTCTTCCCTTAGAGGTATGGCTAAAAGTTCGAAGAATAAGGATTATAAAGATCAGGTATACAATACCATCGGAAACATATACTTGCAAGAGCAAGATACAGCTAAAGCAATAGAAAATTACCGCACCGCGATAAAAGAAAGTGTCCGTAACGGATACGATAAAGCTATGGCACAGGTATCGCTGGGAGATATTTATTTCAACAGGAGGGATTTTATTCCGGCCCAGCCTTGCTATTCCGAAGCTTTACCGCAGTTAAAGAAATCAGATGCGAATTATCCGCGTGTTTCCTTTCGTTCCGAAGTTCTGGACGAGTTAGTTGTACATGCCATAGTTGTCTACGAACAAGATAGTTTGCTGTATTTAGCGAGTCTCCCTGAAGAACAACGTCTGGAAATTATTCATAAAAAGATAGACGAACTAAAAAAAGAGGAAGAAGAGCGCCTGCAAAAAGAGGAAAGGCAGAGGCGGGTAGAAGAACAAGAGAGCCGGATTACCAGTTGGGACCAATTGGAAACAAGTTTATCCCGTAATATTCCGCAAAATCAGACATTCCAGCCGGGAGCGGCAGGTCAGCCGGGGGCGGAACCTCAATTCTATTTCTATAACGAGCAAACTGTATCCCAGGGAAAAGTGGCTTTTCAAAGGCAATGGGGAAACCGCAAGCTGGAAGATAACTGGCGTAGACGGAGTAAATCGGGTATATCTCCTCTGGATAAGCTGGATGAAATAAGCCAATCAGACTCTGTAAGTGTAGGTAAGACAGGCTCGGAACCGGGAAATATACCAGGTTCAGGAGAGAAGGGCGCTATAGAAGACAAATATTCTGTAGAATACTATCTACAACAATTACCGTTTACCGGGGAGGCTGTAAAGGAAGCTAACGAACTGATCGAGAATGCCCTGTTCAACATGGGAAAAATTTATAAAGACAAGCTTGAAGACATGCCACTGGCTATAGAGACTTTTAATACCGATATAAGTCGTTTTCCTACTACTCCTAATCTGGAAGAAATATATTATCAGTTGTTACTAATTTATATGCAGCTCGGCGATCAGAATATGCTGGCTGTTTACAGAAATAAATTACTGACCGAATTTCCTCAGGGGCAATATGCCACACCGTTGTCCGAACCTGATTTTGAGTGGAATTTCAGACATATGCCACTATTGCAGGATTCGTTGTATAATGAAGCCTACACAGCTTATCAAAGGGCCGATGTACAGATTGTAAGGGATAATTATCAGGCGATGAAAGCCAAATATCCATTTACGGATATGATGCCCAAATTTGCTTTCCTGAATGCGCTGTCTTATGCCCAGACCCGCGATATAAAAGCATTGGGTGATAATCTGGCCGAAGTAGTACAAAAGTATCCGAAAGCGGACGTTACTCCACTGGCTACAGAAATTCTGGAAAGAATAAAAGAAGGCCGGATTATATTATCAGATGGTACACCTATTACGGAATTTGACTGGAGTAAGGCTTACCTGGGAGATAGTACTATGGTGGACAAAAACGGAAAGATTTTAGCATATAGTGACAGTCTGGATACAGAGTATTTACTCTTATTAATGTATAAATCGAATACTATAGACAGGAATGAATTGCTTTATCAGGTAGCTGACTATAATTTCTCCAATTATGTGATCCAAACATTCGACCTGAACTTCGACACCGAGCCTCCATACGATATTCTGCAAATAAAGGGATTCGAATCGTTTGCCAATATCAGGTCGTATATGAATAAAGCCTTTGGCGATGACGGTTTGATGCATAAGGTGGATACGTCTATTCTGGTACTGCCTATTTCGGTAGATAATTATACCGGTATGCTACCTCGTCTGGGATTGGAGCAATATATGACTTTCTTTGCTGAACATTACGAAAAACAATTGCCTCAGTTAGTCGCCTACTGGAATAATAAAGGAATAATTGACAGCCTGACAGTACAACCGGCTACCGATGGTCCGGATGTAACATTGCCGGAGTTGCCCGAACAGCCTGAGGATGATGTTATTCGACCGGAAACAGAAAAAGAAATTCCGCCTGTTGAAATAAAGAAGGATGATGAAGTTGCCAAACAGCCCGAAAAACCTGTAAATGATAAGCAAATAAATGCAGACGATCTGCTTACTAAAGAACAATTGGAGAAAGCCGGAAAAGTAAATGACGTAATAGAATCTGTAGAAGATATTGTAAATAATCCGGTGGATGGCATTAAGAATCTGTTTAATAAATATAAAAACAGGGAAAGCCTGACTAAAGAAGAAAAAGCGGAACTGAAAGAGCAGCAACGTCAGGAGCAGCAACGTCAGAAAGAACTGAAAGCAATCGAAAAGACCCGACAGGATTCTATCAACAAAGTAGAGAAGGCCAAAGCCGATGCCATTGCCAAAGCTGAAAAGGCAACTCAGGATTCTATAAAAGCTGTGGAAAAACAACGTCAGCAACAAATACAACTGGAACAGCAGCAGAAGAAAGATGCTGAACGTGCGGTAATTAAGGCCAGAGAGGACGAACGCAGGCAGAAAGAGAACGAGCGTAAAGAACGTATTCGTCAGCAGGAAGAACGGCAGCGGCAACAGGAAAGAGAGCGAAAAGAAAAAGAGAAAGCCCGTGAAGAAGAGCGAAGGGAGAAAGAGCGCATACAGAAAGAACGTCTCCGTCAACGTGAAAAAGAGCGTGATGAAAAAGAAAAAGCTCGTGAAGCAGAACGTAAAGAAAAGGAAAGGCAAGCCGAAGAAAAACGGAAACAGCAGGAGAAAGATCGATGATAATACCCTATTTTAGCTACGTTAGTTAAAAAACTTTATATTAATAGTTGATATGACAAAAAAAAATGATTAATTTGCCGTGCGAAAAACATAAGGTATTACCTACATCCATTAAAAACTAACTATATGAACGAGAACCTAGAGCCCAAATTGCCTGTGGGAGACCCTTCTGACGAGAACAAAGCCGAAGAAACAAAGCCGGTAGAAGCAAATGTTGAAGCGGCAGAGAATGAATCTGCTGAAAAAGAATCCCCGGCTGAAAATATTGAGCCAGTTGAAGATGTAGAGCCAGTTGAAGAACCGGAGTCGGCAAAAGATGCTGAAACTGTAGAAAAAACTGTGGCTCCGGATATTACTGAGCCTATAGAAGATGTTGCTCCTGAAGCAGAAGCTGAAACTGCGGAAGAACCGGAAGAGCCAACTACGGCAGCAGAAAAAAATGAGTCGGAAGACGACACAGAGCAACCAGAGGCAACAGAGGCTCCTGTGGCAAAGCATGCATCTTTGACAAAGGATGAGATAATAGAAAAATTAAAAAATCTGGCGTCTCAATCCGAATTGCCTTCGCGTGCAGAGGTGGAAGCATTAAAACAGGCATACTATAAACTTCGTTCTGCAAGTGTGGAAGCGGAGAAAGCAGCATTTGTCGAAGCAGGGAATGATGCTGAAACTTTCACGCCTACACCCGACCCTAGTGAGGATGTGGTAAAAACTTTCTTAAATGAAATAAAAGAAAAACGGGCAAGCAATGCCATTGCCGAAGAAAGACTTAAGGAAGAAAACTATAATAAAAAACTTCAGATAATAGATTCGATTAAGAATCTGACAGAAAGTTCAGATGACTTTAATAAGTTATATAAAGAGTTCAAAGATCTGCAGCAACAGTGGAACGATATAGCGTTGGTTCCTCAGGCTAAAGTAAAGGAACTGTGGAAATCATATCAGATTTATACGGAAAAATTCTATGACCTGATAAAGATAAACAACGAGTTCCGCGATTATGACTTCAAGAAAAATCTGGAACTGAAAACGTCTATAATTGAGGCTGTAGAAAAACTGATGGATGATGCGGATGCAGTCTCGGCATTCCATCAGCTTCAGAATTTCCATCAACAATGGCGTGAGATAGGTCCTGTAGCCAGAGAACTCAGAGAAGATACTTGGACACGTTTCAAAGATGCATCCACGGCTATAAATAAAAAATACCAGACACATTTCGAATCTTTGAAAGGAAAAGAAGAGGAGAATCTGGCAGAAAAGACTGCAATTTGCGAAACACTCAAGGCAATAGATTATTCTACGCTTAATTCGTTCAAAGATTGGGATGAAAAGAGTAAGGAAGTAATTGAGTTGCAGGCGAAATGGAAAACCATAGGTTTCGTACCTAAAAAAGTAAATACACAGATCTTTGAGGAGTTCAGGGCGCTGTGTGATACTTTCTTCGAAAGAAAAAGTGAATTTTTCAGAGGGGTTAGAGATGAGATGGATATCAATCTTGAGAAAAAACGCTCTTTGTGCGAACAGGCAAAAATGCTGAAAGACAGTACTGAATGGAAGTCTACGGCCGACAAACTGATTTCTATTCAGAAAGAATGGAAGACTATTGGTCCGGTGCCCCGTAAATATTCGGATGCTATCTGGAAAGAATTTGTTACAGCATGTGATTATTTCTTCGAGCAGAAAAAGAAGAACGAATCTTCACAAAAAGGCGAAGAACTTGAAAATCTTGCAGCAAAGAAAGAAATTATAGAGAAGATAAATAATATAGACCAATCTTTGGAAGCTTCGGATGCAATCGCTCAGGTGCGTGCTTTAGCTGATGAATTCCATAAAATAGGTTTTGTTCCGTTTAAAGAAAAAGATAGGATTTATAAAGAATTCCATCAGGCTGTGGATGCCCATTACGACCGCTTGAAAGTGGATAAGACAGAACGCCGTTTCGAGGCCTTCAAATCGAATATGAAGGATATGTCGAAGCAGGATAATCCAAAGCGGGTATTATATAAAGAAAGGGATCATCTGATGCATCAATATAACAAGGTGAAAACAGATCTTCAGACTTACGAGAATAATATGAACTTCCTTTCTGTTTCGTCGAAAGGTGGCGGAGGCCTTTTGAAAGACATAACTCATAAGATAGAGAATCTGAAAAATGAAATGGATTTACTTGTGAAGAAGATAGAGGCCATTGATGAAAGCCTGAATGAGTTAGAAAAATAGATAATTTCTTATATAGAACACGAAGAAAGGATATTTTAAGCAAGATATCCTTTCTTATTTTTATAATATGTATTCAATTCGTCTTCTTATAGCTTATAACTGCCCATATATTAAAGAACAGCGCAAATCCGATGAGCACAACCATATGTTTTGTCATATCTGCCAATGCGCTCCCTTTGAGAAATACCATTCGCATGACTTCTATAAAATATCTCAAAGGATTAGCCCTGGTAATGATTTTTGCCCACTCCGGCATGCTGTTTATCGGAGTAAACATACCACTCATCAGAATCAATATAATCAGGAAAAAGAACATAACAAACATAGCCTGTTGCGTTGTGTTCGAATAGTTTGATATTACCAGTCCCAACCCCGACACAACGAGCGTGTAAACCCCTGCAAAAAGCCCGATAGTGAGAAGGCTGCCCGAAGGAGTCAGCCCATATACAAAAGCGGAAAGCAGGAAGCAAACCGTCAGCACAAAGACTCCGATAATCCAGTATGGGATTAGTTTAGCCAGGATAAAGGTAAATTTGTTTACGGGTGTGACATTCATCTGCTCGATAGTTCCGGCCTCTTTTTCTCCAACTATGTTCAGGGCAGGGAGGAATCCTCCAAGTAAGGTGAGCAACATTACCATTAAGGCCGGTACCATAAATACTTTGTAATCCAGATGCGGATTAAATTTATTCTGAGGTACTATATTGATAACAGGCAGAATAGTCTTTGCACTTGTTTTCGTCCATTCTCCACGTATTTCATTTCCGAAATCGCTGAGAATAGTAGTCATATAGGACGAACTCAGCCCTCCTTTGACGCCATTCACGGCATTGGCCGAAATCATTACGTTGGCGATTCCGTCCCTTACGAGATTTCTTTCAAATTCAGGTTGTATTTCCAGTATAATATCCGCTTTACCGGATTCTATACTTTCCAAGGCCTTATTATTCGAGGCAGAGACATCAGTCAGAATAAAATAGCCGGAAGATGTTATTTTATTTACAAGACGCCCCGAATAAGAACTATGGTCATTGTCGACAATACTCAGACTGATGTCTTTTATCTCCTGATTCGCAGCCCATGGCATAACAAGCATCATCATTACAGGCCAAACCATTATCAATTTCGGAAGGAATCTGTTTCTCAGAATCTGTTTAAATTCTTTTTCGATAAGAAATTTTATCATATTGTTAGTTTTTAGCTGCCAGCCATTAGCCTATAACCTTTTTTCTGTATTTTCTAACAGCTAACGGCTATAAGCTAACAGCTTATTAAGTGAGCCTTGTTTTGAACTTCTTTAAACTTATCACTATCAGGAATATTGCCATAACCAATAGTATTATCATCTCCTTTAATACAAAGACGACATCGACTCCCTCTATCATAAGCTTTCTTACAGATGATACATACCATTTTGCCGGTATGATATCAGAAAACCATTGAAGAACCGCAGGCATACTTTCTATGGGAAATATCATTCCCGAAAGTAGCATCACCGGCATCATGAATCCCATACCTGAAACGAGCATAGCGGCGACCTGAGTGTCTACAATGGTGGAAACGAGCAAGCCTAAAGCCAATGCGACCATAATGAACAGGATGGAAACGATTGTCAGCCAGAACAGGCTGCCTGCGACAGGTACCTGCAATACAAAGACCGATAAAAGGAGTATCGTAGACAGGTTGACAAAGGACAGGGTGAAATATGGAACCATCTTTGCGAGAATGATGTATATCGGCTTAATTGGCGATGCTAATAGTACTTCCATAGTTCCCAGTTCCTTTTCGCGAACAATGGCTATGGATGTCATCATGGCGCATATCAGCATTAGTATAAGTCCCATTACTCCGGGAACGAAGTTATAGGCACTTTTAAGCTGGGGGTTGTATAGCATTCTTATCTCGGGTATAATCTGAAACGGAACTTTATACTCCTGCATTAGTTCCTGTTGATAGGAGGTGACAATACTGGTTGCGTAGCCGGACAGCATACTTGCTTGATTCGGATCGGTGGCATCGGTTATAAGTTGTACAGATGCTTCCCCGGTGTGAAGCAGGTTATCGCTGAAATTCTCTCCGAATACGACTACCAGATTAACTTTCCCCTCTTTGAATACTCTGTCTATATCATCGGGACTATTTAGTACTTCTGTAACAGTAAAATATTCGCTGGCCTGTAATTGCTCCGTGATGCGCTGTGTAGAAATATCTTTCGAGAGGTCGAATATGGCAATCTGCGTATTCTTCACTTCTGTTGTGATTGCAAACCCGAAAAGTATAATCTGCACTATAGGCATACCAAGCAGGATAAGCATAGTACGCCTGTCGCGAAATATGTGGAAGAATTCTTTTTTTACGAAGCTTATGAATTGTTTCATAATAGTTGAAAGTTATTAGTTATCTCCCCTTTGTGCTTTCCTGGCCAACTGCTGAAATACTCCGTCCATGCTATCCGCATTGAACTGATGACGAAGATTGGCAGGAGTATCCAAAGCTTCTATCCTGCCATCGACCATAATAGATACCCTGCGGCAATATTCGGCTTCATCCATATAATGAGTAGTTACAAATACGGTGATACCCCTGTCCGAAGCCTGATATATCAGTTCCCAAAACTGACGGCGGGTAGCAGGATCGACACCTCCGGTAGGTTCATCGAGAAAAACGACTTTGGGTTCGTGAAAGATAGAGACGGAAAAAGCCAGCTTCTGTTTCCAGCCGAGAGGTAATTCTTTTACGAGCGTATTACGTTCATTTATAAAACCCAGTTCGGTCAGTATTTCATCCGTTTTGGTTGATATCTCTTTGTCTCTCATTCCATATATTCCTCCAAACAGGCGCATATTTTCCCATACCTTCAGGTCTTCGTATAATGAGAATTTCTGGCTCATATAGCCTATATTTCTCTTTACGTCTTCCTGTTGTCGGGCAATATCGAATCCTGCAACCATGCCTTTTCCCGAGGTTGGGTAGCTTAGTCCGCAGAGCATGCGCATAGCGGTTGTTTTCCCTGCACCGTTTGCACCCAGAAAGCCGAATACTTCACCTCTGTCTACACTGAAAGAAATATTATCTACGGCCGTGAAATTGCCGAATTTCTTTGTGAGATTTTTCGTCTGTATAACTTTTTCTGCCATTATTCGTTATTTTGAGCCAATTGCATGTAACAATCTTCGATAGTTGCCTGAATGGTATGAATTTCTATATCCTTATGTTGCTTATCGGCAAGAAAGGCTTTCAGTTCGGCTACGGTCAGATTATTGTTGACCGTGATATGATGTGTTTCTCCAAATGTGAAGCAGGTCTTCACCTTATCGTATTGCCGTAAATCTTTTAACAACCGATACATCTGATTACTCTTTACCGACCATAACGGTTCGGAAAACCGGTCTATAATATTTTGTGGTGTATCTACCTGCAAAAATCTGCCATGCTGAATAAGTGCAATACGGTCGCAAAGCGTAGCTTCGTCCATATAAGGAGTAGATACAAGAATGGTGATATTCTGTCCTTTCAGCTTTCTGAGCATCTCCCAGAATTCCTTTCGAGAAACCGGATCTACTCCTGTTGTCGGTTCATCAAGGAATAATATGGCGGGTTTATGTATCAGAGCACAACTTAGTGCCAGTTTTTGTTTCATTCCTCCCGATAGCTTGCCGGCCCTCCTGTTTTTGAACGGTTCTATCTGCTGGTAAATATCTTTTATCAGATAATAGTTTTCCTGAATGGTCGTATTGAATACGGTCGCAAAGAATTCGAGATTCTCTTCTACTGTCAAATCCTGATAAAGTGAGAACCTGCCCGGCATGTAACCGATACGGGTGCGTATCTCCTTATAATCGCTGACTACATCGAGTCCGTCGACTATAGCTGTACCGCTATCAGCCAGGAGTAAAGAGGTAAGGATACGGAAAAGACTTGTCTTTCCGGCTCCGTCGGGACCGATAATACCGTATATCTCGCCTTGCTCCACATCGAAACTGATATTGTTCAAGGCCTGAATATCACGGTACTTTTTATTTATATTTTGTACAGAGATAGCTTTCATTTGTTCAACTCTACATACAGATTATCATTCTTCTCCAGATAATGAATCTTATTCTCCCTCGAAAGCCAGCCGAGGGTGAGATATACATACATCTGCCTGTAACCTGTTATTTTTTCTATATCATCAATCGTCATCATACCCCTTTCGCAGAGTAACTGACATACCAATCGGGCATCAGCACCAATAAGATTATTCAACATATGCAATAAAATTTCAAGATTCCACAACTTCTTCTTTTAGACGGATGCTTATCTTTAAAGCTTCTTTTCGTAAGAATACATTTTATTAGTTTCCGATATAAAAATATGTCCGCTATAGTTTACAGGCAATAATAAATCGATAAACAGATACTATTTCCCGATGAAACCGGTATCTTTATATGCCAATTCAGGATCTCAAGATTATACTGATTTTAGTTCAGTTTCAACTCTCCATACATTCCTTTTTTGAGGTAGCCATCGTTCTTTACAGCTATTTTTACCGCATAGACCAGATTGGCGCGTTCGTCCCGGGTCTGAATAGTTTTCGGAGTGAATTCCGATTTATCGGATATCCATGTAATCGTGCCTGCATACTCTTTTATATCTTTTTCTCCGAAGTCGGCAAAAACCCTGACCTGTTGTCCTATTTTTACTTCGGTAAGCTGACCGGAAGTAATATACGCCCGTAGAAACATATTATCCATATCGGCAATCTTGAATAGTGCCCTGCCCTGAGTTGCCAGTTCTCCCTGTTCCGCATATTTAGATAGTACGGTTCCTCTTATCGGGCTTGTAATAATCGATTTTTGCAATTGGTCGTTCAATTGGGCAACCTGTATGTCCAGCCCTGTACTTTCTTCGGATACTCCTCTGTTAGAGTTTTCCAATGTCTCGGTTTGTGCAGCCAGCTGCCTTTCCAATACCAGTATCTGAGCATTGATGTCATCTACTTGCTTCTGATTGGCCGCATTGGACTTTACCAGATTCTCGAAACGTTTGAGTTCATTTCTCTGGGTAGCTATTTGTTGCTTTGTGGCTGCTATCTGGCGCGGGACATCGGTATAGCGGGTTTTCACCGATTTCATATTCGCTTGTAGCTGCATCTTTTTCAGATATAGCTGTACGGTATCTATATAACCTATTTCCCTTCCTGCATCGAGGAGTTGACCTTCTTCAATATCAAATTGCATTATCTTTCCGTTCGCTTCGGCGGAGACAATTACCTCGGTTGTTTCAAATACGCCCGATGCATCATAATCGCCCTTACCCCTATCACAAGCTGATAAAAGGATAGCAAAACACAAGAAAAGTATATTTTTTATTGTATTCATATAACTAGTTATTTGTTGTATATTTCAGATTATATATAGATAATAGCAGTTCTATTTCGTGTTGTATTTTGTCCTGCTTAGCCAGATCTTCATTGTTTATTTCGCGCATCAGGTCGGTTACAGTCAGTGTTCCGTTAGCAACTTTTGCCTCTGCTGCCCGTTTTACATTGTTGCGGAGCGAGATTATTTCATCATCATACTTCAATAAATCCCGGTTCTTTTCTATCTCCTGTTGTTCCTGAGTGGTTTCCAAGCTTGTATTGAAAAGAAAAGTCTCACGCTGTGTAAGTAGATTATCCTGATTAATCTCTATCAGCTTTTTATCGTTTTTTTGAGTGTAAAGGCTCCCAAAGTTCCATGACAAACGGACTCCCCCGATATAATAAGGTGAGAAATCATTATCCAGCATATTCAATCCCGGTTTTCCATAACCACCCGTGAGGAATAAACCCAGCTTTGGCATATAGCCTGTTTTGATTGATTTTTTTTGTATTTCAAGACTGTTGAGCTGTGCGTCGAAAAGTTCCAGTTCGGGGCGATTTACTTGTGATGAATTTATGAGGTCTTCCCTTTCCGGCTTTTGCAATATCGTACTTTTATCCAGACTCTCACCTATTAACAAGGCGAGCATGTCCAGATAAGATCTTCTGTTAGATAGCAATTGCGTTTTGTTTTGTGCGGTTTTCAACTGCTCTACTTTAATAGCATCCAGATCGGCCTGATTGGCTACTCCATTTTGAATATAGCTCGAAATCAGATTGTAATTACGCAGCAATTCTTCCTGCAACAGGTCATTTTGCGTCAGTTTGGCATCGAGTAATAAAATGCCGAAATACAATTGATTGACCCTGTCGTTTATTGTATAGAGGTCTACATCCAATTGCTTTTTCTCCACATCGGCATTTGCATTGGTTATATTTTTTTTTGAGCCGATTACTCCTCCGTCCCAGATAGTCTGGGTAATATCTATCGTTGCCGAATACTGATCTTTACTTAGCCCTTTGATGTCTATCCCCGGAACAGAAATTGGTATTTTGGTCACTTCCGACTGATAAGATGCTTTTGCCGACAAAGAGAACTGGGGCAGATATCCCTTCCCTGCATTCGATAGATTATACTCTTTCGATTTTTCTATCAGCTCGTACCGTCTGATAAGCGGATAATTCGCTTTTGCTTTCTGATGACAAACCTCAAGCTGGAGAGTTGCCTGGGAGAAAGCCGGGAATGGGATTGAAAACAAAAAAAGTAACAGGTATTTTTTCATAATTCCAGCGGTTATTCGTCTATTTTCAACATCATTTTTATCCATTGTGGAATTAGCTTGCGACGGTCATTGATGAAATTGTTATAGTCATCTTCTGTCATTGGGCTATGTATGCTTATCAATAAAGGCTTGCCTACAATAGGGAACACTGTCATTGAAACGATGTTAATAAAGATTTGAAGAGGAACTATTCTTTCTATTCCTTTTTTATCCATCTGTTCCTGCATCTGCTTATAGAGATAGTTGTTTTTTATGAGATTCTCGGAAATTCCGATCTTTTCCATTAGTTTCTTTGGATTGGCCTGTATCTCACTTAATACAAATAATGGCAGGTTCGGGTTCTCTAAAAGAGAATCCATGTAGCGATTTACAATTAAATCAATTTTTTTGGATAGCCCGGTACTTTCATCATTGACAACACCAACTATCAATCCGAACATTTGCTGCATGCTTTCCTCCATTATTATATCAAAGAGTTTCTCTTTGCTGCGGAAATAATAATTGAGTAATGCCAGGTTTATACCGGCTTCGTCAGCTATGTCACGTGTGCGAGCTTGTCCGTATCCCTTTTCCTGAAATACTTTGCGGGCAGCTTCCTTTATTTTTTCTTCTGTCGATATATCTTTTTCCATAAGTAAATTATTATTGTTATGATGCAAATGTATATTGAATTTTCAATTTAATCAAATGATTAAATAATTATTTAAAAAAATATTTTTAATTATTCTGACTAATGATAACTATCTTTTCTGTGTCTTCCGGCAAATAATGCTTTATAGAGGGTGATTCGTGAGAAAAATTTTATCTATATAGTTGGAGTTGGTAGCCTTTAGCTGTTAGCCGATAGCTCTTTGAAGTATTGGGATAAGTAGTAAGTTGAAAGTTATATGAGATACGAGTAGACAAGATACAAGATACAAGATACGAGATACAAGTTGTTAACTGATGACTGCTAACTGTTCACTGTAAATAGTGTTACCTTTGTTACCTTTTGCGTCTTTGCGAGAGTATATTGTTAACTGATGACTGTTGACTGATGACTGTTGACTGATGACTGTTGACTGAAACGAGTGTTACCTTTTAACAGTTACGGGTTACAAGATACTTTATTTTGTTTCACGCAAAGACGCAGAGACGCAAAGTTTTTATATCTTACGAGTCGTTGACTGATAACTGTAAAGTCTCTTGTGCGATAGCTTCGGCTAACGGCTAATAGCTATCAGCTAAAAGCTGAAAAAGCTGTTACCTTTGTTACTTTTTGACAAGTAATGAGTTTTAAGTAGTAAGTAAAGAGGTACGAGTAGACGAGGTACGAGATACAAATTGTTAACTGATAACTATTGACTGATGCCTGAAAAAGTGTAACCTTTGTTACCTTTTAAGTGGATAAAATCGCCTCGAAAAGTAGTTATTTATATTGATTTTCATCTTTTTATCTTGGATAATAGTAACCATGGGCATGAAAACCGGATGAAGAATAGATATTTTTTAACATGTTAGCTTATTTAGCATACTAAAAATGATAATTTCCTCAAAACATTTCACTAATTTTGGAAATGTCGCCTCAAAATGAGGCTATTTTGGTAAAAGGTATAATAATATTAACCATGTAAAACATTTTTAGCCATGAGAACTTACCAAACACAAGAAATCAAGAACATAGCTATTCTTGGTAGTTCGGGAGCGGGCAAAACCACTCTCGCCGAAGCCATGCTCTACGAAGCGGGTGTCATAAAACGCAGAGGAAGTGTTAAGGACGGAAATACTGTCTCGGACTATTTCCCCGTGGAAAAAGAATACGGATATTCCGTTTTTTCCAGCATTTTCTCTGTGGAATGGATGAATAGAAAACTTAACTTTATTGATTGTCCGGGATCAGATGATTTTGTCGGAAATGTCGTTACCTCGTTAAATGTGACAGATACAGCACTGATGGTGCTGAATGCCCAGTATGGTATGGAAGTAGGTACCATAAATCAATTGAGATATACTCAAAAATTAAAGAAGCCAGTGATTTTTATTGTCAACCAATTAGACCATGTAAAGGCTGATTTTGACAATGTGGTTTCTCAGCTTAAAGCCGATTATGGTGAAAAGGCAGTGTTGATACAATATCCGATCAATTGCGGAGAGGGTTTTAATGCTGTTGTCGATGTCTTGAAATTTAAAATGTTCCGATGGAAGCCCGAAGGTGGTGTTCCAGAGGTTCTCGATATACCTGCCGAAGAATTGGAAAAGGCAACCGAATTGCAGCAAAAACTGATAGAGGCAGCTGCCGAAAACGAAGAGTCCCTGATGGAGAAATTCTTTGAGCAAGGGACACTGACCGAGGACGAGATGCGTATGGGTATCCGTTGGGGGTTGGTAAACAGGGATTTGTTCCCGGTCTTCTGCGTATCTGCCGAAAAAGATATGTGTGTGCGCCGTACAATGGAATTCCTTGGCAATGTGGTTCCTTACGTTCGCGACCAGCCTGCGCCTGTGAATACCGAAGGGGTGGAAGTGAAGCCGGATTCGGACGCGCCGACCAGCCTGTTCTTTTTTAAGACAATGGTTGAGCCGCATGTAGGAGAAGTTTCTTACTTCAAGGTAATGAGTGGTAAAGTGCATGAAGGGGACGACCTGATAAATGCCGACAGAGGTTCGAAAGAACGTATCGGTCAGATTTTCTGCCCTGCCGGACAACAACGCACAAAAATAGAGGAGTTGGTAGCTGGAGATATCGGAGCAGCTGTGAAGCTCAAAGATGTACGTACCGGAAATACTTTAAATGCAAAAGGTACTGATAATAAATTTAATTTCATAAAATATCCGGACCCTAAATATCGCCGTGCTATAAAGGCTGAGAATGAGAAGGATACGGAGAAGATGAACGAGGTGTTGCTGCGTATGCATGAGGAAGACCCTACATGGATGATTGAAAATTCGAAGGAACTGAAACAGCTTATCGTATCCGGACAAGGGGAGTTCCACCTGAAAACATTGAAATGGAGAATAGAGAATAACGATAAGATAGGCATTGTTTATTCCGAACCTAAGATTCCGTATCGTGAGACCATAACAAAGTCTGCACGAGCGGATTACCGCCACAAGAAGCAGTCGGGTGGTGCCGGGCAGTTCGGAGAGGTACATTTGATAGTAGAACCATATGTGGACGGTATGCCATTGCCGGAAACGTATAAGTTTAACGGCCAGGAATTTAAGGTGCAGTCACGGGATGTGCAGACTTACGATCTTGATTGGGGTGGCAAGCTTGTCTTTGTCAGCAGTATTGTCGGAGGTGCTATCGATGCACGCTTCCTACCGGCTATATTGAAAGGGGTGATGTCGCGTTTGGAACAGGGACCTCTTACCGGCTCATATGCACGTGATGTTCGAGTGGTTGTTTATGATGGAAAGATGCATCCGGTAGACTCCAATGAAATCTCATTTATGCTTGCGGGACGTAATGCGTTTAGCGAAGCATTTAAGAACGCGGGGCCGAAAATCCTTGAACCTATTTATGATGTGACAGTATCCGTTCCATCGGATAGGATGGGGGATGTGATGGGAGACCTCCAGAACCGCCGCGCCATGATTATGGGAATGGAAAGCGACAGGGGTATAGAGATTCTGAATGCCAAGGTACCATTGAAAGAAATGGCTAACTATTCTATTTCACTTAGCTCACTTACCGGAGGCCGTGCTTCGTTTACAATGAAGTTTGCAAGTTATGAACTTGTGCCGTCCGATGTTCAGGACAAGCTATTGAAAGAGTACGAGGCAAGTCAGAAAGAGGAAGATTGATACATCGTCTATATAAAAAGAAGAAGAGCACCAAACTATTGCTGCTCTTCTTTATTTAATATCAAATGTTAAAATGCTATCTTTGCAGATATTTAATTGATATAGGATATGAAATACTTTATACTAATAGCCGTTATAGCCGTACTTGGTTTTTATTCTTGTAGTAATAGCAAACCATTGCAGAATAATGCATCTGCACAGGAAACGGAAGTTGAGGAGAGAACGGCTGTGGAATTGCCGGAGGTACCGGAAGAACTTACCGCGCCTGTGGACAGAGCCAATTTTTTGATTACCCATTACTGGGATAATTTCGATTTTTCAGATACAACATATATTCATCTGCCTGACATAACCGAGCAGGCTCTTGCTAATTATGTACAGATTTTGCCTGTAGCAGATAAGAATATTGCCGAACAATCTATAGCCGCTTTATTGAAGAAGGCAGAGCATCAGAAAACACCGGAGATGTATTTTTTCTTCACAAATAACTTCGAGAAGTATCTGTATGATCCTAATTCCTTTATGCGTAATGAAGAGTACTATATTCCGGTAGCTAAATATGTACTGGCCGATTCCGTTACAGGCGATGTAGAGAAAGAGAAAGTCAGGTTCAAGCTGGAAATGATGGAAAAAAACAGGCCCGGGCAGATAGCCGCCGATATCACCTATACCCTGAGTTCAGGGAAAACAGGTACACTTCACAGATTAGATACAGGATATACCTTGTTGATGTTCTACAATCCCGATTGTCATACCTGTGCCGAAAATATAGCTTATTTGAAACAATCTCCCGTTATAAATAAGATACACGAGTCGGGTGGGCTTAAAGTATTGGCTTTTTATCCTGATGCAGATTTAAGTATCTGGCAAAATCATCTGAAGGATATTCCTGCATCGTGGGTAAACGGTTATGACAAGAATCAAACGGTATTGAACAAGAAAGTCTATGACCTGAAAGCAATTCCTACGCTTTATCTTTTAGACAAGGATAAGCGCATACTGCTAAAGGATGCTACTGCCCAGAAAATAGAATTTTACATAAGGGATCATAACCTAATGCTATTTTCCGATTAATGAAGCGGATAAGTATCAGGTTTTTTTAAGAAAAAATCATATCTTTGCATATATGGAAAAGGTAAAACGACTGATTACTCTGACGTTATTGATGCTTGCCAATATATTCTTATTGGCGCATTCTGTTTTACCTCATTCCCATCATGATGGTACTGTTTGTTTCTCTCTGGAGGAAATCGTTCACCAACATCATTGTTCCGAACATCATGACGATTTAGGAGACTGCTGTTGCGAGCATGACAAGCATCACCATCATTCATCTTCAGAAGACTGCGATCTGAAAGAAATTGTTCTTCGCCAGAATAATGATCTTCATGACGATATACTTCCCTGCGCTAATTGCTTGTCCTTATTGTTTACAATAAATCCACTGAGTGATCTTTATCTGGAAGCTCCCGAATTCGGACAGCGATTACAACAGAAACCGTATTTAGAAAACTATATTCCTCCTTTCGTAGGCTCTGTAAAAAGTCTGCGAGCTCCTCCCGTATCTTATTTTTTAGGTTAATACTTTAAGAAACTTTATCTATGTCATTGAGAAGAGGATGGTATTCCCTCACTCTTTGTTATGTCAGAAAATCTAAGAAATAAGAATAATGAAAAAATATATAATTTATTTCGCCTGTCTGTTGGCGATATTATGGAGTTGTAATTCCAAACCTAAAACAGACGATCACGCGGGACACAATCATACATCCGAATCGCAAGAGGGGCATAATCATGCAGAAGGCGAGGAGTGCAATCATGACCATGAACAAGAGGCTGAGCACAACCATACCGGGGGTGAAGAATGCGATCACGATCATGGAAAAGAAGAACCGGCTCATGGTGATGAAATATTATTTACACCCGAACAGGCCAGGCAGGCTGGTTTGGAAGTGTTTAACGTAAAGCCTGACAAGTTTCATCAGGTGATAAAGACCAGTGGGCAGATATTATCGGCACAAGGCGATGAAGTAACTGTTTCCGCTACTTCGAGCGGCATTGTATCTTTTAATAAAGCATCGTTGAATGAGGGCGCATCCGTAAAAGGAGGCGAGTCTCTGGTTAGTATCTCTTCGAAAAACCTTGTTGATGGAGACCCTTCCATAAAAGCGAAAACAGCGTATGATATAGCTCAACGCGAGTACCAACGCGCAGAATCCCTGATCGGGGATAAACTGATTTCACAAAAAGAATACAACGAGATAAAGCTGAATTATGAGAATGCAAAAGTATCATATCAGGCCATAGGTCAGCGTTTGACAGCAAGAGGCATCAGTATTTCTGCTCCTATCAGCGGGTTTGTAAAAAGTAAACTGGTATCCGAAGGTCAATATGTGGATGTAGGTCAACCATTAGTGACTGTGACACAGAACAGGAAGTTGCAACTTCGGGCCGATGTGTCGGAGCGCTATTATAAAGATTTGGGAAGCATTACATCCGCTAACTTCAAAACTTCGTATGACAATACGGTTTACCGTCTTTCAGACCTGAACGGTCGCATTGTCTCATACGGCCGTTCAACAAACAGTCAGGAGTATTATCTACCGGCTAATTTTGAGTTTGACAATGTAGGGCAGGTTGTTTCCGGCTCTTATGTGGAAGTTTATCTGCTGGGACAGCCGAGGGAAAATGTTCTGGCAATCCCGGTTTCCTCTCTCACAGAGGAACAAGGTGTTTATTTCGTCTATTTGCAGACTCATCCTGATGCTTACAAAAAGCAGGAAGTCAGGATCGGGATAAATGACGGGAATCTTGTAGAAATACTTTCGGGATTAAAGGCGGGAGATAAGGTTGTAAGTAAAGGTGCATATCATATTAAACTGGCATCGGCTTCAGCGGCTATACCTCATGCTCATGAACACTAAATTATTAATGTGTCAATATGCCAATGTGAAAATTAGCAAATATGCACATGATGGACAAATTAACCAGTAGATACAGAAAAATACATGCAGTAGACCATCTTATTGCTTGTAACTTGTAACTCGTCAACTTGTAACTTATTTATGCTGAATAAAATAATACAATTCTCTCTCAACAACCGTCTTGTGGTGTTGATTGGCGCGGTGCTCCTGCTTATCGGCGGGTTCTATACCGCAAAGAATATGGAAATAGATGTATTTCCTGATCTGAATGCGCCTACGGTGGTGATAATGACCGAAGCAAACGGTATGGCTCCCGAAGAAGTGGAACGCCTTGTTTCTTTTCCTATAGAAACGGCTGTAAACGGAGCTACGGATGTACGTCGTGTGCGGTCGTCCTCTACTACCGGGTTTTCAGTGGTTTGGGTCGAATTTGATTGGGGTACCGATATATATAAGGCCCGTCAGATTGTTACCGAAAAACTCGCCGCATTGGGTGATGCCCTGCCCGAAAATATAGGCCAACCTACTTTGGGACCTCAGTCTTCAATTCTTGGGGAGGTGATGATTATCGGTCTTACTTCCGACTCTACTTCATTGCTCGACTTGCGGACTATCGCTGACTGGACAATCCGTCCACGGCTTTTATCTACCGGTGGTGTTGCTCAGGTTACGGTGATAGGCGGGGATATAGAAGAATATCAGATACTCATCGATCCGGGGCGTATGAAGCACTATGGTGTAACACTCGATGAAGTATTGCAGGTGACACGCAATATGAATCAGAATGCGTCCGGAGGCATCTTGTACGAATATGGGAATGAATATATCGTAAGAGGTGTACTGCAAAGCGCTGATATAGGGGAATTAGGTAAGGCCGTTGTGAAAAAAACAGGCGAAAGTCCTATCCTTATCAGCGATGTAGCCGAAATAAAGATAGGAGCAAAAACTCCTAGACTGGGGATAGCTTCGGAGAAGACAAAACCTGCCGTATTGATAACTGTCACCAAACAACCGAATACCAATACAATAGAACTGTCTGAAAAGCTGGATGTTTCTCTTGCCGGATTACAGAAGAATATTCCTTCCGATATAAAAATATCCACAGATATATTTCGTCAGGAACGATTTATAAACAACTCGATAAATAATGTACAGAAATCGCTGTATGAAGGAGCGATATTTGTAGTTATTGTTTTGTTTATATTCCTGATGAACGGGCGTACTACATTTATCTCCCTGATGGCTCTGCCTTTGTCGTTGCTCACTTCGATCCTTGCTCTGAAACTGATGGGGCTGACGATTAATACGATGAGCCTGGGAGGGATGGCTATTGCAATCGGCTCTCTGGTAGACGATGCTATTATTGATGTGGAAAATGTATTCAAACGCTTGCGCGAAAACAGGCAAAAGCCAAATGAAGAACAACACTCCGTGCTGACTGTCGTTTTCGAGGCTTCGAAGGAAGTACGCATGCCGATATTGAATTCTACACTGATTATTGTTACCAGTTTTATCCCGTTGTTTTTCCTTAGCGGGATGGAAGGGCGGATGCTTGTTCCACTGGGTATTGCCTTTATTGTAGCATTGTTTGCCTCTACGGTTGTCGCTCTTACAGTGACTCCCGTATTATGTAGTTATCTGCTGGGTAAGAATAAGAAGAATAAGGAAGAGAAAGAATCTCTCTTTGTGGTTAAATTAAAAGCTGTTTATGAAAAGAGCCTGCACTGGGCATTAGAAAAACAGAAAATTGTATTGGGAGTGACAGGAGTATTGTTAGTGTCCGCTATTATCATATTCTTTACATTCGGACGTAACTTTTTACCTCCGTTCAATGAAGGTTCATTTACGGTTACGATAAATACCTTACCCGGTATATCGCTGGAAGAATCGGATAAAATAGGAACTATGGCCGAACAGGCTATCCTTAGTATCCCTGAGATACAGACAGTAGGCCGTAAGACAGGCCGGGCAGAGCTTGACGAACATTCATTCGGCGTAAATACATCGGAGATAGAAGCCCCGTTTATACTCAAAGACCGCTCACAGGATGAGATGATAGCCGAGCTTCGCGAAAAGCTGAACGCTATTCCCGGTATCAGTGTCGAAATCGGGCAACCTATATCGCACCGTATCGATCATATGCTTTCGGGTACAAAAGCCAATATTGCGATTAAATTGTTTGGTACGGACCTGAATAAGTTGTATTCGTTAGGTAATGAAATCAAATCTTCGATAGAAAGTATCGAGGGTGTTGCCGACCTGAATGTAGAACAACAGGTAGAGCGTCCGCAATTGAAGATAACTCCAAAGCGTGAGATGCTGG
This sequence comes from Dysgonomonas sp. UBA7710, assembly GCF_002482385.1. Lineage (GTDB taxonomy): Bacteria > Bacteroidota > Bacteroidia > Bacteroidales > Dysgonomonadaceae > Dysgonomonas. Next base: position 60,527 of record NZ_DLFW01000038.1, on the reverse strand, counting down.
CAAAATACGGAATTACATTGCCGCAATTCTCCGATTTTGTAACAGTCATGTTGTCCGGGGAAGTTGTATCGCAAGTTTACAGGGATGGTAAAAGTTTTGACCTCACATTGAAAGCATCGGACGATTATAAAGATCAGGCGGACAAAATACGGAACCTGATGATAGATGCCGGCGATAAGAAAATACCTTTCGAATATGTCGCGGTGGTAACTTCATCCACAGGCCCCAATACGGTAAACCGTGAAAATGCACAGCGCAAGATTGTTGTTTCCGCCAATGTTGCCGATCGCGATTTGCGCAGTGTAGTTAATGATATCAGGGAAAAGGTCGACGGGGATATTACATTGCCGGAGGGTTATCATATCGAGTACGGCGGACAGTTCGAGAGTGAGCAGGCTGCATCGAGGATATTGCTTATTGTATCTGTCTTTGCTATTATGATTATATTCTTATTGTTGTTCAATCAGTTCCGGAATATCACTCAATCGGCTGTAATACTTCTAAATCTTCCGTTGGCCCTTATCGGGGGAGTATATGCTATTTTGTTCACTTCGGGAGAAATCAGTATTCCTGCTATTATCGGATTTATAGCCCTGTTCGGAATTGCTACCCGAAATGGCATTCTGCTAATGGCGCATTATAATGATTTGGGTAATCACGGATATTCTGTGAATAAGAGTATCCTGCAAGGATCTCTCGATCGTCTGAATCCTATTTTGATGACTGCTTTGTGTTCGGGGTTAGCCCTTATTCCATTGGCTATTCAGGGAGACCTTCCGGGGAATGAGATACAAAGTCCTATGGCAAAAGTTATACTCGGGGGATTGCTGACATCCACTTTATTGAATATGTATGTCGTACCTATTATCTACAGGATGCTGAAAAACCGTAAGGAGGTAAAACAAGAGGTCGTTTGACAAAAAAGAATCAAATTATGAGAACAGTAATATATATACTTTTATTATCGCTGCTGTCTGTTGTTCGTGTTGAGGCACAGGATACATTCAGTAAGGTGTTGGGAAGCATAGAAGCGAACAATACAACACTGAAGGCGTACCGGGAGCAAGCCAATGCCGATAAGATCGGCAACAAGACCGGGATAAATATGGCTAATCCTGAGGTTGAGTTCGGTTATCTTTGGGGGAGTCCTGCCGGAGAAGGCAACCGTACGGATCTGAATGTAACGCAGTCTTTCGATTTTCCTACTGCTTACCGTTATAAATCTCAATTAGCGGCAGGTAAGAATAAGCAGGTCGATTTGACCTATGAGCAACAACGCAGGGAAATTATGCAGCAGGCACGGGCTTTGTGTGTGGAACTTACCTACCGGACAAAGTTGAATGGACAACTAGCTCAACGTCTGGAGTCTGCCAGGGAATTGTCTGATGCTTACCAGAAACGTTTCAACCAGGGAGATATCGATATTCTGGAGAGGAATAAAACCAAACTGGATTTACTCAATACAGAAAAGCTGTATCAGATAAACATGGTTGAAATAAATACGCTGAAAGCCGAATTACAACGGTTGAACGGCGGGGAGCCACTTGCATATTCGTCCGGTAATTATCCGGACTACCTTTTTCCGCTTAATTTTACAGAATGGTTCGAAAGGGTAAAAGAAAACAATCCCTCGTTGCGTCTGGCTGAACAGGAGATTAAGTTGAGTAAAAAACAGGAGCAACTGACCCGCGCACTGAATCTGCCGAAAATTACAGCCGGCTACACAAGCGAACGTATTCTCGGTACTACATTGCAAGGTTTTACAGTAGGAGTTTCCATTCCTTTGTGGGAAGGAAAGAATACCGTAAAACACCAGAAAGCGCAAACTGTAGCTTTGCAGATGCAGCACGCTGATACCAAAATCCAATTTCAGAATGTATTAAAGAATCAATATGATAAAGCTTCTAAACTTTCTGTATTGCTGAATGAATATCAGGAGACACTGAAGGTTACGAACAATCGCGATTTGTTGAAAAAGGCATTGGAAAAAGGCCAGTTGTCTCTCATAAATTATCTGCTGGAACTTTCGGTATATTATGAAACGATTGATAAGTATTACGAAACGGAAAGGGATTATCAGCTTGCTGTGAGCGAGTTGCAGCAATGGGAACGATAGACTCTTTTTTATAATTTGTATATATGAAAGGCATCCGCTATTATCAACGGATGCCTTCGTTCTGTTAGCATCGGATGAACCAAGAAGACTTAGAGATGTTATTTTAATAAAATTATGCTATTTTTGAATGTCGAAATAGAACCCTTCCTAAAACTGTAGATCTTATGAAGCGATTATCCGGACATATTATCTTAATCATACTGCTGCTAACTACCGTCTCTGCTTTTTCCAATAAGCCGCATATTATAAACTTGTATAGGGAAAAATATCAGGCTGATAACAAAAACTGGTCGATAGGACAAGATGAAAGAGGTACTATGTATTTTGGAAATGATATAGGACTACTCGAATTTGATGGAATAGAATGGAACCTTAACCGGATACCGAATTCATTGATCGCCCGGTCTGTTGCAGTATTGTCGCACAAAACCGTATTTACAGGGAGTTACGAAGAATTTGGCCGGTGGGACAGAGATATTTCGGGAAAGCTTGTTTACACTTCCCTGAGTGATAGTCTGGATAAGGCACTCTTTAAGAATGATGATTTCTGGAAAATCTGGATTGCGAGCGATTGTGTCTATTTCCAGTCGTTTAGCTCTATTTATGTTTACGATTATAAGACAGTAAAACGGATACCGTCCGAGAAGGGTTTCTTGTTTCTGTCTAAAGTCCGGGATGAATTTCTTGTACAGCAGATGCTGGGGCCGCTTTTTCGCCTTAAAGGAGATAAACTGGAAGAAATAGAAGGAAGTGAGGTCTTTCAGGGTACGGATGTCCGGGTAATTCTTCCTTATAAAGAAGATCAATATTTGATAGGTACCACATCTAAAGGTATTTATATTTATGATGGAAAGACTTTTAAGGAGTGGAGCCCTGTACTTTCGGGTATAATGAACCTGAAGGAGCTCAGCTGTGGTGTATTGTCTTCGAAAGGGTCATACTATCTGGGTACTATTTTGGATGGAATCTACGAAGTTGATAATAATGGCCGGATTATAGACCATATATCTTCTGAAAGTACACTCCAGAATAATACGGTGCTTTCTTTGTATGAAGATAATCTGGGTAATATCTGGGCTGCACTGGATCGTGGAATAGCATATATTCAATACATTGAAAATATGAGCTGTTATACCGATCCGGGTGGAAATACCGGAGCTGTATATTGTGGCGTCCTTTGGGACAATAAGCTATTCATTGGAACCAATCAGGGTGTATTTTACATTACGAAAGAGGGGCTGAATAAACCGAATGCTCTCTCCGATATGAAACTGATAGATGGAACACAGGGACAGGTATGGGCCCTCAAAGTTGTTGATGGTGTTCTATATTGTTGCCATAACAAAGGTTTGAAGGAAATTCATAAAAACCTATCGGTTACCGATGCATTTGCTATAGGTACAGGTATATATAACTTGTCCGAAGCTAAAATAAGAGACCACGATCTGTTGATACTCTCTACATATAGTTCCATAAGGATAGTAGATAAGAAGACAGGCCGGGTTTACACTCCCGGCCAGATATCCGAACCAATCATAAATGCGGAGTTTGATCATTTAGGGAATATATGGCTCGAACATTTCAATAGGGGAGTGTATCGTTGTAAACTGGAAGATGATTTTTCGGGTTTCAGGTCTTTTTCATACTATGGAGGTAATAATAAAGATGGCCTTCCTTATAAACTGAAAATATTTAAAGTCGGGGGACGTATTGTCTTATTAGGGAACAATCAATTTTATACATATGACGATATTGAAAACAAGATTGTGTCAAGTTCTTTGCTGAATGAATGTTTCAGTACCGTACATAATATAAGGCAGGTAATTCCGATAAGAGAAAATCAGTTCTGGGCATTGACAGAGGCTGCTATATATAAATTTTTCTATGATGGCTATGATATAGCTATAACGGAGAATTATAATTTAGGGATGAACTTGTCTCTGGTCAATGCATATGAAAATGTTTCCATACTAAATGAAACTACTAGCCTCATATGTCTGGATAATGGTTTTTTATTATACAATAAGACGAAAGAGGCAAAAGGAAATCTTTATAAAGAATTATTAGCTCCATATATTGAATTTATGCGGACTGTAAATATGGACGGTCGTACAGAATATAAGGATTTAACAGAAAGTGCAGAAGTTTCTTATACCTTTAATACAGTCACAATTGGTTTTTCATCCAATAATGCATTCGCTTCCAATCTATCGTTTCAGTATATGTTGGAAAATGTGGATAAAGACTGGTCTTTACCCCAAAAAGTAAATAGCGTTTCTTACGCCCGGCTTCCCCAGGGAAAATATAAGTTTATGATACGCACAATAGATAACTTAGGAAATTATTCTGAACCGGTATCATACGAATTCGAAATCCTGTCGCCCTGGTATCAGACTATCTGGGCTTATATGTTTTATGTATTAATGATAGTGGGAATATTATATATTACATGGTTACTCATCCTTCGCCGGTATCGAAATCTCCACTTACAGAAAATCAGACATCGTGAAACAAGACGTTTAAGGATATTGGCAGGGGAACTTCAACAGGAAGTGGAACAAAAAAGTGCGGAGTTACTAACACAGACCTCATTTATTATACAGAAGAATGAACTGATTCTGAGAATTAAGGATATTGTAGACGATTTCTACTCGAAGAATAAGATGAATGCTTTATTGCCTTTATATCACAAAATAAATTCTCTCCTCAATAATAACATGAACTCTGAAGATGACTGGAAAATGTTCCTTATCAAATTTGAAGAGAAACATACCGGATTCTTTAAAAAAATGAAGACCTTATATCCTCAATTGACGAACAATGACCTCCGGCTTTGCGCCTGTCTCAAGCTAAATTTGGAGACAAAAGAAATAGCTTCGTTGATGAATCTTTCGATAAGAGCCGTAGAAAACAGCCGCTACAGACTACGGAAAAAGTTAAATATTCAGCCTTCGCAGAACTTAAATGAATTTTTTCTTGAGATAGATTGACTATTGTAATCATTTTTTAATCAATGTTTTATTTTATTTTGAGAGGTAATAATGAGGTCGTGGTACTGTTAAAAAGTCGAAGTATGTAATTACGATGTATTAACTTTTCGAAACACTTTTGTCAGATTATCTACATTTGGCATAAAATCTAATATCACGACCCAGATACGATATGGTAATCTAGTATCTCATTCGCAACTGGAAATAATGCCTTAAAAATATCCTAAGAATAATTACCATTTCTTTTTTAGTCGTTCATAGTAGATTTTTGTTTGATAATGTGTGTTTAAATAAAAAGTAAAACTATGAAAAGTAAACCTAAAAGAACATTTATTACATTAGGAACGGACTCTTTCTTTATGAGGGGTTTTATGTTCCTTGCTTGCCTTTTACTGGTGAGTACTGTAAGTATTTATGCTCAGACAAAGACTATTACCGGTAAGGTGGCAGATGCCTCGGGTGAGCCTCTGATTGGCGTGAGCATTAAGATACAGGGAACCTCCACTGGTACTGTTACAGATATTGATGGTACATATTCCCTGGCTGCCAAATCAGGCGATGTCTTGGAATTCTCTTATGTGGGGATGAAAACGCAATTGGTTACAGTAAGTTCTCAGTCTACGATAAATATAACGCTGGAAGATGATGCCCAATTACTCGCTGAAACTGTAGTAATTGGTTACGGCACAGCTAAAAAACGAGATCTGACAGGTTCTATTGTAAGTATCAAGGCTGATGAAATCGCAAACAGGCCGTCTGCCAATCCATTGGCTAGTTTGCAAGGTAAAGTGGCCGGTGTCCAGGTAGTGAATACAGGACGTGCCGGACAAGATCCGGAGATTCGTATCCGTGGTACGAACTCTATCAATGGATACAAGCCTCTCTATATTGTTGACGGATTATTCTCCGATAACATCAATTATATAAATCCGGCGGATATAGAATCTATGGAAATATTAAAAGACCCGTCCTCTCTTGCTATTTTTGGTGTTCGCGGGGCCAATGGTGTTATTATCATTACAACTAAGCGGGCAAAAGAGGGACAAACCATAGTAAATATAAACTCTTCTTTTGGATTAAAGCATATTTACGACAGGGTAGATATAACGAATGCCGCTCAGTTCAAAGAATTATACAATGAACAACGTGTAAATCAAGGGGCAACTCCGTATGATTATACGAATTGGGGTGCAGATACAAACTGGCAGGACGAAATGTTCCAGACAGGATTTATTACGAATAATAATGTAAGTATTACCGGTTCAAGTGAAAAGAGCAAGTTCTATTTAGGCCTTGGATATACATCCGAAGAAGGATCTATAAAAACTGAAAAATTCTCAAAAATTACAATTAATCTTAGTAGTGATTACAAGGTTACAGACTTTTTGAAATTTGGGTTTCAGGTTAATGGTGCTAAAAATAAAACTCCTGATGCCAAACAGGTTGCTTCTATCGTAAGAGCAGCTCCGATTGCTCCTATGTATGCGGAATATACAGATCCGGTTACAGGAAAAAGTGAGACTTTATTGCACACGATGCCTGATTTTCAAAGGGCACAGCTTTGGAATCCATTAGTTGAAACAGATATTCGTGGCAATCATAATTTGGGAGTCAACCACAGGGTTGCCGGAAATATTTATGGAGAAGTGAATTTCCTGAAGAACTTCACATTTAAGACAACTCTCTCCCTGGACTATTCGGTGAATGAAGCCAGATCGTTTTCTCCGGTAGTGTACCAGTACAATCCAGAGATTCCAGGGAAAGAAAACGTACAGAACAGACAAATAATCACACAGCTGAAATCGACTGAATATACAGCTCAGGCAGACCATATATTGACTTACCAGAATACTTTCAACGAGAAACATTCGCTTACGGCTATGGCTGGTCTGACCACCAATTACCGTGAATTCTCTTTACTGAATGGTGAAAGAAGTGAACTCATAGATAAAATATACTTTTCTGTACCTAATAATGATCACGATAAATGGTGGCTGACTTCATTAGGTGTAGATGGTGCGAGAAATCAGACCGGAGATGACATCAAACAGTGGAGGAGGTTTACAATGTCCTACCTGTTAAGGGGATTATACAACTATGATAACCGCTACTTATTTAATGCATCTTACCGTCGCGATGGTTCATCAGTATTCAGAGGAGTGGGTAACACTTGGGATAACTTCTTTTCTTTCGGTGCCGGTTGGGTATTATCTGAGGAGGCATTTATGGCAGATCAGAATGTAATTGATTATCTTAAACTTAAAGGTTCCTGGGGAGTCTTGGGTACTGAAAACACAGGTGTTAATGTAAATAACTATTATCCTTCTTATCCGGGATTAACACCTACTGGTAGTGCAGTATTCGGACCAAATGAAGAGATTATACCCGGTTATGCCAAGATATATTATACAGGGAATCTGAAATGGGAGAAAACATATGCATGGGAAGCAGGCTTTGAGATGAATATGTTGAATCAGAGACTGAGGATTGAGCCTGTATATTATAGCAAAAAGACAAAAGATATTATTGTAATGCTCGATTCTCGTGGCGGTGCTTTCAACTCTTTGGAAAATTTAGGAGATATAGAGAATAAAGGAGTAGAGTTGTCTGCTTCATGGAATGATAAAATAGGTAATTCGGACTTTAGTTATTCAATTGGAGCAAATTTAACGACAGTTAACAATAAAGTAATAAAATTGGGACGCGATGAAGGAGATGCTATTTATGAAGGAGTGGCAAGGACTGTTGCAGGCCAGCCTGTCGGCTATTTTTACGGATATAAGGTAGAGGGTGTTTACCAGAATAATGAAGATATTAAACAGTCTGTACCTAATACAGTATATACTGTTAAGCCAGGAGACCTGAAATTTAAAGATGTAAACGGTGATGGGAAAATAGATCAGGATGACAGGACAAAAATAGGTAAACCAACCCCTGATTTTACATATGGATTTAATCTTAATTTGAGTTATAAAGGCTTCGATATGGGAATAGACATGATGGGTGTTTATGGGAATGAGATATACCGTGATTGGGATGCTTCCTCATTTGCCCAGTTCAACTATCTTACATCCCGTATGGGGCGTTGGAATGGAGAAGGAACATCTAACTGGGAGCCTATCCTCGATCCTAGTAGGGCGGTAAACAGGGCTTACTCCAGCTATTTTATAGAAGATGCCAGTTTCTTCCGTATCAGAAATATTCAGTTAGGCTATACATTTAGTCCGTCGTTGTTGAAGAAAATCTATATGAAATCATTGCGCATATATGGTAATGTTGAGAATCTGAAGACATGGAGTAAAAATAGCGGATATACTCCGGAAATTGGAGGTTCTGCTGTCAAATCAGGTATTGATACAGGAACATATCCTATGCCGGCTGTTTATACATTCGGAGTAAATATAACATTTTAATCATCGAACAAACAGACTATTATGAAAAAAAATATAATTAAGCTAATAAGTGTTTGTGCCATCTGTTTATTGGCTGTGACACAAACTGGTTGTAGTGATCTTTTAGATCAGAAGCCTCAGGGCCAATGGGTTGATGGGGATAACCCGGGTGGATCCTACCAAACTGATGTCTTTTCATTATATGCCCGGGTCAAGGGCTGGGGTATAACAGGTGGTATTCCTGCATTAGCGGTGCATAGCATAAGGAGCGAAGATGTAGAAAAGGGTAGTACCCTGTCTGATGGGTCGGATGTACTTTCTATGTATGATAATTTTAATTATAATGCTTCGGATGGGAATTTGGCTAGTTATTATACAAATAATTATGCTCTGATTCATACAGCTAATACTATTTTGTCTGACATGAAAGATGCGGAAGCTGCCGGAACGGTTTTGACAGAATCTGATTTGTTGTGTAAAGGCGAAGCTCATTTTTTCCGTGCATTTTTGTACTTCAATTTAGTAAGGGCTTTTGGAGAAGTTCCTCTTATTGATTTCAAAATTAATGACGCGGCTGAAACGAATGTTCCGAAATCAAGCGCAGCTGATATATATAAATTGATCGATGCAGATCTTACCACTGCCGAAAGTTTATTGCCTCCACAATGGGAAAGTAAATATCTTGGCCGTGTAACATGGGGTGCAGCAAGGGCCTTGCATGCAAAGACGTACATGATGCGTAATGATTGGGCAAATATGCTGACTGCATCTACGGATGTAATTAATTCAGGCCTATATAATCTGAATACGCCATTTAACCAGATATTCAGGGAAAGTGGAGAAAACAGTAGTGAATCTATCTTCGAATTGCAGTGTACTTCCACGGCAGCTTTGCCCGCAAGTACAGATATCGGTAGTCAGTATGCCGAAGTTCAGGGAGTAAGAGGAGCCGGAGACTGGGATTTAGGTTGGGGTTGGAATTGCCCTACAACGATATTGGCAAATGCATTCGAAGCCGGTGATCCTCGAAAAGATGAAACATTGTTGTATTTTTTGAAACCGGGAGAAGATCCTGCGTCTATTCCGGCTAATCAGCCATATGGTGAAAAACCGGTTGCTCAGGAAGTAATGAACAGGTATTACAATAAGAAAGTGTACACAGATCCGGCTAAACGAAGAGAGTTCAGCAAACACGGATTTTGGATGAACATACGCATCATTCGTTTATCGGAGATGTATCTTATCGCTGCCGAAGCTGCAAATGAGTTGGGACAAACAACCGAAGCTCAGGACTATCTGGAAGCAGTTAGAAACCGCGCCAGAGGAGGCAATACTTCTGTTCTTCCTAAAGTGACCACTACCGATCAAAATCTGTTGAGAAATGCCATCCGTCACGAAAGACGAGTAGAACTTGCAGTGGAATGGGACCGTTTCTATGACTTGGTACGTTGGGGTGTTGCAGCACAAGTATTGCATGCCGCAGGTAAGACTGGTTATCAGGAGAGACATGCATTATTTCCATTACCTCAGGCTGAGATAGATAAATCTAACGGGGTTTTAATCCAGAATCCAAATTATTAATAATTGACGACTATGAAAATGAGAAAATATATATATGCAATATTGGCGGTTACATTAATATTGTTTACTGCTCAGTCCTGTTTTCAGGATTTGGAACAAGACCCTGCATTTAATTATCCTGAGGAGCCGCCTAAACCGCCGGTCAGTGAAGACGGACAAATATTTTATATGGCATTTGAAGATAATTATGTAGACGCTCAAAGCGATGCTATTGCAACAAAAGTAGGGAATCCTACATTTACAGAAGGCAAGCTCGGTAAAGCATATGCAGGAGCTACAGATAGCTATTTGACATTCCGATTGTCCGATTTAGTATCAACTTTAGGCTCAAACCTTTCGGTTGGATTCTGGTATAAAGTAAACGGAGTGCCTGATCGTGGAGGTATTGTTGTAATAGGTCCTGCAACGGAAGGTGCAGCCGCTGGTGCCCAGAATAACAGGACATCCGGATTCAGGATCTTCCGTGAGAGTGCCGGCACCATGCAGCGCATCAAAGCAAATGTCGGTAATGGAACTGCCGACGGATGGCTCGATGGAGGCACCAAAGCCGATCTTGATCCGGCAACGGCAGGATGGAAATATATTACGTTGACCCTGGCTCAAGGGGCAGCCAATTTCTATATCGACGGTGAACTGGTGGCTACGAATGCTCTGACCGAAATAAGTTGGGCCGGTTGTGATATTTTATCTATAGGGTCCGGTGCACCCCGGTTTACAGAGTGGGGACATCTTTCCGATAACAGTTTGATAGATGAATTACGCATCTATAATAGAGCTTTAACAGCAACTGAAATTATAGATATAATAAACGCCAGCAGCGCTGAATAATTTGTAAATAAATTCTCTGCCTGATATTTTGAATCAGGCAGAGAATTTTATCTTTCTTTTAAATAAAATATATACTTATGTCCAAATATATATATGTACTTATCTTTAGCTTATTTCTTCAGGCATGTGGCGGCGATGACAAAGACTCAGGTCTTGTCGATTTTAGATTGAACGAAATCACAATTAACGGCTTGAAGAATCAGGATAGTTATGCCGATATTGATCCTCAAAATCTATCTGTAACCTTGTCTTTTTCGGCGGTGATAGATCAAAAGACTATAGAGGCTAATATTAAGCTAAGAGATAAGGGTGGAAAAGATATCAAACTTTCATATGTATATGATGGTCTTAAAAATATTGAACTGAAACCGGTCGATGCTTTACAAGCCTATTCCAAATATAGTTTGATTATTTGGCCCGGGCTGAAATCAATAGATGGAACGGACTTATTTACAGGAAAAACATATTCCATATCTACAACGATTGATATGGCAGATAAATTCCCGCGTATACCGGATGAAGAACTGTTAGACAAAGTACAAAGTCAGACATTCAGGTATTTCTGGGACTTCGGACATCCCGTGTCGGGCATGGCCAGAGAAAGGACAACATCCGGAGATGTTGTAACCACGGGTGGAACCGGATTTGGCATAATGGCTATGATAGCGGCGGCAGAAAGAGGATTCATATCTAAAAATGATGCATTATCCCGTATTCAGAAGATTGTAACATTCTTAGATACTCAATGTACAAGTTACCATGGGGCATTTGCACACTGGGTCAATGGTGCTACAGGTGCTACATATCCTTTTAGCCAATATGATAATGGAGCCGATTTGGTGGAAACCGCCCTCTTGTTTCAGGGATTACTTACCGCCAGACAATATTTTAAGTCGAATGATGCCGGGGAAACATTGCTGAGGGCTGATATAACCCGCCTTTGGGAAGCTATAGAATGGACGTGGTTTCAAAAAGGGGGAGAGAATGTCCTCTACTGGCATTGGAGCCCTGATTATGGATGGCAGATGAATATGAAAATAACAGGCTGGAACGAGGCGCTGATAGTATATGCTCTGGCTGCTTCTTCACCTACTCATCCTATCTCAGCAGAAGTGTATAAACAGGGGTGGACCAGAAACGGTGCTTTTGCTGAAGGAAAATCGTATTACGGTTATCTTCTGCCTTTAGGCACTGAATATGGGGGGCCGTTATTTTTCAGTCATTATTCATTCTTAGGTATTAACCCTAAGAACTTGAAAGACCAATATACGGATTACTGGACACAGAACAGGAATCATACACTGATAAATTACACTTATTGTATTACCAATCCGAAAGGATATGCCGGATATAGCGCAGATTGCTGGGGACTTACAGCCAGTGACGGGAATAATGGATATAGTGCACATTCCCCAACGAATGATAAAGGGGTAATTGCGCCTACTGCCGCACTTTCATCTATGCCGTATACACCTGAGGAATCAATGAAGGCTTTACACTTTTTCTACTACAAGCTAGGGGATAAATTGTGGTCCGATTATGGATTTGTGGATGCATTTAATCTCTCGGAACAGTGGTACGATAATCAGAATATAGCAATAGATCAGGGGCCGATTGTTGTGATGATCGAAAATTATAGGACGGGCTTATTATGGTCGCTGTTTATGACAGACCCGGAAGTAAAGGCCGGATTGAACAAACTGGGTTTTCAAAGCCCTGATATATAAGAGTTTTTAGGTAAAGGTTTAGGTTATAATTAATATATTAAGGAAAATGAAGACGAAACAACTATTAAAGGTGTTTCTGGCGTGTATGGCTGTTGTGGGTTGCATACAGGCACAGACTAAGGATCCTAAGATGGATAAGTTTATAAATGACTTGATGGGCAAAATGACGCTGGAAGAAAAGATCGGACAGCTCAATCTGCCAAGCTCCGGAGATATTACTACCGGACAGGCAAAAAGCAGCAATATTGCCGAGAAGATCAAGAAAGGAGAAGTCGGGGGGTTGTTTAATATAAAAGGTGTTGAAAAAATCAGGGATGTACAACGTATTGCCGTAGAAGAAAGCCGTCTCAAAATCCCTTTGATATTTGGGATGGATGTTATTCACGGATACGAGACAGTCTTCCCTATACCGCTAGGCCTCGCTGCTACATGGAATATGGCAGCGATAGAGCAATCGGCACGTATTGCGGCGATTGAAGCCAGTGCAGATGGTATCAGCTGGACTTTCAGCCCTATGGTGGATATTTCCCGCGATCCTCGTTGGGGACGTTTCTCGGAAGGAAGTGGTGAAGATCCTTACCTCGGAGGACAGATAGCAAAAGCGATGATTCATGGTTATCAGGGAACAGGAGATAAGGCTTATGCACTTAATTCCAATATTATGGCTTGTGTGAAGCACTATGCATTATATGGTGCGGGTGAAGCCGGCCGGGATTATAATACCGTGGATATGAGCCGTATTCGTATGTTCAATGAATATCTTTACCCTTATCAGGCAGCTGTAGATGCAGGTGTGGGTAGTGTGATGGCTTCATTTAACGAAGTAGACGGAGTCCCTGCTACCGCAAACAAATGGCTGATGACAGATGTCCTGCGCGACAAATGGGGATTCAAAGGATTTGTCGTAACCGACTATACGGGTATCAGCGAAATGATAGACCATGGTATAGGAGATTTGCAAACCGTTTCGGCCCGTGCTTTAAAGGCTGGTATTGATATGGATATGGTCAGTGAAGGACTGGCTACCGTAGGTAAATCGCTCAGAGAAGGAAAAGTTACTCAGGCTGAAATAGATCAGGCATGCCGCCGTGTATTGGAAGCCAAGTATAAACTGGGCTTATTTGCCGATCCTTATAAATATTGTGATGTGAATCGTGCTAAAACAGAGGTATATACACCGGAACACCGTGCCGTAGCACGAAAAATAGCATCGGAAAGCTTTGTACTGCTTAAAAACGCCAATAATACGCTGCCATTGAAAAAACAAGGTACTATTGCCGTCGTAGGTCCATTGGCTAATACCCGTTCAAATATGCCGGGTACATGGAGCGTGGCAGTGAATCTCGATACTGCCAAGACAGTTGTGGAGGGAGTACAGGCTGTTGCCGGCGCGAATGTAAAAGTAGTATATGCGAAAGGTAGCCATCTGATAAGTGATCCTGTTTATGAAGAACGTGCCACTATGTTTGGCCGTACTCTTCACAGAGATAAAGAAACACGTTCGGATGAAGAAATGCTGAAAGAGGCATTGGATGTAGCGAAGAATGCGGATGTAATTGTGGCTGCTCTCGGCGAATCGTCCGAGATGAGCGGCGAATCAAGCAGCCGTACCAATCTGGATATTCCGGATGTACAAAAGACTCTTTTAAAGGAATTATTAAAAACAGGAAAACCTGTCGTATTGGTATTATTCACAGGCCGTCCTTTAACCCTGACTTGGGAAAATGAAAATGTACCTGCTATCCTGAATGTTTGGTTTGGTGGGACGGAAGCTGCGGAAGCCATCGGCGATGTATTATTCGGGGATGTGAATCCAAGCGGTAAACTGGTAGCTACTTTCCCTAAGAATGTAGGACAAATACCATTATTCTATAATCATAAGAATACAGGCCGTCCGCTTCAGGAAGGGAAATGGTTTGAAAAATTCCGTAGTAACTATCTGGATGTAGACAATGATCCGCTTTATCCGTTCGGATATGGCCTTAGTTATACAACGTTCGAATATAGCGATGTGAAATTGAGTTCTGCATCTATTGATGCCAAAGGGGAACTGACAGCCAGTGTAACAGTAACCAATAAAGGAAAAGCTGATGGAGCGGAAGTTGTACAGTTGTATATCCGTGACCTCGTAGGCAGTGTAACCCGTCCCGTGAAAGAACTAAAAGGATTCGAAAAAGTATTTATCAAGGCCGGTGAGTCTAAAACGGTAAGTTTCAGGATCACTCCCGAATTATTGAAGTTCTATAATTACAACCTTGATTATGTGTTCGAACCCGGGGATTTTGATGTAATGATCGGAGGAAACAGTCATGATGTTAAATCGGCGCGATTCACATTGAATTAAGTCATTAAACAGGGAAAATATGAAAAAGATACATCTTTCTTTTATCCTGCTTGCTTTGCTGTCGGTTATCGTTAGTTGTAAGCAAAAGCCCTCTGCTAATCAGACGGGAAATAATAGCGACTCGACAGAGATATCAGATGAGGCTTTGCTGGATAGTGTTCAGCGCAGGACATTCCTGTATTTCTGGGATGGAGCCGAACCGAACAGTGGGATGGCGCGCGAGCGTTTCCATGTAGATGGAGATTATGGAAGGCACGATAAGGATGTGGTAACATCCGGTGGTAGCGGCTTTGGCATAATGGCTATAATTGCCGGCATTGACAGGGGGTATGTTACTCGTGAACAAGGTCTGGAGCGAATGACCCGGATTGTAAACTTTCTTGAAAAAGCCGATTCTTTTCACGGTGTTTATCCTCATTGGTGGAATGGCAAGACTGGAAAAGTTCAGGGATTTAGTGATAAGGACAATGGCGGAGATTTAGTAGAGACTTCTTTCCTGTTACAAGGGCTACTGGCCTTGCATCAATACTATGTTGACGGTTCTGATGCCGAAAGGGCATTAGCTGCACGGATTGATAAAATATGGAAGAATGTAGACTGGAACTGGCATCGCAACAGCAAAAATGTATTATACTGGCACTGGAGTCCCAATCACTCGTGGGAAATGAACTTTCCTATACGTGGATATAACGAATGTCTGATTACATATGTACTGGCAGCTTGTTCTCCTACACATGGGGTACCTGCCGAAGTATATCATGAAGGCTGGGCAGAAGGTGGTAAAATTATCGGGCCGCACGAACTGGAAGGCTATACTTTAAATATGCGTTATCAAAGTAATAGCGGGGTGGGCCCTTTGTTTTGGGCGCATTATTCTTTCCTTGGTCTTAATCCTACAGGACTGAAAGATAAGTATGCCGATTATTTTCAGGAAATGAAGAATTATACACAGATCAACCGGGCTTATTGCATCCGCAATCCGAAAGGATATAAGGGATACGGCGAGGATGCCTGGGGATTGACAGCCAGTTATTCCGTAAAAGGATATGCCGCCCACGAACCGGATGAAGCCGGCGACCATGGGGTAATATCTCCTACTGCGGCATTATCTTCTATTGTTTACACACCGGAAGAATCAATGAAAGTAATGAGGAATCTGTATAATATGGGTGATAAAGTATGGGGAGAATACGGATTTTATGATGCATACAGTGAAACTGATAACTGGTATCCGCAACGTTATCTGGCCATTGATCAGGGGCCTATCGCAGTTATGATCGAGAACTACCGTTCGCAACTGTTGTGGAATCTTTTTATGAGCCATCCTGATGTGCAAAGGGGACTGAAAAAATTAGGTTTTGAATCATCTGCATTAAAATAAATACTCTATCTTAGCTAAAGGGGCTGTATCTCGGTACGGCCTTTTAGTCTTTCCTTTAAACAGAAAAAACATGAATGTAAACAGACCCGGTATTATATTTTTTTTATTATTAATAATCTCGGTACAATTATCTGCGCAGCAGAAGACGTATTGTAATCCGGTAAATATTGATTACGGATACGGGCCTATACCCAATTTTGTTACATGGGGAAAACACCGTACATCCGCTGATCCGGTAATCGTGAACTTTAAAGGAGATTATTATCTTTTTTCAACGAACCAGACAGGGTATTGGTGGAGTAGCGACATGCTTAACTGGAACTTTGTTTCGCGACAGTTTCTTCCTGAAGATGTAAAGGAGCAGATACCGAACAAATGGGACGACCTGTGCGCTCCGGCTGCATGGGTACAGGGTGACTCATTGTGCGTGTTCGGTTCAACTTATTCCCGGCTTTTTCCTATTTGGGTAAGTACCAATCCTAAAGGGAATGAATGGAGCAAAGCCGTAGAACATTTCGATATCGGAGGCTGGGACCCTGCATTCTTTGTCGATGATGATAATAAATTGTATATGTACAACGGCAGTAGCAATGTTTATCCGTTATATGGAGTAGAACTGGACAGGAAGACTTTCCAGCCGATAGGTACCCGTAAGGAATTGCTTTTGCTCGATTATGAAAAAATAGGCTGGCACCGTTTTGGCGAACATATGGATAATACCTTTCTGAAACCATTTATGGAAGGTGCATGGATGACAAAGCACAACGGGAAATATTATTTGCAATGGGGTGGTCCCGGTACGGAATTCAGTCACTATGGTGATGGAGTTGCGGTAGGGGATAGTCCCCTCGGACATTTCGAACATGTATCTTTGCCTTTGAGTATGAAAGCCGGAGGATTCATACGGGGTGCCGGACATGGAGCCACTTTTGAGGACAACTGGGGCAATTATTGGCATACCTCTACCATGGTTATCAATGTGAAGAATAATTTCGAACGCCGTATCGGTATCTGGCCTGCCGGATTCGATAAAGATGATGTGATGTATTGCAACACTGCATTCGGCGATTACCCGCATTATATACCCGATGGGAAAACGGACCATTTGCAGAGCCGTTTTACCGGCTGGATGCTTTTGAATTATAATAAACCGGTGCAGGTATCTTCTACTCTGGGCACTTTCTATGCAAATAATATTGCCGATGAGAATATAAAGACATATTGGAGTGCCCAAACTGCCGATAAAGGTGAATGGCTGATATCGGATTTAGGTGAGGTCTCCACTGTACATGCATTACAGATAAACTATGCCGATCAGGATGCTGAGTTTATGGGAAAGCAGCAGGGTATTTATCATCAGTATATCGTTTACCATTCCACCGATGGTAAGAAATGGCAAATATTGATAGATAAGAGTAAGAATACAAAAGATGTTCCGCACGACTATATCGAACTGGAAAAACCGGTTAAAGCACGTTACCTGAAAATGGAGAATATCCATATTCCTACAGGTAAATTTGCCATATCGGGTTTTCGTGCTTTCGGTTTCGGTTCGGGGCAAAAGCCTGTGGCGGTAAAGCAATTTATTGCTCTTCGCGGGAATGATACGGACAGACGGAATGTCTGGTTCAAGTGGCAGCCTGTCGATAATGCCTATGCTTATAATATTTATATAGGTTTGGAACCCGGTAAATTATATAATTGTGTCATGGTACATAATGCGAACGAATACTATTATTCAGGAATGGATAAAACAAAACCTTATTATTTTGCGATAGAAGCCATTAATGAGAACGGGACTTCGGAATGGGTAAATGCAGAAGCTTTATAGTTATCTTTGGCAGTCTAATATTAAATATATAATTATGAAAAGAAGTATCTTCGTTTTTATCTTGTTTGTATGTGCTGTGTATGGATTTGCCCAGTTCAAAAATGCCTCGTATATGGTAAACGGATATACCTTGCCTTATCTGGTAATGTTTCCGGAAAACTATGACGCTACTAAACAATATCCATTGGTAGTAATGTTGCACGGTGCAGGAGAACGCGGCGACGATAACCAAAAGCAGCTGACTCATGGCAAGCAGTTTTTGTCAGAACACTTTCAGTCTGCCTATCCGGCTATCGTTATTGTACCACAATGTCCTGCAAGTAATTACTGGTCTAATGTAGTGAGACATCAGATCGAAGATAAGATGACCCTGACTTTCGGGTTGTCCGACGAACCTACACAATCGATGAAGACAGCTATGTGGTTAATTCAGGATTGGTTGTCGTCCGGTAAGGTGGACGTGAGCAGAGTATATATAGGAGGTCTTTCTATGGGAGGTATGGGTACGCTGGAAATGTTGTGGCGTATGCCTCAAACTTTTGCTGCTGCATTCCCTATATGTGGAGGTACTGATTTAAGCAAGCTTCCGTTATATGCGAAGCATACAGCAGTATGGCTTTTCCACGGGGATGACGATTCGGTGGTTCCGGTAGATAATTCCAGAGATATTTATGCGCGGCTGAAAACATTGGGATGTGATGTCGAATATACTGAATATAAAGGAGTGAATCATGGCAGTTGGGTGAATGCTTTCGATGAAAAGGAGTTGGTTCCCTGGCTGTTTAAGCATAAAAAATAAAAGATTGGTTTGGTTATATTTTAAGGTAAGGTTGTTTTAGGTTGGGCTGTCTATTAAATAATATTCAGTTCTGTATGTAAGTGGTTAGAGAGGCTGTATAGTGATTGTATCATTATGCGGCCTTTCCTTTATTCTGCAAATCAAGGGCTAAGATTACCATACAAATGATAGTTGATTTTAGAAAATACTTTATCTATATAGTAAACAGTGATACGTTACGGGTAAACAAGATACGGATTATACAGCTAACTGTAAAAACTGTTACCTATGTTACTTTTTAACTATATATTGTAAATATAGGTTAACACAAAGCGGTCTTTGAAATGATTATTGTTAATGAAGAGTGGAAAAGGTTACAATTGAAGAGACAGAAAGAGTGTTACCTTTTAACAAGTAATGAGTTTTAAGTAATAAGTACTAAGTTGAAAGTTATATGAGATACGAGTAGACGAGTTACGAGATACAAGTTGTTAACTGCTAACTGTTAACTGTTAACTGTTAACTGATATATCTGTTACCTTTTAACAAATAACGGTAGTCTTGCTGCTTCGGCAAACGTTGTTTGGTATATTGACGATCAATATAATTTTATTTTTCCAAGTAGCTTATTTAGTCTTGTTTCTATTTAGCTATCAACAAAATTCCCTACTTTTGCATAGATTTAAAATATATTAATTGTGATTTCAGTAGAAGGACTTACGGTAGAATTCGGAGGATTTACCCTTTTTGATGATATATCGTTCGTAGTGAATAAAAAAGACAGGATTGCCCTTGTAGGGAAAAACGGAGCGGGTAAATCTACCATGCTCAAAATATTTGCAGGATTGCAACCACCTACACGGGGCAATATCTCATATCCTAAAGATATAACAATCGGCTATTTGCCACAACATATGACCCTTAAAGAAGGGAATACGGTTTTTGAAGAAGCATCTCTGGCTTTCGAACATATTCAGAAGATGGAAGCCGAGTTGGAGTATGTTAACCGACAACTAGCCGAAAGAACGGATTACGAATCGGAAGTATACCACAACCTGATAGAGAAATCAGCCCATCTGAATGAACAGTTTCTGATGTCGGGCGGAAATAACTTTCAGGCTGAAATAGAGAAAACTCTGACCGGCTTAGGTTTTAACCGTACGGATTTTACCCGCCCCACCAGCGAATTCAGCGGAGGATGGCGTATGCGTATAGAACTGGCTAAGTTGTTGCTTCAACGACCGGAAGTTTTACTCCTCGATGAGCCGACCAACCATCTGGATATAGAATCCATTCAATGGCTCGAAAATTTTCTGGCTACCCGTGCTAATGCAGTGATTCTTGTTTCGCACGACAGGGCTTTTCTGGATGCGGTTACACAACGCACAGTGGAAATATCCCTCGGGCGTATTTATGATTATAAAGTCCCGTATTCTAAATATGTGGAACTGCGCAAAGAGCATCGGGAACATCAGATGCGTGCTTTCGAAAATCAGCAGAAACAGATACAGAAGACCGAAGAATTTATCGAACGTTTCCGTTATAAGGCAACAAAAGCTGTACAGGTACAATCGCGAATCAAGCAGCTCGATAAAATAGAGCGGCTCGAGGTGGATGATGAAGATAATGCCATGCTGAATCTGAAATTTCCTCCGGCTCCCCGTTCCGGTTCGTATCCTGTTATAACTGAAAATGTAGAGAAAAGTTATGGCGATCATCTTATATTCAAGGATGTGACCTTCACTATCAACAGAGGGGATAAAGTCGCTTTTGTGGGTAAGAACGGGGAAGGTAAATCGACACTGGTAAAGTGTATCATGGGTGAAACCGACTTTAAAGGAAAATTAGAGTTGGGGCATAATGTAAAGATTGGGTACTTTGCTCAGAATCAGGCACAGTTGCTGGATGAGGAGAAGACTGTATTTGAAACAATAGACTATGTTGCTGTTGGTGATATTCGTACTAAAATACGGGATATACTCGGTGCATTTATGTTTGGTGGCGAGGCCTCTGATAAGAAGGTGAAGGTACTTTCGGGAGGAGAACGCAGCCGTCTGGCGATGATCCGCTTATTGCTCGAACCTGTAAACCTGCTAATCCTGGATGAGCCGACCAATCATCTCGATATGAAATCGAAAGATGTCCTGAAAGATGCATTGAGGGAATTTGAGGGCACTGTGATTGTTGTATCGCACGACCGCGATTTCCTGAATGGCTTGGTGGATAAGGTATATGAATTTGGCAATCAGCAGGTGAAAGAGCATCTGGGCGGAATCTATGAATTCCTGCAACGCAAAAAGATGGATAGCCTTAAAGAACTGGAAGTGCCGGCAAATGTCCCTTCTAAAAATGAGGAGCCGGAAAAAATAGCGGAAGACCCTGTAAATAAGCTTTCTTATGAGGAACGTAAAGAGTTGAGCCGCCAGATAAAGAGAATTGAAAAGCAAATCTCAGATATTGAACAAACAATTGAGAACAAAGAAAGCGAGGTAGCAGATATTGAAATGAAACTGGCTACACCCGAAGGTGCGGCTGATACTTCCCTCTTCGAGAAACACGGACAATTGGCAAAGGAACTGGAGAAGGATATGAGCCGGTGGGAGGAGTTGACGGTGGAACTGGAGAATATGAAGAATAATACTTAACCTGATAATAAGATTTACTATGAGAACCAATTTGCTAATATTATTGTTATCACTATCGGCCTGCGTGATGGGGCAGGAAATTAAAGAGAATATTTTGGATAATCAGATTTATATAGACCGGATGGCTGTATTCAAGGCGAATCCTCTGAAAGAAGGGCAGATTGTTTTTCTTGGTAACAGCCTTACCCAAGCGGGAAAATGGGAGGAATATTTTCCCGGAATGAATGTTGCAAACCGTGGCATTGCCGGCGATAATGTGTTCGGTATGCTGGGGCGCCTGCGCGAGATAATCGACGCCAGACCGATGAAACTCTTTGTAATGGCAGGTATCAATGATATTTCGTTGGGCCGTCCAAATGAAAAGATAATGGTCGGCATCAAATCCCTTATTTATCAGGTAAAAAGCGGAAGTCCCGATACACAGATATTTGTACAGAGTCTGCTACCTATGAACAGGGATGTCTGCATATATGAACGGATGAAGGGAAAGGAAAAGCAGATCGAAGACCTGAATAAAGAGATACGCAGGTTCTGCAAAGAGGAATCCATTACATTTATAGATCTGTACCCGTTTTTCCTAGCAAAGAAACGTTTGCTGAATGCCGGATATACGGGTGACGGGCTTCATCTGAATGATGCGGGCTATGCCGTTTGGAAAGAACAATTACAATCATATATTTATTAATTTATATCAGATGAGAACAATTTATTATTTACCAATTGCTGTTCTCGCCTTTGCTTCCGTCAGTTGCAAAGACAAGACAAATACTCAGACGAACGTGGAAGTGAAAAGCTTTGACATTGCCAATCTGGATACTACAGCTATCCCCGGCAACGATTTTTATCAGTATGCTACAGGCGGATGGGCAAAAGCCAATCCGATAAAGGATGAATATGCCCGTTACGGCTCTTTCGACCAGCTGGCAGAAAATAATCAGAAACAAGTGAAAGGTCTTATTGAAGACCTGGGAAAGACAGAGCATAAACAAGGTTCTGTAGAGCAAAAGATCGGAGACTTATTTGCTATCGGTATGGATAGCACAAAGCTCAATGCCGATGGGGCAAAACCTATTCAACAGCAGCTTGACGCGATTAAAAAAGCGGCTAATACAGCAGATATCATTAAATTATCCGGCGAATTGAGGAAATATGCAAGTTCTCCTTTCCTCGCTCTTTATGTGGGTGCTGACGATAAGAACAGTGCGATGAATATCATTCAGCTATATCAGGGTGGACTGGGACTTGGCGAACGTGAATATTATGTTGCTACCGATTCCACTTCTGTTGCTATCCGCAAAGGATATACCGATCTGATCGAGACACAGTTTGTAAATGCAGGGTATGCAGAAGCTGATGCGGTAAAAGCTGCCGATGCAGTTCTTAAAATAGAAACAGCTTTGGCTCAGGACCACTTCAAGAAAGAGGATACCAGAAAGCCGGAGTTGAACTATCATAAGATGAAAGTTGAGGACCTGAACAAATCCGTAGCCAACTTCGACTGGAAAGCATTCTTCGATGCTGCCGACGCGAAAGACTTTACTGAAATCAATGTGGCTCAGGTAAAACCGGTTGCTACAGCCGTAAAACTTATCCAGACACTACCTCTTGAAGAATCGAAAGCATATCTTTCGTGGTGTGTGATCGATGCTGCGGCTTCGTATCTGAGCGATAATTTCGTAAATGCCAATTTTGACTTTTATGGCAAACAACTGAGCGGCCGTAAGGCATTACAACCCCGTTGGAAGCGTACGGTAAGCACTGTCGACGGCGCATTGAGCGAAGCTGTAGGACAAATGTATGTTGCTAAGTATTTCCCTGCCGAAGCCAAAGAAAGAATGATGAAACTGGTGAAAAACCTGCAAGTGACTTTGGGTGAGCGTATCAACAACCTCACATGGATGAGTCCTGAAACAAAGGAGAAAGCTCAGGAAAAACTGAATGCTTTCAATGTGAAAATCGGCTATCCGGACAAATGGAAAGACTATACCACACTCGAAATCAGGAAAGACGAAAGCTATTGGGCCAATATGGTCAGGGCTGAACAATTTTCTTATAACGAGATGATTAAGAAGATCAAGAAGCCTGTAGATAAGGAAGAATGGCATATGCCTCCGCAAATGGTGAATGCATATTATAATCCTACCACTAACGAAATATGTTTCCCTGCGGGTATCCTGCAACCACCGTTCTTCTATCTGGATGCTGATGATGCTGTAAACTATGGGGCAATCGGTGTTGTTATCGGTCACGAAATGTCTCATGGTTTCGACGATCAGGGCAGCCAGTACGATAAAGTAGGGAATCTTGCAAACTGGTGGACAGCAGATGATTCCAAGAAGTTTACTGAAAGAGCGCAAGTGCTTGTTCAACATTTCAACAAGATCGAAGTTCTACCGGGGGTATTTGCCAACGGAGAATTTACGCTGGGCGAAAATATCGGTGACTTCGGAGGCTTGCAAATATCCTATAATGCATTCGAAAAGACAGATGAAGCTAAGACTGGTAATAAGATTGACGGCTTTACTCCGGCCCAGCGTTTCTTCCTTTCCTATTCAAGTGTGTGGGCTGGTAATATCCGTGACGAGGAAATTCTCCGTCGTACCAAGATGGACCCTCACTCATTGGGAAAATGGCGTGTAAATGGGACTCTTCCTCATATCAATGCATGGTATGATGCATTCGGTATTACAGAGAAAGATTCCTTGTTCATTCCTAAGGATAAACGAGCAGATATCTGGTAACTGATTTTTTAATGTACTGATGAAATAATGTGCCGATATGCCAATGAGTAAATCCGGAAATTAGCAAATTGCCTAATACCGGAACTTGTATTCATTGGCATATCGGCATATTTGACAATTGGCATATTGCTTCTAATTCTTTGTTAAGCCTTTCGCTGTTTTCGTCAACAGTATAAACTCCCTCCTGTAGCTTTGCAAATTGTATTGCTGTCTGTTAGCGGCAATTCAATATCTATGTAAAGGATAATATAACCTGATTTGCAATCATGACTTAAACTTGCTAAAAGGTAACAACCTTTTCAGTCAACAGTCAACAGTAAGCAGTTAACAATTGGAACACCTTTATACTTACTACTTGTTAAAAGGTAACAAAAGTAACACATGTATCAGTCAACAGTCAACAGTTAGCAGTCATCAACTCGTATCTGGTATCTTGTTTACTCGTATCTATTTACTCACTATTTATTACTTACTAAAAGGTAACACTCTTTCTGTCTCTTCAATTGTAACCTTTTCCACTCTTCATTAACAATAATCATTTCAAAGACCGCTTTGTGTTAACCTATATTTACAATATATAGTTAAAAAGTAACATAGGTAACAGCTTTTACAGTTAACTGCAAATAACCCGTATCTCATCTACTCGTAACTTCTCCAATATATAGATAAATATTTGGGAATCCCATTACAAAAAAGAGGTGCTTTAGCAACAACTAAAGCACCTCTCTGAGCAAGATATATATTCTGTCTTTATTCTGTGGTCGCAGCCGTTTCCCCTTCAATTTTCTTGATTTGCTCTTCGGCCTTGTTCCTCAGATTTTGCCCCTGTTTTTCGGCCTCATCCACCAGTTTCTTTCCTGCGCCTTTTGCTGCAGCTTTTGCAAGAGCGTTACTGCCCGCTTTAGCTACCAGATTGTCAGATTGCTTTTGTGCTTCTTCAACGAGCTTTTTAGCGGAATTGTCTGCTTCAGTCCTGATTTTCTCTATTTGCTTGGCTTTTTCTTCCGACAGGGAAGTTCCTGTGCCGTCACTTTTTCCTCCCAGCAGGCCGCTGACAATAGATGATGCGGCATCGGTTACCAAAGCTTTGGTGTCCACTCCGATTTTAGGACTGGAGAAAGTACCGCCGATGGTGATAGGCACATTGTTGATATAATTATTTGCCAATGATTTAGGCAGGGTTACGGTTCCTTTGTAATTGATACTCTGGTCGAGTCCGGTAGAACCTTCCAGTTTCATCATGCCTCCGTTACCGATATTGATATTGAATGGCTTGGTAATAATCTGCCCGTTATCGATATTGAACGGCAGATTCAAATCTTTCGGAGATATAGATTTCAGCGCGTCGGTTTTCAAAGCGGATGAAAGGGCTGTAAGTGCGGCTACATTCTCCACCTTTACGTCGCTTGTTTGTAATGCGCCGCTACCGGTAAGACTTGCAAGGGTTTGCATGATGGATTGTCCCAGTGATGTATTAAATTTCAGATTCATGGAATATGTACCTACCAGGCTTTCGAAGATAGGGGCGAATTTCTGGATTGATTCCACCGATTTGAATGTTTCAGCAAATGATACCTTCGACAATGCGATGTCAAAATCTACCTTTGGTGTTTTAGGATCGGACGTGTTATACGACCCGTTGACCTTAGCGGAACCGCCCAATGCGTTGGCACTGACATTATTCAGTGTCAGTATGCCATTCCTTACAGTCATGTTGCCTACCATATTTGTAATGTTCATTTTGCCATATACGATCTGGTTAAGGACAGCACTTAGTGTGAAATCTATATTCTTAGGGATAATGATGTCTTCTGAAGTTGCCGATGTGGTATCAGTTGCGGCTGTTCCGGATGTTTCGCTGCTAATGAAGTCGTTTGCGTTCAGATAATTAGACTTTATATTCAACTGGCCTTTCAGTGTCTGGTCTTTCAGCGCATAAGCGATAAAGTTTTCCAGACGGCCGTTTGCCGAGATGTCGTTCTTGCCGATTTTTACTTCCAGCGAAGGTAGATTTACATAACGCGGGGTAAATTCGAGGGATGCATTGTTGATTAATACTTCCGGCATATCGGTAGCTTTGTATGCCATATTATTTAGTTCCAGTTTACCGGTCGCCGATACATTTTCATATTGTTCTTTTTCTATAGCAGACATTCTTGTGGCCAGATTGATGTTGGCTGTGATTATACCATTCAGTTCCGTACCTTTTTCCAGAGGATATACTTCCTTTATCATCCCCAGATTGATTGTACCATTGGCATGCGCTTTCAGGTTAGGGTCGCTCATCGGGGTGGTAATGTTGAGGTTTCCGCTGAATGGATTTCCTCCCAGGTTGAAGCTGAATTTGCTGATGTCGATAATCATATTATCGAGCGAACCGCCTTTACTGTTTATATCCACTGCTAGATTGATGTCGTTCACCGATTTTGGCAATAACGGATATTGGAACATGGCATTATTTACACCTACCTTTACATTAAAAGCAGGGTAATTTTCTCCTTGCCAAAGCCCTTTGATATAGGCGTCGAGAGTTGCTGTCCCCGATGTTTTCACATCTTTGAAGTCGGCTGTGTACATGGCCGGAACAAGGGAAAGTATATCTTTGAATTGTGTGTCGGGAGCATTCAGTTTCAGGTCGAAGTCCATATCCTCATAGTTTTTGCCCTGCATTGTAAACCATCCGTCGATAGAGGCTTTCAACTCATTTATCCTGATTTCGCTTTTGTCGAATGTGAACTTCATATTATCGAAATTCGCGTTAATGGTAGCATCCGCATTTCCTTTTACTTTGTTCAGATAAGGGATACCATCCATATAGAAGGAAATCTCACTGATTTCGGAGGTGGTTTTTATCGTTGTTTCGCTGGCAGAAAAATCACCGGATATTTCACCGCTCCATTTATTGAGCACGAGTTTCATTTTTGTGGAATCGTTCTGATAAACGATGTTGCAGTCATTCACTGTAATTTTTTTCAGATTCAGGTTAAACGGAGTACTGTTTTCAGTTTCGGTGTCAGTCGCAGTAGAATCCGTTTTCATTATATCATAATTGGTACGGCCGTCGGCCAGCACTTTTGCATATACGGAAGCCCTGTCCAGATTAATTCTTGAAATATTGTAGTTACTTCCGAAGAGGCTCATCAGATCGATAGTCACGCTACCTGATTTAGCCTGTACCAATGTGTCCTTTTCGAAATCACCGATACCTGTAATACTTGCATCTTCGAGAGATAATGTGGCATTGGGGAAATTGGAAAATAAATTGAGTCCGAAGTCCTTAATATCTACTTTGGCATTCAGTTGTTCGTTGGCAACGTTGAGTACCGCGGTTTTAATTTTGTCCTTAAACAAAAAAGGTATCGATATCATTGCTATTATAATGACTATCAACACTACGCCAATAATGGTTAATACTTTCTTCATAATTTATTGATTTTTCGTAATTTGTTCTGTTTGTATATTTATAATATAACGGAAAGTTTGTGTGTTTGTTTTAGAGCCGGTTTAAGTTTCACAACAAAATTTCTTGACGGGATTAAACAAGATCTTACTTTTTAAATCGGGCATATACGCTTAACGGAAGATTCTTACCCGATTTTTCCAGAACAATCAGCTCCCCGAACTGGTAATTTTTCACATCAGGGAAGTAATCTTTTATCAGATTTTCAGCGATGACGGCCGAGAATCCCATGGAATAAAGATTGAGAATAAGGAAAGAATCTTTTTCGGACAATAGTTCATGGCATAGCTCCATCAGTTCAGCGATATTTTCTTCCAGTATCCATTTCTCACCGTCAGGTCCCCGTCCATAAGCAGGGGGGTCGAGTATTATGCCGTTGTATTTTTTTTCGCGCTTTACCTCCCTGCGGCAAAATTTAAGGGCATCTTCGACTATCCAGCGGATATTATCCAGTCCCGAAGCTTCCATATTCTCACGCGACCATGTAATCACCTGCCGTACCGAATCCACATGTGTTACATCTGCTCCGGCACTCTTAGCGGCGATAGAGGCTCCACCCGTGTATGCAAAGAGATTGAGTACTTTAGGTTCCTCTATTTTTATTTCTTTGATTGTATCGTAGATGAAATTCCAGTTTTCGGCCTGTTCGGGAAATATGCCGACGTGCTTGAATGAGGTCAGTCCCAAACGGAATTTAAGGTTCATTTCCTTATACTTATAATTGATGAACCACTGGTCAGGCATTCCTTTCTTTTGAGTCCATACACCCTTGTCGTTACCATCCTGGGAAGCCTTTCCTTTTTCCCTCCTGAAGATGGCATCCGGCATATCCTCCCATTCTTTTTCCGGTAATGACTTGCGCCATACGGCTTGCGGTTCGGGGCGGCGTATAATGTATTTGCCGAATCGCTCTAACTTTTCATATTCTCCCGAATCGATCAGTTCGTACTCGATCCAGTGCTGAGGTTGTAATAGTTGCATCAATTTGTTTTTATCTTTTCTTTGAACCTTTGAAGAAAGCACTAATAACCTGCTTTGCCAGAGGAACTACCACCGTAGTTGCTATTGCTCCCCAGAATTTCTTTTTTTGTGCAGCTTCCTGGCGTTCTATTTTTGCTTGTTCTTTCTGTATTTTTTCCTGTTCTTTTTGAGTTTTGGCATCCGCTTTGGCCTGAGCAGCCTGTTCTTTTTCGCTCAATGTGCCTTGCAGGCGTTCGGTAAGGATTTCGTAGGCCGATTGCCTGTCCTGTACCTGTGCATAATGCCTGTATAGTAATGAACCGGCTATCATCTTCTTTCTGACATCAGTATCGAGCGGCCCTATCTGTCCTTCGGGGGGCAATATATAGGATCTTTCCACCTGATTCGGCCGTCCCTTTTCATCAAGGAAAGAGACTAATGCTTCACCCGTTCCCAGTTCGGAGATAGCGGTTTCCGTATCGAATTTCGGATTGGCACGAAATGTTTGTGCTGCTACCTTTACAGCTTTCTGATCCTTCGGCGTATATGCCCTGAGTGCATGCTGTACGCGGTTGCCTAATTGTCCTAATACAGAATCGGGTATATCGGCAGGCGTTTGGGATATGAAATATATACCTATTCCTTTCGAGCGGATAAGCCGTACCACCTGCTCTATCTTTTCCAACAGTGCTTTTGGCGCATCTGTAAATAGTAAATGGGCTTCATCGAAGAAGAAAACCATTTTTGGTTTATCCGGGTCTCCTACTTCGGGCATTACTTCAAACAGCTTTGTCATCAGCCACATCAGGAAGGTTGTGTACACCTTCGGTGAATTCATCAGCTTGTCCGACGCAAGAATACTGATTACTCCTTTTTCCCCCTCAGTTTGTATCAGGTCGTCGATATTTAGGTTAGGCTCTCCGAAAAACTGGTCGGCTCCGTCATGTTCGAGTGTGATTAACCCACGCTGTATGGCTCCGATACTGGCTGTCGATATATTTCCGTATGCAGTTGTATATTTATTGGAGTTGTTCCCTACATATTCGAGTAACTTTTGCAAATCTTTAAGGTCTATTATCTCCAATGATTCATCTTTTGCAATCTTAAATATAATCGTTAATACGGCAGATTGGGTATCGTTCAGGGAAAGGAGCCGGCTAAGCAGTAACGGGCCCATATCGGCCACTGTAGCTCTGATAGGAGTTCCCTGTTCGCCGAATACATCCCAGAACTGTACTGGAAATGCCTGAAATTTGAATCCTTTGTCAGCCAGATGATATGACTCTACGCGTTGCACTACGCTATCCTTGTTCCCTCCAATGGCAGCTACGCCCGACAGGTCACCTTTTACATCGGCGGCAAAAACAGGTACACCCATTTTGCTGAATGTTTCCGCCAATGTTTGAAGGGTAACGGTTTTCCCTGTTCCGGTGGCTCCGGTAATAAGCCCGTGACGGTTTGCCATCTTAGGAACCAGACAAACCTCTGCATCTTGTGATATGGCGATAAAAGCCCTTTTTTCGTTGTCAAACATCGGATTATTGATTTAAATTCATAAAAACTCAAAGTGTAAAAAGTTCTTAAAGTTAAGGATAAAAATAATTATTTATTTAGGCTAACCCATAGATAAATACAATAAATAATATCTCAATGAAGTGTTATTGCCATGTTTATAAAAATTGTGTCTGCAAAGATATAAAGTATTATAGTTTTATTGAGAATGTTTTCGGGAAATATTATATCTTGGCGAACATAATCAAGCGCTGTAAGTTATAATCATAAAGCCGGATAATTTGGAACAAACAACTAAAATATGGCAGTGGTGTATTAATAACCCTGTAAAAGTGATTGTTATCATCGCGGTATCCGTCCGTTTATTGATAGCTATCCTTTACGGGCATATTACATTATATCCTGATAGTGAAGATTATCGGGCGTTAGCAGAACGTATTCTAAGTTTTAATCTCGCAGGATACGAGGGGGAGAGGCCTCCGGGCTATCCGTTGTTGCTTTGTCTTTCCGGCCTGTCCGGTTCGATTACGGTTATACTTCAATTGATAATGGGTGTATGTACACTTGTTGTTGCTTATAAAACCTTATTATTACTAAATGTGGAGAAACGGATAGCATTAGTAGTGACTCTTTTCGGAGCGGTTTATTTACCTTCGGTTTTCTTTGAGTTCGCCATACTGACAGAATCATTTACATTGCTGGTTATCACACTTATATTTTATGTTTTCTTTGGCATTGTCGGAGATAAAGATAGTAGTTCGAAAAGTTATCTGTGGCTGTCCTTACTCTGTGGCTACCTTGTGCTGATAAAGATGTTTTATATTTATCTGGCTATCATATTGTTTATCATGATGTTACTGGATAATTATAGGTCTCTAAAGATTATAACTCGTAAATATGCATTGATATTGCTTATACCTCTATTGGTATTTTTAGGATGGTCTTATGTAAATAAACTGAATACCGGTCTTTTTGTATCTTCCACTTTCTATGGCTTCAATATTGCGCAGAATTGTGTCTGGTTTGCAGATAATACGACCGAAGAATATAAGGAAATCGGAGATGTGTATGTGAGATACAGATACGAAAGCCCCAAAGATAAAGAAATTGCTATGACTATCTGGGAGGCTTATCCCGAACTGAAAGCCCGCACAGGCTTATCATTTCCCGATTTATCAAAGAAAATGTACGATTACAGCATTGCTACTATTAAGAAGAATCCGGGGCCTTATCTTGAACAGGTATTTATCTCATGGCGAGATTTTTGGAAAACCTCACTATATTGGGAGGTTTATAATTTTTCTGTACCCGAATCGCATGTCGTAATCATGTATGTATGCTATGCGGGACGTATTATCCTGCAACTGGTGAAAATACTTTTTGTGCTACTTATCCCTTACAATATTATAGTTGCTATCCGTAGAAGGAGACTAACGCCCGAAGTGATTATATCCTTAATTATACTATTTGCTTCTCTTCTTCAGGCTTTTGCCACATACGGAACAAATTCACGGTTCAGCTATCCATTCGAAATATTGATGGTTACATCGGTATTGCTTAATGGATTGCAATATTACCGGTATCGGATAAAACAAAAAACTGCATCCTGATTTCTCAAGATGCAGCCGATATTATTTTCTCATTAATTATTCCTTTTCAGCTATATTCTTTCTTGCTTTGGTCAGGAAGTCGAGCATCGCCGCACTATCCTTCTTTTCTATTATTTCCAGAAGGTTTTTCAACTCTTTGCGGATACCTTCGACCTGTGCAGGAGTATATGGGTTGAATAGGATTTCGGTGAGTAAATAGTCGTCTTCCGAGAGCAAACCTTTAGCAATATCCATATGTCGTTTGAATGTCGTTCCCGGTGCTTCCTGATGTTTCATTACCGATGTGAAAACAAGGGTAGATGCAAAAGGTATAGACAGAGAGTAGGCTATTGTTTCGTCATGTTCTTCAAATGTATATTCGAATACCCTTAAATTCAGGCTTTTATATAGGTCAAGAAAAAATTTCTTTCCCACCTGACTCGATTCCGAGATTACAATCGCACTTTGCGTACTCAGGTTGCGCAGATCGGCAAATGTAGGGCCGAACATAGGATGGGATGAGGCAAAAGGTTGCTCCACAGTTGCATAAAATTCTTTCAATCCGGTTTTTACAGATGCTATGTCGGATATGATACAATTTTTGCTGATATACGGTAATACCGTCTTGAATGCATCTATCGTATATTTAACTGTGGCTGCATTGATAACAAGTTCTGGATTGAAATCCGCAATTTCTTTCGGATCACTCATCCTTACTGTATTGTATATAAATCTCAGTTTTTGCGGATCAATGTCAAATACAGCAAGCTCGTGGTCGAAGCTAAGCACATCGCCGAAGAAAGAACCCATCTTTCCGGCTCCAAGTATCAAAATTCTCATTTTCTGTATTATTATTAAAATTGGTGCAAAGATACAAGATTCAGTACAATCTGTATCAAATCGCTGCTTTTTAATTATAATAATGTGCTTGCCACTTCCGAGAGTTTGCTCCTTTCGCCCTTCACCAGATTCACATGAGCAAACAGATCCTGTCCGTTCATCTTGTCTATCATATAGGCAAGCCCGTTCGACTGGGCATCGAGGTATGGGGAATCTATCTGCTGCAAATCTCCTGCAAATATCATTTTAGTACCTTCTCCGGCACGGGTGATAATTGTTTTTATCTCGTGAGGGGTCAGGTTTTGCGCTTCATCTATGATGCATATCATTTCCGACAGGCTTCGTCCGCGGATATAAGCAAGGGCTTCTATCTCCAGCTTTTTATTCTTCTGCATCTCTTCAATGTTGCGGTATTCTGCACCACCGTATGGGATGTGATTTTTTATTACGGAAAGGTTGTCGAACAGGGGCTGCATGTATGGTGCGATCTTTTGCTTTTCATCGCCGGGCAGGAATCCCAATTCTTTATTACCAAGGGCTACAATAGGACGGGCAAGTAATATCTGGTCGAAATTTTCACTTTGTTTCAAAGCCGAAGCCAAAGCCAGTAAGGTTTTCCCTGTACCCGCTTTCCCTGTCAGAGCTACCAGTTTTATATCCTGATCCGTTAATACTTCCAGTGCAAATGTTTGTTCCGCGTTGCGTGGCTGTATGCCGTAAGCCATTTGTTTTTCAATTTTCCTTATCTTATTGGTAAACGGATTGTAGCGGGCTAAAACACTCTTTTTCCCGTTTTTCATCACAAAACACTCATTTGCGATAACAGGGTTCTCCAGATCGAATTCGTCAAGGTCGATACCATCCGGATTGGCATACAGATTATCTATGACGGAAGAATCCATGTCTTTGAAAGTTTTGTGCTGTTTCTCAAACATAAATACATCCACGACCTTGTCGTTGATATAATCTTCAGCCAACAGACCGATGGCGCGTGCTTTCATCCGCAGATTGATATCCTTGGTAACCAATATTGTCTTTGTTTTCGGGTCGCGTTCTGTTATTTCTACTACGGCAGACAAAATACGATGATCGGGAATTCGTTCAGGAAATATTTCATATACTTTATTTTGAGCTTTAATCCCTGTTTCTATAAACAGATTTCCCATGCCGCTACCTAAGGGAGTTCCTTTTGTGAACAAATTGTCATCAGTGATAGCGTCCAACTGGCGGAGAAATTCGCGGGCGTTGTAATTTATCTGGTCATTTCCTTTTTTGAATTTGTCTAATTCTTCCAGAACTACGATAGGAAGATATATATCGTTTTCTTCAAAATTGTCTAAACATCTGAAATCATGTAGTATTACGTTTGTATCTAATACAAAGTTCTTTTTTTTCTTTCTTGTCATATTCTTTACAATTACTTTATCTGTGATATATAACAATAAATATAGCTGATTTGATTTATACAAAGTAAATTTTTGAAATATTTTTATTACCTTTCGGACATAAAACTAGTTCGGAATACAAGGCAACTGAATATTAGCATGCATAAAGAATATCTTTTGTATATTCTGTTTTTATATTACCCGATTTTATGGGTGGGGACTTTAGAGAGGGTGTAGACAAAAATACCTATAACACTATTATATAAATATGAAGAAGATTTTTATAGTTTTTCTGATGGTGACATTCATTTGTTATCACCAGGAAGCCAATGCACAACAAAGTAATAAATACAAAAACATTGAATTTGAATATGACAAGGAAAATGTATATGTAAGTATTTATCTTAATTTGCAAGACTATTATGTTGAATTAGGTGATTCCCTGACGTTGACACCTCTGATAAGGGCAAATTCAAATGCTCTGGAACTCCCGAATGTAGTCCTGATAGGACAAGGACTGCAAGGTTTTTATTTGTTTAACAGAAGTCTGATAGACGCGAGATCATACAGGCTTCCTCAGGCTTCCGGCCAAAAGAATGAATTATATCGGACTAAAGTCCCTTATGAACCGTGGATGAATAGTTCGAGATTGGACATGAAGATTGATCTGAACCAGATTGGAGGATTCCCATTATACAGTTATGCAGAAGCGTTGAAAAATGGTATTAATGCAAAGGTACCTAAGGTGCAGATGCCATTGCCTACAGCAAGACAGGAATTCACCAGTACACCGTCGCCAACCGAGAATATCTTTTCCAATCGGGCAGATCCTTCCCAGGTAAGTGCTACTTTCGATTTGCGTCTTGCGGGTAAAAAATCATTTGTTGTAGCCAATCAGGAGGAAGTAGATAAGATAAAGGCATTGATCGATTGGGTAATGACCAATGAAAATGTTTCGCTTACAGGTGTCTATATTACTTCTTATACATCTGTGGACGGGATTTATATGGATAATGATGAACTTACTAAGGAACAATCTTTGGCATTCAAGAGAGTCTTGCAAGCCGGAAATAACTATCCGGAACCATTGTTTTTTACGGAATTTAAAGGAGAGGACTGGCCGGGATTGACGGAGCTTGTTAAACAGTCAAATATGCCTTATCAACAAGAAGTTCTGAATATCATAAACAATACAGGTATTTTTACCGGCCGTGAACTGAAACTTATGCAGTTGGCACAAGGGAATCCGTATAGATATATGCGCGATAATCTGTTTCCTCAACAGTGGCGGATAGAATGCAGAGTGGTGTATAGAAGAAACAAATAACGGAAAAAGGGGTGTGTCAAAAGGGAAACAGCACTATCAATGTGTTACCCTCTTTGTCATTGGCTCCGCTTCGCTCTGCCGAACGTTGTTTCTGAGTGTAACGAAGGATCTCGACCCTGAGAAACGAGATGTTTCACTTCGTTCAACATGACAAGAAGAAAGTAAAAAATACTTTTGACACACCCTTTTTTTCCGTTATTATGGTATTTTTATATTTCCGGCCTGATCTGATCTTTTTCAAAAAAAATGCTTCTTCTTAAAATATATAACTGAGTTATTCGTCTAAAAATGGTAGTAGGGTTGTATTATCCTTATAGTTGAACCATATAAACATTATTAGAATGAATCTCAATAAAAGCATTAAGCACATAAAGGACTTTCTTATTTATATGATAGTTCGTTTATTAGAAGAATTCGATTTGGAGTGGACTCTGAACTCTACTGCTTACAAATCTTATATAGGTCACGGACAATCCAAAGAAAAGTTGGAAATGGATTCTTATGAACTTCACGGTTGCTATTAACTTTAGAGATACCGTTTAAAAATAAAACCGACCAATCAGGCCGGTTTTTGCAAGCGTTATGAATCTCTGGGAATAACGATGAATGATAAAATCAGAATCCGAAATCATCAACCTTAACTTCCTTTTTTTCTTCAACCTCGAATGCTTTCCGGGTCTGATGAACTGCATTACCTTCTACAAAAATTGCTCGATTAGGCCGTACGGGGCAGATAAATTCACAACCGCCACATCCTACACAGATGTCCGGCGTGATGTGCGGTATGGTAAGTCCTTCATGGCCTTCGTAGGGAACCATTGTTACAGCCTGTGTCGGACAATGCTCGGCACAAGCCCCGCAATTGGTTTCCTCTACATGCACCACACAAATATCTTCGACAAAATGTACACGCCCTATTTGTGTCATATGCTTTTCTTTCATCGTCAGAGGCAGTAATGCCCGGTTGGGGCACACGTCGGCACATACTGTGCAGTTGTAGTTGCAGAATCCCTTTTCGTATGTCATCACAGGTTGCATAATGCCTCCGATACCGTATTCCATAAATGCAGGTTTTATAACCCTTGACGGGCAGCGACTTATACAAAGGTGGCATGAAGTGCAATGATGTAGCAGGTGTTCGGCACTTTTTGCTCCCGGTGGGCATATAGGATTCTGCCGTGTAGGGACTCTGCCATCTGTAATGATCTCCACTATTTTCTCTTGCGCCAGTACTGCAGGTACAGATACAGCTGTTGTTATCGCTGTAGCCAGAAACTGCCTTTTCCCTGAATCGGCTGTTTTTCCGATCTTAGTATCTGTTGCTCTCTTTATGTAAGGCGTGTACTTCAGAGCATTACGGGAACAACTGTCGAGGCAATTGAAACAATCTACACAGCGACTATGGTCTACTGTATGATTCTTGCTGTCGATGCACGAAGCCTTACATTTCATAGCACACGAACCGCAGCTGTTACACAGGCTGTCGTCTATCCGTACTTTAAATATCGAAAACTTGCTGATGAAGCCCAGCACAGTTCCCACTGGGCATATTGTGTTGCAAAATGTACGTCCGTATTTCCACGCAAAGAAGCCTATGCCAAGAAATGTAATGATAGCAATGATAAAAGAAAACATACTGAGTATCACTACTTCCATTTTATAGAATGTATAATTTCCGAAACTGGTGAAAATAGATTCCAGAACATTATTTCCGGTCATGTAAACCGGTCTGAAGACATTACTGATGATACGTCCGTAGGCACTGTAAGGGTCTACCAAGCCTAACAGGACAGGATATCCCGCAAAGAATGCTATCAGTATGACTACTATTACCGACCATCTGAGTATATTCTTGGCCTTACTATACTTATATCTTTTTTTCTTTTTGGCTGTTTTCTTCGATAGCCATGCCACGATATCCTGATAGATACCCATAGGGCAAATGGATGAACAATATACGCGTCCGAATAATATAGTCAATATAATAAGTACAGTCAATATAATAAAGCTACTTCCCAGTATTGCCGGAATAAACTGTATGTGTGCCAGTGCATGAAACCGGTCTGACATCAGGGCTGCAAAATCAAGGAAATAGAACGTTATCAGGGTGAATAAAATAATAGATACACCCACCCGCAGTTTTTTTAGCATAGTTGATCTTTGTAAATTATATTTTTATCCTCTTGATGTTCAGTTTATCTATGTCCATTGTGCCTAGCTTATGGGATTGTCCTCCCGCTATATGGCCTACATGGTCGAGAGGCATTGTCCGCACCTGATTGAAGAACTTGGCCGCTGCTGTATCCACTGCCACTATATCCTGAGAAATAAAGAGTCCTTTCGGATTCGCCACATCGGCAGTCGAACGTCCTTGCGGGCCGTTTGTTTTTACTATCCTGTACGCGTCTACAATATTAAGAACCGGTTTCTTCGAATATGTACATACATCGGCTATACACTGCTGCAAATCAGTGCTGTGGAAAATACGCCTGTCCCAGACGATGCCCATATAGTTTTTCATGGAAATTGTCAGGTTGGCGCCTCCGTGATGTTTCAGTACAGGAAGGTTTATCCATGCGTCGCAATTGATAATGGCTTCGTGTATCTTTGCACTTTTCAGTTTCTTTCCCAATGGTAGAGCAACTTCACGGTAATATGATTCTTCGTGTGCAGGCACTACTTTTGCTCCTGCGGCTTTAGCTGCGGCTTCAATTCCACTGTTTTTATAGCATTTGATCCAGTCGTCGCAGGTATGGTCGAATACGACAACTTCTTTAGCCCCGGCAGATAAGCATTGGCGGATAACTTCAGTTACCAGCTTCGGGTTGGTATTGCCCGATTGTTCAGGAGTCTTATCCCATCCGATATTCGGTTTAACTACTACTTTCCACCCTTTTTTTATGAATTTGCTCATGCCGCCCATCTCAGTCATGGCACGCCTGAACATAATTTCGGGTTCACCGCCCATGACCGCAACCATATCTACTGCGGCTGCAGATTCGGAACTAATGAATTTTTCTGATAGTATATCTATGTTGCCGCTTGCCTTAATTGTAGCTGCGGCTCCTGTAAGTGCGATCGCCCTTAGAAAATTGCGTCTATCCATAACCAACTGTTTTTTTTTCTTTATTTATTTTACCTTTTACCCTTATTAAAATAACCATGGAAATTTAAAGCAGGCTTCATCGTAGAGACTGTAATCTGCTTTTCCATTCACTGCAAACGTTTTTATAAGATTAGCGCCTTTCAGCAATTCACAGGCTTTCGTAAGAGATGCCCCTGTCTTAACTCTGTCTTCTACAAGCAGAATCGTTTTGCCTTTAAATTCAAAATCGATGGGAGCCATTAGCTGTGGGCTGTCGTAAATTGGCCTCTGGTTACTGTCTCTCAGATTGATTTTTAAAAGTTGTATTTCAATGCCTAAACGCTGATTTAGAATCGCCGCAGGAATTATACCTCCGTTGGCGATGGCTACAATCATATCGAACTGTTCGGAAAAAGATACTGCGCGGAATCGCTCCAATACCTCTTCGAATGTTTTATCATACATGATAATTATGATTTCAAGATTTCAGGTTTCAAGATTAAGATATAGTTATATTGAGAATAAACATATTTTGAAATCTTGAAATTATTTTTTAGAGTTTAGCAATAGCCTTTAATACAGCAAAGCCTCCGAATATCTGGATTAGCATACCCGGTATACCAATGCGGAAGTCCTGAACGGCTACAAAGAAATCTTTAACTATAGCCCATTCTACAGGTATTCCTATGATCTGATAAGCCAGTACCACACCAACTAATGCAAGAAGAGACACTTTTTCGAAACGGTGGGCGGCATAAGCTGCTGCACCGGCTAATAAAGATGATTTGATAAGGATTATAGGCAATACATCTGCCGGAGGCATACCAAATAAGATATTGTTGGCTAAAGGAGATAGTATGGCTGTCAGCAACCCTACGCGGAAGCCGTATTTATAAGCGGCAATCAGTGTGAAGAAATAGATGGGTAGCCATGTAAGCCCTCCTCCGGGTATCAGATGGCAAAGTTGAGGAAGTGCTATGTTGCCGGCAATAAACAAAAGGGCAAACATATATGTTTTAGCCTCTTTGTAGTTGAGAGAATAAAGTTTAGCTGTTGTTTCCATAATTTCAAAACGAATTAAATCAGTGTTTTATGTTTTTATTTCGTATGGGCAGAGAATCTACCTTCCTTTTCTAGTTGCTGTTTTGTTTGGAATGAATAGTTGTTTTTAGTGGAAAAAGATCTAATCTGTTAATACCGGTCTCTTCAATAGTGTTGCACATGATATATTAACAGATGCAATTTTAGTCAATATTCTTGTTATGAGCAAGAAAAGGTATGTTTTTTTAGTTTCATTAAGATTCATCCGTTCTATGGGTTATAGTAATAATGATAGAGGGCCGGGCGTTTTATCATAAGAGATAATATTTGTACCTTTGATAAAGTTTTTAATACATTCTAATCAAACGAATAAAATGAATATTACAAATCTGAAAAATGATAATTTCTTCCTGCTTGCGGGACCTTGTGTTATTGAGGGGGAAGAAATGGCATTACGCATTGCCGAAAAAATAATAGGAATTACATCAAAACTTGATATACCTTATGTTTTCAAGGGGTCGTATAAAAAAGCAAATCGCTCTCGGGTCGATTCTTTTACGGGTATCGGTGACGAAAAGGCTTTGAAAATATTGCGTAAGGTGAACGAAACTTTTGGTGTGCCTACAGTTACGGATATTCATGAGACGCATGAAGCTGCGATGGCTGCCGAATATGTGGATGTATTACAAATACCTGCATTTCTCTGCCGCCAGACCGACCTGCTTATTGCTGCAGCTAAGACCGGGAAAATAGTGAATATCAAAAAAGGTCAGTTTCTTGCTCCGGGTGGGATGAAATTTGCCGCACAAAAAGTTGTGGATTCGGGAAATAATAACGTGATTATCACAGACAGAGGGACGTCTTTCGGATACTCTGACCTAGTCGTTGATTTTCGCGGGATACCCGAAATGAAAGAATTTGGTTTTCTTGTAGTTCTGGATGCTACCCACAGCCTGCAAAAGCCCAATCAGGCTTCGGGGGTAACAGGCGGACAGCCACAGTTGATAGAAACAATGTGTAAAGCTGGTATCGCGACAGGTGTTGACGGATTGTTCATAGAAACGCATTTCGATCCGGCGAAAGCCTTATCGGATGGCGCAAATATGTTGCCACTCGACCAGTTGGAAGGTCTATTGATAAAACTCACCCGGATTAAAGCAGCATTGAAAGAATGAAAGTAGAAGTGTGTTTTTCTCCGGCTCTTTATCCTTATTATGTTAGTGATAATAACCATATTACAGTTGTGGTAGATATTTTCAGGGCAACTACTACGATGTGCGCTGCCTTGAAGAACGGAGCGAGGTCTATTATATCTGTTGCTTCGATTGAAGAGGCGCAGGACTATAAGGAAAAGGGATATCTTGTCGGGGCAGAGCGTAATGTGAAGCGTTGCGATTTTGCAGATTTTGGCAATTCCCCATTCGATTATACAGCCGGCAAAGTGAGTGGTAAGGATGTTGTATTTACTACCACAAACGGAACGCAGGCTATCGATGTGGCGAAAGATTCGGATATACTCACTGTTGGTGCTTTTTCCAATATTAGTGCTTTAGCTGACTTCTGTGTAGATAAACAAAAGGATGTAATAGTGCTTTGTGCCGGATGGAATAACCGTTTTAATATTGAGGATTCCCTTTTTGGTGGTGCCCTCGCCCGGAAACTGATAGACAGAGGGTATGCTCCCGCCTCGGATGCAACACAGGTAGCTTTGTCAATGTGGAAAGAGGCATTGCCGGATGTTCGCAGTTATATTGACCGTACAGAGCATATTAAGCGGTTGGAAGCCCATAATCTGCAAGATTCGGTAGAATACTGTTTAACAGAGGATACCGTGAATTTGGTTCCTGTTTACAGTAAAGAAACCAAGAAAATAACAATCGGCTGATTTTGCCTTATGGCCGAGCATAACGATCTGGGGAAAAAGGGTGAGGATGCAGCGGAGCATTATCTCAGGCAGAGGAATTATGAAATATTGGAGCGCAACTGGCTATATGAAAAATATGAAATAGATATAATTGCCCGGAATGAGGAATATATTGTTTTTGTAGAAGTAAAGACCCGTAGCTCAAGCCAATGGGGAAACCCGGAGGAAGCAGTATCGAAGGGAAAGATAAAACGGATTGTTGAAGCTGCCGATTTTTACCTTCGGGAATATGATATAGATCTGCCTGCCCGTTTTGATGTGGTTGCTGCAGTCTGGAATGGAGAGAAGTTTGAGATAGAACATATAGACGATGCATTCTTAGCACCTGTAAATTAAAGAAAATGAATATAGAAGAAGTTCGTGAGGCATGTATATCTATAAAAGGAGCAACCGAAAGCTTTCCTTTCGGAGATGATACATTGGTGTATAAAGTAATGGACAAAATGTTTGCTTATATGGGTCTGGAATCAAGAGACGGCGAATTCTGGCTGAATGTGAAATGTGATCCGGAGAAAGCTATTGAACTGAGAGAGTGTTATAATGGCGTCCGACCGGGCTATCATTCGAATAAAAAATATTGGAATACTATTGTTATTGAGAGTGATGTATCTGATGTATTGATAAAAGAACTTATTCAACATTCTGTTGATGAGGTGATAAAGAAATTGCCAAAAGTAAAGCAAGCCGAATATAATAATTTGTCTAATATCTAAATAATTGAACATAGCCATGCCTCTGATTATCCACCTTGCCGACGAAATTGATTCTACAAACAATTATATGAAAAGTCTGTTGCTGAAACAGAAAGTAAAGGAAGGAACCATTATTTCGACGGATTTTCAGACGGGAGGCAGAGGTCAGCGTGGTAATGGCTGGCTATCGGAGAAAGGGAAAAACTTATTATTCAGTATCGTCCTGTATCCGGATACAGTGAAGGCGAACGAGCAGTTTGTTATCTCGCAGACGGTATCGTTAGCAATAGCAGATTTTCTCCGGAAATATACTGACGGTATTACAATAAAATGGCCTAATGATATCTACTGGCAAGATAAGAAAGTATGCGGAATTTTGATAGAGAATACTTTAGAAGGGGATGAGATAAAAGAGTCTGTCTGCGGGATAGGTATTAATCTTAATCAGGAAAGTTTCGATAGCAGTCTGCCTAATCCTGTTTCTTTAAAGCAAATAACAGGAGAATATTATGAGCAGAGTATTATGCTTGAAGAAGTCAGAGAACTCCTTTTTTCTTATTACGAGCAGTTGAGGAGGGGAGAGATACAGATTATTG
Source organism: Dysgonomonas sp. UBA7710 (assembly GCF_002482385.1). GTDB lineage: Bacteria > Bacteroidota > Bacteroidia > Bacteroidales > Dysgonomonadaceae > Dysgonomonas. The sequence continues at coordinate 17,762 of NZ_DLFW01000038.1, read as the reverse complement.
CAGAGAATTATAGAGATTCTCTGTTCAGAAAAACAGGTTATCATTTATTTAATGACAACACAAATGATTTTATAGCCAGGATAAAGGATGTAGCCTCCGATGGAACGCTTGTTTTGCAAACGGAAAACGGCAATGAGAGGCGCTTTGCGTTTAAAGAAGTGAGATATGTTCTGTGAATGTGACTTGCTTTAAATCAGGATGTTGTATATTGTGTAAGAATGTGTTTCAACTCCCTCGTTTGTACGCTCATAGTGTTTGTCAATATCAATTTTTATACATTTCCTGATATTCAGAAGAAGAAAAATCTCATCGTTGGTCAAATCCTCCTTTTCATATACTACAATGCGTGCAAAAGAGTCATCAATTGTGACTTTGGTCGCTTTTTTTGCCGGAGCATCTGATCGCAAGACAGATATTATCGGCTGCTTTTTCTCTGGTTCATCCATTCAAATTCAAAATATATAGGTTTATTCTCAGATATGATGTGTCTTGAAGTGCGAATGCGCAAATAGAAAAAGCCGAGGGCAGAGAGCCAAAGTTTACTTTGAGCTATGCCGAGGCGCATCCTATATTCTACAAATATAGAAAAATAAATTAAAAAAAGGAATGTTTAACTTTTTGTCAGTGTGTTATTTATATAATAATATTTTTTATACATCAAATATTTCAGAATATGCATAAATATGTGTAAATTTGCGCTATTATTTGCATATTTATACGAAATGACGAAGAAATACAGGCATAAAATAATAAGAGAAGTATTGCAGACGAATGATGTAAATAGTCAGGATATGCTTCTTAAACTGTTGATGGATAAAGGATTTGAACTTACGCAGGCTACTTTATCCCGTGATATAAAAGAATTGAAAATAGTAAAAGTGCCCACAGCGAAAGGAAATTATGTGTATCAGTTTTCCGAATCGATGCACACTCTGGAAGAGGAAATGCCGCTGTCCTCTTTCGGATTTGTTGATATCGAATTCTCGGGACAACTGGCAGTGATAAAGACCCGGCCGGGTTATGCTATGGCTATAGCGGGAGAAATAGACCGCAGGGCGACACGTTATATATTAGGTACAGTAGCCGGTGATGATACCATCCTTCTGATACCGAGAGAGAATATAAGCAGGGAGGAGGTAATAGCTTCACTTTCTGAGTTTATACCGAATATTGAATGATAAGACAACAATGAACAACATAGAAGAACTTGTGGTAGAAAAGCCAATGGAGCAACAACAACTTACTATACAGATAGCCAACGAAAGCCATATCGGATACGTACAAACGATATTGGATACAATTGAGGCTGCGGCTAAGGTGCGGGGCACGGGAATTGCAAAACGTACACCGGAATATGTGGAACTTAAAATAAAAGAAGGCAAAGCTATTATTGCCTTGATGGGAGAGGAGTTTGCCGGATTCTGCTATATAGAATCATGGGGAAATAAGCAGTTTGTTGCCAATTCCGGGTTAATTGTAGTTGAAAAATTCAGACAGCACGGACTGGCAAAAAAAATCAAACAGCATGCTTTTTCTCTGGCTAGAGCTATGTTTCCGACAGCGAAGGTATTTGGCCTGACATCGGGTGCTGCGGTAATGAAAATAAATACAGAACTGGGCTATGTGCCTGTGACTTTTGCACAACTGACAGATGATGAGTCTTTCTGGCGTGGTTGTCAGGGGTGTGTCAATTATGATATCCTTACCCGTACCGACAGGAAATACTGTATCTGTACTGCGATGCTCTTCGATCCCGAAAAGCAAAAAGACAAGAAGGAGATAAAAGAGATAATAAAAGACTTCAAAAAGCAATTGAAATAACATAACATATATGAAAAAGAAAGTCGTTTTAGCATTCAGTGGAGGATTAGATACATCGTTTTGTGCAAAATATCTGTCCGCTGATATGGGATATGATGTATATACAGCCATAGCCAACACAGGAGGTTTCACCCCCGAAGAACTGAAAGTTATAGAGGAAAAAGCGTATAAATTAGGTGCTGTAAAGCATGTAAGCCTCGACATAACACAGGAATATTACGAAAAGAGCATCAAGTATATGATTTTCGGAAATGTATTGCGTAATGGCACATATCCGATTTCGGTCAGCTCGGAACGTATATTCCAGGCCATAGCCATTATCAATTATGCAAAGGAAATAGGTGCTGACGCTGTTGCTCATGGTAGCACAGGAGCAGGAAACGATCAGGTTCGCTTCGACCTGACATTTGATGTGCTTGCTCCCGGCATTGAGATTATTACACCTACCCGCGATATGATCCTTACCCGTGAATATGAAATCAATTATCTGAAAGAACATGGGTATGAAGCCGATTTTACAAAAATGGTATATTCCATTAATAAAGGTCTTTGGGGCACAAGCATAGGTGGCAAGGAAACGCTGAAGTCAGAGCAGACTTTACCGGAAGAAGCCTATCCATCCCAATTGAAGAAACAAGGACAGGAAGTTCTTACGATTGATTTCGAAGAAGGTGAAATAGCAGCCGTAAACGGTGAAAAATATGCTGATAAGGTAAAAGCTATCCAGAAAATAGAAGAGATTACATCGGCTTATGCTATAGGGCGCGATATGCATATAGGTGATACTATTATCGGCATAAAGGGACGTGTGGGCTTTGAAGCCGCGGCTCCACTGGTGATTATCAATGCGCACAAAATGCTGGAAAAGCATACACTAACCAAATGGCAACAGTATTGGAAAGAGCAGGTAGGTAACTGGTACGGAATGTTTCTTCATGAAGCACAATATCTGGAACCCGTTATGCGTGATATAGAGGCTTTCTTATCGAGTTCGCAGCAAAATGTAACAGGGCGTGTAAGTATTAAACTTATGCCATATCATTACGTGCTGATTGGAGTGGAAAGTGATTTCGACCTGATGAAAGCCGATTTCGGAGAGTACGGCGAAGTGAATAAGGCATGGACATCGGATGATGCGAAAGGCTTTACAAAAATTTATGCTATGACAAATAAGATATATCATAGTGTACAGAAAAAGAACGGGAAAGAGTTGTAAATACATTTTTCGTTTATCTATATAATGGCCATAAGCGTATGGGACAGAGCAAAGGTAACAAGTATTTAAAATTGAAAATACTGTTACTTTTGTTACCTTTTTGAAATAGTTACGAGTTACAAGTTGGCTGGCGTCTTATTTTGTTTCACGCAAAGACGCAAAGGCGCAAAGTTTTTATATTTTACCAGTTGTTAATTGATGACTGATAACTGTTCACTGTAAATAGTGTAACCTTTGTTACCTTTTAACAAGTAGTAAATTTTAAGTAATAAGTTGAAAGTTATATGAGATACGAGTAGACAAGACACGAGATACCAGTTGTTTACTGATAACTGTTTACTGATATATCTGTTACTTTTGTTACCTTTTGCGCCTTTGCGAGAGAATATTGTTTATTTAAGAAAAAGTAAGGAGGGTATGCCCTATAAGGAAAACCATGAAAATATTTGTAAAAAGCTTCTGAAATAAAAAATAGAACTATGATAAAAGCAGGAATTATAGGGGGAGCCGGCTACACTGCCGGAGAACTGATAAGGATATTAATCAATCATCCGCAGGTGGAATTGGTATTTGTAAACAGTACAAGTAACGCGGGTAATAAACTCACGGATGTACATAGCGGATTGTTAGGCGATACGGATATGAACTTTACCGACCAGTTGCCTTACGATAAAATAGACGTTTTATTCTTTTGTACGGCGCACGGTGATACCAAGAAGTTTCTGGAAACGAATGAGATCCCCGGACATCTGAAAATTATAGACCTGTCTACCGACTACAGACACAAAGCCGAAGGAAATAAATTCATTTACGGCTTACCGGAACTGAATAAAGAAGAGATACGGAAATCATCTTATATCGCTAATCCCGGATGTTTTGCCACAGCCATACAGTTAGGCCTGTTGCCACTGGCGAAGGCCGGATTGCTGAATACGGAAATCCATGTGAATGCTATCACAGGCTCCACCGGGGCGGGAGTAAAGCCGTCGGCAACCTCCCATTTCAGTTGGCGGGAGAATAATATCTCTGTTTACAAGGCTTTCGAACATCAGCACCTGACCGAGATACGCCAGTCCTTAACTCAGTTACAGACCGGTTTTACAGAAGATATTAACTTTATACCTGTCCGTGGTAATTTCACCAGAGGTATATTTGTTTCTACTTATCTGAAATTTGACGGAACTATTGAAGAGGCCGCGAAATTATATCAGGATTTTTACAAGGAAAGTCCTTTTGTCGTTGTCTCCAATAAAAATATAGATCTCAAGCAGGTGGTAAATACAAATAAGTGTATCTTGCATTTGGAAAAGCACGGGAATAAGCTGCTTATCCTTTCCTGCATAGATAATCTGGTAAAAGGTGCGTCGGGACAGGCAGTACATAATATGAACCTGATATTCGGATTAGACGAAACAGAAGGGTTGAAGATGAAAGCTTCGGCTTTTTAGAAAAGTATTAAGTTGTGAGTAATGAGTAAAAAGTAAGAAAGGACAAAATATGCAAGATTTTCATAGTCTTAAAATATGGAAAAGGTTCATATTTTGACTCTAATGATATACAAAGTATCGCTTTCTTTTCCAAAAGAAGAGACTTATGGTTTAACTTCGCAACTCAGACGTTCTATAATTTCTGTTCCTGCAAATATTGCAGAAGGTGCTGGAAGGAACACAAAACCTGATTTTGTCCAATTCTTAAATATAGCTTTAGGCTCATTGAATGAAAATATTTATTATATATTGTTAGCAAAAGAGTTGGATTATTTGAAAGATGAAGATTATTTGATGTTGGAATGTGAAATGAATGAATTGAAAGCCATGTTTATAGCTTTTATCAGTGCTGTAAGGAAGTCGGTAGTATCCTGACTTATTACTTATTACTCACAACTTAATACTTACAATTATGAAATTTGAAGTAGACTCCCAAACCCTGAAAGACCTTGAAATCTTTGACACAGTCAAAGACGGTACGTCTGTATTCAGCCTGTTTAATCACACTCAGTGTTATGGTGGCAGGAGGATACTCTATAATTTTTTGTCCAATCCTCTGACCGATCTGGAAAAGATAACCGAACGGACAGACACAATCGCGTTCTTTCAGAAATATTTGCCCGAAGGCCTGAGCGTGGATAAAGATTCTCTTGATTTTACAGAATATTATATCCGGCATGGTGATTATCCGACACGTATTCCTACATGGTTTACAGCCCTGGAGAGGATGATAATGGACAGGATAAGTACGAATACCGAGTACTATTTGGTAAAGAAAGGAGTTGGCTCTACTGTCGACCTGTTGAAAACAATATATGCTTTTTCCCATGTTTTGGCAGATAAGTTTAAGGAAAATAATTATCCGAAATTGCTGGAAAAGAATAACGAAAAGGTCTTGGAAATATTTTCTTCGGACGACTATGCCGGCATCATTAAATTGGGGCGGAAAATACCTTCTTATGAGACATCCCGGCTCGATTATATGTTTCGCTATACTCACAAAAAAGATATTCTCTTCTTTCTTGACCTTATATACGAATACGATGCTTTTCTATCCATTGCAAAAGCCGCTGATAAATACGGACTGTCGTATGCCGAAATGCTTCCGGCCGATAATAACCGGCTGGAGATAGATGGTTTATACCATCCCTTTGTAGAAGAGGCTATTCCAAATGATATGGGCTTTGAAAAGCCATCGAACCTGTTATTTATATCGGGGCCGAATATGGCGGGGAAATCCACTTTCTTGAAAGCGCTGGGATTGTCAGCATATCTGGCGCATGTGGGATTCCCTGTTCCTGCAAAGAGGATGACTTTGAGTATATTGTCGGGATTGTGTACTACAATTAATATTTCCGACAACCTGAGTTCCGGTTACAGCCATTTTTATGCAGAGGTGATGCGTATCAAGGATGTTGCCCGTCAGCTGAAAACACATCGGAATATGCTGGTGATCTTCGATGAATTATTCAGGGGTACAAATGTGAAAGATGCTTATGACGGCACATTGGCTGTAGTGAATGCATTTACGGAGGTGAAAAGTTCGTTCTTTGTTATATCTTCCCATATTGTAGAAGTGACCAAAGAGCTGGAAGCCAATAAGAATATAGAATTTTCTTATTTCGAGATTCTCGAACAGGACGGACATCCTGTCTACACATATAAGCTGAAAGACGGAATTTCGCCGGTCAGGTTAGGAATGTACATTATCCGGAAAGAGAACTTAATAGAAACAATTAAAGAAATAAATAATATATAAATCAACAATGAAACTATTCGATGTATTTCCGCTGTTCGACATCAATGTCGTGGAAGGTAAAGGATGTTATGTGTATGACGATAAGGGTAATGAATACTTAGACCTTTACGGAGGCCATGCTGTAATATCGGTGGGGCATACACATCCTTACTATGTGGCCAAACTTACAGAGCAGTTGAATAAACTCGGGTTCTATTCCAATTCTGTAATAAATAAGCTGCAACAGGAACTGGCGCAAAAGATGGGGGAACAATGCGGTTATCCCGATTATTTTCTGTTTCTTGTAAACTCAGGCGCGGAAGCAAACGAGAATGCAATAAAACTGGCTTCGTTCCATAATGGACGCATGAAAGTACTCTCGTTTAAGAAAGCGTTTCACGGACGTACTTCGGTTACTGTTGCCACAACGGATATCCCTGCGTATTCAGCGCCTGTAAATCAGTCGGAGAATGTAGTGTTCGCTCCCTTTAATGATATTGAATTTGTAAAGAAGGAGTTGGCCACAAAAGAATATTGCTCTGTTATTATAGAAGGTATTCAGGGCGTTGCAGGCATCCAAATACCATACGATGATTTCCTGAAAGAACTTCGCGAAGTTTGTACCGAAACAGGAACTATCCTGATTCTGGATGAGATACAATCCGGATATGGCCGCAGCGGTAAATTTTTCGCCCATCAGTATGCGGAAATACAAGCCGACCTGATAACTGTTGCTAAAGGTATCGGTAACGGCTTCCCGATGTCGGGAGTTTTGATTAATCCGATGTTTAAAGCTGTATACGGACAATTGGGAACCACATTCGGGGGGAATCATCTGGCTTGTGCGGCAGCTATCGCAGTACTTGACATAATGAAGAATGAGAAGCTTATCGAAAACGCTTACAATGTCGGCGAATTCCTGATGGAAGAACTTAGAAAATTCCCTCAGATAAAAGAAGTACGCGGACGCGGGCTTATGATAGGTATGGAGTTTGACGAGCCTATAAAAGAAAAACGGACGAAGCTTTTATTTGAAGAAAAAGTTTTTACCGGAGCTACAGGTACACACGTATTTCGTTTACTGCCTCCGCTTTGCCTGACAATAGAACAGGCAAAAGAGTTTCTCGAAAGGTTTAAAAAAGTGCTCTGAAATATGTGAAGGCTGGTGCCACTTCTTTATGGGGGAGGAGCCAGATAGGTAAACGGCCAGAGAGGGATATTTCTCAGGATGAAAAACAGGATAACTGTAATCAGAAGTGTATATCCGAACCAGGGTTTGAATACAAAGCTTTTCAGATACTTTTCCTGCCCGAGTATATAAACCCTTACAGCCAGATAGTAGAAGTAAGCCAGAAAGGGTCCCGCTACGATAAAGAATATATTATAGCGTAAAGCCTCTGATATATCTCCATGCAATAGGAAATGCAAAGCCCGTTGTCCGCCGCATCCGGGACATTCTAATCCGGTAGCCGCTTTGAATGTACAGGGCGCGTTGTCTCCCGCCATATTATAGATTGCATAATAAACGACTATAATAACGATCGGGAATAAAATGGCTGATATAAGCAGTATATACTTCTTCATAAAAAAGGAAAGGTAATTCCATTGAAATTACCTTTCTGTATTATAATATTTAAATTTAGTAGCTATTAAGCTCCGTACTGATCCATCATAGTCTGATATTGCTCCATGATAGCAGAAATACCACCTGCCAATATGATAGAAACAATAATCCAGACAATTGACAGAACAATTGTACCTATGGCTATTAATGACAATAATTTAGCATTCTTGGCAGCGCTCTCTGCCCCGGCATAATCTCCGGCAAAATATTTGGAATCTACCTGAGTGGAGAATACTATGGCAATAATACCGAGGATAAAACCGATACAACTGACATATCCGCAGCAGGTTATCAAACTTACAACTGTAGCGATGATAGCTAAAATCAAGTTATTATTTGGTCTTGGTGGTTTAGCCGGGTTTTCCCAACTGTTAGCTTCTTGAGCAGGTTCTTGATAACCTTGGTTGCTAAATTCTGTCATGGTTATGATATTATTATTAAAAAAGTTTGTTAATACTGGTCAAATATATATAAAAATATAACATACAAAAAGAAAAATTAATCATAACTTCGTTATCCGGTTTAAATAAGTACCAATGAAAGTAAAAGTTACACTGTATTCCCTTATTGTATTGGCCATGATTGTTTTTATCTGTGCCGGAGTATACGTGGCTTTTATGAATGGATACATCCGTTTGAATTATCCGTCTTTTAAAGATTATCCGGTACAGGGTATTGATGTTTCACATCACCAGCAAGAGATAGAGTGGGATAAGCTGGATAAGAAAAAGGTTCAGTTTGCCTTTATCAAAGCCACAGAAGGAGGCAATCATAAAGATTCCATGTTTCAACTTAACTGGCGCGAAGCCCGTCAGAATAAGATACTGTCGGGAGCCTATCATTTCTTTACTTTTTGTAAAGACGGAGAGGAGCAAGCCCGGAATTATATACACTACGTCCCTCGTGATAGTATAGATTTACCACCTATTGTCGATCTGGAGTACGGTGGCAATTGTAGTCCTGCAAACCGGAAGGAGGATCTAATCGCTGAAATAGCCAACTACTTTGAGATTATAGAGGACCATTATCAACGCAAGGTGATTATTTATACTACAAATGAATTCTATAAAAATTATCTGCAACACCAATTCCCGGATAATCCGATCTGGATACGTGATATTATCGCAAAACCCAATTTACCTGATGGCCGTGACTGGCTGTTCTGGCAATTCTCGAACCGGGGGCGGATAGACGGCATAGATACCCCGGTCGACCTGAATGCCTTCAATGGAAGCCGTGAAGAATTTGAAAAACTTTTAAATAGAAAAGCTGTTGTAAGTGAATAAGTTATTTTGAAAATAAGAACTGAACTATATGAAAGAAGTTAAGCGAATCTCAGAAAATGAAAATTATACGGCAATTAATATCGGCGGTTTAGATAATTTGAATGAGTATTCACTTATTCATCCCAGGAATAGGCAGGAGATAACAGGCAAGGTTTTCCTGAAAGAAGCGACAGGTGCGACAGGTACTGAAATCTCATTTCAGATGCTACCCCCAAGAACAGATCTTTCCTATTTTCATATCCATAAACAAAATGAAGAGACTTATATCATATTAAAAGGGTCCGGTGATTTTCAGGTAGATGAGGATTGCTTTCCCATAACGGAAGGCAGTGTGGTGAGAATATCACCGGCAGGAAAGAGATGCCTGCGTAATTCTTCTGATGAAACAATGATTTATATGGTTATTCAGTCAAGGGAAGATTCACTGAATCAGTATAGTTCTGCTGATGGGGAGCGGGTTCTTTACGATCCTAAATGGAGATAACGGAGGATACGGGGATTTACTTATTTTTAAATTTTTGAAATAAAAAAGACAAAATGTTTGTTTTATTCAAAAAAGTATTACTTTTGTATCCATAATCATAACAAGGTTATTGAAATGAAGAATTTTTCTACATACTTTTTCTTTTTTTACTTTTACTTTTTTAGAAGGTGAAACAGGATTTTGTATGAGAAAATTGAAAATAAAATAAAACAATCAGATATATAGAATCCTGTCAAGTATGACGGGATTTTTTTTTGGCAATAACTAAACAAATGAGAAAAGTTGCAATACAAGGAGGACTGGGAGCATATCACGGCATTGCCGCTGAGAATTTCTTTGAAGAAGAGGTCGAAATAGTGCCCTGCATTACATTTCGCGATATCTTTACTACCATCAAAAAAGAGCCGAATACAATTGGTATTATGGCTATAGAAAATACCATTGCCGGGAGCCTTTTGGGTAATTATGAATTACTGAAAGAGAATAAGCTTCCTATTGCGGGTGAGTTTAAGCAACGTATATCTCATTGTCTGGCAGCCCTTCCCGGACAAACCATCCATGATATAAAGGAAGTGGAATCGCATCCTATCGCGCTGATGCAATGTACTAATTTTCTGGATACATTACCCGGGGTACGCATTATTGAACATGAGGATACAGCTCTGGCAGCGAAAGATGTCGCCGAAAAGCGTTTGCATGCTACGGCTGCTATATGCAGCGTGAGAGCAGCTGAAATTTATGGACTGGATATACTGGCGAGAGGAATTGAGACGAATAAGCACAATTTTACTCGCTTTCTTATTTTTGGCAATAAATGGATTGTGGATGAGATTCAGCTAAACGAGGTCATAAACAAATCATCTATTGTGTTCACCCTGCCGCATACTGAAGGAAGCCTTTCGAAAGTATTGTCTGTATTTTCTTTCTATGGTATCAGTCTCACCAAGATACAGTCTTTGCCGATTGTCGGGCGGGAGTGGGAATATCAGTTTTATGTAGATCTCAAATTCTCGGATTTGGAGCGTTATCACCAATCGCTGGATGCTATCCGCCCCCTGATAAGTGAACTAAAAACACTGGGTGAATACCCGGAAGGCCGTCAGAGCGAACTTTAAATAATTATGAGTTATAAACTTAACAGGCTATCAGCTATCAGCTAATGGCTATCAGCTTAAAAAATGAAAGAAATAATACCCGCCGACCGCCTGAATACAGTGCAGGAATACTATTTCTCTACCAAATTGAGAGAAGTAGCGGAAATGAATGCCGCAGGGAAGAGTGTTATCAGCCTTGGCATTGGCAGTCCCGACCTGCCTCCGTCAGAAGAGACTATTGAAGCTCTGGGCGAGTCTGCCGTAAAGAGCGACGCACATGGCTATCAGCCGCATATGGGTATCCCTCAGTTGCGTGATGCTTTTGCAGCCTGGTACAAACGTTGGTATGGAGTGACGATCGATCCGGCAAAGGAGATACAGCCGTTAATTGGTTCAAAAGAAGGTATCCTTCACATCTCTCTGGCGTTTCTCAATCCCGGAGATGGGGTCTTGGTACCAAATCCCGGTTATCCTACATACACATCTGTAAGTAAGATGGCAGGCGCGAAGATTCATACATACGATCTGGATGAAAATAACAACTGGCAGCCCGATTTTGAAGCATTGGAAAAAATGGATTTATCCGGTGTAAAGCTGATGTGGGTTAATTATCCGAATATGCCGACAGGCGCGAACGGTTCGTTAGGCCTGTTCGAAAAGCTGGTTGTATTTGGCAGGGAGCATGGTATTGTCATAGCCCATGATAATCCGTATAGCCTTATATTGAACGAGAACCCGCTTAGTATCATGCAAGTGGAAGGTGCTAAAGAGATTTGTATCGAATTAAACTCAATGAGTAAATCGCATAATATGCCCGGATGGCGTATCGGTCTGGTTGTTTCCAATCCTCAGTTTATAGGGTGGATACTCAAAGTGCTCAGTAACATCGAAAGCGGTATTCTAAAACCCATGCAAATGGCTACTATTGCCGCATTGAATAATTCGGATGAATGGCATAGGAAAAACAATATAGAACTATATGCAAATCGCCGTAAATATGCTGCTGCCATAATGGACGAACTGGACTGCACATATGATGAGAATCAGGTGGGTATGTTTCTTTGGGGAAAAATACCTGCGAAGTATAAAAGCAGCGAGGAACTGGCTGATAAAATTTTATACGATGCCGGAGTATTCCTTACACCCGGGTTTATATTTGGGAGCAAAGGAGAAAGATACATCCGTATATCGCTTTGCTGCAATGAATATATGCTGAAAGAGGCACTGGAAAGAATAAAGAAATTACAATCATAAAAACTCAGATAAAATGGAATTAGAATCAATCTTACTGCCGGGAGTTGACCCGGAACGTCCTTTGGTGATCGCGGGCCCGTGTAGTGCCGAAACGGAGGAACAAACATTAAATACAGCCCGCCAACTGGCAGCTGATGGTATCAAAATTATGCGTGCAGGCATCTGGAAACCTCGGACAAAACCCGGAGGATTTGAAGGAGTGGGCAGTGAAGGTCTTGCATGGTTGAAAAAAGTGAAGCAGGAAACAGGGATGTATGTCTCAACTGAAGTTGCTACACAGAAGCATGTATATGAAGCATTGAAGTACGGTATTGATATGCTCTGGATAGGAGCCCGCACTACGGCTAATCCATTTGCCGTGCAGGAGATTGCAGAAGCCTTGCAAGGCGTGGATATTCCTGTACTGGTAAAGAATCCGGTAAATCCCGATTTGGAATTATGGATTGGAGCACTCGAACGCCTTAGCAATGTAGGGTTGACTAAACTGGGTGCGATCCATCGTGGATTCAGTTCGTATGATAAAAAGATTTACCGTAATCTTCCCCAATGGCATATCCCTATCGAACTGAAACGTCGTTACCCTGATTTGCCTATCATTTGTGACCCAAGCCATATCGGAGGTAAGCGCGATCTGATCCAGCCTCTTTCTCAACAGGCCATGGACCTGAATTTCGAAGGGCTGATTATTGAAACACATTGCGATCCTGATAATGCATGGAGCGATGCTTCGCAACAAGTGACACCATCGAGATTGAAAGAGATTCTTTCGGTTTTGGTTATCCGTGATGGTAAGCAGTCGACAGAAGACTTGTCTGTATTGCGCAGGCAGATTGACGAAATAGACGACCAGTTGCTGGAACTACTGGCTAAACGTATGCGTATTTCTTGCGAGATAGGTACATTCAAGAAAGAGCATAACATGACCATTGTGCAGACCGACCGCTATGATGAAATACTAAGCAAGCGTATTTCCCAGGCAGAAGGTATGGGTATGAATCCGGAATTTATGCGTGTGGTTCTGGAAGCGATTCACGAAGAATCCGTAAGACAGCAAATAGATATTCTGAATAAATAAATATCTGTTTATCAGTTATTAAGTAAAGGGTGGGTTTTATTCACCCTTTATTTATATATCTTAATAGTGTATTGCAACAGATATCTGATATAATTCGTCATAGAAGGTTTTCCATATATTAATAATTATAACAAAGTTCCTGCCTCAGATAATGCTTGTTAGCATTACGGTTGCAATTATGATATTTGCAATGTTTATATGGCATAAAATCTCAGAATTTGTTTACATTTGCATCTATCACCTATAGAATGATTATATGGAAAATAATAAATTTTTGACGCTCATCCGGGAGGGAATAGTTAATAACTGGGAACGTCCGGCATTGACCGATTATAACGGAGAAACATACCTATATAAGGATTTTGCAAAAAAAATAGCGCAATTACATATCTTGTTCGATGATCTTGAGGTTCAGAAAGGAGATAAAATCGCTATCTGTGGCAAGAATTCGGCTAACTGGGCTGTAGCCTTTTTCGGCTCGCTTACTTATGGTGCTGTTATAACTACGATTCTGCATGATTTTAGCGGAGAGAATATACATACACTTGTAAATCATTCCGAAGCGAAAGTCCTGTTCGCGGATGAATATGTATGGTCCAAGGTAGATCCTGTACAAATGCCGTCTGTGGAAGCTATTTTACTGATAGATGACTTTTCGGCGCAGAAATCGCGTTCAGCTAAATTTTTGGAATCATGCTCTCACTTGGAACAGACATTCAATGTTAAATATCCGAAAGGATTCTCACAGGAAGATGTCATCTTTTATGACGAGTCTCCGGATGAACTGGCAGTACTTAATTATACGTCAGGAACTACCAGCAATCCTAAGGGAGTGATGATCCCATACCGGAGCTTGTGGTCTAATACCCGTTTCGCAATAGATAGTATCGAATTTGTGAAAGCGGGTGACGGCATAGTATGTATGTTGCCTATGGCGCATATGTACGGGTTGGCCTTCGAGGTATTGCTTTCTATAGCCAAGGGGTGTCATATACATTACCTGACCCGTGTTCCATCACCGCAAATAATTCTGGATGCTTTTTCTAAAGTGAATCCAACATTGGTGCTGGCTGTGCCGCTTATTATCGAAAAGATAATACAGAGCCGTGTTTTTCCTCAGTTGAAGAAGCAGCCGGTCAAGACGCTGATTAAAATTCCTTTCTTCAGGGAAAAAGTGTATAAGAAAATTGCGGAAAAGCTTGTGCCTGTCTTTGGCAATAAGCTGGTTGAGGTAGTCATTGGAGGAGCTGCATTAAATAAAGAAGTAGGTGCTTTCCTCACGGATATAAGGTTCCCCTACACAGTTGGTTATGGTATGACCGAATGCGGCCCGCTTATTTCCTATGAATATTGGGAAACATATAAGCAAGGTTCGTGTGGCCGCCCTGTCGACCGTATGAGTGTCCGCATAGAATCGTCCAATATGGAAACCGAAGCCGGAGAAATAATAGTGAAGGGACAAAATGTAATGTTGGGATACTACAAAAATGAAGAAGCGACCAACCAGGTTCTGGATAGTGCAGGATGGTTGCGTACCGGGGATTTGGGCGTGATGGACCGTGATGGGTTCTTATTTATTCGAGGCCGTAGTAAGACAATGATACTCAGTGGGTCGGGACAGAATATCTATCCGGAAGAAATTGAAGACTATTTCAATAATTCACCTTATATTGCCGAATCACTTGTAATCGAGGAAAATGGTAAACTGATCGCTCTTATTTATCCTGATAAAGATTATTTGAAGGCGCATGATGTGAAAGAAGAGGATTATTCTGCTATTTTTGTGGCTGAATTGAAAGCGATAAATAAACGCCTGCCGGGATACAGTCAGGTGGTGAATTTCAGATTGCAGGATCAGGAATTTGAAAAGACGCCGAAGAGAAGTATTAAACGCTTTTTATATCAAAAGAACTTATAATTTATAACTCATAACTCATAACTAATATAGACTCATGTCAGTAGACGATAAAAAGATTATTTTTTCAATGATGGGCGTCGGTAAATTATACCCGCCACAAAAACAAGTATTAAAGAACATTTACCTGTCATTCTTTTATGGAGCCAAGATCGGCATCATCGGCCTCAACGGTTCGGGTAAATCCACGCTGTTGAAGATTATAGCCGGAATAGATAAGGAATATCAGGGTGAAATAGTATCGGACAAAGGCTTTTCGGTAGGATATCTTGAACAGGACCCGAAGCTCGATCCTGCCAAGACCGTGAAGGAAATAGTACAGGAAGGTGTACAGCCTATCATGGATTTGCTGAAAGAATATGAAGGCATTAATGAAAAATTCGGATTGCCTGAATATTACGAGGATGCAGATAAAATGGACGCTCTGTTTGCCCGTCAGGCAGTACTGCAGGATAAGATAGATGCAAGCGACGCATGGAATATAGACAATAAGCTCGAGCGTGCGATGGATGCGCTCCGTTGTCCGCCCGAAGACCAATTGACCGCAAACCTTTCGGGAGGGGAAGCACGCCGTGTCGCACTTTGCCGCCTGTTGCTTCAGGAACCGGATGTATTGCTACTCGATGAGCCTACCAACCACTTGGACGCGGAGTCTATCGATTGGTTGGAGCAACATCTTCAACAATATAAAGGTACAGTAATCTGTATCACCCACGACCGCTACTTCCTCGACCATGTTGCCGGATGGATTCTTGAACTCGACAGAGGGGAAGGTATTCCATGGAAAGGAAACTATACATCATGGCTTGAGCAAAAGACCAAGCGTATGGAGCAGGAAGAGAAGCAGGCCAGTAAGCGCCGCAAAACCCTCGAACGGGAATTGGAGTGGGTGCGTATGGCTCCAAAAGCCCGTCATGCAAAAGGTAAAGCCCGTTTGAATGACTATGAGAAGATGCTGAATGCCGACCAGAAAGAACGGGAAGAAAAACTGGAAATATTTATTCCTAACGGCCCGCGTCTCGGTAACAAGGTAATAGAGGCACATGGAGTAACCAAGGCTTTCGGTGATAAGCTCTTGTTCGATAATCTTGAATTTATGCTGCCGCCATCGGGTATTGTCGGTATTATCGGGCCGAATGGAGCGGGTAAAACCACCTTGTTCCGTTTGATTCAGGGGTTGGAGAAAGCTGATAGAGGAACATTTGAAGTTGGAGAGACTGTAAAGATAGGTTATGTAGATCAATCGCATGCAGATATCGATCCTAATAAGACTGTCTATCAGGTTATTTCGGGGGGAAGTGAGTTTGTCCGCGTAGGAGGAAAAGATATTAATGCCCGCGCTTACTTGTCCCGCTTTAATTTCTCGGGAGGAGACCAGGAAAAGCTCACGGGTGTACTTTCCGGCGGGGAGCGTAACCGTTTGCATCTGGCATTGACTTTGAAGTCGGAAGCCAATGTATTGCTACTTGATGAGCCTACCAATGATATCGACGTAAATACATTGCGTGCTTTGGAAGAAGGCTTGGAAAACTTTGCAGGTTGCGCCGTTGTGATATCGCATGACCGCTGGTTCCTCGATCGTATCTGTACGCATATTCTGGCTTTTGAAGGCAATTCGGAAGTATTTTTCTTTGAAGGCAGCTACAGCGAATACGAAGAAAATAAGAAGGCACGTATGGGTAATGTGGAGCCAAAACGTATTCGTTACAGAAAATTGATTAATTAATTACCGGGTGGTCGGTTAAAAGGCTGCCGGATTCATAACTTACTGCATCTTTAAGGTGTGGACTGAAAGATTTTTAAGAAATGACTTTAATCCGGAAGCGATCCGGTTAAAGTCATTTTCTTCTTCTTCTTCTTATTATATACTCTTCCGTATAAAAAAGAAGAATATAAAGAAAAGCCTGTCTCACGACAGGCCTTTTCAAATGAACCTAATTCTTAGATTAGGTTGCTTTACCAATATTAAATATGCAAGCAAAGTTAAACCTCAATTTTAAAGATTTTTTGAAGATTGAAAAATTTAAAAATAAAAATATGATTTTAGGGCATACCCTCGAATAAAATATGCCTGTCATCCCGACAGGCATATTTGTAAATGAAGCTATTATAGTTATTAAAGGAAATTACAATAACACGAGATATAAAGACAATAGACAAATGTGTATTGTAAAAACCGGCTTCATGAAAAGCACAAACGTAAAACTACAAGTTGCATTATGAAATATAATACAAGTATAAGTGGCAATTTAGAAGTTTTTTTGAATTAATTCATAAAAATGAAAAATTCCATGAAAATACAACAGCCTGTCAACCGGATTTGATGTTTTTCGTTCTTTCCCGGCATATTTATTTGTTATTTCAATAACCAGATAGCAAATCTTCAAAAATTCTACAAAATTGACAGGTAAATTTGTAACCGTAAAGTTTAATCCTGACGGTCAATAGCCCTTTAACCGGGTCTGACCGTGTCATAGTAAGAAAATTAAATTAATCTGGAGAAAGTCTGTCGTTATGACAGGCTTTCTTTGTTTTACAAGTTATCGCGGAAATAAGAATAAAGCGGCTTCCGCAATTCAAAGTTCTATATTTTCATGAAATTCAAAAAATCTACAAAATTGAGCTGTATTCTTGTCATGTTTTATATTCAATCAGTGATTGAGTATGCGAGTATGAATAAAAAACAACGAGATTATTTCAAATGGGAAAAACAGCAATTTTTTCTATGCTGACAGGCGGGCTGCCATTGCTTGCCGCAGCCATTGTAC
>NZ_DLFW01000036.1 GCF_002482385.1 Dysgonomonas sp. UBA7710 | reverse complement strand
CTCTCTCTCTCTCTCTAACAAAAAGTATTTAATCGCCAAATTATCAGCAAATAAAATGACAGAACAAAATGTCGCATTATCCAATTTTTGGCTCATTAATATATAAATCGTTATCTATCTATTTGATTACACATCCGATCATTATGACTACTGATAGTCTGATTCAAACTCCAAAAATAGTCATAATTTGGAGTCATTAGCTATTCAAACAGATTAGTTTAAACTACTATTTGAATCCTCTCGAATTCAAATATACAATATTAATTGTTAAATAAAATACAAACAACTGTATTATTTATATAAATATCTATTTATCAGTGATAAATGAAAGTTATGTAGTAGTATTGTAGTATTCATTTATATCCATTTTTGAGTTTTTGATGTATTAAAAAATTATAAAAAAAAATGGAAGGGGAGTATGTTTGCAACAGATTCTTGAAAAAGCTCTAAAACTATTAATTAAATCAACCTTAAATTAACAATCATGAAGAGAGAACCCATCTTTTGGAAAATTTTATTCATTCTTCCTCTATTTCTTTTTTCTTCCCTGGCTGTATTCGGACAGACGTCTGAAATAAAAGGAACTGTAACAGATGCAGCTACAGGAGAAATGTTAATCGGTGTATCAGTCTCCGAAAAGGGGACCACAAATGGTACTATGACCGATCTGGACGGTCAGTATTCTATTAAAGTTCCATCCGGAGCTACTTTGATATTTACATACGTCGGATATGTAACTCAGGAAAGACCTGCTACAGGAGGTACAATAAATGTGGCCTTAAGCCTAACCCAACAGATGCTTGATGAAGTAGTGGTTATCGGCTATGGTGTTCAGAAAAAAAGTGTGGTTACAGCTGCAATCAGTAGTGTAAAGTCTTCTGATATCGAAAAACTGACGCCTTCTCGTATAGAAAATGTACTGAAAGGACAAGTATCCGGAGTACAGGTTACACAAGGCTCGGGACAACCGGGTAGCGGTTCTACCGTCCGCATACGTGGTATCGGCACTACCGGCAACAGTGACCCTCTGTATATCGTAGACGGAATGGCCGTAGACGGAGGTATCACTAACCTGAATCCTTCCGATATATCGTCAGTGGAAATATTGAAAGACGGAGCATCGGCAGCTGTATACGGATCACGTGCCGCAAATGGTGTAGTTCTGATAACTACCAAAACCGGAGTAGCAGGAAAACCTAAAATCAGCTATGATATGAGCTATGGATTCCAAAACCCATGGAAGAAAAAAGCTGTCCTCAACTCGGAGCAATACATGGTATTGGTTAATGAGTTATATTTGAACAATGGAGAAGCGCTGCTTTTTTCATCTAAGGATATTGCCGATGCACGGGCAGGGTTGACTCCGAATACCGACTGGCAGGAAGAAGTTTTTAATAAAGACGCCCCTATACAAAATCATCAGATCAGTATCTCTGGTGGGAATGAGAAACTTTCATATTATCTGTCTTTCGGTTACTTCGATCAGGAGGGTATTATCGGTGGCAACTATAACGCTTCAAATTACAAACGCTGGAGTGTTCGCAGCAACAATACTTATGAAGTATACAACGCGGAAAAAGAGCGTAGCTTCCTTAATAAATTGAAAATTGGTTCAAACGTGACTTATTCTCGAGGTAAAAAAATAGGGATAGGTACGAACGATGTATTCGGTACGGTATTGGGTAGTGCAACGACTTTGCCTCCTAACCTGAGCGTATATCTGTCGGAAGATGATGGAAAAGCACTACTCGAGAAACATCCGTATGCAGTTAAAGCAAAAGACGGACGTGTATTAACTCCGGCTCCCGCTTATTTCCAGGAAATTCGCAATCCTATTGGTTTAATGTTGCGTCCGGATAAGAGCTACGACAATGAAGACAAATTCATCGGAACGTTCTGGGGTGAATTAAATCTGTATAAAGGTTTGACATTCAAAAGCAGCTACGGCTTCGACCTTGCGTTTTGGGGCAATGACGGTTACAGGTTTCCTTACTACCTGTCCGACAACTCGGCTGCTTCTAACGAAGACCCTGCAAAGTCGGAAATCTGGTCCAGTATGAACCGTGGGGCTACATGGCAGATCGAAAATACATTGAACTATAATTTCAAAATAGGCGAAGACCATTTTTTTACACTCCTTGCAGGACAATCGGCACGTGAATATTCCGTACGCGGACTTAGCGGCAGCGGATATGAACACATCTCTTACGACCCTTCCATGATGGTGATCGACGCCACCCGCGG
This sequence comes from Dysgonomonas sp. UBA7710, assembly GCF_002482385.1. Classification (GTDB taxonomy): domain Bacteria; phylum Bacteroidota; class Bacteroidia; order Bacteroidales; family Dysgonomonadaceae; genus Dysgonomonas. The sequence continues at coordinate 113,391 of NZ_DLFW01000036.1, read as the reverse complement.
TGATGCTACAAAAGGCGGCCGCCGTAGTGGAGGTAGTGCATCCAGCACAACTCTGGCCTCTTATTTCGGGCGTTTAGATTATAACTTTGCCGAGCGTTATATGCTTCAGGCTACGGTACGTCGCGATGGTTCCGACAAATTCGGAAGCAATAACAAATGGGGTACATTCCCTTCATTCTCTGTCGGCTGGAACGTTCTGAACGAACCGTTTATGAAAGATATTACTCCTGACTGGTTCCACAATATGAAGCTGAGAGGCAGCTGGGGTGTCAACGGTAACCAGAGGATCGATGCCTATGCATATATGAGTCTTATGGATGGTGGGCAAAACTACTATTTCGGAGACAATATGTACTATGGTATAAGTAGCGGCCGCCTTCCAAATCCCGACTTAAAATGGGAAGAAAGCAAACAAACCGATATAGGTCTCGATTTAGGCTTCCTGAGAAATTCCCTTACACTGACAGTAGACTATTACAAGAAACGCACTGTGGGTATGCTTCGCGAAAAGCCAACTCCCAGCTACGTAGGATTGAAACCTCCTTTCGCCAATTCAGGTACAATGGATAATTCCGGCTGGGAATTTGACGTGAGTTACCGTGGCGAGATACAGGATGTAAACTTCGGTATCAAAGCAAACGCATCTTATATGAAAAATACATTGGTGGATTACGGTAATGCCAGCGGAGAGAACTCATGGGGAGGTGTTGGTGCAGCCGGAGTGGAAAATTTCATCTATCAAAAGAACGGAATGCCTAGTCCGTATTTCTACGGATATCGTACTGATGGAATATTGCAGACTCAGGAAGAAGCCGATGAATACAACTTCAAATATGGGGAAAATGCTAAACCGGGTGATGTCCGTTTTAAAAACCTCAATGGAGATGATAAAATCGATGATGAAGACAGGGATATGATCGGTAAACCGAATCCGGACTGGACATTCGGTCTTACACTCAATGCTGAATGGAAAGGATTCGACTTCTATGCTTTTTTCCAGGGAGTTACCGGAAATAAAATTTTCGATATCTCGAAACGTGCGGATATTCCCCGGCAAAACTTACCGACCTGGATGCTTGACAGATGGACCGGCCCGGGTACATCGAACAAGATTCCTCGCCTGGTTGCAGGTGAAGACAACCGTAACTGGCGTGCTTCCGATCTGTATATCAAAGACGGTGCATATTGCCGCTTGAAAAACATACAGTTAGGATACACCATTCCGGCATTCGTTACCCGGAAAGCAAGTATTGACCGCTTGCGGATATATATAGCGGCTGAGAACCTGCTTACATTTACTAAATATGATGGTTTTGACCCTGAAATCGGAGATGGAGATATGGGGGTTGACAAGGGCATTTACCCACAGGCACGTACTATTACATTAGGCGCCAGCATTTCCTTCTAATTAAGAACCATGAAAACAATTACAGATATGAAACATATATTTTTGAAAAAAAGCAAATATACAATGCAACGCATTTGTACATGGGGACTAGGTGCTCTCCTCTTGGCGTTGCCCTCTTGTGGTGAGGACTTCCTGACTGTTTATCCTACAAATCAGGTTGCAGCGGGTGCTCCTGCTACAAAAGATGTGATTGAGCAGATGCTGACTTCTTCTTATCAGATTCTTCTGATGGATAATTACGCTAACGGCTCCATTGCCAGCGTGACTATTTTCGGAGATTTCCGTTCCGATGATATCTACAAAGGTGGAGGTGACGCAACCGACCAGCCGGCTTACTATTATATGTCACAATATAAAAGCAACTCTGTAGATATACCTACAGGATGGTGGAGCATCTATTATACAGGGCTACAACGTTGCAACAGTACACTGCAAGCCTGTGACAATGCAATAAGCGGATCAGCCGCAGAAATAAACCGGCTCAGAGCAGAAGCACGTACACTACGGGCATATTATGTACACTTACTTTGGAAAGCATGGGGTAATATCCCTTATTATGAAGTTCCATTGGCGCCTCCTTATCTGGCTCCTCAACTTTCTGCCGACGACGTGTATCAGAAGATCATCGCGGACCTGGATGCCGCCATTAATACAGAAGAGTTGCCAATGAATACTACAGGGGCAAATGCATCACGTATCAACAAAGCAATGGCTATGATGACCAAAGCCCGTGTGGTTATGTATCAGAAAGACCAGACAAAATATGCTCAGGTACTTGAAGATATGAAAAAGATTATCGGTAGTGGAGAATTTGATCTGATTAAAAAAAGTCCGGATACAAAACTTACCAATAATCCGATAGAATGGATGTTTCTCCGTGAAGGTGAATTCTGCAAAGAATCTATTTTCGAAAGTAACCAGATTTCGGAAGGTAAAACATGGGGTAACTCCTGGGTTGGGTATGGAAGTTATCTGCCCAGGGTAATTTCCGCACGCTCTCTTAAAGATTCGAAAGGTATATTTGCTTTTGGTTGGGGGTGGTGTCCCGTACAACCTGATGCTTATGCTATTTTCAATGAGTCGGGAGATTACCGTAAAGATGCAAGCGTTATCCAATGGCCGAGTGGCACATACGAAGCAGGTTATCAAAATACCGGCCTGTTCTTGCGCAAATATACTGCCCGTGTGGGATATAATCAAAATACAACCGGGGATGCCGACCTCAATTTCGAGAATAATACCCGTATATACCGTTTGGCAGAAACCTACCTGAATGCAGCAGAACTTAGTTTCTATGCAGGAGGAGAAGGAGCGGCAAAACCTTATCTGGATGCCATCCGCGACCGTGCCTTCGGAGATGTGAATCATCGCATACCTGCTACCCTTAATAATATCAAACTGGAACGCCGCCGCGAACTATTCGGTGAGGGTAGCCGCTTCTGGGATCTTGTACGTTGGGGAAGCGATGAAAAAGGCCGGGATATAAAAACTGTACTTTCTGTAATCGACGATACATACAAGATGAACCGGACATGGGATGATACAAAAAAATATCTGCCTCTGCCTAAAAACGAGATAGATGTTACCAAGGGTACAGAATTTGAGATAAAACAAAATCCCGGATGGGAATAATTATTCAAAATGAGAATCATTATGAAAACATTAAATAATTTCCAGCATAAATATAAAAATATGGTACGTAACATTACCACCGGGATCATAGCCTTGTGCTTCCTCCTCACGGCATGTTCTCCGCAAGAGGATGACAGCCATAAACTCGGAGGCTCACAGGTGGAGATACCTCAGAACTTAAAGATAACAGCAGTCGATAATGATAATGAAGTAGTTATTACTTTCGATCCCCTTACCTTAATTGATGGGGATGATGTGCTGGCCGTACAGTTCTCTTCTGCCGAAGCAGGAATCAATTTTACTGTAAAAGATGCCAACACAACCGTTCTGAAAAAGAAAGTATACCGCAGCGGCGAATATACCCTCTATGTGGCAGCGATAACCCGCGCAGGAACGGGTACACCTCGCGAGATACCATTCACTGTAGCTAAAAACCTGTTATTGGAGACTTTGAGTGAAAATATACTGCCGGAAGTCGTAAAATATGATATTGACGCTACACATCAGGAAACATTCTACAAAAATGAGCTTTATATTGAAAGAAATAGCATAATCACACTTGCCGGGGCTATCGGAAATGAAGACGTAATTGTGAATCTCGACTTCTTCGAAAGAGAAAGTGCTGCTTCAGCCAAATTTATTGGAGAAAGCGGTGTATACTCTATCTATTGGAATCCTGTACGGAAAAATGTTATTATCGAACCTACTACGGCGATAGAAGCACCTGGCTATTATGTGTTTACAGGGCCTGGTATCGGCTATCCTACCACTGTATCGTCAGATGATATCAAAGCGGCATATGGAGCCGGAGATGGGCGTTATACTACGGAATGGAATCCGGGTAAAAACATCCGCAGCCGTGTAGTGATGCGTAGTACGGGAGAAAATACCTATCAGGCAACGATCTGTATTAATGAAGGGGCAACTTTCAAACCTTTCTCAAATACCAACTGGGGTAATGATGTATTCAAAGCAGAAAATTGCACATTCACAGGTTCTGCAATATTGAAAGATGCAGGAGACTGGTCGCCTAATGGTAATCTGGATAAAGACGCTTATTATCGTATAACATTGAACTCTTCAACGAAGGCCGTAGATATCAAGAAAGTTAGTGCAACAGGTGAAGTGTTACCGGATGATACAGAAGAACCTTCAAGTCCGGATACACCAATTGTTTCAAGTATCTTTAGCGTAACAAATGCTACAAGCACAGAAATAGACGGAGAAGCAATCCTATCGATGTTCCATACATTGAAAAATGGGGACGAATATACTCCTGGCGGAGGATTGGCTAAAGCTTTATTTAATGTTGATTTCTTTACAAAAACAACTGATGGCAAGCTCAAGTTCTTAGGAGAAGACGGTAACTACCGCTTGTTATATAACCCCATCCGTAACAATGTGATTATAAGTGCAGAAGAACCTAAGAATCCTGAATATATGTTCATTGCCGGAGTAGGACTAGGTTATCCGACAAAAGTATCTGCTGCTGTAATCAGCTCGATTTATTCCGATAAAGGAATAGCAACACTTGACAACTGGGGATTTGCAAATGTAATGGAATTTATTCTCATGCGAAAAGTAAGCGAAAATGTCTATCAGGCTACCGTAATGATGCCTTTCGAGAAAAAATATTGGTGGGACGAAGGACCTTATGCTTCTTTCAAGGTTTATACAGCTACTGCTGCCGAAGCCGTAAATGAAAAGGGTGCAAAATTTTTCTCCGAAGCAGGAGGTATTACAGGAACTGCCACCGGTATAGTCACAGAAATTCTTGATATTCCGGAAGACAACAATATGGATATTTTTGCAAAATTATCAGCGGCTACATTGCGTATCACAGTGGATATGAATGTAAAATCAATGAAAGTAGATAACATTGTATTACCATAATACAAAACTAAATCATTCTTCAGTAAGGTTTCTGCAACCTTACTGAAGAATCTTAATCCAATAATAATGAAACATATCCTTTTATTCCTATCAGCCCTCCTGCTATGTTCCTTATCCGCTTGCGGTAAAGATAACTTCAATGGAGAAGAAGAACCGGAGAAACCGGATGGATATGCTCCGGAAGGCTACAGCCTGGTATGGAGCGATGAATTCGATAACACTTCCAACGGGTTACCGGATAATAAGTGGTGGTTCGAGACTGGCAATAACGGCTGGGGAAATAACGAACCCCAATACTATATCGACAGGGTATTGGGAAATGATACCGTAGCTAAAGTACGGAATGGAATGCTGACCATTACAGCTCATAAACTGACTATACCACACGAAGGGGCCGATATCATCTCGGCACGTATGAATACAGTAGAATCATGGAAATACGGCTACTTCGAAATGAGGGCTAAAGTACCCGGAGGAAGAGGTACCTGGGCGGCCTTCTGGATGATGCCGAAAAACTTTCAAAGCTGGCCTTTGGACGGAGAAATCGACATTATGGAGTATGTAGGTTATCGTCCGGATGTAACACAAGCCTCGGTACACACCAAGGATTACAACCACGTAGCAGGTACAGAAAAAACAGCTACACGCACAGCTCCGGGAGCCGAGCGTAAATTTTATACTTACGGGCTGCTCTGGACAGAAGATAAGATAACAGCCTATATCGACGGTGTCGAATATTTTTCATTTGCCAATGACCATGCGAACAATAAGAACACATGGCCGTTCAATGAACCATTTTACTTAAAATTAAATCTGGCAATAGGCGGCAACTGGGGCGGACTGGAAGGAATAGACCCTGATATATTCCCTGCCCGCTACGAAATAGAATATGTCAGAGTATATCAAAAAGCAAAATAAATTATATGAAATATATGGCCAATGTATCAATCCTGTCTCTTACTATTGCATCTTTATTTGCATGTAACGATGGTTCTGAGAATCCGCCAACTGAAGATCCGAAAGGAGATGTTTCAATGTATGTAACTACCGGCAACCGCTCACAGGATTTCAAAAAACAGGCTGTGGATTTCAGCGATGAACAGTCTGCGATGTCTATCACATTGAAACCCGTGGAACGTTTTCAGACAATGGACGGATTCGGGGCCGCCGTGACAGGTTCCAGCGCATTCAACCTATTGAAAATGACGGCTGAGGACCGTAAAAAGTTTCTGACAGAGACATTTTCACCTACGGAGGGAATGGGATACAGTTATATCCGTGTTGCCATCGGTTGTTCCGATTTTTCACTGAGTGAATACACCTGCTGGGACGATGAGGAGGCCGGATTCGGGCTGACCACGGAAGAAACCGACTATGTCATCCCCGTATTGAAGGAAATAATCGCTATCAACCCCACTATAAAAATACTGGCATCTCCCTGGACTTGTCCTATATGGATGAAAGAGCGGGTAGACGATAATCCATGGACAGGCGGACACCTGAAGAAAGAGTATTACGGAGATTATGCAGATTATTTCATTAAATGGATACAGGCCTTCAAGGCTCAAGGAATAAATATTACATCAGTTACTCCGCAAAACGAACCTTTGAATGATGGCAATTCGGCATCTCTCCATATGGATTGGGAAGAAATGGGTGAGTTTGTCAACCTGCATCTGGCTCCCAAGATCAAGGCGTCGGGATTAGGCACAAAAGTCTATCTGTACGATCACAATTATGATGTAGCCGATTATCCGCTCAATATTTACAAAAGCGGAATAGACAATGACGTTGTGGCGGGAGCGGCGTTCCACGATTACGGAGGGCAGATAGATGCGCTTAATTACGTTCACGAGCAAGCCCCCGACAAGGAACTTATTTTTACGGAAACATCTATCGGCACATGGAACAACGGGCAGGATTTATCTGTACGCCTGATGGCAGATATGGAGTATGTGGCTCTGGGGACAGTAAACCGCTGGTGCAAAGCCGTGATTGTATGGAATCTGATGCTCGACAGCGATAAAGGCCCTAACCGTCCCGGAGGTTGCCAGACCTGCTACGGCGCGGTAGACATTTTCAGGGGTAACTTCAAAGATATTAAGCGGAATTCGCATTATTATATCATCGGGCATCTGGCCTCAGTAGTGAAGCCGGGAGCTACACGAATCGGTTCGGAAGGTAATACCGAATCGGGCATTATCTATTCGGCTTTCGAAAATACCGACGGTACATATGCCTTGGTACTGATGAACAATACCAGTGGAAACAAAAAAATTACGGTAAACAGTGGATCTAAAAAGTTTACTTATGAAGTCCCTTCGAGAGGCGTAGTATCTTATCGTTGGGCAAAATAGGGCCTCTTGCGGCTATCCCCGAATAATAAATTGCAGTAAAAAATAATAAGTTATGAAAGTAAGGAAACTAGGATTATTAGGTGCATTTATCCTGTCCGGAATATTCCCGGTGGGCTATGCCCAGAATAATATTGAAAAACGGGTCGAGGATCTATTATCCAAGATGACGTTGGAAGAAAAAATAGGGCAAATGAATCAGGTCAGCTTCTTCGCTGTCGATGATAAAGCAATCGCCCAATACAGCGACGACGACATGGATACATTCCTCATCAGAATGGGTATTGCCGGAGGACAAGGGCAGAAAAAGCCTTCTGAAATGACCAAATCCGAAAAAATAGCCCTTATCAAGGCCCAAGCAGCCAAGATGCTGGACAACAATATCACCCAGCCCATCAGGGACGGAAAAATCGGCTCATTGCTGAATATTACCGATCCGGTAATGGTCAATAAGCTGCAAAAGGCAGCAATGGACGAAAGCCGCCTGGGGATACCTATGATTATCGGACGCGACGTTATACATGGATTCAAAACAATATTCCCTATACCATTAGGACAGGCTGCTTCATTCAATCCGCAAATGATAGAAGACGGCGCGCGTATAGCAGCCATAGAAGCCCGTTCGACAGGTGTAAACTGGACTTTCGCTCCTATGCTCGATATCTCGCGTGATGCACGCTGGGGACGTATTGCCGAGAGTCTGGGAGAAGACCCTTATCTGGGAGGGCAACTGGGAGCAGCTATGGTAAGAGGTTTTCAGGGTAACGGCAATCTGGCTGACCCTAACGCTATCGCAGCCTGTGTAAAACATTTTATCGGTTACGGTGCGGCCGAAGGCGGACGTGACTACAACAGTACGAATATACCTCCGCACCTGATGCGCAATATATATCTGCCTCCTTTCCACAATTCCATCAAGGCGGGAGCAGCCACACTGATGACTTCATTCAACGACAATGACGGAATCCCGGCATCAGGAAACAGCTATATTCTGAAAAACATTCTTCGTGACGAATGGAAATTCGATGGCTTCGTTGTATCGGACTGGGCTTCGATAGGCGAAATGATCGCTCACGGTTTTGCAAAAGACGACAAACAGGCTGCTGAAATATCGGCTAATGCCGGTCTGGATATGGAAATGGTAACGGGTGCCTATCTCAAATACCTGCCCGAACTGATAAAAGAAGGAAAAGTGTCGATGGCCACAGTGGATAATGCTGTCCGCAACATTCTACGCATCAAGTTCAGGCTGGGATTATTCGAGAATCCGTATGTAGACACCAACAAGGCTTCTGTAATGTACGCAGATGCACATATGAAAGCCGCAAGACAGGCTGCTGTCGAATCCGCCATATTGCTGAAGAATGATAATAATACATTACCGTTGGCTGAAAGCAAGAAAATAGCGGTTATCGGGCCTATGGCAAATGCTCCGCACGACCAGCTCGGAACATGGATTTTCGATGGCGACAAAAACCATACAGTAACACCGATAGGTGCCCTTAAAGAGGATTACAAACATATCAGGTATGTGTATGAGCCGGCTCTGGCTTTTTCGAGAGAAAAGAATACTGCTAATTTTGAGAAGGCAAAGCAGGCTGCGGCCTCTGCCGATGTCGCTGTTGTCTTCCTGGGTGAAGAATCCATCTTGTCAGGAGAGGCTCATTCTCTTTCAAATATCAACCTGATAGGAGTGCAATCAGAACTATTAAAAGCGGTAAAAAGTACTGGAAAACCGGTTGTTTTGGTTATCATGGCAGGTCGCCCTTTGACTATCGAACGCGATCTGCCTTTCGCCGATGCCGTGTTGTTTAATTTTCATCCCGGAACAATGGGTGGCCCTGCCATCTTCGACCTTCTGTTTGGAAAGGCAAACCCCAGCGGTAAGCTCCCGGCCACATTTGTCCGTGAAGTTGGGCAGATACCTATGTATTATAATCACAACAATACAGGTCGTCCTGCTCCCGAAAAAGTAATGGGATTGGACGAAATAGAACTGGAAGCAGGACAAACTTCTCTTGGGAATACCTCTTTCTATCTGGATTCGGGTAAAGATCCCCTTTATCCGTTCGGATACGGACTCTCTTACAGTATGTTCGAATATTCGGGACTTACGCTGTCTTCGGCTTCTATCCCGATGAACGGAACACTAACGGCCAGAGTGACATTGAAAAATACAAGCAATGTAGACGGTACGGAAGTTGCCCAACTTTATATTCAGGATATTGTAGGCTCTGTGGTGCGCCCGGTAAGAGAACTTAAAGGATTCCAGCGTGTCGCCTTAAAGGCAGGGGAAAGCAAAATAATAGAATTTAAATTATCGGCAGACGACCTGGCGTTCTATGGTCGCGATTTGATTAAAAGAACGGAAGCGGGCGATTTTAATATTTGGATTGGTGGTGACAGTAACGCCCCGCTTAAGAGTACTTTTTCTGTGACAGAATAAAGTGGATTAACGAAAGGCATAGGAACACACATATATTTTTTCATAGTCATTTATCCTATGCCTTTTCTTTCATTAAAATAGAAAAAGTTTATCTATAAGATATAAAAAGCTCTGTCCTTAGTGAAGATTACAGAGCGGGCAAAAGTAACAGGTGTAGAAAAATGAAAAATGTGTTACATATGTCACCTTTTTTTAACAATTTAGAGCCTGTTTAAATTTTATTCGTTCATTTTCAGAACGAAAAAAGAGATATAATAAAACATTAAAGCAAAAGACCTTTACTTTATGAAAAGACTAATTTACATACTATTACTGCCACTTATACTGGCAGCTTGTCAACCAAAAGAAGCCACGCCGGACAATGCCGGACGATTTCTCCGTGTAAAGGGGCCTGACCTGATAAAACCCAATGGGGAGAAATTTCTTATACAGGGGATTAATCTGGGTAACTGGCTCAATCCTGAAGGGTATATGTTTTTTTTCGGGTCGGAGGCAGCCTCTTACAGAACGATCAATGAGGCTTTCTGCGAAATGGTTGGTCCGGATTTTACAAGCCGCTTCTGGAGAGAGTTTAAAAAGAGCTATATCACGGAAGATGATATAAAATACATCAAACAGACAGGAATGAACTCCATAAGGATACCGTTCCACTACAAGCTGTTTACCAACGAGGACTATATGGGACTGGATTCTTCACACGACGGATTCGAGCTTATCGATCAGGTGGTAGAATGGTGCCGCCGGCAAAACCTGTATGTCATACTGGATATGCACGACGCTCCGGGCGGACAAACCGGAGATAATATAGACGACAGTTATGGCTTCCCATGGCTAATGACCGACGAAGGCAGCAAGGCCCAATTTTGCAATATATGGAAGGATGTGGCTTCCCACTATGCAAACGACACAATAATTTTAGGCTACGACTTGCTGAACGAGCCTATCGCACACTACTTTATGGAAGGTAATGCACACCTGAACGATTCTCTTGAACCGCTTTACAAAAGATGCGTGGAAGCAATCCGTACGGTTGACAAAAACCATATCGTCCTTCTTGGCGGTGCGCAATGGAACGGCAATTTCAGTATGTTTAAAGACTCTAAGTTCGATGACAAGCTGATGTATACCTGCCACCGTTACTGGTGCGACACATTACAGGCCAATATTCAGGACTTTGTACAATTCAGGGATAGTGTCAACCTGCCTATATATATGGGCGAAACAGGCGAGAATACACACGAGTGGATAGCCGGATGGACCCGCCTGATGGAGCGCAACAACATAGGATGGCATTACTGGCCATATAAGAAAATGGTACCTAACAGCTGTATGGTAACCATCCCTAAACCCGAAAACTGGGATCTTATATCGGAATATACCAAACAAGACAGAAGCACTTTTGAGAAGATACGCAAAGTAAGGCCAGATCAGGAACTGGTAAAGAAAGCAATGACAGACTTGCTGGAAAACATGAAGTTTAAGAACTGTACCAAGAATGAAGGATATACCCGTGCAATGGGTATGAAACCATAAAATAAAATGAGATTCTTCACTTAAAGTGATGGGTTCATGTTAGATGAAGATTGGGAAGGGACTGTCTGAATAATCAGGCAATCCCTTTTCTTATGAATATATTTGGATAACTTTATCTATATATAGCTTTTAGCCTTTAGCTTATAGCTCTTTGAAGAAATGATTGGCCCCCTCAATCCCCCAAGGGGGACTTACAGAGAGGATAAAAAGTAATAAATAGTGAGTAAATAGATACAAGTAGACAAGGTACGAGATACAAGTTGCTAACTGATGACTGATGACTGAAAAAGCTGTTACCTTTGTTACCTTTTTTAAATAGAGTTACAAGTTGCTCGCATTTTATTTTGTTTCACGCAAAGACGCAAAGGCGCAAAGTTTTTATATCTTACCAGTTGTTGACTGATGACTGTAAAGTCTCTTGTGTGATAGCTAACGGCTAATAGCTATCAGCTAAAAGCTGAAATATCTGTTACCTTTGTCACTTTTTCACCACGGAGAACCAACGGTCGGCGGAGCCAAAAAAGAGTAACACAGAGTTTTTAATAAACGGGATGCTTCGCTCTGTTCAGCATGACAAGACACAGCACTGTTAACTGTTGACTGTTAACTGAAGAGACTGTTACTTTTTATTGTCCTCTTGCTCTTTCTTATACGCGATCGACATAGCTATAGCAGCATATAATGTAAGGAGAGCGGCAATAAGCATCGTAACTACCCACCCGTTTATATTCATGAACAGAAGTACAGTAGATGCAACCATAAGCAATACGGCGAATATCTGAATGTTGAAAAGCCGTTTTCCGCGAAGGCTCTTACCGGGATATGGAGTGGTAACAGTGGTAGCCGCAAAGCCAATTACACCTATAACCATTATATATTTGGCAATAGCAGCATCGAAGTAATAGATGATAGCAGCAAGAAGAATAAGAAGGGCTGATATCTGGAAAATGGAGTTATTTAATTTTGGATTTATTTTCATTAGTTGATTTATTCTACAAGGAAAACGTCCTCATCGGGTTTCTTCATCAGGTAATTTTCCCTGGCAAACTTTTCAATGCGGTCTTTATCCGATTGAAGTTCCTGCAATTTTTGTTTATCTTCGATTGTTTTATTGCGGTAATGCTCGATCTGGCTGTTAAGCTCCATTATCTTGGCATCGTAACTGAAACGGGCAAAGATGCTGCTTTCGCTTATAAAGAAGCCAAACATAATGATAACCAGAATTATAAGCAATTGTACTTTTGTATATCTGGAGATAAGATAGTTAAACGCTGATTTCAGAATAGTCATAAGTTGAAAAGAGATTAAGTCAATACCGTTTGATTAAACTCACATTGCAAAGATATATATTTGTACTTATATTCAAGTATCGATGGAAACAAAAGATAACATCATAAAGAAATACAGAAATTATTTATTGCTGGAAAAGTCTCTTTCTCCCAATTCGATAGATGCATATCTGACTGATCTGGATAAGCTTTCCGGCTTTCTGGGAAACGAAAGTCTGAAAGTGGAAGAGGTGAAACTCGACGATTTGCAGCAGTTCATTGCCCAGCTTTATGATATGGGTATCAATGCCCGGTCAGTAGCCCGCATTATCTCGGGCATAAAATCGTTCTATAATTTTCTGGTTTTGGATGGTTATATGCAGGCAGATCCCACAGAACTTCTGGAAACGCCGAAAATAGGATTAAAGCTACCGACTGTACTATCACTTGATGAAATAGAAAAGCTGATGTCTGTAATTGACCTCTCCACAAAAGAGGGGCAACGCAACAGGGCTATCCTGGAAGTCCTCTATAGCTGTGGCTTGCGTATATCGGAACTTACAAAGCTGAAATTTTCAGACCTATTTTTTGATGAAGGCTTTATAAAGGTAGAAGGGAAAGGAAGCAAGCAACGGCTCGTGCCCATCTCCCATACTGCAATAAACGAAATAGAGAAATATCTTTATTATCGCAGGGAAATGGATATAAAGAAAGGGTCGGAAGACATACTCTTCCTAAGCAACAGGGGTACAGCGATTTCCCGTATCATGGTATTTCATTTCATAAAGCAATATGCAGATCAGGCCGGAATAAAAAAGACAATAAGCCCTCATACTTTCCGACATTCATTTGCCACACATTTGCTCGAAGGGGGAGCCAATATAAGGGCCATACAGTTGATGCTGGGCCATGAGAAAATCACGACAACCGAGATATATACTCATATGGACAGAGAGTATCTTCGCCAGGAAATAATAGAGCATCATCCTCGTAACAAAAAATGAAGCTTCGGGTTTATTAATGTATTTTTATTATATCTTTGTTCAGATGTTTAATTAATCACAAGCACAATTTTATGAAAAAGAGATTCTTTTCAGTAGCTGCAATAACTCTTGCAGGAACACTACTATTCAGCTCATGTATTGGTTCATTCAATCTTTCGAAGAAAGTGTTGGCATGGAATCAGACCATAGACAATAAGTTCGTTAACGAGGTTGTATTCGTTGCATTATGGATCGTACCTGTATATGAGGTTTGTATGCTGGCCGATATCCTTGTTATCAACTCTATTGAATTCTGGTCGGGTGAGAATCCTGTTGAAGCCGGGATTGTGAAAAAGGTTCAGGGTGAAAACGGAGTTTATACTGTTGAAACATTGGATAACGGATACAATATCAAGAACGAAGAAGGGCAGGAAATGGAACTTGTTTATGACAAGGCTACCAATACATGGAGTGCAGTCGCTAATGGCGAATCGACCAAGATTCTTAAATTCGAAGACGAAAAGAATGCTATCGTTTATCTTCCAGACGGAAAAGAACAAAAGGTGGAACTTTCCGAGAATGGAGTTCTTGCTTTCCGTCAATCTGTTGAGAATGCAGTATTCGTTGCAGCAAAATAAGATAGGACAATTATTCTTAAATTATAGCCGCCCCATACTAAGTTGTAGTTGGGGCGGTTTCTTTATCCTTGATAATCTGATCCTTCAATCTCTTTGCGTAATTCCTTTCAGGTTGTCTGTCCTGAACGGAGCTGCCGGCAATCCTTCCGAATTGAACAAGTTCACATCGGGATTATTCGACCAGCTGTAACGAACAGATACAGGCTTGGATATATTATCGGAATAGACAATAACCTTATCTCCTTCAATATAAGCCTTAGCCCAGACAAACTTGTTATCAGTCCCGGCAATGGCAAACCCTTCTATGTAACCGTATTTGCTTGTAGATTTCAGCCCTTTCCCTATATTGTTGAAACTAACAACAGCTCTATTGCCATTTATCTCCATCGACTTAAATGTCGGACCGGAATAGATTACATCTGTTTTGCCATAATCTTTATTCAAAGCATTTAAGGCCAGGCGAAGCCCTACATCCTGCTTATTACGAGGGTGGATGTCATTCGCTTCCCCTATATCCGTAATTACTGCCTCGCCCGTCTTTGGCAACGATAAAGTCATGCTTTGAGCTTCCCTTAGTTCAGCCCAGTTACTATCCTGAGGCACATCGTCTTTTGCCATAAAATTGGCCAGTTGCACCCAATAGAATGGAAACTCATAACCCCATTTTGTTCGCCAGTCTGTAATCATATTCGGGAAGAGAGTACGGTAATTATAAGCCTGTCCTGCATTATTCTCTCCCTGATACCAGATAGCTCCCTTAATACCATATTGAATAATCGGATTTATCATAGCGTTATAAAGTAGGGATGAATACATATTCGGAGAAAATTCTACATAGTTGAAAGCCTTGTTGCTTACCGCTACTTTATACAACCAGTCTCCCGCCAAAGGATATGATTTCCCCCCGGCATCCAGGATAAGATTTTCGGGTTTTCCATATAGGCCACCGCCACCCGCATTATCTACAACTTTTACGGCTATGGTATTCTCTCCTGCTTTGAGCACATTCGCAGGAATATTATATAAGCGGTCGATATTATATCCGTTCGTCTCTCCGACCTTAACTCCGTTTATCCATGTCACATCATTATCATCAATAGGGCCTAGCTGTATTGTTCCGGATTTTCCTTCAACATTATCCGGAAGTGTAAGAGAGTATCTGAACCATAAAATACCATCAACAGAGGCCAGTTCTCCATCCCAAAGTTCCGGTACCTGCATTTTCTTCCATGTGCTTGTGTTGAGAGAAGGATTGAACCATGATTCCGCTATTCCGGGATCATTGAGCATAGCCTGAGTAAAAGCCCTTTTCCCCTCTTCGCTTTCTTTAGCAAATTTGTCAAAATCTGTGATATTAAGAGTCTTATATCGCTCTTTAAAGATATCACCCAGTTTGCTAAAAGATTCCGGGCTGGTCCATGTTTCTATATCTGTACCTCCCCATGATGAATTGATTATTCCAATTGGAACATTCAGTTCCTGGTACAATTTGCGGGCAAAGAAATATGCAACAGCTGAAAAATCACCTACAGTTGCAGGAGAGCACACCTCCCATGAACCCTTGAGATCTGATTTCGGTTTCATATCCAGATCTTTCACAACATTAAATGACCGGATTTGGGGAAAATCAGCATTGCTGATCTCCGCTTTCGCATTCATCGAGCTTTTTACCTGCCATTCCATATTCGACTGTCCGGAACATAGCCAGACTTCTCCGATAAGAATATTTTTAAAGGTTATACTATTATTTTTCCCTTTCACCTCCATAGTGTACGGCCCGCCATAAGGCATAGATGTTAACTCAATACTCCAATTACCGTTTTTATCGGCCTTTACCTTTTTTTGCTGATTGAGGAAACTTACCTCTACCGTTTCATTCTTATCAGCCCAGCCCCATACTTTTATAACCTTATCGCGTTGAAGCACCATATTATCCGAAAATATGCGGGGTAGCTTCACTTCTGCATGCAAAACAGAAATGGCAACGCTAAAAAAACAAATGAGAAAAGTCAGATTTTTTGTCATAATGTAAATTGATATTAGATGATGTAAAATAAGTACTAAATAATTATTTTACCAAATACATAATAAGCATATTTAAAGTAAATGTAGGAAAATATTTGATTTTTGTACATGTCGGAAATTATCAAAAGGTAACACTTTTTCATCCATTTGCTGATTAATTTTTTTCAAAGAACGATAAACGAGTAATCTCTATACTGCTTATACTTATAGATAAAATTTCTGATGAAAATACAACCTATACAGCTCTTTATTTTATAATCCGCTTAATCCATAATCAATTGATAAGAATAAGTGAGAAGTTTTTGAATTTGAATTGTTAAAGAATTATCTTTGTTTGTCCAATAAAGAATGAACCTTATAAATCCGGAACCCTCAAAAATTAATTGCATGCAAAAACCAACAATCTATCACCTTTTATTTGTGATAAGTCTGCTGTTTATCAGCACGAAAGTTTCTTCGCAGGAAATCAATCCTGATATTTTATACAAATTGGTAAGCCCTTCGGGTCTGGTTATTGACAATCGTGATGCTCCTGACAATTCGGCAAATATGTATCTGGCAAAAGATGCCAGAAACAGTCGCGGGCAAGTATGGAAAATAGTTAAACTGTCCAGCGGTTACTACACTATTACCAACCCGTTTATCAATAAAAGTATTGATAACGATAATGAGCCGGCAGGCAACGGAAATCCTATTATCCAATGGGATGCTAATCCGACCAACAGAAACCAGCAATGGAAATTTACTGTGACCGGAACCGGCGCATACAGTATCTCGCACAGGAGCAGCGGAATGACAATAGCTTATAACGGAGAAGATGCTGTCGGTGCGCGTGTATTTCAGATGCCTGCATCATCTCAGGTGTGGCGATTAGTACCAACCAATATAAAAGCCCCGAAAGAAGTGAAACAGAAACCAAGCAAATATGATTGGGAAAATGAGACTATCTTTGCCATCAATAAAGAGCCCGGACATGCTACTTATTATACTTTCCCTTCCTTGGAGAGCCTCAAAGCGGATAAGACTTTTGACAAACCTTGGGAAGAACCGGCATCCTCTTTATATAAATCTTTGAATGGCAACTGGAAGTTCCATTGGGTAAAAAAGCCATCGGAACGTCCTGCCGATTTCTACAAGATGAACTATGACGTTTCTTCGTGGAAAGAGATACCTGTGCCTTCCAACTGGGAAATGCATGGGTATGGAACTCCTATTTATACCAATATAACATACCCTTTCAGAAACAATCCTCCGTTTATACAGCCACAAAGAGGTTATACGAACGAAATAGAGGTGAATCCTGTAGGGTCGTATCGCCGCGATTTCTCAATCCCTGCCGATTGGGATGGAAAAGAGATATTCCTCCATTTCGACGGAGTATACAGCGGTCTTTATGTATGGATAAATGGGAAAAAGGTGGGTTATAGCCAGGGCGCGAACAACGTGGCCGAGTTTAATATCACTGACTATGTAAAAACCGGAGACAATACAATTGCAGCGGAAGTATATCGCTGGACGGACGGTAGCTATATCGAAGATCAGGATATGTTCCGTCTGAGTGGTATCCATCGGAGTGTATTCCTGTTCGCTACTCCTAAAGTGCATGTGCGGGACTACTTCCTCCAGTCTGAATTTAAGGGGGACGACTACAGTAGCGCCGTGTTTAAAGTCAATGCATCTGTAAAGAACTATGATAAGAAAGCGTCTCAGCCCGCAACCGTGAATATATCATTGCTCGATATGGCAGGCAAAGAGGTAGCCAGCCTTTTTCAACCTGTAGAGGCTCTGAAAAGTGGGCAGGAACAGGTTTATGATCTGCAGACTACAATAAGCAAACCTGTTCTATGGTCGGCAGAAAAGCCGAACCTTTATACGGCTGTTGTCACCCTCAAAGATAATAACGGAAATGTAGAGGAAGCGATGTCGTCCAAATTCGGCTTCCGTAAGATAGAGATAAAGAACAAGCGTGTATATGTAAATAATGAGCAGGTGTTCTTCAAAGGAGCAAACCGTCATGATATTCATCCTCAGTTCGGTAAGGCTGTTCCTGTAGAATCTATGATACAGGACATCCTGCTGATGAAGCAGCACAACCTGAATACAATCCGCACAAGCCATTATCCGAACGACCCGCGTATGTATGCCCTGCATGATTATTACGGGCTGTATGTGATGGATGAGGCCGATTGTGAAAATCATGGAAATCATTCTATCAGCGGTATGCCAAGCTGGGCCCCTGCATATAAGGACAGAATGGACCGGATGGTGAAACGCGACAGAAATCACCCGTCTATAATCTTCTGGTCGTTAGGTAATGAAGGAGGAAATGGCGACAACTTCGATGAAATGTATAAAGTGGCGAAGGCTCTCGACCCCTCACGTCCGATACACTATGAAGGAAAGAATGAACTGGCAGACATCGATTCGCACATGTATCCGGATATGGCCCGGATGGCAGCTTTTGACCAGCAAGATTCCGATAAGCCGTATTTCCTTTGCGAGTATGCCCACTCTATGGGAAATGCTCCGGGCAATCTCGCCGAATACTGGGATTATATCGAAAATCAGTCGCAGCGTATGATTGGCGGATGTGTATGGGACTGGGTAGACCAAGGGCTGAATATGTATGGAAAGCCAGCCAACCAATACTATCTGGGTGGAGACTTCGGGGATAAACCGAATGACTTCGACTTTGTAAACAACGGACTCACTACTCCCGACCGCCGGGTTACTGCCAAGCTGTTGGAGGTGAAAAAGGTTTACCAGTACATTAAGTTCAAAGCCCTGTCGTTGGGTACAGGTAAGATAGAGATTGAGAACAAGTACGACTTTACCGACCTGAACGAGTTTGATATCACATGGGAAGTTATCAAAGACGGAGTAAAAACAGAGTCGGGCAAAATGGCCCCTGTCGACATGGCTCCTAACCAAAAGACAGTGATAACAATCCCTTACAGCAAGAATCTGGATGCAGGCAGCGAATATTTCCTCAATCTGTCTTTCTCTTTGAGAAAGGATGCAAGTTGGGCCAAAGCCGGACATACAGTTGCGGCTGAACAATTTGCCCTGAACAGAAGGCTACCGTTGGCGGCAGTGAATACTTCGGTGATGCCGGATATTGCTGCTAATGCACAGGGAGACAACCTTACTATTGAAGGCACAGGCTTCAAGGCAGTATTCAACACTCAAACGGGTATTATGACCTCATTACAGTATAGCGGCAAAGAGATGATATTCAATAACAACGGCTTCAATCTGAACTGGTATCGCAGTGTGAACAATGACAAATATACCGACCAGAATTACTACCCGACAACAAACGATAAGCCGATGTTTACTTATCAAACGGCTACTGATGGTAAGTCGGTTACGGTAATATCGAGCACTACGGCCACCATCAACAGCGAGAAACCGGTTCGTGTACCGTATCTGGTGAAATATGTAATCTACGCCGATGGTACAATAGATGTGGACGCCAGTTTCACTTCTCCGCAAGACGGACGGATCATACATCGTCTGGGACTACAGGTTGTACTGCCTGAAGATATGGAAAATGTTCGTTACTATGGCCGTGGCCCACATGAGAACTACTGGGACAGAAAACACTCTGCATTCTTCGGCCAGTATGCCACAACCATAAAAGGCATGGAGGAAGAGCATTATGTTCGTGCCCAGAGTATGGGTAACCGTGATGATGTAAGATGGGTCAGCATAACAAACCAAAGTGGCCAGGGATTGAAGATATCATCCAAAGACAGACTGGGATTCACGGCTTTGCATTTTACCGATCAGGCTTTATGGGAAGCTATACATGATTTCAAACTGGATGAGATCCGTAAACCGGAGACTTATCTCAGTCTGGATTGCATCCAACAGGGACTTGGTAATGCAAGCTGCGGGCCTCTGCCTCTGCCTGAATATATGATTCCTGCTAATCAGAATCTAAGCTATTCGTTCAGGATACAACCTGCAAAATAAATAGTTATATATGGTTTAAGAGGTTGTCTAAAAATACTTAGACAGCCTCTTGTCATATTGAACGGAGTGAAATATCCCGTTTTTAAGAGTTGGGATTCTTCACTTCGTTCAGAAACAACGTTCGGCAGAGCGAAGCGGAGCCAATGACAGTATAGAGTATCAATTTGATCGTGTCGTTCTGCTTTTGTTTTTATTTATTCCACACTGGAGCTTCAATCCCAAGCAGATGTTTCACGAAGAAATCGCGACGCTTACGTTCCCCATAGCTTTCTCCTAATGTATGCCTAACACCCGGCAACATCACAAATTCGAATTCTTTATTCTGTTTTATCAGTTCATCTACCACCTGTAACGTACTCGACGGGTCTACATTATTGTCCAGTTCACCGAGTATCAACATCAGATTGCCTTGCAGCAATTTGGCATTCACCACATTCGAACATTCTTCATATTCTTTGCCTACAGGATAGCCCATCCATTGTTCGTTCCACCATATTTTGTCCATCCTGTTGTCGTGGCAACCGCAGGCAGCTACGCCCACTTTATAAAATTCGGGATGGAACAGCAATGCGCCCATTGCATTCTGTCCTCCTGCCGAAGCTCCGTAAATGCCGACACGCTCTATATCCATTTCGGGATATTTGGCTGCCGCGGCTTTCATCCATGCGATGCGGTCGGGGAAACCTGCATCTTTCAGGTTTTTCCAGCACACATCGTGGAATGCTTTCGAACGGTTGGCTGTGCCCATACCGTCTATCATCACCGTTATAAAGCCCAGTTCGGCCAGTTCGCTGCACCGTTGGCTGATGGCAAACGATTTCGGTACGTGCGAATCGTGAGGCCCTGCATAAATGTATTCGATAACCGGATATTTTTTTGTCGGATCGAAGTCTGATGGGCGTACAATTACCCCCCAGATGTCTGTTTGCCCATCCCGACCTTTTGCCGAGAATACTTCCGGCATACGCCATCCTGCTTCTACAGCTTTTGATATATCCGGTTGTTGCTGAGGCTTCAATATAACCTTTCCGTCTGCGGCAGACCGTACTACAAGGGTAGGGGGCAGATCGACGCGCGAATAGCTGTCGACAAAGTAAGTATAATCTGAAGAGAAAGTGACGTTATGGTTGGCATTCTCCGGTGTAAGCGGTTGTATCCTGCCATTATCTATATTTAATGAATAATACTTTTCCAGATAGGGGTCTTCCCCTTTATCCATGCCACAGGCTTTGAATATCAGTGTTCGTTTCTTTTCGTCTACATTGACAACGGATTTTACAACCCACTCGCCTTTTGTCAGCTGTTTCTTCACCATTCCTGTAAATACATCATAGAGATAGATATGCCGCCAGCCGTCACGTTCGGATATCCATAGCAGTTCTTTTCCGTTTTCGAACCAATGTTGGTACAGTGCATTGTAATAAACGAAAGTCGTACTTTTTTCATCTACAACGGGGCGCACTTTACCGGTCGAGATATCTCCTGCATAAATAACATACTGTTGATGTCCCCGCTTATTGAAATTGAATGTAAAGTAGCGGCTCTCTTTATCCCATTTTATATTATCCAGACTGAATTGCGCTTCCACATCAGGGACTTTAAATTCAATGGCTTTTCCTTCATCTACCAGAAATGTAACAGGACGCCTGATCGGAAGTGCATCACCGGGCTTCGGGTAATCATACTCTTCTGTTTCTGGCTGTAGCTGGTCTTTTGGAGAAGAAGAGATGAGTAATAATTTACGTGTTTCGGCAGGACGGTACTTGCAGCAGGCAATCTTTTTCGAATCGGGCGACCAGTAGATATTGGACGAATAGTATTCAGAAACAGACCCGTCGATACTTATCTTCTTATTTTCTTTTGTAGCTAAATCGGTCACCCATAGGTTGCCTTCGGAAATGTAAGCTTCTTTCTTTCCGTCAGGTGATTTAACCTTATCTTTCCTGTCTTCCTTAAAGACACCACCCCAATAATAATCATTACGGGGAGTTTGATCTTTATCTTTGATAAGTGTATAATCGGCCAGCAGGCAGATATATCTGGTATCATCTACTGAGAAATAGATAGAATCCATATTCTTACTGTATTGTAATGTCCTGAACGGTAGCTTATACGGGTCTGTTTCCTTGTTGATGACCTTGGCCAGCGATGCAGCCAGCTTTTGCTGATCGAAGGCCGGACTTATCTCTTTTTTATCTGCATTTATCAGGAAAAATTCATTTCCTTTTGGTGTACGGGTCAGATACCAGAAGCTATGCGATTCGTTTACAGGCTTAATATCTGACAAACCGTAATAGTATTTGTCAGTATATTTATCTCTGAACCTGTCAGCTTGTTTGTACAGGCTGTCGATAGTTTGCCCGTAGGCAAAAGAAGAAATGAGTAAAGCAAAGAAAAGTAATTTTTTCATTGTACAATTATTTACATATATTAACGATATATAGTTAAAAGGTAACAAAGGTAACAGCTTTTTCAGCTTTTAGCTGATAGCTATTAGCCGTTAGCCGAAGCTATCGCACAAGAGACTTTACAGTCATCAGTCAGCAACTGGTAAGATATAAAAACTTTGCGCCTTTGCGTCTTTGCGTGAAACAAAATTAAGGCATCAGCTAACTCGTATCTTTCGTCCTTTCGGATTTGCAATTCGAAAGTTTCTATTGTCAGGATTTATAATCCGTTAAAGAGCCTGTTGGATTGTAAATCCTGATAATAAAAAGCAGGGGATTACAAATCCCCTGCGACGCAGGTAACAAAGGTTACACTATTTCACTCATTTGTTAATATGCTAATTTCAAATTTGCTAATTAATTTTTTCAAAGAGCTATAAGCTAACAGCTAAAGGCTATCGGCTTTCAACTATATAGATAAACTTTTATCAAAAAACAGAAGGATATGCATACTAAAACGTTACAAATCATTTCTGCATATCCTCTATCCTAATCTACATGTGCTATTTCACTTCGAATTCATAAACACCTGCCGATTCTTGTACCGGCAACTGGAATAGCAGGCGTACGCTCTGGCTTGTTACAGGTTCGAATTCCATTGCATTCAATGCATCCTTTTCCGGTTTGGCCGGTGTTTTGGCTCTCACATCTACCCATTCTCCCTTATCGTTTTTGTATTGTACTCCCCATGACAGAGGAATACGGCAACCACCCCAAGGCCCGTCGTCGTACCAGAATACCGACGCAGTAGAAAATGTTTCAGGTTTATCGAAATTGTAGACAATCCATTCCTGTGAATTATTTTTCGGCCACAAGGTAAAGAACGGTACATGCCTGTCATTCGAGTCCTTCGGCCAGTAACCGTCGTTTACACTGCTCATCGATTTGTTAGGAGAAGAAGCGGATACTTTCGCATTCGTACAGAAAGTGGGAGGAGGCAATGGGCGTGTCGATTCCACAGTACGCGGTATCCATACAGCCATTTCTCCTGAACCACGGTTCGACCATGCATAATACGGAATGGCGGTCAGGCGCTTGTCTTCTATAATTACATTATTGTCTTTATCCCGCGATGCGCTTTTGGCATTTGCTTCCAGTTGCATGATGCCGCTCAGTTTGTCGGATAGGAAAGTTTCTGTAAATACGACATTATCTTCCAGTACGGCATTCAGTACACGGTCTTTATTATCTATCCATTCCAGGCAATATACGATAGGGCCGCGCTCGATAGCTACTTTTCCCCTGTCGTCTTCTACTTTTTCGTTTGCGATATCTTTATGAACGTCCATAGGGAACGATAAATCTATCTTATCTCCCTTTTTCCATTTTTGAGAAAGGGTTACATAACCGTTACTTCCTATTGTGTAATCTACATCTTTTCCGTTCACTTTTATCTTAACAGCTTCCTTTTTCGGATTCAGGTAAGTGTAAAGGTCGCTTGGTACAGGTTTATTCAATGCCCATCCCGGTATTCTTACCAGTACATCGAATTTTTCTGATTTTGCAGGATCTACATTGATAGTTACATTGCCATCCCACGGATAGCCGGTCTTTTGTGACAGATTGATTTTATTCTTACCCAATTCTATTTCACTTTCGCTTTCTACAAACAAGCTCACATATATCTTATCGTCCTTCTTTGCATATACATATCCCGGTATCGAGGGCATAAAGCGGCATACATTGCTCGGACAGCATGCACAGCCGAACCATTCGCTGCGTCCGTGTTGTCCCACCGATTCCAGCGGATTAGGATAGAAGAAGCGGTTGCCGTCGAGGTTGATACCCGAAATCAATCCGTTGTATAAAGTACGTTCCAGCACATCATAATATTTCGAATCGCCATGAAGCAGGAACAGTCTGTGATTCCAGTACACATTGGCGATAGCAGCACAGGTTTCGCAGTAGGCCGACATATTCGGCAGTTCGTAATTCTTGCCGAAAGCCTCGCCATGCCCTGTTGCTCCGATGCCCCCTGTGATATACAGTTTCTTGGTAACCACATTGTCCCAAATCTTGTCTATGGCATGCAGGTAAGCCTCATTTCCTGTCAAAGCAGCCACATCGGCCATTCCCGAATACATATAGGCAGCACGTACGGCATGCCCTACCGCTTCGTCCTGTTCGATAACAGGTTTGTGTGTCTGGCTGTATTCGCCGCTGTGTCCGTGGCCTTTCAGATCAAGGAAATATTTGGCGAGGTCGAGATATTCTTTTTTACCCGTTACACGGTACATCTTTGCCAGTCCCATTTCTACGATCTGGTGTCCGGGTTCGTAAGCCAGTTTACCCGGCCCGAAATCTTTTACCAGCAGGTCGGCATTTTTGATAGCCACATCGAGCAGGGAGCGTTTTCCTGTCGCCTGATAATGAGCGACTGCCGCTTCATAAAGATGCCCGCAGTTATAAAGCTCGTGGCTGAGGTCGGGGTCTTTTTCCCAACGTTTTTCACCTACCCACTCATGCAGTTTTCCCGGTTCTCCGGCAGTACGTGCTGTATATAGATATCCGTCGGGTTCCTGAGCCTTTTGGATGTAATAAATCAATGTATCCATGCGGGCTTCCAGCTCCTTATTCGGGAACATCTGGATAGAGTAGGCTGCGCCTTCGATAATCTTGTAGATATCCGTATCGTCGAAAGTCAGTTGAGTTGCAAAATAACCCGGCATCAGTTTGCCCGCTTTCTTGAAGTTATCTACCCGTCCTGTATTGTAGCAATGGCCGAGGGCAATCGGTATTGTTACATCCTGATTGATGCGGATGCGTGGCGCCCAGAACTTGTCCGAGAATTTAACCGATGTAAAGGTTACCGGCTGGATAGGGTAGTCCTTGTTGTCTCCTTTCTGCTGATGGGCATGATGATGTCCCGGATTGTTGCATCCCCAGGCTGCCAGCCAGTAACAGGTAAATAAAAGAATGACTAAACTTAATTTTTTCATAGCTATATTTGTTTTGTTATATTATTTCCCTTGATTATATAGTTCCGATATTTCGTCCTGTATCAACGGCGTATCATAGAACTTGAGAGAGTTGAGGTATCCTGTGAAACGGTGTTCTCCATCAAATTTAGTACCTAAAGTCATTTTTTCGCTTTTTCCTACACGCAGAAAAACATCTTTCTCTTTTACAAATATACCGTTAATATATATTTTTTCCTTATATCCATCGAAGGTAACAACTATATGTTTCCATTCTCCGTCGGTTCTCATATCCTTGATTCCCATATCTTCGTACCAGCCGTGATGCATGGTGATTCCGCTGCGTGGACTGCTTCCGTATCCGAAGATTATTTTTTCCAGTTCGCCATACGATTCGTTGATATCGAGTATACATTCGTTTTCTTTCGGATTTTCGGATGCTATCCATGCTGAAATGCTGTAAGGTGCATTGCCTGTCATAGTTTCGGGCAATCCGAAATCAGACTTGAACTGCTGATATCCATTAAATGCGAAAGCCGTTTTGCTCTTATAGTTTTTGATAGGAACAGCCATTGAGAAAGCGTCGAATCCTTCTTCTTTATTTTGTTCATTTAATATTCTGGCAACGAGAGACTCCGCAGGATAATTGGCGGCATTGATTTCGAACAGTAATCCCTGTCTTTTCGGTGCAGCAATCTTTGCCTGCTTGTCGAACGGCTGGCTATTATTCGGGAATGGGTCTGTCCCCCCTGAGAATACTTTTATATTCCACACGGCAGGGAATAAACCGTTTTTCTCGTTTCCTGTAACCGTTAGTCGGATATACCTTGCTTTTATATCGCCGTGGTCTGTCATCGGGCTTCCGGCAATTATATTATTGCGCTTGTCAGAAAAAACCGTCCAGTTTTTACCATCGGCAGATGTTTCATAAATATACTGATAAAATGATGTGGCATGTTCGAACTGCGTCCAGATACGCTTTATATTCTGTGCTTTACCTAAATCCAGTTCTATCCATTCATCTTTATAACAGTTTTTTGCCCGCCATAAGGTCGCATTATTGTCATCGACGGCATATTCGGGCTTGAAGTTCCCGTCGTAATAAGACGAGGCTTTTACCTTTGCTCCGGATGCGATATTCTTATACGGATTGGAATCTTTCTGTAAGAACCCGATTCCTTTGTGCCCGGCATTAACTTTCATTATCCGTCCGTCTTTATCGAATTCCAGTTTATCGGCTGCTACCTGTCTGAAAAAGCCCCGGGTCGATTGCGGAATATTGTGCCTGTGATAAACAATATAATAATTGTCTCCTTCCTTCAATATACTATGATGCCCCGGTCCGTGAATGGTACTGTCGGCACTTGTAGCCAGTATCGGATTATTATCCGCAAATTCGAAAGGACCCATCGGACCTGTTTTGCTGGTTGCATACTGCACGCGGTAAGTATGGTCGTGGCACGAGCCCGATGAATAGGTCAGGTAATAGATACCGTTGCGTTTAAATACATAGGGGGCTTCGAAAAAATCAGTGGCCTGTGTATTCGGTATCAGTGTAGTATCTACAAGGCTCTTCATATCGGCGCTCAGTTTGCCTACGCCGCAGCCATGGTCTTTGTATATACCCCATGTGCCCCAATAAAGATAAGTAGAGCTATCGTCATCGATGAAACTCTGCGCATCGAGTGTGATAGACATTTTTACATACCTGTCGGGAATAAGCACTGCTTCATCCGGGCCGAGTATATTCGTCCACGGGCCTGTGGGATTGTCCGATACGCCACAGAATATTTTGCATGCCTGGCTATAATAATGGTAATATTGTCCGTCGGTACCCTGCATCACATCCGGCGCCCATATCTGGTTAGCCGTCGGCCAGTTCATAGGTTTGATAGTCCAGTTTACGAAATCTTTTGATTTCCACACTTGTGCAGGGCCTACACCAAGCCCTGTGCCGTCGGTTGTAGCATAAATATAATATGTATCTCCGAACTTGCAGACTGTGGGGTCGGCAAAATATCCCGGAATAATGGGGTTCCCTGCTGCCGGAGTGTTGTATTTTACTTCCTGTCCGTACAATGTATGGAAAGAAAGAATAAATAATAGGATATATAAGGCCTTTTTCATATTGTTACTGATTTGTTCTGTTATCAGAGCATAAATCCAATTCTATTTCGGGAAAATATTGCAATAAAAGGTTATACATGTCGGGGTCATATTCTTTCAGTTTCTCCCGTGTGTTAATGGAGTTATGCACCCCGTTTGGTCCGGTAGAATATTTGTTACAGTCAAAAAATGATTGTACTGTTTCGGCAAAATACTCTTCTTTATTACTGATGGCATAAGTGTCTTTCCATAAGCCTTTTTCTATCGCTTTCAGACGTAAAGCTTCCAGTTCATTGTTGAAATCCGGGTTTATATCCAGAATGCCTACCATATGGATAATATGGGCAAACTCATGTATAAGTATACTTTCCCCCTTATATCTGTCGCCTGGCAGGCAAATCACATTTTCCTCGCCACAACTGGCGCTGAAGTCGTGTTCGGGTGCACCGCCAAAACCACGGGCGCGTTTGTTCCAGTAAGCTGTATTTTCGGGAGTGTTGCAGATATGCTTATACTCAGGTATATCGCACACCTCTTCTTTCTCCCCGATTATCATTACTTTGCAGCCCTTGGCTATCATTGCTTTCTTTACATCTTCCCTTTTTGATAATACTTGCGAGATTACTTTAGCAGCTCTGGTAAGTGCAACGTCGTTGACCTTGGCTGATGATACTATGGGTATCCCGTCTGCATCCATATATTTCTTATAGAAAGGATCTATGCCTGATGTATCGGGTACAGCGGCTACTTTTATATCAACGGAAGAAAGCCGCCCCTTTTTGTCGGAGCAGCTGTTGACTAATATGATGAAGAATATAGAAAAGAATGAATATAATAATATGTGTTTCATTACTTATTGTTTTTTCAATTGACTTTCCATTCTATAACCCCGCCGGAATAGCCCTTGCGGTCAACATCTATGACCTGAGGCCCGTTTTCATCCGAAGCTTTTTCAGCTTTTGGCTTTTGCAGTTGCACAACCATCTTCAATTCGGTTGTGGTTACCGGATCGAATGTTACTTTATTATATTTATCCAGTTCAGTTCCGTATGGAGAAGTGTTCCTGACTTCTTTCCACGCATTACCGTCTTTGTACAATAGCTTCCATGATTCGGGAGCTTTGTAGATGACATCATAATGCTCGAATGCCAGCCAGTAAACTTCTGCACTTGAAATTTTTTCCGGTTTTTTGAATTTATATCCGATAGATTCCTCTGTTCCGGCTTTTAGCCACCAGTAATGATATGGAGTGTTGATGTCGGCAGAAGATTTCGGCTCGAACTGGTCGTTGTATCCCCATCCGCCTATCTGCCAGGCCTGAGATGCAAGAGTAGGTTCCGGCTTTGGAATAGCGTATTGAGAAGTTTCGGGGGTCCATACTACAAGTTGACCTTGTCCGCGATTGTTCCATGTACTGTAAGGGATAGCCTTGAACGTAAATGGTTTTTCTACTGTGCTGCCATTTACGGAATCTTTTTCTACCGAATAGGCGTTACCTTCGAGTACCATAACTCCGTTCAGCAGGCTTTTCTCGAAATGTGATTCTATTTTCGAATCGCGTGGAATTACCACATCAAATAGATAATCTTTCTTCTGGTCTATACTTTCCAGTGCATAAACAATTGGACCACGCTCCATAGATAAGAGTCCTTCATCGTATTTCACTTCTTTATGTGCCTGTACTCTTCTCACCGGCATGTCCATATGTACGGAGATTTTATCTCCGGCCTTCCATTCACGTTCGATAACGGCATAGCCTCCTCTGATTCTCTTTTTAGCATCCTGTCCGTTTACCAATATCTTTACATCAGGATTTGCTCCGTCTACATAATGATATAAGTCGGAAGGTACAGGTTTGTTTTTTGCCCAGCCGGGAATACGGACAAGCAGAGCAAACTTTTCAGAT
Source organism: Dysgonomonas sp. UBA7710 (assembly GCF_002482385.1). GTDB lineage: Bacteria > Bacteroidota > Bacteroidia > Bacteroidales > Dysgonomonadaceae > Dysgonomonas. The sequence continues at coordinate 83,856 of NZ_DLFW01000036.1, read as the reverse complement.
ACTGAAGGTACAACTTCTATACTGACATCCCCGTCCCACGGATATTTAGTCTTTTGAACCAGTTCTACTTCGTTGTTATCAAGTTTTACTTTTGAGTTTCCTTCAACAAATAAGTTTACATAGATATCTTTTTTGTTTACAGCATATGCATATCCCGGAACAGAAGCCATAAAGCGGGTTACATTTCCCGGGCAGCATGCGCAACCGAACCATGGTGCGCGTTCGAAGCCACCATTCGACGCCAGCGGATTTCCATAGAAGAATTTATCCCCGCTCAGGGAAACTCCTGCTATAAGTCCGTTATAAAGCGCTCTCTCCAGCACATCTACATATTTGGATTCACCTGTGGCAAGGAACATGCGTTGATTCCAGTATACATTAGCTATAGAGGCGCAGGTTTCGCAGTAGTTATTGAAATTGTTCAACTCGTAATCCGGTCCGAAGCCTTCTCCCTGTGCACGGGAGCCGATGCCTCCGATGATATATAGTTTCTTGCTTGCCATATTATCCCATACACGGTTTACAGCCTCGAAAAGTTTGTGATCGTGCTGCATAGATGCTACATCAGTAACACCCGAATAAAGGTATCCGGCACGTACGGCATGCCCTACTATTTCGTTTTGTTCGAGTATAGGCATATGATCCTGGCTATAGGGGCTGAGCCTGTGCCCGTCGGTACCACGTCCTGTTTCGTCGACAAAGTAGCGCGCCATATCCAGATACTTCTTATCATTGGTTATATTGTATAGTTTTACTAATGCCATTTCTACAATCGGATGACCGGATGGAACATGCTTCTGTCCCTCATTTGGGCCGAACACCTGACATACAAGGTCGGCATTCTTGATGGCCACATCCAGTAATGTCCTCTTCTGGGTTGCCTGATAGTGGGCAACAGCTGCTTCGTAAAGGTGGCCGCTGTTATATAATTCATGGCTGTTGATTTTCTCCCAGCGGGAACTACCCCACCAGCCCGAAAGACGTGTACACTTGTTGGTAACGCAGGTTGTAAGATAGCCATCCGGCTCTTGAGCTGCTGCAATCAGAGTGATTACACTATCGAGGTATGCGTCTAGTTTCGGGTCGTATTTTATCGCGAGGGAATAGGACGCCCCTTCGATAATTTTATAGGGGTCGGTGTCGTCGAAAGAGAAATCACCTTTGTGTTCCCCTTTTATCAATCCTGCTGCCAGAGCAAAGTTGTCGAACCTTCCGTTGATTTCGCATTGGTGAAAAGCAGACGGAATGGATACTGTTCTGTTTATTTCCATTCGCGGCAGCCAAAATTCGTCTGTAAAATGGACATCAGTGAACGGGACTTCTTTTATTTCGCCCAGCTGAACGCCTGATTGTTCTTCCATATTGTCGCATGAGAACATCAATGCTGCCGTGGCAAATAATAATGTTAGTTTTCTTTTCATGTATCTTTAATTTTTATTCGATGGTAACATTAAAAATAAATGTTGCCTGAACAGTTTTATCAGTTTCATATTCATAGACTAATGCTTGCTTGATAGTAAATTTATTACCGATAGCACACTGACCTGGATATTGTCCGATTGTAAAAGCATAACTGGAGGCATCATATTCGGAGAAAATTCTGCTTTCAGCTCCCCATGAACATACATTTCCAGCAGTATCGAACCAGTGCCCGTATCCATTGGCTGTTGTTTTTGAATTCAGGCTTCCATTAACTTCTATAGCATAGAATTTGATCTTGCCGTCCATATATCCTTTTATTGCACCAGGCTGGAGGATAAAGGCTTTTGCCAATTTCTGCAGATCTGTATTATTTAGGGAGACTGTAGAACCTGTATAGTCAGTCGAACTTGCTGGGAATTTTACGTTATAAGTAAGGGTGATATCTTCCTGTTTTTCTGTTCCGTCGAATGAAATATTTCCGAGAAGGTCAGTTTTTGAGAACTTGACTGTGTAAGGCCATTGGTCGTCATTTTCTTCTTTTTCATCCCAGGCATGTGCTATATAAGTATTAGGTGCTCCCAATACAACGAACCACAGCTTTTCACACCCTGTAGGAACCATAAATGCTACATTTGCCTGCGTTTTTCGGTTCATATCTCCATAAACACGTTGGCCATTGTTCAGTAATGCTACATACCCGTATCGCCATCCGGCTCTGGTAAGACTGCCCTTGTTGTATTTCGTTACAGTGGTTGTTTTTTCATTGTTGGTAGATATTCCGGGGTCGTCGGAAGCTAAAGCCGAACCAGGTTGCAATCCGGTAAATTCGGTAGAAACCACTGTTCCCGCTTCCGGCACGTTCAATGGGATGGCATTATAGCCTGTACTACCCGGACAATGACTATATGCCACCTGATAGGAACCATCTTTCAGCGCATAGAGTTTATACGAATGCTTGCCAATATAAGCAGATCCGTTGGAATGGATAGCATCTATATCCCATGTGATAAAACGTGTGGCCGCATCATACATCTCTTCGTTGAACTGCTCAACTGTGAGATGGTTCATCCGCATATATGCCTGCATCGGATCTTCCGGACTTACAGTCTCACGCCACAGTTTTCCTATGAAATCAATGCCATGTTTGTCTGTCCAGTAATAGTGAATGAAGTAGCTTGCATAACGTTGCCACTCATGTCCGATATGACGATGGCAATTATCAATATATACACCAAAATTATAGGATTCGAAGGCTTCTTTGGGATATGACTGAAATGATTGCCATTGGGCAGTTTGTTCCCAGAAGCCATTGCCACCGTTACCACCGTATCCATACCTGAATCCGCGGCTGAAGTCGTTCTGGCATTCACCTATAGCTAACAAGTCTGCGTAGATCTGATACTGAAAGCTATGCCCGATTTCATGAGCGATAGTCGACCCTACAGGCCTGCATGTACTAGGATTTACCCATAATCCTCCGATTATGTCGTCGTATCCTCCACCTGTTGCCAGCCATTCAGCTTGGTAGAGCAGGTAAATCTGCATCTTGTATTTATCCAGATTAGACTTGGAGCTTCCTACTTCAGCAAACTTTAGGGTTTGGACATTTATTTCATAGAATTTTTCGGATTTTGCTAACAAGTCATCTATATCTACACGAAGTTCCTGCGGGATGGTAGATGCATTTGGGTCGTTGCCAAAACCTGCTTCCCAAAATACGATAAAATGTTCGGATTGCTTACTGCGAACGAAAGACCATTTGCTATCACTACGGAGCATATCCATATTTTTAAATTCATTTGCTTTGTAAAATTTATCATAGTCTTCGATATCCTCAGGGGTGAGAATAATAACATCCGGGTCAGGTTCTTCCGGTTCTTCAGGATCTTCCGCTTTCGGTTCTATTATTTCTTCCTCATCCTTATTTCCGCAACCATATGTTGAGATTACCGTTCCGGCTAAAAGAATAAGAAAGAATAAACGGAAGTATAAGGCAAGTACACTTGCCTTATACTTTTTTGTATTGGATTTGAATAATATCATATTTTTAGGTTTATTCAGCTGTCGTAATATTGAATGTAATATTGAAGATGGCTTTTCCTCCGTTGCATGTAACGATCATTTTTGTGGAAAGGGTATCGCCGGCTATAGCATTATCAGGATGATTGCCACAATAGAGGTAAAGTTCGGTATCGTTATGCCCGATACTGCACCATACAAGGCCGTCTGCCCATTTACCTGCAGTTCCGTCCGCATTTATCCAGTAACCCGGAGCGTCAGCAGTATAGCTGGGATCTTCTTCTGTTTCTGCATTTATATATACTTTCAAATCATTTGAGACTGCTGCTTTATGGATCTGATGAGTAGTCATCTTAAATGCTTCGCGCAAAGTCTCTTTTATATCTTCTTGTATGCTGGCATAATCATTACTCCATGCTTTGGTAAATGTGACATTCTTTTCAATAGTAGTAGGCTCCCCGGCAGGAGGTGTTTCAGGGTCTTCGTAGACGATTACATTCACTGTAATATTGAACATCTCTATTTTATTGTTAGCCAAAAAGCCATATTTAATAGTTATTGTCTCTCCACCTTCCAGATTGTTCGGCATTTGGCCTATACCAATTTCATTGTCTTCAAAGTCACCGTATGTAGTATATACACTGGCGTTGTCGCCATATTCGCCTACAAAGCCGTTCATGTCATACCAGAAACCACTACCTGTAACTGCTTCCTGTGCATAGCTGCCATCTTCATTTATACCAAGGAATTGCACATTATCCAATGAAGATATGCCCAGATCACTTAACGTTCGTGCCAGATCGAATTGAAGAGGGTCCTGATCGTAGCTTGACTTAGGAGTAATATTGATGCTAAGATACTGGGTATTGACTACTGTAGCTGTTATCTGTCCTGCGGTTTTCGCATTGATGGTTATAACTACAGCTGCACGTTTCTCATTGTATTTCAAACACTCGATAATCTTTATGGTTTGTCCATTTTCCAAGTGTCCTGGATATTGGCCTATTGAGAACATTTTATCTTCTGTATTATATTCGGCGAATACCATGGCATCCGTTCCCCATGTTGTAACATCACCATTTTTATCCCACCAGTGTCCCCAAGGAGCATTTGTATTTGTCATGGAGCCGGTGTCGTCGTGTGTAGTACCTTGTATAGCAAAGCCTTTGATTTCAGGAGCATCACTCTCTCCTTCTATTCCGGAAATGAGCTGTTCCTCGGTGATGCCAAACAATTCGGCTATTTTATTCATTTCAACTACTAATGTTGCACCATCATAAAGAGTTTTACTAATGGTAATATCTACCGTATATTCCAGTATCAAATCTGCATTAATTTTATTTTTCTGGGCTTCCTTAATAGAATCCTGACGGGCAATCTCGTCAATCTCATCCTGAGTTAATGTATGCAGGCCCGAAAAATCCGAATTGTCGTCGCAACTTGTGCCACCTACCATGAAGGTGGCAATTAATGCTATAAATAGATATATTTTTTTCATTTTGAATCTTTCTTTTGTTTTAAAACTTTTTCTCATAGAAGAATTAATTATATCCTTTATTTTGAACAAGTGATATATTTGCATTCATTGCAGATTTAGGGATTGGAAAATAATCCCAGTGGGTTTCAGTAGTAGCGTCTTTACAGAACCATGATTTTCCATTGAAAACATTACGTCCATCGGACATCTTAAACCTTATCAGATCTTGGCGACGATGGTGTTCTCCAACGAACTCCCAAGCCAGATCGTCGAGCAAACCTCCTAATACAATGTCAGTTCCTTTTTCCGAAGTACTCTTATACGATGCAGGATCCCAGTTTGCAAAACCCTCACTGGTATATTCCCGATGCCCGTAATCATATCTGCTACCCCCTTTTAAGTCGGCCACTGTGCGAATTGCTTTTGTAGCAGAGTCGAAAGAACGTTTGCGGATATTGGTGATCAAGTCGGCTGCAATTTGTTCGTCTTTACTCAAGCGCAACAAACACTCGGCTTTTATAAACATTGCGTCTGCCAAACGGAAAAATGCGACATCATTGCCATATGTTCCGGCATCATCTCCGACAATCTCGCTTTTCACAAAACGATAGCCTTCTTGCTGATATGCTCCGGGATTATCTATAGAGTGTACATTTTTCGAATAATTAAGTACGCCTTGTCCAGCCCAATCGTCAGAGGTAAAAGGTATCGGATCTCCTGATTGGGGTATATAGTTTCCGTCGGAGTCTTTAGTTGCACTTTTCTGTACACCTCCGGTCCAGGTATAACCTAATCGCTTGTCAACAGAGTCATAGCTGTCAATAAACTGAGGGATAGCGCAGCTACCATTCCAAGGAGCGCCGGAATATCCGTAAGCAGCCGCACCGGCTCCAACCAAGCATTTATTTACCAAGTAATTGTGTGCGGCGCGTTTTTTATCAAGAGGTATTGCAAATATAACTTCAGGCGATCCGGATATATCGGCTTTAAAATTATCCAGATAATTAGGAGCCAGACTATATCCGCCGTCATTAATCACTTCGTTTACTTCAATCAACGCTTTATCATAATATTCTGTGTCTGCAGTACCAAAATATGCATTGTAATTCAAATATAATTTAGCTAGTACCATGCAAGCAGCATAACGATTGGGATAACCATGTATCTTTTTGGTTCCAAGATCATCTTTGATTGCATTTAATTCACTTACGCAGAATTCGAAAATTTTATCCGCATTTACCTGTTGGGGAAGATAGCCTTCCGGTAGGTTCTGTGTTGTTTCTAGTGGTACATTACGGAATGCATCCAACAAAATGTAATAGTTCAATGCACGCATAAAGCGCATTTGTGCCTGTGGCGACCCTGTTTCAGGTAGAACATCCAGACATTTATTTGCATAACCTATGCCCACATAAGCATAATGCCACAAACCTTCGATATGTCCTTGGGTGGAGTTCCAACTATGTTTATGCATTGAAATATATAAGTCACCCCAGCCCACACCAATACGTTTTGGAGTCATATAAGTATCGGCACATTCTTCCATCAAGTCGAAGTAGCCATTCCATCCCCAGTAGAGATAACGGAATTGTGCATAAGTTTCTCCCATCATAGATCCCACCACTTCCGGATCATTCACATCGACAGTTTCATCTGTCAGTTTATCATATATGGTTTCTGACAAGTCTGTGCAGGCAGCAAAAACCAATAAGCTGCTTACGATCAGTCCTTTTATTGTATTTTTAAATAGTTTCATAGTTTTTATCTGATTAGAAATTAAGATTTAGGCCAACTGTAAAAGAGCGGGTAGTAGGGTATTTATCACGAAAATCGACACCCGGAGTTAAAAAGTAGTTAGATACTTCCGGATCTAATCCTGAATAGCCGGTGATACAGAATAGGTTTTGTCCTGATATATATACACGTGCTTTGTTGATATAATTCCTTACAGAACCTGATAATGGTAAGTTGTATCCTATTGTCAGATTTGATAATTTAACAAAATCTCCTCTTTCCAGGTGGTCGCTCCAGAACCCTTGCGACATGGAGTTAGAGAGCTGAACCTGCTTTTGTTTGCCAGTAGCGTCATCAATAACTGCTGCACCTGTGGCATCGATTGCCCCATACCAGTCGGCTGCTGATTTCAGACGATTATAAGCGATGGAGTTATTCTCATAGAAGCTGCGTTGTGTATTTAGAATTTTGAAACCAAACTGTCCGGTGAATTGCATGCTCAGGTCAAAATCCTTATAGCGGAAAGTATGGCTCCAACCGGCATATACCTGAGGTAAACCATTACCTAGTCGTTGGCGGTTGACTTGTTCGTTATATTTAGTATCGAATTCTTTTACAACCCAGCCTCCGTTACCATCGGATACCTCGACCAAAACAACACCGTCTTTGCTAACACCGACAGACTTTAATCCCCAGAAATCACCCAGACGTTGTCCAACTTCCATGCAGTGTGTCGGAACAGAAATAGGATCTCCTAATCCTCCATATAACTCAGTGAAATTATCTGTCTCGTAAAGGTCGTTTGATAGACTTAGCAGTTTATTGCTATTGTGGGATAAGGTCAAGGTTGTACTATATTCAAAATTCTTGTTCCTTACGGGAATAGCCTGAATCATTATCTCTATACCATTGTTACGCATTTGTCCGACATTGGCTACGGTCGATTCATACATGTTGGGCGGTACGGGTACGGCATAATCATATAATAGATCCTTGGTTTTTTTAGTATAGACATCAATAGATCCATTCAAACGCCCGCCTAATACACCCCAGTCTAAGCCGAGATTCCATTCCCTAGTTGTTTCCCATTTGAGATTAGGATTAGGATTTTGGCTAACCATTAGAGATGAGGTCCATTTACCATCTTGGCTTAAGTGGTCGCCATAAGGATCATAGTCAAACATAGTGAGAGAGGCGTATGAGCTGCCGGGAATAACTCCTGTCACACCATAGCCGGAGCGTAGCTTCAGGTTATCGATCCAAGTGAATTGCTCCATAAACTTCTCGTTATTGATATTCCATCCTAAAGACACTGAAGAGAAGGTACCCCATTTGTGATTGTCTCCAAATTTAGAAGATCCTTCGCGACGAATACTGACCAATGCATTATAGCGGTCATCATACCCATAGCTCACACGTCCGAAAAAGCCGACCAACGTGTTATCGTTTTTGTAAGACCCCATACTGGCTGTTTTATCTTCGTCTTTCAAATAGGTACCCTGACCTAGATTATTGTATAAATAAGATTCTGATGGGAAATTACCATTACCGGCACTAAAACCATCATAGACATTATACAAATAACTGTATCCAACCAAAGCATTTGCTCTGTGCTTACCTGTCGAAAAATCATATTTGGATGTCAGTTCCAGATTGTCGCTGCGGCCATTGGCCGATGATTTGGAAGCCCAACCTTTGCATGCTGCAATTATCTGGCTATAGTAGTCACTCGTATAATATGTTTGCCCTGTGGATGAGTTTTCTTTTAGTGATAATGCCAATTCAGTTTGCCATCCTTTTATAGGTTCTACTGTGATTCTGCCCATAATACGTGAGAAGTGGGATCTGGTGTCGCCTATCATTTCGTTTTGTATTGCCACCGGGTTATAATATTGGAAGCGGCTAAATTCTTCATAATAGGAACCGTTCTCATTATAAATGGGCGATGATGGATTATGAATCAGAGCCTGCCTGTACACATAGGAATTGTCATTATTTGAGTTTTTATGATTGCCATATAATAGGTTAAAGTTGAACTTTAAAATATCTTTCATGGCATATTGTGTAAAGTCCAATTGCATTTTCAAATTGCGGCTGTCACTTTTGCGCATGATACCCTCTTCGTCGCTATATGTTACATTGGCTGAGTACGCCGATGTTTTTGAGCCTCCTTTTAGTTCTAATGAATGGTTTTGAGTATAGCCGGCTTTTCGGGTAACAGCTTTTAACCAATCAGTATCATAGCCTTCATATGGAAAAGTAGTACGTCCATAAATGATATCTTTTGTATCCATAAAATCGGCAGTCTTATACCAGTTAGAGAAAGACAGGTATCCTGAATAGGTAACTTCTGAATGAGATTCCCGTTTACCTGTTTTAGTAGTAATTATAATAACCCCATTCGCTCCGCGAGTACCATATATAGCCGCAGCGGAACCATCTTTCAGTACATCTATAGATGCAATATTTTCGGGTGCCACTGTGGTTAACGAACCTTCAACCCCATCAACCAGTACCAAAGGCTCTACACTACCCTTAATTGTTGTAATACCACGAAGCATGATGCTGGAAGTTGCGTTCGGATCGCCGGATGATTTAGTAATGCTTAAGCCGGCAACCTTCCCTTTGATAAGTTCTGCCGCGTCACTTATTTTACCAACGGTAAAGTCTTCGGCCTTTACGCTGGCAATAGCACTGGTAACATCGCCTTTGCGCTGTGTACCGTATCCTATAACTACAACTTCATCCAGAATTTTAGAGTCTTCGAGAAGTGTTATGGAGAATTCTTTCTTACCATTTAAGACTATTTCCTGTTTCTGGAATCCCACAAATGTAACTACCAATATTCCATTAGGATCAGATACAGATAGAGAGAATCTGCCATCGACATCTGTTGTAGTTCCATTTATTGTTCCTTTTTCTACTATCGCTACACCTATTAGGGCATCTCCATCTTTATCGGTGACAGTTCCTGTGACTGTCGTCTTCGATTGTTGTATTTCCTTGCTGTTTTCGGCAACCGATACCTGCGGATAGGTTAGCCCGCTTAATAAAACACATGACAGTATCATGCAACAGGCTGTTTTGTGTTTGATTCTTAGAAGGTTTGTTTTCATCTTTAGATTTAATTAGTTTCAAATTAATAAATTACTAACCGCTTGTTTAAATGTGTTTTTCTTCTGTTTTACTTCCTGAGTCTGAGAAACAGGCTTTCATGAGGTTCCAGTACTTTACTTAACGGGGTATCAGTAGTACCCATATCTTGCTGTGTCCATATATTTTTGATTCTTCGCGGAGTGCGTTTCATATACAATGAGCCATTTTCGAGACTTTGGTCGTATACAGTATCAAAATTCCAGTTGTAGCTGAGGTCTATCTTGAAATTGTTACGGTTGATAAATAAGAATGCTGCATCACCATCGGACAGGGCTTTTACAAGGATGTCGATTCCATTCAGCTCTACAAAGCGGAATGCAGATTTTCCCTGCTTATCCTGATTAATGGCGATCGCCTCCTTATTCAATAGAATTTCTTTGGTAAGGGAGTCCATACTACGGATATCATTACCTGCCATCAAGGGGGCAGACATCATACTCCAGATAGCAAAATGTGAACGATACTCATGCTCTGTCTGTCCTCCATTCCCGATTTCGAGCATTTCCAGATCGTTCCAGTGCCCGGGGCCGGAATATTGATTAATGGTGAGTGCCTTATCTAATATTTGTAATACACCTACCCCTCCCCAGTTGAATCTGCAATCGTAACAGTCGCGTATATCGGCTGTAATGCGCCATAGATGGCCTATACCTTTACCCCATTCCCACGGTTTGTTTTCTCCCCATTCGCATATGCTGAATACGATAGGCCTGCCACATGCCTTTAATGCGTCGCTCATCGTTTTATAGGCGGCTTTAGCATCCTGACCTTCGTTGTAGCACCAGTCGTATTTGAGGTAGTCGACACTCCATCCGGCATACTGGCGTGCGTCCTGAAACTGGTATCCACGGCTGCCCGGTCTTCCCTGACATGTTTTGCTTCCTGCACATGAATATATTCCGAATTTGAGTCCTAAACTGTGGACATAGTCGGCAACCGGTTTCATTCCGTTCGGAAAATGATCTTTATCTACTATGATATTTCCTTTCTCATCGCGCCCTGTTTGCCAGCAATCGTCGATCACTACATATTCGTAGCCGGCATCTTTCATTCCTGATGAAACAATGGCATCGGCCATCTCTTTAATCAGTTTTTCGCTGACGTTGCAACCGAATTTATTCCAACTGTTCCATCCCATTGGTGGAGTCCGGGCAAGTTTGTCAAATTCAGAAATGACTGATTGGTCTTGTTTTCCGAATTCCTGTTGAGCAAGGGAGAAATTACAAATACCTATAAATAATAAAAAGAATGTGATAATGCTTTTCATACTATAATAAGTTTTAGATTCCGGTAATAATCAAAGAATTGAAGGGGGCAATTCCTCTATTGCAAAAGACGTTAAAATATGTTGAAGGCATATGCAACGAATTTCCAGAACAATGCGAAATTTATCCAAATTAATATTTTAACTATGATGCGAAAATTGAATGTAAGTGTCATGTAATCAGGTTTATATGTGTTTATTTGCAGGATTGTGCTATCTTTTTGAAATTTTGTGTTATCGGAAAAAGTGCGATATTTACACTTAAAACCTTTATACTATATGAAAACACGGATATTAAAGACATTCCTGGTGATAGTATGTTTTTTTCTTTTTACTTCTCCACTTGCAGGAATTGAACTGAATTTTAAATATTATTTTGTAGAGAACGGACTGTCGTCGAATACTGTATACGCTATTGAGCAGGATTCGAGAGGTTATATCTGGATAGGAACAGAAGATGGACTCAACCGTTTCGATGGGTATAATTTTCATTCATACAGGAATATACCAAGGGATAGCACATCTATTGTGAACAACTATATATACAGTCTTTATGAAGATATAAACAGGAAGCTATGGGTAGGGACTGAAACCGGAATCTCTATTTACGATTATCAAAGCGACCGCTTCCGTCCCTTTACTAAGAGAACAAAGGAGAATATTCCGCTCAACGATAAGATACAGAATATTCTATCCGATGAGAATGAGAATATATGGATAAGTTCATTTAAACAAGGAGTGTTTTTTTATAACAGACACACAGATGCATTAAAGCTGTATTCTTTTGATAAATATATAAAAAACAAGCAGGAGCCGGTTTTTACGACCTGTGTTTACAAAGACCGCGATAATACGATATGGGCATTAGTTAATAATACGATATATCAGTTATATAAGTTAGATAAGAAGAAAGATGAGTTTGTTCCTGCATTCCCTGATACCAACTCCGATCTGTTGTGCCAACTCCGAGGATATACCCTGTTGGAAGACACCTTTGGCATGCTATGGTTGGGAACATGGACTAATGGCCTTTTCGAGATAGATAAGAAAACCGGAATTAAAGGTAATTATCTGAATACAGAGAATGTAGACAAAATACTCCATATTCATTCCCTGATGGAATATGAGCCGGGGAAGTTGCTGATAGGCTCGAATGATGGATTGACTTCTTTCAGCATATCGCCTGTTATCGGCAATAAGAGAGAGTCCCATATCAAGGAGCCGGTATTATCGAACCGCTTTGTTTACCCTATATATAAGGATAGGGAAGGCGGGCTTTGGATCGGTACTTATTATGGAGGTATTAATTATGCATCTCCTAACAGAAACTATTTTACAAGTTACACGCACGACAGATATGAAAATTCGATAAGTGGTAATGTTGTGAGTACATTCTGTGAAGACGCATCCGGCAACTTATGGATAGGGACGGATGACGGGGGACTGAACTTCTTCAATACAAAAACAGAAAACTTTATTTCTTATAAGCCCGATAAGAACAGGAACAGTCTTTCTTATCACAATGTACATGCTCTGTGTATATACGATGATAACTTATGGATAGGAACATATTCGGGAGGATTGAATGTGTTGGACCTGCGTACAAAGAAGTTTAAGTGCTATTATAATAATCCGTCAGATTCGACCTCCCTGGATGCTAATAATGTATATGCTTTATATAAGGATTCCCGTGATAATCTCTGGGTTGGTACCACAACAGGAGTAAATCTCTATGACCGTAAAACGGACAGTTTTCTCCGTATGAAAAAATTGAATACTTTGATTATAGATATACTTCAGGTGGGAAATACCATTTGGGTCGCTACTATCGGAGACGGGATACATGCCTATAATCTCGATACAAAACAATGGCATGCATACCAGTTTAATCCGGAGGATAAGTCTTCTTTGATCAGTAATGATGTTATTTGTCTTTGTCTCGATGAGTCAGGTCAGTTATGGATAGGAACGAATAGCGGTTTGTGCCGGTACGATGCGGCAAGTCAGTCTTTTATACAAATATCAGTTAATTTTCAGAGTAATGCAATTTGTAATATATTCAGTGATAATGGTTTCCTGTGGATAGCCACTACCCGCGGGCTGGTAAGTTTCGACCCTAAAACCAATCAATACCGTATTTTTACAAAAGGTGACGGATTATTGAGTGATCAGTTTACAGGAAAGTCCGGGATAAAGACATCTTCCGGCAGAATATATTTGGGAACAGCAACCGGATTCAACGCTTTTTATCCTAAGCAGATTGTAATAAACCGCTCTATACCGCTAATAGAGATTACAGATTTTCAGTTGTTTAATAAATCTGTGAATTTTTACAATTACCTTTCATATAGCGAGGATAGTATCCCTCAGATAACATTACCCTATAATAAGAATGGCTTTAGTTTTGAATACACGGCACTAAGCTATTTTGCCCCTGAAAAAAATGAATACGCTTTTATGCTCGAAGGTTTCGATAAGCACTGGAACTATGTCGGAAAAGTGCGTAAGGCTGCTTATACGAATATACCTCCGGGAGAATACTACTTTAAAGTTAAAGCATCAAATAATGATGGTATATGGAACGATACGGGGCTGAAGATTAAACTGGTGGTTACTCCTCCGTTCTGGTGGAATAAATGGTCTGTCAGTTTTTATATATTGCTGACTATGGCAGCATTGATAGCTTTTCTCACTTATATAAGGAACAGGGATGAAAAAAGGAATAAGGAGAGGATAGAGAAAATCAAGAATGAGCAGGAAAAAGAGGCATACGACTCTAAAATAAATTTCTTTACTTCCATTGCTCACGAAATACGCACTCCTGTGAGTCTTATAATAGGACCATTGGAACAAATTATAGAAACCTCGGATACTTTGCCCGAAAATATAAAAGGCGACCTGAATATTATAGACCGTAATAGCCAGAGGCTTCTTAACCTGGTGAACCAATTACTCGATTTCAGAAAGATAGAAAGAGAGACGATACAAATTACTTTATCGGATCAGAATGTATATGAATTTTTATTAAATATGTATGACCGCTTTAAATCTTATGTGGAACATAAGCATATTAAATTTGTATATACATATGATAATAAGGACTTCCGTACTGCAATAGATGTAGAGAATCTGACAAAGGTGGTCAGTAATCTGCTCAACAACGCATCAAAATATACGAAAGACTACATAGAGCTTATACTTCGCTCTGATGTAGAAGGTAATAAATATATAATATGTGTAAAAGATAATGGAGATGGGATATCCGAAAATGAGAGGGAAAAGATTTTTAAACCTTTCTATCAGATATCCGGTAACCATAAGGCTGGTACGGGTTTGGGGCTCTATCTGGTAAAAACGATTGTGGATGCTTGTAACGGAAGTATAGATATTGAAAGTGAACCGGGTAAAGGGCTTTCGGTATCTATCACACTCCCGGTGAATACTATAAATATGGAACAAGTGATTGATAAGGAAAGAGAGCCGCATGAAAAGGTATTGCAAAATGACCAGAATACCTCTCAGTCAGATATTAATTTAAAGGAATCTTTACATGAGGAGGACAGACAAACTATCCTGATTGTGGAGGATAATCCGGATATGCAGGAATTTATCAAAAAGAATTTGATTTTAGTATATAATATACTTCTGGCAAACGATGGCATAGAAGGAATAAAATTATTGGAAAGAGAAGAAGTTGACCTGATTATAAGCGATATTATGATGCCCAATATGGATGGGATAGAATTCTGTAATAAGGTAAAGAGTAGTTTACTCCGGAATCATATCCCTTTGATAATGCTGACGGCCAAAACTAATATTGCATCGAAGATTGAAGCGCTGGAGATAGGTGCGGATGCGTATGTAGAGAAACCGTTTTCGATCTCATTCCTTTCAGTGCAGATAAAAAATTTACTCGAATCGAGACGAAACCTGTTGAAGAAATTTACGGAGACACCATTTGCCTCTTTGAAAAGTATTGCAGGGAACAGAGGAGACGAGGAGTTTCTTACAAAGGTGAATGATATTATAGAAAAGAATATTGCCAATGTTGATTTCACAATCGAGTATTTAGCAGAAGAGCTTCATATCAGTAGTTCCGGCTTATTTGCCAAGATAAAAAACCTGTCGGGTATCACCCCGAATAAACTGTTACTGATGGTAAGACTGAAAAGAGCGACAGAATTATTGAATGAAAATAAGTACCGAGTAAATGAGGTCTGCTATATGGTCGGATTTAATAATCCGTCGTATTTTGCCAAATGTTTCCAAAAACAGTATGGAGTATTGCCATCTGATTTTCTGGAAAGGCGCGATAAAACCTGATGCTATTCTTTAGTCTTGGATAGCCTGTATTCTTTTGGTGACATGTCATATTGCTTCGAGAATTCCCTGTAGAAATATGACTTGTTAGTAAACCCTGATTTGAACATGATTTCAGATACGGTCAGCTTCGTAGTTATTAAAAGCTGTGATGCGTAATTGAGCCGGATTGTTCTTACAAATTCACTGGGGGTCTTATCAGCTGTATCCTTTAATTTCCTGTATAATGTTGCTTTACTCAGGCCTAACGCATCAGCTATTACACTCGGATTTAAAGATTCGTCGTCCATGTTTTTCTCAATGAATGATACTATTTCCTGTAATAATCGTTCGTCGTCCTGATGAATTGTTATGCCGTCTTTTACAGTAATTGACGAAAGGCTCGAATTGAAGAAGTCTTTCAGTACGGAGCGTTTATTTACCAGGTTTTGCACGGTAGTAAGTACATGACGCGGATGGAAAGGCTTGGTAATATATAGATCCGCTCCATGTTGATAAGCATTGATATGGTCTTCCACCGAGCTTTTCGCCGATACATTTATAATCGGTATATGCGCCGTCTTCGGATCGGATTTGAGTTTATCTATAAGTCCCATTCCATCCATATTCGGCATCAGTACATCACTTAATATTATGTCGGGCATATTCATCTCAATCATAGACAAAGCCTCTTCCCCGTCTCCGGCCTCACTAACATTATAGTAGGGGCTTAATATATCTTTGAGCAGTTCCCGTATATTCTTTTCGTCTTCGACAATCAAAATCGAGATGTCTTTTTTATCAAAGATCTGCGGACTTATAGTTATTTCCTCATCATTTTGGCTGTCTATGGAAGAAATAAGCTGATTGGATTTCATTGGAGGAATATTTATCTCGAACATGACGTATTCTCCCAGTTTGCTTGATACACTGATTTCCCCGCCGAGCATTTCGGTCAGGCTTTTTGTCAGTCCTAATCCGATACCTGTACTTGTCGAATTCTGTAACTTGGATGTTTCCAGAATTTTGAAACGGTTAAACACTTCGGACATTTGTCTGTCCGTTAGTCCCTTCCCTGAATTCTTGATCTTTATATGCAGATTATTACTTTGCGTGACACTGATAAGTATGAAGCCGTTCGCCGGGGTATATTTAAAGGCATTCGAAATAAGATTGAATATAATTTTTTCCAATGAATTACGATCGGTAATAATGGATGTTATACCATCCGTTTCTACCTTGAATTCTATTTTGTTTTCCTGCGCTATCTCCGTATAGTTATCCGTGATATATTCTATTAAAAGTTTTATATCAATGCTTTCCGGGTGCAGAGGTGTATGTCCCGATTCTACTTTCCGGAATTCCATCAGTTCGTTGATCAGTTTTTGCATCTTGTCGGCATTGTTTTTTATTATCTGTATATACCGTTTTGTATATCCGTCAAGGTCCGCTTTTTCGAGCAAATGCTGCGCAGGTCCGTATATAAGGGTGAGCGGAGTAAAGAATTCGTGAGCGACATTCGTGAAGAAATTAAGTTTCGACTCGTGCATTTTTTGCTGGTTCTGCTTTTCGATATGTTCGAGCAGTAATTGCCTGTTGAGTCTTATCCTGTTTCTTATTACGGAATATGCTATATACACGATAATAAGGGCCAGTATGGTGTATATAATAAAAGCAACTGTACTCAGCCACCACGGATATGCCACATCTATACTTAAAGTATATATATTATCACCCCATACCCTGTCTCCGTTTGTTACTTTTACTTCCAGCTGGTATTCTCCGGGAGGTAATTTTGTGAATACAATATTAGGATTGTTGCCGTTGTTTATCCATTCATCCGAAAAGTTGAGCAACCGATAGTCATACTCACAATTTTCGTTGTTTATAAAGTCGCGTGCAATGAATGAAAATGTTACATATGCTTCGTCATATGCCAGTTTTAGAGTATTATCATTTATGCGTTCATTGATATTCTGCGCTGTGTTGAATATCCTAAGATTACTCAGGCCAATAGATGGGTTAAAGTCTCTCAAGTGTATCTTTTCCGGATTGAAATAATTGAACCCGTTCACCCCTCCAAAATAGAGAATCTTTTCTTCATCTTTATAATAGGCTCCGTCAGAGAATTCATCATTCTGAAGTCCGTCCTTCGATGAATAGTTTGTAATACTATGGTCTGATAGATTAATATGGGAAATACCCTGATTGGTACTGATCCATATACCTCCTGTTTCATCCTCAAGGATACCGTGTATTGTATTGTTGGCCAGTCCTTCCCTTTCTGTATATTCCCGTATTCCTGATAGATTATTGTTCAATCCAAGGCGGTTAAGTCCATAGCTTGTGCCAATCCACAGACTTTCTGTATCCCTTGTCAGGGAAAGAACGTCATTGTTTGTCAGGGAAAGATTATTATCTATATCTTCTATCCGTTCAAATGATTTATCTTCTATATTAAACCGGCTTATGCCTCCTCCACGCGTGCCCAGCCATAACTGGTTTTTATCCACTCCCGAAGTTATTGAGTATATGACATTGTTATTAAGGGAATTATGTTTGTCGGCAGATGTATATTGTTCTATATCCTGTACTTCATATTGGTTTGCTCTTTTAGTCAATGCTATTTTTATCAGTCCGTAGCCGGATGTTCCTAGCCATAACAACGAGTCATTACTTGTAAAATGGATGCTGTAAACTGCTCTAAAGGCAGGATACTTTGCCGGAATATTTAATCTGTACAATTGCTTATCTTTCGATAATATGTTGATACCTTCACCTTCAGTACCGATGAATATGTCTCCCGATTGGTTCTTTTTTATTGTATATACAGAATTTGATATTAATCCCGAATTGATATTTAAGAAGTCGGATAATTTCCCTGTTTCCTTTTCTAATATCTTGACCCCGTCTCCCTTCGTTCCCACTAATATTTCATTCCGGTTATACTGACAAAAGCTTCTTACCGGATGGTTCGTATAAACTGTTTTGAACGGAGAGTCATACTCATATACCTTAAGTATGCCTTGCCCGTCTGTTCCTATCCAAAGTATATCCTGACTGCCTGAAAAAAGCGAGAATATAGATATTCTGGGAGAAATACTTTGTATTGGCTGATATACTTTCGTATTCAGATTATAGGTTTCACAGCCTCCTTCGTAATAACTTATCAATAAGTTATCCTTATAATACACAACCTGAGAGATAGTCTTGTTCTTGTCAAAGTCAATGGTACTCGGATAAAGATTCTTGTCATCTATTATTTTCAGATATCCCGGATAATTCAGTACCAGCATATTATTATGTAGCATAAATATGTTGGATACAGGCTTTTCCTGCTCTAAGTATCTGGGTTGGGATAATGTAATCTCTTTATCCTGATATAATAATTTAGACTGATGCAGTTTTCCGTTTTCATATAAGAAATATATATTATCATTTCTATCAATCGCAAAGGTTTTGACAGTACCGTCAATCAGGGAATGGTTTACCGGGATAAACGTCTGCTGCCCGGTATCGAAACGGAATAGTCCTTGCTGCTTTACATAACATATGATATCTTTCCGGGAAGTAATTCCAATGAGAAAAGACCTCTCTTGCTTCGGTATCTGATGTTCTGTCCCTAGAAAATAATTTGTAAATCCCTGAGACTGTTTATTCCACCTGTTCACGCCATAATCTGTTGCTATCCAGAGATAGTTTGGGTCTGACTCCAGAATTTGCCGGATTACATTATTGCTTATCGAGGATTTGTTATTCCGGTTGTAACGATAGGTTTTAAAATCTCTCCCGTTATACGAGTTGAGGCCGTCCCATGTGCCTATCCATATTGTTTGTTCCGAATCTTCGAAAATACAGTTTACAGAATTATTGGACAGCCCGTCGGTATTCGACAGTTGTTTAACTGTATTCTGGGAATAAGCAATCGCAGGTATTATAAAGAAACAGAATATAATACCGGAGATAATGGAATATGTGGTTTTGAATAAATTCATATTACAAAGATATCAGCATATCGAATCGCAAATTTAAACGAAATATGTTGTATAGCATGTGTATACCCTTTTGAGAATATAGTATACCTCTTTCCAGATGCGGGTTTATAGATTTGTTGCGAATTCGGAATTGTAAGATACTAATTATTAATCATGAAAAATATGGATATCGCAAAAAGATTTTCTCAAAACCCATTATTAAAACCTTCAGACCTGAAACCGGGAATCGAAGGTATGGAAATAACCTGCCTCCTGAATCCGGGTGTTTTCAGATTTGATGGAAAAATCTGGCTGCTGCTACGTGTGGCCGAGCGCCCTACCCAAAAAGAAGGAATCATCAGTTTCCCTGTATATAACAAAGCTGGTAAAATAGAAGTTCTGTCTTTTGACGCTAAAGATCCTAAACTGGATGCATCCGACCCGCGCGTGATAGGATACGAAGGTAAGAATTACCTGACAACAATGTCATACCTTAGACTGGTTTCCAGCGAAGACGGGATTCACTTCAAAGAGGAGAGCGAATATCCTCCCATTTTTGGAGAAGGAGAGCTGGAGTCATTTGGTATTGAGGATTGCAGGGTGGCTACGACAAAAGACGGTTTTTTCTTAACTTTTACCGAAGTGTCGCCTGTAGCAGTAGGAGTAGGGCTTATACATACCCGGAACTGGAAGGACTATACACGTCATGGCATGATATTCCCTCCGCATAATAAAGATTGTGCGTTGTTCGAAGAAACGATAAATGGAAAATATTTTGCATTGCATCGTCCCAGCAGTCCCGAATTGGGAGGAAACTATATCTGGGTAGCCGAATCGCCGGACTGTCTCCATTGGGGTAACCACAAATGTATTGCGACCACACGTGACGGCATGTGGGATTGTGCCCGTATAGGAGCAGGAGCAGCGCCTATCAGAACGGAGGCAGGATGGCTGGAGATATATCACGGGGCCGATTTCAATCACCGTTATTGCCTTGGTGCTCTCTTGCTGGACCTGAATGATCCGTCTAAAGTTCTGGCACGTAGTATAGAGCCTATTATGGAGCCAATCGCAGCATACGAGCAAACCGGATTTTTCGGTAATGTGGTATTTACAAACGGACATCTGGTAGACGGCGATACGATAAAAATGTATTATGGCGCGAGTGATGAAGTTATTTGCGGAGCCGAGTTTTCGATAGCAGAAATCCTTAATACATTAAAATAAGTAACCGGTTAAAAATCTGAAATGAATAAACTGAAAAAAGAATATATGTTCTTTAAACAGCAAGAGCCGAATATGCGCACCTTGCTGATGACTAATATGCTCTATGCATTGGTTCTCCCTGTAGTGGAAATATTTGTGGGGGCCTATGTTATGCGCAATACCAGCGACCCCATATCGGTCGCGTTCTACCAACTGTTCATGTATATAGGGATAGTGGCAACCTCATTCCTGAACGGATACTTGCTTCGCTTTGTTAATGTTAAGACATTGTATGCGGGGGGGATTCTGGTAAGCGGGTTATCAATGTTTGCAATGATGTCTGTCAAATCGCTTGGTTTTGTAGAACTGGGGATAGCAGGATTTGCAATGGGTGCCGCGTCAGGTTTTTTCTGGACAAACAGGTATCTGCTGACTCTGAATAATACAACGGACAACAATCGTAATTATTTCTTCGGACTGGAATCATTCTTCTTCTCCATCGCTTCCATTAGCGTTCCTCTGGTGATAGGAGCTTTCCTGAGTCAGATAGACGGTAAAGAATTGTTTGGCATGGTGGTGAATATAAATCTGGCTTACCAGCTGGTAACCATTGGTGTCATCATATTGACGGTTATCGCGTGTATTGTACTGTGGAAAGGAAAATTTACCAATCCCGTACAGAAAGATTTTATATACTTCCGCTTTTGCCTTCTCTGGCGCAAGATGTTAGTCCTGTCGTCTCTGAAAGGCATGGTTCAGGGCTTTCTGGTTACAGCTCCGGCAATTCTGGTACTTAAACTTGTAGGTGACGAGGGGGCACTAGGCCTTATACAGGGAATTAGTGGAGCATTAACGGCAATTCTTGTCTATGTTCTGGGACGTATAGCTCAACCTAAAGACAGACTGAAAATATTTGTGGCAGGGTTAATTATATTCTTTGCAGGAACCTTATTCAATGGGATTTTGTTTACAGCTACAGGTGTGATTGTTTTTGTATTGTGTAAAGTGATTTTCCAGCCATTATTCGATTTGGCTTACTTTCCTATTATGATGCAGACAATAGATGCCGTTGTGAAGATAGAGAGACGAAACGAGTATACTTATATCCTTAGTCACGAATTTGGCTTATTTATCGGACGGGCAGCCGGATTGATCCTGTTTATTATACTGGCCTTCGGAGTTTCGGAAGATTTCGCTCTGAAATACGCCCTTATTCTGGTGGGAGCTATCCAGTTGATAGCTTATCCTTTAGCAAAGAACATTATTAAACAAACGAATACTATAAATGAAAATGAGCAAAGTTAAAACACTTTTAATTTGTCTGGTACTCTTACTATCTATGGCTTGTTCCGAAAAGAACATTTCATACGGGAGCAAGGTAGAGCAGGTCTCGATTGCACGGGTCGATTCTATGCCCGATATGCCCGGCTCTTATAAAATGTTGGATTGGGAAGCGAAGGCCAAGGCTTTTGACAGCTTCGTTTTCGACTGGAACAATAAGAGTGAAGTAGGCTCGATGATATGGCTCGATGATAACCGCAGGAACATAGATCAACCTACATTCGGATTATACACAGCCGTAAAAGATGTCCGTCAGGGTAAAAATGCCAATAACGGGGAATTCCATGAGAGTCTGAACTCATTGGCTGCGCTTTTAGGAGCGGGGCTGGTAGGGATAGATAAAACGAATCAGGATGGATATAACTATGTAAAAATGGTTCAGAACTATTTCAACAAAGATAACGGGTGGAATATAGTGATGAATAATACAACGCCCGAAGTAGGTATGCTTGGCGGCGGATATGGGCGCGACTGGTGGTATGATGTGTTTCCGAATGCGCTGTACTATGCAGTTTGCGATGTATTCCCAGATGTAGACGGAGCCGAGCAGATACAACGCTCTATTGCTGAGCAGTTTGTTAAAGCAGACTCTGTTTTGGCCGGGAACTACGATTATTCATACTTCGACTATGCACGGATGCGCGGAATGGTGAATCACATACCATTGCAACAGGATGCAGCGGGCGGACATGCTTATGTATTGCTTTGTGCCTATAATAAGTTTAGTGATCCCCGTTATCTGGCCCATGCCAAGAGCGCGACAGAAGCATTACTCTCTCAGAAAGAAAGCCGTTTCTATGAAATACTGTTGCCATTGGGAGTATATGCTGCTGCATATCTGAATGCGACAGAGGGTACAAATTACGATGTACAAAAGTTACTCGATTGGACTTTCGACGGCTGTAAGAACCCCGAAGGACGTAATGGCTGGGGCATTATTGTGGGCAAATGGGGCGACTATGAAGTTAATGGACTCCAGGGCAGTATTATCGACGGTGGAGGCTATGCCTTCCTGATGAATAGTATAAAGCCGGCGTGGCCTTTCGTATCTATGGTAAAGTATGAACCGCAATATGCTAAGGCGGTCGGCAAATGGATGCTCAACAATGCAAACGCGTGCCGTCTGTTCTTCCCGATGGAAATTGATGATGAACATCAGTGGGACCCTGAAATGAAGAGTATTACGAACGATAACATTTCTTACGAGGGACTGCGCCGTGTAGACGATTACGGCAAGGTTTCACTCAAAGGAAAGACTCCGGTAGCTTTGGGCGATGGCCCAAAATGGGCGAAAGGGAATCCTCCGGCAAGTATGTTCAGCGTATATAGTTCCTCGCCGATGGGTATTTTCGGAGCTATAATAAAGGAGACAAATGTCGAGGGTATCCTTCAATTGAATTGTAATGCGACGGATTTCTACGCTGAGCGTCACTATCCTGTTTATTTGTATTACAATCCTCATAAAGAAAGTAAATCGGTAAAATATTCGGCAAAGGGTATTGTAGACCTCTTCGATATTATAAGTAAAGAATATGTCGCCAAAAATGTATCGTCTGACGGCACGTTCGAAATGCCTGCCGGTGATGCGCGTATTATAGTAGAACTTCCTGCCGGAACAAGACTGACTACAGATAATAATAAAGTAGTTGCAGATGGCAAATACACTATTGCATACAAATAATAAATCTCACAAACCAATAATAAATAAAACCATGTTAAAACGTTTATTTTTCACTTGTTTTTTACTTTTTGCCTTTGCGAATATATTTGCGCAGGAAGTAAAAACAATCTCCGGTGTGGTGACGGATTCATCTACAGGAGAGGCGTTAATCGGTGTTACAGTGGTAGAAACAGGTACTCCTAATGGTACTGTAACCGATATTGACGGCAAATTCACCCTGAATATCAAGGGGGATAAAATCACGGTTTCCTATGTCGGGTTCAATGCTCAGGAAATCACGGTATCCAAATCTACGGAAATGAATGTAAGGCTTGTGCCTAATACAGAACTGGATGAGGTCGTCGTTGTAGGCTATACCTCAATGAAGAAAAGGGAAGTCTTGGGCGCTGTAACTAAGGTAAATTCAAAGGAACTCACGCAGGTTCCGGCTCCGGGGGTGTCTGAAGCGCTTCAGGGGCGTGTTGCCGGTGTACAGGTTACTTCCGCGACAGGCGCTCCGGGAGCGGGTGTCACTGTACGTGTACGTGGTACAGGCTCAATAAACTCTTCTAATGATCCGCTCTACATTATAGACGGTATTCCTTCCGAGAACGGACTGAACTCTATTGTTCCTTCCGATATTGAAAATATTTCGGTACTAAAAGATGCATCTTCTGCGGCCATATACGGTTCCCGCGCAAATAATGGGGTTGTGTTGGTAACTACTAAAAAAGGGCAGAATGGTAAGGTGAAAGTTGCTTATAATGGCCAGTTCGGAGTGCAGACTCACGGAAGCCTTCCGAAAATGGTAAATACAAATGAATATATAGATATTTATAATGTAGCTGCTAAAAATGACGAAAGAACTTTGATCGAGGGTGCTCTGGTTAAGGATTTTGCAAACATCAATCACTTGGATGAGATTTTCAGGACTGCATTGCTGAATGTGCATGAATTATCAGTAAGCGGAGGTAAAGATAAATTCGACTATCTGGCATCGTTTTCTTATTATAATCAGGAGGGTATTATCAAGAATAGCGATTATGAAAAATTCTCAGGACGAGTAAACCTCAATTATAAAGCTGCAAACTGGCTGAAGCTGGGGCTGAATGTGAACGGAGGAAAGGCTAAGACTCATGTTGTGCCAAGTTCAGGAGATGGTTACGGTAGCAATGAAGGCGGTAGCGTTGTACGGTATGCGTATATGCGTAATCCGGCAATTCCGACCTATGATGCAAACGGAAATTATGTGGATTTACCGAGCGAATATTTCGGACAGGCCGAATACAACAGCTTTTTCGGCGACGGTTATAATCCGGTAGGACTGGCGAATATGACCGACAGGGTACGGGACGAAGATACTTTTCTGGGTAAGTTCAATGTAGAGGCCAAACTGCCATATAATATCGTATGGAATACCAATTTCGGGATCGACTATAGGAAAAGTGATTATAATATCAATAATAAAACATGGGGGACAAATAACAGGATAAATAATCCAAGTTCTCTATTAGGCCAGAATAATGAAAGCCTGGGATGGACGCTAAACTCTGTCTTCAATACAGTTCAGACTTTCAACGATGTGCATACATTGAATGCAATGGCTGGTGCGGAGGCTATCCGCTATAACGGTACGGATAAGAATACATCTTCATCTGTGAATGGTGATACCTTTTACTCAAGTGACTGGGCGTATTCTTTGCTTTCGTTCTTTGGTAAGGTCGATTATAATTATAACTATAAATACTATTTGTCGGCGTTGATTCGACAGGATGGGTCTTCACGCTTTACAGAAGAAAACAGATGGGGTACATTTTACTCAGTCTCTGCGGGATGGGATATACATGAGGAGGATTTCATGAAATCTATTAAAGCCATCAATCTGCTGAAACTACGTGCCGGATGGGGTGCTGTAGGTAATCAGAATATAGCTTTATATGCATATACCGACAAATATACACCATATGCAAACTATCCTTTCGGGGGAAACCCGTCAGTCGGATATATACAAAGCCAGTTGGGTAACGATAAACTGAAATGGGAAACCAGCAACCAGTTTAATCTGGGCTTGGATATGGCCTTCGCGAAAGGAGAATATGGTTTCAGCGTGGATTATTATAATAAAAAATCGAGCGACATGCTCGTGCGTGCCCCATTGCCTCCGTCTATCGGTAATGCTTCCCCTTATTGGGTGAATGCCGGAAAAGTTTTGAATGAAGGTGTTGATGTAGAACTGTATGTTCGCAAGCAATACAAGGATATGGGCTTTTCCGCTTCACTGAACTGGGGTTACCTGCATAATGAAGTCTTGGCGCTGGATGCGCCTATACAGGCAGGACGTGTGGATAATGGTGTTTTTGCAAAATATATAGAGAAAGGATATTCTATCGGTTCATTTTATCTTTATCAGATGGATGGAATATTCCAGAATGAAGAAGAAATCGTGAAATCGGCTTATCAGGGAGCAAATGTAAAACCGGGGGATGTCAAGTATAAAGACCTGAATAACGATGGTGTAATTGACGAAAAAGACAGAGGGCATGTAGGTTCCTCTATCCCAAAACAGACACTCGGTCTGAATCTTCAGGGTAATTATAAGAACTGGGATTTATCAATATTCTTTCAGGGTGCCTTCGGTCACGATATATATCACCAGATGGCTAATGAAACAGAAGGATTCTTCAGAGGTTTCTCCGTATCGAAAGACATGTATGATAATTACTGGAGAGGAGAAGGAACCTCTAATGAATATCCGAGACCGTCATGGAGTGCTAAATCGAATAATGTGATAGCATCTACACGTTTTCTGGAAGACGCGTCATACCTGAGACTGAAGAATATTCAGCTGGGATATACTTTCCCTATCAAATCGAAGTACATCAGCAGTCTGAGGGCATTCGGTAGTGCTACCAACCTGCTCACCTTTACCGGATACAAGGGGCTCGACCC
Organism: Dysgonomonas sp. UBA7710; assembly: GCF_002482385.1. GTDB lineage: Bacteria > Bacteroidota > Bacteroidia > Bacteroidales > Dysgonomonadaceae > Dysgonomonas. The sequence goes on along the minus strand of NZ_DLFW01000036.1, from coordinate 57,355 downwards.
AGAAATGACGGTAAGTTCCAATTCGGCAGGAGAAGGTGATATGGCTAATGGTATAGACTGGGGTACTTATCCTGTTTCTAAATCCTTTACATTCGGAGTAAACATAACCTTTTAAAAATTACCTGAGATGAAAAAAATAGTAATAATACTAACTATATTAGGAATATTCTCCTTCAGTTCGTGTAACGATTTTCTGAATGAAGAACTGGACGGTGAATATACATCCGACAATATATACAATACTGAAGAGGAGGCGAATCTGGCGCTGACCGGAGTATATAACAGCTTGAGCTTTACCACTTCTTCAAATATGATTTGGGTTTTCGGAGATGTCGCATCCGATGATGCAGTGAAAGGCGGAAGCGCATCCGATCAGGCCGAGATAGGTATGATTGACGAGTTTAATATCAAATCGGACAACGGGATTCTGCTTTCATACTGGAAGTTCGCCTATGAAGGGATTAACCGCGCTAACAATGTGATCCATGCTGACTACGGTACTGCTATTGATGATGGGGTTAAGCAGCAGATGATTGCGCAGGCTAAATTTATCAGGGCATATTATTATTTCAACCTGGTGAATATCTGGGGTAAAGTGCCTCTGAGAGTGGAACCTGTGACTCCTTCAAACGTAAATATGGGACTGAGTGAGGTTTCCCAGATATATGGCAGGATAGAACAAGATCTGAATGATGCCGCGGGAGTATTACCTCCGTCTTATACTCAAACAGCAGACAAAGGGAGGATCACCAAAGGCGCTGCTTACGGTTTACTGGCTAAAGCTCAGTTATATCAGAAGAAATGGGACGATTGTATAACAACCATTACGACCAAGTTGGAACCGCTGGGCCTTTATGGGCTTGAAACTAATTACGAAGACTTGTTTAAATTAGGAGCAGAGGACAGCAAAGAGGCGGTATTTGCAATTCTGCATGAAAGCAATCAAAACCCCGGCTTGGGTAATTCTCTGAATCAATGGTTTGCGCCACTTGTGGAAGGAGGATATTACTTCAATGCGCCGACAAATAATTATGTTCTGAGTTTCAGCGAACAAACAACGACAGGACAGACCGATCCCCGTCTTGATGCATCAATCGGCCGTTCGGGTAAAGAGTGGTTGAACGACGATGTATTTGACCTTACATGGAGTATTACCGGTTATCTGGTGAAAAAGCACAATCAGCCGCTGGCTGAAGTGCCGGCCGGAACAAAGGGTGATGGCGGACTGCCATATATTTACCTGCGTTATGCTGATATCTTGCTGATGAAAGCAGAGGCATATACGGAAACAAATGATCTGGATAAGGCTGCAGCAGCTCTTAAACTGGTAAGGGACAGAGCCGGACTTGCATATGCTAAGCCAGTGAATCAGGAGCAGATGCGGTCGGTAATCTATCTGGAGCGTCGTCGTGAACTAGGATTCGAATTCCATCGGTTCTTCGACCTGATGCGTTGGGGAAAAGATGTGGCAACACAGGCCTTGGGTTCTGATTTCAAATGGCAGGAACCTCGTTATTATTTCCCGATACCGCAGAATGAATTGGATTCAAACAATGGTATTTAATCAACTAAAAACATTGACTATGAAAGAGAATAAGATATTTGGTATATTATTGATGTTTGCACTGGTCTTTTCTTCTGCACTATTCATCGGTTGTAGTGATGATGACAAAGAGGAATTCGTGGCAGGAGACACTGCTGTCCTTAAAAAGGAACTTGCAGCAGGATATGATTCTATAGCAAAAGCTACTCCGGCTGAATATAAACAGGAGACTATAGATAGATTCAAGACAAAGCTGGATATTATCCAGGAAGTTGTCGACAAAGGGAATGTATCAGCTCAGGAAGTTGTTAATATGAGAATACACCTGCAAGAAGCTCTGGTACGCTTTCTTAATGATAAGATGATCGGAATACCGGAAGAAAATCTGTTAGCAGGCTGGAGCTTTGATGAGGGAACAGGAACGTCATTGCTTGGTGACGGGATAAAAGCCCTTACCGCTACTCTGAAACCGGGACCTTCTGAAATTTTCTCAACGCCCGCACTACCCGAATTTGTAGATGATGGAGTAAACAAAGCCCTTTATTTCAAGAACGGGGCACATCTGGAAGTAGAGAATTATAACCCATCTGATTTCCTGGGCAAGAAACTGAGTATTGCCGTATGGTTGAAACCTGAAGTAATAAAAGGTGGTAACTATGTAGCTTCCCTGAACTACTGGAACAACTGGAAATTCCAGATACAGGAACAAGGCAAAGCATTCTTCACAATCAAATCGCAGGCAGGTTTTACCGATGCGGATAATGAAGCGGACCTTTCTGTTTCTACCGGTAGTTGGAAGCATGTGGTAGTTGTCCTTGACCTTGAGAGCTCAAAATTGTCGTTCTATATAAACGGATTACTGACAAAAGAGTGGACCAATACCGGCAAACCGAATCTGGTAGGCAGCCAGTCTGCGCCATATGTATCTCCGTTAGGCACACAATTGCCGTTGATGATTGGGGCGGCAACGACCTATGCCGAGGCAAAAGCATCCTGGGACTGGTCAGGCTGGGATACACCTACATCATGGGATCACTTTCAGGGTATGATGGATGAAATTAAATTCTATAATACAGCATTATTGAGCGGACAGGTTCAGTGGCTTTACAATCAGGAAGTAGAGAAACTGAAACAATAATAAAGCCGGACTTTCTGCCGGTCTTAACATAGACCACAATAACAAAGGAAGAAGTTGCCTTCGGGCAACTTCTTCCTTTTACTATTGTTATGGAAATATCACTCTTGCCGTATCAGAACCTAATGATACATTTAGGGATGCCTTTTCATTTTTTGGATTCCAGTTCATTACCCTGCATTCGGTAGCCGGTACTTCTACGTCGTGGTTTCCGCTTCCAGTCAGGTTCTCAGTATCTATATCACATTGTTCGATTCTCCAGTTTTGTAGATAGTCGAGATCGGCATTAAATACCTTTGTCCTGGAGTTCTTCATTACAAAATGCCCCCAACCCCTTACTGTAGGTGTGATTATATCAGCCTCACAATTTTCTATATTCAGATCTCCACGCATTATATCTATATTGATCGATTCTGCTTTTAATCCCTGTATATTAGCTCTTAACCCACCTATTCTACTTCTTATGTCTACACAGGAATCCGCATATATAGTAAAGTTTATCCCCCTTATTGCTGCCGGGTCCGGAATCTTGTTTTTGTAATGATCCGTTAATAATTCTGCGGTTTTCACACGCAGTATGGTCTTATCGTGTAATGCAGATATCTCCAGATATTCCTTCAATTGTTCCGGTATATAGATCTTACCTTTATCTTCTTCCTTCGCAGCAGGCTGTATATTGATGAGTCCATCGAAGATAATATAATGTTTATCCTTATCTTTCCCGTCATTTTTCATCGGTATTGTATCCGCGTATATCTCGATAATTTTTTGTCCGGATATATCTATGCTGACAGTTTCGTCCGTTAGTATAACGCCTGTCTTTTTCTCTCCGTCATAACTTAACGAAAGATAGCATATATAGCCTGTGGCAGTTAAGAATACCGCGGCTATGATACCCAATACTATTTTGGTTGTAAGTCTCATATCTTTTATTATTATTGTTTCTTAATATAGTCTTTATACATTTCCACGATATCCTCTATCGGAATATCCAGTGTGTATATTTGTTTGAAGAAGTCCTCAGCCTCCTCTTTCATAAAGGTATCTTTACGCAGCTTGAGTACCAGCTTTTTTGCTTTCGGAGCTACAAAATATCCGATTCCTCTTTTGTTGTAGATGATTTCCATCGATTGAAGGTAATCGAAGGTGCGCATGACGGTATTAAAATTCACTTCCACAATAGCGGCATATTCGCGTACAGACGGAACCCTTTCTTCCTCTTTATATTTTTCCAGTAGTATCTCGTCACAGATGCGGTCGGCTATCTGCAAATAGATTGCTTTATTTTCTTTAAAATTCATAAGCTAGAGTCGTTTAATTACTTCAGATTCCCTGAATCTGAAAAAAGCCAATACCCAGTTTACCACAGCGAAGATGATGCATAGAATTGTCATATATCCCACTATAATAGTATCCTGAACACCAAATGTTTTCTGCTGTAACGCATTTCCAAAGTTGTCCATGCCGTTTTCGAAAAGGAGAGAGATTACACACCAGCACACCAGAAGGAAAGTGATAAAGATGATAGTGCCTGCCGAAAATGTTTTTACCAGCGAATTTTTCGGCCAGAATGTCGATCCCAGGATAAACAGGGACTGAATAAAGGAGAAAAGGCCGACTGAAAATGTAAATCTTGTCATGTTATTAAAAACATAGTCGTAACTATCCTTTCCTATAAATTTATCGAAGTGGATAAATTGCACATCTATGTCAGGGAAGCGGATAGAACAGATCAGTACCCGGGTAGCGTCTGACAACCAGAATAGAACGAAGAAAACCGCCATGTAGCCGATTGTCATGATAAACCAACGGGAAAAGTATTTTTCAAAAGATGATGAAGGATTCATCAAATACACAAGCCGCTTTGTCTTGCTGTTGATAGGTTCCATTGCCATGGAAGCACTGATACAGCCAAATATGAAAAAGACGAAGGCAGTGAAGACTATCAAATCCCTGTTCAGGTATTCTAAACGATTAATACCCTGTTCTAATTCGGAATATGTCAGAAAAGCGTTCCATGTAGTCACAAGGGTGAGTGCTCCGTAAATTGTAAGGATGCGGATCAGATACTTTTTCCAGTTTTCCTGTATGTCTTTCCTTAACAACAAGATAAATCGGTTTATATCAAATGTATTGTTCATAATTTATCAGGTTTTATTGTAGTATTGCTGTTATCTTTTCCGTATTGCTTAAAGTCGCGTTGAACAATGTTTCCAGATTCAGGGAAGTCTCCTCATTGTTTTCGTTCTCAAGGATTAGCTTGTATCCTTGTATAGATGGTGAGGCGTATAATGCTTTCTCCACATCTTTTTCATTATAACTTTCCATAAAGCGCAGTTTCTCACAAATCCTCGATACGGAAGAATTCATCAGCACTTTATTATTATCGAGGATAATCACCTGCTCCAGTAGCTTATCCACATCCTGTACCTGATGTGTCGAGATCAGAATTGTTTTTTCATCGGTCATCCCCGATGCTATAAATTTCCGGAACTGGCTTTTACCGGGGATATCGAGTCCGTTTGTCGGCTCATCCATCAGTAGCAGGGGTGTGTTTGCGGCCAGAGCGAAACTCATAAAGACTTTTTTCTTTTGCCCTAAAGAAAGCTCGTTCAAATGCACATCGGCCTCCATCTCGAAGCATTCCAGATTTTTATCCAGTTGTTCCCGACTGAAAGAAGGATAGAACGGACGATTGATTTCCACATACTTTCTCAGCGGAATACCGGGTAATTCAAACTCTTCGGGCACTATAAACATGTCCTGCAATGTAGAGGGCTTACGCTTTGCCACATCCTCATCTTTATATTCCACTTTACCTTTTTCAGGACTTAAGAGGCCTGTAAGCAAATACAACATAGTCGATTTGCCTGCTCCGTTTTTTCCTAACAATCCGCACACTTTTCCCTTCTCTATAGAGATTGAAAAATCATTGAATATTAGCTTCTTCTTATACCCGAAGGTAACGTTACGCATTGATATCATATTCATTAGATTAAAAATATAATAGTGTAATAGTATAATAGTACACGCAAATTTATTGATAATTTTCATAAATACAATAGCAAACACATTTTTTTAGAAAATAATTTTATATTGGACAGATACAGGACTGACCGGCAACTAATTTAACGGCTCAATTGGTAAATGGTGTGAAGCGAAAATAGTTTGTGTTTCATCCGCTAATCTTTTATTTATTGTTAAAAAAAGGTGACATAAGTAACACAATTAATGGAAAATCAAAAGTTATTTTCTACAAGATCCTGAAGCTCGGATATTCATATCGTATTCCCATATGATATTCTTTACTTTTCGTTTTTCACTTTCAATTATTTTCTCCGCTTCTTTCTCCTCTTTCCTGCCGGATGGCTATTGTTCCTTCTTATCATGCCTTTCCGTTCAGCTATGGCTCTGTCCGGTCCGTCCGGCATTATCTCTGTTTCCGCGTCTTCAGGATCATCAACAAGGCTTTCTTTTTCATCTGCCGGAACACTCCCGCTCTCCTCGATATGCTCAGCTATCTGATTTTCTATATCCTTTGCAATAGTTACGTCATTAACTATTATATTTTTCCGGGTTGTGATATCTTCCTCCTCCTTTTGGGTTGATTGGCAATTCTCAATTTTATCCTGCCTGTCGAGTAACAGCTTAATTGTCTTCAGGTCGGGCAGGCAATATTTCCTGCGGATAATTTTCGATTGCAGAACCAGCTTTTCCGGTTCATCTTCGTCCGGCAGGTATGTTTCTTTCTCTTCTACCATCATATGCCCGTCCAGCCGCTTTTTAAGGGACGAATACAACATTTGCCGTATCCTGTCTTCGCGCCGGCATTCCGCGTCGAATATCTCTTTTGCCAAACCCGGTACCGTCTCTTTCCAGCAGTAAAAAGTCTTTCGGCTGATACCTGTAACCCTGCAAATTTCCGCTACGGAACAAAAATCGTCTTCTATCAGCGAAACAATCGTCTCTGCTACACCTTCGTTATACTTTGCCATATGCTTTAAATAATTATAAATATAAATTATGAGTTATGAATGACATAAGAAAAGTTATTATCCATTCATTATTTTCAGTATAGATAAGTGTAGATGAAGATGATGGTCTTTTTTAACATAAAGTTTTATGGATTCATGTGGATTGGTCGTTGGTATTAAATGTTCAATTGTTTTCTGCATAATAACTATCCTTATTTATGCCGGGAACTTTACCTCATCTCTGCCGCGCCTTCCCGCAGGGCTGTTAAGTTCTCCACTTTGGTTTGTTATTTTCTACTGTCATTGGCTCCGCTTCGCTCTGCCGAACGTTGTTTCTGAACGAAGTGAAGAATCCTAACTCTGAGAAACGAGATGTTTCACTTTGTTCAACATGACAAAGAGGATATAAGAATTCAGAACTTAACAGCCCTGTCCGCCTGCATCACTAACGCGCGGGGACTGACGCCTTAGTAAACGAAGCCCTTCGATGAATGAATACGCGTCAGCCTGCGCCGTTAGCTTCATGGACGGGGTACCCGTAGGGCAAAAGACGGAAAAACGGAAACGTGTTTGAGCTTACCTGCTGATTCGGATTATACAATATTTCCAGCGAGTTTTTCCGTTTCGTCTTTTTGTCCGTTACGGGTCGGCCTATGAAGCGGGGCGCTAAAGCATTTTTGGTTCCTTTTGGGGCTTTGGCCAAAAGGAACACAAGGAATTTTTAATTCCGCGTAGAAAAAGCGATTAGAACAATCGAGCATTTAATACCAACGCCTAATTAATATTATTCCTGAATATCACTGATAAAGAACTGTTTACAACTTGTTCATAACCTGTTGATAAAGCATTATAAGTAAAACATTATCAATTGAATATATATGTTGATAACTTATAAACAGGGTTGTTGAAAACTTTTAGTCAATTTTAAGTGGGGAAATGTGGGGAAAAGTGTATAATTTTCATACCTTTACGTCGCATATTGTATATTGTTAAAATTCAAAGTGTTAATGATTCAATTTTTGGGTAATATAGAAGCGAAAATCGATGCAAAGGGGAGGGTCTTTGTACCGGCAGCTTTCAGGAAGATATTTCAATCTTCTGCCCAGAATACATTGATACTCAGAAAAGATCTGTTTCAGGATTGCCTCGTGCTCTATCCCGTCGAAGTATGGGAAGAGGAGGTTGCGAAATTGCGCTCACGTTTAAACAGATGGGATCGGGAGCAACAAGCTCTTTTCAGACAGTTTGTTGTTGATGCCGAACGTCTCGATATAGATGCGAACGGGCGTATCCTGATATCGAAGCGATATTGCCAGATGGTAAATATCGTGTCCGATGTTAGATTCTTGGGTGTGGATAATACGATTGAAATATGGGCGAAAGAAGGGCTGGAGAAGACGCTTATTCCGCCGGACGATTTCAGTTCCCGTATACAGGCATTAATGAACAACGACTCACAAAACGGCTAATCATGATTGAGATATACCATACACCTGCACTGCTCCACGAAAGTGTGGACGGTATGAATATTCGTACCGGCAGCATTTGTGTCGACGTAACTTTCGGTGGTGGCGGACATTCGAAGGAGATTCTTTCCCGCCTCGGAAACAAAGGGCATCTGTATGCTTTCGATCAGGATGAAGACGCTATCAATAATATACAGGAAGATAATAAATTCACATTCATCCGGAGCAATTTCCGTTTTCTGAAAAACTTTATTAAGTATCACGGGGTGGAGGAAGTGGACGCTATACTTGCCGATTTGGGCGTGTCGTCACATCATTTCGATGCCGAAGACCGTGGATTTTCTTTCCGTTTCGAAGATAGTGATCTGGATATGCGCATGAATCAGAAAGCCGGGAAAACGGCAGCACAAGTGTTGAATACATACACCGAAGAGCAGCTGGCAGATGTCTTTTACTTATATGGTGAGCTTAAGCAGTCGAGGCGCATTGCGTCTGCGATTGTAAAGACCCGGAAAGAAAAACCTTACAGGAAAGTAAATGACTTGCTGGATACGCTGAATTCCTTTGTCGGAAGAGGTGAAAAAGAAAAGAAAGTATTAGCTCAGGCCTTTCAGGCGCTTCGCATAGAGGTGAATGAAGAGATGGAAACTCTGAAAGAAATGCTTGAACAGGCACTTGATATATTGAAGCCGGGTGGCCGTTTGGTAGTTATCACTTATCATTCTTTAGAAGACAGGCTTGTGAAGAATTTCTTTAAGACGGGTAACTTTGAAGGGAAGGTGGAAAAAGATTTCTTCGGCAACTTCGAAACACCATTCAGGCTGATAAACAATAAAGTAATTGTTCCGTCACGGGAAGAAGAGGAAAGAAACCCGCGTTCGAGAAGCGCTAAACTAAGGATAGCAGAGAAAATTTGAGTTGTAAATAAATTACATAGGACTTGTAATAGGAATGAAAGCGAAAGATATAAAAAAGAAAGTGATGTATATTCTGGGAGGGACAGTTCTCACAGAGGACTTCTTCTGGAAGAATGCACGTTTCATTATCACTGTTTTTGTTATTCTGGTCTTATATATAAGTAACAGATACAGTTGTATAGAGAAAAGGTCGCAAATAGAGTCGTTGCAACATGAACTGAAAGATGCGAAATTCGAATCGTTGACTATTGCGGCCCAGTTGATGGGAGTGAGCCGTGAATCGAAAGTAGAGTCTTTGATTCAGCAGAACGGAGTAGACTTGCAGCAAACCAAGGAGCCGATTTATAAAATAAAGAAATAGAAGAGACTGTCTCGGAAAAAGAATATGGCAAAGAAATCAGAAGGAACAATGAAGAATGTGGCAGTCAGCCGTTACGGTTGGATTGTCTTTTTCATGTCTTTCGTGTTTATAGCAATTATTGTCTGCATTTTCAAAATCAAATATGCGGAAGGGCCCGAATGGCGCGAACTGGGCAAGCAGGAAACTGTGAAGAAAGACAGGGAGATACGCCCCAACCGCGGAAATATATATGCTGACGACGGCCGTCTGCTTGCAACCAGCGAACCTTTATATGGTGTATATGTCGACTTCATGTCGGAGGGTATAAAGAAAGATACGCTGATGAAGTACGTAACCCCTCTTTCTCAGGAGTTGGCAAAAAAATTTCCGGACAGAAATGCCGCCCAATACAAAAAGATAATATTAGATGGCTGGGCACTTAGCCGCAAAGAACTGGATGAGCTGGAACGCAACCGGAAAAGTGGTTCCAACAAGAAGGTAAAAGTAAGAAGCCGTTATGTAAGAATTATTCGTCCCGATATAAACTATGTCGACCTGAAAGAACTGAAAACATTCCCATTCTTCGATCAACGCAGCAACAGGAGCGGCCTTTTCACTGAAGAAAAAACCATGCGTCTGAAACCTTTCGGCCGGTTGGCAGGACGAACCGTAGGCTCTATCTTTAAAGATTTTGAAGACGGGGGTGCGAGCGGTCTGGAGTTGAAATATGATTCGATACTCAAAGGTGTGCCCGGGTTGAAAACGCGTGAGCGTGTACAGGGCCGTTGGATAGATGTAGTATTGGAAGAACCTACCGATGGCTGGGATATAAAAACCACATTGAATGTGGACATTCAGGATATGGCCGAAAAAGCCCTTTACGGCAAATTGGCTGAAACAAAGGCTGAATCAGGTGTAGCTATTGTAATGGAAGTAGCTACCGGCGAAATAAAAGCGATAACCAATCTTGACAGGATATCGGAAGGGATATATGCCGAAGGAAATCCGAATGCATTTTCGTGGATGTCCGAACCGGGTTCCACATTCAAGACCGTATCGGTGATGGTAGCCCTCGAAGACGGGGTAGTTACACCGAATGACTCCGTGCGTGTCGGCAACGGACTTTTCGAATATAAAGGCCGGGTTGTCCGCGACCACTACTGGCGTACAGGCGGACGCAAAGAGTTTATGACTATTACCGAAGGTATGTATATTTCTTCCAATGTTGTTATGACTAAAATGATTCTGAAGGGCTATGAAAATAATCCTCAGAAATATGCACAACATATCCGTGACTTAGGTATTACAAAGAAAATAGAATGGGACGTACCTCTGAAGGGTATAGAAGGCACATCCATAGTCCGTATGCCGGATGATAAGGCAAATCCGTGGTCAAAAACAACTTTGGCATGGATGTCGTTCGGTTATGAGACACAGATCCCGCCTATTTACATGCTGATGTTTTACAATGGTATAGCCAATAATGGGAAGATGATAAAGCCTTTCCTTACCAAGGCATTTATGAAAGACGGGAAAGTGAAAGAAGAGTTCGAAACCGAAGTCATCAACCCGGCATTGTGTTCCGGGAAAACATTAGGTGAGATAAGGGAGATGCTCAGGGGAGTGGTTTCCGATGGTCTTGGAAAAGCAGCCGGTTCTACCCTTTTCCAGTCGGCAGGCAAAACGGGTACAGCCATGATTGCTTCTCGGGGAGGATACGAAGGTTATTATGTTTCGTTCTGTGGATACTTCCCGGCCGATGATCCCAAATATACATGTTTTGTAGGCATACGCAGGCCGCAAGGCTCACCATCGGGAGGGCTTATGGCAGGAACAGTGTTTAAGTCCATTGCTGAAGGTATCTATACTAAGCATTTGGTTTCTACACCTCTGCCTGCACCGAAAGATACCGTAAACTCATTGATTCCTGTAGTTAAGGGAGGATTGCTTAAGAATACTGAATTTGTATTGAAAAAACTAGACCAGAATTATACGTTTTCGGGTAGTAATATCGATTGGATAAAGACGAAGAGCGACTCTCTGTCAGGAGGAATTATATTGGAAGATAATACTTCCGTAAAACAAGGCCTTGTTCCTAACGTTATAGGTATGGGGGCACGTGATGCAGTATATCTATTGGAGAATGCCGGACTTAGAGTCAGCCTGACGGGAGAGGGAAAAGTGAAGCGGCAATCTATCCCTGCCGGAAGCCGGATGGTAAAAGGCGGTGGTATTACAATAGAATTGAATTAAGGTCGCAGACCTGTTTATTACTTGATTAAGTTTATAAGCAATAGGCAGTTAAGCTGGTTAATAATATTATTAAGTACTTTCTTTTACTTAAATAAAGAATACAGATATGAAATTAAAGGATTTATTAAAAGGCATAGATGTAGTTGAAATAAAAGGAGATGAAAATCTTGAAATAACAGCTATTCAGACCGACTCACGTAAAGCAATCGCCGGTTCGGCCTTTATTGCCCTGAAAGGGGTACAGGTAGACGGACACCAATATATTAACAATGCCCTTGATTTAGGGGCTAAAGTTATTATCCATCAGGAGAAGGTGGATACCTCAAAAGAGGGGATTACTTATGTAAAAGTAAAAGACAGCGCGGATGTGGCCGGTAAGATAGCTACCCTCTGGTATGGAGATCCTTCAGCTAAACTGAAACTGGTGGGAGTTACGGGAACAAATGGTAAAACCACCACTGCCACATTGCTATATGAGATGTTCCGTAAGCTGGGGTATAAAGTAGGATTACTATCCACAGTAGCTAACTATATTGATGGCACGGTATACCATGCCACACATACTACGCCTGATCCGCTGTCGCTGAATGAGATGCTGGCAAAGATGGTAGGTGCTGGCTGCGAATATGCTTTCATGGAAGTAAGCTCACATGCTATACATCAGAAGCGCATCAGCGGGTTGAAATTTGACGGAGGCATTTTTACCAATATCACACAGGATCATCTCGATTACCACAAAACGATGGCCGAGTACCTGAAAGCCAAAAAGATGTTTTTCGACAATTTGCCCGAAACAGCTTTTGCCCTTACCAACGTCGACGATAAGAACGGATCGGTAATGCTCCAGAATACAAAAGCGAAGAAATATACTTATTCTGTAAAAACGCTGGCAGACTTCAAAGCCAAGATTATTGAGAAACATTTCGATGGTACAGCAGTCGAATTCAATAATAAGGAATTGCAGGTGCAGTTTGTCGGTGTGTTCAATGTGTACAATTTATTAGCAGTGTACGGGGCAACCGTATTGTTAGGACAGAATCCGGATGAAGCCTTACTCGTACTGAGTACATTAAAACCTGTATCGGGACGTTTTGAAACATTGCGCTCTCCTGAAAACTATACAGCGATTGTTGATTATGCGCATACACCGGATGCTTTAACGAATGTGTTGGAAGCTATCCATGAAGTACTGGAAGGCAACGGGCGTGTAATTACTGTAGTTGGCTGCGGAGGTAACAGAGATAAGACCAAACGGCCGATTATGGCGCGTGAGGCCGTACGCCTGAGCGACCAGGTGATACTTACATCCGACAATCCGCGATTCGAAGAACCACAGGCTATTATCAACGATATGGCTGACGGGCTGAACAGCCAGCAACTGAAGAAAACACTATTGATCGTCGAGCGTGAACAAGCGATTAAAACAGCTTGTACACTGGCCAAAGAGGGCGATGTAATCCTCATTGCCGGAAAAGGCCATGAAGATTATCAGGATGTGAAAGGAGTGAAACATCACTTCGATGATAGAGAAGTAGTAAGAAATATTTTTGGAGAATAAAAAAATCAGAAGGAGCAAATGTTATATTATCTATTCGACTATTTAGACCAGTTAGATTTCCCGGGTGCGGGTATGTTCAGGTATGTCTCGTTTCGTGCAGCTATGGCGCTGGTATTATCATTATTGATATCCACTATCATAGGACGCCGTATCATCGACAAGCTGCAAAAACTGCAAATCGGGGAGATAGTCCGCAATCTCGGACTGGAAGGGCAATTAAGTAAAAAAGGAACGCCGACAATGGGTGGCATTATTATCATTATCTCCATACTTGTTCCTGTTTTGCTTTTGGCCCGTTTAGATAATATATATATCATCCTGATGCTTATTACGACCGTCTGGCTGGGAGTACTCGGCTTTTTGGACGATTATATTAAGGTATTCAAAAAGGATAAAGAGGGGCTGCATGGTAAATTTAAGATAATTGCCCAGATAGGCCTCGGGCTGATTGTAGGCATGGCGCTTTATCTGAGTCCTGACGTTATTATCCGTGAAAATATAGAATTCCGTAATCAGGATAATGTCATAGAACGGGTGAGTTATACAGCTGAAGGAGCGAAGTCAACACAGACTACTATTCCTTTTATGAAGAATAATAACCTCGACTATGAAGACCTTGTTTCTTTCATGGGAGATTATGCGGAACCGGCTGCCTGGATACTGTTTGTTATGATTGTTATATTCATTGTAACGGCTGTGTCGAACGGGGCTAACCTGACCGACGGGCTGGACGGGCTTGCCGCAGGTAGTTCGGCTATTATAGGAGTCACGCTGGGGATACTGGCATATGTATCCGGGCACATCGAGTTTGCCTCCTATCTGAATATTATGTTTATTCCCGGTAGTCAGGAGCTCGTAATATTTGCTTCGGCATTTATCGGGGCAACGGTTGGTTTCTTATGGTACAATGCATTTCCCGCACAGGTATTTATGGGAGATACGGGCAGCTTAACGCTGGGTGGCATAATCGGGGTTTTCGCTGTGGTTATCCATAAAGAATTATTGCTGCCTATATTATGCGGTATCTTTATGGTGGAGAGCCTTTCGGTAATGATACAGGTGTTTTATTTTAAACTGACCAAGAAGAAATACGGTGAAGGGCGCCGTGTATTTAAAATGACGCCTCTGCATCATCATTTCCAGAAGTCCGGAAATTCAGGCATACAGGCTTTATTCCAAAAACCGATAGGAGCTGTGCCGGAATCGAAAATTGTGGTACGTTTCTGGATTATAGGAATTATTCTTGCAGTACTTACATTAGCAACATTGAAAATGCGATAATATGCAATTTCAAAATTTCAGGTTTCAAAATTTCAAGATTAAGTCTTGAATAAAAATCTTGAATCTTGAATCTTGAATCTTGAAATCTTGAAATCCTGAAATTAAAAAACATATGAATAAAATTATCATATTGGGAGGGGGCGAAAGCGGAGTTGGTTCGGCCATACTTGCGCAAGCAAAAGGATTCGATGTTTTTTTGTCGGATAACGGCCCTTTGCAGGACAAGTATAAAGCAGAACTGGAGCAATACGGTATTCCTTACGAAGAAAAGGGTCATACCGAAGAGCTGGTACTCGCCGCAACCGAAATCATAAAAAGTCCGGGTATTCCTAATTATGCTCCTCTTGTTCACAAAGCCATAGAAAAAGGTATTCCCGTTCTTTCCGAAATGGAATTCGCCAAACGTTATACGGCTGCCAAAATGATTTGTATTACAGGGAGTAATGGGAAAACGACCACTACCAGCCTGATATATCATATACTGAAATCGGCGGGGCTGAATGTAGGATTGGGAGGAAATATCGGAAGAAGTTTCGCCCGTCAGGTCGCGGAAGAAAACTATGATTATTATGTATTGGAGCTAAGCAGTTTCCAACTCGAAAATATGTATTCTTTCAAAGCTGATATTGCCATTTTACTGAATATTACGCCTGACCATCTGGATAGGTACGACCATGATATACAGAAATATATAGATGCTAAGATGCGTATTGTACAGAATCAGACCGAAGCCGATGCATTCATATTCTGGGAGGAAGACCCTATTGTAAGTAAAGAAATTAAGAAACTGGTGTCTAAAGGTAAACAATATACATTCGCCGAACATAAGGTTGGCAATGCAATCGCTTACCTTAATAATCATGAAATAGATATTAACACTCCTAATTCCGCATTTGTTATGGAACAGGATCTATTAGCTCTGGAAGGTACACACAACCTGTATAACTCATTAGCATCGGGTATTGCTGCTAAGCTACTGGATATAACCGACGAGAACCTTCGTCATTCACTCAGCGACTTTCAGGGGGTAGAGCATCGTCTCGAAAAGGTAGCTAAGGTGAAGGGTGTCCAGTTTATAAATGATTCTAAGGCTACCAATGTGAATTCATGCTGGTATGCTTTGCAAAGCATGAAGACAAAAGTAATCCTGATACTTGGGGGTACAGATAAAGGAAATGATTACACCGAGATAGAACAGCTGGTAAAGGACAAAGTCCGCGCCCTTGTATTTCTTGGTGTGGATAATAGTAAACTGCATAAATTCTTCGACGGTAAAATAGAAAAGATAGAAGATACATCGTCGATGAAAGATGCTGTAGAGAAAGCTTACGCATTGGCAGAGGAGGGAGATACGGTATTGTTATCGCCATGCTGTGCCAGTTTCGACCTCTTTAAGAATTATGAAGACAGGGGTAACCAATTTAAAGAATATGTAAGAAGATTATAATTTCAAAATTTCAGGTTTCAAGATTCGTTTTCGTCAATTTGAAATCTTGAAACCTGAGACCTTGAAACTTGAAATAATGATGTTATGGAATTCAATTTTTTAGGAAGGGCGTTTAAAGGAGATAAAGTTATATGGTGCATATTCATTGCATTGTGTATTATCTCTTTGCTTGAAGTATTTAGTGCTACAAGTACAATTGCCTACCGTCAGCAGAGTCACTGGGCGCCTATACTCCGTCATGCAGCATTCTTGCTGATCGGGTTTGCTGTGGTTATGTTCCTGCAAAGGGTACCTACCCGCTTCTTCTCCATCTTATTGCTGGGGCTGCCCATTTCGGCTATACTGCTCATTTTCACTATGTTTATGGGGCAGGATGTGAACGGTGCGCAACGTTGGCTGGGAGTAGGTGCATTTACAATACAACCGTCTGAATTTGCAAAGATATCAGCTATCGGCTTTATTGCTTTCTTCCTTAGTAAAATGAAGCCGGAAAATGAGAATTGGATTTTTAAGACATTAATTATAGGGATAGTTGTCATTTGCGCATTGATTGCCCCTGAGAACTTATCTACTGCATGTCTTCTCTTTGGGGTATCCGTACTCATGCTATGGATCGGGCAGGTACAGTTTAAGCGGCTGTTGAAGGTTGGTTTAGGCGGTGCGGCTTTGGTCGGCCTCATATTGCTTTGTATAACTTTATTACCCGATAAAGTTGTTAAGGACTATTTTCCTGATCGTCTTACCACATGGAAAAACCGTATAGAAAGGCATTCCGGAGAACAGGAAGGGGTTTCTATCCACGATAGAAAAGAAGATGGGACAGTTGCCTATAAGATCACAGATGACAACTATCAGGTATCACATGCTAAAATAGCAATTGCAAACGGAGGTGTTATCGGACTTCCGGGTAGTGGTGTAGAACGCGATTTTCTGCCGCAGGCGTATTCCGATTTTATTTTTGCAATCGTTCTCGAAGAAATGGGCTTGCTTGGCGGGTTGTTTGTGCTGCTTTTATATGTCGCATTAATGATCCGGTGCGGAGTATTGGCATCGAAATGCGAAAAGAAATTCCCCCGCTATCTCATCCTGGGGGCAGGGCTTATACTTACAATACAGGCTTTGGCTAATATGGCTGTTGCAGTTAATCTCATACCCGTAACAGGGCAGCCATTACCATTGGTCAGCCGGGGAGGGACTTCTACAATCATTACTTGCGCCTATTTCGGGATCATTCTGGCTTGTTCTTCTAAACTGAACGATTCAGACCATGAAGATGTAGACGAAAGTATTGCAAATGTGGATTTTGAAACTTTTGATGAAGCTAATAGAATATGAAACAGCTAAGAGTAATAATAAGCGGCGGAGGCACAGGAGGGCATATATTCCCTGCTATAGCTATCGCCAATACGATAAAAGAGCGTTACCCCGATGCTGAAATCCTCTTTGTAGGAGCGACCGGGCGTATGGAAATGGAGAAAATTCCCGCGGCCGGATATGAAATTATCGGTCTGGAAATATGCGGGCTTAACAGGAAAAATATCTTTAAGAATATAGCCACTGTCTGGAAATTCCAGAAGAGTTTGATAAAAGCGAAACGGATACTCAGGGATTTCCGGCCCGATGTGGTAATAGGTGTAGGAGGCTATGCCAGTGGTCCTGTATTATACAAAGCAAATACATTGAAAATTCCGACACTTATCCAGGAGCAGAATTCCTATGCCGGGGTTACAAATAAATTCTTGTCGAAGAAGGCTTCGGTAGTGTGTGTCGCATATGAGGGGATGGAACGTTTCTTCCCTAAAAGCAAAATAGTAATGACCGGTAATCCGTGCCGTCAGGAGTTACTATCCGCTACTATTACCAGACAGGAAGCATATAAGGAATTTAATCTCGATCCGGATAAAAAGACAATTCTGCTCATAGGAGGCAGTTTGGGCTCGAGAATGATGAATAAGAGCATTCTTTCGGGAATCGATGAGCTGGCGAAGTCCGACGTACAATTGCTTTGGCAATGCGGGAAGCTATATTCGTTCGAAATGAATATGGATTTATCCGGTAAAGGCAGTCCTGAAAATATACATATCCATGAATTTATATCACGTATGGATTTGGCCTATAAAGCGGCTGATCTGGTTATTTCCCGTGCGGGGGCAAGCTCCATTTCCGAACTTAGCCTGCTCGGAAAGCCTGTGATATTAGTCCCTTCCCCGAATGTGTCGGAAGACCATCAGACAAAGAACGCAATGGCGTTGGTAAATAAAAATGCAGGTGTTCTGATCGGGGATGATGAAGCAATTGAGAAACTTGTACCTGTGGCTTTAGACTTAATACAGGATAAAGAGAAACTTGAGGAATTGTCAGCGAATATTCTGAAAATGGCACAACCCGATTCTGCCAATCGTATTGTGGATGAGGTTGTTAAATTGATAAAGGAAAATGAATAATATACGATCTATATATTTTATAGGAATAGGTGGTATAGGTATGAGCAATCTGGCCCGCTATTTTATGTCGAAAGGGAAAAAGGTTGCGGGATACGACCGCACCGAAACGTCTCTAACAAAAGATCTGGTAACCGAAGGTGCCGAAATCCATTATACTGATGATATAAAGCTTATACCGGGCTATTGTAAAGATAAAGAAAGTACACTGGTTGTATATACGCCTGCCGTACCGGGAGAGAATGAAGAAGTCAGATATTTTCGGGAGAACGGATTTACTATACAGAAAAGGGCGCAGGTATTAGGCATAATTACAAAATCAAGTAAAGCTCTCTGTTGCGCAGGCACACATGGAAAGACTACCACATCCAGTATGCTGGCGCACATTCTTAAACAGTCGCATCTCGATTGTAATGCTTTTCTGGGCGGTATATTGAAAAATTACGGCAGTAACCTGATGCTTTCAGATAAAAGCGAATTTACGGTAGTGGAAGCAGACGAGTACGACCGTTCTTTCCATTGGCTCCATCCTTATATGGCGCTGATAACTTCTGTTGATCCCGACCATCTGGATATTTATGGTACGGAGGAAGAGTATCTGAAAAGCTTTGAGAAGTTTACAAGCCTTATTCAGCCTGGAGGGGCATTGGTGATGAAGCACAATATAAAGCTTTCGCCAAAGACAGGAAAAGATGTGCGGATATATACTTATTCGATGGATAAAGGAGATTTCCATGCACAGAATATAAAAATAGGAAATGGCGAGATTCGTTTCGATTTTGTCACACCGAAGGGAACGATTGATAACATACAGCTCGGTGTTCCGGTAAAAATAAATATAGAAAACGGCATTGGTTCCATGGCTCTTGCCTGGCTTAACGGAGCCACCGCGGAAGAATTACGGCATGGTATGGCTACCTTTATGGGAGCAAAGCGCCGTTTCGATTTCTTGCTGAAAACAGATAAGATAGTGATGATAGACGATTACGCGCACCATCCTGAAGAACTGGCCGCAAGTATAACATCTGTCAAGGAATTATATCCCGACCGTAAGCTGACAGGTATTTTCCAGCCGCATCTATATACACGGACAAGAGATTTTGCTTCTGAATTTGCGAGAAGCCTGTCTCTGTTGGATGAACTGATACTGCTGGATATTTATCCTGCAAGGGAAAAACCGATAGAGGGTGTGACCTCAAAGATTATTTTCGATAAAGTCACCTGTCCTAAAACATTGTGCAACAAAGAGGAATTATTACCTTTATTGGAAAATAAGAAAGACTTAGAGGTACTTCTTACTGTAGGGGCAGGAGATATAGACCGGTTATTAGGTCCGATAAAGGATATATTGGAACAAAAAATATGAAAAAAGCATTAGTTATCATCGGAATATGTTTGCTTGCAGGCTATCTCATTTTTTCGGTTTTCTACTTTCAGGGAAAACCAAAGGATGGTGTATGCTCCAAGTTTGAGGTCGAGGTAAAGAATGGTACTGATGACGAGCAGTTTATTGATACAGAAGATATAACCCGGTATGTGAAGGAAAAGGGGCTGGATCCTACAGGCAAACAAATAAAAGACATCAACACAAATGCAATAGAAGAGGCTATATTGACGAATCAATTGATAAAAAAGGCTGATGTATTTGTTACCAATAACGGGGCTATCAAAGCGTCTATAGAAGAGCGTAAACCTGTACTAAGGATTATGTCCGGCACAGGAGAAAATTATTATATCGACAATGAAGGACGTAAGATGCCTCTGTCGAAACGTTTCACTGCATACCTTCCTATTGCCACCGGAGCAATAAAAGAAGACTTCGCGAAGACCGACTTATACAAATTTGCACTATTTTTGCATAATGATAAGTTTTGGAACGCACAAATTGAGCAAATTGTAGTCCTACCTAATCAGGATATAAAATTAATACCCCGTGTGGGCGATCACCAGATTATTTTGGGAAACCTCTACGGATATAAGGAAAGGCTGGATAAACTGCTGGCTTTTTATGAAAACGGACTTAACGAAACGGGATGGAATAAGTATTCCGTTATTAATTTGAAATTTGACAAACAAGTTGTCTGTACAAAACGTTAAATGAAGAATAGATATACCGGTGGGTTCTATCCGGGCCGGTTTATAAAGATAGGAATTATATGGAGCAATCAGGATTTATAGTAGGTATCGACTTAGGCACATCCAAGATAGTTGGAGTAGTAGGTCGTAAGAACGAGCAGGGAGTGATTTCCATTCTTGCATCGGAAAGTATCCCTTCCGATTCGTGTGTAAAATATGGTGTAATATACAATATAGACGAAGCGGCAGGTAAGATTAAGAAACTTATCAACTTGCTCGAGAACAAAACAGGAAAGAAAATAGGAAAGGCGTATGTATCGGTTGCCGGAAAATCACTCCGGGCAATAGAGCATAAAGAAACCAAGTTATTGGATGGGACAACGCCTATCACTTTTGCTTT
The DNA here is from genome assembly GCF_002482385.1 of Dysgonomonas sp. UBA7710. GTDB lineage: Bacteria > Bacteroidota > Bacteroidia > Bacteroidales > Dysgonomonadaceae > Dysgonomonas. The sequence continues at coordinate 36,524 of NZ_DLFW01000036.1, read as the reverse complement.
GCTGGATAATCTGGAACAACAGGCGAAACTGAATAAGCCTGAGTTTTTTACCAATTACAGTGTTCTTGCTCCCGAATACTATCTGGACGGAAACTATGAAGAAGACCCGATAGATAAAATAGGGTCTACACTTGAAGGTCATTACCGTCTGGTCATAGGTCGCCCCAATATAAAGACCAGTCTGGCAAAAAGTATAACAGAGAAAGCCCAGATAGAGATTGCAGGCTATATAGTAGGTCCTGTTGCTGCGGGGGCTTTAGTTCTCGACGAGCACGACAGGCAGGCAGGATGCGCTCTTGTCGATTTTGGTGCGGGTACTACGACTTTATCCATATACAAAGGAGGCTTGTTACGCTTCATGTCTGTGATACCTTTCGGTGGACGTACTATAACGAAAGATGTACAGGAACTTGGTTTTGTTTTCGAATCGGCCGAAACGTATAAAATTCGTTACGGCAGATTAGGAAAAGATAAGAATAAGGCTGCAGCAGATGTTTCTCCCGATGTAGATCTAAGAGAGCTGAATAAGGTGATACAACTCCGTCAGGACGAAATTATACTGAATGTTATCAATCAAATAAAATTATCGGGATATGCCGATGAACTGGATGCGGGCATTATCATGATAGGCGGAGCCTCTCAAATGAATGGCCTGGTCGATCACCTTGCCGAAAAATCACAGCTCCCGGTAAAACGTGCAGTAGCAAAGCGCGTATATATAAATAATGCTGCCGAGTTGCTTCAGAACCCGTTGTATACACAGGCTTTGAGCTTATTGCTTTTTGCAAATGAAAATTGTGAGAAGAAGGAAATTGTGGTACCTAAAGTAGAACCTGTAGTTACCCCGACTCCGCCGCCTGTGGAAGAGGATGACGAACCCGAGGAAGATACTAAGAGAAATAAAAAACATAAGAAGCAAAAAGACGGTAAGCAAACGACCCTGTTTGGCTTTTTTGAAAAAATACAGAACTTCGGAGGAACGATGTTCAACGACGAAGAGTAAATTAGTTACGAGTTACGAGTAGACAAGTTACAAGTGAAATGAATATAAGCTAACGGCTATCAGCTAATAGCTAAAGCTAAATATTAAAAATATGGATGAAAAAATACTTGATTTCCAGTTTCCAAAGAAAACCCAGACTATAATAAAAGTAATTGGTGTAGGAGGTGGCGGTGGCAATGCCGTGAATCATATGTATAATGAAGGGATACACGATGTATCGTTTGCATTGTGCAATACCGATAATCAGGCCCTTTGTGAATCTCCTGTGGAAACCCGTGTCCAACTGGGACGGAAAACAACGGAAGGTCTTGGGGCCGGTAACCGTCCGGAGGTGGCGAAAGCTGCTGCAGAAGAGAGCAGGGACGATTTGGAAAGACTACTAAACGACGGAACCAGAATGGCCTTTATCACAGCGGGTATGGGAGGTGGCACAGGTACGGGAGCAGCACCTGTGGTAGCACGTATTGCCAAAGATATGGGAATCCTTACGGTAGGTATTGTAACTATTCCGTTTGTATTCGAAGGCCGTAAAAAAATAATACAGGCTTTGCGTGGAGTCGAAGATATAGCGAAGAATGTAGATGCATTGCTCGTTATCAACAATGAGCGGCTGATAGATATTTACGCCGATCTTACTATTCCGAATGCCTTTGCAAAAGCTGATGATACATTGACTATCGCGGCAAAAGGTATCGCAGAAATAATCACGGTACATGGTCATATCAATCTCGACTTTGCCGATGTGAAGACAATTCTCAAAGACGGTGGGGTTGCTATCATGAGTAGCGGATACGGTGAAGGTGAAAGCCGTGTGGAAGATGCGATTGTAAATGCTCTGCACTCTCCGTTGTTGAATAACAATGATGTATTTGATGCCAAGAAAATATTATTCAATATATATTCAAGCGACGAGAATCCTCTTATTGTAGAAGAAATGGAAGCCGTCGCTAACTTCATGAAGCGTTTCGGCCCTGAAATAGAAGTTATCTGGGGTACAGCTACAGATAAGAAACTGGGAGAGAAGGTGAAGATAACACTTCTTGCCACAGGATTCGGTATGTCCAGCATTCCGGGTATAGATGAGCATTACCGCGAAATGACAGAAGAGGAGGAAATACTCGAGGAAGAACGTATCAGGACAGAGGAAGAGGAAAAACGCCGCATTAACGAAATGATAGAAAAACATTACGGCAAAGACGGAGTGCAGACGATGGCGGTAAGAACATCTTTCTTCACCCCCAAGCCTATTATATTATCTACAGAAGAGCTGGATAATGACCGTATTGTGGATGCGCTGGAAAATACTCCTGTTTTTAAGCGTGACGATAAATTTAATCCGGGAGAGTATAAACCCGAAGCAAAGAAGCCGGGAGAATTATTCTGATTTAATAAAACAATATAATAAAGACATATAACCATGAACTTATTCGATCAAGTTAGTGAAGGAATAAAAGATGCAATGCGTGCGAAAGATAAAATCAGATTAGAAGCATTGCGTGGTATCAAAAAGGAATTTATAGAGGCAAAAACAGCAAAAGGAGCTAACGATGAGCTTTCCGACGAAGCAGCTATTCAGATACTTCAGAAAATGGCGAAGCAACGTCGCGACAGTGCAGCCATCTACACCACGCAGAACCGTACCGACCTTGCCGAAAACGAACTGGCAGAACTGGCGGTTATAGAGGCATTTTTACCTAAGCAACTATCGCAGGACGAACTGGATGCTAAAATCAGTGAAATCATTACTCAGGTTGGTGCAACTTCACCTGCCGATATGGGCAAGGTAATGGGTGTGGCTACAAAGGCATTGGCCGGAGTTGCAGCAGGTAAGGTTATCTCTGAGACAGTAAAGAAGCTATTGAACAAATGAAATAGACTAGACAATCTATATAATTTAAGAGCAGGGTATAATAAATATCCTGCTCTTTTCTTTTTTGTGTTCTATTGCTGTATCACGTGAATCTTTTATGTGGTTTATCCTGCATAATAAAACAAATTACTCATTAAAGAATTATAGCGCCAATAAAGATGCTCTTACCTGAACATTTTTTCTATCACATCATCTTCGAGTAATGAGATGATTGTCTTACCATCGGGAGTATGCTTATGTGCAGGCGATGCAAACAGTTGGTCTACAATTTTATTCATCTCTTCGTCGGATAATTTATGCCCGTAAGGTATAGATGCGGCATTGGCCATCGACAAGGCAAGGGATTCCTGTATTTCTTCCTTTACATCGCTTCCGCTGTCTACACTCCGGCTTATCATATTATGCACAAGCTGTACTGGATCTACATTTGTGATTTCGGAAGGCGTTCCGTTTATTGCATAGGCATTGTTGCCAAGATGGCTCAAATCGAATCCTACAGCTTCCAGATCGTCCATCAGATAAGGAATCATCGCCGCTTCGGAAGGTGATAACTCGATTATATCGGGAAACAAAGCCCGTTGCGATATACCTCTCTTCTGACGAATTTGCGCGATAAACTGGTCGAACAGGATACGGACATGTGCCCGGTGCTGGTCTATGAGCATCAGACCCGATTTTACAGAAGTCAGTATGTATTTATTCTTATATTGGTAATGGACTACCATTTCGGTGTTTACAGAAGGAGCATTCGTCTCCGGATTGGGTGAGTGGCTGAATATATTCACATCCGTATCCGGCTCTATATCTACATTTGAACTGTTCTTGTCTTTTTCAAATCCTTCATAAAATTTTTCCCAGTCTACATTCTGACGTTGGTAGCCGGTACCAGAAGAAGGGCTTTTGAAAGGATTGTATGACGGGTTTATATTCACACGTGGCTGGCTTACATTCTTCGACGGATCGTGAATAGGTATGTCTATGGCATCCGTTGTATCGAAGTCAATGGTAGGTACCTCATTGAATTTACCTAACGCTTCTTTTACTGCTGCCGATAATATTTGCCAGATGGGTTGTTCATTCTCGAATTTTATTTCGGTTTTTGTAGGATGTATATTCACATCGATAGTGTCCGGCTCAACATCGAAATAGATAAAGTAGTTAGGATTCTCACCTGATGGTATCAACGGTTCGAAAGCAGCAGTCACAGCCTTGTTGAAATACGGATGGCGCATATAACGCCCATTCACAAAGAAATATTGCAAGGCTCTTGTTTTGCGGGCCGATTCGGGTTTTCCTACAAATCCTTTTATCTTTACCAGAGAAGTATCTATATCGATGGATATCAGTTGCTGGTTGAAATTCTTTCCTACCACATTTACTATTCGCTGGCGCAGATTGCATGCAGGATACCGGAGAACTTCAATATCATTGTCGGTGAAAGAGAATTCTATTTCGGGATTTACCAGCACTATCCGTTCCAACTCGGTAAGTATATTCCTCCGTTCGGTATCGTTCGATTTAAGGAACTTACGGCGGGCAGGGACATTGAAAAAGATGTTCTTTACCGAAAAATTACTTCCTTTGGGACAGGCGATACATTCCTGAGCTTCAACCCTCGACCCCGATATCTGGAGCAAAGTACCTAGTTCGTCCTCTTCCCTGCGGGTCTTCACTTCTACCTGTGCAATAGCGGCGATAGAGGGCAATGCCTCTCCACGGAATCCCATTGTATGCAGGGCAAACAGATCATCAGCCGACCTTATTTTCGAAGTTGCATGACGTTCAAAAGCCATGCGTACATCGGTAGCGGACATGCCTTTACCGTTGTCAATGACCTGAACTAATGTCCGTCCTGCATCTTTGACAATAAGTTGTATAGTGTCGGCTCCTGCATCAATAGCATTTTCGACCAGTTCTTTTACTACGGATGAGGGTCGTTGAATGACCTCTCCCGCAGCAATCTGATTGGCTATGGAATCGGGTAAAAGATGTATTATATCGCTCATTTATTGTATTTCAAGATTTAGAATTTCAAGATTTCAAAATTACTTGTATCTTGTCTCTTTGTAACTCGTAACCGGATTATTCTTCCCTGTCAAAAACCGCCGGACGTTTAGGTCGTACATCCCCGGCTTTTTTAGGAGCTTTCCTGAATATATCGTCTTTGTCCAGAGGTCTTATATAATCGTACCAGTAAAAGTCCTTTAGTCTCAATTGTTCGGTTGTCACCAGATGGAAAGGCGTTGTTTTGCCTACAGGCTTAGGCCAGACTACTAACTTTTCGAACTGTCCGTCGTTCATGAAAATCTGCAGGTAACTACCTTCCAGCCAGTTGAGGACACCGTTTAGTGTACCGTCCCGTTCTTCCGGATAGGCTATTGTTTCCACGTTTCCTTCGGCCAACACTCTTTTTACTTTCTTATTTTCGAAGAAAATTTTCATCGAACGGCTTTTCAGCTGGTTGAAGTGTATAGAGTCTTTTTCTTCGATAGAGAAACTATACTGCTTTATATGCATCCGGTCAATGGTACTGTCATTCATGAATATATCTATCGTGTCACCCGACAGCTGCCTGTTGGTATTCCACAATATAGGGTCCCGGTACATGTGGATGATGGAATCCTTCGAGTTGAACTGCAGGGAATCACATACGCCTTGCATATCGGAACGGTAGAACCTTACTCCATAATAGGCTTTTATCAGACGAAACTCTTTCCGGGCAGTATCTGTAGGCTGTTGTAGTGCAGGTACCGTGTAAAGCGGCATAGTATCCGCAGGAAGGCCCATATCTACCCGCGCCGAATCGTTTTGGAAACGGTCGATGATATGCAAAGAATCCCTGGCCAGAGAGTCCAGGATCAGAGGTTCGGGTTTTACGAGAGAATCTACTGCAACAGGTTTTATCTTAGGAATATAACTGCTGTCTATAATTGTCAGTAATTTCAGGGTATCGGCATGTATATACAAGCTGTCTCCCTGCGAATACTCGATGCAATATGCAGAATCGGTAGCTAATGCCGAATTGTTAAGTTCATTATAATAACCGTAATTACCGATAAGGATTATTTTCTTTACAGTATCCTGTAAAAACATATTACCGAATACTTCGCCATAGCCCAATGTCTTGTAATAAAAGATGGAATCACCCCTGAGATAACGGTTTCCTTCTTTATTCATTACTGTAGACTGGTCGAGAAGGAGTGACCTTTCTGTTTCTGTATTGTACCACCCGTTACTGGTGTATATGACTCCGCTGTCGGATACTATTTCGGTGGGAGTGGTGAATATAGCGACTTTCTCGTTCGTATTGTATTTCAGCTTGTCCGAATAAAGGGTAAAATTCGGATTCTTCAAGATGACGCTATCCTTGAATGTGGCAATCCGGATATTAGGTTCGTATTGTCCCCAGAAAGAGGTCAATTCGTTGAGCGAATCCACAAGCATACCGCCGTCGAAATAATAACCGAGATTCATAGTCCGGTCATAATTAAGACTGTCGGTAAACAATGTTATCGGGTTTCTTTTACTTTTGGGAGAATGTTCCAGATTCACATTCTCGCGGACTTTCACCAGCTTCGTATTCCCGTCATAATGCATATATCTTCCGTTCAGGAACAGGGTATCGCCTTGTTCCATACGGACATTGCTGAAAGCCTCGAAAGAATTCTGCTTTTCATCCCAATAGGCGCTGTCGCAGTAGAGATAAGCTCCGTCGTGCAAGAATATAACACTGTCTTTTAAGACCTGCGGCTCAAAATCCGGCCGTCTTATCAGTCTTTTAGAACTGACCAGCTCAATTATTTTGACACCGCCTTTGCTTGCAGGCTGCTGTTTCACAGGGTCCTGCGGTTTTTTGGGGACTTGTGTAATATCCGGCTTCACCCGTGGTGATAACATGGATTGGGCCGAAGCATAAAGAGCAATGAGGCACAGAACACTCACCAGAGGTATTCTATGCCTTTGCATCGCATATTTTATAAGTTTATTGAACACGTCTTTTTTAGTAACTGTTTAAATTTTACCGAGATAATATTTTATGTAGCCATTTTCTCCCTTTGGCATTCTGTTTATATTGTTTTGAGGATAAAATCTGTTTCAAAAACTCATAGAAGAACACCAATAAGATTTAAACAGCTACTTGATTTCGGTTTATTTAATCTTATTAGTACTATTATCTTTAATCCATCCGGAATATTGGAAATCACAGTTTCGCCAGTTTTCGTCAATGAAAACGTATGTATCCTTAATCTTTGTTTGGAGCCATTTGCGGAGTATTTCCTCTTGTTTATGTGCTTCTACTATTTCTTTCAGGGCCTGATAGTCGTCGGATACATTGGCTACGTGTCCTTCGGTGCGGCTTCTGAGTTTTACGATGGCTACGACTTCTTTACCGTTATCTGTCTTCATTCTGAACGGAGCTGATACCTCACCTACTTTCAACTTATCCACAGCGATAGCTACAGCCGGGGGAAGTTCCTCTTTCAGGAAGCGTGGTGTTCCATAATTTGAACTTTCCCTGCGGTTTACCATCAGTCCGTTGTTCTTGCGGGTATCTTTGTCGAATGACAATACAGTCGCATCTTCGAATGTAAACTTATTTTGCTTTATATCCTTGGCGATGGAGTCCATCTTGGCGATTGCTTTTTCAAATTCAGCTTCCGGTACTTTCGGGCGAAGCAGGATATGGCGTACATTTATCAGGTCACCTCTACGTTCGATCAACTGGATAATATGGAATCCATACTCGGTTTCTACTATATTGGATACTTTTTTTGGGTCGTTCAGCGAGAAAGCCATATTGGAGAACTCCGTAACCCAGCTTGCACGTCCGCTGAATCCGGTTTCGCCTCCGTTTTGGGCAGAGCCGTCTTCGGAATACATAATTGCCAGTGTGGAGAAGCTTTCACCTGCATTTACCCTGTTCGTGAAATCTCTAAGGCGTTCTTTTACTTTATCTATCTCAGCCAGAGGAACTATCGGTTCGTTTGTAATTATCTGAACTTCTACGGTAGTGGGTATATATGGCAAGCTGTCCTGAGGCAATTGAGCGTAATATCTTCTTACTTCCGACGGGGTCAGGCTGCTTTTTTTGCCTACCAGTTTTTTCTTTACTTCCGATACCAGATAGCCATTCCGGATTTCTTCCCTCCACTCTTCACGCAACTGGCTCATCGAAGCCTGAAGGTATTCTTCTACTTTTTCTTTAGAACCCAGATTGGCAATAACCATGTTTTCCTGACGGGTTACTCCTCTGGATACTTCTGCCGTAGGTACATCTATACTGTCTATCTTGGCCTGGTCGAGAAACAGTTTTTGTACAGCCAGCTGTTCGGGTATCAGGCAATACGGGTCACCTTCGATACGTTCACCCCTCGACAGCATCATCTGCCGGGCTTTTTCTACATCCGACTTTAGTATAGCTTCATCTCCTACTACCCAGATTATCTGGTCGATAATATTGTCCTGAGCCTTACACAAAAGCCCCGAACTTAATAGTATTGCTAATAAAATAAATTTTCCGGCCTGTTTTACCATTTGTATGTTCAATTAAAAAATCGCGTAAATATAGTGATAATGTATTACTTTTTCTCTTAACGTAAAAAAAGAAGTTATATTCTATTTGTTATAAAACTTAATTTCTTCATCCGAAACTGCTTTGTCATACAAGTCTTTTTTCACTTGCTGCAAGTAATCGGCTTTCTTTTGTTCCATATACATTTCGGACAGTTGGCCTTTTATATAATCGTATGGAGCCTCGCTTCCTGCCAGTTCATATTCCTTGATATTCAATAGATAAACGAATGAAGAATCGCGCAATTCCAGATTTTTATTCCTTTGAAGAAATATTTTTTTATCAGTAACGGCAGGAGGCATATTTTCCAGTACGTCGACCAGTCCTACCCATTTGTCATAAAAATATTCGTAGGCCACCGCATTCTGTAATGTGTTCTTTTCAATATTTTCTATTGCGGCATCATTTCCCTGTTTGTACCATTTCTGAAAATTCGCAAGTTGTTTTGAGTTCGCGGGGATTTTCAGATACAGGCCCTTTATAATGTTGTCTTCCAGCTTAAATTTGTCCTTATTCTGCTCATAGTATGCTTTCAGTTCATTTTCCGAAACGGATTTTGAAAAATGCTCTTTTAGCAGTTGTTCCTGATATGAACTTGTAATCAGCGACTTTTTGTAACTTTCTACTAATTCGTCTATATCCTTCTTGTTTATAATGTTTTGCAGAGCCTTATTGTACATCAGCTGGTCGTTTACCCATATGTCGATATAAGATTTGGCTGCCGCAGTACTGTCTTCAGCAGATAGTCCCATGGGGATGATTTCGTCCAGATCGGCCTGGTAGAGGGTTTTATCTCCCACAGTGACAATCGGATTTAACGCCCGGTCAGCATCAGCTGTTCCTCTTCCACTACAGGAAAATGCTATGAAAACTATAAAAAACAGATGTAAGCACATAAGGATCTTTTTCATTGTTTCAGATTTAATGCCGGCTTGTTAATATCTACTTTGTATTTATTGCGGAGGTAAGTTGTCCAGTCTTTTTCCAGTTTTTCCTGATAATCCAGCTCCACTGCGTAACGGACATCAGTATAGTCCTCAGGGGCATTTATAAACTTTCCGGTTACGAAGAAATACGGATATCCTTTGAATGGGGCAGGGGTAGCACCTTCATATATTTTATTGTCTACATATGCATTGCTGCCTTTTATCCATAGTCCCCGCTCAATTTTGACTTGTAAAGAGTCCTTGTTCAGCGTGGCATCTACCTCTTTGATGAAAATTTCAGGGGATTTTGTCCTTTTAGAGACGGCCTCGGCTTTCTTCAGTATATCCTCACTCTTTGCATATACCACCATGCCTTTATATTTAGGGCCATCCAATGAATATTTCACTTTGTTTTTGTCGAAACAGGCTGCCAGTCCGTCCGCATCGGTTTTTGAGCGTTCCCATACATTTTTATTTTGTACGTCATAATATAACAGACCGTCGGAAAATTCATTCATAGTGCGGGCAAAGTCTGGAAATCTCTTGTCGAGTGTATCTTCTTCATAGTCGGATAGCAGGATTGCCTGAAAACCTTCGAAATATTCGTTGAGTATATCCGACGACAGACTATAAGGAGAGGCTTCTTCCGTCTGCATGATTGTGATATCATCCGTATTTTTTGTCCTTTCTTTTTGCCTGTAATTGATATACTTGGCAAATTCGCGGACCGGATATGCCCTTTGTCCGTCGATATCGAACAGGATTTCGTCACCGTTCTTTATCATTTTCAGAAACACCGAATCACGTGGTGATACGGTTTCTGTTATTTCATATAATTTGGAGAAAGCTTCTTTGTTGACTGTAACATTAAAATTACTTTTCAGCCTGTGTCTTTTCTCGTCGCTAAGTGCTTGAACTTTATCGCTTTTCAGTATTCTTTCCCGTAACTGATTTCTCATTACATCAAGACTCTCTGCCGGTATTTTCCGTAATAGCCTTATAATGTGGTAGCCATAGTTTGACATCACCGGCTTACTTATATCACCGGCATTTTCCAGATTGAAAGCTGCCATAGTAAAATCCATAGGCAGGTTCGAGTCCAGTTTTACAATACCGAAGTAACATCCGTTGGCTTCCATTTTATGCACTTTGGAAAATAAATCGCAAAGAGACTGGTAATCTGCCGGAGACTTTATGTTTTCATATTCTCTCCACGCTACTTTTCCCACACTGTCTATCTGCTGCTGTGATGGAGGCAGATGTGAGAAGTTAAACACGACTTGTTCTATTTCCACTGCTCCCATTGCGGGACGTCTATTCAGTATTTGTACAATATGATATCCCCGGGCTGCACGTATCGGCATGCTTAGTTCGTTTAGTGGCAGGCTGTATATGGCATCTTCTACTTTGGCGGCAAACATGAAAGGTGATACCCACCCTATGTATCCGTTGCGGGATTCGGCGCGGGGGTAGAATCCCGCACCCGAACGCGGGGTACTCAGTTCTGCTCCGGTGAATCCGTCTTTCAGGATTCTGGCTCTGGCTTCCATCGCCTTCTTGTATGCCCTCAAAGTATCGGCAGGGAGTACTATTTCTTCATTGTCGAATGGGAACATGACATGGTTGATCTCTACATTTTCCTGCATCCGCTTATATATCTTCTCTATATATTCATCCTCATAGTCGGTATTATTCATATATTTCTGGGCCATCTGCGACCTGTAGGATGAAAGCTGCCGCCGATAAGACGCTGTTGTATCCAGTTGTTGAGCTTTAGCTTCAGTTACATTCAGTTTGAAATCTACATATGAATTTACAAAGTCGGCGAAGTTCTGCTTGGTTTCGGCATTGTTATTTCCTTTTTTGTAGGCGTATTCGACCTCTGACTTATACACGGGTATCCCATCTATTGTGAACACGACAGTCTCGTCCTGTTGTGCAAATGTACACAATGTAGCAAGTAGTGCGAAGAATAATAAAGAAAGCTTTTTTATCATACAAGTAAGCTATGTAAAAATAAACCAGACACAAAGATACAAGAAATATAAGCTCATAATGTTTTAAAATATTCTAAAATAAAAACTCTGTATGTTTTTATTAACATACAGAGCCTTAATTTATTTCAGAATTTATGCGATCGTATTTATTCTCCGCGGCTGTAATTCGGTGCTTCGCTTGTTATTGCCACATCGTGCGGATGGCTTTCAGCCACTCCGGCATTTGTGATGCGTGTAAACTTAGCGTTATGCAGGGTTTCTATGTTATTGGCTCCGCAATAACCCATACCTGCGCGCAGACCGCCCGTCATCTGGTAAACAACTTCGAACAGTGAGCCTTTGAATGGTACACGGGCGGCGATGCCTTCGGGTACAAGCTTCTTTATATCGGCTTCCATATCCTGGAAGTAGCGGTCTTTCGAGCCTTTTTCCATTGCTTCGAGAGAGCCCATTCCACGATATGATTTGAATTTACGTCCGTTGAATATAATAGTTTCGCCGGGAGATTCTTCCACTCCGGCAAGTAATGAGCCCATCATTACCGAATAACCTCCGGCCGCCAAGGCTTTTACTATATCTCCCGAATAGCGCAGACCTCCGTCGGCAATTAACGGAACTCCTGTTCCTTTCAGCGTTTTGGCAACGTCATAGATAGCTGATAATTGCGGAACACCGATTCCCGCGACTACACGTGTAGTACAGATAGAACCCGGCCCGATACCTACTTTCACCGCATCGGCTCCTGCATCTACCAGATATTTGGCAGCTTCGCCTGTGGCGATGTTACCCACTACGACGTCTATACCGGGATAAGCAGCTTTTACTCTTTTCAGCATATCGGCTACCCCTTTCGAATGACCGTGCGCTGTGTCTATAACAATGGCATCTACTCCCGCTTCGACCAATGCGGCTACGCGGTCCAGCGTATCATATGTCACGCCCACTCCGGCAGCGACACGCAAACGTCCGTGTTCGTCTTTGCATGCGAACGGTTTATCTTTAGCTTTAGTTATGTCTTTGTATGTAATCAGCCCGATCAGCCTGTTTTCGGAATCTACTACAGGCAGTTTTTCTATTTTGTGCTGTTGAAGGATGTCTGCCGCGGCTTCCAGATCGGTGCTCTGGCGTGTAGTGATAATCCTGTCTTTGGTCATCACATCGTCTATCAGCTGGTTCATATCGCGGCGGAATCGCAGGTCGCGGTTGGTAACGATACCCACAAGATAGTTGTTGGTGTCTACAACAGGAATACCTCCGATTTTAAATTCGGCCATCATAGCAAGTGCCTGGCCTACCGTTTTGTCGCGAAGGATGCTTACGGGATTTGAGATCATGCCGTTTTCGGCACGTTTTACGAATCTTACCTGTTGGGCCTGGGCTTCGATCGACATATTTTTATGTATAACACCAATACCTCCTTCGCGGGCGATGGCAATGGCCAGTTTAGCTTCCGTGACTGTGTCCATAGCCGCCGAAACGATTGGGATATTTAATTTGATATTGCGTGAGAAACTTGTCGAGAGATCGACTTCGCGTGGGAGAACTTCTGAATAAGCGGGGATCAACAATACATCGTCGAATGTCAATCCATCCATGACTACTTTATCTGCAATAAAAGACATATATAAAAGAGCTTTTGAAATTTATTGCGTGCAAATATAGTCATTTTTTGGCAAACGGAGTTTCTTTTTGATTAAAAAAGATGCGGATTTGTCAAATAATTTTAGAGTCGGTTTGAATTTTAACAATTAAACGTTAATTAGTCTGATTTGCTAATCTGTCAATATTCTGGTAGAATGTATCAATATGAAAAGTTCTATTGTTTCATCTATCGATTTGTCGGAGATATAATCGGGAGCTTCGGTTTTGAGGCGGTCGAAAACCGCATGGTATTCTTCTGTATTCCTGAAAGACTGGTATTGCTTTTTCTTAAAGTTATTCAGTTCTTTTCTGTTTAGTTTCTTTTCCTTGATTATAGTCCCGTCTTTTATTTCCAGAAGTATATAGTTTTTTGGAGAGTCCCCGTTCTTAAAACCATCTTCGGGTATTTCCCCCGCAAGCATCAGGCCCGACACCCAGTCTGCTTTTGCCCGGGTTGTATTGGGAAACAGCGAAGTGTATGCATTCTCCCTCTTTATTTGCAGATCCTCCATATAGTATTTTTGTATTGCTGTTACATAAAGCTGATTGTCTTCGATCTGGAATGTCCCTATATAACCTTGTCTGGGCCCGGTAGATACAATGACTTCGCCATCAGGGGTAGTCTCTGCATGATCTGCTTTGTTGATGAAAAAATGCGATAAGTATTTGCTGTCCACTATGCTGTATTCTTTTCCATTGTATAGTAATTTATCGGGAGTGTACACACTGGCCGACAGATTGGAATATACTGTCAGCAGGAGGATGAGTAAAAACTGTTTTTTCATTGAGGACGCCGGTTAATAATAAAAAATGTCTGGGCTCAAAATTAGATATTTATTTCGAGATCATACTGTAGGGCGCTTTATTTTTTATCGTTTCAGGATTCATTTATCTATATATAAAAGCTGTTGGCTGTAGCTCTTTGAAGTGTTGGGATAAGTAGTAAGTTTTAAGTAATATGAGATACGAGTAGACAAGACACNNACGAGATACAAGATACGAGTTGTTTACTGCTAACTGTTCGCAGACGAGATGCTTCGCTCTGCTCAGCATGACAAGCTAATTATTAATTTTTTCATTCTTCATTCTTAATTGTTTTCCGTGTTACCTTTTTGAGTTGAATTATCAATCGCCGATACGTAGGCGATTGATAATTCAATTGGCTAATGTCGCACGTTGTTCGGTAGCTGCAAATTATTTCTCTGCAAGCAGTTCGTCTATTACTTTATTGAAGTCTTGCTTAAACTCTTCGTAGAAAAGGCCTGTCGCCGGCCCGTTGAAGCCGGTGTGTATCTTGCGGACTTTACCCTCCCTGTCGATAAAAATAGTAGTAGGGTAGCCCATTATTTTGCTTACCTGAGGTAGAGCTTTGGCAGTTGCATCATCGCCCAGCTTACCTGCAAATAAGATATCATATGTGGTATCGTAGCGTTTCACCAGACGGGAAAGAACGGTCTTTACATATTCAGGATCATCTTTACGCTCAAAGGCGAGGCCTATGATTTCCACGCCGCGATCTTTGTTTTCTTTATACCATGGAGATAAGTATTCCATTTCGTCGAGGCAATTAGGGCACCAACTGCCAAGTATGGATACGATCACAACCTTGTCTTTGAACTTAGGATCGGATAATGATACTTTGTTGCCTTCAATATCAGGGAAGGTAAAATCAAGGCGGTCGAAGCCTTTTTTCATATACGCAAGGCTGTATGGGTCGGCGAGTGCCGCTGCGGCATTGCGTTTTCCAACGAGTTTAGTTACGCCTCTTGTAGTGTAAAACTCTCCCGTAAAATTGTCGTTCCCTTCAAACCGGCCTTTAATCAGGTAAGGGCTTAATCCGGCAAAAGCGGAAAACTGGAAGCCATCGTTTGTTAATGCACCTTCAAGATAACGAAGGTCTCCGGCATTGGTAAGTATAGAGCCTGTAAGTATATCCCCGTCCTGATTGAATATGCCGACATTGCGTGCCGTATCGCCTTTCGGGCTGATGAAATCGATGTCCCATTTTCCGGACAGAGGTGCTGTCGCCGGAGTTGCCGCTTTTTCGAAGCGGGGTGCGTCCGTTTTCACTGCGGAGAAAGGCACGCCTTCATCGCCGCCTTCGACAAAGAGTTTTATAAATCGTCCCTCGAATTTTCCGTCGCTGATGACACCTCTTAGTTCTGCATCATAAGCTTCGATGGGAATGATTACTGTATCAGTGGAATATCGGACACCTTTTAGGGGAACACGTTCAGCTCCGTTAATCAGATAAACTGTAGCGGAATCTGTAGTTGCATTCGCAACGTCGAAAAGGAACGGGAATTTCTGATCAGAGATAGAGAACTCGCCGCGCCATTTACCATCGGTCAGTTTATTGTTTACTTCCTTGTTGCACGAGGCCAGAGAAATCAGCCCGGCCAGGCTTGCTATCATATATTTTTTCATAAGCTAAAAAAGTTAGTCCTGACCATCTTTGTCTTGCCAAAGTTTGTGGTAGATCTTATGGGAATAATTACACCACTTCTCCGTGACAATGACAAAGAATGTATCAGGACAAAAATACATACTAGTTTCTAAATATCCATGGCTTTGTTTCTATTTTGTCACTGCCTTGTACCGACAATGCCTGTTGATAGTTAGCCTTATTCACATTTTGCTCTTTAGTAGGATAATACAGACGGCTTGGAACACCTCCATCACCGAAGAGAGGGTCGAAGCGATATGTTACAGTGTTGGTTTCTATTTCGCCTTCGAATACAATGTCACCTTCCTTTATGAGGAAGTCGGGGAATCCGGTACGGCGGTATTCACTCCATGCTTCCAGTCCCTGCATATATAATGCGATATATTTCTGGGTTAAGACATTCTTTTGGTTAGCGACAGGCAGCTTAGACAGGTACTCTGTGACTTTGTCGGCGGTGACGCCCCACTTTTCAAGCGAAGCTTGCACCCCTGCCTGATAATCGCTTTGATCCCAGTTGTTGTATTCGGAAATCAGGAAGGCAACTTCGGCATACTCCATCAGTACTTCCGCATAATTAGCCGCATTGATCACTGCTCCCGGCAAACTGACGTCATTGGCGGAGAATTTTCCGGCCTGATCGTTTGCCAATCCATATGGTAGGCCTACATAAGTATTCGTGGCAGTTGCCGGTAATGCGTATGCGGACAAACGAGGGTCGGCTACAGGGAGTGCCGGATTATTGCCTTTTAGCAGGTCGACAAGGATATGAGAAACGGCAAAGTCTTTCCGGTTAGCTGTTACGGTGGCCCTATATAGAGGTGCCTCATTCGGGGATGTGGCAGAATACTTGAATGCCGCATTGTCTGAGTTGCTTGTAAATACGCCTTTGCTTAATGCGTCTTCGAAATGTTGTCTGTATAATGTACTGTTCTTTTCTTTTAGGCGGGTGGCAAAACGCAAACGGAGCGAATTGGCGAACTTCGCCCATTTAACATTACTGCCTGCGTAAATAATATCAGCCTTGCCGAATGTAGTCTCCCCCTGATACTTAGTAAGGGTATCTCCGGCGGCTTTTAGCTCACTCAACAAGTCGGTGTAGATTTTTTCCTGTGCCGCATATGCCGGGGTAATATTCTCAGGATTTTGCTGTAGTGCCTGAAAATCGGAGTCCTTATTGCCATACGACTCGTAAGGAATGTTGCCGAATACATCAGTCAACGCATAGAAAGCATAGCTCTTCAGTACGCGGCTGATGGCTATCTGGGTTGCATTGCGTCCTACACCGTTTGCAGTGGCAACATCTTTTGTGGCAGGATCGGTATTCAGCTTGATTATTTCCTCCAGATTATTCAATGTTTTATAGAGACCTTTCCAGTAATCGTCTGAGTAACTGAATGGAATGTCGTAACGTGACTGTGTAGTATAAGTATTCTGTGCAAAATACTGCACAAACAACATCGAGCCTCTCAATGATACTTGTTCGCTGCGTAGGTTATCTACCAGCAATTTCTCGGAAGAAGTGATCAAAGATGTAGTCGGTACAGATGACGGGCGGTTAGGGTCTTCATTGATATCATCTACGCATGATGTGGATAATAACAATGATGTGAAAGCACTTAATATATATAGCTTATTTATTTTCATAATCGTTTTATTGTGTTTTAACTAAAGTAGAGCGCTTGATAATACATTGTTCCAATATAATTGCCTGTTGTTTTTAAACTTAATAAAGTAATAAATAGGTCTGCGACCTTAAAATTTGAAACCAAGGTTTAGTCCGTATGTTACCGGAGTAGGGATATTACCTCCTTCTATACCTTGTACATTGCCACTGCTGTTTGTCAGTTCCGGGTCTATATCTTTACTCTTAGTATAAATGTTCCATAGATTGCGGGCATAGGCAGTAACGCTAACACTTTCTATCTTCCATTTCGGCAGCCTGAATGTATAGCCCAGTGTCAGCTCTCTTAGCTTGATGAATGTCGCATCGAATACAGTATAGGCTGTCGGCCCATTATATTGGTTCTGCGCCCAGGCCTGAGCGGTTATATTCTTCGTGTTTTGAGCAGTATTGCTTAAAGTATATGTACCATCGGAATTGAATACGACATCTCCTGTAACGCCATCCAACACAGTCCCTGTTTCACGGATATTATTAGCCGCAGTTGATTTCAGTATACCGGAATACATACCCACTTTATAGGTCTGGGAGAAAAACTTGCCTCCTACCCGTGAGTCGATAAGGAAACCGAAAGAGAAGTCTTTATATCTTAACTGATTCTGGAAACTCCACAAGAAGTCGGGCAACACACTGCCTAGCGGAACAAACTGATCTGTACGCATATACACACCGTCTTTATCCACGACCTTTTGTCCGTCAGGCGCATATACAAAGTCATATCCCATTATCTGTCCGTAACTATCCCCTTCTTTAGCCACCAGAGATACCAGTGTATTACTTAGCTGGAGAGTGTTTACAGCTTCAGAGAGTGTGATGATCTTATTGCTGTTTTTAGAGAAGTTTGCAATAGCTGTCCAGTTCCAGTCTTTTTGTCTGATAGGGTTCACTGTCAATGTAGCCTCTATGCCTTTATTATTTATCTTACCTGCATTTATCAGCTTGTAACTATATCCGAAAGCATCAGAAGTAGGCAGTGAAATAATCTGGTTGCGGCTGTTGTTATTATAATAGGTGACGTCGAGCCCTAATAGATTATCGAAGAGTTGCAATTGTAATCCGGTTTCCCATGAAGATGTTATTTCCGGCTTCAGCTCTGGATTATTCAATTTCTCAGGGAGGCTATAAACGATATTGCCATCGAATGAATTCAGGGCTTCATAAGTCTTATATAATTGATAAGGGTCTGTATCGTTACCCACCTGTGCCCAGCCTAAACGGATCTTAGCAAATGACAGCCAGCTTTGTTCTTTCAACGCCGGCAATTCGGTCAGGATAAAAGATGATGTAAGAGATGGATAAAGGAATGAGTTGTTATCTTCCGGTAATGTTGATGACCAGTCGTTACGCAATGTACCGTCTAAATATAACATGCTTTTCCATCCATAAGAGAAACTACCGTAAATTGACGATATGGCTTTTTTATAGAGTCCGGTTGATGGGTTCACAATAATAGAAGCAGCATTGTTCAGACTGTAATATTCCGGAATTGCAAGTCCTCCCGAAGTTTGAATGTCACTTACACGTCTGTTGCGCCTCATATAGTTCGCACCTACATTTGCTACCAGTGAGTGATCTCCCCAACGATTGTTGGTTGTAGCCAGGAATTCATAGTTAAACTCATCGAACTTCTGTGAATACTCCTGATATTGGGATTGTGAACGTGAATAATAAGCAATTCGGTCTTGAGAATTGTATTGATAAACATCTCCGTTGATCCGTCCAGTCAGGCTAAGCCATGTTGTAGGGGTTGCTGTTAGTCCTACATTTCCATAAAAGCGGTCCCTGTTTTCTTTCAGGTAACTTTCATATGCCGACCAGTATGGGTTATCGATGTATTTGGTCTTTTCTCCGGCAGCTGTATTTTCCCAGCTTGTCCTGTTCCATGCGCGGGGTGTTCCGTCGGCTCTTTTATATTCTTTCAACTTTTGATAGTCGACCTGCACTTGTCCCCATTGGTATGCCTCGAGTATGATGTTACGGTTCGAGGCTCCTGTCCACGGACGGCCTGTGGATTTGTTATTTATATAGTTCACATTTCCGAAGAATGATACAAGGGAGCCTTTGGTGCTACCTGATATATTTATGGAGTTACGCCCTAAAGATGAATTCGGGATAGTCCCTTTTACGTTCTTGTTTGTAAATGATACGCGAAAAGTACCTGTTGCCGTATTCTTTGACAGGGCAATATTATTTGTATTCGATACCCCTGTACGGAAATAGTCCTCTACATCGTGCTTCGGATAGACCCATGGCTGAGGATTCAGATAATCGGCTGTATATTCAGGATCGAGATTATACCAGTGCAATACAGGTGTTCCGTCCAGTTTCGGGCCCCAGCTTTCGTCAGCCGCGTAATCCACTATATTATATTCTTTTCCGTCGATAGTCGCCTTTTGAAAAGTGGTGCTGTATCCCCCGCCATATAGTTTCTGACGTTCAGGCAGGCGGACTACTTTTTCGAACTCAATACCGGTATTTACCTGTATATCTATACGGTCATCTCTTCCATCTCCTTTTTTCGTGGTGATGAGGATTACCCCGTTAGCTGCACGTGTACCGTATAAGGCGGCTGCAGAAGGACCTTTCAGTACGCTAATGTCTGCGATGTCGTCAGGGTTGATGTCCTGAATTGTACTACCCACATCTTTTCCTGCACTACCATTTATCGTGGCAGATGTATTCATATCTGTATTGTCCAACGGAACGCCATCTATTATGTATAATGGCTGGTTGTTTCCCGTAATAGAGTTTATACCTCGTAAAGTTACTCTGGACGATCCTCCCATATTTCCTCCACTGGAAATAACCTGTAATCCTGCTATCTTGCCCGACAATGCGCTCAAAGCATTGGTCGGCCTTGTTTCCAATGCCTCACCTGATACTCCCTGAACAGCATATCCAAGCGCTTTCTTTTCACGGGGAATGTTTAATGAAGTGATGACCACCTCGTCCAGTTCTGTAGCCTTTTCTTTCAGGACTACATTTATAGATGTATTCGTCAATACTTTTGCTTCATGTGTCTCGAATCCCAAAAAGGAGAAGACTAAAGTTTCATTTTTCTGTGCGGAAATGGAATAATAACCATCTTCGTTGGTCAGTGTGCCAGTCCGAAGATTACCTTTAATCTGAACAGTAACTCCCGGAAGTTCCAGGCCTGTAGCATCGGTAACACGTCCTTTGATGACAAACTCTTGATCTGTTTGGGCAAATAGTAGTATTGTAAAGGCATTTAACAATAGTAATAATTTTATTTTTCTCAATCCTAACATAGTTTTTGTAGTTTATTCAAATATTTTTATAGATGCAATAAATATCTTGTTGTTAAAAACAGATAATATTTATCACAAAAGTATAACGACTATGTTGCATGTGAAATCCCTTTTATGTGGTATTTATATACCTAAAACATGGTATAGGGTTAGCTTTTAATCGGTCTTTGGCCCCCTTTGGGGGCCTCTGCTAAAAAATGTCTCCCTTATTGGGGAAAGCTGGAAGACTAAAAGTTAACACCTTTTTACTGTTAAAAATTAATGGCAGATTTAAACAACTTGTACCTTGTTAATTATTACCTAAAGCTTACGACTTGATAAAAAGTAACAAAGGTAACAGATATACTAATGTGCCAATTGACTGATATGCCGATGTGTCAATAGCGCGAAGCTACTTTACAGACAACAGTTATCAGTTAACAATTAGAACTCCTTTATACTTATTACTCATTACTCGATACTTACTACTTTGAAAAGGTAACAAAGGTTACACTTTTAATCGCCTTTTCTAATCAATCTTTAAATCATTAAACATTGAATCTTTAAATTCTAATTCCAGCATATCAAAGAACGATGAAGCCGGTAATTAAGGCTTTCGGCTTCTTATTATAGATAAAATTTTCTAAATTCGCTTACATATTTTGTTCTTCGCATTCATTATACTTACATTTGTAGCAACAGAACCAATTGATTTATGACATTAAGTAACTCACAACCTAGAATCCGTTTCGGAGTGATAGGTACTAATTTCATTGTAGACAAAGTTTTGGAAGGTGCGAGTTTTGATTCCCGCTTCGAATTAACGGCAATATACTCCCGTACACAGGAGAAAGCTTATCAATTTGCCCGGAAACATAATGTTCCGCATACATTTACGTCATTGGAGGCAATGGCGGCGAGTCCGCTAATCGATGCCGTATATATTGCCTCTCCTAACTCGTTGCATGCTTCGCAGAGCATCTTGTTCATGCAGCATGGTAAACATGTTCTGTGTGAAAAACCTTTTGCATCCAATGCTAAAGAGGTAAAAGCAATGATAGCTGCGTCGAAGGAAAATAATGTCACATTGATGGAGGCTATGAAGCCCAGTCTTACCCCAAATTTCAAGGCACTGAAAAATCATATAGGGGAAATAGGAATGGTCAGGAGATATTTCTCTTGTTACTGCCAGTACTCATCACGTTACGACAAACTGAAAGAGGGAATTGTGCTGAATGCTTTCGATCCTGCACTTTCAAATGGTGCGGTAATGGATTTGGGAGTATACACCATATTCCCCATGGTGGTCTTATTTGGCCGTCCTCTGAAAATAAGTGCCACGGGACTGAGACTATCTACCGGAGTGGACGGGCAAGGTGCTGTGAATTTCGAATATGAAGGAATGAATGCTACTGTGCTTTATTCCAAAATTGCCGACTCGGCCTTACCTACCGAGATACAGGGAGAAGAGGGCACGATAACTTCGGACCGGATAAATATTATTAGTAAAGTTACATTCAAAAGCAGAAATGGGGAGGAAAAGGTTATAAGCTCTCCGGATGTAGTACATGAATATTATTATGAAGTGGCAGAATTCATTAATTTAATTCAGGAAGGAAAATGCGAGTCGGATATCAATAGCCATGAAAACTCCCTTATAACAATAGAAATAGTAGATGAAATAAGGAAACAGCTGGAAGTAAAATATCCTGCTGATGACAAATAAGTATATATTTGTGCCAAATTTCTGGCATTTGTTTTTGTAAAAGGCAGATTAATATGATTTTAATTTTTTCAGAAAACTTTTTTTAACAATAATAAATTATTATTCACTCAAAATATTCATAGCTTTATTCCGCATTTAATAAGTAAGACTTCATGGATTGTTGAATTCACCCATACAGGGGATTGAACTTGCTGTGACCAAGAGCCTTAAGAAGAAATAAAACCATGTTATACTTTGATTATTATTGCATCAGGAGATTAGTATGTGAATTTTATTGCGAAAATAAGATCCCAATTAAATTATAAACAATATTAAATTAAAAGAAACAATTTATTTATTAACTTAATCCATGAATGAACAGACATCTTACTCACGCGCCCAAACGTTTTGGCTGGTAATATTACGGCTGCTAATCGGATGGCATTTCTTGTACGAGGGAATCGTAAAAATTTTAAATTCAGGCTGGTCAGCTTACCCTTACCTGATGGACTCTCAGGGATTTTTTGCTGAATATTTTCATAATTTAGCCGCAGATCCGGGTTTTTTAGCAGTATCCAACTATATTAATGTGTATGGATTAACCCTAATCGGATTAGGACTGATATTAGGATGCTTCTCACGCATCGCTTCCATTGGAGGTATCATTTTTCTTGCACTATATTACTTGTCACACCCACCTTTTATCGGAGCCACCTATATGATGCCCACAGAAGGCTCTTACCTTTGGATAGATAAAAATGTAATTGAAATAGGAGCATTGATGGTGCTCATTTATTTTCCTACTTCCCGGATAATTGGCCTTGACCGATACATCTGTAAATTATTTAAACGCAAATAAAGCTAACATACTATAATATTATGACACCCGAAGACAGAATTGTCCCTGAGGATAAAGATAAAAAGAACGATAAGAAAACTCCGGAAAATAATCCGTTACCGGAGTCCCAAGGCAGGAGGAATGCCCTCAAAGCACTGGCTACAACCCCGGTTTTGGGCGCTTTGGCATATGGCGTATACCAAAAACAAAAATATACAAAGACACTGAATGACGTCAGTGATGTATTCAAACTAAGTAAAGATACCCCTGTTATACCCGAACTAAAACCTAATGGAGAACAGATTCGTATAGGGGTTATCGGTTATGGAAGCAGAGGGAAATATCTGCTTAGGGCTGCCGGATTTGCTACGCCCCAGCATCTGCAAGGGTGGATAGATGATGCAAAGAAAAATAAAAAAGACAGTCGCTATAAAGATTTTAAAGAACAGGAAGACCTGAATATTGTATTTGCCGGAATATGTGACATCTTCGATACATTCGCTGAAGAAGGTATGGCTGCCGGAGCAAACATTTACAGGGAAGGTGTCGGAGGAAAAATGGGGCCTGCTCCAAAACGCTATCGTCACTATAAGGAAATGCTTGCCGATAAAGATATAGATGCTGTTATTATTGCAACACCCGACCACTGGCATAGTACTATGGTAATGGATGCAGCTAAAGCCGGAAAGCATGTATATGTAGAAAAACCTCTCTCGTGGACAGTACCTGAAACATATATGGTAAGGGAAATTGTTAAAGAGACAGGAATTGTTTTTCAGCTGGGGCATCAGGGACGCCAGATAGACAGTTACCGCAAGGCAAAAGAAATTATAGATAAAGGGCTGCTGGGTCCGATTAGCCTGATCGAAGTATGTACCAACAGGAACGATCCTAACGGAGCATGGGTATATGATATCCATCCGGATGCCAACCCTCAGACTATAGACTGGAAACAATACGAAGGAGATCCTGAAAGGATTAAGGAATACATGGATTATATGACTAAATATAATCTGCTTAAATATGTAGGTCCTGAAGCCAGGGATAAATTCAGCCTCGAACGCTTTTTCCGCTGGCGTTGCTGGTGGGATTACAGTACAGGGCTTAGCGGGGACTTGCTGACGCATGAATATGATGCTATTAACCAGTTGATGGGAGTAGGCATACCTCATTCGGCTACATCGTCGGGTGGTGTATATTTCTTCAAAGATGGGCGGACTGTTCCCGATGTGTTGCAAACTACATTCGAATTCCCTGAGAAAAACCTGACAATGCTATATAGTGCCACTTTGGCCAGTAGCCGCAACAGGGGTAAAGTTATCATGGGACACGATGCATCGATGGAAGTAGGAGATACGCTGACTGTGAAGATTGATAGTGGTTCTACCAGGTATAAAGAAAAACTCGAAAAAGGGATTATTAAACCCGATGTGCCATTCTATACATATGTTCCCGGCAAAAATAATGTGGATGCGATAACATCAGCTACCGAAATGTATTTTGCCCAACGCGGACTATTATATTCTTATCTGGGTGGAAAACGCTACGATACCACATTCCTTCATGTCAGGGAATGGATCGAATGCATCCGCAACCGGAATAATAAACCGTCTTGTGATATCGACGCTGCTTTTGAAGAGGCGATAACTGCGCATATGGGAACTCGTGCTTATCTCGAAGGCCGTACTATGTATTGGGATAAAGACAAAGAAGAAATTGTCAGAGGAGAAATTAGCTGACAACCAATTTTAAACAATTTTAAAGGACATTAAATCTATAATAATTAACAATTATTACACCTAAAAACAGAAAAACTTATGGCATCAGACATTTCAAGGAGGAAATTCCTGAGTACCGGAGCTAAAGCTGCTATCGGTCTGACAATCATCCCAAGCACCGTTTTGGGTAAAAACTTCGGGCATGTTGCACCGAGCGACAAATTAAATATTGCCGCTGTGGGTATCGGAGGTATGGGACATGCTAATATCAAGCAAGTGGAAAAAACAGAAAACATCGTAGCTCTTTGCGACGTGGACTGGAGATATGCGAAAGGCGTATTCGACAGATTCCCTGATGCAAAGAAATACTGGGATTTCCGCAAGATGTATGACGAAATGGGTAAATCCATCGATGCTGTTATTGTAGCTACAGCCGACCATACACATGCTATTGTTTCTGCAGATGCAATGACAATGGGCAAACACGTTTATTGCCAGAAACCATTGACTCACACAGTATATGAGTCCCGCTTGCTTACCAATCTTGCTAAAAAACATAAGGTAGCGACACAGATGGGTAATCAGGGATCTTCTGCCGAAGGAGTAAACCTTGTTTGTGAATGGATATGGAATGGCGAAATAGGTGAAATCACAAAAGTAGAAGCATTTACCGACCGTCCGATCTGGCCGCAAGGATTGAATGCGCCTGAAAAAATAGATAAAATACCAAAGACATTAGATTGGGACTTGTTTACAGGACCGGCTAAAATGCGTCCTTACAATGCACTCTATACTCCTTGGAACTGGCGTGGCTGGTGGGATTATGGTACAGGTGCATTAGGAGACATGGCTTGTCATATCCTTCATCCTGTATTTAAAGGGTTGAAATTGGGTTATCCTACAAGTGCACAGGGATCTTCTACAATGTTGCTACAGGACTGCGCACCTCAGGCACAGTATGTAAAACTTGTGTTCCCGGCTCGCGACAACATGCCTAAGGTATCTATGCCGGAAGTTGAAGTACACTGGTATGATGGTGGTTTGAAACCAAATATGCCTGCAGGATGGCCACAAGGAAAAAGCATGAATGATGCCGGTGGTGGTGTTATTTTCCACGGAACAAAAGATACATTGATCTGCGGATGTTATGGTGTGAACCCATGGTTGCTTTCGGGCCGCAAACCTAATGCGCCTAAAGTTTGCCGCCGTGTGGAAACTTCTCATGAAATGGACTGGGTACGCGCATGTAAAGAAGATGCTTCCAGTCGCGTACTGACTGCTTCTGACTTTAGCGAAGCAGGCCCTTTCAACGAAATGGTAGTAATGGGCGTACTTGCTGTACGCTTGCAGAATCTGAATAAGGAACTACTTTGGGATGGACAGAATATGAAATTTACAAATATCAATCCTAACGAAGAAATCCGTATTCTGAAGAAAGACGACTTCAAGATTGTCGACGGCGACCCTAAATTCAACAAAATATGGACCGATCCTATCAACGCACAGGAATTTGCTCAAGAATTGATCAAGCATAATTATCGTGATGGCTGGAAATTGCCGGATATGCCATAATGCACAATTGTTAAATTAAACCGTATAAAGAAATGAAGAAAATTGTTTACAGTCTGGGATGCCTTATGATAGCGGGAGCAATGATTGCTTGCGGAGGCGCCAAAAAAGATGCACAAAATGCAGGTGAAAATGCAGATTCTATTAAGAAAGCAGAAAATGCTGCACCTCAGTATACTGTAGTAGAAAAACCACAGATAGATCTTTCAAAATTTGCGAAAGATAAAGACGGCTTTATCACTATTTTCGATGGTAAAACATTTGAAGGCTGGCGCGGTTATGGAAAAGATGCCGTTCCGGGAAAATGGACTATCGATCAGGGCGCTATCAAGTTTAATGGAACAGGTGGTGGCGAAGCTCAGGATAAAGAAGGCGGAGATATCATTTTTGCTCATAAGTTTAAAAATTTCGAGCTCACATTTGACTGGAAAGTTGCAAAAGGCAGTAACTCCGGAGTATTCTTCCTTGCTCAGGAAATTGAGACAACAAATGATAAAGGTGAAAAGAGAATGGAGCCTATCTATATCTCATCTCCTGAATATCAAATATTGGACAATGCCAACCATCCTGATGCAAAAATGGGTAAAGATAACAACCGCCAATCTGCATCTCTTTATGACATGATCCCTGCTGTACCTCAAAACTCTAAACCTTTTGGAGAGTGGAACACAGGTAAGATTATGGTATATAAAGGAACTGTTGTTCACGGACAAAATGGCGAAAACGTAGTTGAGTACCATTTGTGGACTCCTCAATGGACAGAATTGTTGCAAGCAAGTAAATTCAGTCAGGAAAAATGGCCTTTGGCTTTCGAATTACTGAACAATCTTGGTGGAACTAACAGAGAAGGTTATATCGGATTCCAGGATCATGGAGATGATGTTTGGTTCCGTAATATCAAAATTAAGATTCTTGATTAATAATCAGGCAACTAATTTTTTCTATTAAAATAATGTCAAATCCATCGAAGGAACATATCCTTCATGGATTTGACTTTTAAATATATCTTATTTAATTAGCATGAAAATAACAACATTTTTTATAGCTGCCCTCCTATTGATGATCTCTTGTTCTCCAAAAGCGGAAACAGTGACTCAACAGGCTCCTCCGAAGAAAGATATAGCCCTGCAATTATATTCCCTTAGGGATGATATTTCCAAAGACTATGACGGTACAATAAAGAAAGCCGGGGAAATGGGATTTACTGCTGTTGAAGCAGCCAGCTACGGCGATGGCAAATTTTATGGAAAAACGCCGGAAGAATTCAAAGCTGATATAGAGGCGGCGGGGATGAAAGTATTATCTTCCCATACCGGCCGGGGCCTTAACGAGAAAGAACTGGCATCTAAAGATTTCACAGAAGCGATGAAATGGTGGGATCAGTGTATTGCCGCACATAAAACTGCCGGAATGAAATACATTGTTACTCCATCTATGGAAACACCAAAGACTTTGAAGGATTTACAGACCTATTGTGAATACTACAATGAAATAGGTAAGAAATGTAAGGAAAACGGCATGTTGTACGGGTATCATAATCATGACTTCGAACTTAGAAATAAAATAGAAGACAAGGTGATGTACGACTATATGATTGAAAATACAAATCCTGAATACGTTTTCTTCGAAATGGACGTTTACTGGGTGGTAAGAGGCGGACAAAGTCCGGTTGATTACTTCAATAAATATAAAAATCGCTTTACCTTACTGCATATCAAGGACAATAAGGAACTCGGACAGAGCGGTATGGTAGGTTTTGATGCTATCTTCAAAAATACAGATGCAGCAGGAACAAAACATCTGGTTGTAGAAGTGGAAAAATACAATTTCACTCCTTTCGAAAGTGTGAAAAAGAGTTTGGAGTATTTACTGAATTGCTCGTTGGTAAAAGAAAGCTACGACAAATAAAATATAAAAATGAGCAGGAACAAACGACTTCCTGCTCATTTTCCGAATAAGCATGAATGCAGTAATGGCCGACAACGGTACTTTCTACTACAACATACAAGGAACTGCGGAAGGTACAAGTTACAATATTATTTATCAGGACAACGGAGACCGTGATTTTCAGCCCGAAATAGAGTTATTGCTTGCCGGTTTTGAAAAGTCGATGTCTGTATATGATGAAACATCCCTTATTTCCCGTATCAACAGGAATGAAGATGTAGAAACTGACCATTACTTCGAAACTGTTTTCAACAGGGCTAAAGAGATAAGCCGGCAAACGGAAGGCACATTCGATATTTCTGCCGAGCCATTATTCAGGGCCTGGGGTTTTAGTTCCCGCGAAAAGAATATACCCGATAGAGAAAAGGTAAATGCCCTTAAAGAATATATCGGGATGGATAAGATAAAGATAGAAAATAAGCGTGTTATAAAATCGAATCCGAATATAGTGTTAAATGCCAATGCCATAGCTAAAGGCTATTCGGCTGATATAGTCGCCGATTTTCTGGACGGGCACGGGTGTTTGAATTATCTGGTAGAAATAGGAGGAGAGATACGCCTCAAAGGAGAGAATACAGCCGGAGAAGCATGGAGGATCGGGATCGATCGTCCGGCAGAAGATAATCCTATACCGGGGCAGGATTTGCAGGTCATTCTGCAAATTACGGACAGGGGAGTCGCTACATCCGGTAATTACCGTCAGTTTTATATTCAGGATGGACAGAAGATTACACATACGATAAATCCGGCAACCGGTTTTCCGGTCATTCACAACTTGTTGTCAACAACAGTTATAGCCAAAGATGCGATTACCGCTGATGCCTTTGCTACGGCATTCTTGGTAGTGGGTATTGAAAAGGCATTAGAGTGGGTGCAAAGATTTTCCGATATGGATGCTCTGTTTATCTGCAACGAAGAGGGAGAATATAGAGTATATTATACTCCCGGAATAGAAGAAAATCTTATCCCGGCATAAGTCGGTCAGGATTTGAAATAAAGAATAGTTAAAAAAGAAATAAATATCCATTTCATCCCGTCTACTAGACATTATTTGTGCTATTTTTACTGATGAATGGAATATAGCCATATTTACATTAATATTTAAACTTAGAAAACATGAAAACACTTTTGTTTTTAGGAAACCTGGGGACAGGAGAAATCATCATTATAGCTATAGTCGTACTATTACTTTTTGGTGGCCGTAAAATACCTGAACTAATGAAAGGCCTTGGAAAAGGAATCAAAAACTTCAAGGAAGGCGTAAAAGGCATTGAAGACGATATAGAAGGGAACGACACAACTAAAAAAGATTGAGGTAGTACTTTTCTATGGAAGAGAACAATGAAGGAATGACCTTTTGGGATCATTTAGAGGAACTTCGATGGACTTTAATACGGTCTATCATCGCTTTATTCGTATTCGCAATACTTGGGTTTGCTATCATGCCATACATATACGATACATGGATAATGGGGCCTACACGTGCCGACTTTGTCCTGTATAAGTATCTGTGTTATGCTACATCAGCAGTACCTTTTCTGCCTGATTTCTGTGATGATACATTTCATATCAAGATTATAAATTATAATCTTACATCGCAGTTCTTCAGGCATATGACCACATCATTCTGGCTGGCACTGATACTCACATTCCCTTATCTGATATTCGAGATATGGCGTTTTGTCAGTCCTGCGCTATATGCTAATGAAAAGAAAAGTATCCGGTGGGTATTCCTGTTCGGAACTATCATGTTTTTCATAGGATGCTCTGTCGGTTACTTCTTGGTTTTCCCGATGACTTTCCGCTTCTTATCTACTTATCAGCTGAGTGAGATGATAGAGAATACTATCTCGCTCGACTCATATATGGATAACTTTCTGATGCTGATATTCATTATGGGGATTGTCTTTGAGCTACCGCTTGTATCGTGGTTATTGTCTCAGTTGGGATTGTTGAACAGGTCGTTCTTTAAGAAGTTCAGGCGTCATGCTATAGTAGGCCTTCTGGTGTTGTCCGCTGTTATTACACCTTCGGGCGACCCATTCACATTGTCGGTAGTCTTTATACCGCTTTACTTCCTGTTCGAGCTGAGCCGCTTTATGGTAAAACCGGCACCTAAGGAGACGGACGAGGATGATGAGAAAGAAGAAGAGGAAGTCGACGACGAGGATTCTCCTCAGTTGTCAATATAGAATAATACATGTAATCTGATATAGTTAAGCGCATGCCTGAATCTTAGGCATGCGCATTTCATTTTTCAATGAGTGAATCTTGTGCCGAAACCCTGAAATTTGGCTGTCTTGATAAATGTTACTACCTTTGTACAAATTATTTATAACTATTTCATACGGAATGTCATGTAATTGTTTAGCATACATAGCGGGAGTCTTCCCGCATCTTTCAAGGCTGTAAAGTGAATTTACGGGCCTTGTTTGCTATTGTATTCTAAGAACTTAAAAAACAATTACATTATGTTATCACAGAAATATGGTCGTACATATCATTTTCCGTTTTCTCCCGGAACTACCAGCGACGACCGGATAAACCATACATACCGGGATGATATCCAACAGATAGAAACCCTTGTGCATACAGAGAAACTGGATGGAGAAAATAACTGTCTCAACCGGTTCGGCGTCTTTGCCCGTTCACATGCAGCACCTACTACTTCGCCTTGGACAAACCAGATACGCGAACGCTGGGAACTTATGAAGCGGGACTTGGGAGATATAGAACTGTTTGGCGAAAATCTGTATGCAATACACTCTATCGAATACAAGCGGATAGAATCTTATTACTACATGTTTGCAGTGCGTTGCCTCGACAAATGGCTGTCGTGGGAAGAAGTGAAATTCTATTCTGCGATGTTCGATTTCCCTACTGTCCCTGAATTGGATATTCAGCAGGTAAAAGATTTATCGCACGATATACTCGAGCCGCAGATATTGGCTTGGGCACAGCAACCGAGTGTATTCGGTTCCACCGATACGCAAACCGGCGAAGATTGTACGCGTGAAGGAGTTGTCACCCGTAATGCAGGGGAATATTTTATCGGCAATTTCTCTCGGAATGTATTCAAATATGTCCGTAAAGGGCATGTAAAAACAGGAGAGCACTGGACCCGTAACTGGAAACGTGCCCGTTTGGTTTGGGAAAGGCAAATAATTAACGAATAAAATATATGATTATGACTTGGAAGTTAACACAAAATAAAGATTGGCAATCGCTCGAAAAACAATTTTCGTGGGTTGCAGATATGAAAAATGTGGTGCAACACAAAACGCACCATGCCGAGGGTAATGTAGCCATCCATACACAAATGGTACTTGACGAATTATTGAAAATGTCCCGGTATCAGACTTTATCCGGACAGGAGCAGGAGATATTGTGGGCGGCAGCTCTCATGCACGATATAGAGAAACGTTCCACTTCGCAAGATGAAGGCAATGGAAATATCTCAGCTAACGGGCATGCCCGCAGAGGAGAATATACTGCGCGAAATATTCTGTTCAAAGATATTCCGACTCCGTTCCACATCCGGGAAAAAGTAGTTTCACTGGTACGCTTTCATGGCTTGCCTTTATGGTTGATGGAAAAATTGGAACCAGCCAAAAAGATTCATGCTGTATCGTTAAGGACTAACACCCGCCATCTGAGAATGCTGGCTGAGGCTGATGCCCGCGGAAGAATATGCGAGGATGCAGGCTCTTTAATAGAGTCATTAGACTTATTTGAGATGTTTTGCAAAGATGAAGGCTGTTGGGACAAAGCTCTGGAATTTCCAACGGCAAGTGCCCGGTACGAATATTTCAATACGATAGACGGCTATATTGGTTATATACCTTACGATGATTTCAAATGTGAAGTCACTATGCTATCAGGTTTGCCGGGAATGGGTAAAGACCATTATATACAATCATTGAAAGCGGATATACCGGTCATCAGTCTCGATGCTATCCGCCGAAAGCACAAATACAGCCCTACGGACAAATCGGCGACCGGACGGGTAGTGCAGGAAGCGAAGGAACAGGCGCGTGTATATTTGCGGAAAAAGCAAGACTTTATATGGAATGCTACCAATATTACACGCTTGATGCGTCAGCAACTTGTCGATCTTTTTACATTGTATGGTGCAAAAGTAAGGATAGTTTATGTGGAAAAACCATATGATGTGTGGCGCAATCAGAACCGTAACCGTGAATCCCAATTGCCTGAAAATGTACTGGACAAGATGTTGCAGAAACTTGAAATACCTCAGTTGATAGAAGCCCATGAGGTAGAGTATAT
Source organism: Dysgonomonas sp. UBA7710 (assembly GCF_002482385.1). GTDB lineage: Bacteria > Bacteroidota > Bacteroidia > Bacteroidales > Dysgonomonadaceae > Dysgonomonas. The sequence goes on along the minus strand of NZ_DLFW01000036.1, from coordinate 4,076 downwards.
GGTTGAATAATAAACCTTTTCAGTGGTATGCATGTTTATAAATGAGGTATTAATATATTCAAAATAATAGATTATGTACAAATTAATTGTAAGCCTGCTTGCAACAGCTTTGTTTTTAGGTTCTTGCGGTAGTTCAAAAGACACGGAAAAATTAACTGTAGCATCCAGACAAGGTGATTGTGTGGGAGTAGCACCAATGAAATGTCTTTTGGTAAAAAAAGACGGTCAGACAGACTGGGAGTTCTTTTACAGTAATATAGACGGTTTCGTTTATGAACCGGGATATGAATACGTATTGGAAGTAAAAGTCAAAAAAATAGAGCATCCTGCAGCAGATCAGTCTTCGTTGAAATACACTCTGGTAAAAGAAGTTTCTAAAGAACAGAAGACATCAGGCGGACTGCCTGATATGCCTACCGGAGATGATTTGCAGCCTGAGCCTGTGGAATAACCGATATCTCTTTTATTATAGATTAAAGGGCGGTTTTTATTTAACCGTCCTTTATTTTATTTCACTACAACGATTCCTTCAGGAGCATTAATCTCTGATTCTATCCTTCCATCAGCTTGTTTTGTATGCTTTATCTCAATTACCCCGTATGGAGTGGGAAAAGAGCCTTCCACCCATTTCAAATCTCCCAGATTAGGTGTAATCCGGACTTTCTTACATCCCGCCTCTAAAGGTTCTACTCCCAGCACATATCTGCTAAGCCATGTCGTAGGCCCCGATGCCCAACCATGACAGAAGCTATGGCGGTATCCTTTGTAGCAGTATCCGCCGTAAGAAGCATGAACATTGACTTTTCCTTCAGGTACAACCTCATCTATCCGTGCCGCATTTTTCATCCAGTTGATATCAAAATCTTCCCAGAATGTCGTCGCGCCAAGGTCGAGCATAGCCCCCCAGTATTCACGTATATTATCCAATACCCCTTTATAATCTCCAGCTTTTGCGCGGGCGTTGAGCATATAGTACCCGTAAAACGTAGACATGCCGTGCACTCCATTTTGTGCCAATACTTCATCATTCGCTTTCTCTGGTGCGATAAGTCCGGATAGGCCTAGTAGAGAGGCCGCCTGCTTGGACGAAGTTATATCGGGGATGTATTTTCTTAGTTTTTTCAAGGTCGATTGACAGAGTTTCTCACTCTCCTTGTCATTCAGTATTCTGCTCAATTCTTCTCCTGCTTCGAATGTCATCACCATCATAGATTGCAGTCCGGCATGGATGGTCTCGGGATTTTCACTCGATGGCCAATCGAGGAAACGGTTTCCATCCAGTATTTCTTTTCCGTCTTTATCTATTTTTTCACTTAATAACTTAAGTAACCGGGACATATATTCCTGCTGCTCCTTCAGGTATTCCAGGTTGCCCTGATACAGATACCAGTCGCGGTGAATTATAATCCACCACATGGAATACGAACTGATACCGTTCATCCATGCAGGCAGAGGTGTAATATCCCGTGCCAGATCAAGGCTTTTGGGTACAACATCGTTATACCCGAAAACAGTATTGATTGTCATCACCTCAGGGTGAAGGTCACCCACCCATACCAGACGATCCCGTTTGATAGCATCCCACAGATAATCCTGCATATTGAGATGTACTGTGTAAGCACCTGTAAGCCATATCCGGTTCAGGCGCTCATCATTGCAACGGAATGAACCGAGATAGGGGATATCCCTGTATGCAAAAACAGCACTGATTTCTTTTATTTCAATTTCCATATCCGGATCTATAACATCTATGCGGGCAAAGCGAAATCCGGAATCACCTACAGTCAGCCGTCCCAGCCAGGGTAGAGTTACTATAAAATCACGCATGGCATGGTCGTTCGTCGCTCCGCCTTCACCTCCGATATCGCTCATTGTTTCTGCAACGGATTCACCGAAGCGGATACGTACTTTTCCTGCCGGATTCTTATTATTTATAGACGTTATTATTTCCAATCCTCCCTGTATCTCTTTGCCGAAATCGAGGATGATTCCTCCTTTATTCGTATCATCGCCGATTAGTCTAAGATAAGTTCCGGTATTCAGGTCGGCTTGTCCTGTACCTTGTTTGAGGATAGACCGGGTATTTATTACATATTTTTCGCTATTGTTATCAGAAGTCCAGACAATGCGGGTAGGAGTAAGGTAATTATGTACCAGACCGGTTGACCTGACCTTTACATTGGTGCCATCCTGAAATGGGAGAGGTAATTGCTGGGCCGGTATATTATCACTAAATAACAATAAGGCAGCTAATATCAGACTTGGTATTATTCGCATCTTCTTCATCATTAGTTAACTTAATCAGGATTCATTACTTTTTCGCTATCGGATAACGGTAAAATTTATGGGATCTGACAAAGATAGCAGTTTTGTCTGTCTATATAAATTTACAATTTGACAGTCTTATTATAAAAAATGACAGAACCGGATGATATTCTGTTTACTGGTTTCTCGGGCCTTGCGTAAATTTCCGGTACTCGATAGGAGTTGTATTATTTTTCTTTTTGAATGCAGTAAAGAAATATTCCTGATTTTCAAAGCCCATCATATAGGCGATCTCTTTTACAGGAATCATTGTGTTTGTAAGCAATTCTTTGGATTTCTGTATTTTTAGTTCCTGAATATATTGCGACGGGGCAAAACCTGTATATTCCTTAAAGATTTTGCGGAAGTTGGAATAGCTCATATTTAATTGGTCGGCTATATCCTGAGGTTTTATATCTTTAAAATTTTCAAGGATAATGATCTTGGCTTTATTGATCTGATTGACTGATTCGGAACTTTCAAAAATGTAGTTCTTATCTAAAGAATATGCCAGTCCGAGCAGATGGTTTACAATTCCGGCAAGCATTTGCTGGAACCCCGATTTCTGTTCAATAGCAATTTGTATCGCCTGTTTGTATAGTTGGACAACTTCATTGTTGAGTCCCACATTATATATTGGTTTTTCTTTATTGAAGAAGCCATTATTTACACGGCTATCGATATTAATCCCTTTAAAGCCTATCCAGTATTCGTCCCATCCTGCTTGTTTGTCAGGCATGTAATTGTGCCATTCACCCGGGAACAGCAAAAACATATTGCCTTCGTTTATCGGATGTGTTTCTTTCTTTCCTGATGTATTGGATATGTAAGAACCTTTCCCTTTGGTAATATATAAAAGTTGATATTCATCCAAAATACGTCCTCTATCTGTAGAAAATAAGTATCTGGTAGGGTGATTCCCCGGCGGGTAGGGCATATTAGACTCTATGCTCTGGTAGCCTACCGAGTTTACAGTCAGTCCCCATAGTAAATCGGTTTCATTTACTATCAGATATTTTAAATGAATAGAGTCTTTCATCTTTATATGAGTATGTTATTCTGGTATATCAGGCGCAATGTAGCGAAAATATTTTAAAATTTGATATTGTGCACTGTTCCAATAGGGCTGTTTTAGGTTTATTTTCATTTGATAATATCTCGTAGAAATACAGGCAAGCTATATTACGACCTGCCTGTGTCTATTCATATATAAGTATAATAATTATGACAGAATAATCAGGAGCATGGCCGAAAGTACAAGCAATATAATGCCCCATATCCGATAATTCGAATACCATTTAACACATCTCAGTTCTATCGTTTCTTTTTTGAACCCATCCAATGTGAAAATATTCTCTTTCAACTTTTCTTCTGATGGAGCAGCATAACGAAGACTAACCAGATACATAACTATAATACTGAATGTGAATAGTATCGGTACAATGAAAAGGAAGTGCATACTGCCGAAAACAGCCGATTTAAAGAACATCAGAAATACAGCAATAACAAGCCCGCTGATAAGTCCTGTAAATACTCCCTGACCATTCACCCGTTTACTGAAAATACCCGCAATAAATGCTGCTACGATAGGAGGGGCCAGATAGGCCAGCATCTCCTGATAATATTTCAGTATGGAACCGAACTTACCGATTTGCGGTGCCCACAAGGCTGCTATAATGACAACAATCACTGATACTATTTTTCCTATCCTTACCAGTTTCTTATCATCTGCATTCTTATCTATTTTATGATAAAAATCCATTGTAAACAGG